>CAWDER010000013.1:0-63114 GCA_963801345.1 Bryobacteraceae bacterium
TCTGCCGTTTTCGGGTTGCCAGGCATAGCAGACGACAAAAAACGATCGTCTGCTCCACGAAACATAAGGCGCATTCTGCATGACGAAGACCACTAGTCTCTGTTTATGCCGGTTATTCTGACGCTGTCGTGCAGTCGCGATGAGAAGGAACTCCTGGCCGCCGAACTGGACGACAGTGGCATGCTGGGTTTGATCGAAGAGGACCAGGCAGGCGGCCGCTCGTTGCTGCGAGCTTTCTTTGAGGACTCCGCGCGAGCCGCCGCAATCGCCGAGCGCCTGCCGGCTTACAGCCCGGTGATCGACCCGTACGAGGCCCAGGACTGGGTCGCCGTGGCCCGCGCTCAATGGAAGCCTGTCTTAGCCGGAGAGCGTCTCTTCCTGGTCCCAGCCTGGTGCGACGACCGGGCGCCCGCGGGCCGCCTGCGGATGCCGATGCCTCCGGGCACGGCTTCCGGTACGGGGTTGCATGCATCGACGCAGCTCATGCTGGCAGCGCTCGAGCGCGAACTTCGACCCGCCGATGCGCTTCTGGATCTCGGGACAGGTTCGGGGATACTCTGCGCGGCTGCTCTGCTCCTGGGAGCGCGCACGGTTCTCGCTTGCGACATCGAGGAAGAGGCGGCGCGGGCGGCCCGGGAGTACACGGAGCGCCGGGTCCCTTTGTTTCTGGGTTCCGCGCGCAGCCTGCGCGGCGCTTCCGTGGACGTCGTGGCAGCCAACCTCAACGCCGCGACACTGGTGACCCTCGCTGGGGACATCGCCCGGGTATTGAAGCCGGGCGGCCGGGCTCTGCTCGGCGGGTTCACGGCAATGGACGTGCCTCGCCTGTCGGAGGCTCTCGATGCCGCCTCGCTGGCCGTCGCACACAGGCTGGAACAGGACGAGTGGGTCTTGTTGACCGCGTCGGTCACACACTACACTCAGAACTGAGATGCCGCGGAGGAACAAGAGCTACGATCGGGGAAAGGCCGTGCGCCGCCTGGCGCGCCAGCGCGTCGGGGCGGTGCCCGCCTCACACCCCATTGAGCCGAGGATTCGCCGCAAGAAACCCAAGCACAAGGCACAGCCGGGCCAAGAGGAGTAGATCGGCGATTGCGATGCCGGCACGCGTCCGGCGATCTGCTACCGCCGCTTGCCGCCGCGAGTGTGAAACTCCCAGTCGTTGAACTCCACGGCGGCGCGCGAGCCGTCGCACCAGACCACTCTGCCGTGGGTCACCAACTTCAACGCCTTGGCGTTGTCGAGGAGCACGGGCCACTGCACTTCCAGCGTCAGGGGACTGCCGGCCGGCAGGGATTGATCGGTGCTGAACAACACGCCGCGGCTGCTCATATTCACGGTGGTGCCTGTACCCTCCATGACCTTCCGGGCGCCCAGCACACTGTAGTGGACCTCGTGCACCATGGGGTAGCGCCGGGTCGAGCGCCGCTCGACTTCTGTCTCCATATACTCAAGCAAAGCACCTCGAGAGGCGCCTGCGCCAGTAACCAAAGTCCCGTAACGCCCCGGTCTTTAGGCTAGTACAAGGACCTAGTACCGGGGCCTACTCGAACACCCCGTCCACCGGTAAGACCTTGACTGCGCTGGGTTCCCAGTCGATCTTGAACTGTTCGACCAGCTTGTCCTCTGCCAGGATTTCACTCGGTTTGGGAGAGTTGTAGGTCATTGGGGAAGGCGCGTTCGAGAGGAACTTCTGCTTCAGTTCCTCGCAACCCTTCGCCACCGCAACCACCTGGAGGTTCCGGGTTTGGAGGTGCCTCCGGATGGCCTGGTTCACGTCTGCCACGGTGAGTTTGGCAAGGCCGTTCCGGACGTAGCTGCCGTATTCGGGGATGCCGTAATAGAGGCTGTCGATGGCGTAGCCCAGTTCCGCGCTCTTAGTCTTGACGAGCAGGTTGACGTTCTTCGATACGAAGTTGCGCCAGCGTTCGAAGTCCTCCTTCGAGAGTCCGTCGCGGACGAACTTGTCGAATTCAAACAGAGCCAGGCGCAAGGCGAACTGGGCCGTCGGCGGCTCCACCGGCCGGATCCAGATCTGGAATATCTGACTGAGGCGGCCCAGATTGGGTTCCGGTTCAAAGCGATACATGCCGCTGGGGAAGTACTCGATGTAAGCGTAGTCCCCGTAGTTGAGTCCCCGGATCTCCCGCATGCGGGTGTACAGCCGGCCGCCGCTGGTTCGATGCTGGCCAAAGTACGCTTGCGCTACCAGCAGCGCGGGATAGTCGGGATGGCCGCGCCTGACATCGATCGGGAACCCGATGGAATAGGCCACCGACCGCGTGTCCTTCTCCACCATGGTCAGCCGGATTCCCTGTCGAGGCGCGGGCGCCTTCCTGGCGGTGTGGCGCCCTGCTTCGCCGGGAGCTGCTGGAAATCCTTCTTCATGCGCTCCAGGAACGCCTCGGGATAGCCTCCCGCAATGCCCAGGATGAGGTTGTCCTGCGCGTAGTGCGCCTTGTAGAAGGCCTGCAAATCCTGAAGGGTCATCTTCTTGAGGGCGGTGACAGCGCCCGCGCTGTGATGCCCGTAGGGATGCCCGGCATAGAGTTCGTTGTAGAGGACTTCCTTGCCCAACTCCTCGTCGTTGTTGCCGCGAAGCGACACGCGCAGATAGTTGACCGTGTCGTCCTTGAGCCGTTCGAAGTCGTCCTTCCGCCAACCGGGCTCCAGCAGCATGGCACGAAAGAGTTTGTAGAAAGCTTCCAGGTTGTCGACGTGGGTGGTGGCCGAGAAGACGGTCATTTCCTTGTCGACATTGTCCGAAACAGACGTGGCCATGGGGAACATGGCATCCACGATCTGCTTGTACGTCATCTGCTTCGTGCCGCCTTGCCCCAGCATGGAGGCGGTCAGGGTTGCCACGCCCGGCTTGTCCGCGGGATCGTGAGCGGCCCCCGTGAGAAACACCACCCGAAACGTCACCAAAGGCGACTGCGAACGTAGCGCAACCACCCTGGGCTGGGCGTGCAGCGTGGCTGCGGCAATCAATGCGAGGGCTGCGAGTGCAACTTTCATTTGGCTGTCCCTCCCTGGAGCGTGACGATGGTCCTCCCCTTCTCTATGAAGTACTTTCCGGCGATCCTCTGGATATCCGCCGGCGTCGCCTTCGCGTACAGTTCATACAGACGGTTGAGCGTCTCCGGCGTGCGCCGTAGCGCGATGTAGCGGGCCAAGGTCGAGGCGATGGCCTCGCTGTTGTTCATCTGCAGAGCGAAACCGTATCGAAGGTGCTTCTTCACCGCCTCCAGGCGGTCCGCCTCGACGGGCTTTTCCTTAAAGCGCTCGCAGGTCGCCAGGATCTCCTGTTGTACCTGAGCGAGGTCGCTTTCCTTCTTGACGCGGGCCATGATGGTGAAGAGATTCGGGTCGACGCGATCGGGGTTGTCCGCCGACAGACTGTCCACTTTCTGCTCCTGGATGTAGAGCTTCTGGTAGAGCTCGGATGCCGGCGAGAAGGCCAGGAACGCGAGGATGTCCAACGCAGCCTGATCTTCCTCGGTGTCCGAATAGGCGGGACCTCGGAAGGAGACGGCAACCCAGGGCAAAGTGGAGGTGGGCCACTTCACCTCGTTGGTGCGCGGGCCGCCCGGCGCCGGTTCGGCGGGGATCTCGGCGCGGAAATTACCGCGCTTCCAGCTCCCCCAGTACTTGTCGACCAGTGCGCGCGCGCGCAACTGATTCACGTCACCGGCGACGATGATCGTAGTGTACTCCGGGCGGTAGTACCGGTCGAAGAAGAGCCGGCTGTAGTCGAACTGGTTGGGCATATCCTCGATGTCCTTCAGGAAGCCCATGGTCGTGTGCTTGTAGGTGTGCTTGTCGAAGGCCGTATCTCGCAGGACCTCGTAGAGCTTCTGGCTCGGCGAAGCGCTGTTCTTGTTGTACTCGCCCAGGACGGCCAGCGTTTCGGTCCGGAAGACGTCACGCGAATACTCCAGGTTCTGAAAACGGTCCGCCTCCATCCGCAGAATGGTCTCCAGGTCGTCCTTGGAAAACGTCGCGTGGTAGGCGGTGTGGTCGTCGGTCGTGTAGGCGTTCGAGGCGGCCCCGGCATCCTTCATGACCGCCTCGTACTTCTCCGGCGGGAACAACTTCGTTCCGCGGAACATCATGTGTTCGAACAAGTGCGCGAAACCGCTCTTCCCGGGCTCGACCTCGTTGCGCGAGCCCGTCTGCACGACAATGTAGAGCGCCACCACGTTCGGATAGTCGGTCGGGACGGTAATCAGGCGCAGGCCGTTCGAGAAATCGTACTGATCGTACGCATAGGGAAAGATTTTCTGGGGGGCGGCGGCGAAACACACCATCCCCAAGACGAGCACAAGCGGAAACAAAACCTTCATGCCTCGATTATGCCGCACCGCCGGCAGCCTGCTCCAGGGACAGGCGGTTTCGCCTGTCTCTCAGAATTTCATGCCCAGCAGCTTGCGCCCACCCAGGCTCGCCATTCCCAGCGGGCCGTAGCGCTCCCGGAGAAGCTTGATGTACAAAGCCTGTGTGTCGTCCGGGGGGATTTTCGGGGCCGCCTTCGGCTTCAGCTTGAGGGCGCCGCTGGGACAGGTTGTCACGCAGAGTGCGCAGCCGATGCAGCGGGCTTCATCCACCTGGCATTTGCCGTCCACCTCGAGAATCGCTTCCATCTGGCAGCGCTCCCGGCACATCCAGCAGGATGCACAACTCCCGGCGTCCACCTCCGCGCGGAAACTGGCGCTGAAATAATCCGCCGGACGAGGGAACCGTTTGGCCGACCCTAGCACTCCGCAGCAGCAACCGCAGCAGCAGCAAACGAACAGCGGCGTCTTGGTGTTCTCCGGTTGCAGCACCAGGCCCTCCTGGTCGGCCGCGTCCAGCAGTTGCAGCATCTCCTCCCGGCTGATGAAGCGCGCCGCGCCATGGCCGACCATGGTTTCGGCGGCCATGCCCATCATGAGGCAATTCTCACGAAGATTGGTTTGCTTGCATTTCTCCCGGTATAGATCGCTTCCCTGTCTGCAGATGCAGTTCATCTTCGCGAAGGGTCCGTCCGAGCGCTTGACGAATCCCCGGATGTCGTCATAGGTTGCCACGTTGTGCCCAACGGCAATGCTCTGATGGACGGGGACTGTCCGAAGTTGTGTGGTCTTCTTCGAATGGAACGCTTCGGCAAATGCGCCGTGCATGTAATCGCGGGCATCCTTCTCGAACTCATGCGTCAAGCGGTTGATCTGCCGTTCAAAGATCCCGATGGCAAAGACCATCTTGCAGTAATGCACCTCGCCGCGGATCGGGAGCCGGTGGATGAGCCCTTTGTCGGCCATTTGGTCCAAGGCTTGGGTGCAGTCGGCGAGCGACATCTTCGATTGGAGACGCTTGTAGACCACCGCGACCGGCTCGGGGATGGCGCTCAACTCGAGCGCGATTCCGGCCTGCTCGGGAGTGAAGAGGTGCCGCAGAATGCGGATTTCCACTCCGGATTCAGTGGCGGGAAAACCCACGGGCCCATGGTCAAGGTGCTGCTGGAGCTGGCGATATAAATGATCGACAGGCATCAGAAAGCCTCCCAGTTGATTCTACAAGATGGTGGGCCGGCGGCAGCGGATCCGGCCCGGTGCTATTTTGGAGGTAGCGGCGCCGAAACGGGACACGGGTGCGCGGCGTCCCCCATACAGACATGTCGATCTCCAAGTTGCTCCTGGCAGGTGTAGCGCTCTCTCTGTCCGCCCAGCAAACGGAAGTCCCTGTGATTCGGGCGACGGTGAACGTGGTGGCGGCTCCAGTCACTGTCACGGACGGTGAAGGCGCCTACGTCACCAACCTTAAGCCGAGCGATTTTCGCCTCTACGACAACGCCAGACCCCAGGACATCAGCGTCGACATCTCCTACGTTCCGATTTCGCTGGTGGTGGCCGTGCAGGCCAACGCGGAGACCGAAGCGATCCTCCCCAGGATCAGGAAGGTCGCGTCTCTTCTGCAGGGCATGGTCGTTGGCGAGCAGGGGGAGGTGGCCATCCTCAGCTTCGACCACCGCATCCAGACCCTCCAGGACTTCACTTCCGACCCCGACCTGATTTCCAAGGGGATGGAGAAGCTCAAGCCTGGCAGCCAGAGTCACCGCATGATTGACGCCGCGATGGAGGCCATCCACATGCTCTCGACCCGGCCCCCCAACCGCCGCAGGATTCTCATGCTGGTGAGTGAAACAATCGATGGATCGAGCGAGAACAAGACTCGCGAGGTGCTCGCGGCGGCGCAGTTCGCGAACGTTCTCGTGTACCCCGTCGTCATCAACCGGCTGATCACTACGCTCACCGCCAAGGCCCCGCCTCCGCGGCCGGACCCCTACCCGGCGGGGGCCAGGCCGCTGCCCCCGAATGTGCCTCCGACGCCGGACAACGTGCGCGCTAGCGTCTCCGGTTCGGCGAACTCGATCAGCTTCATCCCGGCGTTCGTCGAGATTTTCAAGCAGGCCAAGGGGATCTTCATCGCCAACCCGGTCGAAGTCTTCGCCAAGTACACGGGAGGCCGGGAGTTCCCGTTTATCACGCAGAAGGACCTGGAAACCGCAATCCAGAAGGTGGGCGAGGAACTACACAGCCAGTACACGCTCAGTTACAAACCCGACAACAAGATGGAAGCGGGCTGGCACGAAATCAAAGTGGATGTAATGGACCGCAGCGGTCGTGCTCGCCGGGATGTCAACATCTTGACCCGGCCCGGCTACTGGATGGCGGCCGTGCCAGACTAGTGGTCTGAGTCAAACAGAATGCCCATTATGACTGGTACTACAGCAGCGCCATTTCTTCTCCGCGTGGAAAGATTGCTGTGGAACAGTTCGCCACTGCGCTCCTGCCATTCTCACGCAAAGCCGCAAGGACGCAAAGAAACACCTTTAGGTCTTTGCGCCTTGGCGTCTTGGCGTGAGACACTCCCGGTGGCGCAGGCGATCGTTTTTCGTCGCCTGCGTCGGCTAGCACCTTTATACGACCCCTCTCTCACGTTTGGGGCTCTGATCGGAGCCGCGAACGTAAGAGCGGTCTTCCTCTAGGGAAACTCCATGCGAATGCTCGATCGAGTCCGTTCCACGAGCGCCCATCCTGCCACGATTCTCATCCGGCTGGTGGTGGGAGGCGTCTTCCTATCGGAGGGGATTCAGAAGTTCCTGTTTCCGGCCGCGCTGGGCGTCGGCCGCTTCGTCAAGATCGGCATCCCCGCCCCGGAAGTGATGGCGCCGTTCGTGGGGGTGGTGGAGATTGCCGGGGGGCTGATGCTTCTGGCCGGCTTGCTCACGCGCCTGGCAGCGATCCCGTTGATCGTCGACATGCTGGTGGCCATCGCCACCACCAAGCTCCCCATACTCGAATCCCAGGGCTTTTGGAGTATGGCGCACGAGGCGCGCGTGGACTACGCCATGCTCCTGGGGTCGGCTTTCCTGCTCATTGTAGGCGCCGGCCCCTGGAGCCTGGACCGCACTTAGCGGTGACGGCCTCCACCGCCGCCGCGGAAGCCTCCGCCGCCGCGGAAGCCACCGCCGCCGCCGAAGAACCGTGGGCCTGTGGAGAAGTAGATGCTCGGGCCATAGAAGTAACGCGGGTAGTAGTAGCCGCCCATGTACCACGGGTCCCAATAGTAGTAGGGAGTTGGAGGAGGCGAAGTCGCCCGCGCCGTCTGGCGCAAGGTCCGCTGCTGGTAATCAGTCGGTGCAACCGCCCGGAATGCCTGAGCGCTATTGGAGGTGGAAATCGTCAATGGCTGCTCCAGGCGGAACGTGAGCAGCGCCTCGGGATAGACGACGGTCGCCCGGCCCCGCGTCGCCAGGACTCCCACCGTGGCAGCCGCGGCCCCCGCGATGGCGCCCACGCCCGCGCCGAATCCACCACCTTCCGCAGCCGCGCCAATCACGGCACCCACGCCCGCACCGGTCACCACCGCGGTTGCGTCCCTTCCGTTGGATGTGCCTGCCGAGTATTCGACCAGGCGCGTGTGGATCGGAACCTGTTGCCCATCGACAAGGCCTAAGCTCATCAAGCTCCAGGCCCAGGTGGGAAGTCCCCTTGACCTTGCCCCCCTTGTCCGCTTCAGCCACCCGGCCGCCGATGGTCTGGCCCCGGCGCGCAACCACCAGCCCGCTGGCAACCAACGGCTCCGCGAGAGTCGCCGTGAACCCGTCCCCAACCTGATTCCGATCGCTCGCGATTACCTGGTCGATTCGAACCTTCACCCACGTACCAGCGGGGAGAGTCAGCGACGCGGGTACGGGCGGCGCCTCGTCGAAGCGCCGCCATCCGGTGGTTTGCTCATCCGACGGCGCATTCGCGTCCTGCCCGAATCCCGGTAGCGCCCCTGCGACCAAGAACGCCAGCGCCACGGGAACCATCCAGTTTCCTGCGCGTAACATATGTTTCTCGAAACCTCCTGCCAAGATGATCAATTGCAGGTAGGATGCCAGTCGCTAAGTAGTTAGATTTCCATGAAGATGCGGCCTGACCGCTGGCCGGGTTCAGCCGCTGTTGGTTGTTTTCAGCCACCACCCGCCGCGGGCCGCACGGTTCCCGTTCACAGCTCCGCCCACTTTTTTTAGCTGCTTGATTCTATTGCTCCCACCGGCATTTGCCGGCGTCTCCAATCGCGGCTCCCCTCTACCCTCGTGCAATCATGAGAGAGGAGGTGGGGGAATGAACCGACAGATATTACGGACACTTGGGAAACGCTTTGATCGGTTAGACGCCCTCACCACTTGTACCCAAGCGGCGGTTTCGCCGGAAGTCCTTCAGGCTCAACAGCGCCTGTCTCGAAAACCGCTTGTACCCAAGCGGTCGTCTCG
Source organism: Bryobacteraceae bacterium (assembly GCA_963801345.1). Classification (GTDB taxonomy): domain Bacteria; phylum Acidobacteriota; class Terriglobia; order Bryobacterales; family Bryobacteraceae; genus CAWDER01. Next base: position 8,804 of record CAWDER010000013.1, read on the forward strand.
TCCGCGGCTCAGGTGTACTTCTTGCGCCACTGCTCGAGGTCGCGCATCATCGCGGAGCGGAAGCTGACGTACTCGGCGTTGTCGTATTGGTTGACAAGCTCGCGCGGATCTTTGCGCAGATCGTACAGCTCACCGGGGCCCTTGCCGCCGTCTCGCACCACTACCTTGAAGCGCGCGTTGCGAACCATTTCGGTGTTGCCGCACTGGCTGAAGACCAGATTGCGCCAGGGCGCATTCTTGGGGAGCGGCTTGTTGCTAACCGGCAACACGTAGCTGCGGCCGTCCAGGGGACGTTTTGCGGGGGGCTTGATGCCGGCAACGTCGCACAACGATGGAAAAAGATCGTCTCCGTTGATCACTTCCGGACGCACGCCCTCGACCGGTATCTTGCCCGGCCAGTTCCAGAACATCGGCGTCATGACGGCCTCTTCGTACATGTTCACCGGATTGCTCGCCCTGCCGGAGCCCCACAGCCCGTGGCGTCCCATCAAGTGACCGGCGCCCGCGGTGAAGATCACCACCGTGCGCTCGCGCAGTTTGCGTGCGTCCAGGGCCTTGATCAGCGCGGGAATCTCGCTATCGAAGGCCGTGATGGCCGCGGCGCATTTCCGCAAGCTGCCCACAATGTCGCTCAGGTACTCCTTGCCTGCCGACGCGTTGCGAGCGGCGGGCAGCCAACCCTGCGAGTCGAACCGGGTGGCGGCATACTTGTCGTAGTACGCCTGAGGAAGGCCGGTATACGGTTCGCGGGGGTTGGGGTAGCTGGCGACCAGGAAGAAAGGTTGGTCCGGCTTCTGCTGCTCCAGGAACCGCACGGCTCTGGGAGTAGGCGAGCCCGGCTGCGTGTCCCACTGTTGGAACGCGTGCTGCGGCTTGGCATCGTCTCCCAAACCCCACAATCCCACGTAGCCGCAGTGGTAGCCGGCGCCGGCAAGCAGATCGGAGACCATGGTCGCGCTGGCGAACGAAGCCGGCACGGGCGCGGGCTGCTCCTCGACGCCGTGTTGGAGCGGGACGAGACCGGTGAGAAGCGATGCCCGCCCGGCCCTCGGGGACGGCGCGCAGGCGGCGTGGAAGGTGAACAAGGTGCCACCACGCGCCAGCAGGTCCAGGTTCGGCGTATGGATCTCCTGGTTACCGTAGCACCCTAGCGCGAAAGCCGGCAGGCTCTCCGCAAGGATCAGGAGGATGTTCGGCCGCGGCGCGACACGATTCTGCGCCAGCAGGGGCGCGGCACTTGCCAGAAGAAGACTACGACGGGAAACGTCCATCAGTCGTAGGGTACACGATTTCGTCAGGCACCGTCACGCGCCGAACCGCTTCCGCTTCAGTCGGTGATGGCCGCCCCGGTGCCCGCGATCTGGTAGATCGTAACGGGACCCGTGATCGTGGCCGGGTCGAATTTCCGCTTGTTGGCGTCTGCCGATTCCCGAGCCTGGGCCACGGCCTCCTCGCGGCTGATCTCCACCTTGCCGAAAACCCCTTCGACGGTGGCGGTCTTTCCTGCCGAATCCTTGGGGAACACGATCACTCCGTCTTCCACCTTAATCCGCATACGCGCGCCCGTGGAGGGCTCCACCAATTCCATCCAGCAGCCCATCTGTTGGCAGACGTCAACGACCGTGCCTTTGACCTGAACGGTCTTCCCCAGAAAACTGTCCTTGGCCGACATCACCTTCTGAATCGACACGGGCTCTTTCACGGTCAGCGGCTTACCCAGATTCAGAGTAGCGCCCCAGGCCGATGCTCCCAGCAGCAACAATACGCAACACAGTCTCATAGTCGTAGGGTAACCGATTTCGAATCCCTAAAGCACGTCCGCAAAGCCCCGCTTGAGGTACCGGAAGAACAGGCCCCCGAGGAAGAAAGCGACGACGGCGAAGGTCATGGCGATGGCCAGCTCCGGGAAATCCGGCGGGCGATTGGTAAGCAGCAGCGCGCGGTAGCCGCGCACCACGTAGGCCATCGGGTTGGCGGCGATCAGCAATCGTGGCCAACCTGCGGGATAGGAGGATTCCGGGATGAAGATGGGCGTGACCCAGAACCACAGCGTCATCAGGACGGCGAGCGCCTGGGCTGTGTCCCTGAGGTAAACATGCAGCGCGGCCACGATCCAGCCGATGCCCACCGCCAACAGTCCTACCACCAGCATGTAGATCGGGAGGAACATCAACATGACGCTGATGTGGTTCAGCCAGACGGCTACAGCCCCTACCACCAGGGCAAGACCAATGGCATGGTGGATCAGCGACGAGAGGAAAATCGAGAGAGGCACAATCTCCGAGGGGAAAATCGTCTTCTTCAGCAGGTTGGTCTGCTCGATCAGCGACGTGGAGGACCGCGTGACAGTGTCCTGAAACAGGAGCCACGGCAGAAAGCCGGCGAACAGCCACAGCGAATAATTCTGGATGCCGTCGCCCGCGGGCACCTTCAGCACAAAACCAAAGACAAATGTCCAGCTCAGCAGCAGGACGATCGGATGGACCACCCCCCACAGCCAGCCCGCCGCGGATCCAATAAAGCGCTTCTCGAAGTCGCGGCGAACCATCTGAAAGAGGAGGCTGCGGCGTTCGACGAGGTTTTTGAAGAAGTGACTGCCTGGAAAGCGCATCGCGGATGGTGACCCGATCATGCTAGCACACAGGCCGCCGCAATAGGAGAGAATAGCGGACATGAAGGCCGCTGCGGTGACCGATCCCGGGCAGGTGCGCCCGGCCAATGAAGACTCCGTGTTCGCGGACCCCGATGCCGGTCTCCTCATCGTCGCCGACGGCATGGGCGGGCACGCCGCGGGCGAGGTGGCCAGCGGCATGGCCGCCGAGAGCATTGCGGCTTTTCTGCGCGAGAAACTGCCGGCCTCGGGGACGCTGGTTCTGGACGCGCCCCGCCTGCTCGGCGAAGCCGTCCGTCGCGCCGACGCCGCCGTGCGCGAGCGGGCCGCCGCGGACCCCACTCTCCACGGCATGGGCACCACGGCGGTGGTGGCAGTCTGCCGCGGCGATGAGCTCGCGCTCGCGCACGTGGGCGACAGCCGCGCATACCTGCTCCATGAGGGCAAGCTGCGGCGCGTGACCGAGGATCATTCGCTGGTCGCCCGCATGGTGAGCGCGGGAACCATCACGCCCGCCGAAGCGCGCACGCATCACCTCCGCAACGTCATCACACGCAGCCTGGGTTTCGAAGGAAACGCCGAAGCCGAAGTGCAGATCCTCGAATGGGTGCGCGGCGACTTGCTCCTGCTGTGCACGGACGGACTGACGGGCATGGCCGAAGACAGCGAGATCGAAAACATCCTGGCCGGCCACAGCGCGGATGTCGAAGCCGGAGCACGGGCGCTGATCGATCTGGCGAACGCGCACGGAGGCACGGACAACGTCAGCGCGGTGGTAGCGCTCCACGACTAGAGTCACTCTCCTTCTGTTCTGGTTCTGAGTTCTGTGTTCTGAGTTCTGTGTTACGAGTACATTCCGGGATACGCTTCGCGCATCTCGGCCGAGAGCCGCAGGACGCCCTGCAGGGACGCCAACTTCCCTTGGCCAATGCCGGGACAGTAGCGCGAGACTCCCCGCCAGGCGGAACGCGATTCCACCAACTCCGGCCAGAAGGGGAAGATGCGGCACTGCGCGGGCTTGGCCGGGTGAAGCGCGCAGCCACACTCCTGGAGGAAATGGCATTGCGCGTGACGAGGTTTGCGCAAGCGCAACAGATGCGCCGTGCGATAGACGTACTTCGCTTCGAAGACACGAGGGCGCAGGCCCAGGAAGGCCGCCGCCTTGCGCAGGTCGTGTTCGGTCAGGTAAACGTAGCCATGAACCTGACAGCAGTTCGTGCAGCCCGGCTGGCAGGTGAATCGCAGTCCTTCCACCCCCTCAGCATAACGGGTGGGAATGCGGAAGTGAACATCCCCACCCCCCAATGAGCGTGCTGTCCCGGTTATCGATAAACCTCGGCTTTGGGCGTGACGCTCAGGCCCAACTGCTGCATGAGCGTCATCACGTTCCAATCCGACCAGGTCTCGACGATCTTGCCTCCCTGATAGCGGTAGATCGAAGTGCCCGAGACGGTGGCCTTCTTGTTGGTCGGCGCCATACCCAGGAATGGAGCCTTGTGCGTGCCGCGCGCCGTCCAGTGAATCACCACCTCGTTGCGCTCGGCGATCTCGTCATCCACCGTAAAGCGCAGATCGGGGAAGCCGCTCCGGCACATCTGGATGTGACGTTTCAGGTTGTCCTTGCCGGACGTCAGCGACGGAAACACGGGGTCGTGGAGTTTGCAGTCGCTGGAGACAAATTGATCCACGTAGTCCAACTTGCCTTCACTCCATGCCTCCTCCAAAAACTTACGTGCGATTGCCTTGTTCTCTTCGGACATCTGCCCCTCCTCTGCAAGCGATTATACGCCGGGTTCCCCGAAACACGCGGCAATTCCGCCCGCGGCATGGCAGTTTTTACAGAATCAAACCAAGCAATTGCCGGACCGTTTCGAGCGCGACCAGGCAGAAAGGCCGGCGCCCCGGATGCCAGCGACCGGGGCACACGATACTGCCACAGCAGGTACACTGGAAGGTCGTGCGCGGCGGCTTATGGGTCGAGTAAGGCGCGCCCCTTCTTTCATGCGGACTCTGGACGTCGGTTGTGGGATCAACAAGCACCCGGGGGCGATCGGGATAGACTGGAACCCTCGCAGCAGCGCGGACGTGATCTGCGACCTGAACCGGTTTCCCTATCCGTTTGCCGACGGCGCTTTCGACCAGTTGCGGGCGGTCCACCTGATCGAGCACGTCAGCGACGTGATCCGCAGCATGGAGGAATTCCACCGGCTGGTGAGGCCGGGGGGCAGGATTTACATCGTCACCCCCCACTACACCGATTTCAGTTCGTTCTGCGACCCCACTCACCGCTGGCACCTGAACAGCTTCTCTTTCCGCTACTTTGGAGAAGATCACGCAGGCTTCGGGTACTACTCAGCGCTCAGGCTGCGTGAGATTTCGGTGCGTCTCAAGCTACTTGCCTTTTGGAGGATGCTCGGTTTTGAGTTCCTGGTGAACCACTTCCCCCGTTTCCGGCGTTTTTGGGAATACTACCTGTGCTTCGTGGTGCGGGGAAAAGTGATGGAATTCGAATTCGAGAAACCGTCATGATCCAGTTCCTGCTGCGGTTTGCCGATGCGGTTCGGGACCGGGCGCGGAGACGTCTTTGGACCCCGGCGATGGCCTCCGGAAGGAGAGCCGAGGACCTGGCCCATCGATATCTCCGCGGCCTCGGCTACCGGGTGGTGGCAAGGAATTACCGGCCGCGCGGAGGCCCGGGAGAGATCGACTTGGTGTGCTGGGAGCGCGAGACGCTGGTTTTCGTGGAGGTGAAGTCCCGCGCGAGCGACGAGTACGGAAGCCCGGACCGCGCGATCGATCAAGCCAAGCGCGACGCCTTGGTGTCCTCGGCCCGGGACTACGCCCGGCGGGCGGACGTGCCGTGGAGTCGAATCCGGTTCGACGTGGTCAACGTCATATCCAGCCGGCCGCCAAGCGTTTCTCACATCAAGGCTGCGTTCACGGCCGGGCAGGCTTATAATACTAGGCTCGAAGGTTTCGCTCCTGGGAGGACTTCCACAATTGCCTGAATGGCGTAAAGACCCCATCACCGGCCGCTGGGTGATCATAGCGGCCGACAGGGCCATGCGCCCTACCGACTTCGTGCGCGAGCACGTGGTTCCGACAGGTGGCCACTTCTGCCCATTCTGCCCCGGCCACGAGAGCAAGACACCGCCCGAAGTGTTGGCTTACCGGCCGAGTGGGGGCGGCGCGAATGAGCCGGGGTGGTCGTTGCGCGTGGTCCCCAACAAGTTCCCCGCCCTGCGCGTGGAGGGCGAGCTCAACCGGGTGGGCGACGGGCTCTATGACAAGATGAACGGGATCGGCGCCCACGAGTTGCTGATCGAGACTCCAGATCACATGCTGACGATGGGGGACCTGACGGACAAGCAGGTTGAAGATATCTTCTGGGCCTTCCGCGACCGCGTCGTGGATCTGCGCAAAGACGCGCGCCTCCGCTATATCATCATCTACAAGAACCACGGCGCCGGAGCGGGGGCCACTCTGGAGCACGCTCATTCGCAGCTCATCGCGCTGCCGGTGGTTCCCAAAAGAGCACGAGAGGAATTGGACGGCGCGAAGCGCTACTTCGACTACCGCGAGCGATGCATCTACTGCGACATCATCCGGCAGGAAATGGAGACCGGCTCCCGAATAATTCTGGAGACCGGCCACTATGTCGCCCTCACGCCCTACGCATCGCGCTTCCCCTTCGAGATCTGGATCATTCCGAAGCGCCACAGCTCACATTTCGAGAACATCGAGATCCCCGAGGTTCAGAACCTGGGTTGGATGCAGCGGGCGGTGATCCGGAAAATCGACAAGGTACTGGAGCGCCCCGCCTACAACATGATGATTCACAGCTCGCCCATCCAGGAGGGTGCCATGACGTACTACCACTGGCACGTCGAAATCATCCCGAAACTGACCAAAGTGGCGGGCTTCGAATGGGGCACGGGCTTCTACATCAACCCAACGCCTCCCGAGGAAGCCGCGAAGTTCCTGCGGGACGCCGGGCTGGTGTAGACCTACTCGCGCTGTTTCCTGATCTGGTCGATCCAGGTCTTGACAGCGAGACCGCCCAGAATCAACCAGACCACGGCGCGCGGAATCGCATCGAGCGTAAATCCGGCCATGAGGGCCAGCACACCGTAACACCCCAGGGCCGCCAGGAAACGTGGGTTCATCGCGAACCTCAATTGTGGCATGCGACAGGGCCCGCGCGGATTGCAGGGATTTCCTGGTACCCTTTTTGGAAGGCCAGGTGAAACGATGATCAACCGCAGAGAATTCATGAGTGTGACGGCTGCCGCGCTGACGCAGGCCGCCGGATTGGGACAGAGGCCTCCGGTCCGCTTCGGCGTGGACCTGTACAGCATACGGTCCCAGGGTTTCGACGCTTTCCAGCACCTGGACTACTGTTCCAAGTTGGGCGCCAAGGTGGTGCACTTCTCCGAGATTCAATTCATGGGGAGCCTCGAGGAAGACCATTTGAAAAAGGTGCGGGCGCGCGCGCAGGAACTGGGCATCGAAGTCGAGATGGGAATGAGGTCCATCTGCCCCAGCTCGCGCATGTTCGATAAGGCGCAAGGGACCGCCGAAGAACAGCTCACCCGGATGGTAGTCGCGGCCCGCACGGTAGGCTCGCCGATCGTGCGCGCGGTTTTGGGATCGTCGGCGGACCGCACGGGCGCGGTTCCCATCGAGGGCCATATAGAGAACACGGTCAAGGTGCTGCGCAACTGCCGAAGCCGTATTCAGGACGCCGGGCTGAAGGTGGCCATCGAGAACCACGCGGGGGACCTCCAGGCTTGGGAGCTGAAGGGTCTCATCGAAGCGGCCGGCAAGGAGTACGTCGGATCCTGCCTCGACTCCGGCAATCCGTTGTGGACCTTGGAGGACCCGCACGTCACACTCGAGACCCTGGCGCCGTACGTACTCACCAGCCACTTGCGGGATAGCTACGTGTGGAGAGCTCCGGAAGGCGTGGTCGTCCGCTGGGTCCGGTACGGCGAAGGCAACGTCGGCATCCAGGATTACGTGCGCAAGTTCATCGAGCTGTGTCCCGGCCGCGCCATCTCCCACGAGGTAATCGTGATGCAGCAGCGCCCCCTCAGGATCTTCGACCCCAAATTCTGGGAACCCTACCAGAAGGTGCGCGCGTCTGAATTCGTGAGGTTCCTGGCGCTGGCGGAGGCTGGTAAGCCGCTTCCGGCCCTGCCTCAGGTTGCCCGGGAGGCGGCCGCCCAGAAACAACGCGAAGACCTCGAAGTCAGCATCGCCAACTTCCGCGAGTTTCTGAAAAGCCTGGGCTGAGCGGCGCTCGATGCCGGCAGCCCGATATAATGGACCTTGGGATTCGGGAGGTGTACTCGGTGAGTCGTTCTCTATTTCTTTGCGGTCTGCTGGCCGCCGCAACGGTCCTTCACGCCCAGGCGCCGGAACCGGCCGAACTGGAACGGCGGGCCTATGTGCGGCGCATCTCCGCCGGAGCCTCGCTGACCATCCCGGTCTTCAACTCGATAAAGCCGGGCTATGCCGAGTTTTCCCGGACGACTCCGCCGCTGCTGGCATCGATGGAAGCCACGTCCAGGCAACATTGGGGGGGAGGGGGCCTGATGCTCCAGGTCGCCATTCTGGAAAGATGGACGGTAAACATGAACGCCCTCTACCGGAAGGCCGAATACAACTACACGGAAACACAATTGGCTGGGACGGACAATCCCAACACCGTTCTGGATGACCGGACCCTGACAACCATCGACGGCTGGACGCGCCTCCGCTACCTCGACATCCCGGTGCTGGCTCGCATCTACAACAAGGATCGCCACCGCAGAGGCGGCCGTTGGTTCTTCGAGGCGGGTCCGAATACTCGCACCGTGCGCAAGATCCTGACCAGACGGATCACGACCGATCCGAACAGTAATGTCACTTACAATAACTCTCTGCAACCCCCTTACAAACGCACCGCGTTGGGCATCACGGCGGGGTTCGGGGGACAACTCATCGATCCGCTGGGCGTGCGCGTGATCCCCGAGGTGCGCTACACGCGCTGGTTGGGCCTCAACATCGACGTGCCCGCCACACACTCACGCCGCGACCAGATCGAGTTCATATTCTCGCTGGCGTTTTGATTCTCGCTGGCGTTTTGAGCCCACCTCCCGGAATCGCGTAACACGTGTAAATGGGCCGTTTGCGGCACACGACAGCGGTTGTGCTATGCTCACCACCAAGAGGAGGGTGCAGTCCATGCCCGTTTCCACTTTTTCGCGCAGGGGTTTTCTGCAAAGCGCCGGCAGTGCGAGCGCAATTCCGCTGATCGGCACGGCACTGGCGTCCGGCGCCTATCAGCCGACTCAGGTCGCGGCACTGAAGGGGTCCACCCCCCACAGCGTGGTGATCCCGACCCACGAGTTCGCAGGGAACCTCGATGAGCGGTTGGATTTCCCGAACGACTGGGAAATCCACGTTCAGCACATGAAGGGCCACGGGGCTGCGGTTCTGACGCCGCAGGGGATTGCGGCTGCAATTAGCAAACCCATCGGCACGCCTCCCTTGCGAGAGGTTGCCGCGGGCAAGAACAACGTGGTGATCACGTTTGACGACCTCACGCGCGCCACCCCGACTTTCTACATCGTGCCCCACATCCTGGCCGAACTGAAGGCCGCGGGCATCAAAGACGAGAACATCCTCTTCCTCGGGTCATTCGCAACCCACCGGCCGATGACCGCGGAAGAGGTTCAAAGGAAGCTGGGGAAAGATATCGCCACTCGGTACGCCTGGAAAAATCACAGCTGCTTTTACGGCTGCAAGGAGATCGGCACCACCACCTTCAAGACGGTGGTACAGGTCAACCAGGACTTTCTCGGGGCCGACCTCAAGATCACCCTCAGCGGCATCAAGGTCCACTACGACGCGGGTTACGGCGGGGGGGCGAAGGCGATTCTCCCGGGGCTTTCCCATATCGAAACGGTGGAACACAACCACAACGTCCTTCTGCGGCAGACGAAGACGGCGGGCCCGGTCAGGATCTTCAAAAACGAGATGCGGCTGGACATGATTGAAGCCGCGCGCATGGCCAAGGTCGATTTCAGCGTCCAGACCATGTACAACGAGAAACTTCGCCCCGTTCACGTCTTCGCGGGCGACATCGTCGAAGCGCACCACGCAGCCGTCCGGGTGGCCGCCAAGAGCGATTGCACCGAGACCTTTCAGAATCCCGACATCGTGGTGTCCAACGCCTATCCGCAGAACGCCCAGGCGTTTCACGGGGCGCGCTGGCTACGCTATTCGATCAAGCCCGGCGGCACGGGAGTGCTCATTGTCCAGCATCCCCTGACCCTGGACCCAATTCATTTCCTGAATAATCGGTCGGCCAGCCGGAGCGGAACTAGTTGGTTCGCATCCAGAAATCGAGTGGGTGGCGGCATGGGACAGAATACTGGTCTCATCGTCTACTCCCAGTACCTGAGCCAGAATCTGAAAAACAGCTACCCCGCGGCCACAACCCAATTCGCCACCAAGTGGGAAGAAGTGATTAAGATGCTGAAGGAGCGGCACAAGGGTACCGGCGTGCAAGTGGCCGTGTATCCGTACGGCGGCATGCAGCACCAGGAAATCGAACTGGACGGATAAGTCCACCACAAAGACACGAAGACACAAAGAAATCAAATTATGACCTTTGTGTCTTTGTGCCTTTGTGGTTGAAATTCGCGCGCCGGCCGCTACCAGCCTACGGGTTTCCCTTTGTTCTGCTCGTCCAGCCACTTCTGTAGCGGTGCAAAGTAGTCGATGATAGCCGTGGCATCCATCTTATCTTGCCCGGTCAGCGCCTTGAGCGCCTCCGGCCATGGGCGGCTCACCCCCATCTGCATCATGGCGTTCAACCGCGCGCCGACTTCCTTGTTCTGGAACACTGAGCAGCGGTTCAACGGCTCCTTGCAGCCGGCCACCTCCGCCAGCGCCCGGTGGAACTGGAACTGGAGCACGTGCGCCAGGAAATAGCGCGTATAGGGAACGTTGGCCGGCACGTGATACTTGGCGCCGGGGTCGAAGTCGCTCTCGCTGCGCGCCATGGGAGCGGCCACGCCCTGGTACTTTTGCCGGAGCTCCCACCAGGCCTGGTTGTACTTCTCGGGCGTCACCTCGCCGGAGAACACCTTCCAGCGCCACTGGTCGATGAGGATGCCGAAGGGCAGGAAGGCGACCTTCTCAAGCGCCTTGTTCAGCAGCAGGCCGATGTCCTTGGAAGGATCGGATGCCTTATCGATGAAGCCCAATTTGACGAAGTACTCCGGCGTCATCGACAGCGCGATGGTGTCGCCGAGCGCTTCGTGAAACCCGTCGTTGGCGCTGTCGCGGAACAGCATGGGCTGCTGGTTGTACGCGCGCTGGTAGAAGTTGTGGCCCAGCTCGTGGTGGATGGTGATGAAGTCCTCCGACGTGGGCTCGATGCACATTTTGATGCGCAGGTCGTTGAGGTTGTCCACGTCCCAGGCGCTGGCATGGCAGACCACTTCCCGGTCGCGCGGCTTGGTGAACAGCGAGCGCTCCCAGAACGTCTCCGGCAGCGGCGCAAAGCCGAGTGAAACAAAGAAGCGTTCACCGTAGCGTGCCATTTCATGCTCGTCGATCTTACGAGCCTTCAGTATTTTGGTCAGGTCGAAGCCCGGATCGGCATTCGGCGGCGCAACCAGAGGGTATATGTTCTCCCAGGATTGCGCCCACATGTTTCCCAGAAGGTGCGCGGGAATGGGGCCGGTGGCCGGCACGACTTTGTCCCCGTACTTCTCGCGGAGGCGGTTGCGAACGTAGGCGTGCAGCGAAAGATACAACGGCTTCACCTGTTCCCAGAGCCGGTCCACCTCTTTCGAGAAATCATCGGGCGGCATGTCGTACTTGGATCGCCACATGGCGCCGCTATCCGCGAAACCGATTTCCTTGGCGCCCTTGTTGGAGAGTTCCACGAAGCGCGTGTAGTCCTTGCGCAGCGGCCCCCCCACCGTATGCCAGCCGCGCCATACGCTAAGCAACTCAGCGGGGTTGCGGCTCTCCGCCATCACCTTGGTGACGGCGTTGATGTCGAGGCACTTCGCGGGATCCGTCACCCCTTCCGAACACGCGCGCCCTTTGCCGTAGGCGCCTTCCATCCCGGCAGCGATGCGCGTGAGTTCTTCGCTCTCCTTGGGATCGGCGGGAGTGGCCAGGGTGAGCGAGAGTTTGAGTAGTTTCATCTTGCGCCCGAGATCGCCCGGAAGCTCGATCCCGTCAAAGCGCTTCGACCCTTCTTTGACCAGTTCCACGGCGGCATCGATCAGCCGCTGATTGGCGCGTGCCGCCAGAACTTCGGTATCGTCGGTAATGTAGGTGGCCTGCACCCAGGCAGCGCGCCCGCCCTCCTCGCTGAGCTTGAGGAGCTTGGCCTCGGCCCCGTCCAGGAAGGCTTTGGCCTCCTCGACCGGCGGCTTGCGGGCACACCCGGCGGCGGACACCAGGACGGCGACGGCCAAAAAGATGCGTAGGTAGTATGTCATGTGGTGGACTCCTGCTCTCCAATATACCCTGCACTGCGGGTTTCCAAACCGCACCCGTGAGGAGTGGTTGCCTGCCACTTTCGGATTCAGAACGGCCGCATGTTGTAGAGGAAGACGAACTGCAGCCGGATGGGCAGGCCGTTGTATTCCGCGGGCAGAGGCGGAAATGGGTTAGTGGCGCTGATCCCGGCGATCGCGGCTAAATCCAGCGCCTCCGTACCCGACGGAACGGTGATCTGAACATTCGTCACCTTCCCATCACGGCTCACGGAGAACCGAACCGTTACTCTTCCGCGCCGTTCCCCGCGCCTGGCACTCTCGGGGATCACCGCCTGCCAGTTGCGTTTCACGGCCGCCAGAATCTGGGTCAGGTAGGAATGAAAATCCACCCCCCGGCTGTCACTCAGCAATTCGAGCCCGGACCCCACGGAGCCGGGGGGGAGAGGCTCGTTGGGCGCATTGAGGGCCCCGCCCAGGAGGCCGCTATAGTCGGTGACGGCCTGCCCCCCGGACCTCGCTCCGCGGGCCAACTCGCGTCCCATCTCGGCGATCGATGGAGGCGGCGCCATAAACGTTCCCTTGCCCGGCGGCTTAGTTTCAGCCGGACGAGGAATCTCGAAAGCCAGCTTGGGCTTCTCCTCGGGTTGGATCTGCGGAGGCGGGGGCGGCAGGACCGAGAGGTCGGTCCCGAACGGCCGCGGGGACTGGCCTGAGGCGAGCTTGGGGGGCTCGATCAGCGGCACGGATTCGAGGGAAGGCGGAGCCCCCGGCGCGACAGAAGGCGGGATGAAGGCAGGCGGGCGCGGCATAAGTGACTGTAGGTTGAACTCCTTGCCGATCCTGCCGCGGTTGGGCGCCTTCTGGGTCAGTTCGCTCGGCGGAGCAATTAACTTGACGGGATCCCTCAACTCGCGAACGATGCGGTTGATGTCGTGTACGCGGACTCCCCCCAGCGGAGTGAAGGCGATCAGGCACACAACCGTGAGGTGCAGCCCCACGGAAACCGCGCGCGCCCACCAAGCCCGGACCCTGCTCTCGCGAGTCTGGTATTGCGGGTAGAGATTCAATTCATCCCCGCCCGCGCGTACGGGATGGACCGGCACTCCCATCTAGGCCTTTCCAGCGGACGCGAGGGATTGCGCGACGATCGCAGCGTGTTCTGCAATGCCGGCTGTGATACGCAAAGCCACTTCCAGTGCACGGCAGGCGTCGCGGCCCGTGACACGCGGCGCGGAGCGCGTCCCTACGCACTCGAAGAACGACTCCAGTTCCAGCCGCAGAGGCTCGTTTTGTTCCACCGCCAAAGCGTTGGACGAGATCTGGCGGTCCGCTGTTACAGCGAACGAGTAGACCTCCTGGCGGGAGTAGTCGAGCGAAAGGTAGTGGTGCGGCTGAAAGAGGCGCAGCTTGCGAACCCGTTCGGTGGAGACGCGGCTGGCGGTCAGATTGGCGACGCAGCCTCCCGGAAAGGCCAGGCGCACGTTCGCCAAATCTACTTTGCGCGAGAGAATCGAGATCCCGGCGGCACGAATCTCCTCGGGCATCCGGCCTACCAGCGAGAGCACTACGTCGATATCGTGGATCATGAGATCCAGCACGACGTCCACATCCAGGCTACGCGGGGTGAACGGGCTGAGCCGGTGTATTTCGAAAAACAGCGGCAGTCGGACCACTTCACACAACGCAGTCACGGCGGGGTTGAATCGCTCGAGGTGACCTACCTGGAGCACCCGCCCGAGGCTCTCCGCCTGCTCGACCAACCGCTGGGCGGAGGCGAGGTCCGGGGCAATGGGCTTTTCGACTAGCACGTCGATGCCGGCTTCGAGGAGCGCACCGGCGATCTCCACGTGCGCCGTCGTCGGGACGGCCACCACGGCGGCGTCCACGCGCCCCGCCAGCGCGCCCGCGTCCGGCAGGAATTCGCAGGAATACGCGGCAGCGGCTTCCGCGGCGCGCGCGGGATCGATATCGACCACCGCCGCCAAATTCGCGCGGGATGACTGCGCGATGGCCCGCATGTGCCGCTTGCCGAACTCCCCTGCCCCCACCACCGCCACGCGAAGCTTGTTCATGACTTCTCCACTCTCTCGTCGGGCCTGTACGCCTTGATCGCAATTCCCGCCTCGCCGGCGGCGGCCAGCATCTCGTCGCGGTCCAGCAACAGGGTGCGGCCGGCGTCCACCGCCAGCGCCGTAGTCCCAGTTTCCTGCATCGCCTGGATGGTGCCGGGGCCGGCCACTGGAACGTCAAACAGAAGATGCCCGCGCCGCCGCGAGACTTTCACCAGCCGGAGCGCGCGTCCGTTGACCAGGCTGGCGGCGCGGCGGAGCATGGCGTCGGTTCCCTCCATGGCTTCGACGGCCACGCAGGCGCGCTCGGAAATGGCCACGCTCTGCCCGATGTCGAAGCCGGCCAGGGCGCCGGCAACGCGGCGTCCGTAGGTGATGTCGGCTTCCTCCTCCTCGGTTGGCTTGCGGCGCGTGAGCGTGCCTTCCTCGGCTACCAGAGGCTTCAGCAAGCGCGTCGAGTCGCCCAAACGAATGCCCTCGCTCTCCAAAACCTTGGCGACGGCCCCAATCAGCGAATCCGTGTTCTTCGACGCCAGCGATGCGAGCAGTTTGATCAGACGCCAGTCGGGGCGGATCGAAGAGAAGATCTGGGCGTGCTTGACCTGCCCCGCCATGATGACTTCCTGAATCCCCTCGCTCTTCAGGATGTCGATCAGCCGGCTGAGTTCGCCGAGTGAGATCCAATAGCAGCGCGAGGCCAGCGGCTCAATCTCCGGCGATGCCTCTTCCTTGAGCCCGATGGCGACCACCTCGTGGCCGAGCTTGCGGGCGGATTCCAGCGCCAGAATCGGAAAACGGCCGTTGCCGGCGATGAGAGCGTATTTCATGTGGCCACGCGGACCAGGGCAAACCCGGCCCCTACTTTATTACGCCACGTTCGGAGGCCCGAATGAAATCGATGACCTCCTCCACTTCGGGAGTAGACGGAACCTCGGACCGGATTCGCTCGATGGCCTGGGTCGTGTTCAGGCCGGAGCGCGACAGCAGCCGGAAAGCCTTCTGCAGGCTGTCGACGCTCCCGGCAGTGAATCCCCGGCGCTCCAGGCCCGTCTTGTTGGCCCCGAAAACGTGGATAGGCCGCTCGCTGACGGTCATCGAATAGGGCAGCACGTCCTGTGTGACCGCGCTGGCCGCGCCGACCATGGCATGGCGGCCGACGCGGCAGAACTGATGCACGCCGCTCAGACCGGCGATCACCGCCCAGTCTCCTAGCGTCACGTGACCGCCGATCGTGGCGCCATTGGCCAGGATCGTATGGTTGCCGATGTGTACGTCGTGCGCCACGTGGACGTAGGCCATCAGCAAGTTGTCGTCTCCGATGGAAGTGACCAGTCCCCCGCCCTCGGTTCCGCGGTGGATGGTGACGAATTCCCGGATCTTATTGCGGCTGCCGATCCGCGTCTCCGCCCGCTCGCCCTTGTACTTCATGTCCTGCGAGGCGGCGCCGATGGAGGAAAAGGGGAAGAAGATGTTGTCCTCGCCGATCGAGGCCGGGCCCTCGACGTAGACCTGCGCCATGAGGCGCGTGCGGGCGCCGATTTCGACCTCGGGGCCGATGACGCAGTAAGGACCCACCTCTGCGGTTGGGTCAATCCTGGCGGATGGGTCAACGACGGCGGTCGGATGGATCGCCATCGAATGTCACCGGGGGGCTCCGGCATCCCTGTCGGCCAACTTGCAGAGCACCTCGACCTCCGCGACCACCACCCCGTCCACGGTGGCCTGTCCGCTCATTTTCGCCACGCTGGACTTCTTCTTCAGCACCTTCATTTCGATGCGAAGCTGGTCGCCGGGACGCACGGGCCTGCGGAATTTGGCGTTGTCGATGCCCGCCAGTAGAACCACCTTGCTGGCGCGGTCCGGGATTTCCTTGAGCACCAGCACACCGGCTACCTGGGCCATGGCTTCCACGATGAGCACGCCGGGCATGACCGGAAAGTCGGGAAAGTGCCCGGCGAAAAACGGTTCGTTAAACGTTACGTTCTTGATCCCGACGATGCGGTCCGGCTCCAATTCGAGGATGCGGTCCACAAGCAGAAACGGATAGCGATGCGGCAAGATGCCGCGGATTTCGTCAATATCTAGAATCGGCATGGGAGAGAAGCCATTATAGCAGCCGCGCGGGTAACCCCTCGCTTGAATCTGCACGGCAACGTGGGCGAGCAGTCTTGCTCGCAACGCCGGCAGTCCTGCCGGCGGGACCGCCGGCATGGCAGGTCTGGCGACCTGCTCCACGGCTAGCGAATCGTCGCCATCAGCAACGGAAACAAAAAGGGCCGCCTGCGGTTTCGCACAGGCGGCCCTTACTACGTGAGCGCTAGAACTGGAAGCGCAGCGTCATCGCCATGCGGCGAGGATCGCGCGCGCCCGTAAAGCGGCCGAATGTGTCGTTGGCTGGCGGCTTCAGGATGCCCTGCCCCTTCCACACCTGGTAGTCATAGTTGACGCTCGTGTTGATACCGCTGATCTGGGTGTGATTGAAGAAGTTGTACATCTCGGCCCGGAAGGTGAGCATGCGTCCCTCTCCGAACACCGGAAAGCTCTTGGCGAAGGTCAAATCCCAGTTGTTCTGCTTGATCGGCAGCCTGATCAGACTGCCCGACCCGGCATTCCCAAAACAGTCCATGGTTTGCCCGATGCCGTTGCGAGGATCCGCCTGAGGCGTCCAACTGCACGGCATCGGCGGCAGGAACGCGTTCCAGTCGAATATGTGGTACTCCGTCTGCTTGTCCGAAAACGCCGGATCCTTCATGACGAACATCCTGGCTCCTTCGGCCGAACCCGTTTGAACCGGAGAGGGGTAGGTTGTCGTGTTCGTATTGCTCCAGCCGATGCCGGGCACGCCAGTGAGCGTGAACGGTGAATACGTGGTGATGCCCGAAATGGTCCAGTTGTCCGTCACCCATCCCAGAGGCTTGAAGCCCAGCTTCTCGGCGAGCTTCGGCGGCTCGTAGACGAAGTTGACCACCAGCATGTGCGGCCCGCCCCCCGAGTACGACGGGCCCTTGTTCCGGTACTTGAAGAACGAATCGGATGGGTAATTGGAGGGCGACCCCATGGACACGGACTTCTGGAAGGTGTACGCCAGACCGAGAGAGATGCCGTTTGCCATGGCACGGCGCGCGGCTACTTGCAGGGAGTTGTAATTGGTGCTTCCGGAGAAACTGACGACAGATACGTTGCCAACGCCCTGCATCGGCCGGAAGTAGTTATCACCGATCGCGCGCTTCGGTGTGTAGGTGTTCCAGGGGTCCATGTACGCCGGATTGTACTGCGAGAACATGGGAATGCTATTCGGGTAGATGGTGGAGTTCGCAAACGTGTGACGGCGGAATGACCCGACGTACGAAGCATCCACAACCGTCTGGAACCCGACGCTGTGCTGGATGGTGAAATTCACGTTCATCGATTCTTCATATCTCTGTTTGCCGGCGAGTTGGCTGTTGCCTCCCGGCGAGATCGCCGCGCTGGCCGCCAGCGTGGGGACCGCGGTGATGTTCTGATAGTAAACGGTCCGGCTATAGGCTACGGGCGGCTGGCCGCCGTAGTTCATGATTTGGTTTCCGTCGCCCCGTTGGTAAAACTGTCCGAAGCTGGCCCGGATGGCCGTCTTGCCGTTACCGAACACGTCCCACGCGATGCCAATGCGAGCCGCCGGCATATACTTGGGAGCCGTGAACAGCGAGCGCGGGATCTTGGTGCTGACCCCGGCCACTTCCGTGCCAATGAAGAAGTCCGGCTGCGTAGAGTACCCCCCGACCGAATACGGCACGAACGTGCCGGCTAGAACAGGAGGTGCCGTGGTCCCGGTCACCGGATCCACCGCGAGTTGATTGGCGGCGGAGGTGCAGTTACCCGTAGGCTTGCATCCCCGATAGTAGTATCGCCCGGCCTTGGATGCATCGTAGCTGGAGAACAGGAACATGGCCGAGTTGTTGTTCAGGTTCTCCTGGGGTTGGAGATCGTAGAATCGGACCCCCAATTCCAGGGTAAGGCCTTTTCGCAACCGCCAGCTATCCTGCACGAAGGCCTCGACTCCGGTGAACCACCAGTCGCCCATGACCCGCTTGCCTTCGCCGTAACTCTGGAAATTCCCGAGAAACATGTTGGCGTTGCCGAGTCCGGCGTCCAGCGGGAAGCTCGATGAACTGCCGAAGTTGTACTGCCCCAGATAGTTACCCGATCCGGCCTGCTGGACTTTCCCGGTGCGCTCGTAGTAGTAGCCCACTTTGAGAGTGTGGGAGCCCTTGAGCCAGCTTACGGTATCGCTGAAACTGTAAACGTCGTTCCAGTTCGTGTAGGGCCGGCCTGAGCCGGGGCTGCCCACTGTGCCGCCGGTCACGTTGGGAATCCAGAACGCGAAATTCTGCGCTCCCGGATCCGACAGACCCGGCCGCTTCAAAGCTCCGTCGTTCTTGAAGTCCGGACTGTTCTCGTCGAACCAGTGCGCCGGGTTATTCATCAGCTTCCGGTCCATCATGGAGGGATCGTGCGGGTACCAGTCCCAGGTGTTATAACTCTTGCCGAAGGTGAACTCGTTCACCAACGTGGGGCTGATGGTGTACGTGATTCCGATGCCGTACCCGTGCCCTGGGTTGGGGTGATCTTCCGAATACGGTTCCACCGTCCCACTCGCGGTCTTCAGACTGATACCGGCGCTTTCCTGCGACATGTCATAGTCGTTGATGTAGCGAAAGAAGGTGGTCAGTTTGGAAGTGATGTTAGCATCGAAGCGAAGTACGTCGTTTCGGCGCGCACGCTTCCCGGTGAACTCGTTGCGAAAGTTATAGGTATAAAACCGGCTGGCATCGGGATCGTTGTAACAACCCGCCGCGTTGTTGCTCAGGTCGCACCGGTTCGGCAGCGGGAAGAAGTTCAGCATGGCCGCGCCCATCGGGCTCGCCAGGCTCGGCGAGAACGCGTTGCCCGGAACCACCTGTTGCGTGGTGGGATCCTTGATTGGCTGCATGACCCCGGAGGAGTTGCGATAGTTCGAGAAGTCGCCGATCCGCTCCGCGGCCGTCGGCACTCTGTAGTAGTTGGTTGAGCTGGTTGCTTTCGTCCGGGTGTACTCCTGCGAGAAGAAGAAGAAGTACTTGTTCTTGTCCTTGTTGAAGACCTTCGGGATGTAGACGGGGCCCGATACGCTACCGCCGAATAGCATGTAGCGGTACGGGAGCTCTGTCTGTTTGTCCCGCTTGTCGATCCAGCGCATGGCATTGAACATCTCATGCCGCTTGGAGGCAAATGCCTGTCCGTGGAACGCCCGGCCGCCCCCCTTGGTGATCACGCTAATGGTCCCGCCGGACGACCGGCCGTACTCGGCCTGGTAGCCTGCCGTCAGCACCCGAACTTCGGCGACGGCATCCATGTTCGGTAAGTAGTGGGTGGTCTCGTAGGAGCCCGAATCCAGATCCACGATGCCGTCCACCAGGAAGTTCGCTTTTCCCGTGGGGGCGCCGTTAATCGAAACCCGGCGAATGCCATCCTCAGACGTGGTCTCCGGATTGTAGCCGCCGGGGCCAACATTGACGTACACGCCCGGCAGCGTGTTCAACAGCACCAGCAAGTCACGGCCCTTGAGGGCCAGCTTGTTGAGTTGGTCGCCATCCACTAGCGCCGACCTCTCGCTGGAGGAAACCTGCACCGGCGTGACCTCGGCGGTTACCTCCACCGTGTCGGCCAGGGCCCCGATGGAAAGTCCAATTCGTCCCAGGTCGCGGGTCGAACTGCTCGACAGGGTGATCGACTTCTGCTCGTAAGTCTTGAACCCCTGGGCTTTCACCGCGATCATGTAGCTCCCGGTGGGCAGGTTGGTGAAGCGGAATAGCCCCAGTTCATTTGCCTCCCCCATGCGAGATGCCCCGGAGCCCTCATCCGTGAGCTTGACCTCGGCGTTGGGAACGACGGCACCAGCCGGGTCAATCAGAGTCCCTATCAGCGAACTGGTGACCGTCTGACCGAAGAGGCTGGCACAAAGAAAAGCCATGACGCAGGAAATCCGCGCCAGTTTTAGAATTGACTTCATTAGAACCTCCGTTACAGATTCCCCTTGCTTCTACAACCCCTACACACTGAGCCCGCTTCTGTCTCGACCCCTGCCGAGATCAGGCGAATCGGACCCAAGATTCTGGTTAAGGTTTATATCACGATCAGGCCCCGCATTCAAGAGAATTATCAATCGGAAATGTAAACAGGCCCAAAAGCGTCAGGGGTGGGTCAGGAGCTTTCGCCTGTCCGCCAGGTTCAGTGCTGCCAGGGTTCGCTCGTTGCTGCGCCAGCACCCCCGGCCGGTGGTGCTGCCCCGGCCGGACGGCGGGCGGTGGAGTTCATGGCGCGCACCAGTTCGGACGCGGAAACCGTGACCGGCTCCCGGAGAAGCTCCGGCCGGTTGTAGGTCATCAGGCACCGGCCGTAGGTGTCGGGATCATCCTGCGGCATCAGGAGTGGCTTGCCGAACCGGCCGCCGGCCTCCAAGTGGGCGATGTACAGCCGGGCGAACAAGCCGTCTTCCCGCTTGGAGGCGAAGATGACCCAACGGCTGTTGCTGGACCAGGAATGATAGGAATCGGCGCGGTCCGAATTGATCTCGTCGAGCCGTCGCGGAGGGCCACCGCGCAAGTCCAGCAGGTACAGGTCGCTCGAAGGCTGGAAGATGGGAAAGCTGCCGTAGTCGTGGCCAGTGAACATCAGGAAGCGCCCGTCGGGCGAGACTTGCGGCAAGGAGATGCTCTTGCCCAACTGCGCGGCGGCGACCACCACTTCCACCTTGCCCCATCGGCCGGAGGCGGGATCGTAGGCGATTCGCTCCAGGTCGTAGCGCACCTTGTCATGCAGCAAGGGGGCGTTCTTCTGGTCCGTCCACAGGGGCGCGGAGCAGAAGTACAGGTAGCGGCCGTCGGGCGACCAGGACGGCCAGGTTTCCAGCCGGTCGGGGCGGCTGATCTGCGGCACAGTGAAGACTTCGTTGGTGTCCGTCCGGTAGAGGCCCAAATCGGAGTTCTTGTCCACCACCTCGCGCGTTTCGACGCCGGCCGAGTGAAAAATCTGGGTAAAGCTGTTCCGCGAGAACGCCAGCAACTTCCCGCTGGGGTGCCAGGTAGGGTAGGCCGCGGCCGTATTCGGGCCATCGCGCGTGTCCACCTTCTCGGCCCGGCCGTCCCGCACCATCACCATGGCCGGTATCTGGACGCCTTTCCGCGCGGGCCGCGTGTGGACCAGCATCTGCTGGGTGCGGTGATTGAGGAAGGAGTGGCAATTGACGCACATGCTGCCCGCGGTCTTGCCATCGGGGGCGAGGCTCTGCTGGTTGTCTAAGAGAACGCGTTCGTCGAAGCCGCGGAGGTCGCGCTGCCGGAGCGAGATCTCGTCCCACTTGTTGAAGATCGGCGGGATGTAGCGGTAAACGACGTAGGGATCGATCCCCTCCGCCGCGACGCGGTTCCGCACCGTGTCATAGTGCATCCAGCCGCCTTCGCCCTTGACGTAGATGTCCATGCCGATTTCGCCGCCGGGGTTGGCCTCTAGCAGACGCCGCCATGGGTCAGCCTTGATGCGCATCTTCCCATCGGAGCTGAAGACCTCGATGGGGGCGCCGGCGCTAGCAGAGAGCCGAAGACAGAACTTTCGGCCGGATTCCAGGATCCTCAGGTTCAACGGCGCGATGTTGGGCGGGATGACGGTGGCCGAGTAGTCTGGGTAGGTCGCGACGGGGCGATGGGCCTCGGCACAGGGCTCGAGTCGTTCAGCGCCGCTCCTCAGGCCCAAATAGGCGGCTGCCAAAACCGCTGCGGGCAGCACCGCAAAGAAGAGGATTCGCTTCCTGCGGCTCATCGATAGTCTCCAGGGCCGAAAAGCGCATAGAAGAAGTAGGTGTCCCGGAAGCCGTCCCAGGCCGCCTGCCTGGCTGCTTCTTTGCTCGGAGCCTGCGACACGATCCGCTTGAAGGCGTCCATGCGCTGCATCGTCTCGGGCTGGATTTCGAGTCCTTCGAGATTCACGGCCTTTCCGGTCATGTCAGCGAAGATGGCCATGGCCTCCTGGTAGCACCGCGGCGTGCGGCGCCTGCCATCGGGGCCCACGTACGCCGGCCCGCTCATGTCCTTGATCCGGGGCATCAGGGCGCCGACCGCGGCCCCATCGCGGGCCAGCAGGTAGGCGCCCATCAGGAACTCGAAGGCCATCCGATTGGTGGGGTCCTGCTCCAGTTGGTCGAGCAGGAGGCGCTCCATGTCGGCGCTGGCCCTGTCTCCACGTTGCCAGACCTGGAACATATCCTCATTCCGGAGCATCCGCCGGCGAAGCAATTGGACCTGTTGGTCGCCGGCCAGTTGGGGATCCCGATCCAGCTCACGCAAGCGCTGGGTGGCCCAAGGACCGGAGCCCGCGCTGTACGCCAGCACCGTGAGGAACTTCCGGGCGACAGCCGTCTGGCCTTTCACCACGCTGATCCGGGCCATCAATCGGTGGAGCCGCGGATCGGACTTCGCCGCGATCAGCGCCTCGCTGCCGAAATGCTCGGCCTCGTTCAGCCGCCCCAGGCGCAGGCACATGTCGGTGAGCCGGATCATGTAAGGCAGGAATGTGTCGACCCGAATGTCCAGAAGCATCGCTCCCGTTTGCGGGAAGCGGAACATCTCATCGCCCAGCCGGTTCGTCTCATGCAGGGCGAGATTGACCTCGTAGCGGGTCAGCGAATTGAAGTCCGAAGTCGCCAGGCGCCGCGAGGTGTCGATGACCGCGGGCCAGTCCTCACGCAGGGTGTAGTAGTCGAGCTCCGTCAAGACGCGATCGCGGCTGTTGAGCCGGTAGGAGAGGGCCGCCACCAAGACCAAGCCCACCAACGGCAACACAGCCCATAGCACGGCAGCAAGTGGGACCAGCCTCCGTCTGGGTGCCTTCGCCTTCTTGAGCGCTTCCTTCGGTGAGACTCCTGGCCGCCGCAGGAGCAAGATCGCGGCTCCGATCATCACAAAGGCGTATAGCCCCCAGTAAACGATCGCCAGCCGCGAGTCCGGGGGCGCGAACCAGTCCCGGGCGGAAGCGGGCACGTAAATCCAGTGCAGGTATTCCGTCGTCGGCAAAGCCGCCGCCAGAAGTAGATATACGATCCATACAGGAAGGCGCGGCCGCCGGACCATGTGCGCGAACACAGCCGCGGGCGCGAAGAAGACCAGGGCCATGCCTCCCAAGTAGTAGGCCGCCCCGAGCAGCACCACGAACAGCGCCAACAGGGCGGCTTCGTTGCGCCATCGCCGCGACAGGCGAACGAAGAGGATCGCCGGCGCCAGTCCCAGCAGCAGCGCCAGCTCGACCGGCATGCGATCGTAGTACAGGTTCGCGTGGTAAAGCAGCAGAGCCGCGGGCACGAAGCGCACGAAGCGAAGCGCGTGCCCCGCGAGCGTTGTGAAGTACAGCTCTGTCACCGCCGTCACGGCGGCCACCTGAACGGTCAGCACCATCGCGCCCCACCCCCGCGAAGCATAGGCCTGCGCAATGAGCGCGTATAGACAGTCCGCCGGACCACCGGGGTACTTCAGGAAATCGTCGAAGAAGCCGGGGATCGTGGAGAAGACCGGCCCCTGCCAGTGGTAGATCAGCCGCGTGTCGATCCCCAGCCACACGTAGACCAGGAACAGGGCGAAGAACGCGACATCCACCAGTCTCTCCGCGCGAGGGCGCTCGAGGTACATGAAGCCCGTAGTATAACGTCAGATCAAGCAGGTGGGTAGTGAGTGGGGCAGGCGTTTCCGCCAGCCACGGCCGTTCGGGAAATGGCACGCACGAGCCGGCGGTATGGAAGATCGGAAAGAGCCGCGAAGGGGAGCCATTCGCCGTCGCGGCTGCCGGAGTAATACCAGCGGGCGAGTAGTGCCAGATGCTCCTGGCGTTCTCGAGCCACCAGGGGGCGGGGTTCGAGTGCGCCCACCAGGCCTCGCAGCCGTGCATCCAGCGATACCGCCTTCTCCCCGACCGCTTGGACCGGGAAACGAACAGGCGGAAGCCAGCGGCCCTCCAGCATGAACCATAGTTCCACGCAGCCAACAGCGACCGAGGCTGTCACGGCAACACCGGAGAGCCTGCTCACCTCCGACACCAAGCCGTCGCGCAGCTTGAGGACGGCATCCACTTTCTCGACCTGTTTGTGAAGACGTGCGGCAAGTTCGAAGTCGGTCTCCTGGCTGGCGCGTTCGCGGGCGTGGCTGGCGGTGTCGAGGAGAGAGCGGCCATCCGTGGAGAGAAAACGAACCACGCGCTCGATTTCGCTGGCGTATTCCTCGGGGCTGACCGCTTGCTGGCACGGCCGTAGGCACAAGTTCATCTCGCCGTAAACGCAGCCGGGGTGGTCC
Source organism: Bryobacteraceae bacterium (assembly GCA_963801345.1). Classification (GTDB taxonomy): domain Bacteria; phylum Acidobacteriota; class Terriglobia; order Bryobacterales; family Bryobacteraceae; genus CAWDER01. The sequence goes on from CAWDER010000013.1 coordinate 33,345, forward strand.
GGAGACGGCTCCAAATCCTCGGGGCACCGCCGCATCTGGAAGAGGTCCAGGAATTGAGCCTCAAACTGGTCCGCCGAGGCGCGTGTGCGGAAGGGACCATAGTAAAGCGAGCGAGAGGCGTCCAGGCGAGTCGTCACCTGGCTGCGAGGGAAACGGTTGGAAAGTAGGATCTTCACGTACGGCGGCATGCGCAACTTGATCCGGCTCAGATAATCTTCGGGGAAATGCGCGCGGGCCACCTCATAAAAGACGAGACTGGTCTCCAGCCATGAGGCGGTGAGCTGAAATTCGACTCGCTTTACCACCGAGCGCAAGCTGAGGAGGCGGGACGGTTGGCTGCGCTCGCCAAGAAGCCGCTCGAGACGGCGATGCAGGAGAGCGGTCCTCCCGATGTAGGGAGCACCCTGCCGGGGCGCGATGAGAAACACGGCCCGCCGATCGGGGACCCGGGAAACCTGGCGGTCGAGGTCGCAGAATCCCTGTGCGGCGTCGATCACCTCGGGCGTCCACAGGGCCATCTGACCCGATTGTAGCGAAGTGCCGCTTGACAAGAGTCCCGCTCTCTATAGAAGATAGGTGTCTCGATTTCGGTCGGTTTAATGAAGCAGGCTGAGCCGCGGTCCAAGAAGTCCACAGCGAGAGCGAAACCAGAAGCGGTGCGAGTTGCGGCGCCCGCTTCTGCCACTCCGTCCCCCAAAGTGCGCAAGGCCCAAGTGCCCGTGCCAGCCCCGCCGAGTGCGCCGCCCAAGCAGCCCGAATTTTTCGAGAAGGGCATCGCGCTGTTTCGGCAGGGGCGCTTCGCCGAAGCTCGGGGCTTTTTCGAGAAGGCCGTCGAAGGGCCGATTATCGAAATGGCAGCCGCGGCCCGAGCCCACGCACGGATGTGCGAAGTGCGCGTCGAACGGGCTGCCCCGGTGGCCACGACGGCGGAGGACCACTATAATTTGGGAGTGGCACTGCTAAACCAGCGGCGGTTGAAGGAAGCCGAGACGCACTTGGAGGAGGCTCTTCGTTTGGCTCCCGTCGGCGACCATATCCACTACGCGCTGGCGTTGAGTCAGGGGCTTCGGGGAGATATTCAGCGGGCCAGCCAGAGCCTCCGGCGGGCGATCGAAATCCAACCGAGAAATCGGGGCCAGGCGCGCAACGATCCGGACTTCGCCGGCCTCCTTCACCAGCAGCCGATTGCCGCGCTTCTGTTTCTGCACAGCGAGGCGAACTCCTGAAGCGAGGCAGCGAGAGTCTAAGCGAAGCCGCGCTGCGAGTGGTGGCCCTCGGTGGAGGCACCGGTCTCTCCACACTGCTGCGGGGGTTGCGGTTTCACGCCACCGCCAAGTTGCTCGGGAAGCACACCGCGGTGGACATCACGGCAGTGGTGACGGTTACCGACGATGGGGGAAGTTCGGGACGCCTGCGCCGCGACTTCGATGTTCTCGCCCCCGGCGACATCCGCAATTGCCTGGTGGCTCTGTCCGAGGACGAGACGCTGATGGCGCGCCTGTTCCAGTACCGGTTTCCGGCGGGGCACGGGCTTAAGGGTCACAGCTTCGGCAACCTTTTTCTGACGGCGTTGAGCAACGTGACCGGAGATTTTCCGCAAGCGGTGCGGGTCTGCTCGGAGGTCCTGGCCATCGCCGGCCGCATTTATCCATCGACGGCGGCGAACGTTTCGGTCGAGGCGAGACTGGCAGACGGCACGATCGTGCGCGGCGAAACCCGCATCAGCAAGAGCCGGGCCCGAATCGAGCGAGTGGAATTGCGGCCTCGCAGTCCGGCGCCGCTCAAGGAGACGCTGCGGGCCATTGCGCAGGCCGACGTGATCACGATGGGTCCCGGTTCCCTGTTCACCAGCCTGATCCCCAACCTGCTCGTGGACGGCATCCCCGAGGCCATCCGGCGTTCGCGCGCGCTCAAGGCCTGCATCGTCAACTTGATGTGGCAGCCGGGCGAAACCGTGGATTTCACCGCGTCGGATCACATCGAAGCGATCCTGCGACACTCTACGAAGGACTTGCTCGACGTCGTCGTGGTGAACAAAGGCAAGATCAGCGAGACCCTGAAACGCAAGTACGCCAGACAGACGGCGCGCCCGGTGGAAATTGACGTCGAGCGTCTGCGGGCCATGGGCCTGAGGGTCGTGTCCGCCCATCTGCTGGAGCAGACGAAGAAGGTTCGTCACGATCCGGACGCGCTGGCGCGCGTCGTGCTGGAGCTCGCGGCGGAAGGACGACGCCGGCGAAAGCGATAGGAATGCGGGCTAGTACGCGAGCGTGCCCGATCGCGGCTGCTCGCCGGGGTTGGGAAGATAGAGCGTCTGGCAGTGCTCGCAGCGGTAGATCTCCGCGGCTGCCCCAAACTGCTGCTTGACCTCGTCGCCAAAGAAAAACCAGCGCTTCAGATGGCCGGCGCAGAGCTTGCCCTTTTCGTTCTTCTCGTTGCAGGCGCGCTGGCGGGCGAGCCGGCGCTTGACCTTGGTTCCGCCGCTCAAGGTCGCGACCAGGTCGGGATCAACCGCTTTCGTTGCAGGCTCGGGTTGCAGGGGTTCCGCCATGGGTCTCCAGAGACAAGAGTATAGCAGGGGTCCCTCGCCCCGCACTGGGCCTTGCTTTGAGAGGCGTCGCGCGGATAGAATAATACTTCCGATGATGCTGTTCTATTCCAACGCGTTCATCTTTAGATACCGGGGCTGGCGGCCCCGGGCACGCTAGAGTGGCGTTGGGTTAGAAGACATCGTCAGAGGTCAACTGGAAACCAACCCACTCGAAGGAGTGGGTTTTTTGTTTTTGGGCCGGAGGGGCCGGCGAACAGGAGCGAACATGATCATCTCGATGGGGCCGCACGCGACCAAGAAGCAAATCGAACAGGTGTGCGAGCGGATCAAGGAACTGGGATACAAGGTCCATTCGATTCAGGGCGAGGAGCGTGTGGTGATTGGCGCGGTAGGCGTCGGCGACGTCGCCGCGTGCCTGGACCAACTGGATGCGATGCCGGGCGTGGAGAGCGCCGTGCGCATCTCGGCGCCGTACAAGTTCGTCAGCCGGGAGTTCCGCTCGGAACGAACGCGCATCCGGGTGAACGGCACGGAGATCGGAGGGGGCGAGTTCATTGTGATGGCGGGGCCGTGCTCGGTGGAGAGCGAGTCGCAGATCATGCAGACCGCCGAGGCGGTGGCCAAGGCCGGAGCGCGGATGCTGCGCGGGGGCGCCTACAAACCCCGCACGTCGCCGTACGAGTTTCAAGGGATGGAGGAGGCCGGCCTGAAACTGCTGCGCAAGGCCAAAGACGCCACCGGCCTGGCGATCCTCACCGAGGTGATGAGTGACAGCGATGTGGACCTGGTGGCCGAGTACGCGGACATCCTTCAAATCGGCGCACGCAACATGCAGAACTTCGCGCTGCTCAAGGCACTGGGGCGGACCACGCGCCCGATTCTGCTCAAGCGCGGGATGAGCTCGACGATTCGGGAATTGCTGATGTCGGCCGAGTACATCGTGGCCCACGGGAATCCCAACGTGGTGTTGTGCGAGCGCGGCATACGGACCTTCGAGACAGCCACCCGGAACACCTGCGATCTGTCGGCGGTAGCGGTGCTGAACGAGTTGACGCACCTGCCGGTGGTGGTCGATCCGAGTCACGCGACGGGACGGCGCAGCCTGGTGCCGCCGTTGGCCAAGGCTTCGGTGGCGATGGGCGCCGACGGCCTCCTGATCGAGGTTCACCCCAATCCGGAGAAGGCCTACAGCGACGGAGCCCAGTCGCTATCGATTCCGGAGTTCGAAAGCATGATGACGGGCCTCGGCCCCTATCTGAGAATCTGGCAGGAGAGCCGCGGCGCGTAGGGGATTGAACCACAAAGACACGAAGACACAAAGATCATTTCTTTGTGCCTTTGTGTCTTGGTGGTGAACTTATTCTTTCTTCAGCCAGGAGTTGATCCAGTCGATGGCCGTTTTGTACCAGAGCAGGCTGTTCTGCGGCTTGGAGATCCAGTGGCCTTCGTCGGGGAAGAGCACCAGCTTCGAGGGGACTTTCTGGAGTTGCAGCGCGGTGAACAACTGCAGGCCCTGCCCCACGGGTACACGGTAGTCCAGCTCGCCGTGGGTGACGAGCGTCGGCGTCTTGAACTCCTTCACGAAGAAGCTCGGCGACCAGCGCGCGTACATTTCCGGATCGTCCCAGGGCGCACCGCGGAATTCCCACAGCGGGAACCACAACTCCTCGGTCTCGCCAGCTTCGCTGCGCAGGTCGTATACGCCGGCGTGCGAAACCAGCGCCTTGAAGCGCGTGGTGTGCCCGAGCATCCAGTCGACCATGTAGCCGCCGTAGGAAGCCCCCGCCGCAGCGGTCCGATCCGGATCGGCATAGGGCAACCTCCCCGCGGCATCGGCCACCGCCATGATATCGCCGAAGGCCCGGCCGCCCCAATCCGCATTAATGTCATCGATGAACTTTTGGCCGTAACCGGTTGACCCGCGAGGGTTTGGCATTACAACTACGTAGCCGGCCGCAGCGAAGATCTGGGCGTTCCAGCGGTAGGTCCAACTCTCGCCCCAGGCGCCTTGGGGTCCGCCGTGGATCAAAAAAAGCACCGGGTACTTCCGATCCGCCTGAAACCCCGGCGGCTTGACCAGGAAGCTGTGTACCTGCGTCTGCTCCGCGCCTTCGGTCCAGAACTCTTCGGCGGGCGTGAGCTGGTAGCTGGAGAGCAGTGCATCGTTCAATCGCGTCAGGGCGACACTCGTCCCTCCGGTCGAAGACGCCCGGAAGATCTCCACCGGCCGCGACGCGCTCTGCTCGGTGTAGATCATGGTCTTGCCGTCAGCCGACAACTGGATGTCGTCGAGGTAGCTGCGTCCGCTGGCGATGGCGCGCGAAGCGCCGCCCGTTACGGCGATCATGTGAATGAGCTGGCGTCCGCGGTCCTCCTCGGTGAAGAACAGGCGGCTCGAGTCAGGCGCCCAGGCGAAGCTGCCTACCCAGCGGTCCCGATTCTCAGTTAGAATGCGCGCCTCTCCGGTGGAGCGTTCCACGACCACCAACCGCCACCGGTCGGCCTCGTAGCCGGCGCGCAACTGTGTGCGATAAGCAAGGTGCTTGCCGTTCGGAGAATACTGCGGCGAGTTGTCAGCCCCCAGGTTCGCTGTGATTTTGCTCGGAGGCCCCCCTGCCATCGGCACTACATAGAGGTCCGAGTTCGTACTCACGGCGGGTTCCGGGTCGGTGATCATTACGAAGCTGAGTTCCTGCCCGTCGGGGGAGATGGCATAGTCGTCCGGACCGCCGAGCGAGAACGGCGGCACTTCGCGCGGTCCGGGCGTGAGGTCCTTGAGCCCGTTGCCGTCGACGCCGATCGCGAACAGGTGCGAACGGCGCTGACCCTGCCAGTGGGTCCAGTGCCGGTAGAGCAGCGTCGTATAGATGCGCGCCGTTACCTTGGAGGCCTTTTCCTCATCGAGCCGCTTCTTATTGCAGGCGTCGTCGGGGCAATCCGGATACACTTCGCTCGTGAAGACCAACCGCTTCCCGTCGGGCGAAAACAGCACGCCGCCGGCTTCGGTGGACAGGTTCGTCACTTGTCTCGGCGCGGAGCCGTCGGCTCTCATGATCCAGATCTGCGAGGAGCCGCCGCGGTCCGACACGAAGGCAATCTGTGCGGAATCCGGCGACCAACGTGGCCGCTCGTTCGACTTGCCTTCCTGGGTGAGCTGTCGGGGCGTCCCTCCCGCCAGGGGAACCGCGTAGATTTGCGTGGGTTTGGTGTTGCTTTCGATGTCCACCTTCTGTACCGTGAAGGCCACCATGGCGCCGTTCGGGGACAGTTGGGGATCGCCGATCCGCTGCACTTTCATCAACGCCTGAATGTCGAAAGGGGCTCTCTGAGCCCAGGCGGAGGCAGCCAGCAACAGGCTGAGGGTAATGGCACGAACCATAACCTGAATTGTAGCGCGGGCGGGCCCCCCGCCACCGTGTGATAACATAGTGAACTCAGCAACATACATGATTCGAACCTATCGCGGCATCCGGCCCAGGATTGCCGCATCCGCCTATATCGATGCCAGCGCCCAGGTGATTGGTGACGTCGAAATCGGGGAACGTTCCAGCATCTGGCCGCAGGCCGTCCTGCGTGGAGATGCCAACATCATCCGCATCGGCGAGGAGACCAACATTCAGGACAACAGCGTCCTGCACGGTGACACCGGCGAGTACCCGGTGACGATCGGCAACCGCGTGACGGTAGGCCACTCGACGGTGATCCACGGGTGCGCGGTGGAAGACGATTGCCTGATCGGCATTGGCGCCATTCTCCTCAACGGCGCGCGCATCGGACGCGGCTCGGTGGTGGCCGCCGGTTCGCTGGTGCCCGAAGACGCCGTGATTCCGCCCGACAGCCTGGCGGTGGGGGTCCCCGCCAAGGTGCGGCGGCCGGTCTCCGAAGAAGAGAAGGAACGCTTCCGGGCGAATTGCGCGCACTATGTGGAGGCGTCGGCCGCTTACAAGGAAGAACAGCCGTGATTCGCGCGGTCAAAGGGACGCGAGACATCCTGCCGCCTTCGAGCGACCTCTGGAATCTTGTCGAGTGGAAAGCGCGGGAAGTCTTCCGCACCTCGAATTACCACGAGATCCGCACGCCGATTCTAGAGGAGACGCTGCTGTTCTCTCGCGGCGTGGGCGAAGAAACCGACATCGTCAGCAAAGAGATGTACACGTTCGCGGACCGCGACGGCGCCTCCCTCACGCTGCGGCCGGAATGCACGGCTTCGGTGATGCGGGCCTACATCGAGCATCGCCTCGACCAGCAGGCCGGGCTCGTGAAGCTCTTCTACATGGGCCCGATGTTCCGGCGCGAGCGGCCGCAGAAGGGCCGCTTCCGGCAGTTCTATCAGATCGGCGCTGAAGCCATCGGAAGCGAGTCTCCGGCGGTGGACGCCGAAGTGATCGAACTGGCCGTTTCCATTTTGAGCCAGGCCGGCCTCCAGGGCTTTCTTCTGATGGTCAACTCCGTGGGTTGCGCCGAGTGCCGTCCCCGCTTCGTGTCGCATCTGCGGGAGGAATTGCGGAAAGTGGCTTCGACGCTCTGCGCGGACTGCGGCAGGCGTGTGGAGACCAATCCGCTGCGCGTCCTCGACTGCAAGGTAGAGGCGGATCAGCCGGTCATCGACCGGTTGCCCTCCATTCTGGACCATCTCTGCGCCGAGTGCAGCGAGCATTTCGCGGCGGTGCAGCGCCATCTTAGCGATCGCGACATCGCGTTTGCGGTGCGGCCGCGCCAGGTGCGCGGGCTCGACTACTACACGCGCACGACGTTCGAAATCACGCACGGCGCGCTGGGCGCACAGAACTCCGTGCTGGGCGGCGGCCGCTACGATGGATTGGCGGAATCGCTGGGCTCGAAGGTGCGGGCGCCCGGGATTGGGTTTTCGATCGGCGAGGATCGCCTGATCATGACGCTGGAGGAGACGGCGGCCGGCGCCGGCGTGCCCGGCCTCGACCTCTACATTGCGCCGCTGGGCGAGGGCGCCCTCCGGCAGGCGGCGGCGCTCGCGCGGGACCTGCGCGCCCGCGGGAAATCCGTCGAGCTCGGCGCCGACAGCAAGCTCCGGCGCTCGCTGGAACTTGCCAACAAACTTGGCGCGCGTTTCGCCGCGATCATCGGCGACAGCGAACTGGCGGCCGGCAACTACCAGCTCAAGGAAATGGCGACGGGAGAGCAACAGGCCGTCACGCGGGATGAGCTTTTTGAAAAACTAGGGTTGAAGGTTGAACATGCAGGGTAGCGTTCCTTTGGATTTTCTCGGCGAATTGAGACGCACGCACACGTGCGGCGAGCTGCGCGCCTCCGAAGAGGGCTCACGGGTCCTTCTGATGGGATGGGTCCACCGGCGTCACGATCTGGGCGGGATCGTGTTCCTCCACTTGCGCGACCGCACGGGCATCACGCAGGTTGTCTTTCACGAGGATGCGGCCGCCGAGTTGCACCAGAAGGCGGAGTCCGTGCGCTCGGAGTACGTGGTCGCGGTGGAAGGACAAGTGGCCCGACGCTCGCCCGAGACGGTGAACCCCAATTTCGAAACCGGCGACATCGAAGTGGTCGCCGACAAGTTGTGGATCTTCAACGAGTCCCTCACGCCGCCTTTCTCCATGGAAGATACGGTGGACGTGAGCGAGGAAGTCCGCCTGAAGTACAGGTATATCGACTTGCGCCGGCCGCGCATGCAGCGCAACATCGTACTGCGCTCGAAGATCGCCTTCGCCGCGCGGGAGATTCTGAATTCGCTGGGCTTTCTGGAAATCGAGACGCCTTTCATGACCCGCTCGACGCCCGAAGGCGCGCGCGACTTCCTGGTCCCCAGCCGCGTGCAGCGAGGTTCGTTCTACGCGCTGCCGCAGTCGCCGCAACTTTTCAAGCAACTGCTGATGATCGGCGGCTTCGAAAAATATTTCCAGATTGTTCGCTGCTTCCGCGATGAGGCTCTGCGGGCCGACCGCCAGCCGGAATTCACCCAGATCGATCTGGAGATGTCCTTCCCGCAGCAGGAGCGCATCTTCGAAGTGATCGAGCCGCTGGTGCAGCGGATTGTCGAAACCGCCGGTTTCAAGGTGAGCGCGCCATTCCCCCGCCTGACCTACCACCAGGCCATGCGCTCCTATGGGATCGACAAACCGGATTGCCGCATCCCGCCCTTCCACACGGTCGAGGATCTGTTCCCCGGAGCGGGCCTCACGGGCGAGGGGCTGCCGCTGGTGGCCATTCGAATTCCGTCGACGGGCGTGTTGACCCGCAAGGAGCGCGACGAACTGAAGGCCTTCGGCGAGGAGCGCGGCCTGCGCGTCTACGACGACGTGAAACGGCTGGACCGGGATTTCGCCGGTCCCATGGCTGCGGTGCGCGAGCGCACCGGCGCGGGCGAAGAGGACCTGCTGCTGCTGTGCGGCTGGCCCGCGCCTCCCAAGGGGCAGCGCCCGGACGAGACCGTGTTGCAGGCCTGCGGGCAGTTGCGGCTGTTCGCGGCGCAGAAGTACAACCACCGGCACAAACTGCTTGATCCGCGCAACTTCCAGTTCTTGTGGGTGGTGGATTTTCCGATGTTCGAGTGGAACGAGGAGGAGCAGCGCTGGGACGCGGCGCACCACCCCTTCACTTCGGTTCACGATGACGACTTGGACAAGCTCACTGCCGATCCCGCTCGCTGCCGCGCCAAGTCGTACGACCTGGTGTTGAACGGAGTGGAACTGGGATCGGGCTCGATCCGTATTCACCGGCGCGACGTGCAGTCCAAGGTTTTCGGCGCACTGGGATTCAGCGAGGAGGAAGCTAAGAATCGCTTCGGCTTCCTGCTGGAAGCCCTGGAGTACGGCGCTCCGCCACACGGAGGCGTGGCGCTCGGCCTGGACCGGTTGGTAATGATGCTGGCCGGAGAGACCTCCATCCGCGACGTGATCCCGTTCCCCAAGACGGCGCGCGGCACGGACTTGATGTGCGATGCGCCGTCGCCCGTCCCCGAGCGCCAGTTGCGCGAGTTGGGGATAACTATCAAGGGGACGTAGAGGGACAGGCTGAAGGCCTGTCCTACAAGGGGGTAGGACATTGCCCGGGCCGGCTACTCCGGAATTTCAGCCGGATGTCCAACGGGTCTGCGAAACGCCTGCCACCAGATGTAGAGGCAGAGCAGGTGGGACAGCACAATCACAAGGTCGCCAGTCGTCACGGTGATCCGCAACTGCCGCAGCGAGTGGCCGATCGCCTTACCCGCCATTTGAATTCCCATACCGCCACTCACCAAGAGTAAAGTCTGGTCGGGTAGCCGGTGTTTCATCAGCGTCGCCCAGAGAATCAGATTCAGAATCACAGCCAGGAAGCCCACGTTGCGGCTGAACTGCGTCATCCATAGGTTCAGCCCGTGGCTGTAGGTGAAGTACAGCGAGAGGACGGCGAAAACCGTAGAGCCCATAATGAGCCACCGGCCGATGGAGGCACGCCTTGCGCTCTGCTCGGAGGCGCTGAAAATCAGGGAAATCACAACAACGTATAGCAGCACCTGACGAACACTGTCGAAAATCCAATAGTCCGAGGACGCGATGGCCGCATAGCGGGGCCAGAAGAAGCCCGCTGCTTCGGTAGCCGTCGTCACGAATAGGACGAGAATGTATGCAAAGAGCGCGCGGTAGCGGCGGTATGCGCCCCGGAGCATCACGCTCACAACCAAAACCTGAAGCAGCAGCCCGACGATTCCAATCACAGCCCAGAAATAGAACATTCGCTCTGTTAAAGACCCTTACACGGCACTATACGGCATCCGAGGGCCGTTTGCCAAGTGCCAACCGGGCTACAGGCGGGGCACTTCTGGACTGTGGGCGAGGACACAAACCCCAGGGGCACGTTTCAGCGCATCCCTGGGGTTCCGTGCGGCTCACTGACGGGCGAGCCCCGAGACCACTTCAACGGTATCCAGTGCATCAGGCCAGCACGTCGGGACCAGGATCGGGCGGCGGGAAGGGGCTCTGGCTCAGCGCCAGCACGTCCGGACCAGGATCGGGCGGCGGGAACGGGCTCTGGCTCAGCGCCAGCACGTCCGGACCAGGATCGGGCGGCGGGAACGGGCTCTGGCTCAGCGCCAGCACGTCGGGACCAGGATCGGGCGGCGGGAACGGGCTCTGGCTCAGCGCCAGCACGTCGGGACCAGGATCGGGCGGCGGGAACGGGCTCTGGCTCAGGGCCAGCACGTCCGGACCAGGATCGGGCGGCGGGAACGGGCTCTGGCTCAGGGCCAGCACGTCCGGACCAGGATCGGGCGGCGGGAACGGGCTCTGGCTCAGCGCCAGCACGTCCGGACCAGGATCGGGCGGCGGGAACGGGCTCTGGCTCAGGGCCAGCACGTCCGGACCAGGATCGGGCGGCGGGAACGGGCTCTGGCTCAGGGCCAGCACGTCCGGACCAGGATCGGGCGGCGGGAACGGGCTCTGGCTCAGCGCCAACACGTCCGGACCAGGATCGGGCGGCGGGAACGGGCTCTGGCTCAGGGCCAACACGTCCGGACCAGGATCGGGCGGCGGGAACGGGCTCTGGCTCAGCGCCAGCACGTCCGGACCAGGATCGGGCGGCGGGAACGGGCTCTGGCTCAGCGCCAACACGTCCGGACCAGGATCGGGCGGCGGGAACGGGCTCTGGCTCAGCGCCAGCACGTCCGGACCAGGATCGGGCGGCGGGAAAGGGCTCTGCGCGATCGCCTGTTGGCTGGATTCGGGCAGCATGCCGCTTCCAAAAGCAGGCAGCGACCCGCCAGGAAGGTTACTCATGCCGACAGCCAGCGCGAAGAACGCGCAGACCGTATAGAACACCATCTTGTTTTGAAGTAGTCGGGACATTGAAAAGCTCCTTTTTGGCAACACTATTCCTGTTCCCTATCGGGTGGTAGTACCCGATGGGGTAACAATCTGAACTCTTGGAATGCACTGATTCTACTAAGGTAAATGGGTGGGTACCGCTAAGAAGTTTCCGTAGGGTACCTCCAGTGGTCTACCGGTACCGGTACGAGGGTGCTGCCTATAACTGGGGGGCTCCTAGAGCTGGGCGGGCCAGTCCAGGCGCATGTCGGCGGTGACTTCGTCGAGCATATCCTGCGTAATGGTCTTCTGCTCCAAAGCGAAGGCCGTCAGGAGAAGGTTGTCACACAGGATGTTGAGGACACGGGGGATGCCCTGGGTGCGGCGGTGGATGGCTGTGAGGATCTGGGGGGCAAAGATGGCCTGCTTCTCGAGACCAGCTTTGGATAGCCGTGTGCGGATGTACCCGACCGTCTCATCTTCGTTGAAGGCCCGCAACTCGTAGCGCAACACGACGCGCTGCTTCAGTTGGCGCAGGTTGGGCGCATCCAGTTTCCGGTCGAGTTCGGGCTGGCCTGCCAGCACGATCTGGAGCAGCTTGCCGGTTCGGTTCTCCAGGTTGCCCAGCATGCGGATCTCCTCGAGCACGTCCCAGCTCAGGTCATGCGCCTCGTCCACGATCAGCGCGGTAGTATTCCCGCGGGTCGCCTGCTGTAGCAGGTACTGCTGGAGCGATACGAGCACCTGCGTCTTGGAATCCGCCGCGCACTTCAGCTCCAGGTCATAGGCGATCAACTCGAAGAACTGATCCGGTGTCAGCCTGGTGTTGCAGACAAAGGAAAAGGGAATGCCCCTCTCCGTGAGATGATCTCGGAGGCACTCGAGCATGGTTGTCTTACCGGTTCCAACCTCACCGCTGAGGACAATGAAGCCCTTGCGGCTCTCGACACCATAAGTGAGGTTAGCCAGCGCTTCCTCATGTTGCGGGCTGCGGTAGAGGAAGGTGGGGTCGGGACTCAGGTTGAACGGGCTTTCCGCAAAGCCAAAAAAAGCGTTATACATGCGAGTTCAAGACGAAGGCGGACTAATCGGATACTTCCAGCAGCCCCCAACCCGGAAGCGCGGCCGGCCGGTCTTCGAGGAACACGATGCGCCGCGTTTTCGGAAACGGGAATCCAGGGTACGGAGACTTTCCGTAAAGCCCGGACTGCACGATGATCTCCCGGTAGGCAGGGTCGTCGGTCTTAAGCCAGGCGATCCGAGATAGCAGCCCACCTCCCCAGCCTACCGAAAGCAGGCACGCCTTGCCAGACTGCCGGGACTGGGTCAGACGTTCCTCGAGCCGAACGAGGTCTTCGCGGACATGCGCGAGGCCAGCCCCTTCGGTGTAGGTCTTGTGAGCTTCCAGGAGGGCGCCCGCGTAGTCGTTGGCGGCCTCAAACAATGTCTCACGCGTGAAAGGCCCCTTCCAGTTGAGCGCCTGGCGCGTCTCCGGATCCACGCTGGAATCCAGTTCCCGCCAACCGCCTTCAAAAACCGTACCGGGCGTTGCCATTTCGGCGAAGGTGGGGGTGCCATCCGCAGGCCTGGCCCCGTCCGCGGTTCCGCTGGGACTCTGCTTCCATCCCAGTGTGTAGCCGTCCCGGCTGCGCCCCTTCAGCGATGCCACCCGCAGCAGGTAAACCCGCATGGCGGCGACTGCCACCGGCGCAGAATCCGAGGTCTGGAAGACCCGCATGCGGCTGGCTCCGCCCGAGCCGAGCACCCGCTCCTCCAGCATCTCGCCGGGATGCCGCGGCGGCCGATCCGTCTGGAACAAAGCTGCCATTCTCTCCAAGCTGCCATCTTTGAGGCCGGCATGGACCATACCGGTCCGCAAGGCGCCCTTCAGCGCGGTGCCGGGGAGGAATGGACCATTGGGGCCGGAAGCGAAGGTGGGAATGCGCAGCGCCTCCACGCCGGAGCGACCCCAGTGCACTGCGCAGGAGGAGTGCTCGAAGGGAATCCGGCGGCCGGCGAAATTCTGAGCGAAGCCGCCCCAGGAGGCGAAGTCCAGCCTGTCGGCGCGCTTCAGTTGCGCCAGGTAGTTATCGAGCCGCGGCCCTTTCGCCAGCAGCCGGAAGATGCGCCGCTGGTCGAGCACGTTCACCTGGTCCTTCCAGACCATGTAGTCGATCGGCGAAAGCTCCTGACCGTCTCCGACCAGCAGCGGCGTCAGGCATGTGAACCGGTATCTCACCGCGCCACCTCCCGCCAGGGGATCGCAACCGCCAGGGCGAAACCCGCGCGGTAGACCGGATGTGCAAGGCCTTCCGGAGCCACGTCCAGGGCTGCTCCGGACGGTGGAACGCCGGCCAACAACACCGATCCTTCCGCTACCATCCGCGACTGTTGCTTCAACGCTCCGTTTGAGGAATCGCTCGCGACTCTGCCGCCGCGGCTCAGAATCGAATAATTGCCGCGGCCCCAATCGACGCTTTCGGCCTCTTGCGGACTGAATAGCGAGAGCAGCCACCAGGCGCTTTCGGGGGCCGCTTTCGGCTCCTCCTCCGGACTCGGCGCCTCAATCGATTCCGGGCGCAGAACCAGCTCCGGCAGCGCGCCGTCCACCATCTGAACTTCGCTCGACCGGCCCCAACCGCAAGACCGCCTGCCCCCCAGGCCGGAATCCCCGAGCAGCCGCATGGCCGCCTTGACCGGTCCCTCCCAGCGAGCCTGCTTCTCCTCATCCGCGAATGCGGCCAAAGCCCACATTCCGGCTCCCGATCGGAATTCCAGACACGCCGTGCGGTACGGCGCGACGCCGCCGGACAAACGGTCTACCGCGGCGCCCGAGCGGACCGCGGACACGAACGGTCCGCCGCCCCATTCCGCGGGCACCAGACACCGGCTGGCGCCATCCACCTTCCAGATCTCTTCATTCAGCGCCCGGCCGGCGAGCAAGTCCTCGACCACAGACACGGGCACAAACCGCGCGCCCTTCCAGCGCACCTTGAGGGTTGGCGCGGGCGGCCACAGGCTCAGGGGCGGCAGCACGAAGAGGAGTTCCTGCTGGAATGGATAGCAGGAGCTGAACCGCACCGCCGGTCCGTCCGTAGCGGCGAAGACGTCGGCCAGCCACTCCTCCAGCAGCCCCAGCCGGGCCATGGCAGCGGTGACGGCCGAGTAGAGAGCGTCGCTGTGCAGCACGCTCTCGACACCGTCGCGCGCACCGGAATCCGGCCCGATCCGCCAGGGTCCCGACGGAAGAAAGCGAACCAAGAAAGCAGGCTGCATGATTACTCGGCGAGCTTCGCCGGAAACTCCGAGTCGCTCATCAACGACTGCACTTCCGCCAGGCCGGCGCCGGTGAGATGTTCCGTCTCCGGCGCGCCCGAGGCATAGAAGCTGCGCCCGCGCCAAGTCAACCGCAGTTTGGCGAACCGCACTCTGCCGCTGCCCCGCGATCCGCCGCCCCCGAGGCTGTCGTCCTCCAACAGACGCAGACCCTCCACCAGCAGCGCCGGCAGCGCCTTGTCCTCTTCGCAGAGGATATCCACCACGAACCGAACGTGGAATCGCGCGCCCGCCGGAACCCGTTCGAGGGTTCTCGGGTTGGCCTGCGAGGTGATGCGGTCGATGGCATTCTCGCTCTTCACTTCGGTCAGCTCGTCGTCGAGGTTCTCGCGCATCTGCGGCGTGATGCTGTCCAAGTCGAGCGGGGCGTCGCAAACCGTGAGCCGCGACGGCGTGGCGGAGTTCGCTTCGAGCACGTCGCCGCGCACCTTTTCCATGCGGCCAGGGTTGCGGCCGAACAGCAGGCAAACCTCGTCGCCGGGCCGGTCGCTCTGATGGATGCGGACCTCCTGCCCTTTCCTCCGCGAAAGGTAGACCAGCTCGGCGGGAGTCGCCAGGCCGCGGGAATGTTCCAGCAACGACCGCAACCGCCCGCGGAGCGAACTCCCCGGCACGTACGGTCTTCCGGAGGAGTCCTTCACCACCGGGTTATCGGCGCCGCCGATTTCGAGAGATCCCTTGCCAGCTCCGATGTGCAGGCCTGTCTCGCAGTGCAGATCGCCTTCCAATATCAGCTTGCCGATGAGCTTTAGTTCTGTTTGGGCTGTGTGGGCGCTCATACTTCCTCGCTATTCGTTGTAGGCCACGATGGCCTCGAAGAGGTCACGGAACCGCTCGTAGCCTCTGGCGTCGTTCTTGCGTGTCACCTGGAGCAATAGTTTCTCGATGGCGTCCAGGCTCCGGAGAGAGTGGCGGGCGATGGTGTATGCCAGCCGCGCTCTGAGCATGACGAATTCGTGCTGGCGCTCGTTTTCGGGAGCCCGGCAGGCGCGCCGCACGGCGTTGTAGAGGCGCCGCAACTGGCTCTTCGTCCCCGAGTCCATGTCGCGCATCCGGCTGACCACGCCGTGCGCCTGGTTGTCGAGGTACAGACTGTCGGAGATGAGCTTCTCCAGCTCGATTTCCGGCGGGCCCTCGAAGCGCCCCCGGTCCGGCCGGCGATCGTCACCGCGGCCTCCCCCTTCGCGGGGTCCCCCTTCGCGCGGGCCGCGACCTCTGCCCTCGCGTGCTTTTGTCGTATCGTGCTGAACATCCGGCATCGGTTTACACCTCGGCTAGCAGCCTGGCCCACTCGAGCGCCACTCGTCCGCCAGGGCGGACTTTCACCTGCGTGGCGCCTTTGGCCAGGATTTCATTGGTCAAGTGCGTTCTGAGTCTTTGCAGTTCCTTGTCGCCAGTTTCCCCGAGCGCTCTTGTCAGGTGCCGCTGCACCTGCCAGGGCTTCTCGAGTCGGCTCCCCCCGGCCCTTCCCGGGCGGCCCGCGGCGGCCGCCTTTCGGTAGAAGGCGTCGAGATCGGCCAGAAAGCGGCGCGGCGATTCCAGTTCCGCCGCCATCCGCAGCATGGTCTCCCGTAAGTCGGAGGCGGCCGCGACTTGCCTCCATTCCAGCGTGTGTCCAAGAACGAACATACAGTCTTTGCCGGTCGACTTGGCCACATCGAGCAGTCGCCCGGCCTCTTCGTAGACCGAAGCCAGCGGCGTGCCCGCATCGCGAGCGATGGCCAGCGCCATCGTAATCGTCTTCCCCTCCTGTCCGGGGAAGTCCTTCAAGTTCTCTTCACTGAACCGGTGGAAGAGCCGCTGAATCTCTCTGGCCAGCGGGATCAGCGCATCCCAGGCGCCGTAGACCGCGAAGTCGTCGCCGCCGGAATAAAGAATGGTGACCTTGCGCCAGTAGTCCGGGCAGCGAGCACACCAGCTCCAACTCGCCGGCGAAGAACTGCTTGCACATGACCGAAAGCTGGACGTGCTCTTCGATGGTCTGCACGCGCCGCAGCCGGATGCCCAGGTTATCCACGTCGCCGCGCAGGACGCCCCACGCGTGCCGCCCCTCGGCTCTCTCCGCCAGGGTGGTGAGATCCGCGGGGCCGCTCCCGTCGTCGCACATGGCGGCGTGCCGTGCCAGGGAGATGGCATCGGTGGCGGGGCCGCCGGCCACCGGCCAGGTGTACTTGCCGCGATCGAGCAGAATCTCGGCGGGCTGTTCCGGCGACCAGCCGACCGACTGCGCCGTCTGCAAGCCCACGGCCAGTTCCCGTGAGAAGTAACTGTCGGAAGCGTCCGTAATGCCGGGACCGAAGGGGGCCTCGGCGCTTCCCGCAAGACCGGCGGCCGGCGTTCCGCGTTTGCGCTGCATGGCCTCGCCGAGCCGCTTGCGCACGACGCTCCATTCCCCCAGATTCTCCGTCGCCGCGGTGACCAATTGCACGCTGCCGCCGCTCATCCGGTGAATCTCAAGAGCCGCGGCATCCAGGAGTTGATCGGCTTGCGGCATCGCCTCCAGGGGCACGACGATCAGGAATTGCCCGCCGCCGGCCGATCCGAGCAACACCTTCGAGAGACCGAGCTCGCAAAGCAGGGCGCGCGGCAACACCTCGCTCAGCAGCGAGACCCAGCGCGAGCGGCCGGCCAGGATTCGGTCGCGTTGCGGAATCCACACCTGTCGCAGGCGCCTGAAGAAACCCTTCGAGGCCGAGAATCTTACCCTGTAAGAAAACTTGGATCGACATGCGGACAAAACTCTACTGGAAGCCGCCAGTCTACCATAGGCAACGGCCCGGACGGCACGCCAGGGTGCACCGCGGGGAGCCTCCGCGTTTGCACGAAGGGTGGCGTATCATAATACGGAGGCATCCTAATGCAAACGACACGAAGGCACTTTGTGAAGACCAGCGCGGCCACGTCGATTCTCTATACGCTCGCCGGCCCCAAGCCGACTTTGCGGGCCGCCGATCCCAACGACCAAATCGGTTTGGGGTTCATCGGGGTGGGAATCCGCGGTTCCTACCACGTCGATTCCTTCAGCAAGATGCCGGGCGTACGCACCGTCATGGCCGCCGATTGCTATGACGGGCATCTGGCTTGGGCGAAGGAAGCCACCGAAGGCAAGATCGAGACCACTCGCGAGTATCAGGACGTGCTCAACCGCAAGGACGTCGACGCGGTGGTGATCGCCACACCGGACCACTGGCACTCGCGCATGATTTTGGATACGCTGGCCGCCGGCAAGCACGTGTTCGTCGAGAAGCCGATGACCTATACCATCGCGGAAGGCAAGCAGATCATCGACGCGGTGAAGAAGTCGGGCAAGCTGCTCATGGTGGGCAGCCAGGCGAAGACCTCGGCGCTCACCGCCAAAGCGCGTGAAGTGGTGAAGTCGGGCGTTCTCGGCAAGCTCAGCATGGTGCGGCTGGCCGACTACCGCAACACCCCCGACGGCGCGTGGGTCTATCCCGTGCCGCCCGATGCCACGGCCGCGACCGTCGACTGGAACCGGTGGCTGGGACCAGCGCCCCAGCGTCCCATGGACCTCACGCGGTTCTCCCGTTGGCGCTGCTGGTGGGAGTATTCGGGTGGCGTAGCAACGGACCTGTGGGTGCATCAACTTACCTTCATGCACGAGATGATGGACGTCAAGACGCCCAAGTCCGCTGTGGCGCAGGGTGGAATCTTCCGTTTCCCCGACGGCCGCACCTGCCCGGACCTGCTATCCGGGCTGCTGGAGTACCCGAATTTCATCGTCGAAATCACCGCCAACCTCGGCAGCTCGCGGCGCGCCACGGAAACCCTGGTGGCAGGTTCGGAGGCCAGTCTCACGCTGACCAGCAAGGGCGTGCTGGTGACCTTTGAACCGACGCCGGGTCCCATCGCTTACTACGGGTTGAACGGCTGGCCCAAGGCGCTGGTCGAGCAGTACATGGCGTCGATGGGTTTTGGTGGAGGGAAGCGGCCTGTCGTGCCGCCCACGAAGCCGCCCCAGGAGGTGCCCGTCGAGCGCGCGCTCGATCACAACGAGCTGTTCATCAAGTCGCTACGCGACGGCTCCCCCAGCATGGAGACCGCCGAGGAAGGTCACAACGCGGCGGCCGCGGCGCACATGAGCAACCTGTCCTACCGGCAGGGAAAGAAGCTGTTCTACGACGCGCAGAACTTCAAGGTGACCGAGGGCTGATTCGCTTGTGGGGCAGACCATCGCCGTTTGTGGTCTGTTCCTGACGATTCACCATGGCAGACGACACAAACCGATCGTCTGCCCCACGTCGCCCTACCGCTGCGCGTCCCAGTCCTCTGCCATGAAGGACCGGCCCTCGCCAAACGGGGCGTCGAGTTCCTTGATTCGGATGCGCGCGCCGGCTCCCCGCACTTCGACCGAGGCGTGCTGGTAGAAGGCTCCTTGCTTGAACTCCGGCGTGACCTTGGCGCCGGAGCTGCCCATCTGCATATAGGCGATCCCATCCCGGACGATGCGAGCGAAGAAGTGCCCGTGCCCCGTGATCACATAGTCCACACCGTATTCCCGCGCCAGCCGGTGCAGTGGGAATTCGCCGCTTTGGAGTTTGAGGAACACCAGCCAGAACGACTGGTGAAAGAAGACGAACTTGGGTTGGCGCTGCCGGTTGGCCTTCAGGTCCGCCTCCAGGAACTTCAACTGGTCGAGCCCTAAGTCCAGGCTCCCGCTGTTGTCCAGAACCACGAAGTGCGCATCCTGGTAGTTGAAGCTGTAGGTGGCGGGCCGCCCGGTTTCCCGTTCGAAGACCTTCCGGGAAAAGGCGCTCCAAATGTCGTGGTTTCCAGCGACGTAGTAGAAGGGATACTGCCTGTAGCGCGCAAGGAAGGCGCGGATCGGCTTCCACTGGGCTTCCACGGTCTCATCGTCGACTCCCTGGATGGTGTCTCCGACGTTGATGACGAAGGCCGGACGCAGCCGGTCAACCTCCCGCCAGACCTGTTCGTAGACCCCCGGCGCCGCGGAACCGGTGCGGTCGCCGATAATCGAAAACCGGAAATCGTTCGCGGGCCCCGGCGCCTGGGCGCGAGCGCAAATTGCCAGAATCAGAAGGACCAGCGGCCGCCAGGGCATGCGAACATTCTCGCACGAACAATGCGAGTTTGCGGGCGATTAATCGCCCTCCGGCACCACTACTATATCTATGGGCGCCCTCGATGCATTTGCCGCCGCCTGCCTCGTGCCGCTGGCGATCGCCGCGGTCGTCAGCGGGCTGGACGAACTGGTGCTCGATGTGGTGACGGCCTGGCGCTGGCTGCGAGGATTGGTCTCCCACGATCGCGCGACGGCGCCCCGAGATGTGGCTGAGAAGCGCATCGCGATCTTCCTCCCCCTGTGGCAGGAAGAAGCCGTGGTCGGGAGCATGCTGGCGCACAACATCGGCGCGATCCGCTACTCGGAGTACCACTTCTTCGTCGGCGTCTACCCGAACGATTCGCGCACGATGGACGCGGTCCGCGAGGCCGAGGTCCGCTTCCCCAACGTGCACCTCTCCATCGTTCCGCACAACGGCCCCACCTCCAAGGCCGACTGCCTGAACTGGATCTTCCAAAGCATGCTGGCACACGAGGAGGCCTGCGGCGTTCGCTTCGACGTCGTCGTCACGCACGATGCCGAGGACGTCATCCATCCCAGCAGCCTGCGCTGGATCAACCACTATGCGGCGGACTACGACATGGTGCAGGTTCCGGTGCTGCCGCTCTCGACGCCATTTCGCGACTTCACGCACGGCGTCTACTGCGACGAATTCGCGGAGTTCCAAACGAAGGACGTGCCCGCCCGCCGGGTGTTGGGCGGATTCCTGCCCTCCAACGGGGTCGGCACAGGGTACACCCGCAAGGCGCTCGATCGGATGGCCGCCTCGGCGCGTAATCAGGTTTTCGATCCAACCTGCCTCACCGAGGATTACGACTGCGGGTTCCGGCTGCACCAAATGGGATTCCGCCAGATTTTCGTGCCGATTCGATTCGAGCACGGCGAGCCGATGGCGACGCGCGAGTACTTCCCACAACACTTCCGCCAGGCCGTGCGCCAACGGACGCGTTGGGTGACGGGCATCTGCCTGCAGGGTTGGGAGCGGCACGGCTGGCGGGGCGGCGCGGCGGCGGTCTACTGGTTCTGGAGGGACCGCAAGGGCCTGATCGGGAACCCGCTGAGCCTTTTCGGAAATCTAGTGTGCCTGTACGGGCTGCTCACCTGGATCTGGAGTAGCGCCACCGGACAACCTTGGGGATTGCAGCTTGCCGCACTCGGGCCGGCCACGCAACTGTTGCTGGCGGGAGCCCTCGCGTCGCAGATCCTCAGGACGGCGGTGCGGGCGGGTTGCTCCGCCCGGCTCTATGGTTGGGGGTTCGCGGTCGGGGTGCCGCTGCGGACAGCATGGGCCAATTGGATGAACGCAATCGCCACGATAACCGCGGTAGTCACTTACTTCAGAAAGCGCCTGTTACGGCAGCCACAGGTGTGGTTGAAAACCGCGCATACGTATCCTTCGCTGGCCCTGCCGGCGGATCTGGCCGTCGCGATCGTCGACGCAGACCAAGTACGGCGTGAGGCGACTCGATCTC
Source organism: Bryobacteraceae bacterium (assembly GCA_963801345.1). Lineage (GTDB taxonomy): Bacteria > Acidobacteriota > Terriglobia > Bryobacterales > Bryobacteraceae > CAWDER01. Next base: position 54,576 of record CAWDER010000013.1, read on the forward strand.
TCCCGCTGCATTTTACGAGGCGCTGGAAGGTTCTGCCATTCAAGGTGGCCGAGGGGAGTCTGTTCCTGGCGACACCCGTGGCCCCCTCGGACGGACTCCGCGAAGATCTGAAGCGGTTCACCCGACTGGAAGTGCGCTACCAACTGGTCTCGAAGCAGAATTACGAAGCCCTGCTGAGCGAACTCACGAAGTAGGACAGGCGGTTTCGGCTGTCGCAGCCCCGGCAGAGGCGTCAGAGAATAGCCCACGGCGCAACGCCGTGGGGATCGCCGCAGGAGTTTGGGAAGCCCCGGATAGGGGCGAAAGAAGATGCCGCGCACATTCGCTTCGCTGCTCGTACACGTGGTCTTCTCCACCAAGAATCGTGCACTCGAACTGTCGGCTGAGTTACCGGGCCGGTTGTTCCCATATATGGGCGGCATCGTCAGGGAACTGAAAGGAACAGCGCTGATCGTCAACGGTCCGGCCGATCATGTTCACCTCTTGCTGTCGATGCCCGCGGCCATTTCGGTGGCCGATCTGCTGCGGGTGTTAAAGACCAACTCCTCGCGTTGGGTGCACGAGCAGTTCCCGGCACGAAAGCACTTCGGCTGGCAGGCGGGATACGGCGCGTTCACCGTGAGCACTTCTCGGCTGGAGGACGTGAGGAGCTACATCGCCGCCCAGCAGACCCATCATCAAAGGGTTTCGTTCCACGAGGAGTTCTTCACGCTACTGAAGAGACACGGGCTGGGATGCAGTGCGAGCGACCCGTGGGGGTAAAGTTCCCACGGCGCTTGGTGTGGGCCCCTCTCTTACGCCCCCTGGCGAGGGCTACCTCGGCCCATCCACCCACTCCACGGCTTACGCCGTGGGCTATTTTCTTTCGCCCTTCGGGCTTCCCCCTGCTGTAGAAGATGTGGAAACTCAGACTACGTCCGGTAGCTGGCGTTGATGCGGATGTAGCCCTCGGTGAGGTCGCAGGTCCAGAAGCAGGATTCGCCTTTGCCGCCGCCACGGAGCACCAGGCGGATGACGCACTCGGGCGATTCCAGCTTGTTCTTCAGTCCGTTCTCGGAGAACTCCGCGGCCACACCGCGACGGCACACGGGAACCCCCTGCAGCCAGATGTCCACCTTGGAAGGGTCCAGATCCACTCCGCACATCCCCGCCGCGGAGAGGATGCGGCCCCAGTTGGGGTCGGACCCCGCAATCGCCGTCTTCACCAGGGGCGAGTTGGCGATGGCGCGGGCGATGCGCGTGGCGCTCTCGTCATCGGCGGCGCCGCGAACGTGAATGGTGATCTTCTTCCGCGCGCCTTCGCCATCGCGCGCGATCATTTCCGCCAGGTCTTGCAGCACCCAGCTCAGCACTTCCTCGAAGACCAGCCGCTCCTTTTCGTTGGTCATCACGCCGGCAGCGCCGTTGGCCAGCAGAACGATGGTGTCGTTCGTGGACATGTCCCCATCCACCGAGAGGTGGTGAAAGGTGCGGGCCGTGGCGTTGACGAGCGACTTACGAAGTGCAACGGGACCCATGGCGGCGTCCGTGGTGACGAAGCATAGGGTGGTCGCCATGTTCGGGTGGATCATCCCGGCGCCCTTGGCCATGCCCGCGATCCGGACCAGTCCGGTCCTAAGCGGCACCTCCCCGAAGGCCACCTTGGGAATCCGATCCGTGGTCATGATGGCCCGCGAGACATCGTGAAATTTCTTCGCATCCAAGCCGGCGACCAAGGCAGGCATCGCCTTGGCGATCAGGGCGCCATTTAACTCGACACCGATCACGCCGGTGGAAGCCGGAAGCACCTGGCGATAGGGGACATTCAATTCCTTCGCCACCGCCCGGCACGAGGCGAGCGCGACTTTCATACCGGTCCGCGTTGCGCAGTTGGCGTTGCCTGCGTTTGCCAGAATCGCGCTGGCCGTGCCGCGCGTGGCCTTGAGGTGCGCGCGCGACAACTGCACCGGCGCGGCCTGCACTCGATTGGTCGTGAACAGTGCCGCCGCGGAGGCTGGCGTGCCGGAGACGATCAGCGCCAGGTCGTCGCGCTTGTCTTTCCGGATGCCGGCGTAAGCCGAAGCGTAAAAGTATCCGAGCGGCAGTTTCACGTCACGTCTCCCAGTACTTCATTGTGCCCTATTCGCTGGCCGTTGATGAACGCCTCCACTGCGACCCTCTTCCGGCCCTCCAACTGAACCTCCAGTAATTCAAGCGAAGTGCCCCCACCGCAGGCCACCCGCACGCGCCGCTCTCCCAACGAAAGCGAACCCGGCGGGCCCGAGGAACTCGACTCCGCCACCACCGCCCGCCAGACGTGCAAGCCCTCGCCTCGAAAGCGAGTGTACGCGCCGGGCCACGGCACAAAACCGCGAACTCTATTGTAGATCTCCGAAGCGGGCAGGTTCCAATCGATGACGCCGTCTTCCTTGCGGAGGATCGGGGCGAGGGTCGCCTGCGAAGAGTCCTGCTTCCGTGGAACGATGGTGCCCGCGCGCAGCCCGTCGAGCGTCTCGACAAGCAAATCCGCGCCCAGGATCGCAAGGCGCGCACCGAGTTCGATGGCGGTTTCGCCGGAAGAGATGGGAGTCTCGCGCATCAGCAGGATGTCACCGGTGTCCAGGCCGGCATCGATTCGCATGGTGGTGACGCCGGTGATGGATTCCCCCCGCGCCAGCGCCCATTGCACCGGAGCGGCGCCGCGATACCGGGGCAGAAGCGAAGCATGTACGTTGATGATGCCGAGCGGCGGGATGTCGATGATGCTCTGCGGGATGATCTGGCCGTAGCCGACCACCACCATGGCATCGGGATGAAGGGACGCCAGATGCGCCACCGGCTCCGGGCGCCGGATGCGCTCCGGCTGGTGCACAGGCAAGTCGTGCGAAACCGCGACGGTCTTCACGGGCGAGGCCGCCAGCGCACCGCCCCTGCCTTTCGGCCTGTCGGGCTGCGTATAGACCGCCACCACCTCGTGGCCCGCCGCCAGGATGCGGTCGAGAGTGGGCACGGCGAACGCCGGTGTTCCCAGAAACACCAAGCGCATTACGACCGCTCCCTCACGGTCGCGGCCCGGAAGCTTACAGAGCCGCGCGGGTCAGCAAGCGATCTTTCGCCTACTTCCATTCGCCTTCCTTCTGAAGCCGGCGGATCCTGCGGCGGATGATGTCGCGCTTCAAAACGCTGAGGTGACTCAAATAGAGCCTGCCGTTGAGATGATCGATCTCGTGCTGGAGGGCACGCGCCAACAGCTCCTCGCCGGTCACCTCGAAGGTTTCCCCTTTGGCGTTCTGCGCGCGCGCGGTCACCACGGCGGCGCGCTTGACGGGCTCGCGAAAGCCGGGCACGCTGAGGCAGCCTTCCTCGGTTACCAGCTTGCCCTCGCTGCGAATGATCTCCGGGTTGATGAGAACCAGCTTCTGGGCAGGGTCCTCGCCCAGCGAAAGATCGATCACCGCGATGCGGCGGGAAATGCCGATCTGGGGCGCGGCCAGACCGACGCCCTTCGAGACATACATGGACTCGAACATGTCCTCGAGGAGCTTGTGGAGTTCGGGCGTATCAAATTCCTGCACCGTCTCCCCCCGTTGTTCAAGAACAGGATCGCCGAATTTCAGGATGGGGTAGATCATCAGAACGCCTTTACCTGCTCCAAGTAGCTTTGGAAATTTCGTCCGGTTTCGGCGAGCGAATCCCCGCCGAACTTCTCCAGCATGCACTGCGCCAGCACCAGCGCAACCATGGCCTCGCCAATCACGCCGGCGGCGGGCACCACGCACACGTCGCTGCGTTCGTAGGCGGCCAGAGATGGCTCGCGCGTGATCAGATCCACGGATTCGAGCGGACGCCGCAACGTGGAGATCGGCTTCAAGAAGCCACGCACCACGACATCTTCGCCATTGGTCATCCCACCTTCCAACCCGCCGGCGCGATTGGAACCCCGCGTAAAGCGGCGGCCGCCGGAATCGTAGTGAATGGTGTCCTGGACCGCGGAACCGAAGCTCGCCGCCGCCTCGACGGCGTGGCCGATCTCCACCCCCTTCACCGCCTGTATGGAGACCACGGCCTGCGCCAGCTTGCCGTCGAGACGGGAGTCCCAACTCACATGCGACCCCAGGCCCGGCGGCACATTGTGCGCCACTACTTCGAACACCCCGCCCACCGTGTCCCCCGTGCGATACGCCTCGTCCACGACCGCCTTCATGGCAGCCTCCGTGGTCCCATCGACGCATCCGAGCACGATCTCCGGCCGCGCGCTCAGCGCAACCAATTCCTCCCAGCCCGCGCTGCGCTCCAGTTTCACCGACCCCACCGCGACCACGTGGCTCAATACCTGAATGCCAAATTCGCCGAGAAACGCCTTGGCGATGGCGCCGGCGGCCACTCTGGCGGTGGTTTCCCGAGCACTGGCGCGCTCCAGAATGTAGCGGGCATCGTGGAAATTGAACTTGAGCGTCCCTGCCAGATCGGCGTGTCCCGGCCGCGGACGGGTGACGGGTTTGGCGTTGCTCCCGGCGCCCTCGGAATCCTCGACGGGGAGCGCCTCAGCCCAGTTCTGCCAGTCCTGGTTGCGAACCAGCAGCGCGATCGGCGAGCCGATGGTGCGGGAGTGCCTGACGCCGGCCACGATCTCGACTTCGTCGGTCTCGATCTTCATCCGCCCGCCGCGTCCGAACCCCTGCTGACGCCGCCACAACTCGCGGTTCACGGCTGCCAGCGTCACGGGGACGCCGGCGGGGAGCCCGGTGACGGTCGCCACCAGGCATTGACCGTGAGATTCTCCGGCGGTTTCAAATCGAAGCATGCGAGGCTCTTATGGAACAGCGATGCGATGCGCGCTCACTTGGCGGCACGCATCTTCTCCAGGATAGAGGCAACGTAGTAATTCGTGATCTTCGCCTCGTTGCGGGCAGCCTCGTAGTACGCCGCCCGGTACAGCGAGTCTTTGCGATTCACGAGGCCTTCCCGAATAGTCTGTTGCACGCGCGGGTCGTTCAGTTCGCGCTGCCCGGCTGGTTCCCTGGAAATGACCTTGAAAATCCGATAGCCCCCCGGCATCGGCGATGATCCCCGAGACCTGGCCCGGCTGGAGTTGCATCACCACCTTGCGGAGCTCGACATCGGCCTTCTCCATGGCCGACTCTGGAATGAAGCCGATGTCGCCACCGTTGGCGGCGCTTTCCGGGTCTTCGGAATAATTCTGCGCCAGCATGGCGAAGTCCTCGTTTTGCTTCAACCGCGCCGCCAGCATCTGAATCTTCTTCTTGGCCTGCTCGGCATTCTGCGCCTTGTCCGCCTTCAAGTTCCGCACATTGGGGTCGGGGTTGGGAGTGACCAGAATCTGCGCGATGTGCAACTGGGGCTCCGCCAGGTTGAAGCTGTCCCGATTGGCGTTGTAGGCTTCCGCCACGTCCTTGTCGGTGATGCTGATGTGCGAAGTAATCTCTCTGTTGAACAGCCTCTGCACACTCAAGTCGCGCCGGATCTGAGTCTTGAGCTCCTCCGCCGTGATCTTGCGGTCGGCCAGGCGCTTCTGAAATTCCTCCTGTGTGTAGGGGGCTTTCAGCTCATTGAGCTTGGCGTCTACGTCCGCCTCCTGCGCCATGAGACCGAGCTTCTCGGCGCGCTGCAACATGATCTCGTTGTCAATCAGCGTGCGCAGCACTTCGAGCCGGGTCACCGCCACGCTGTCCTCGCCCTCGGCAGCCCCGCCGGTCCCAGCCTTTGGCTGTGGCAGTTGCGCCGCGGCGTATTGCTTGTCCAGGTCAGCAAAGGTGATCGAGCGGCCGTTGACCGTTGCGGCGACGTTCGGCGGCGGGGATTTCTTGCAGGCCGACAGTGCGATCAAACCGCAGGCAAGAAGAACGAAAGCGGGCACGCGTGGTGACATAGTGTGATAACTCATTGTACCGGAGCATGCGGGCACGTGGAGTAACCGGCCCCTCTGTTTCATCACCGTTCGCCCCACTTCAATTTGGCCCGGAGCACGTCGAAGAACTTCTGGTTCGGCGGCCGGACCAGTCTGACCACGTAAGCGGAACTGCGGCACACCACCAGATCGTCGCGCTCGAGCGGTTCGCCGATCTGCCCGTCGATCGTGAGGTACGCTCCGCCATTCTGGCTGCGGTTCCGGATGCCGATCACGCTGGTGTCCGGCAGGATGACCGGGCGGTTGGTCAGGGTGTGCGGGCTGATCGGTGTCAGGCACAGACAGGCCACCGAAGGAAAGACAATCGGGCCGCCGGCGGATAGCGAGTAGGCCGTCGAGCCGGTCGGCGTGCTGATAATCAAACCGTCGGCTTTGAAGTTGCACACGAAGTGCGCGTCGGCGTGGGTCTCCAGTTCGATCATGCGGGCGATCTGCGACTTGCTCACGACCACGTCGTTGAGCGCTTCGCAGGCGATCACCGTGCGTCCCGCACGCACCAGGTCGCAGTGCAACATGCGGCGCTGGCCAATCCGGAGTTCGCCCCGCAGCGCGGATTCGAGATCGGCATAGATGTCGTCCGGAGCAATGGTGGTGAGAAAACCAAGTCCTCCCAGGTTCACGGCAAACAGCGGGACCTCGCTCGCGCCGGCGGCGTGAGCGGTCGAAAGCAGCGTCCCGTCGCCTCCCAGAACGATGATGAGGTCGCAGCCCCGCGGCACCTGGTCCGAGGGCAGCCCGTCGCTGCGCCCGGCATAGGCGGCGGTGATCTGGTCGAGCCGCAGCGTAAGGCCGCGCGCAGCCAACCAGGCGATCAGACCGGGAACCAGTTCGGCGGCCTTGTCGCTGCCGGGTTTGGAGAACAGGCCAATCGTCTCAATGGCGGGCATACAGGAGAAACTCCTTGTTCCCTTCGGCGCCCAGTACCGGGCTCTCCATCACGCTAGCGGCCAGGCCCATCCCGAGGACGGCCTCCCGCACTCGCTCGCAAACCTCCGCATGGAGGGCGGGATCGCGCACGATACCTCCCTTGCCCACCTTGCCGCGCCCCACCTCGAACTGGGGCTTGACGAGTATAACCATTTCTCCCTCCGGATGCAGCAACGCCAGCATCGGGGACAGGATCAACGTTACGGAAATGAAGCTGACGTCGCACACCGCCAGATCCACCAGCTCGCCGGTGTGCTCCAGGCTCAGATAGCGGGCGTTGATGCCTTCGCGGACCGCTACGCGAGGATCGTTGCGGAGTTTCCAGTCCAGTTGCCCGGCGCCCACATCGACGGCGTAGACGCGGCGCGCGCCACGTTGGAGAAGGCAGTCGGTGAAGCCTCCGGTGGAGGCGCCCACGTCGAGGCAGGTTCTGTCCTGGACGTGGATGTGGAACGCGTCGAGCGCCGCTTCCAGCTTCTTACCGGCGCGGCTCACGTAGGGCAGCCCCTTGAGAAGTTCGATCAGGCACGCTACCGGAAACGTGTGGCCGGGCTTGTCGGCTCTCTGGCCGTCCACCAGGACGCTCCCCGCCAGTATCAGTGCGCGCGCCTTCTCCCGCGTGCCAACCAGGCCACGGTCGACCAGCAACACATCGAGGCGTTCTTTGCCCGCGGGTTTCATGCGCGGCGGTGAACGATCAGGTCAGCCAGTTCCTTCAGGCGCGCCGCGCGGGCGCCGAACGAGGCGAGCGCCGCGTGGGCCAGTTCACGCTCACGCTCCGCCATGCGGCGAGACTCCTCCAGGCCGTAGACCGCCGGAAACGTGATCTTGTGCTGCGCCGCATCCTTGCCGGGCGTTTTCCCGAGCGCCTCCGAGGACTCCACCACGTCCAGCACATCGTCCACGATCTGAAAGGCGAGGCCGATGTGCTCGCCGTACAGGGAGAGCGCGTCGTACTGTTCGCGGCTGGCGCCTGCGTAGATCGCGCCGATGCGCAGGCTCGCCCGGAGCAGTGCCCCGGTCTTGGCGCGGTGGATGCTCTCCAGGAGCAACGGGTCCGGGGTCTTCCCTTCCCCCTCCAGGTCCGACACCTGGCCCGCGATCATGCCGCCCGGCGTGCCGGACGCGGTGGCCAGTTCCAGAACCATGCGCGTCTTGGCCGCGGCATCCACGGATTCAATCGCGCTAAGAACCTGGAAGGCCAGCGTGAGCAGCGCATCGCCGGCCAGGATGGCCATGGCTTCTCCGAAGACCTTGTGGCAGGTCGGCTTGCCGCGGCGCAGGTCGTCGTTGTCGAGCGCGGGCAGGTCGTCGTGGATCAGGGAATAGGTGTGAATCATCTCCAGCGCGCAGGCCGGCGTTTCCGCCCCGGCGGCATCGCCGGAGATCGCGCGGGCGGCTTCCATGCAAAGAATGGGGCGAATGCGCTTGCCTCCCGCAAAGAGGCTGTAACGCATGGCGCGGTGGATGGTTTCGGGCGGAGTCGCTGCGGGGGGCGCCAGCCGGTCTAACTCGGCGTCCACTAACTGCTGCTGCTGATTCAGGTAGTCGCGGAGGTTCATTCCTTGTCGGCGGGGAAGGGCTCGGGCTGGAGTTTGCCGTTCTTCTTAAGCAGGATCTCGACGCGCGTCTCGGCTTCCAGAAGCTGCTTGCGACACGCGTCGCTGAGCCCGACTCCCTTTTCGAAAAGCGACAGCGCGCGCT
>CAWDER010000014.1:0-89680 GCA_963801345.1 Bryobacteraceae bacterium
GGATCTGCACATCTTGCCACAGCGGGCCCAGCATGGCGCGCACGGCTTCGCTGCTCTTGAATCCGAGTTCCATGACCAGCGCGCCGCCGGGCCGCAACACTCGTTCGGCTTCCTGCACCAAGCGGGCGTAGATCTCCAGGCCGGTCCGTCCCGCGAACAGCGCCACGGGCGGCTCGTAGTCCCGTACCTCGCGCTGCAATCCGGGCGCATCCGCCAGCGCGACGTAGGGGGGATTCGACACGACCAGGTCGAGAGACGCCGGGGCGAAGGCCGAGGCCAGGTCGCAGGCGACGAACTCGACGCGCGCGTTCAACATCTTCGCATTCTTCGCGGCAACCGCCAGAGCGGCAATAGAGATATCCGTGGCTGCGACCTCGGCGTGCAATTCCAGACTGAGCGTGACCGCAATGGCGCCGGAGCCGCAACCTACGTCCACCATCCGCCGTGGAGGTGGCGAGAGTGCCAAGGCACCCTCGACCACGTGCTCGGTTTCGGGGCGGGGAATCAGGACCTCCGGTGTGACCAGAAAGTCGCGGCCGTAGAACTCCTGAACGCCCGTGATGTATTGGGTGGGCTTCCCCGCCAACCGCTCGTGAAGATAGCGCCCGTAGTGCAGGCGCGCGAGATCGCTCAGTTCCGCTTCGGGGTGGCTGTAAAGATAGGAGCGTTCGCGGCTGAGCGCGTGGCAGAGCAGCACCTCCGCGGTCAGCCGGGGCGCCGCGACGCTCTCTTCCTCAAGAAGCTTGCACGCCTGCTGGAGTGCGGTTTGCAGCGTCATGGGTCGAACCGGCCAACGAACTTTGCTTCAGGTTCTCGGTCTGATAGTAGTTGGTGAGCGCGTCGACGATCTGGTCGAGCCGCCCTTCCATGATCATGTCGAGCTGGTGGAGGGTCAACCCGATGCGGTGGTCGGTGACGCGGTTCTGCGGGAAGTTATAGGTGCGGATCTTCTCGCTGCGGTCGCCGCTGCCGACCATGCTGCGACGTTCGGCCCCGATGAGCGCGCGCTGCTTCTCCAATTCCAGTTCATAGAGACGCGATCGGAGCACGCGCATGCCCTTGGCCCGGTTCTTGATCTGCGATTTCTCGTCCTGGCAGGAGACCACCAGGCCCGTGGGAAGGTGCGTGAGCCGCACGGCCGAGTAGGTCGTGTTGACGGACTGTCCGCCGGGGCCGGAGGAGCAGAAGGTGTCGATGCGGATGTCCTTGGCTTCGATCTGGACCTCGACTTCGTCCGCTTCCGGGAGCACCGCCACAGTGATCGCGGAGGTGTGCACGCGGCCCTGCTGCTCGGTGACGGGAACGCGCTGGACGCGATGCACGCCGCTTTCGTACTTGAGCTTGCTGTATACCTTATCGCCGTTGATCAGAGCGATGACTTCCTTATAGCCGCCGATGGAGGACTCGCTGATGGAACTGACGTCCACCTTCCAGCCTTGGGATTCGGCGTAGCGGGAATACATGCGAAACATCTCAGCGGCGAACAAGGTCGCTTCGTCGCCGCCGGTGCCGGCGCGGATTTCCACGACGACGTTCTTCTCGTCGTTGGGATCTTTGGGAAGCAGGAGGACCTTCAGCTCGTCCTCGAGGCGCACCAGTTGCGGTTCCATCGCGGCCAGCTCGTCGACCGCCATCTTGCGCAGTTCGGGGTCGGCTTCTTCGAGCATGAGGCGGGCCTCATCGGCATTGGCGCTCGCTTTCTTCCATTCCCGGTACTTGGCGACGATTTCGCTCAGCTCACTGTGGGACTTGGTGACCTTGCGGTATCTCTCGGAATCGCTGATGACGTCGTTGTCCGCCATCTGGCCGGTCAGTTCCTCGAACCGCGCTTCGATATCGTCCAGCTTCTGTCGATATTGCATCGGGAGACCGTCAGGCTACCACGAGCTCGCCGCCCTGCGCCTGCTCCAGTGCCATGGCGCCATCCAGGGCGCGGATGGCCACGGAGAGCTGGTCGTCGGCCGGGGGTTGGGTGGTGATTCGTTGAAGCCACAGACCGGGCACCGTGATAGCCGCGAGGAACGAGCCCCGATGCTTGGCGGCGAACCGGATCAGTTCGTAGCTGATGCCAGCGATGAGGGGCAGAAGGAGAATGCGGAACAAGAAGCGCAAGAAGAAGCCATCGAAGGGAATCAGAGCGTAGACGCCGATGGAGATGACCATCACCACCAGCAGAAAACTGGTTCCGCAGCGCGGATGAAACGTACTGAACAGCCTCGCGTTTTCGACCGTAACCGGCTGGCGAGATTCGAAGTTGAAGACCACTTTATGCTCGGCGCCGTGATACTCGAAGACGCGTCGGATGTCCTTCCAGCGGGAGATGCCGTACAGGAACCCGAGGAAGATCAGCATGCGGATGACGCCGTCGGTGAGGTTGAATGCGATGCGGCCCTGGAGCGCCGGGAACCACTTCTCGAGCAGCGTGGCCAGGTACAGGGGAACTAACTTGTAAAGAACGATGAAGAAGGCGAACGAAAAAGCCAGATTCAGACCCATCAGCCAGGGAGAGACTTCCTCCTTCTTTCCCTTGGCCTCCTCTTCACTCAAGGCCGCGTTGGCGGAGAAGCGCAACGCCCGGATGCCGAGGTACATGGCTTGCCCCAGCGTGCCTATTCCCCGCAAGATGGGGAACCGGAACAGCGGGTACTTCTCGGAGACGCGGCTGACCGGCATCTCGTCGATAACCATTTCTCCATTGGGCTGCCGCACGGCCACGCAATAGCTGTGGGGCGCACGCATCATGACCCCTTCCATGACGGCCTGACCCCCGACGAGGGTCTCCTCACTGCCGGCGAGAGCAGGCAGCATTTGCAAATGCGCGGAGAGACGGAGAAAACTGCGGATGGACAAGCGTTAACCAGCTCCTACAAACCAGTATAGCGGAATCCACTCTCATGTTTCGTACTACAGCAGCTCCAATTCTTGTGCGCATAGAAAGATTTCTGCGGATCAGGCTGCTGTGGCAGTGAGTTGCTGGACGGTAACGCGGTGGGCGGACAGGATCGCGTTGAGGAGGAGGCGCCCGGCGTCGCTGACTTTGTAGCGGTGCGGGTAGGGGAGTTTGCGGATCAACCCATGGGCGCGGAGGAGGCGCAACTTGCGGCTGATGGCGCCGGAGCGCCGGCGTTGTTCGGTTTGGTCTTTCGGCGGGGAGGAGTAGAGGAGCGCCTGAAGGTCCCAGTTGCGCAAGCCATGGATGGAGAACTCGCCTCGGTTGATGGCCTTCAGCAGCGCGTGATCCTGCGGATCGAACGGATGCAATGCCCGAAAGGGTTTGCCGTTCCAGCGCACTCGGCGCTCGATGGTCGCAGTAAGTTGTTCGAGAGTGGTGCTGTCGTCGACCGCCGCCAAGGCATCCCAGTAGCGGTCCAGGGCCTGTTGGGAAACCTCGGCCCGGCGATATAGGTCGGCCAGGCCGCGTCGCATGGGACGCCACTGGGGTTCCGAGTTGGGGTCGTCATTTCTAGGCCGGTACACGCGGAACAGATTCGGTCGACTGATGGTGACCTCGGACCGCAGCACGGCTCCCAGTTCGTCGTAGGCCTTGTCATAGAGCTTGATGGAATTGGGGCCGTAGCGGTGTTTGATGCGCACCCCAGTGAACCTCTCTTTGAAATCCGAACTGACCGGCACCTCATAGCCCCCTACTCCTCCTCCATACTGGCTGACCCGTTTTCCCATGAAGCGCAGAATATCGGGGCTGGAGAAGGTCGTCATGCCCAGGTGCACCAACTGCGGGTACAAACGCCGCAGTTGTCCGGCCTCCCGGAACACGACGTCCGTCGCCCACTCGTTGTCCGTGCAGGTCCAGTAGTACTGCATCGGGTATTGCTGGCACATCTCCGCGAACAGCGGGTGAGCCTGCTTCACAGCAACCCGCGCGCCGGAATCTGCGGCTGCGGCCGTTCGTCGCCGGGACGCGCCAGATACGCTCGCAAGCCAAGACACCCCGTCACATAGCGGAACAGGTGGCGCGGCGTGGGCGCTTTCACCGGCGGGGCTTACGCCGCTGCTTGCGGGAAAGCACCAGCAGTTCGGCGTTCGCGGTCAGCACTCCCCGGAGCGCGTTCTGGAACTCGTGACCGGCCTGGACACGCTGGCGCACCTGATCGACCCACTCGCGCGGGATCCGTTCCACGCGCCGCTTGCCGTGGGACATAAACGTCAGGGTCCAGGCAGGATGGCCTTCTCCTTCCACACGGTGGCAGGTGAGTTTGCCACAGCGGGTGGAACTAAGGGTGAGGGAGCCCGGCAACAGGTCTTCGGGAAAAGAGAAGCGCCGCAGTCCTGCACAACCTGCCCGCCCCAAACCCAACCGGGGGTCGGAAAACTGTCCTCTGAAATAGGTCGCCTCGGCTGAAACGGCTCCCCTATCTCTCAAAAGCCGTCTCTTGCGGAGTTCAACGCCTCACCTCGTCCAAAGTTCCGAAACCGCTACCCGCTGCCGTGATGCGGGCCAGGGAAGGCTCTTTGACCCGCGGGCTGATCTGCTCGGCATGTTCGCCGAAGTCCTTCAGCCCCAGATCGTGGGCCCACAAGTAGCCTTCATGCCGGCCTCGTGGTTCAGCGGCAAGGTGCCCCGAAACACGAGGCGATCAAATCCCGACAGCACTCCGTTCAACTGATCCTGGTAACGAACGATAAAATCGTTCATGGCGTTTCTCCTTTTTGTGGTGTTTACTTCTCGCTGAAACGAACATCCCACAAAAGGGGAAGCGCCATCGGTTTTGATTGCGGCTCTGCTGCTCTGCGGAGCAGACGATCGTCTTCCCCACCTAGCAGCCGAGCCGCATGTATGAAAGTCACGCCGCTTGTCAAGCCCCTTCTTCGGGTTTTCTCCGGTCTGATTGGCCTTGTAGCGCATGCCTGAGCACACCCCAAACTTGCCCTTGACAGGGCTGGTGGCTTGCTTCATGCTACATAACGGTCGGCGAAGCGGAGGCGGGCTCTGCTGGAGAGCAACCCGCCAAGGAATAGCCGACCGGAGACTCATCCGAACGATGAGGCGGCGGGGAGGCGCCCCGCGGGGGGCGCTCCCCGTTTCTTGTTTCCTACGTCGGACGGATAGATCTCCTAATGCCTCCGAAAACTCAATCCTCCCTTCTAGTCGCGCCCGTCTGCTTGAAGTGGGTCAAGTTGTGTCTTGCCCAAACCATGTATTCGCCCTCAACTTCTGCATAAGCCTGTTCCCTCCCGGTTTCGCAATCAACCAAACAAGTCTCGATGGACTCAGCGGCTCTCCGCGCTTACCGGGAGGAGGACAAGACCGTGGAACCCTGCGGTTCCCGATAGGGTTGCTGTTTCTTCAGCACCCAGAACGCGCTCTCCGCCAACTGCCGGGCCAGCGCAACGGTCGCCACCTGGGGCTCCTTGTGCGCTCGGACCCGTTCGTAAAGACGGACCAGCGAGCGATTCTTCCAGGTGGGCCGTTTATGATTCAGGATCACGACACTGGCGGCCTCCACAAAAGCCCACCGCAACGTGCGATTCACATCCGGGGCGATCGAGCCGCGCCGAGTACGGCCGCCCGAGGAATAGGTGCGCGGCACCAGGCCCGCGTAGCTGATCAGTCGTTCGGCGCAGGGAAAGCGGTTGATGTCGCCGATTTCCAGGGCCATGACTGCAGACAGCACCCCGCCCACGCCGGGCATCGTGTCCAGCAACTTCATCGCTGGCGTCTGGCGAAAGACGCGCTGCATCTGCTGCTGGACGTCGTGGATCCGCCGTTGGAGTTCGTCCAGCAGGACCAGTTGCTGTTCGACCGAGTAGCGATGCTGCGGCGGCAGCGCCGACAGCGCCTCGCCGAGCGACTGCCGACCGGCAGCGCCGAACAGATCGGCCGCTTCGAAAACCGTCCCATAGCGGCTGAAACTGGCGTGGATACGGTTCTTCAGGCGCGTTTGCATGCCCACCAAAGCCATGCGCATGCGCGACAGCTCCCGGAGATCCCGGGTCTGGGCGTCGGCAATCCACACCGTGGGGAGTGTTCCGTTGTGCAGCAGGATGGCCAGTCCGCGGGCGTCCAACTTGTCGCTCTTGTTCCGGTTAGCCATCATCGCCTTGGCCTTCTTCGGCTCGGTCAGGAGGGGGAGATGGGCCGCTTGTTCCATCTCGTCCACCATCCAGTACCAATTAGCGGTGGCCTCCAGGGCGATCGGCGACCCCGGGGGCAGCATACGCAAGAATTGCCGATACTGCTCCAGGTTGTGCTCGACCCGTACCGGCCGGCTGATTTGCCCCTGCTCATCAAGGGCGACGAAAACCGAGTACTTCTTGTGCGCGTCACATCCGATACTGTAGTTCATGCTGCGGTCCTCCTTTCGATTGGACTGTCAGGTATCGTAACCCGCACGGGGGCACCGTAGCTTTCATAGTCATCAACCAAACTCGTGGAGCGCGCAGTCCTGCGCGCCACGCCGGCAGTTCTGCCGGCGAGACCGCCGGAATGACAGGGTGCGCTGGGTATGTCCAGTTGCCAGGAAGTGGAAGTCTTCTACTCAACCTGATGGAGGTAAAGAGTTAGGGAAGCGCAAGGGCACGACCGCGAGGGGGTGTCTGAGGAAAGCGCGGAACAAATGCGCGGGCCGATGAACAAGTAGTCTCTCCGGCTGATTGGGGAGGCGGCGGATATGAGGCGCCAACGCTGGACGAGCAAGCCCTGCTTTGCGAAGTCCATATCCATCAAGAGCGGGAAGCGTAGATCCGACGGTTATGCGCGGAAGGCGGCTGGAATTACCCCAGGAGATCTGTTCTGTGTCGCGAAAACGCGACTGGGGTCATCGAGAGGTGGCCTGATCGCAGGGCAGAGGTCAGCAGAGGGCATATTAAGCCGGAAACGGCGAAGGCCCGAACGAAGAGGAGTGGTGAGTAGGACGCGCAACTCATGAGCAGGAAGCGGCAGAACAACCAACGGAAGTTGGCCTTCGCCATCGAGGGGTCGGGTGAAGCCCGAGCCGATCGAGGGACAGGGGCCGAACTGCTTGCGGCGGAGCGTGGTACTGAAAGCCCGGCTGGAAGCGAACGGCTCATGGAGGAAATCTGTGAGCGGGAGGATTTGAAGGAAGCATTGAAACGGGTCAAGTCCAACCAGGGTGGACCGGGGATCGACGGGATGACCGTCGGCGAGTCGCCGGGATACCTGAAGGAGCGTTGGCCGGGAATCCGGGAGCAGTTGCTGACAGGGGCCTACAAGCCGCAACCGGTGAAGCGGGTGGAAATCCCGAAGCCGGACGGAGGAGTGCGCAAGTTGGGCATTCCAACGTTGCTGGACAGATTTGTGCAGCAGGCGGTGAGTCAGGTACTCGGGAGGCGCTGGGACCGGACGTTCTCCGAACACAGCTATGGGTTCCGACCGGGGCGGTCGGCTCATCAAGCGGTGGCACAGGCGCAGCAGTACATTGCCGAAGGCCACGGCTGGTGCGTTGATCTCGATTTGGAGAAATTTTTCGATCGAGTCAATCACGACACACTGATGGGTCAGATCGCGAAGCGGGTCGAGGACAAGCGGCTGTTGAAACTCATTCGGGCATTCTTGAATGCCGGAGTGATGGAGGGCGGGCTGGTGAGTCCAAGCGTGGAGGGCACCCCCCAAGGGGGGCCTCTCTCGCCCTTGCTCAGTAACCTCGTGCTCGACGAGTTCGACCGGGAGTTGGAGGCGCGCGGCCACCGTTTTGTTCGTTATGCGGACGACTGTAATATCTACGTGCGCAGCGAGAGGGCGGGGCAGCGAGTGATGGAGAGCGTGAAGCGATTCATCGGCACCAGACTGAAGCTCAAGGTGAACGAAGCGAAGAGCGCGGTGGCGAAACCGCAGGAGCGGAAGTTTCTCGGGTTCAGCTTCACGAGCGGGAAGGAACTGAAGCGCATGATTGCGCCGACAGCGATAGACCGATTCAAGGAGCGGGTCCGGGAGATCACGTTACAGGCCCGGGGCGGGAGCATGGACCAGATGATCCAGGAGTTGGCCCGCTACGTAGTGGGCTGGCGAGGATACTTTGGCTTTTGCGAAACGCGCCGGATCTTGGAGTTGCTTGACTCGTGGATACGGAGGCGGGTACGTAGCGCCTTCTGGAGGCAGTGGAAGACCGGCCGCAAGCGATACGCGGAACTGGTCCGCCGGGGTGTCCCTCGGGACTTGGCCTTGTGTACGGCTGGGAGCCGGGGTGGCCCGTGGCACGTGAGTCAGAGCCCGGCTTTGACCATGGCACTGTCGAACGCTTGCCTGAACTCGCTCGGAGTCTCCTCGGTGGCTGAGCGCTGACGGCTAAACCGCTTCGAACCGCCGTATACGTGACCCGTACGTACGGTGGTGTGGGAGGGGCGGAGGAGTGATCCTCCCCCCTATCCCGATTCTGGCGACCTGCTCCACCGCCGGCGAATCGTTGCGGGAAAGAAAGATTCTACGCTGCGCTAGAACGTGAATGCCAGTTGGCCCTGGTAGCGAATGGTCGCGTTGGCGCCGCGGGCGAGGGGCACGAAGAACTGCTCGGAGGGGTTGCTCGCCCGCCGCTGGTTCTGGCTGAAGAGAATGTTCTGCCACTGCAGGAAGCGCGTGAGTCCCAGGTCGAAGCGAATCGCGTGCGTGGCGATGTTGACGCCGGAGCCGGTGCCCAGGTCATCGTCGGTGAACTGGGAGACCATCGAGTTGGCGTCCTTGATCGAGAATTGGTACAGCGCTCGCACGTCGCCGCGCTTCACCACATTGCCGAGGTTCGCCGAGGCCATGAAGGCATCCCGTAGCGAGGAGGCGCCGTGGTTGCGCGACACTTGGAAGTCCAGCCATGCGGGCATTTCCTTGGCGCCGATCTTCAGCGCCTTCCGCTCGAGCCGGTAGCCCAGGTGCGAGATGTGGAAATTCGGAGCGGTGTAAATAGCGCCGCCCGCGGTCGTCGTGGCGTTGCCCGCGCCCGTCAACGGGCCCGAGAGAGCCAGGCCAAGCGTTCCGTTCACCAGAACGGGGAAGCCCGCGGCAGTCGAGGCAAGCTGGATCTGATTCGGGTTCCGATACAGTTCCACACCGCCGAAGATCTGCTGGCTCCAGCGGCTTCCGAGATTTCCCTTCACCACCACGCCGGGATGAAACAGGTCCGCGCCCCGGACCTTCTGGCCGGTCTGGTAGCCCGCTGCCACAAAGGGAGACGAAGCCGGCAGGACGTAGACGGCGGGATTGCTGAGGATGTACTCTCCCGCTCTCAATTCGAGAGACGTGAACCCCAGGGAGTTCTTGGCGAGCGGCACGGCCACCGTCTGGTTGAAGCCGTTGAAACGCACGTCGTCGTCCCAGAGGAACCGCATGTTGTCGGCGAACACCTCAGCCATGCGGCCGCCGCGTAACGTGACCTTGGAGTTCGGGCGGAAGTCCACGTAGGCCTCGGAGATGGAAAACGGATGCCGCGCGGTGATGCCACCCATGTCCTGATCCAAAGTGACCGGATTGTTGAATGGGCCGGTCGAAAGCTGCATGTGGAAGCGGAAGCGGGGGTCGAGATCCTTGTCGATGTTCAGCCGCAGGCGGTAGCGGCCCCGCACGTTCTGCATCGGCGCGGCCACATCGTTGCCCGTGCGCGTCACCGAGTCCAGACGCAAGCGGAAATCGCCGCCGAATTGGAAGCCGTTGACGCTCTTGGCATCGGCAGTCGGCGCGGGCTTGACCGCCACAATAGCGGCGGGCGCGCTTTGCGCCAACCGGTCCAGCACCTTACCCTGCTCGTCGAGCTGGCTCCGCAACTGCTCGATCTGAGCGCTCTGTTGGGCTAGTTGCTGGCGCAGCGACTGGATCTCCGCCGCGGTGGTATCCGCTCCCGGCAGGCCTGCCGCGAGGAGCAACAGAACGAGTACCGATTGTGTTAGTGTTCGCATATTGTTCCGAATCAGGCTGCCGGCAAGGTGACCGTGAACTTCGAGCCCTTACCCAATTGACTTTCGGCGGTGATGCTGCCGCCCATCCGTTCGACCGCGTGCTTTACGATCGAAAGTCCCAGCCCGGTCCCGCCGGCGGCGCGGGAACGGGCCCTGTCCACCCTGTAAAACCGTTCGAAGATGCGCGGCAGGTCCTCGGAAGGGATTCCGATTCCGCTGTCGGCCACCGAGATCCGCACCTTCCCGCCCTCCAGTCGCGCCGCTTCGATCCAAACCTCGCCCCCAGGGCGATTGAATTTGACGGCGTTGTCCAGAAGATTCACCAGCACCTGCTCGACACGCATCTTGCGTCCCGACACGTACTCGCCGGGCGGGAGCGTGCGATGCACCTGTACCTTTCTGAGGACTGCTTCGCTCTCGACGGCGGCGATGGCAGCCTCGACGGCGTCCTGCACGGAAACCCGCTCAGGTGCGGGAGCGGGGTCGCCGGACTCCAACTCCGAAAGAGCCAGGAGGTCGGCGGCGATGTTGTTCAATCGAACGGAGTGGGCCTTGATGATCTCGATGAACCGGCGGTTGTGCTCCTGGTCCTCGAGGCCGCCGTCCAGCAGGGTTTCGGCGTAGCCTTGGATCGCCGCCAGCGGCGTGCGAAGTTCATGCGAGACGTTGGCGACGAAGTCCCTGCGCACGCGTTCCAGGCGCTCGAGATCGGTGACATCATGCAGGATCGCAATGGCGCCTCTGCCGGAGCGAAGCTCGAGCGGCGCAGCCTGCACCTCGAACGTGCGGCCCTCCGCTGCCGCCAGTTGCAAGCCTCTCCCGCTGCGGCTCTCCGCTGACCAGCACGCGAGTCAGCATGTTGAGCAGGAGCGGGTCTCGGACCAATTCCAGTACGGGCAGCCGCTCAGTGACCGGATAGTCCGCGCGCACCGCGCGGCAGAAGGCGGCGTTGCAGAACGTGATGCATAGCTCATGGTCGACGGCGAGGACGCCCTCCACCATGCTGGCCAGAATCGTCTCCCGCCGCGACGACTCCACTCGCAGGCGTTCCCACGTGTCCCTCAGTTGACCGGCCATGGAGTTGAGCGATCGTCCCAAGCGCGCCAATCTCGTCGAGCGGCCCGGGCGGCAACTCACTCGTGAAACGGGCCGCGACAAGTCCCTCCGCGAAGGTTTGGACTTGCTGGATGCGCCGGCTCAAGGAGCTCGAAAGGACGTAGGCAAGCGCCAGCGAGAGCAACGCCGCCACCAAGGAAACCTGCAGAATGCGCCAGCGGACTTCGGCAATGGCGCCATCGACCTGCTCTAGCGGCAAAGCCAGACGCAGGACGTGTCCTCCCCGGCTCTGCCATACCGCCGGCAGCGCAAGGTACAAGAGATTCCGGTTGATGCTGGCGCTGTGCCGGACCGCGGAGCCCGGCTCCCCCTGGACGGCTGATTGGACTTCGGGACGCCCGGCATGGTTCTCCATGGTCTCCGCGTCGCGGTCGGAATCCGCCAGGACTTTGCCGTCCGGAGCGATGAGCGTAATGCGCGCTCCAGCCCGGCCTTTAGCCTGCGCGACCCAAGGGCCTAGTTCCCGAGGGCTGAGTTGCTCGACTTCCGTCGCCAGGATGCGGGCCTGCGCGGTGAGCTGGTGTTCCACATTGAGCGTCTCGCGTTGGGCCGTGTAGCGCGTAAGGAGGAAATCCAGCACTACTACGGTGACGAGGATGAGCAGGAGGGAGGTCAGCAGCAGCTTGCGGAACATGGGACTGCCGATGGTCATGTTAGCTTCGCGCCTCGGAGTGGTGCCGCACATCCACTCCCTGAATCAGGAAGAGCGCATCCTCGGCGATGTTGGTGGCGTGGTCCGCGATGCGCTCCAGGTTTCGCGCGACCAGAATCAAGTCCAGCGCGCGCGAGATGGTGGAGGGATCCTGCTGCATAAATTCCACCAAATCGTCCTCGATCGTGTCGCGCAGGTCGTCCACCGCGTCATCGGAAAGAAGGACGCTGCGCGCCAGTTCGGCGTCCCTTTTGACGAAGGAATCGAGGCTGTTGCGCACCATCAACTCGGCCAGGTGTGCCATCCGCGGGATGTCCACCAGGGGCTTGACGGGAGGCTGCGTGATCAGCGAAAGGGCCCGTTCGACGATGTTGACCGCCAGGTCTCCCATGCGCTCCAGATCGCTATTGATCTTGATGGCCACGGTGAGGAATCGCAGATCCCGCGCCATCGGCTGCTGCGTGGCCAGGAGGCGAGTCGCCATTTCGTCGATGCGGATCTCCATCTGGTTGATGCGCGCCTCGTTCAGCAGGACCTGCTGCGCGCGAACGGAGTCGCGTTGGGTCAGCGACTGCACGCTCTCGTGCACGGCGAGCTCCACCAGCCCCGCCATGGCGAGCAGTTCCTTCTGCAAATCCTCGAGCTCTTCTATAAAGTGACGCACGCTTATCTCACGACGGCTTGATCACGCAAAGGCGCAAAGTCGCAAAGAAATCCTTGACTAAACACAGCGCCCCGCTCCACGTCGACACGAGTGTCGACGCTACGGCGAGCCGCCCAGTTCGTCTTCAACGGAGCGGGCACGTGATTGATTATGACGCCTTGCTTTTCTTTGCGCCTTTGCGCCTTTGCGTGATTCATTTTGTTTTACCCGAAGCGGCCGGTGATGTAATCCTCCGTCTCCTTGCGGCCAGGCCGCGTGAAGATCACCTCGGTTTGGTCGAATTCTATCAGCTTGCCGAGCAGAAAAAACCCGGTGCTCGAAGCGACCCGGGCCGCTTGCTGCATGTTGTGCGTCACGATGACGATCGTGCAGTTGTCCTTGAGCGTAAACAGCAGTTCTTCGATCTTGGCGGTGGCGATAGGGTCGAGCGCCGAACACGGCTCGTCGAGCAACAACACTTCCGGGTCCACGGCCAGAGCCCGCGCGATGCACAGACGCTGCTGCTGTCCTCCCGAAAGCGCGTAGGCCGGTTTGTACAACTGGTCCTTGACCTCGTCCCACAGCGCCGCACGCCGCAGGCTCTTCTCGACAGCCACGGCCAACGCTCCCTTGCCGATTCCCCGGTTGATCCGCGGGCCGTAGGCCACATTGTCGAAGATGGATTTCGGGAAGGGATTGGACTTCTGGAAGACCATGCCCACCCGGCGCCGCAAATGCACCACGTCCATGGCGAGGATGTTCTCGCCGTCCAGAAGCACCTGGCCCTCGGCCCGGGCTTTGGGCACGGTCTCATACATACGGTTGAGCGTCCGCAGGAACGTCGACTTGCCGCAACCGGAAGGACCGATCAGCGCCGTGACACGATTCTCGGGGATGTTCAGATCCACGTTGAACAGCGCCTGCTGGGCGCCGTAGTGGAAGTTCAGACCGGACACCTGTAACTTGGCCGCGTAGCTGGTTCCTTTCGGCGGAAACGCATCGGCCGGCCGGAGCGGAGGGGTGGGGCGGGATGAGATGGGCGGACTCTCTCGCGTGGTCAAGTTCAAGCGCTCCGGGCCGATTTCGGCGAAAGAATCAGGCGGGCGGCGACATTCGCCACCAGCATCAGCGTCAACAGCACCAAGCCGGCGGCCCAAGCTTGCCGGTGCCAGTCCGCATAAGGAGAAATTGCATACGTGAAGATCATGACGGGCAGGGAAGAGGTGGGCTGGTCCCAGCCCTTCGCCCAAAAGCTGTTGCCAAAACTCGTGAACAGAAGCGGCGCCGTCTCCCCCGCCACTCGGGCTACGCCGAGCAACGTGCCCGTCATCACGCCGCGCAGCGAGGCGGGGATCACCACGGTCGCTACCGTCCACCACTTGGTGGCGCCCAGAGCCAGTGCGCCTTCACGCAGCGAAGGCGGCACAGCTCGCAGGAACTGTTCCGTGGTTCGTACCGTGATCGGAATGATCATGAGGCTGAGAGCCAGGCCGCCGGCCAGCGTCGAGAAGCGTTTCATCGGCACTACCACGACGGCATAAGCGAAGATGCCGATTACGATGGAGGGCACCCCGTTCAACAGGTCGGCCACGTATCGGATGACGGCGGGAAATCGTGTTCCGCCGAATTCGGCCAGATAGACGCCGGTGAAGAAACCGATCGGTACGCCTATCAGCCCCGCCAACAACAGCAGTTTCGCGCTGCCCACGATGGCGTTCGCCATGCCCCCGCCAACTTCCCCCACCGGCTTGGGCAACTGAGTGAAGAAATCCAGGTTGATGGATCGCGCCCCGTTCCAAACCAGGAAGCCCAGAATGAACACCAGCACCGAGACCGCCACCAGGGCGCACAATCCCGCCGCGCCAAACATGAGCAGGTTCACCGCCTTGCGCCACAGGTAGCGACGGTTCATCCTTGACTGGTCCCTTTCGCCGTAGTCGCCACAATCAACAATCTTGCGATGCCGTTGAGCAACATGGTCAAGGCGAACAGCACCAGGCCCAACTGGATCAGCGCGCTGACGTGCATGCTGCTGGTCGCCTCGGTGAACTCATTGGCGATCACCGCCGCAATCGAATATCCCGGCGCAAATAGCGAGGCACTGATCTGCGGCGTGTTGCCGATTACCATGGTGACCGCCATGGTCTCTCCCAGCGCGCGCGCCAGCGCCAGGAACACCGATCCCACAATCCCCAACCGCGCGTAGGGGACGACGGCCTGCCAGGCCGCCTCCCAGCGCGTGGCCCCCACGGCCAGCGCCGCCTCGCGCTGCTCAGCCGGGACGGCCAGAAGAGCCTCCCGCGAAATGGTGACGATGAACGGCAGAATCATGATGGCCAGGATCAGGCTCGCGGCCAGGACCCCCACCCCATACATGGGCCCTTGGAAGAAAGGCAGGTACCCGAATCGCTGCTGCAGAAACGGCTCCACATGCTCGCGCAACAACGGCACCAACGCAAAGATGGCCAGCAGGCCGTAAATCACGCTGGGCACCGCCGCCAGCAGTTCGACAACGAAAGTCAATGCGCCGGATATCCGCGGCGGAGCCAGTTCGGCCAGAAAGATCGCTGCGCCCACTCCGACCGGCACGGCTATCAGCAGGGCTAGAAGCGAAGTCACAACCGTTCCCCACACGAAGGGAAGCGCACCGAACTGCGCAGCAATCGGGTCCCAGGTCCGCGTGAACAGAAAACTCCACCCGAACTTGGCCCGGCTCAACGCGGAGGTTCGATAAAGCTCTACCACCAGCAGCACTGTAACGAGCAGCACACTGGAGGCGACTATCAGAGTCACGGCATGCGCAATCGCATCCCCGCTCCGCAGCCTGCGCCAAACACCCCGCCACCGATGCATGTCCGATCCTGCCATTACTGAACCAGGGAAATGGCCTTCAACTCTTTTTCGACGACGGCCTTGGGAAGCGGCGCGTAGCCCAGCGGCTCCGCCAGCTTCTGGCCGTCGGCCAGCATCCAGCGCAGGAAATCGGTGATGATCTTGCGCTTTTGAGCATTCTGGATCCTGGCCGGGACCAGCAGCCAGGTGAAGCTCGAAATCGGATAGGCGTCCTTGCCCGGCGCATTGGTGATCGAGACCCGGAAGTCGGCCGGCACCACGGCGGAAGCCGCCGCTGCCGTCACGCCCTTGAGATCCGCCTTCACGAGCGTTCCAGCCGCGTTGCGGATCTTGCCGTAAGACATCTTGTTCTGGATGGCATAGACCAGCTCCACATAACCGATCGCATTCGGCGTCTGCTTCACCAAACCCGCCACGCCTTCGTTGCCCTTAGCGCCCAGCCCGGCGGGCCAATTCACCGAGTTGCCCGCTCCTACCTTGCTCTTCCAGGCCGCGTTTGCCTTGGACAGGTAGTCGGTCCAAACGAATGTGGTTCCGCTGCCGTCGGAGCGGTGTATGACTACAATGTTGTTCGCGGGCAGCCGGACGCCGGGATTGGCGCGGGCGAGTTCGGGATCGTTCCAGCGGGTGATTGTACCCAGGAAAATGCCAGCCAGTGCCTCGGGCGTGAACGTCAGTTCCTGTTTCACGCCAGGGACGTTGTAGGTCGTCACCACAGCGCCTAGCACCGTCGGGAAATGCAGCACCTTCCCATTTGCCTGCGATAGCTGCTCGTCCGTCATGGGGCTATCGGACGCGCCGAAATCCACCGTGCCGGCCTGCAGTTGCCGGATTCCGCCGCCGGAACCAATCGACTGGTAGTTGATCTGCGCCTGCGGGTTGATCTTGCGGTACTCGTCAAACCACTTTGCGTAGATGGGGTACGGGAAAGTCGCGCCGGCTCCGTTGATCAAAAGCTGAGCCGGAGCCGGCATCGCCAGGACCAGGAGCATCGCCGCCAGGGCCATCGAACTAATAAGGGTTCTCACAGATCTTCTCCAAGTCCCATTCTCGGGCGCGCGCGTTACAGTTCCATTACAAAGGCATGAAAGGACGATGAAAATCGGTGCTATTCGCGTCCCGGTGCTCTATCCACCGTGGTGTCTGGGCCAGCGCTTCTCCAGGAAGGAGCGCAGCCTGAGGATGGCCTGCGATTTCAATTGTGAGATGCGGGACAAGTGCAGATGCATACCTTGGGCGATCTCCCGCAGGGTCAGTTCCTCCTGGTAGTAACGGAGCAGCACGGTTCGTTCGACGGGCGGCATGCGCTCCATGGCGACTGCCAGCAGTTTTGCGAGTTCGCTCGACTCCAGCAGGCTCGACGGCCAATGCTCTTCGTTGTCGGCCACTGTGTCCATCAGGCTTCTGCCGGCTTCGTGGTCGGAGTTGTAGTCGAGGCTGTTGAGGTTAAGCCCGCGGATGTCCAACTGCCATTCCCGGTACTCTTTGAGATCCAATCGAAGTTCGGCGGCGATCTCCTCCTCGACGGCGGTGCGGTGCAGGCGCTGCTCGGCGGTCAGGACGGCGGCTTCAATCTGTTTCGTCTTGCGCCGGCGGTCCCGGGAGGCCCAGTCGAGCTTGCGCAGGCTGTCCAGGATGGCGCCCCGGATTTTGTATTCGGCGTAGGTTCGGAGCTTGACGTTTTGAGCCGGATCGAAGTTGTCGATGGCGGCGATCAGACCGAGGATGCCGCTCGACACCAGGTCATCCAAACTGACGCTTTCCGGCAGCCGCTCGTGGATGCGTCTGGCGATCAGGCGGACCTGAGGCAGGTGCTCCAGGATGAGAGTCTCCCGAACCTCGCGGGCATCCTCGGTCATGAGGCTGACAGTGTTCACGGGTGAATCCCTGCGGCAAGATCTTGCCAAGTGTTCGTTTTGTGCCGCCAGCCGCGCTCGGCCGCCCCTCGCAATTCGGCAAAATGCGGCCTGCCAGCTAAGTAATCCGCGGATTCCGCCTTATAGGCAATGCTTCCGAAATACTTAGTTGTATGCAGCCGCATAGGTTGACCAAAGCCTGATAAAGTGCCTGTCGAGATATCATGTGCAATTCGAGCACCTAACTTGAAAGGTGGCTACTTAGCGGGCGTGGCGTCAATGTTTCTAACTAGAGTCGAGTTCAGGATAAGCGGCACGTGGTTCAGGCGTGCTCTAATCGGAGCGCGACGCGCCGATGAGGTAAGCGGAAGAAGTGGATGGCACATCAGCAGCCTCATTCGGGCGCGGCGCAGCAGGCGGCGGGTATTCTGCGTTCGTTAACAGCCGGCAGCGCTCTTTGCATGGAGCGGCTGGTGGGCCCGGCGGCGGCCGGCTGCTCCAGTCTGGAACTGGAGCGTCAGGAACTCCTGGAGAGTATCGTCGAGAGTCTCAACGCCAGCCGCTCACCCGCCCGCACCGACGCCACGGTCGCACTGCTCCGTCACCTGGCCGGCGACCGCCTGAGCGGGCCTGACTCGGGCTGAGTCGGCTCTCAAGGATTCACGATTGGAGCTACTTTGGCTCTTTGTTTTCGACCGGTTCGCCGTACTTGATCTGTGATTCGCTCTTGAACTGCTTGTAGTCCTCGTAGCGGACGGTCATGCGGATGCGCTGCGACAGACCGGTCTGAAACTGCAGTACGTCGTCCGCGCGTGTGTAGGTAGGGAACCAGTACTTGCCATCAATCTGTTCCCGGTAGGTTTCGAACTTGGGGAACTGATTGTCGGAACCCTTCTTGAGAAGCCCGACGCCCCGGCCGTAACTCTTCACAATCTGGAAGTCGCGGTCGTCCACCCAGATCGTGCCTTGGAAATAGCGCTTGCCCGGTTCAAGCGTTTTGGGCTTGATCGCAAAAACGTAGCAGGGGATCTCGTCCGCCTTTTGCGTGCCCAGGTAGCGAACCAGGTATTGCGAGACTTGGTCCGTGGTCAGGACGAACGGCTGCACGTTGCGAAGATCCTGCTCATCCTCCGGGGTGAGGATGATGTTGCGCAGCGTGGCGACCGGCGCTCGGACCACTCTTTCGAAACGCTTGCCGTCGGGGAAGACAATATCGGAGACCATCTCCCAGCGCCCCCGATCGTTGCCGAACTCGTCGAGTTCCTGGAGCCGGGCGGTCTGGCGGTAGGTGTAGTTCTGCCGGGCGATAGAGAACTCGGTTTCCCGGGCCGCGAACTTCTGGATGATCTGATTGACCTGGTCTTCGGAAAGTTGCGGTTGATCGATGCCCCAGACCGGCCCCAGCAGGGCGGCCGTCCCCAACGCGATCTTCCATAGTTTCATGTCACCCTCCGCGCGTACCTCACAATTCCAGTCTACCGCCGTCCGGGGGATCCACCCCGCGAGGCCCGCCCTTCTCGTGCCCGCCGCGCGAAGGGACTACAATACCAACTGGCGGAAAGGACAGCTTCGGAAATGCCCGCCCACGCGGTTCACGCCTCGCCCCTCAGCGGAACCTGGTATCCGGGTAACCCTGTTGCACTCCAGGCGCTCCTCGGCGAATTGTGGAGGAAGTCCGAGGAACGTACGGGCGCGTTTGTGCTTCCCGGCGGACGAGCCTTCCTGGCGCCCCACGCAGGCTTGTCGTATTCGGGGACGGTGGCGGCGGCGGTCTACCGCCACCTGGAACGGCAGCAACCCCGGTGTGTGATCGTCGCCGGGTTTAGCCACCGGGGCGCGCCGGAAGGTATCTCGATTCCGGATATTGAAGCCTACCAGACGCCGCTCGGAAGGGTGCCTGTCGATTTGGACTTGGCTGGCGGACTCTCTTCCGCGGCGCCCTTCCGCAGGTCGCCCGAGGCGCGGCTGTGCGACCATTCGGTCGAGATCCAGTTACCACTGCTGCAAAAGGCCCTGCCGCGGGCGACTGTGGTGCCTCTCTATGTGGGCCGGCTCGATCAAGCGGCTAGAGAAAGAGCCGCCGACGTCCTGGCGCGCTGCCTGGCGCCAGATGTTGTGCTTGTGGCCAGCTCCGATTTGACACACTTCGGACGCGACTTTGGCTTTGAGCCTTTTCCCGCGGACCGGGCCGTCTCGGAACGCCTGCGCCGCCTCGACTTCCAGGTTCTGGAGTCCTCCGGCAGCCTTCGGGAAGAGGTGTTTCTGGAGACGCTCCGTGAGACGGCCGCCACGGTCTGCGGCGGGGAGCCTATCGCGCTGATGCTGGCCACGCTGCGCCGCATCGAGTCGGGCGGCGAGGTATTTCAAGAGGTGCTGGACTACCAGACCTCTGGAGAGATCACCGGCGATTTTCACCACTCGGTGAGTTACGGTTCCCTGGGGTTCTTCCCCTACCCCTCTTTCGATTTGGAGGAGCCGGCGCGGAAGGCGCTGCTCGATCTGGCCAGGCGCACGCTCGCCGAATATCAGCGGACCGGCAGGAACGCGGTTCCGGAGTTCCAGCCCTCCGGATTGACGGCGCTGTCGAGGCGCGCCCCATTGTTTGTCACGTTGCACCAGTATGGGAAGCTCCGGGGATGCCTGGGACGGATCACCGCGGACGCGTCACTCGAGAAGGCGGTGCCGGAACTGACCATGGCTGCCGCTTTGGAGGACAGCCGCTTCGATCCGGTCTCTCCCTCGGAAGAGGGCATCACAGTCGAAATCTCAGTCCTCTCTCCGATGAAGCGGATCACTCAGGTTGGCGACTTTCGGCTTCACGAACACGGCGCCATGCTGAAGGCCAAGGGAAGGCAGGGGCTGCTGCTGCCGCAGGTTTCGATCGAGCGGAACTGGAGCGCGGAGCAGTTCCTGCAGGCGCTGGGAACCAAGGCCGGGGCCGGCGGCGGCACCCACCTGGACCCTTCGGCGAAGATCGACGTGTTTCGCGCGCAGGTCATCCACTGATACTTTGTAGAGATGTTGCCGATCGGGTCTAACCACGGCGTCATAAATCATTGCGGGTCCACTCCCTTACGGTCGCGGCTCAGATCCGGCGTCCGAGTCGCGACCGTGAGGGAGCGGGGCGCTCTGTTTATAGGGCTGGCTGCCGCTATGCTGCTCAGTCTGCTGGCGGGTTGCGCGGGGGGCCGCCAGCGTGGCAGCCGATTGGTTGCATCCAGACGACTACGCGTTCGTGCGTCTCGAGCCGCCGAAGGCCGGGGTGGTGTGCTTGCAGTCCATCGCATTGGAGCCGCTCCCGCAATGACGGCCTTACTCCCGGCAATCCTGTCGATCGGCGCGGGCCGCTGACTGTGTCAGGTTCGGCGCGAAGGCGCCCGCGCGCGCGAACTGGGCCGCGTGTGCCCGGCGGTGGGATTGTCGAGCATCCGAGCGAAACCGGCAGTGGAGGCTTCGAGCGGGAAATTGTCGCGCGTGTTCTACGCCGCGCAGTGGCCCGCGCTCGCCGTGTTGACCGCCCCGGTATTTGCGAAGACAGCGCCGTCGGCATACTGAGGGGCTGCCGCAAGGCCGCTCTGATACCTTAAGAGCATGCTGTTGGTCGGGCCGCCAGGTTCGGGCAAAACGCACCGGGTTCTAGAGGCCGTTCGCGAGCGGCTGCGCGGCGGGCGTGCCGGGTTTCGGTTGATCGTGCCCACGGCTACCATGGCCGAGCACCTCCGAAACACGCTTGCGCGCGAAGGGTTTGTATTCCGTCCCAGCGCGATCTCTACTCTCGCTCACTTCGTCGAGCCGTGGGTGCGCGACCGGCAGGCGCTCTCTGGCGCCCGTCTGGATGGCTTGATCGGAGAGGCGCTGCGGGGTCTTGCGCCCGATGCGTTTCGCGCGGTGGCGGACCTGCCGGGTTTTCGCGCGGCGATGGCCAAGACCATCGAGGAGCTTTCCTCGGCGGGATACCCTGCCGCGCAGCTTCGATCCATCGTAGGCGCGCAGGCCGGTCCTGTGGCCGCGGGTCTCTTGTCGGTCTACGAAGAAGTAGCACGCCGCACCGCCGCGGAAGGGTTGGCGCTGCGTGGAGAACGGCTCCAAATCGCCGCGGCGCGAATCCGCGAACGAAAGCCGGCCGATCTCGACGAGATCTTCTTCGACGGCTTCTTCAGTTTCGTGGATCCGGAGCTGGAGATCGTCGAAGCGTTGCATCGGAACGCCCGGATCACGCTGACGCTTCCGGATTGGCAGGGCGCGGAAACCTCCCGGAGCCGCCTGCGTTCGATGGGGATCGAGGAAGACCGGTGCCAGCGGATCGGCCAGCGCCCCGAGTTGCTCCTGCTCAAAGCGCAGACCCAGGAACAGGAGGTGGAGGAGATCGCCGCCCGGATTGTGGAACTGGCGGCAGGGGGGCGCAGCTTTCGCGACTTCGGCGTCGTCGTTCGGAAGAGCGACCCCTACGTTCCCGCGCTGCGCGCCACGCTCGAGAGATTCGGCATCCCGGCGCGCTACTACTTCTCCGAGCCGCTCGAAGGCCACTCGCTGGTGCGCTACTACGCTGGGTTGGTGGAGGCCGCCCTGGCTGGTTGGGACCACGAGCGGACGCTCGAGGCGTTGCGGATGACGCCGGGCGGATTGGCCGGTCGTCCCGAGGCGGATCGGTTTGATTTTGACGTGCGTGCGCAATTGCCCGGCAGGGGGCTCGAAGGCTTGCGCATGCTCACGCGCGACCCGAAATTGCGGACGCGCATCGAGTCCCTGGAGGCCCTGGACCACTGGCAGACATCGCCCGGCGGCGCCTGCCGAGTGGGGCGAGCGGTTTGGCACGCTGACAAGGTTTTTCGAAGCGCCCGAGCCGCTGGACCCTGCCTCGCATGACATGGTGGCGATGTGGCGAGGGACCGTGGCGGCGATGCAAGGACTCGAGGAAGTGGTTGCGGAAACCGTGTCGTCGCTCGCATCCGAAGAACTGACGCTGGAAGAATTCTGGGGCGAACTAAAGAACGGGCTTCGACTCGCCACAATTCAAATTCCGGATCACCGGCGAAATGTGGTTCATGTGATGGAGGTCCACGAGGCGCGGCAGTGGGAACTGCCGGTGGTGTTCGTCTGCGGGCTGCTCGAAAAGCAGTTTCCGCTGCACCACGCGCAGGACGCATTTCTTACAGATGAACTGCGCCGGATGTTGCAACGGCGTGGGCTGCGTCTGGCGACGACAGTCGAACGGGATCAGGAAGAAAAGTTCCTCTTCGAACTGGCAACCACGCGCGCGACGCAAACGCTGGTCCTGAGTTATCCCCAATTCAACGCAAAGGGTGAGGAGAATCTGCGGTCGTTCTGTCTGGACCGGTTCGTCGAGACCGTGGAGGGCCTCTCCGAAGAGTCCGCGCGCGCGGTCCGTCCTCAAGCGCGGGGGCCGCGGACGCCGGAGCGGCGCGCCATCCTGGTTGACGATGTGTTGCGCCAGAGCGTGGCGCGTGCGCATGCGCATACGAATCCGACCGCGATTGAAGTATTCCTCCAGTGCCCGTTCAGGTTCTTCGCCGAGCGGACGCTGCATCTCGAAATGCCGCCCGCCGCTCCGGCCGACAGGTTCGACGCGCGGGTGCAGGGCATCCTGGTCCACGAGGTTCTCAAGCGCTGGCTTCAGACACAACGTGCTCTCTCCGGTAACACGCAATTGACCGTGTTGCCGCTCGTAATCCAGGGGGGCCTTTGCGCCGGAGGCGCCCAGCCGCCCTGCCAAGGGCTCGGCGACATTTTCGAGGACGCTTTCCCGGAAATCTGCCGGCGGGAACGCATTGTCGAAGGGTACCGGACAGAGGCGATCCGGCTCGAGCTCTCGCGCAACCTCTTGCGATTCGCGCGGACGCTGCATCTTGACGGCCTTAGCCCGGAGGCCGCGGAACGGGACTACACGCTGCCGTTAGCCGAAGAGCTGACGCTCGGTTGTCGCGTCGATCGGATCGATGTCGCGCCGGACGGGAAAGCGCTCATCATCGACTACAAGTACTCGAGCCCGGAGAGCGTTCGGAAATTGGTGAAAGGGCACGCGGAGGGGCTCCGCATTCAAGGCGGCATTTACATGCGAGCTTTGATTCACGAGGGACGCGAGTGCTCCGGCATGCTCTTCGCGGGTCTCCGCAACCTGCCTGCGTGGGACGGCTGGCAGACCGTCCAGGAGAGCATCGGGCGCAGCGAACAAGGCACCGCGGAGGATCTGCGCGCTGTTATGGAGCGCGCGAAGGAGACGGCGCTGACCGCCATCGCCCGCATCGGCCAGGGCGTGATTGAACCCAGACCAGCCGAAGTGTCGCTGTGCGAATACTGCGACTTCCATGACATCTGCCGCGTCGAATCGATGGTCCAGGTGGCGGCTGCCGGGGAGGTCGAAGAATGGGCCTGACCCCGAGGCAGGCAGATGCAGTCACACGCACCGGGCAAGACGTGTGCGTGGTGGCGGGACCCGGCTCGGGGAAGACCCGCGTCCTGGTGGAGCGCTTTGTGTGGCTCATCCGGGAGCAGCGGGTTCCGCCGTCGCGGATTCTGACGATCACGTTTACCGAAAAGGCCGCCACCGAAATCAAACAACGGCTGGCCAGGGAATTCGCCACAAGTCCCGAAATGCGCGAACAGGTGGAGCGCGCGTACGTTTCGACGGTCCACGGTTTCTGCGCGCGGCTGCTGCGCGAACACCCCATCGCCGCCGGTCTCGATCCCGAGTTCCAGGTGCTCGATGGTGCGGAAAGCTCGGCGGAGCTTCAGGAAGTCGTGGAGGAAGCGCTCGACGGCGTTTACGCGTCGAAGCCGGAGCAGTTGCGTGCGCTGCTGGAGGCGCTCCACGTTTCCACTTGGTCGGGAGGTCGCCAGCAGGACATGGCGGAGGCGCTCTGCGAGATTTACGAGGCGCTACGCATCGCGGGATTGAGCTTGCCCGCGCTGCGTGCCGGAGGCGCCGACACAGCCGGAGGCCTGTCTCTGGCGACTTTTCTTGACGAACTCAGAGGTGCTCTGTGGGTGGCTCCCAATGCACCGACGCCGAAGCAGGCTGCGTGCCTCGATGCGCTGCGGGAATGGGCCGGGCGCGCCGCCGGTCTCGTGAATGCGTCTGCCTCCTCGCGCCATTTCGAACTGCTGGCAGATTATCCTCGCGCGCTGCCCCGCGGCATTCTGTCGCCGGATCTGAAAGACATCCGCGATGAGCGGTTGGCCTTGGTTGAGTCGACCCTGGCCGGCGAGTTCTATGCTCCGCTCAAATCGATCCTCCTCGATGTGCTGGATCTGACCGATGCGAACTACCGGCGCCGCAAGCGCGAGCGCGCGTCGCTGGACTTTTCGGATCTCGAGGAGCGGGCCATCGCGTTGATGCGAGGCGACGCGCATGTGCTGGCATCCGTGCGTGAGAGCTTCGACCAGATTCTGATGGACGAGTTGCAGGACACCAACCCATTGCAGTGGACTCTTATGGACCTGCTGCGGCGTCCGCGGAGATTCTTCGCGGTGGGGGACATCAACCAATCGATTTTCGGGTTTCGCCACGCCGACCCCGACGTCTTCCGCCGCTACCGCGAGGCCGTCGCCGGCGCGGGCGGGACGATCGATGAGCTATACGAGAACTTCCGCAGCCGGGGCGAGATCCTCGCGGCTGTCGAGGCGATTTCCGGCCGCAAGGAGGGGGTTGAGCAGCACCGCCTCCAGCCTGCACGCAACTTTCTTCCGAAAGGCCGGCCCTCGGTTGAAGTCATCGCCGGATTTGAGTCCGGCGAAACCGCCCCCGAGGCTGTGGAGGCGCGCTGGGTCGCCTGTCGAATCTTGGAACTCATCGGGACGCTCCAGGTTCAGGAGGCGGAAGCGGGCCAGCGGCCGGCGCGCTTCCGGGACATGGCCATTCTGGTTCGTACGTCCGCAGCGCTCGCTCCGGTGGTGGCCGCGCTGCAGGAGTTTGGCGTTCCGTATCTCGCCGAAGGCGGCAGGACGTTTTTCGAAACACGCGAAGTGAGAGACCTGGTGCATCTGCTCCAGGCGATCGCCAATCCTGAGAATGAGCTGGCCCTGGCCGGCGTGCTGCGCTCGCCTCTGGTGGGCGCCGGTGACGAGACGCTGCTGAGGATGAAGCAGCAGAGCGCGCATCTGGCGCGGTCTCTGTCCAGTCTGGTTGCGCTCGGCGCAGGCTCCTGCGATGCGGAAGATCTGGAGCGGCTCCGCCGGTTTGCGGCGCTTCTCACGAGCCTGCGGCGCGAGCGCGATGATGTCTCGCCGGACCGGCTGCTCATGCGGGCCATGGACGCCTGCGATTACGAGAGCGGGCTCGACGGGCGGCAGCGCGCCAACGTCGCGAAGTTCTTAGTCCGGGTCCGCGAACGCCACAGCGCCAAACCTGAGCCTCTCGGGGCGTTGCTCGCGGACATCGAGTGGCTGCGCGCCGCGGCCGCCGAAGCCGAAGCGCCCCCAGGCGATTCCTCTGACGTGGTCCGCATCATGACCATGCACAAGTCCAAAGGGCTGGAGTTTCCCGTGGTGTTCCTGCCCGCTCTCCATAAAGGTACGGGAGGGACCGGGCCATCCATCCGCCTGTCTCCCGAGGGGAGTCTCGGCGCGTTGTGGCGAAACCCGGTGACCGGCAAGGGCGTGAAGGACCTGAGCTATCGGCGCACCCGTGAAGTGCTGAGCGAGCGGGAAAGCCGGGAAGAGAACCGCCTGCTCTATGTCGCCATGACACGCGCGGAAGAGCACCTGGTGCTCTCCTTTGCCATGACTGCCAGGCCGCAGGGAGAGAACTGGAAACTCGTCAGGGACGGCCTGGGGTTGGATCTGGACGCCGCGGACAACCAGGCGATCACCGTTGAGGCTGGCGCGGTCCCGGTGCGCGTGCTGCGCGCGGACCAGTTGCCTGCGCTGGTGAGTACCCCCGTGGCGCCTAGCATCCCGCCGGCTGAGCCCATCTTGCTGGCCCGGCCCACCCTTTCCGATCAGCACGATTCGGCCGCGCCCGTGACCTCGATTCAGTTGTTCGCACAATGCCCGCGCCGCTACTACCTGGGGCGCTACATCGGGTGGGACCGGCCGTCGCGGCCCGCGCAAGGCCATCTGGAGGAGGATCCGCGCAATGGGAGCGCCGCCGAATTCGGAACCGCCGTGCATGCTCTTTTAGCTGGCGAGCCTGCGGAGGGCGCCTCAGCGGAGGCCCTCGAACTTGTCCAACGATTCCAGGCGAGCGAATTGGGCCAGCGCGTCTCTCGTGCTTCGCGCGTCGAACGCGAATTCGATTTCGTGATGGCGATTGAAGACGTTGTGCTGCGCGGCCAAATCGATCTCTGGTTCGAAGAGGCCGGCGAACTCCTGCTGCTCGACTACAAGACCGACAATGTCCGGCCGGAGGATGCCCCCTCGCGCGCCGCGGCCTACGCCCTGCAACTGCGGTTGTATGCCCTCGCCCTGGAACGCATCACCGGCAGAATGCCCGGCCGGGCCTATATCTGTTTCCTGCGCCTAGGGCAAACGATTCCCATCGCGATGGACAAGCCATTCCTCGAGGAGACCAGAAAACTGGTGCGGCTCTTCCGCGAGGCACAATCCAACCTGCGATTCGATTTGAGGGAAGGGGAACAATGCGGACGTTGCCCCTACTATCGGGGGCCTTGTCCCGCGGGGAGGCCGGTCTAGGATGCGGGCCGGTCGCCCACTTTCGCGTGGATCGCTTCCATGAGCCGGAACTTCAGGGCGTCGGGCAGGGGCTCCGCTTCCAGCCCCTTGTAAATCTTCAGGGTCTTTTTGGTGGTATCCACCATCACCCAGCAATTCGGGCACTGCGCTACGTGCGCCTCGAGTTCTTTGCGCAGACCGCCCTCGACGTCCTCGTCCAGGTACTCGGAAAGCTCATCCATGAACTGATTACATGTAAGCAAAGACATCGTCTGCCTTCCGTTTAAAGTGGCGTGTCAGTTTATCGCGAAGCTCTAGCCTCGCGCGCAGGAGGCGGCTCTTGACGGCTGGAACGGAGATGCTCAAGGCCTGGGCCGTCTCCTCCGTGGAGAGCTCGTCTATATCTCGCAGGACGAACACGGTTCTGAATATTGGAGCCAGGCTGTCGACCGCCTGCATAAGGATCTCGCGGAGCTCTTCCTGCGAGTAGCGTTGCTCGGGGTTGTCTTCCCACACCGCGATCTCGCGCGCGATGTTCTCTTCTCCTGTATCCACCGTCTCGTCGAGCGAGACGATCTTGCCCGGCCTCCGCTTGCGAAGCCGCATCAGGGATTCGTTAACCGCGATTCGGACCAGCCAGGTGTAAAACTTGGACTGCTCCTGGAAGTCGCCCAAATGTTGGTACGCCTTCAGGAAGGAGTCCTGGAGAACGTCTTCGGCGTCTTCCTTGTTCTGGGTGATGTGTTTGGCCAGGCGGAAGATCTTGCGTTCGTAGCGGTTCACCAACTCGGTGAAAGCCACGGCATTGCCGGTGCGTGCGCTGGCGATCAACCCCGACTCGTCCGAGAACGCCGTCTGTGTAGAAGCCTCAGGCATCCTAACCTCTATCATCGCACGGCGGGGCTGGATGCAAAAGTAAGGCTTTTTGTCGAGGCGGCACGCGTAGGCGCCTGCGCTACCTCGCGGGCCGGCTGGCCGACATCTCCTCGAGCAGGTTGGTCGCGCCGTCCACCTCGGCCATGTTCCACAGCATGTAGCGGATGTCCACATGAATCGAGCGGGTGGTTACCGGGTCGAACAGGACGTCGGAGGCGACGGACTCGTAGGTGCCGTCGAACAGAAGGCCGACCAGCTCGCCTTTTCCGTTCAGAGTCGGGGATCCGGAATTGCCCCCGGTTGTATCCACGGTCGACAGGAAGTTGACCGGGACGTCCCGCAGCGACAAATCGATGTATGGCGTCTTCTTGCCGGACCGGAGGGCCTTGATGGCGTCGAGCTGAACTTTGGGCGCATCGAATTCTCCCTCGCCAGTATTCTTCTGGACGATGCCGGCAAGCGTGGTCTGCGGCTTGTAATACAGGCCGTCCTTCGCGTCTACCCCCTTAACCTGGCCGTAGGTCACGCGCAGGGTGCTGTTGGCGTCCGGAGCCACCAGGCCACCCGCCTTGGCCAATAGGGCTTCCATGTAACGCGGCATAAGGCGCGCGGACGTTCCGGCGCGATTCTTCGTGGCTTGCCGGTTGGCTTCCGCAAGCGGCTCCATGGCCGCGGCGAGGACGATGAACGGGTCCTTGGTCGCAAGGAGGTCAGCGGTGCTCTTCTCGATCAGGCCCAGGCGGAACTCGCGATCGGCGAGCCTGGTGCCTTCAAACAGCCGTTGGAGGAACGCGTCGATCGCCTTGCCGGCTTCCGCCTTGGGCATTCCGGGCCTCAGACCCGCAGCCTGGTCCAGAGCGGCGATCCGCTGTTCGGCCGGAAGGGCGGCGGCAAGGCCCAGCGCCCAACCAAGCAGTGCCCGGTCGGCGGTGGCATCCATCGTGCGCTGGTTGCGGTCTTGAGCGTCGCGGAGCCTGGGCCAGTCGCGCTCCTGGAACCCCGCTTCCCGATCGATGTCCGCCTTGGGACGCTGAACCGAGAGGCGATAGAGCGTCTGGGCCGCGCTCAGGTAGGTGGACGCGCTTGCCAGACTTGTCATCGCGGCGTTCCGCTCGCGCGTCTTCTCGGCTTCGGCCTGAAGGGCGCGTAGCGCTGGAAGTACGTCGCCATACTTCTTCTGGCGGACCGGATCGGCCGCGATCCAGGCCTCGAGGTCCTTCTCCTGTGCCTGTTTTTTTGCCAGGCCTCCCCCCTTGCACCAGCCCCTCCAGCACGCCTTTCTGTTTTGTCAAAGTGTTGTTCAAGCCCTGCACTCGCCCGGAAACCTTCAGCGCGAGGGCGGCATCCTTCTTCGTGAGCTGGTCGAGGATCGCCAGTTGTTCCTGCGCGAGTCGTATGGAGCGGGGCAAGCTCCACTCGGTTGTTTCCTTCACCTCCGAGTAGGTCTGGTGACGCTCGGTGCGTCCCGGGTAGCCTGTCACGAAAACCAGATCCCCCGGCTTGATCCCTTCTGTCGACACCTTCAGCCAGTGCTTGGGCTTGAACGGAACGTTTTCTTTGGAGAATACAGCCGGCTTCCCGTCCTTGCCGACATAGGCGCGCAGAAAACTCCAGTCCCCGGTATGCCGGGGCCACCGCCAATTGTCGGTTTCGCCGCCGAACACACCGATCCCCTCGGCGGGCGCGTAGACCAGCCGCACGTCCTTGATCTCCATCTGGGCGATCTCGAAGTACTTCAACCCACCAAAGAACGACGCCTCGTTGCAGCGTTGTCCGCCCGTCTCGCAGGCGGCGATGCGCTCCTTTATCCTCCGGTCGATAAGGTCGTAGCGCTCGCGGTCCGTTGCCTTCGGGTCGATATTCCCCGTGATGGCAGCGGTGACCTCGGTGACAGCGGTCGTCACAAGGACGCGGGATCCCGGCGCATTCGGCAACTCTTCGTCGCGGGTCTTTGCCAGATAGCCGTCCTTCAGCAGGTTGCGTGCCGGCGTGGAGTTGAACTGCAGGCCGCCGGTGACACAGTGATGGTTGGTGACGATGAGTCCGTCCGGTGACACGAACGACGCCGTACAGCCTCCCAACGAGACGATGGCTCCCATGGGCTGTCCGGTAAGGTCGGCGAACGCTTTCGGGTCGCCCTTGAATCCCAGGGCTCTCAGCTTGGTTGCCAGCTCGGGAATCTGTTGAGGCATCCACATGCCTTCGTCAGCGAGCAGCCCGGCGGCGAGCAGCGCGACGCACATTGACAGGACAACTGATTTTGCGAATCTCAGGCGGAGTATTCCTCCAGGAATAAAAGCATCAGATGGGATTTTCATTGTGGCTCGGAGTCTTTCGTTAGGTTATCACGGGCCGCCAATTCGTGATCTCCAGCGGGCGAAGGAACAGCGGGCCGATTGCCGATCGGCCGCGGGGCTGCAGTCTGCTCCACTATCGCTGAGTGATGCCGGCGTCGAAGGCGGCCAACCGGCGCTGGAGTTCCAGGAGTTTCACCTGTGCACTAGTAACAGACGATTGGTCCACTTTGCCCAAGTTGAAATCTCTCTGTTCGGCCTCCACCTCAATTTTCGCCAGGACGATATTTCTTTCAAGCTGCGCCCTCCGTATGCGGCGCACCTCCATCGCCGCCGCCTCTCCAGAACCGGCGTCAAACGCGGCCAGTTCGCTGCTCAGTTCGGCGAGCTTGTTTTGCGCCTGGAGGAGGGAGAGCATTGTGCTCTCGCCTAGATCGAATTTCTTCTGTTCCCAGGCCATCTGGGCTTGCGCGGCCTTTATCTGGGCCAAAATGGTTTCCCTGTACCGGCGGCGAGCCTCTTCGGTTTGAGGACTAGTGGCTCCGGCGGCCTGCGGGGCCTGAACCTTGAATGTCTGGGCAAGGACGGTCCGACTCTGCTGCGCCAGCTTGGCCTGATCCGCGAATTCCGCGACCACTCGCTTGTAGGCCGCCATGGCCAAGTCGTTCTTCCCCTGCTTGCGATAGCATTCCGCCAGACGAAACAGAGCTGTCGCGGCGGTCTTGCGCTCCTCGCCGAATTGGGTGAGCACGGCCTGGTACGCCTGAATCGCCGCATCCAGGTTCTGGTTGGTCTCCTCCTGCACGACGCCTTTCCGCAGTGTTTCGGCAAGCGGGTCCTGTGCGCCTTGCGCGCCGGAGATTACGAATAGAGCCGTCAGAGCCAATGCAAATTTCATGAGAAGTCCCCCTGAGTGCCAGTCTGCCGGAGGTCGCCTCCGCGAGTGTCACGGTTCTGCAAAATCGCACTCCTTTGCTTCGAGCCGGTAGCCCACGCCGTGTACCGTCAAAATCCACCGAGGCGTTTCCGGGTCGGGCTCCAACTTGGCCCGCAGGCTGGCGATGTGGTTGTCCACGGTGCGCGTGGTGGGAAATGCCGTGCAGCCCCAGACCAGGTCCAGGAATTGCTGGCGCGTCACCGGCTCGCCTGCCGCCTCCGCGAGCAGCCGCAGCACGGCGAATTCCTTGGCGGTGAGGCGCAGGGTCTTCCGACCGCGGCGGGCGGTCAGCTTCACGAAGTCGATCCGCACATCGCCCAGCGCGAGAGACGTCGCCACACGGCGCTTGCCGCCCGCCCGCCGGAGCAAGGCGCGCACGCGCGCCAGAAGTTCATCCGTGCTGAACGGCTTCACCAGGTAATCGTCGGCGCCGGCATCGAGCCCCGTCACGCGATCCTGCACCTGCCCCTTCGCCGTGAGCATCAGCACGGCGGCCGGTATCGCCAGACGGCGCAGCTCGGCGCAGACGGTGTATCCATCGAGTTTCGGCAGCATGATGTCGAGCAGGATCAGGTCGGGTTTCTCCTGGATCGCCTGGTCCATCCCTGTTACGCCATCGGCGGCGGTGAGCACACGGTAGCCCTCGGATTCGAGAATGTCCTTGAGCGCGATCCGCATGGGC
This sequence comes from Bryobacteraceae bacterium, assembly GCA_963801345.1. Taxonomy (GTDB): domain Bacteria; phylum Acidobacteriota; class Terriglobia; order Bryobacterales; family Bryobacteraceae; genus CAWDER01. Next base: position 31,398 of record CAWDER010000014.1, read on the forward strand.
AACTCGTCCTCGACAATTAGGACGCGTGGGGCCGGCATTAGCGTGTCTCCTTCGTCACCGGCGGCGCGAACGGCAGCTCCAGCGCAAAGCGGCTGCCCTGTCCGACGGTGCTCTCCACAATCACCCGTCCCCCGTGCGCCTCCGCAATATGTTTCACGATGCTCAACCCGATGCCAACTCCCTTGGTCTCGCGCCGCAACTCGGAGCCGCGACGATAGAACAGCTCGAAGATTCTGGCCTGCTCGGCGGCGGGAATGCCCTCACCTTGGTCCTCCACCCACAGACGCACCAGGGTCTCTCCGGTAACACGCGATTGACCGTGTTGCCATTCGTAATCGAACAGGGCTTCTGCGCCGGAGGCGCCCAGCCGCCCTGCCAAGGGCTCCGCGGCTTCGACTTCCACTGTAACCGTCGCTCCCGCCGGCGAGTGCTTGATGGCGTTGTCCAGCAGGTTCACCAGCGCCTGTCGAACGGCCTCGCCGTCCCAACAGGGTTGCAGGCTGGCGGCTTCGGGCAGTGGCGCGACAAGCTCGAGGCGGACCTGCTGCTCGGCCGCGCACGGCTCCATCAAGGCGGTTGTCTGTTGCACCAGCGCCCCGAGATCGACCGGTTCGAACGTATATTGCTTGCGTCCTTGATCGATGCGCGAAAAATCCAGCACATTCTCCACCAGCGACGAAAGCCGCCGGCACTCCTGGACGATCAGGCGGAAGTAGTCTCTCTTCTTGACATCGTCGGAGATCCGGCCCGCGTCCAGACTCTCCGCCATCAGCCGCACTGCGGCGATGGGCGCGCGCAGTTCATGCGACACGCTCGAGACGAAGTTCGATTTCATCTCGCTCAGCCGGGCCTGCCGTCGGTATCCTCGCCAGAGGCTCACCAGGCCGGCGAAACCGGTGGCCGCGGCCAGGAGGATCAACGCCGCCGTCAGCCACAGCCGCCGCCGGTAGGGAGCGTAGAGCAACTCAGGGTTCGCCAGATCGAGGCTGAGGGTGAACGGGTGCATCTCCAGGTTCCCGGCAGCGGAGGCAAGAAGAGCGGCGCGCTTGGAGACCCCCGCGATGACCCAGCGTCTGCCTCCCATCTCCACAGCGGCCGCCGCGTAGGCGGGCAGCCGAGCCTGGCTCCCCTTCAGGGCATTCGCGAACGCCTGCTCGATCAGCGCCGCCGGAATCAGCGTCACCTCTGTCCCGTTGCGGACCGGATTACACAACGCCAGGAACGAAGCGGCGTCCGCGTCGAGCCAGATCTCACCGGGCCGCGCCGAGTCCCGTGGCTGAAGCAGCAGCGCCCGCAGCAAGGTGAGTGTCCTCTCTCGTGCCGACCAGGTCGTCTTCAGCGCCTGAATCGCCTGCACTTCCTTCGGACCGGCGGCGGCTCGTTCCGCTGCATCCAGCAACTCGGGAGTCAGGAAGGAAGGATGCTCCTGCACGGTGCGCGCCACGTCAGGGAAGAACCCGCCTCGCAGGGCCATGAGCAAGGCCAGGTCGGGCAGAGGCGCACCCGACTCGGTGAGCACTCCGGGGTACTTTCGCGCCAAGTCGATGAACTGCTGGCGCCGTGCCGGCGAATTGCCACGCGCGGCGTCGAGCAGCAGCAGGCCGTATTCCGCGTTCGCCCTAACCGCCAGAGACGCCCCCGACGTCCTGAGCGATTCCAACGCCTTTCGGGCGGCCGCCGGGTCGCGCCTCTGGAATGTGGCCTCTTGGGCGGACCTCCACATGCCCGCTTGAGCGGGCGTCATCTGCGCGGGCCAATCCGGCGGCTCGGGCAGGCGAGGGTAGTCGGGAGGCGATACAACGCGTCCGGAAGCAATCGTGCCCTCGAACAGCGTCTGCTGTTTCGATGCACGCCCGAGCGCCTCTCCAACCAGCGGACCGAGCCGCTGGGCAAGCTCGGGGGCCAGGACATTGGCTCGTTCGCGGGCCTCCTGCTCGATGGACGCCCGGTCCTCGCGCAGGAAATACAGTGCCACCCCCGAGAGGATCGCCAGCGGCAAAACAATCAGCACGGATTGCAGGAGCAACGCGAAATCGTGGCGTGGGAGGCTCTTCATGCGCGGACGAAACTTTCCGATTTCGCAATCGTATCGCACCTCGGCCGCCGGTATGTCACAGTTTTGTCAGGGCGGCCGGGGACAGGAATGTGTATATTTATATAAGAAGATACACATTCATGCGGACGAACATCGTGATTGACGATAAGCTCATGCGGGATACGCTTCGCGCGACGGGCCTGCCGACCAAGCGCGCGGCCGTGGAAGAGGGGCTGCGGACTCTGCTCCGCCTGCGGCAACAGGAGGGGATTCGCCGGCTCCGCGGCAAACTGAATTGGCACGGCGATCTGGACGCGATGAGGAGCGACAGTTGATCCTCGTCGATTCCAGCGTGTGGATCGATTACTTCCAGGGGACGATCACGGCGCAGACCGAGTTGCTCGACAAGCTGCTGGGCCAACGGCCTCTGGCTATCGGCGACTTGATTTTGACGGAGGTCCTGCAAGGCTTCGAGGACGAGCGGGACTTCAATGAAGCCAGGCGATTGCTGACTTCGCTGATGGTAGTGCAATTGGGCGGCCAGGGAATCGCGATTCAAGCGGGGAAGAATTTCCGCGCGCTGCGCAGGCTCGGCGTGACCGTTCGCAAGACCATCGATACGGTGATTGCCACCCGATGCATCGAAAGCGGGTATGACCTGCTGCACAGCGACCGGGATTTCGATCCGTTCGCCAAGCACCTCGGTCTGCGCGTGGCGGTCTGACAATCCGGCAAGGTCAAGGTGCGATGGTGATAGACTTCAGGTATGAGTCGTATTGAGGAAATCGAGGCGGCGATAGATGGTTTGCCGCCGGAAGAATACCGGCGCATCGTGCAGTGGTTTCGCTTGCGCGAACAAGGGCGATGGGATGAGCAGATGGATGCCGACGCCTCCGCGGGCAGACTCAATTTCCTTTTTGACGAAGGCGGCAGTGAATCGGCAGACGGCCTTCTTCGCGAGTGGCCGACTCCAGAGTGAAATCCGTCGCCACCCGGCGGTTCTGGCAACTCTTCCGGGCGTTGCCATCTGAAGTTCAAGGTCTCGCCACGAAGAACTTCTACTTGTGGCAGCGGAACCCTTCCCATCCCTCGCTTCATTTCCGGCGTTTGCAGGGAGGCAAAGACCGCTTCAGCATCCGGGTGGGAGATCACTACAGGGCCCTCGGCAGGCTAGCGGGCGTGGAGATGATCTGGGTGTGGATCGGGACCCACGCTGATTATGACCGGCTGATCGGCTCTTGAACAGTGAATTGCGTGCGTCGTCCCTAAAAGCCCGCTCGGCCGCCGGACCCGGACGGGCCGGTCGACGGGTCACTACACCCCTCAACTATGATCGTGGTCGTGTGACGGGCACGCTGGGGAAGACCGCAAAGCCCATAATTGCGGCTTCGGTCCGATTCGCACCTCGATTGCGCTACTCTGGTTCCAGGCGTTAATCAGAGTGGAGGCGGACGTATGCTGTTTCTGACCTACTGGGAACTCAACGAGAATATGCCCGTGGCGGAGCGCATGAGCATCGCCCAGAAGCTGACTTCGTCGGGGCTTTTCCCCCCGAAAGGCGTCAAGATCCTGCGCTGGGACGAGACGCCCGACGGATGGGGCATCCTGTTGATGGAAGCCGACAACGCCATGGACGTGGCGCTGGCGCTCGACTACTGGCGAATGGCCGGGGCAGGCTTCTTCAAGCAGACCAAGACCGCCCCCGCAACACCCATAGCGGAGGGCATGCCGCATTGGGCGGAAGCGTTGAAAACGATCGGCGGGATCTAATCTGCTGGCGCAGATCGCGCGGTGTTGCACCGCCATCTCCCCCACGGCCATGGGGGCCGCGCCAGAAGGCTCGCAGTGTGTCGCTGTGATACGCTGAAAAATCAATCCTATGAGCAGCATTACTGTGACTCTGCCGGATGGCAGCCAGCGGACCATCCCGGCTGGGACGCGTCCCATCGACATCGCGAAGTCGATTGGCCCGAGGCTGGCGCAAGATGCCATCGCCGCCAAGGTGGACGGAGAACTGGCCGATCTCTCGCGCCCGCTCCAATCCGATGCCGCGCTTCAGATTCTGACTTCGAGAGATCCGGAGGCGATGCAAGTCTACCGTCACTCCGCCGCGCACCTCTTAGCGGCAGCCGTGGTGGAACTCTATCCGGAGACCAAGCTCGGGATCGGCCCGGCCACCGACAACGGCTTCTACTACGATTTCCAGCGCGACACGCCGTTCACGCCGGAGGACCTCGAGAAGATCGAGGCGAAGATGGGGGAGTTGCAGGCGCAGGACCTCCCCTACGAGCGACGCATGACGCCCAAGGCCGAGGGCCTGAAGAAGTACGCCGCGATGGGCGAGAACATGAAGTGCGAGTTGATCGAGGAACGTGCCGGGGAGATTTTCTCCGAATACACCCTCGGCCCGCGGTTCATCGATTTCTGCCGCGGTCCTCACGTCCCCTCGACCTCCTACATCAAGGCGTTCAAGGTCCTGTCCATCGCCGGGGCCTACTGGAAGGGCGACGAGAAGAACGCCCAAATGCAGCGCATCTACGGCACGGCCTTCTTCAGTAAGAAAGACCTGGATGCCTACCTCACTCAACTGGAAGAAGCGAAGAAGCGCGATCACCGCAAGCTGGGCAAGGAACTCGACCTCTTCAGCATCCAGGATTTGGCGGGCCCGGGCCTGATCTTCTTTCATCCCAAGGGCGGCACCATCAGGAAGATCCTCGAAGACTGGATGCGCGATGAGTGCATCGCGCGGGGTTACTCTCCCGTGTACACGCCGCATGTGGCGCGCGCGGATCTCTGGAAAACCTCCGGCCACTACAATTTCTACGCCGAGAACATGTTCAACCGGATGAAGCTGGACGACGCCGAGTACCAGCTCAAGCCGATGAATTGCCCGTTCCACATCCTGATCTATCAGGACAGGCTGCGCAGCTACCGCGATCTGCCGGTGCGGCTGGCGGAGCTTGGGACGGTCTACCGTTACGAACGCTCCGGCGTCATGCACGGCCTGATGCGCGTGCGCGGCTTCACCCAGGACGATGCGCATATCTTCTGCACGCCCGAGCAGATCGAAGACGAAGTCGTGAACTGCCTCCAGTTCGCCAAAGACGTGCTGGGAACCTTCGGATTCGAGAACTACGAGGCCGAGCTCTCCACCTGGGACGGCGGCAAGAGCGGCAAGTACGATGGCACTCCCGATCAATGGCAGCTCGCCGAGAACGCTCTCGCCCGGGCCACGGACCGGCTGAACATGAAGGTGAAGGTGATGGCCGACGAAGCCGCCTTCTACGGTCCGAAGATTGACGTCAAGCTGGTGGACGCGATCGGACGCCTCTGGCAGCTCTCCACGGTGCAGTTCGACTTCACGCTGCCCAGACGGTTCGGCTTGGAGTACATCTCCGAAGACGGCAAGGCGCACCAGCCCCTGATGGTTCACCGCGCGCTGTTCGGCTCGGTCGAGAGATTCTTTGGAATTCTGGTGGAACATTACGCCGGCGCGTTCCCGGTGTGGCTGGCGCCCGTTCAGGTAGCGGTGCTGCCGATCACGGACCGCCAGACCGACTACGCGCGCACCGTTGTCGACCAGCTCAAGCAAGCTGGCCTGCGCGTCACCCTGGATGACCGCAGCGAAAAGGTCAACCTGAAGATTCGCGAAGCGCAATTGCAGAAGATTCCGTACATGCTGGTGGTCGGCGGCCGGGAGGCCGAGAACGGCATGGTGTCGGTCCGCAACCGCAAGCATGGCGATCTGGGCGCTCAGCCGGTCGCGGATTTTCTGTCGGACATCCGGAAGCTCATCGATTCCAAGGCGCCTTCCGAGTAGGCGCCCATGGCGCTCGTACCGCTGCTGCTACTGCTGATCCTGGCGGGGTCCTGGGCCTACTGCGCCATCATTCTCTACGCCGTCCATCATTACCGATCGGTGCGCCCGGCGGAGTTGCGCGCCCCCGTCCCCATCAGCGTTCTCAAGCCGCTGTACGGCATCGATGAAGGACTCGAGAAGAACCTGCGCAGCTTCTTCCAGCAGGACTTTCCGGACTTCGAGCTGTTGTTCGCGGTGCGTCACCCCGACGATCCGGCCGTGGGCGTGGTGATGAAGCTGCGCCAGGAGCACCCCGAAGTCTCCGCGCGGGTGATCGTGACCGGTGAGCCGCCCTATCCCAATGCCAAGGTCTACAGCCTGGACCGTATGCTGGCCGAGGCGCAGCACGACCTCATCGTGATGAGCGACAGCGACATCCGCGTGACCCCCGGCATGTTGCGCGTCGTAGCGGAGGAGTTCCAGGACCCCCGTCTGGGACTGACCACCTGCCCCTATCGCGCGGTTCCGGGCCACGGCTTGTGGTCGCAGCTTGAAGCCATCGGCATGAACACGGAGTTCCTGGCGGGAGTGCTGGTCGCCCGCGTCGTGGAAGGGATGCGGTTCGCCGTCGGCCCGACCATCGTGGCTCGCCGCACGGCTCTGGCAAGTATCGGAGGCTTCGACGAGCTTCAAGACTATCTGGCGGAAGATTTCGTCATGGGCAAGCTGGTCCACCAGCGCGGCTGGCGCGTGGGCCTTTCCTCCTGCGTTGTCGAGCACCGCATCGGGAGCCAGGGGTTCGCCGCCAACCTGCGCCACCGGCTGCGCTGGGCGCGCAGCACGCGCCGCTCGCGCCCCGGAGGCTATGTGGGGCAACTTTTCACGAACCCACTCCCGATCGCCTTGCTGATGGTCGCCGTGGAGCCGTCCTGGTGGCCGTTGCTGCCGCTGACCGCGGTCTTGCGCGCCCTGGCCGCCTGGGCCGTCGCCAGTGCAGTGTTGCGCGATCCCCTGACGGCGCGGAGATGGTGGCTGGTTCCGGTGCAGGACATGCTTTCGTTCGTCATATGGATCGCCGGCTTCTTTGGCAATACGATCACGTGGCGCGGCAGGACGTACTACCTGAAGCCCGATGGCCGCTTCGAACTCCGCGGTTAGGCGGCAGCGGCCGGTTGGTGTATACTTTTTTTCTTCCAGGAGGAGAGAATCTGCATGACCAGAAGAGACGTAGTCCGATTAGCCGCGGCCGGTTCGGCGGCCGCCGTGGCCGGGATGTCCGCTCCCGCCCCGCAAACCAAGACCAAGGGGAAGTGGCGCATGGGCGGTACGTCCACGGCATTCTCCATCCGCTCCGGCCAGATGCGCACCGGGGCGAAGCCGTTCGATCAACTGGAGCACTGCCACAGTCTGGGCATGGGCGGAGCCGAGGTGGCGCCGCCGTCGTTTGAGCCCGCCGATATCAAAGCCTTCCGCGCCAAAGTCGAATCCTACGGAATGTATTTGTCGGCCAACGGGCTCAGGCTGCCGAGCGACGCGGCCGGCCTGCCGGCATTCGAGAAGGCCGTTCAGGGCTACGTGGAAGCCGGCGCCAAGGCATCCCGCTGCCCGCAGACCCAGCGCCGCTATGAACAGTACAAGACCCTCGACGATTTCAAGAAGGATTTCGCGCGGTGTAAGAGACAGGTCGAACTGGCGGAGCCTATTGCTCGGAAGTACAAACTGAAGATCGGCATCGAGAACCACAAGGGCCAGCGATTCGGCGAGTTTGTCGATTGGATTAAGGGCGTGAGCAGCGAGTGGGTCGGCATCTGCTTCGATATCGGCAACAACTACTCGCTGTGCGACGATCCGATGGAATGGCTCCCCACGCTCGCTCCTTTCGTCGTCAACGTGCATATCAAGGACATGGGGCTGGGCGATTACCCGGATGGGTTCCTGCTGTCCGAGGTTCCCCTGGGGCAGGGCATCATGGACCTGGCGTTGATCGTGGACACCATTCGGAGCCGCCAGCCGGACATGACCTTCGGCCTCGAGATGATCACGCGCGACCCGCTTCAGATCCCGGTCTACACCGAACAGTATTGGGAGACGTTTAAGGATCCATCCAGCCCCCTCCCCGGCCGCGACCTGGCGCACATTCTCAACCTGGTCAGAACGAAGGGCTCGAAGAATCTGCAATACATCGGCAAGCTGAGCCCGGCGGAGCAACTGAAAGCCGAAGACGACAACAACAACGCCTGCATCAAGTACGCTCGGGAAAACCTCGGGCTGTAGCGCACGCACTCATGCGTGCCGCGTCGAGACTCATCTCGACGCCAAAGGAAATGGCCAAAATGCAAAAGCCTTCGCGCAGTACCCTGATTTTTGGGCTCATCGTATGTCTCACCCTCCCGGCGATGGCGGCTACCAAGCCGGATCTCGGGCCCAACGTATTCATCTTCGACCCGTCCATGCCGGCGGCCACGATCCAGGCCCAGATCGACAAGGTCTATAGCCATCCAGCAGAAGAGCCAATTCGGCGCGGAGCGCTACGCCCTGCTATTCCTGCCGGGCGACTACAAAGTGGACGTGCCGGTGGGCTTCTACACGCAGGTCATGGGATTGGGGGCCTCGCCCGACAGCGTCCACCTCACGGGCAATGTGCACTCCGACGCCTACCTGACGAACAACAACTCCACCTGCAATTTCTGGAGGGGCGTCGAAGGATTCTCCGTGACGCCCACCGGCGGCACCATGCAATGGGCCGTTTCGCAGGCTATACCCTTTCGCCGAATGCACGTTCGAGGCAGCATCGTTCTTCACCAAGACGGCGGGTGGGCCAGCGGCGGCTGGATGTCCGACAGCTTGGTGGACGGCAACGTGGGCGCTGGTCCCCAACAGCAATGGATCTCGCGGAACACCGAGTGGGGCAGTTGGACCGGCGCCAACTGGAACATGGTCTTTGTCGGCGTCGTCAATCCGCCGGCGGGCGAATGGCCCAAGCCTCCCTACACCAAGGTCGCGCAGACGCCCATCGTGCGCGAGAAACCCTTCCTGCAAATCGATGCGAAAGGCAACTACAGCGTCCGCGTTCCGGCGCTGCGGACCAACAGTTCGGGCGTCACCTGGCGCGCCGGCTCGACGCCGGGGAAGGACATTCCCATCGGCCAGTTCTACATCGCCCGGCCAGACGTGGACACGGCCGCAACCATCAACGCCCAGTTGGCGAAGGGCAAGCACCTGCTGTTCGCGCCCGGCATTTACGATCTGACCGACACCATCCGCGTGACCCGGGCCGGCACCGTGGTGATGGGCCTTGGATACGCTACCCTGCGGCCGACCAACGGCATCACGGCGATGACCACCGCGGATGTGGATGGCCTCATCCTCGCCGGCATTCTCTTCGACGCGGGGGCCGCCAATTCGCCGGTCCTGCTCGAAGTGGGTCCGAGCGGAAGCAAGGCCAGCCACGCTAAGAACCCCATCTCTCTGCACGACGTCTTCCTGCGGGTGGGCGGCGCCAGTGCGGGGCGCGCATCGGTCAGCCTGAGGATCAACAGCAACGACACCATCGTGGACCACACCTGGATCTGGCGCGCGGACCACGGCGTGAACCAAAGCGTGGGCTGGAAGATCAACACCGCCGCGAATGGGTTGGTCGTGAATGGCAACAACGTGACGATCTACGGTCTGTTCGTCGAGCACTACCAGGAGTTCCAGGTGGTTTGGAACGGCAACGGCGGGCGGGTCTATTTCTATCAATCCGAGATCCCCTACGATCCTCCCGATCAGGTGAGCTACACCAGCGCCCCCGGCACGAACGGGTGGGCCTCCTACAAGGTGGCCGACAATGTTGTAAGCCACGAAGCCTGGGGACTGGGGATCTACAGCGTCTTCCGCAACAAAGGCGTCGTCCTGACCCGGGCCATTGAGGTGCCCCAGAACCCCAACGTCAAGTTCCACGACGTGATCACGGTCTGCATCGGAGCGAACGGCGAGATCAGCAACGTCATCAACAACACCGGCGGCGCCACCACCCCCAGCGTCCGCCTAACCCCCAAGATCACCAACTTCCCCTAAGTACGGCAGGCGGTTCCGCCTGCCCGTGGAGATCTCGTCCTCCGGAGCTTCTCTGCGTTCTCCGCGGTCGTGAGAAAAAATCGATTTTGTTGTTGACTAGCAATATAGCTAGCCCGGATTTCTCATCGCTTTCGCGTCTGAGGCTGGTTTGAAGCTACTTCGACAGGAATTGCGTTTTCCGCTACAGCTGCGCGTGCCGGGAACGCGATTTCAGGTGCTGGCACGACGCGCGTGCGGCCCTCAAGTGCCTCGCGGTGCGGCTGGCGAGGCTTTTTCGCTCAAGATTCGCACGGGGCCGCCTTGCTGGGCCTGCCATTGGGCCGCAGAAAGTAGAACTTCGAACTTTTCCTCGATGGCATTGAAACTCAACCACCTGGCGCAACGGTCGCCACGAGGTTGCCATAGACCTGTGCAAACAGCTCCGCAGCGGGGTGAGCGGCGGCCAGCGAGATCCAGATTTTGCGCACCGTGAGGCGCACCTGCGCGCCGATCTTCAGCAGCCGCAACCGGATCGTCTGGCATTGCGCTTTGGCCATCTCGGTACCGGCCAGGCCCAGACGCCGCAGCGCTTGCATCAGGCAGTAGGCGATCGAGGAGCAGTACAGCCGGATCTGGTTGGAACGCATCCAACTCGTCGAGGTCCGGTCCGCAAACAGCGCCAGTTGTTGTTCCTTGATGCGGTTCTCCATGTCCCCGCGGGCGCAGTAAAAATTCTCGTATAAGGGTCGCGCCTCCATCTGCTCCGTACTCCAGGAGGTGACCACGAAGCGCGGGTTCTCGCCCTTGTCCAGATACTCCGCCTTGCCGATCACTCGACGGGCTCGCGACCAAGTCTCCCGCGTGCGATAGCGAAACTCGGTGAACACGCGCGCCGGCCTGGCTGTCTGCTTCCACTGCCGTTGGGCCTGCTTCATCGGCTTGCGGACCTTCCTTAGCAGCCGCTCATTCTCGGCCAGCCCGAACACGTATCCGACCCGGTTCTGCTCGCACCAGGTCATGATCGCATCGCGGCAGAAGCCCGAGTCGGCACGCAGCACGATCTCCACTTCGGGCCAGACACGGCGAAGCTGTTTCACGATGCGCTGGATCTCTTCCAGCGCTCCGGCGGACGCGTCGATGTTCGATGGCCGCAACCTGGCGCACACCAGATGCTCCCCAACGAAAATGTACAGCGGCAGATAACAGTAACCACCGTAGTAGCCGTGGAAGAAGCGCCCCTCCTGCTCCCCGTGCACCGGATCATCCGTGGCGTCCAGGTCCAACACGATGCGTTGCGGTTGGCGAGGCTGAGCCTGGATGTAGAGATCCACCAGGAGCGCATCCACCGCCTTCTCGTCCAGAACGATCTTCTTGTATCGCGTCCGCTGGTTGGCGTCCTCCCGGGTCAACTCCAGCCGGTTGAGCGTGCTCTTGCCGGCCCCCGCCTTGCCCCGATCCTGCCGGCGCCGCCGGTGTTCTCCCTCCACATCGGATTTGCCCGACAACATCGCCAGCAGCGGATCTTGCCGCAACTGATCGTGGTCGTTGAGATCTTCGTAGCCCAGCGCGAGGCCGTAAACTCGCTGCCGGACCAACTCGCCCACGGTGTGCTCGACCAACTCCGGCCTCCGGTGGTCGCGGAAGCAGGCCGCAAACTGACGTAGGATCCCGGTTCGCTGCTCGACGGGGCGCAGTAGCAACGCGCCCGCATCGCTGGTGATCTGCCCGCCGTCGAAGCGCGCCACCACCTCACGCGAAAAATGGGGTGCAAAAGGGAAGCTGGATTGGGTACACTCTGTCATAGCGAAAGCCGCCTCCTCATTGGCGCTAACTGTTGTCTGGAAACTCAGTTATGCCATGAATGGCGGCTTTTTGCTATAGATCGATGAGAAATCCGGGCTAGTCCTATCATTTGTTTATGGGCTACCCATCCAAGGTTCAACTCATCGAGCGCAAAAACCAAACCCGCCAGTTCTACCTCATCTGTCCCGCCCCCCTCGCCGAGGCCCTGGAACTGGAGAAAGGCGAACCCATTGAGTGGGTCGTCCAAGACCGAAACACCCTCATCGTAAAGCGCCACCCCAAAACCTCCGCTAAACCCAGGAAGAACACCGATGCCCGCTGAAACCGCTTGCTTGTTTGCCGATTGGCCACTGTCTACTGAGGCCCCGCCGGCGCAGCCTGCCGAGGCCCAGGAAGTAGGTCGCGAGGCCCCACCGCGCTTCAAGACCATTGACCGCCGCCAAACCTTTTTTCGCACCGTGGATGTCGAAACCCTCATCGACGAAGCTCATCCCGCGCGGGCCATCTGGAGCGTCTTAGAGAGACTCGATCTCAGCGCATTCAGCGAAGATGCGCGCGCCCTCGAAGGCTGCGCCGGACGCTCCGCAATTCACCCGTGTCTATTGGCAAGCCTGTGGATCTATGCCTATAGCCAGAGCGTCGGCTCGGCCCGCGAGATTTCCCGACTGTGCGCGTACCACCCGGCGTACCAGTGGCTCACCGGGGCCGAAGAAATCAGTGGGCACACGCTTTCCGACTTTCGGGTCAAGCATCAGAGCGCCCTGGAGAAACTGTTCGTAGAAGTCGTGGGTGTACTCAGTGCCGAGGGATTTGTGAAACTGAACCGGGTGATGCAGGATGGCACCAAAGTACGGGCGAGCGCGGCGGCGGACAGTTTCCGGAGACGGCAAACGCTGGAGGAACATCTGGAGCAGGCACGGCTCCAGTGCGCGGAACTGGCGCAGACCAGCGAGAACGAAGATAGTTTGGTTCAGGTGCAAGCACGGAAACGCGCAGTCAAGGAGCGGGCCGAGCGTCTGGAAACGGCGATCCAACAGATCCAGCAACTAGAGGCCGACTCCGATCCCAGCAAGCAGGTGCGCGTCAGCACCAGCGACCCGGAAGCCCGCAACATGAAGCAACCAGACGGCGGATTTGCCCCCAGCTACAACCTGCAGACGACCACGGCCGCGGTCGGCAAGGCGATTGTCGCGCTGGAGGTAACCCAAGCCGGCAACGATTTTGAGCAACTTACACCGGCTATCGATCGCCTCCAACGGACCTTGGAAACGAAACCGGAGGAGGTGGTCGCTGATGGTGGGTACGTCACTCAACGGAACATCGTCCAGACCTCTACCGCCGACGTGGTTTTCATCGGGCCGGCCATGAAATCGGAGGCCAAGGCCGCGCAGTGCTATCAGCGAGCGGGAGTGAAGCCGGAATTTCACGCGGATCGATTTCGGTATGAACCGGCGGAAGATGGTTTCTACTGTCCCCAAGGAATCCGTCTTCGGTACGAGGGCAAAACGCAAAATGAACTGGTGGTGATTTCGAAATATCGGGCGCCCTCGCAAGCTTGTGCGGCTTGTGCATGCAAAAAGGACTGTTGTCCGAAAAACGAAAAGACCGGCCGGTCGGTGCAGCGTAGCGAATACCACCGGGAAATCAACGAGTTCCAACAGCGCATGGCATTGCCGGAAACCAAACAAATCTATCGCCAAAGGTCGGAGGTGGCCGAAACGCCACACTTATGGATGAAGGCCAAATTTGGCTTGCGGCAGTTCCACGTACGCGGCTTAGTCAAAGTGGGAATGGAAGCGCTGTGGGCGGCGGTGAGTTACAACATCCTCCTACTGCTCCGCTGCCAGCGGCAAGCGCTACGGGCTTAAGGGAAAAGGCCGCCTTACTGAGGCGAACAAAAGAAGAATACTTGCGTCAACCCAGCGCAGACCAAGTCGACGACCTGAACCGGACGGATCGGCGCCCCAAAGGAGAAACCTGTGTCACCGTAACGGTGCTACGCCAGCATCCGATGATAAACTACCGTCGCGGCGGCTAAGATCCGCCGAGATTCGGGCTCACGCGATACTTCGCCAATTCCAATTCTTTCTCAAGTCCCGCGCCTCCGCGGTGCATCTCCTGTGTTCTCCACGCCCCTCCGGTGATTCCCCCAGGTGCGCCCTTTTTACGTTTGCCGATACAATGGGAGACGCCAGGAGGGAGCAGCTATGGCCGCGCTGAACATCAACGAAATCATGGACCTGGCTCCCCGCATCCTGAAACTACCCACCAGCAACATCTGGACTAGCTTCGATTCGGAAGGTGACGTTCTCTATCTGAACTTCAAGAAGCCCAGCCATGCCGATGAGAGCGAGCTAACCGACCAGGACGTTCTCATTCGCTACGAGAAGGGTGAGATCGTGGGCGTCACCATCCTGCACGCCAGCCGCTGGCTCCCCCGCCCCTAGGCCCCTTCCTCTCTGCGCCCGGAGTTTGCCCGCTATCGGGCGCCGCTGCGGCGAACTGTATCCCCGTTTACGCAGAGCAAATCGTTCGGCCCTCGCAAATATGTCAACGCAACTCCTGGCGCGCCTCAAACCGCGGTGGCGGCTCGTAGCCGATCGGATCGTCCCGAAGGCTACCGAAGGCCTTCTCAAAGTAGCCCTCCGGCCAGCCGCCCTCCTTCGAAGCCGCCTCCTCGTTCTTCAAGACAAGCCGCTCCAGCACGAGCAGGACTTCCACGTCGGCTTCCGGCAGACCAGTCATCACGTGTAGATCCAGGGTACCGTCGTCCTTCACTCTTCCTCTGGCTGAAATCGTTACCATGCCACAGCCTCTTGCCCCATCTTACCAGGAGCCCCGCTTTCTTCTCCGCGCCCTCAGCGCCTCCGTGGTGCATCTCACGCCCTATGCAAGCGGCGCTGCGGCACATCTTGGAACAGTTTCGGCGCGGCCTTGAGAAAATCTACGGCGCTCGTCTCGCCGAAGTGGTCCTGTTCGGCTCGCAGGCGCGCAACGAAGCTTGGTCGGATTCCGATATCGACGCCAACCTGGAAATCCCTCGAGTTTCGCCGCTCGCTTCGGGCCTGTCTCTCAGTCACGACGTGGTGATCTCCTGCGTATACGTCTCCGAACACGATTTCCGCGCCGATGAGTCGCCGCTGTTGCTGAACGTCCGACGGGAAGGCGTGACGGTTTGACGCCCCAGCAAGAAGGGCTTTCCGGTGAATCTTCTCTCCAACCCCTCAATGCTCCGCCCGTGTTAAACTGCTGCTGGAATGTCCGCCCGCTACATCCTCAGCGACTACGTGGACGAGGCTTTGGCCCAGGCGGTCTACGACAAGCTGGAAGATGGTACGTTTGTTGCCCGCATCCCTCCCTGCCAAGGAGTGATCGCATTTGGCCAAACGCTTCGCGAAGGCGAGGAAGGCGTTCGGTCCACTCTGGAAGACTGGGTCCTGCTCGGCATCAAGCTTGGCCATGCCCTCCCTGTCATCGGCGGGCTCGACTTGAACAGGGAGCCCCTCCGTGAGACGGTGGAGACCCTGTAAACGAAGGCTTCGTCCGGCGATTGCGCCTCCTGGGCTTCGATGGGCCGTTTTCCGGCGCCCGCCATTCGCTCAGGTATCCAGCTCGGCATCTCCCCCTGAGGAATGGAACCGCCTCTGATCTTATTCCTCTCAGCGCCCTCAGCGCTCAGCGGTGAATCATCTTTCAGCCCCCGGCGTGCTAAAGTGCGGGTGAGCTATGGACAGGCACGTCAAGGTAATCGTTGAGAAGCATCCCGATGGCTATGTCGCCTACCCCCTCGGTCTGAAGGGTGTCGTAGTTGGCCAAGGAGACACCTACGAAGAGGCGCTCGCCGATGTCACCTCCGCCGTCAAGTTCCACATCGAGACCTTCGGTCCGGAAATAGTCCCTGAAGACTCGCCCATCCTCGAGGCATTCGTCACCGAGACCACCGTCGCCGCCTGATGCCGAAGTTTCCTGTTGACGCGCCCAGGGCCCGTGTTCTCGCGGCATTCCGCGCTCTCGGATTCGAGTTGGTGATGGTCGGCGAGCACATCGCATTGCGTCGTCCCCGCACAGACCCTGCGCACCATTCTGACCCAAGCGGGTATCGCTCGCGACGACTTTCTCCGCGCCTACGGCCGGGACTAGAAACGCCGGCGGCGTTCACCACCGCCGTCAACGTATTTCCTCCATGCCTTCAGCAACTTGCGCTGAACCAAACTCTGAATCCGTAGATCCGCGGGGTACACTCTGAACAGGAGGCGGGGGCTCGCTCGGAGACCCTGAATTGCCACCAAAAAGACTCGGCTTTCGAGCTTACTCCGACCGGCCAGCACCGGCACCGGCATAGCGGAGGTCTCAGGACCAAGGATCACCCAGCAATACCAAACGAAAGTGGATGACCGGGAGACGGCCACCCCCGGTAATGAAAATGCGGGCGGAGCGGGCAAGTCGCCCGACCAAACGAACCTAGCAAGTTATTGAAAACAAAGGACCGCATATCCGACATCCATTTTCGGAAGAAGCTAGATGTAATCGAAAAAAAAGGGACCGCACATATGAGGAGGTATAGTTTCTTCGGAAGAACCCAGTCCCATTGTCGGTCACTCCAGTGTGGGGCGGCCCGTCGTCTGCGTCGGCCCCGGCCCGGGTAGGCTTGCGCACACCTCGCCCGACCCAACGAACCTAGCAAGCTCTTGAAAAGAATGGGTCTCACCAATGAACCGGCATCTATTATCGGAAGAGCGAGGCCATTATGCGTCCAATTGGCTTTTCTTCAATATGCTACCTGATGGTTTCGGAAGCAGCGCTTTAGGCGAAAACCCGTCGACAGAATTCGACACTATTCGACACAAATCGACCGTTTTGACAAAGCTGCCCTCATCCGTTGACGGTCGGCAGAGGCACCCGGTACCGGCCTGCGAAGATCTCGGCGAACAGTGCGAGCATCTCCTCGTGGACCAGGCCGTTGTCCACCAGCATGGTCGGCGACGTCAGCCCGTGCGGTCCGCCGTGCATGTCCGAACGGCGGCCGCCGGCCTCGGTCACCATCAGCACACCGGCCGCCATGTCCCAGGAGTTCAGGCCGAACTCCCAGAAAGCATCCAGGCGTCCCGCCGCCACGTAGGCCAGATCGAGCGCGGCGGACCCGGCGCGCCGGACGCCGTGGGTCGCCATCGCCAGTTGGTGGTAGAAGTGGACGTTGATGCTCTTATGGCGGTTCCGGTTTGGGAATCCCGTGGCCACCAGGCTGTCCGCCAGGCGGGCCGCCTTGGACACTTCAAGTCGCGCGCCGTTCAGCCACGCGCCCTCGCCGCGCCCGGCGGTGAACATCTCATCGCGCAACGGGTCGTAGATGATGCCTGCGACCGGCTCTCCGGCGCGCTCCAGTCCCATCGAGACGCAAAACGCCGGGAAACCGTGCGCGAAATTGGTGGTGCCGTCGAGGGGGTCTATAAACCAGCAGTACTCGGCGCCGCGCTGGTGCTCCCCGCTCTCCTCGGCCACCACGGCGTGACCCGGGAAACGTGCGCCCAGCCGCTCCATCACCAGCTTCTCGGAGGCCAGGTCCGCCTCCGTCACCAGGTCGTACGCGCCCTTCAATCGATAGCCGATGCGGCGGTGGTAGTAACCCGCCAACAATGCACCGGCTTCGCGGGCAATCTCTTGCCCGGCTTCCAGAAAGGATTCCATCGGTGGGAGCCTCGCCTAGCTTTCCAACTCGTAGAGGTACTTGATCTCGTGTTTGAAGATGAAAAGGTTCGGACCGTCGGTCCGCGTGAGACGGATGAAGTTGGAGTCGTAGAACTCGATGGTGCCCGAAAACTCCTCGTTGTTGACCAAGCGCACCCGCACCCGGATGGCGTTCTCGATCAGGTGCCGGAGATATTTGACCTCCTCCAGCGTCTGCTCAGGCGGCTTCGTCTTGACTTTGTTCTTCTCCATTACGCGCTCCATCCATCACTTCGGGCGAAGATAGTCCTTTTCCCTAACGGGTCCACGACCCTCTGCTGGGGATGCAGATTTTCGCTCGGCTTCCTCATAGTATCCGCTGCGCGCGTTCACCTGCAAATCCGGGTTGCGGACCTTCACCTCCAACCGGTGGTAGCCGTTGGCGATCGGAGGGACCGCCCGCGGGTAGTAGCCCAGGAAGTACTGCGTTCGCAGTTCTCTCAGGATGTCGGTGAACGCGGCGTCCACGGCCGGTCCCATCTCAGTGGGCGTGAACACGCGTCCGGCGGTGCCCCAAGCGAGGGTCTTCAAAGCGTTCTCGCCACCGACGTTGCGGCCGGCTTCGTTGGTGATCGGCATCACCAGGATGGCGTACAGCACCGCGTCCACGCGCTGCGCCGCCTCTTCGGCATCGCGAAATCTCTTCGTGCTGGTGGTGTCGCCGCCGTCGGTCACCACGATCAACACCCGCCGCCCTTCCCGCGTCTCGAGGTTCTGGCAGGCCAGGTAGATCGCATCGTAGAGCGAAGTGCCGCTGCGCGGCTGGAGCGCCTTCATGGCTTCGTCGAGCCGCTCCCGCCTGCGGGTGAAACTGGCCAGCAGGGTCACGTCATAGTTGAAACTGTAGAGCGAAACGGCGTCCTGCGGGTCGCCCTCGACGTAGACCGCCCTCAGAAAACGCGAAACCGAGTCGGTCTCGTAGCGCAGATCCTTGGCCGTGGAAAGGCTAGTGTCGACCAGCAGCGTTACCGAGAGGGGCTGCGCGGTTTGCCGTTCGAAAACGGCCACTTCCTGGCGCAAGCCGTTGTCGAAGATCGTGAAATCTTCCCGATTCAGCGCCCCAATCAGTTGGCCCTGAGAATTTCGGACCGTCGACAAGACCTTCACCAGCCGGACTTCCGTCCGGAAGACCGGGTCCGGCGTACGCGGCGCCTGGAGCGGCGCGAAGAGCATCGCCGTCGTGAGTATCATGGACCAGAACGCGAAGATGGGCACGCCTAATCACAATGTTAACAAGCCGGTGCGACAATGTCCCCATGAGCCGAATCAGCCAGGAAGCCCGCATCCGGGTGCGCTATGCCGAGACCGATCAGATGGGCGTCGCCTACTACGCAAACTACCTGGTCTGGATGGAGGTTGGCCGGGTCGAGTACTGCAAGGCGTTGGGCTTCCGCTACCGGGACATGGAGGTCGAGGACGGCGTGTTGCTGGCGGTGGTCGAGGCGCGCTGCCGGTATCTCTCGCCGGCGCGCTACGACGAAGAGGTCATCGTCGAAACCTGGTTGGAGCAGGCCAGCCCGAGGTTGGTGCGGTTCGGCTACCGCATGCGCGAAGCCGCCGGCGGCCGCGAGCTGGCCTCCGGCGAGACCAAGCACATCTTCTGCAACCGCCAGTTGCGGGCCACCAAGCTGCCGCCAAAGTACCGCCCGTTCTTCGGCTTGGCCGCTTCCTGACGCCGTTACCGTTTCTCCGGCAGGAACGTCAGCGTTCCCTTGGCTTCGAATTTGTTGAACTGCGCCGGCAGGCCGCGGCCGGCCAGGTAGGCCTTCCACTGGTCCTTGTAGTGCGGGGAGAGCACCTGCCCGGACTCGCCGAGGGTGAGGTTGAGCAGCGAACGATCGAACCTGCCCAGGTCGATCGCCATGCGCATCGATGGGCCGAGGAACCCGCTGCCGGCCTTGGAAACCTGATTGACGGTCTGCGAAGATCCATTGAGCGCCACGGGACCGAAGTTGAAGTACTGGCCCACCAGCGGCAGTTGGCCGACGACCGGGTTGGGGAGAAGCAGCAGGTTGATCCTCCCGTAATCCCACTTGGCGACATCGCGCCCCTGCATCCGGCGGCCTTCCTCGAGGGCGTCCCGCAGGTTCAGCAGCAGGAATCGATCGTAATCCGGAAACCAGTCTTTCGGCTTTTCGCGCAACAGCTTTTCCACGACCGCGGGCGCGATTCGCGGCCCGTAGGCGAGGCCCTTGCCGGGCGAAGCGCGTTCGGCGAAGGCCCTGCGGAAGTGCTCATAGGCAAGCGTCATCAGCATCGGCTCGGCCCGGCCGGCGCGCATCTGCCCGTTCCATTGCCGCAGCAAATCCACCGTGGCCGCCAAATCGGGATAGGAACTGCCGCGCCGCCCGTAGGCCGCCACGATCTGCTGTGCCAGGAAATGGCTCTGCGCGGAGTAGACGTCCGTTTGGACGGACAACATCTCCTCGGCTCGCCACGCCGGCTTGGATCCGAGACGCGCAGCAATCTGGTTGAACCGGTACGGCGCGGCGAAATTGCCGCTCACGGTGTACTCGAATTTCTCCGGAAAGGGATTCTCATTGGCGGAGATCACCACCCCGGACGCGGGATTGAAACTCGAGGGCAGCTTGTCGAACGGGATGAACCCGTCCCACTCGAACTTCCCGGATGTGCCGTCCAAGGGAACGCGGCCGTCGAAGTCCCTGCGAATTGGGAAGCGGCCGGCTGCCTGCGAGCCGATGTTGCCGGACACGTCGGCGTAGATGAACGTCATTCCCGGTCCCGGAAAGCGAGCCAGGGCGGACCGAAACTCCGTCCAGTCGCGCGCGCGGTTGAGATCCAGAATCGGGAACTGCAGTCCAGCCGCATCCGCCGCCGCCCATCGAAGGGACAAGAAACGGCCGCCCTCAGCCAAGAGAATCGGCCCGTGCCGAGTGACCCATTGCACCACGTTCGCCGGGGCGGCGCCCTTGATGCGGATCACGTCTCGCTCAGGTCTGGCCTGTTCCATTTGTCCGCCGAATATGTACCGTCCGGTGGCTGGGTCGAACTTCTCGATGTAGAGATCCTGAACGTCGAAGGACAGGCTGGTGATGGACCAGGCGATGCGGTCGTTATGGCCTGCCAGCACGCCCGGGACTCCCGGCAAAGTCACGCCATAAACGTTGAGCCGCGGCCCGCCGAGGTGAACCACGTGCCAGGCCGGCGGCACGCTGAATTCCAGGTGCGGGTCGCCGGCCAGCAGCGGGCGGCGCGAGGCGGTATGCGCTCCGGAGAGAGCCCACGCGTTAGAGGCCGGACCGGCCACGTCGCGGGTGGGTGCTGCGTAGAGAAGTCTGACCTTGGCCGGGTCGCCTCCCTGAAGCAGGTTCTCCATTTGGAGATCCAAGCGCCAGGACCGGTCCATCGTGCTCATCATCTGCACGACGATCAGAAGCGAATCGACGATGCTCCAAGGGCGTGGCTCGTAGCCGAGCAGGGTGAATTCGAGCGGCAACCGTCCGCGGTGCGTCAGGATGAACTGGTTGACGCCGCGCGCGTAAGCCGCCAGTGCCGCCCGATCCTGTGGCGGCAGGCCGGCGTTGTAGGCTTCGGCGATTCGTCGCAGGCGCAGTTGGCGGGCTTCACGGTCGCCGGCGAGTCCCACCGGTCCGAGCACCTCGGCCAGTTCCCCGGCGGCCATGCGCCGCAGGGCGTCCATTTGGAACAAGCGGTCTTGCGCGGTCACATAGCCCTGCACGAAGAGGGCGTCCGGGAGGCTGGCAGCCATAATGTGCGGCACGCCGAGGGCATCCCGGGAAATCACCGCGCGGCCCGCGACCGGGGCTTCGACAACACCCGAGGTCTCCGGGAGCGGCCTCCACGCGTACCAATAGGCCGCTATGATCAGAACGAGCAGGGCCGCGCCAATCGCGTAGTTGAGATATCGTAGAATCCGACGGAGGGCCACTCCGCAATTCTACCTGATGCGGCGTGGCCGCCCATGCGGATGGCAGAAACATATTACGGGTATCGCTTCCTGGCACTGGCGCTGATCATCGGCGTCAATGCCTTCTTCGCGGCGTCGGAGGTGGCCCTCATCTCCGTGCGCCCCTCGCGGTTGCGCCACCTGGCCGAAGAGGGGCGCGTCGGTGCGCAGGCGGCGTTGAATCTGCTGGCCAACCCGGGGCGGCTGCTTTCCGTCACGCAGTTGGGCGTGACCATCGCGAGCCTGGGCCTGGGATGGGCCGGCCAGGACGCGCTCTACCGCTTCTTCATGGGCCTGTTCTCCGGCCTGCTCGCGCCCAGCTACGACAAGGTGCTGCACGGCGTGAGCTTCGCACTCGGGTTCCTGTTGATCACCTCACTGCACGTGGTCGTCGGCGAGGTCGTTCCCAAGAATCTCGCGATCGAGAAGGCCGACCGGCTGGCCGTGCTGGTGGCGCCGCCGCTACTCGTCTTCTACCGGATTGCGGAGCCGTTCGTCTTCGTATTGGAGCATTCCGCGGCGGTACTCTCGAAGCTCCTCGGGCTGCAAGGGAAACAGCGCGGGGGAGGGCACTCGGCCGAGGAGTTGAAGCTGATCGTGACTTCGGCGCGCGGCGAGGGCGAGTTGCCGAAATTCGAGGAGAATGTGATCCACCGCGTTCTCGATCTGGAAGATCTCTCGGTACGGGAGATCATGGTGCCGCGCAACGACATCGTGTCGGCGTCGATCGACTCCACGCCGGAAGAGGTCCTCCGCACAATGATGGAACACCAGTACTCCCGCGTGCCGGTCTACGAGGGAAGGCCCGAGCAGATCATCGGGATCCTCCACTACAAGGACCTGTTGCGCCTCCGTGAAGACGTGCGGCCGCTCGGTTCCGTGCGCCCCGCCATGCTCAAGTTCCGGTTGCGAGCTCTTCTGCGCACGCCGCCGGTTGTGCCGGAGACCAAGCCGGTAAGCCAGATGGTCGACGAATTCCGGCGGACTCGTGTGCACATGGCCATGGTGGTGGACGAGTTCGGCACCATCGCCGGTCTGGTCACCCTGGAAGACGTGCTCGAGCAGATCTTCGGGGAGATCGAAGACGAGCAGGATTTGGCCCGGCACCTGCCTTCGCCGGAAGCCGGAGTGCACGAGGTCGAAGGCAGTACGAACATCCGCGACCTGGAGACGCAGTACGGGATTGAACTGCCTGTGGACGCGGGCTTCGAGACGCTGGCCGGATTCCTCCTGTTTCGATTGGGGCGCATTCCGGCGCCGGGCGATCACGTGCAGGAAGGCACCCGGCGCTTCACCGTCCTGGTCATGGAGCGCAACCGCATCGCGCGGGTGCGCATCGAGCGGCTGGCTTGAACCGGTCGGCGTGCCCGGGTTCGGTGTATTCTGAAGCATATGTGCCGGAGTTTCCGAACAAGGAGAGAAGCAATGCGATTCGCACAAGCGTCTATATGCACGGCGCTGGTTTTGTGTTTGATGCCGCTGGCCGGTTTCGCCCAGCAGGCCGGGACGTTGCGTGAACCCGACGTGATCTTACGTTCCGACGCCGGAACAAGTTGTGGACGCCATGCTCAAGCTGGCCAACGTTCACAAAGGCGATGTCGTTTACGACCTGGGCTGCGGCGACGGCCGCATGGTGGTTCGGGCGGCGAAGCTGTACGGCGTGCGCGGGGTGGGCATCGACATCAATCCGGAGAGGATCGCCGAAGCCCGGGACAACGCCAAGGAGAACGGCGTGACCAACCTCGTCACATTCCGCAACGCGGACCTGTTCGAGGCCGATATCAAAGAGGCATCCGTGGTGACGCTCTACCTGCTCACGTCGCTCAACGTCAAGCTGCGCCCGAAACTGTGGCGCGACCTGAAGCCCGGCACGCGGATCGTATCGCACGCCTTCGATATGGGGGACTGGGCGCCGGAGAAGAAGATGGAGGTGGACGGACGGACTATCTACCTCTGGACCGTGCCGGCCACGCCCCCCGCGGTGAAGTAGGCCGAAGAGTTTACATTTCCGGGCGCGGCGGCGGCCTTATAATTGAGGGAACGGCGAAAGCCGGCGCATATTTGAGATTTTGGCAGTCTATTCTGCCGATTAAGAGGGCAATCCATGAATAACAACTCTTCGCGACGCAACTTTATCGCCACGGGGCTCGCTTTGCCCGTGGCCGGCCTGGCTTCCGCTTCCCTGCCGTCGATTCCGGCGCCCGCCGCGCCGGCTGCCGCGCAACAGGGAAGTGCGCTCAGTTACCGGACCCTTGGCAAGACCGGACTGAAGATCACCAGCGTGGGCTTCGGCTGCATGATCACCTCGGACCAAAGCGTGGTCGAAAAGGGCCTCGATCTGGGCATCACGTACTTCGACACGGCGCGAGGCTATCAGCAGGGGAACAACGAACGGATGGTCGGCGCGGCGCTGAAGAGCAAGCGCAAGAACATCATTCTGGCCACCAAGACCGGAGCCGCCAATAAGCAAGGGGCGCTGGACCATCTGGATACCAGCCTGAAGGAATTGCAGACGGACTACGTCGACATCTGGCACCTGCACGGCGAAGAGCAACATCTCGCAAGTCAGCGACGATCTCATCGACGCCCAGCAGACCGCGAAGAAGGCCGGTAAGATCCGTTTCGCCGGCGTGAGCACGCATCAGAATCAGGCGACGCTGATTCCGGCGATTGTGCAGAAGGGGATGCACGACGTCATTCTGGTGGCGTACAACTACACCATGGCCGCGGACCTCACCGAAGCGATCAACGCCGCGCGCAAGGCCGGCGTGGGGATCATCGGAATGAAGGTCATGGCCGGCGGAGCCCGTGGCGGTGGTGGACGGGGCGCAGCCGCTCAGCCCGCGGCGCCCAAGGCGCCCGGCGCCGTGCTCGCCGCGCTGAAGTGGGTGCTCAGCAACCCGAATATCGACACCACCATTCCCAGCATGACCGACATGGACCAGCTCGAAGAGAACCTGAAGGCGATGGCCCAGCCGCTCTCCGACTCGGACAAGAAGCTGCTGACGGCGCGCCTGGAGTTCATCGGGCCGCTGTACTGCCGCGGCTGCGGAAGTTGCGAAGGGACCTGCGCCAAGGGCTTGCCGGTTCCGGAGGTTCTGCGTTACGTCATGTACGCCGAAGACTACGGACAGTTCGCGCTGGGCCGCGAGCACTTCAAGCAATTGCCGGCCGAGCTGGCCGCCGTGCGATGTGGCGACTGCCCGACTTGTACGGTAAACTGCCCCAATGGAGTTCGCGTGAGCAGCAGACTCACCCGCGCCCAGGAGGTATTTGCTTGAAGCCATCATCTCGACGCAGTTTTCTAGGGGCCGGCATGGCCCTTCCGGCTCTCGGTTCCGTAAGGCCCGAGAGCCTTTCCTTTTCCCAGGCATCCAGCGCCAAGCCCAACTACAAATTCACGTACGGGACCTTGGGCAAGACCGGCCTCAAGGTCACCCGCATGGCGTTCGGCTGCATGACCACTTCCGACGCCAGCGTGATCGAACGGGCGGCCGACAACGGCATCAACTTCTTCGATACGGCACGCGTCTATCAGGGCGGCAACAACGAGCGAATGGTCGGAGCCGCTCTCCAGAAGTACCGGCAGAAGGTGTACATCGCGAGCAAGACGCAGGGGAAGGACGGCAAGACCGCCCTGGCGGACCTCGACACCAGTTTGAAGGAGCTGCAGACCGACCATCTCGACATCTGGTACCTGCACAGCCGCAGCACGCCGTCCATGGTGAACGACGAACTGCTGGAGGCCCAGAACAGCGCGAAGAAGGCCGGCAAGATCCGGTTTGCCGGCGTGAGCTTCCACGGCGGACACGCCGAGATGGTTCCGGCGATGATCAAGCTGAATCATTTCGACGTCTTCCTGATGAGTTACAACTTCACCATGGATCCGTCGACCGACGCCCTTATCGCGCAGGCGAAGAAGGCCAACATCGGTGTCGTAGCCATGAAGGGATTGGCGGGCGGCGTGAAGCCTACCGTGCGGTCCTATACGGTTCCCGCGGACATGTTGAACCGGCTGAACCGGCCGGGCGCCGCGGTGTCCGCGATCAAGTGGGTGCTGAAGAACCCGAATGTCGATACGATCATCCCCAGCATCACCGACAACGATCAGCTCGATGAGAACCTGCGGGCGATGTCGTCGCCCTTCTCGGCAGCCGACGGAAAGCTGCTGGCCGCCCGGTTGGAGGAAATTCGCCCGCTATATTGCCGCATGTGCGGCAGTTGCAGTGGCACTTGTCCGAAGGGGCTGCCCGTGGCTGACATGCTGCGCTTCTTGATGTACGCTGAGAGCTACGGTCAGTTCTCGCTAGGCCGGGAGAACTACCACTCGCTGGCTCCGGAGCTCACCCAGGTTCGGTGCACGGATTGCGAAGCTTGCAGCGTGCGTTGCCCGAACGGGGTGGAGGTTGTCGGCGCGACTTAGCCGTTCTCAGGAGATCTTTGGATGAGTCGTTTGCACTCGGTCGCAATTCTCATGGTTCTGACTGCCGCCGTTTCGATGGCGCAGAAACCCAGTTGCAGCCTGGTCCCTGGCTGGCCGCAGGACGGTCCAGCCAGGACCTTCAACGCCGATAACCTCTTCGAGTACATGGATGGCAACGCCGAAGGCTATGTCGTCTACGATTTCGTGAAGATGGACGGCGTTAGCTGTAAGAAGGACGGGGTGACCCTCGTCTTCGACGTTTCCGAGATGGCCAACGGGGAATTCGCCTACGGCATCTTCATGTCGAACCGCGATCCCCGCCGTCCGGTCGAGAAGATCGGGATGTCGGCGCAGGTGATGGGGCGGCGCGGGGTCTTCGTCAAGGACAAGTACTACGTCGAAGTCGCCGCTAATCCCGAAGGCGACCACAGCGCGGTCATCCGGCAGTTCTTGAATGCCATGGCCGCGCAAATACCTGGGGAAGCGAAACTGCCAGCGCTGCTGACCTGGTTCCCCACCGCGCAGTTGGATGAGGCGACCCTCAAGCTCGTTCCGCAGAGCGTGCTGGGTTTGGGAATTCTGAAGCGCGGCTACGTCGCCCAGTACCCGTACGGCAAGATGTTCATCGTGACCGAGGAATCGGCCGCGAGCGCTGCGGAAGTTCTGAAGAAGGCCAGCGGCCGCATGACCGGCTCCACACCCATCCAGGTGGGCGACGAGGCGTTTCAGGCGAACGACAAGTACCTCGGAAAGCTGTGCTTCTTCCGCAAGGGCAAGTACATCGCCGGCATCGCCAACGTGGCGGAATCCGGGGATCCGGTGGCCGCCGCCAAAGTGCTCGCCGCTCGGATGCCGTAGATCAACCGAGCTTTGCAGCAAATTGCCGGACGGCCTGTCCGGAAACCGCCGCGAGCAGTTCCTTGACGGTGCGCCGGAGCACCGGGTGGCGCAGGTCCGGAGCGAGGTCGGCCAGCGGCTGAAGCACGAAGCGCCTCTCCGTCATCCGGGGGTGAGGCACCACCAGATCGTGTGAATCGATCACCGACTCACCATATAGCAGGATGTCGATGTCGATGCTGCGCGGTCCCTTGTCAACCGTGCGCTTCCGTCCGAGTTCGCGTTCAATTTTCCGCACGCGTGTGAGTAACTGCATCGGGAAGAGGCCGGTTTGAACCTCCGCCACAAGGTTCAGGAACCAGGGCTGGTTCTTCAGATCCTGAGGCTCGGTTTCGTAGACCGGCGAGACCCGCGCCACATGCAGGCCGGGCGATTCGAGCAGGCGGAGCGCCTCGCCGAGCATGCGCTCCCGGTCGCCTACGTTCGAACCCAGGGATAGATAGACGGTTCTCATTTTTTAACCACAAAGGCACAAAGACACCAAGAAAACAAGACATTATAACTTTGTGTCTTTGTGCCTTTGTGGTGAATATTCACAGCACGACTCTCCGAATGCCGTCTCGGATTAGCGTTGTGTTGAAGTTGATCAGCAGACCTAAGCGGTGACCGGTTAGCTTTAGGTAAGTCAGCACCTGGGCCTTGTGGACTGGCAACAGGCACTCCACGGCTTTCAGTTCGACAATCACGCAATCGTCAACCAGCATGTCCAGACGTAGTCCGGCATCCAGAAGGATTCCATCGTACGAGACAGGCAGTGGCAGCTCTCGCAGTACCCGGATGCCCCGCTTCCGCAGTTCATGAGCGAGACAGAGTGAGTACACGTTCTCCAACAATCCCGGTCCTAGCGCACGGTGGACGGTCAGAGCGGCGTCGACAACCATCTCGGCCGCGAGGTTTGCCCTTTCCGGTATTTGTTCCATGCTTAGAACAAGGTCTGCTGCGGGCCTCGGAGGCGGTGGGGCACCTGGAAGTGGTCGAAGGCACGGTCCGTGGCCACGCGGCCTCGCGGCGTGCGGTCGATGAAGCCCAGTTGGATCAGGTAGGGTTCGTAGACTTCCTCGATGGTGTCCGGCTCTTCGTCGATCGATGCCGCGATGGTGTTCAATCCCACCGGGCCGCCGGAGTACTTCTCCAGGATGGTGAGCATGATCTTCTGGTCGATCTCGTCGAGGCCGAAGCGATCCACCTCGAGGAGATCCAGGGCGGTCTTGGCGAGCTCGACGGTCACGCGCCCGTCCGCGCGCACCTGGGCGTAATCGCGCACGCGGCGGAGCAGCCGGTTGGCGATGCGGGGCGTTCCACGGCTGCGGCGCGCGATCTCGCCGGATCCGGCGTCATCCACTTGGACGCCCAGCAAGCCGGCGGAGCGAGCGACGATCTTCTTCAGCTCGTCGACGTCGTAGTGGTTCAGCCGCAGCACCAGCCCGAACCGGCCGCGCAGACGGCGCGCTCACGAGGCCCTGCCGCGTGGTCGCGCCAATGGCCGTGAATGCCGGGATGGGCAGCGAGTGCGTGCGCGCGCCCGGCCCCGAGCCGATCAGAATGTCCACGCGAAAATCCTCGAGGGCGGCGTAGAGCATCTCCTCGACGTCGGGCTGCAGCCGGTGGATCTCATCGATGAAGAACACCTGCCGCCCGCGAATGTTGCTCAGGATTCCCGTCAGATCGAGCTTCTTCTGAAGAATGGGTCCGGAGGTCTGTTCGAAGCTCACGCCGAGCTCGTTCGAGATGATGGTCGCCAGCGTGGTCTTGCCCAAGCCCGGCGGGCCGTAGAGCAGCACGTGATCCATCGCGTCGCCACGCTGGCGCGCCGCTTCGATGGCGATGGAGAGGTTCTCCTTCAGCTTGGACTGGCCCGTGAAATCCTCGAGACGCGAGGGCCGCAGGCTGGCCTCGAACTGGAGCTCGCCTTCTTGGGCCGAAGGAGATACGATTCCCTTTTCACGCATTGGCAACCGACCTTCAGCTTAACGTATCAGCTCCAGCGCGCGGCGGAAGTACTGCTCGAAATCTCCGGCGGGTCCCTGGGTCTTGGCCTTGCGGACGGCGGCCTCCGCGGCGGGCCGGGCGCAGCCCAGGTTCAGCAGCGCGGAGAGCACGTCCTGTTCGAGCGCCGACAGGGTGGCGGCGGGCTGGGCGGCGGGAACTCCCGCGGCGAGCAGGTCCAGCTTGTCGCGCAGCTCGAGTACGATCCTCTCGGCGGTCTTCTTGCCCACGCCGGGAATGCGCACCAGGTTCTCCGCTTGGCCTTGCCGGATGGAGCCGATCAGCTCCGCCGTGGGAAGCCCGGAGAGCACGGTGACGGCCAGTTTAGGGCCAATGCTGCTGACCCCGATGAGCTTCTCGAACAGCGTCTTTTCGTCCTGGGTGAGGAAACCGAAGAGCGACAAGGCATCCTCGCGCACGTGCGTGTGAATGCGCAGGCGCACCTCCGCGCCCACCTCGGGCAGGGCCGAGTACGTGGAGATCGGAATCGTGACGTCATAGCCGACCCCACCCGACTCCACAATTACCTGGTTGGGGTGCTTCTCCAGGATGGTGCCTCGAATGTGCGCGATCATGAGTGGCGTAGATTATTGTACATGGCCAGACGACGGTTCTTCGTGGAGGCGGTGCGGAACGAGCGGGCCGAGGTGTCGGGCGACACGGCCGAGCATCTGCGGCGCGTGCTGCGCGTCGAAGCCGGCCAGCGCTTCGAGATTGCGGACAACCAGTCGGTGTACCTGGCCGAAGTCGAGGGCTTCCGGAAAGATCGAGTGCTATTTCATGTGCTGGAGCGTCTGGAGGCGGAAGCGCCGCCGGTGCGCGTGATCCTGCTTGCTTCGCTCATCAAGTTCGACCGGTTCGAGTGGATTGTGGAGAAGGCCACGGAACTTGGCGCGGAGACCATCGTTCCGGTGGAAGCGGAGCGCAGCGAGAAGGGGTTGGCAAAGGCCGCGGCGAAGCGAGTGGAGCGGTGGCGGCGAATCGCGCTGGAAAGCAGCCAGCAGTCGCGCCGCTCCCGGCTGCCGGAAATCGAGTCGAGCGTCAGCTTTCAGCGCGCGCTCGAGACAGCGGCTGCCTGTCGCTACTTTCTGGACGAGGAGCGCGGCGCGCCGCCGCTGGCCTCCGTGTTGCCTTCGGAGGAGAAGGCGGGCGCCCTCCGATCTGGTGTGCCTGCTGGTGGGACCCGAAGGAGGCTGGACTGGCGGCGAGCGCAACGCGGCAGGCGCGCAGGGATGGACACCCGTCACCCTGGGCCCCCAGATTCTTCGCGCGGAGACCGCCGCCCTGGCCGCGCTGGCGGTGATTGTGAGCGCCTGGACTACCCCACCGCCAGCACCGCCGCGCTGACCGGCGCCGAGCCCACCGGAATCGTCGTGAACAAGGGCGCACCGCGTGTGCGGCTGCGGATGACCGCCGCCAGTCGAATGACCGCCATGTTGCCGGAGCGGCGGTTCAGGATCAGCGCATACTGATCGTCGGGGGTCATGGTCACGAAATTCGGTTCCTGGCCCACGGACACCACGGCGACCATGTGACGGGTGTCAACGTCCAGGATGGTCACGTCACCCGTCGGCGGGTTCGTAACAAACAGATACTCCGGCGACCCGGAGATGGCCATCGCGGCCGGAGCGCGTCCGGCCAGCACGGTCTCCGTTACTTCGGTGTAATACGGGTTGACGATTACGACCGCATCCAGGCCTTCCCCGGAGACGAACAACTCCCCGCCATCGGCTTTGTAGCAGAAATGCTCGGGCTTGATGGCGAGCGCCAGGTTCGTGACTGACCCTTCCGCTGGGCGCCTCCAGGATGGCGAGCACCCGGCGCGCGAGGTCCGCCACCAGCAACTGCTTGCCGTCCGGTCGAAAACGGACTTTCCCGGCCAGTTCCGCGGCGTGCACGGGCTTTCTGGCTTTGCCGGCCCGGAGGTCCAGCATGCTCACAATGCCCTCGGCGCCGCCACTCACGGCGGCGAGCTCACCGTCCGGGCTGATGTCGAAATCCACCGGGTCGCCGGGAAGCGCTATCTGTCCGGCCAATCGGAAGCTGTCCAGCGACACGCGGGACAATTGCCGGGGATCGCTCGCCAGCACCCATAGGTCGCCACCGGCGGGCGCCAGCCGCATGGAGACCGCCCGGCGGGCGACGCGGAGATGCCGCCCGACAGCCAGCCGGTCCGGGTCGATTTCGTGGACGGTTCCGGTTTCCGGCGTCAGGGCGTAGACGCTCTTCCGGGCAGTGTCGGCGATGACGGCTGTAGGGCTGGCCTGGAGCGGGATGTGCCGCGCCAGGACGAAGGAGGTCAAATCGACCGCCGCGATGGCCTGCCCCTCCTGGTTGGCCACGAAAGCGTAACCCGGAAATCCAGATCCGCGCTTGCGGCGGCAAGCGGCGAGGAGTGCGAGCGGGGCGGAGACGACGGCGCGGCGGGTTATCACCAGGAACTCATTGTAGTTCAAGGAAAAACTCTTAAACCACTGGCGTCCGTTCCCGCCGGTGTGTTAGGCTTTGAGGGGATAATCCGATCAATTCTGACCATTTGATTTTGTAATGAACTTTCGCTCTCTTTTCAGCCTGTTTTCATCCGACCTGGCGATCGATCTGGGCACCGCCAACACCCTGGTCTTCGCCAAGGGCAAAGGTATCGTTGTCAACGAGCCCTCGATCGTCGCCATTAACAAGAACACCGGCGAAGTCGAGGCGGTAGGCCGCGACGCCAAGGAGATGGTGGGCCGCACGCCCGGCAACATCGTCGCCATACGCCCCATGAAGGACGGCGTGATCGCCGACTTCAAGATCACGGAACGGATGCTGACGTACTTCATCCAGAAGGCGCACGGGCGCAGGATGTTGGTGCATCCCAGAATCGTGATCGGGGTGCCCAGCGAGATCACCCAGGTCGAAAAGCGAGCGGTTGTCGATTCGGCCTACCGGGCCAAGGCCAGCGAAGTGCATCTGGTCGAGCAGGCTATGGTGGCGGCGATCGGCGCGGGCATGCCCATCACGGAACCGTGCGGGAACATGATCATCGATATCGGCGGCGGCACCACCGATGTGGCGGTGATTTCTCTCTCCGGCATCGTATACGCGCGCTCGGTCAGGGTGGCGGGCAACGAGATGGACGAGGCCATCGTCCAGTATCTGAAGCGCAAGTACAACCTGCTGATTGGGGAGCGCACGGCCGAGCAGATCAAGATGCAGGTCGGATCCGCCTTTCCATTGGACACGCCGCTGACGATGGAGATCAAGGGGCGCAACCTGATCCAGGGTGTGCCCAAGACCATCACCATCGACGACAGCGAGATCCGCGAGTCTCTGTCGGAGTGTGTCGCTACCATCCTCAACGCCATTCGCGTCGCGCTGGAGCGCACGCCTCCGGAACTGAGCGCCGACATCAGCGACCACGGGATCGTGCTGACCGGCGGTGGCGCGCTACTGAAGAATCTCGATAGGCGCATCCGGGAGGAGACGGGGTTGCCGGTTTCGATCGCGGAAGACCCGCTGGCGTCGGTGGTACTTGGCACCAGCAGGATGCTGACCGATTTCAAGCTGCTGCGCAAGATCTCCCTCGATTAGTTGGCGCGTCGGGCGGGCTATGGAGGCGTTGCTCAATCGGTACCGCAGTCTGACGGTGCTGCTGGTGGTGCTGCTTGCGCAACTGATCCTGGTGGCCTACCAGGTGAAGACCAACCAGGATGTGCGCCTGCTCCGGGTGTGGGCGGTGAGTTCCGTCGCTCCCATGGCGCGAGTCCTGGAAGCCGTCACCGGCGGCGCCTCGGGGGCTTTTTCCGACTACTTCCTGGCGGTCGGGGCCAGACAGGAGAACCGCAGGCTGTCGGCCGAACTCGACCGGCTGAAAATGGAGAACCGTTACCTCCGGCGCGAACTCGGAACGGCCGAGCGACGCGGAGGGTTTGCGGCTGTTTCAGACGACTCTTCCTTCGCGTACGATTGCGGTCCGCGTAATCGGGGCGGCGCCGGGCTTCAACTCAAAGGTGGTCTTTGTAGATCGAGGCTCCGCGGCCGGAGTAAAAGCCGGAATGGCGGTCATCAATGCGGACGGAGTGGTCGGTCGGGTGTCGGCCGCTTACCCCACATCCTCCCAGGTCTTGTTGATCACGGATCAGTCGTTCTCCGCCGGTGTGGTCAGCGCTAAGTCCCGGGTGGAGGGGATTCTCAAGGGCCTGGGGCGGTCCGAGTGCGGCGTCTACTATATCCCGCGCGACGAGAAGATAGAGGTGGGCGAGTGGTTCTACACCTCCGGGGAAGACCGCATCTTCCCGCGCGGATTGCCGGTCGGGCGGGTGAAGACAGTGGGAGGCGACAGGACGTACAAGGAGATCGTGTTGATTCCCAGCGGGCCCGCACGGGGAATGGAAGAGTTGCTGGTGGTGCTCGAGGGCGTCCACCAGTCGCTTCCCGCGGAGCAGGCGACTCGCCGGCAGCGCGCCGTTGCTGGCGCCGCCCACTTCCCCGGCGGCCGAACCCGCTGCGGGACCAGCCCAGGCTGCGGGATCGGCTACCGAGGCCGACCGGTTGCTGGAGCAATACAGGAAGAGAGCTGAGTCTCGCGGGGGCGCCTACGGAGACAACCCGGAGAGCCGGAAGCCTCCTCCAGCGGGATCTCCCGCGGGCCCGGCGGCTCCCCCCGTGAAGCCACCCCTGACGCCGGTTGCTCCACGGCCCGCGACGGTCAAGCCATGAACGAGTACAGCGACTCGATACCCTTCGGAGGCCGCTCGAAGAAGAAAGGACTGCGGCTTCGTCCATGGGTGATGTTGGTTTTCCCGATTGCCGCAATTCTGTTCCAGGTGTTCGTCCCGCTCTACATCAGCTTGGCCGGTTACCTGGAACTCCCGCTGCTCGTGACCATCTACTTCGCCATGACGCGCCGGAGCCAGGTGGCGGGCATCTTCATCGGGGCGAGTATCGGTCTGGCGCAGGACGCGCTTTCGCACTTGCCGATCGGCCTGCTGGGGATGGTGAAGACGCTCCTGGGCTACTCGGCGGCTTCCCTGGGAGTTCGGCTGGATACGGAGAACGTCCTGGTTCGTTTCAGCCTGGGTTTCGTGGGCCTGATCTGTCACCAAGGGCTCCAATGGGCCCTCCGGCGCAGCCTGTTGGGAGAGACGGCGTCGCTCGAGATCCTTGCCACCGTGGCGGCCGCTTTCGCGAACGGCGCAGTGGCCGTCCCGCTGTTCCACCTATTGGATAAACTGAGAGAGAGCGCGTGAGCCTGCCGTGAAATTGCCCTTGCCCCACCGTGAACGAGACGATTCGCCCGGCGGACTTCTGCGCCGCGACGATGTCAAGTTTGCGGCTACCAGAATCGTCCTCTTTCAGTACTTCACTCTGGCGGTTTTCCTCTACCTGATTTCGGGCTTTTGGGACATTCAAGTCCTCAATCCGGAGTTCTACAGCGAGAAGGCGGAGCGCAACCGGATCAGAGCATTCCCGATTTCCGCCCCTCGCGGTAGAATTCTGGACCGCGATGGGAGGGTGATCGTCGACAACCGCTCTTCCTTCAGCCTGATGCTGTCCAGGGAGAATCTGAAGACCGAGCAGGTCGGTGAGCTTGTCCAGGGGCTCGACGTCGACCCAGGCGAAGTGTCGGCGCGCCTGAGGCGATTCGCCTCCCGGCCGCGCTACCAGCCCATCGGGATCAAGGACGAGCTGACCAAGGGCGAACTGGCTTTCGTCGAGGCGCACCGCGGCGATCCGAGCTATCCGGAGATGGAGTTGATCCCCGTGGAGCGGAGGCTCTACCCGCGCAACGTCATTGCGGCACACCTGATCGGCTACACCGGCGAGGTCAGTGACGAGCAACTCAATACGGCGGAATTCGCCAGGTACAACCAAGGCGACGTGATTGGGAAGACCGGCGTCGAGCGGCAGTATAACGAGTTGCTGACGGGGACCGACGGCCAGCGCCAGGTGGTGGTGGATAGCCACGGCGTGGAGCGGCAGGTGATCGGGCTGAAGGAGGCCAAGCCGGGCAAGCCGCTACGGCTGACCATCGACCTGGACCTGCAGGTTGTGGCGGAGCTTGCCTTGGAAGGACGGAAGGGGGCGGTGGTGGCTCTCGATCCGCGCAACGGCGAGGTGCTGGCCATGGTGAGTCAGCCCTCCTACGATCCCGCCCAATTCGTCGGAAGGGTCCGGTCCGTCGGCCGGCAAGCGATTTTGAATGACCCCGACTCGCCTATGCTGAACCGTGTGATCCAGGGGGCGTACTCACCGGGATCGACCTTCAAGCCCATTATGGCCATGGCAGGCCTGGAAGACGGCAAGACGGATGAGAGCCTCACCACGTTCTGTCCGGGCGGCGCCACGTTCTACGGGCGCTACTTTGCCTGTCATCTCAAGGGCGGGCACGGTACGGTCGATTTGCACAAAGCGATCGCCCAATCCTGCGACGTCTACTTCTACAACCTCGGCAACCGGCTGGGAATCGACAAAATCGCCGAGTACGCCGAGTTGTTTGGCCTGGGGAAGAAGACCGGCATCGATCTGCCGAACGAGGTGGAGGGGCTGGTTCCCTCCTCGCGCTGGAAGATCCGGACGACGCGCGAAAAGTGGTACGCGGGCGAAACGATTTCGGTGGCGATCGGACAGGGGGCGCTGACGGTTACGCCGCTGCAATTGGCCAACGCCATCGGCGGGCTGGCGATGGGCGGCGTTTGGTACACGCCGCACGTGGTGGCCGATCCCGCCCGGCGGGAGAGTCCACGGCGCGTCGAGTTCAAACC
Source organism: Bryobacteraceae bacterium (assembly GCA_963801345.1). Lineage (GTDB taxonomy): Bacteria > Acidobacteriota > Terriglobia > Bryobacterales > Bryobacteraceae > CAWDER01. The sequence goes on from CAWDER010000014.1 coordinate 66,777, forward strand.
GGAGAATCTTGCGCAGGTTATCGACGGCATGTTCGCCGTAGTCAACGAAGGCACCGGGAGGCAGGCGCAGGTCGCGGGCATCGAGATTTGCGGCAAGACCGGCACCGCCCAGTTGGCCTCCAATGCAGTACTGAAGGGCACCCGCCTGGGTCAGGAACTGAAGGACAACGCGTGGTTCGTGGGTTTCGCGCCCCGGCAGAATCCGGAGATCGTGGTGGTGGCGCTGGTCGAAGGCGGGTTGCACGGAGCCACGGCCGCGGCCCCGGTCGCCAGGGACTTGATCAAGACCTACTTCGAGAAGAAGGCGAAGCGCGTTCCACCGCAGTTAGTTGCGCGCGGCGGCCTCCCTGCGGAGCCCAACGGGAGGGAACCCTAGTGATCTGCGTCAGGCAGAATGCCCATTTCTACTCGTGGCGCAGGCGATCGTCTTTTGTCGCCTGCGTGGGCTCGCACAGCGGTTTGCACAACGTGGCAGACCACAAACAGCGATGGTCTGCCCCACATAGCAGCATAGCCGCAGCCAAACTCGTGGAGCGCGCAGTCGTGCGCGCCACGCCGGCAGTCCTGCCGGCGGGACCGCCGGCGAATCCTTGCGGGCGGAGGAGATTCTACGGTGCTGTAGTACAGGGTTGTTCGGAGGCAGGACGCTAGTATGGCCGAGTACCGGTCCGCTCGCGATCTCGATTGGCCGCTGCTGCTGATTGCGCTGGCGCTTTGCGCCCTGGGCACGCTGCAGATTTACGGCGCCACCATCGGGAGTCCCTCCTTGCGGTTGAGGCACGCATGGTGGATGCAGGCGGCCTTTGTGCTGGTGGGCCTGGTCCTGATGTACGTGATCTCCAGGATCGACTACCACGCGCTGCTCGAGCAGGTGCCGGTTTTTTATGTTCTTTCGCTGGTCACCTTGGTGGTGGTCCTTTTTGCCGGTCGTCAGGTTTTTGGCTCCAGGCGCTGGATCCCGCTCCCGGGTGGATTTACCTTTCAGGTGTCCGAATTCGCTAAACTGGTGATAATATTGCTGACTGCGCGCTATCTGAGCGAGTTGAAGAACGATCGGCCCGACTTTCGCGACCTGTTGAAGTTGGGCGCTCTGGTGGCATTGCCCATGGCGCTGGTGATGAAGCAACCGGACTTGGGCACGGCGCTGACGTACGGCGCGATTCTGGCCGCCGGGATCTACTTCGCCGGCCTCCGCTGGCGGCACGCGGCCATGGTAGTGCTCCTGGGTGTGCTGGCGGTTCTATTGAGCTGGCCGTTCTTGACCGATTACCAGAAATCTCGCGTCACATCGTTTTGGGACCCGATGCGCGATCCGCTCGGGTCGGGGTACCAGGTGATTCAGTCGAAAATTGCGGTGGGCTCCGGTGGTATGTGGGGCAAGGGTGTCGCCCAGGGATCGCAGACCCAGTTGCGGTACCTGCCGGCGGCGCACACCGATTTCATTCTTTCGTCGTTTGCCGAGGAGCACGGCTTCGCGTTCGTCGCCGGGGTTCTAGGCTTGTACTTTCTGATGCTGATGCAGATTGTGCGAAATGCGCAGGCGGCTTCCGATCGCGCCGGCATGTACATTTGCATGGGTGTCGGTGCGCTGTTGCTGTTTCAGTTGTCTGTAAATGTCGGGATGCTGGTAGGCCGGATGATCGTGACGGGTCTCCCGTTGCCGTTGATGAGTTATGGCGGTTCCAGTGTCTTGACGACGTTTCTAATGCTGGGGTTGGTGAATAATGTCCGGCTTCAGCGGTTTGTGAATTGAAGCGATCGAGATGCGGTTTTCGCGAGGAGTCTCGGGCTGACAAAAGTTTTTGGAGTGTGAGCACCCACAAGGGGCGGGCCTCCGGAGCGGCGATGCGCCGCGGCCGATGAGGTAGTTTCGACCCGCTCCCCAGGTCCGTGCGGGATGCGCAATCGTGCGGCGTCCCCGGAGGAAGTGCGATAGTCGCTCCGCGGTATATTCGCCCGGCTTCGGTTCGCCGAAGGGGGCGGGTTTCTCGCCTTGGTCCTCTCGCCACGCCGCGTTCTCCGTTCGCCCGAATTGAGGACTGGTATGGGAAAAGAGTTAGTGATTTCCTCCAACCGCCACGAAACCAAAGTGGCGATGCTGGAAGACGACCAACTGGTCGAGATCTTCTTTCAAAGGTCGAACGAATACTCGCTGGCGGGCAGCATCCAGAAGGGCCGCGTGACGCGCGTCCTGCCCGGCATGCAGTCGGCCTTCGTCGACATCGGGCTCGATAGGGACGCCTTCCTTTACGTGACCGATTTCTTCGAGGAGCAGGAGGAGTACGACAAGATGGCGGGTCCGCCCGAGGACCGCGGACGCCGGCCGGAGCGCCAACCGGACCGGCAAGCCCCGCGGACTGTGCCCGCCCCCGTTCCCCCTGCACAGGCGGAGCCGGTGGTGGCCGCGGCCCCCGCGCCGGAGGATGACAGGGACCGCCGGAATCGCCGCTCCCGGCGACGCCGCAGCCGGGGCCGGGGATTCCCGGATTCAAAGTACGTGGCCCTGTCTTCCGAGCCCGCGACCGCCCCTGAACGGGTAACCGAACGCGTAACCGAGCCCGCCTCGGAAACCGACTTCGCCGTTCTCCCCGGCGAATCTCTGGCAAAGTACAACGCGGACGGACCCGAGGCACGGGTCGAGCGGGGAGCCGTTTCCGAAATGCCGGAAGCGGATCGCGAGGTCCCGGAAGAGGTGGCCGCCGCGCCCTACGTGCTTGAGGAAGCCCCCGATATTGCTCCCGAAGTCGAGCTTGTTTCTGAAGAAGCGGACGAACTTCCGCCGGAGCCCCCGGCCCTGGACGAGGTACCTGAGGTAGTTCCGGATTTCGAAAGCGACCGCTCCCTTACGGTCGCGGCTCAGATTCCTACGGAGCCGCGCGCGTCAGCAAGCGGACTTACGGAGGATTCTGCAACTCCGTCACTGGACGAGGCGGAGGAAGTTTCTGAAGCGGCTCCGGAAATGCCCGCTTTCGGGGAAGAACCCTCTCCGGCTATGGCTCCCGAGGAGCCCAAGGACCATGCGCCCTCGGAATTGCGAGCGGATGTTCGAGAGCCGGCTGCCCGCTATCCGCATCGCATCTCGCGGCGGATGCGGCGGAAGAACAGCGGCGCAGCGGCGGCCGAACCCCGCGCTGACCAGCAACCCGCGAGACCGGAAGCCCGCGGCTCGCCCTGAAATCGAGCCCGCCACCGTGGTTGCCGCCGAACGGCCGGCCACGTTGATCACGGACCTGTTGAAAGAGGGGCAGGAAATCCTGGTGCAGATTTCCAAGGAGCCGTTGGGGCAGAAGGGGGCTCGCATCACCTCCCACATTGCGTTGCCGGGACGGTACGTCGTCTACATGCCCACGGTCGACCATCCGGGGGTGTCCCGCAAGATCGCTTCCGAAGACGAACGGTTGCGGCTGCGGCGGATCATTCAGAATCACCGCACGGGCATGCCGGGCGGTTTCATCGTGCGCACGGCGGGGGAAGGGAAGTCCGAGAGCGAAATCGCGTCGGACATGACGTTCCTCTTCAATCTCTGGCTCGACATCCGGCAGAAAGCCGAGAAGCGCCAGGCGCCCGCCATGATTCATCATGACCTGGATATCGTGCAGCGCCTGCTGCGCGATCAACTGGCCGACAGTTTCAAGGCCATCTGGGTGGACAGCGAGGAAGTCTACGAGAGCGTGCTGCGCTTCGTGGAGCGCCTGCAGCCGGCGCTGGTCTCGCGCGTTAAGCTGTATACGCGCCCCGCACCCATCTTCGATGCCTTCAACATCACATCGGAGCTCGAGAAGGCTCTGCGCCCCAAGGTGTGGCTGAAAAGCGGAGGCTACATCGTGGTCAATCAAACCGAGGCGCTGGTGGCCATCGACGTCAATACCGGCAAGTTCGTCGGGAAGTCCAATCGTCTGGAGGACACCATCGTCAAGACCAACGTCGAGGCGATCCGGGAAATTGTCCGCCAGATGCGGCTGCGGGACCTGGGCGGCATCATCGTGGTCGATTTCATCGACATGGATGAGCGCAAGAATCGTCAGAAGGTGATGCAGTCGCTCGAAGACGAGATGCGCCGGGACCGCGCCCCGTACAAGATTCTCCAGTTCAACGATTTCGGCCTGGTGGCGATCACGCGCAAGCGGGTCAAGCAAAGTCTGGAGCGCACGTTGTGTTCTTCCTGCCCCGTTTGCGAGGGCGCCGGGTACGTGAAGAGCGTGCAGACGGTGGTGAGCGAGATCTTGCAGGAGGCCCAGAAGATTTCTGCGGTGGTGGAGGGCCCCAACGTCGTCCTGCGGGTGAATCCCGAAGTGGCGAAGGTGCTCAAGTCCGCCGGCAACAACTACCTCGAAGAATTGGAGGAGATCCTCCGGCGGCCCGTCCTGGTTACGGGCGATCCGCTGCTGCACCCGGAAAAATGGGACATGACATAAGGCGCCGCTCCTGGGCCGCGTTCGCGGTGTGGTGTGCAACCATGCTTGCGGGCGCGGCACAGGCGCAGTTGCCGTCCATCAGAATCTATTCCGAGTTCCAGCGCATCGATCCGTTCGGACAGGTTGTTGCTGCCGACCGGCCCCGCCGGGAAGGCGTCTCGCCGCGCGAGATCCTGTCGCCCGGGGTGGCGCGGAATGCGCATGCCACTTACCGCGCCGCGGTGACGGTGCCTCCGGGGGTGCCCTACCGCCTGTATTTGGGACAGAATCCGGAGGGTTTCCTGGGAGTCACCATGTACAAGGAAGTGCACGGGCTGCGCGGCGCGCAGTGGGTCCCGGACCAACTGCAGCCAGTCAGCTTCCCCTACGAAGGCTCCTTGCCCGACGCCGCTAAACCGATTCCCGGCCAGACCACCGTGACGTTCTTAATGGACGTCTGGGTGAAGTCCGACACCGAAGCGCGGCGGACCAGACTCGAGCTGCAGCTCTTCGCCGCCGGCCGCTGGATCATCTCCCCGCTGGAGGTGCGGATACTGCCCGCCATTGTTCCCCCTCACGAAATCAGCCGGGCATCCCTGGCGGGGATTAACGAGGCTTCCGACATGACCGTGCGCGCGGCGTGGAGGGGGTACGTTTGCGGGCAGGCCGGCACGCGCACCGGCGCACTGGAGCCTGCGACGATCCGCAGCCTGATCCTCCGGAATGTGTCGCAGGACATCGCTTTGGCCCGCTCGCTCGAGGCAAAGCCGGGAGACCGCATCCTGCCGGAGATTCTCAAACTCGCGGGTGCCGGCGAGGCGGCCAACTGGTGCGCGGCGCCCGTGTTTCCCGCGGATTTGGGCCCGGAATGGTACCTCCGGCTGAGGGACGCGCTGAACCGCATGGTAAACTAGCATCTGAGCATCATCCAGGACCTTCCAAAACCTCACCGGAGAGATGGCCGAGTGGTTGAAGGCGCACGCTTGGAAAGCGTGTATAGGGGAAACTCTATCGAGGGTTCGAATCCCTCTCTCTCCGCCAAATAGAATCAATAACTTACGAGCGAACGGCTGCAGTATTTGGGTAATGAATCAGGGTTTTGCTCTCTCTCCGCATTTCCCCCCTTGTTCGAGAGGATGTTCGGGACGGAGTCTGGCCCATTCCTGTAAGACAGGCAAGATTCTCCCCTGGCCCATGTCGTTAGGTGATTCTGGACCGCCGGACAGCAGGCGCCCGCCGAGGTTCCCGCGAAGAAGTAGTCCAGCCGGGAACGCGCATGCCGGCGAACCTCAAGCCCGACTGCTCGGATCTGGCTGCGGCTTACATGAAGCCTGTCCGTTAGGCCATGGGCGCGGCGATCTACGAAATCTTCAGGCGGCGGAATACCGGCGCTTTTACCAGGTCCAAGACGAATCCGAAGGCGGCTGCCGCGGCAAGCGTCCAGATGATCGCCGCCAGCGGCAACGGCGTCATTGCGATTCCGCGCGTGGCCAGCGTCACGATGATCAAGAGGTCAACGATCGACGACGCGAGCACCCAAAGGCTTGGCCGGGAACTCCATAGGCGCCGCCGTTCGCGAACGGCGTAGAGCGTCGCCTCACTGCCGAACACGAGCGCAACCAGGGACAGGGTTCTCAGCGCCTCGATCCCGAGTTCCATCCCGAATTTGCCGGCGGCCAGCACGGCGATGCAGAAGATCAGTTCACCGATTCCCATCACGACGCCCGCGATCGTCAACGGGCCGATCCGCCAGGCATTGGGCGCCGGGGAGGGGCGCACGTTGTCCGTCGTCAGGGACATAGCCAGAAAATCACCGGTGATCATCAGGATGACCATCAGCATGGGGGTCAGGATCGCCTGCCCAGTGAGGATCAGTCCGGCCGCCAGAAAGAGCACCTGCACGATCTTCTTGATCACGGAGTTCAACGCGTAGGTCAGAATACGCTGGAACGTCACGCGGCCTTCTTTAACCGAAGCGACAATGCCACCGAGTCCGGGTTCGGTCAGCACGATACCAGCCGCCGACTTCGCGACGTCGGTCGCTGTCGATACCGCGATTCCCATCTGCGCCTGTCGTAGCGCCGGCGCGTCGTTGGCGCCGTCGCCGCACATGCCGACGGTGTGGCCGCGCTTCTGAAACGCCTTGACTAGGTTGTACTTCCCCTCCGGAAGCACGCCGGCAAAGACGGCGAATTCCTTTGCGCGCACGCTGTCGGGGATGGGCCCGGGTGGACAGACCGCACCATCGAGACCCACCGCGCGAGCCACGATCGCTGCCGTCGCCGGTGCATCGCCCGTCACCATTACGGTCTGGACGCCCAAGGCGCGCAACTCCGTAATGAGCGCCGCGGAATCCGTTCGAGGCGGGTCGCTGAGAGCAATGATTCCCGCGAGCTTCATGGCCTCCGGAGGACCCACCGCGACGGCCAGAACCCGGAACCCCTGCGCCTCGAGCTCATTCGCCGTCGTGAGGGCATCCGGCATGGATGCCGTGAGGCCCATGACCGCGGCAAAGGCCCCCTTTACGATGCGCACCGTGGCCCCGCTCGAATCGACCGCCGTGGCCTCGGACATCTTCGTGCTCGGGTCGAACGGCACGAATTTACTCAGCTTCGGCAGATCGGAGGCCGCGGTTTGCGAGGCGGCCGAGCGAATGGCCCCGTCCACGGGATCCTGCCCGCCGTCTGAGCTTGCGAGAGTGGCCATTCCCAGGACGTGCATCTCGTTGAAGCCGGGCATGGGACGGATGGCGGTCACCTTTAGTTCGTTACGCGTCAATGTGCCCGTCTTATCCGAGCACAGCACATCGATGCTTGCCGCTTCATCCACGGCGGAAAGCCGCGTGGGAAGGACGCCCCTGTGCGCCAGGGACTGCGCGCCGATGGCTGCCGCAAGCGTAAAGGTAGCCGGCAACGCTACCGGGATCGACGCCAGGACCGCAGTGAGCACCAGGGGAACAATCTCGCTAACCGGCATTTTGAGAACATAGGCATACGCCACCAGCAGCACGATGATCACGCTGTTGAACATGGCGAGATTGCGCACCACACGCAGAACGGCCTTCTGCTGGGAACTAACCACGTGCGCGGTGCGGACGAGCTCCGCAGTGCGTCCAAACTTTGTGCGCGCGCCGGTCGCCGTGACCTCCGCAACCGCTTCGCCGCGCCGTACCAGCGCCCCCGCATAGGTTTCCAGGCCCGCACCCCCCTCGATGGGTATGGATTCGCCGGTGATCATAGACTGGTCGAGCAGGACCTCGCCTTCGACCAGACGCACGTCGGCGGCGACCACGGCGCCAAGCGACAGTTTTACAATATCGCCCGGCGCCAGTCCGGCAGCGGGTATGGTTCTCCAGGCATTGTCCCGGCGGACTGAGGCGTTCAGCGCGAGCCGCGACTTCAGCGCGGCAAGCGTCGCCTGGGCGCGTCCTTCCTGGAAGAACCCGAGAACGGCGTTGAACGCCAGAAGACCCGCGATGATCGACGCCTCAACGTACTTGCCAAGCGCCAACTCGAGCATGATCGCAGCTTCAAGCATCCATGGAACCGGCGCCCAGAATCTGGTCAGAGCCCTGCGCAGGGGATGCAGGGCCGTGTCGGGAATTGTGTTTGGACCGAACTTCTCGATCCGGCGGCGGGCTTCATCGCTCGTGAGGCCGGTCGAGGGAGGGACATCCTGAACGGGAGATTGTGGAGTCATTGGGCAATCCCTTCTTCAGCGAGAGGCGGACGCTCGGTCAATCGCGATCTTCAAACTCCCGTGCCGCTTGGGTCCAAGTATGTCATACAATTTCTAAATCCGCGGAATCCACACCGGCGTGAGCCGTCTTCGAGCCGCCATCATCGCAATGCCGGCCGTCGCAAGAGATGCATGCTGTGGCGGCCTGCCTATTTCAACGGCGTGCTGCGTACTTGGCAAGCTCCTCCAGCAGGCCCCGCGCCTGCTTATAGGAGCCGCAACTTTGCCGTTTAGGGTTTCCTGGCGGGTGACATTGGAGCCGTACACGGCTTTGTCACCGCTCTGGGTCGGCCTGCACGACGGCACCATTCAAGCTGATCCCGTTCTGTCCAATAAAGCCCGTTGTCGTGCGCAAATAATCCGTCCGAACGCTACCTGATTCATTTTACGGGCTGTTGTAGTGTGCGATCCTGAGCCTCTCTGGCTTCGTCCACCCCGCCTCTTTTTCCAGTCTTCTCCACTGCCTCCGAATACTGCAAGGGGTGGTCCTCTATCTCGGCCGCGTCCTGTTTCTGATGGTGCGGTCCGCTTGTCGATCCGCCGATCTGGCCTGCTCAAGATTTGGGCAATTTTGGGCAATGCGCGACGGGAGCCGTGGGAGATATGGCGCTCCTGGCAACGAGGAATCTGTAAGTTGCAGATTCTGTTGACCCCTCAAGTGTCCGAATCCCTCTCTCTCCGCCAGAGATTTTATAATCAATAAATTGCAGGCATTCCGACAACTTTCTTGGGTGATAGTGTCGGCTACTTCTCTCTCTCCGAGGTTCCCCCCCGCCCAAGGGACGCCGGGGGCTAGCGCGACCGGTTGAACACCTACCGCCGGCTGCCACTACTGCGGCGTTCATCCGGCCAGAAGATAATCCGCGAAGCGCTTGTTCACGCGCAGAACCGCGCCCACGTTGCCGGCTCGTGCGAAGCACCCGGTCCGGACAGCATTCTGGCTTCGCGGCACTCCGGGGATCCGGTGGGGCGCAGCCTCTACGCCGTGGGAGAGAGATCCCTTTTCCACACACTGCGCAACGCGCCGAGCGTGATGGGCAGGGCGCCGCCGAGCAGGAAGACTAGATCCCCAACCATCCGCAACCATTCCAGCTTGTGGTAGGTGCCGCCCATCAGGAAGGTCAGGCGGCGCGCGTGCCAATACCCGTTGGCGATGGAATCCCAGAGCTGGATTACTCCTCCGGGGAACAGATCCAGGACAATCATGAGCGCGAGGCCCACATTAGCGCCCCAGAAGCCCACCCGGACGAACTTCTCGGTCTGCTTCCACGTGGCGTCGGATTGCATGGCCCTCAAGCAGAAGACCAGGACTGCTAAGGCCAGCATCCCAAAGACTCCGAACAATGCCGCGTGTCCGTGATTGGCGGTGAGCGTCGTGCCCACCTCGAAGTAGGACACGATCGGAAGGTTGATCAGAAAACCGAAGATCCCTGCGCCGACGAAGTTCCAGACACCCACGGCCATGAGGAAGTAGATGGACCACTTCTGGCCCCACGCCAGCTCTTGGCCGCACGTGGAACACTGCGCCTTCCTTAGCTTGATGAAATCCCAGGCGTCCAGTGTCAGAAGCGTGAGAGGCACAACTTCCATGGCGGAAAAACATGCGGCCAGGCCCATGTTGAGCGTTCCCTGTCCCGTGAAATACCAATGGTGCCCTGTGCCGACGATCCCGGCGCTGAGATATAGGATGGCATCCAGGTAGATGAGACGCGTGGCGGTCTTGGTGCTGACCACGCCCATCTGGTGGAACATGATGGCCACCAGAACCGTCGCGAAAAGTTCGAAGAATCCCTCCACCCAAAGATGGATGATCCAGAAGCGCCAGTTGTCGATGACGGCGAAGTTGGTGTGAGGGCCATAGAAAAGGGCGGGCAGATAGAAGACTGGGATGGCCACGGCCGCGTACAGAAAGAGCGAGGACAGTTCGCGCTTGTGAGGGCTCTTGAAGGCGGGCTTGAGCGCCCGAAACATCAGAAACAGCCAGAAGAGGAGGCCAACTGCCAGCAGGAACTGCCAGAGCCGCCCGAGGTCCAGGTACTCGGAACCCTGGTGACCGAACCAGAACCAGAGCTGCCCCAGCTTGTCGTTGATGCCGAGGGACTCGCCTGCCAGGCTGCCGACGACGACCACCACCAGCGCCCCCAGGAGTGCGTAGACGCCGGTCTTCTGGTGTTTGGGTTCCTCGCCACCGACCCACGACGCCAGGAAAAGGCCGCCGCCCACCCAGGCCGTCGCGATCCAGAAGATGGCGAGTTGGAGGTGCCAGGTGCGCGCCAGGTTGTAGGGCAGCCAGCGGGCGAGGTCGAGCCCGTAAAAGGCTCCTGGCTCCACCCGATAGTGGGCGAGCACGCCTCCCAGGAACGATTGCGCCAGGAACAGGAGGGCCACGATGCCGAAGTACCATCCGGTAGCCCACTGGCTGGGCGTGAGCTTCAAAGCAGGGGGAGCAGAGTGCATCATATGGGCGCCAGCGCCCTCGCCCTTCCAGCCCAAGTAGTCGAACTTGCCGACGACGAAGAGGATCAAACCCAATCCTGACAGGAGGGTGATGAGACTCAAGGCGCTCCAAACATAGGCCTCGGTGGAAGGACGGTTTCCCGCGATAGGCTCGTAGGGCCAGTTGTTGGTGTACGAGTAATCCTTCCCGGGGCGATTCGCCGTTGTAGCCCAGGCCGCCCAGGCGAAGTAGGCGGTCAGGGCTTTCAGTTCCGCGGGGTTCTGAATATAGTTGGCTGGCAGCCCGGGAGCAGCGTCCTTCCTGGTGAAGTAGTCGCTCCATTCCGGAAGCTGTGTGCGGTAGGCAGCCACCTCGCCTGACGAGAGCCGGAGAGTTCGCGAGGCTGGATCGTACCGGTTTTCCTTGAGCACCGTCATCGTCCGTGCAGATGCGACGCTCTGCTCGTCCGGCGAGAGCTGCGCAAAGACTTTGCCGTACTTCTCGGTCGCAATCGTGTCCCGGGTCACCTCGCTGAGCCTATGCAGGTACTCCGCACTGTAATCAGGACCCAGGTAGGCCCCATGGCCCCACAGGCTCCCGTGCTCCATGAGACCGTACTTGAGGAAGACCTCCTGGCCCATTTGGATGTCGGCACCGGTAAACAACACAGTTCCCGTTCCATCCGTGGCCTGCTCGGGAATCGGTGGAGCATTCGTGTAGGTCAGGACCGTGACAAGGGACAGAACCGAGAAGCCGGCGATCATTACGAGGATGGCCGAGTGTCTCCACCATGGAGAGAGACGCGTGGCGTCAGCAGACGTGTCGATCATGATAGTTCCCCTTCAATTCCTAACTCGGGTTCCTTTTCGTCCCGAGAAATTGACAATGCGCCGATCATGGAGACGAATCATCTCGGCGGCCAGCCGCTCCTGGTCTTCCCGGGTAAGCTGGCTCTCGGCCAACCGGAGCAAATTGTCTTCCTCGTCAACGATGTGGTGCTGAATGAAGTCGTGAAATTGGCTTCCGAACATCCGAAGATCGTTTAGCCAGCGGGAGTCCGGAACTTGAGGCGGGTCTGACAACATCTCTGCCACGTGCTGCTCCAGCTCGCGAATCTGCTCGTGCTGCTGTTCCATCTGGGCCACCAGATCGCGGAGCGCCGGGCACAGGCTCGGGTAGAAAATCTGCTCTTCTTTTTCGAAATGGATCGCAGCCAGACGCCGGATTTTCCACACGACGGCTTGTACTTGCGGAACCAACTTGGGAGACAGGCGCTGCAGCGTGGCCACTAAGTGGTCCAAATATGCCTCCATCTCCCGATGATCCGCGCGGAGGTTGTCGCAAGCAGGCATTGCGGTCACCTTGGATTGACCCCGGATACCTCCAACTCAAGTTTCGCGGCGAGCTTCGCGAATCGTTCGTGCACTTCGTGGCCGAGTTCGTGTTCTAGTTCCTCAAACTCCCTGGCCAGCACCTGTTGGTCCTCCAGCGTAAGCAGCCTGCCGGCCAGCGGGATCCCATCGAGTCTCTCTGCCAGGACCGACATGCCGGCCACCACTTTCTGGATAACTCGGTGCTCCGCCTCCAGCATTTCCACCGGCGTTGCCCCGCTCATTTGACTTCCCTCACGATCGTGAGCAAAAGCTCACTGTCCTCCAGTGCCTGGATGTCATGGGGGATGGCTTTATCCAGCGCGATCAGTGTACCGGCAGCGAGTGTTCGGGGCTCGCCTGCGACGCCGAACTGGACTGTGCCGGAGAGCACTTGCAGCGTGATCGGACCGTCGACTTCGTGTCCGCATAGGGTGGCGCCCTTCTTGATGGCCGTCAAGAGGACGCTCAGATTGGAAGTCTTCACAACCGTGACCGAATTGCGCGTGCCGGAAATCCACTCCGGCTCTTGTTTTAACAGGTTGATTTCTTCGGCGATCGCGAACGTGATCGCGGGTCCACAGAGGACGCGATCCTTTCGTGGCGCCGTTCGAATTGCATCAGCCATGGCGGGCTCCTCCCTAGGGTTCTGCGTGTTTAGCGGCGCCGTCAGTCTCCGCAGGATGTTCGTGGCCACTCGCCTGAACGAACTCGTGAAGCCCCTCGACGTAGTGCAAGAATTCGACATACGCCTTCACATACCCCCGCCCGGCATTCACGTCCTCCGCTCCGAACTTCTTTGCGGCAGTAGCCTTTTGGAATCGCTCGCGGATGCCGTTCGCGGATTCGCTTGTGATCAACGTCACCAGATGCTCCACGGACCCGGTCTCAATAGCCTTATCCGCCGCGGGGATGGCCGGTCCCAAATCGCGCCCGGCCGGCTTTAGCCCGGTGTATGGCGCATCTTCGCCGGCGCGGTGGATGCGAACCAGCGTTTCGAAGAAATACAGATCGGCGAGTTCTCTGGCTTCCGGATTCAGTTTGCGTACGGCCAAGGTTTTGGCGAACACCTTTCTGATTTCCGCTTCATCGTTGGCCTGTACCCAGATAAGGACTAGGTTCACATCGCCCTTGGCAAGCGCGCGTTGAGCGGCCTGAACGACTGGTCCGTCCATCCCGTCGCAGTGGCCGAAGACCTTGGCGGGCGTCATCAGGAGGACGAAGCCGATCGCAAAAACAGAGAGCGATCTGGCAAGAGGATCCATCGTCATGAGATTCCTCCTTCTTGTCGAGGGGCAAGCGACGGCACAACGACCGGCGGGAACTGTACGCCGTGACGCATTGCCCGCTAGTAAGCTTACCTCTCTGCGCCGCGGTTTTGCGTGACCCCCGTCACAGACGTGCCCTGTCAACTTCATCCTCGACTTGCTCGACTCTGAGACTGCACTGGCGCGAGCGGCGTTGAGGCGGGCTGTCCGCAATCTCGTGGCTGACAGCACGATCCAGGTTACTCAAAGACGGGGCGGCAGAGTGACAGTAGTCACGGCGCATTACCTTGGGCCGGGTTCATGATCGAGAGTGGAGAGGAGCACTCTGCATGCGCGCCGTCTATTCAGGTCCCCAGGCGATCAAAGCCCGGGAATTGGGTCTGCAACGAATGCTCATGGTCTGGATCGTCACTGGCCTGGCGTTCATGCTCCTGCCCGGCACGTTCCTGGGTGTTTGGAATCTGATCGCCATCGCGGGCGAGCACACCGCAGCGCGAATTGATCCTGCGTGGATTCAGGCCCACGGTCACGCGCAGATCTTCGGCTGGATCGGGACCTTCATTCTGGGCATCGGCTTCTACTCGCTCACGAAGATGGGGCGGATTCCGGAGTTTGCGATCGGGCGCGCGTGGACGAGTTGGGTGCTGTGGACGGCGGGCGTGGCGCTACGCTGGGCGACGAATCTATGGCTGTGGGAGTGGCGATGGCTGCTCCCTGCATCCGCAGTCCTCGAACTCGTCGGGTTTCTCCTGTTCTTCGCGACTGTCAGCGGACATCGTCCGGCAGAGGTCCCGGCAGTGCAAGGCGCGGTTGGCCGCCCCGTGTGGATGATCGCTGTGGGCGCCGGAAGCATCGGCTTTCTTGCGAGCCTAATCGTGAACCTGGCGTTGGCAATTCAGGCAGCAATCACAGGCAGCAGTCCGGCGATCCCGCATGGAGCGAATCAGCGTCTGCTGGTCCTGTTCACGTGGGCATTTCCCGTGGTCACCATTTGGGGCTTCAGCGCGCGCTGGCTGCCGGTATTTCTTGGCCTGGCCAATCCCACGGATCGAATACTGCTCGCCGCGCTGGCAGTAAACGTAGCGGGCGTCGGAGCAGCCATGGCCGGCTGGTGGATTCCGGCCAGCGGTGCCTTTCTGGCAGCGGCCGGGTTGGCTGTCGCCGCACTCCGGGTCTTTCAGCCGTCGGTCAAGCCGCCGAAAACCGCCGGCGTTCACTCGAGTTTTCCGCTGTTCGTCCGTTCCGCTTACGGCTGGCTGCTGATCTCAGCTGCCGTTTCCGTGAGCGCGGCGCTCTGGGATAGGGCCGGCGGCCTTTGGGGTGCGTCGCGGCACGCTCTGACGGTGGGGTTCATGGCCACGATGGTGTTCTCGATCGGGCAGCGCGTTCTACCGGCGTTCTGCGGGATGCGCATTCTCTACAGTCCACGGCTGATGTTCTGGTCGCTCGCATTGTTGAACCTCGGCTGCTTCCTCCGGGTCGTGTCCGAGATCGGCGCCTACGAATCGTACGTGCCTTCGCTGTGGCCGCTGCTGCCCGCCTCGGCTGTCATCGAGATGATCGCCGTCACTGCGTTTGCCGGAAACCTCCTGTTTACGTTCCGGCAACCACCGGCCCATCTCGCCGGCGCAGACTAAGCTGCTCAGCATGTTACGTCCCGCGTGATCAGAGTCACTGTCAGGAAGACCGCATGGACTTAGGATGGGTATAGGGGGTAGAAATGCTGGAAATCCAAGACGCGACCGTGTCGGAAATCGCAGCCGGTTCCCTGGCTGCGGTGCGTGTTTTCGAGCGACTGGGAATCGATTACTGCTGTGGGGGCAAGCGCCCGCTGGCGGATGTCTGCCGGGAGAAGGGTCATGACCTGGCTTCGGTCGAGAGCGAACTGGAGTCGGCGATGAGCGCGGCGACTCCTTCGGCGCGCAATTGGAGCACGGCCCCCCTTCGAGAACTTATCGAGCACATCGTCGGCACACACCACGAGTACCTGAGGCGCGAACTGTCTCCGCTTGGCGCCCGCCTTGATAAGGTTTACCGGGTCTACAACGAGAGATATGGTGATACGTTGATCGGGCTTCCGGACGTCTTCGCCGGCCTGCGTTCCGAGTTGGAGATGCACATTCGCAAGGAGGAGGCGATCCTGTTTCCAGCGATCGCGGAATGCGAGGCGGCTTCTATCGCCGGTGCGCCCCAGCCAAGGGCCCCATTCGGTTCTGTCAGTAACCCGATCCGAATGATGGAAGCAGAGCACGACAGCGCCGGAGAGGCGCTCGCGGAAATCCGCACCATCACGGCGGACTATTCGATTCCCGACTATGCCTGCGTCACGTACCGCTCCCTGATGGCGGGGCTCCAGGAACTGGAGCGGGACCTGCACATGCACATCCATCTCGAGAACAACATCCTGTTTCCACGCGCGATCAGGCTCGAGAACTCCGGGGGATGATCAGGAGTGGCAATGAGAATCACCACGCGCTTCTCGGCGAGCAGGGGGCAATGCACCCCCTGCTCGATCTCATTGAGAGGACGGCGTCAACGGCCGACTTGGCGGATCTCAAGACGCAGGCCCGCTTTCTAAGGGCCACTCTCAGCAGCCACGCCGATATCGAGGACGAATTGCTGCGTCTGGCCATTCCTGTCGTATCCGCGAAGCCTGCACCGGGTCCCGACGGCGCCATCCCTCCAACCGATCATCAACTCATCAACGCGGGGCTTGCATCTTTAGCCCCGGAAAGTCGCTGGGCTGCGATTGCCGGACTTCGCCCAGACGCTTTGGGCAATTTTGGGCAATGCGCGACGGGAGTCCGAAGTTCGGGACTGAGTTTGGCCATTCCAGTAAGACAGGCAAGAATCTCCGCTGGCCCACGTCGTTAGGTGATTCTGGACCGGGACTCGAAGTTCGACGCTTATGTCCTCGCGTCCCTGAGAGCCACCGGTCTGAAGCCCAAACGTACGAGTCGAAGCCCGAACGAGTTACCCGGCCCCAAGAGCCTGGACCAAAGAAAATTGCTGTGTCTCTGAAAGCAGGTCCGCCAGACGAAGCACGTCGTCAAAGACGGCCACTACACGTAACCCTGAACAGCTACTTTGAAGCGGGCATCAAGAGCCCCCTGGATGAGGCGGTCCTGAAACAGTCGCGATGCCCGCGCGACGGGCACGGGCAGCGAACTACGGCCTTCTCAAGGCCCGGACTTCTTCAACCCGCCGGGGGCCTCGTAGAGAGGCTTGCCAACCGGAATCGCGGCGCCCGCCGCCGCACCCATTCCCCCAAAAATGCCTCCGAAGGCTACTGCGCTCAACCCATGGCGGCGCGAGCCCAGATTAGCTCCGAAAACCACGCCGGCAGCGGCCCCAATCCCTAACCCGATTAGGGAGCGCTTCATGCGGGTCCCCGCAACCCGCACCCGGAAGACCTCATCTCGCTGGATCGTGAGGGGCAGGGCACCCGCTTCTACCGTGAGCGATTCGCCCGTGACAGTGACCAACTTGCCTTCTACCTGCTTCCCGCCGTGCTGCACCACGACGACTCTGCGTCCTGGTTTGAGCGCTGCAACCAGATTTTCCCAGGACCGGTTCACCTCCGCGCCGAGAAGAGCCGGCGTCAATAATGCCGCCGCCAGACCCGACAATAGCCTTCTTCCTTTCATGCCTCACCTCCACTGCTTTCGCAAACTCCTCGGTCAGTCCGGGCCCATCCCGGAGCGTGTTACGTCATGACCAGCATTTCCGATTTCTCATCCTGGGCGTCTTCGACTGTATATTCGACGGACTCCGTGAGAGCCGTCTCCTGAACGACTCCCGCAAGGAGATCGTCTCTGCTCTAGCCTCCTGGCCGTTGTCGAGTGCACATCCAACCGCCTCCATCGGAGCCGTTCTTCTCGTCCCTCCACGCCGAGAGACTCGTGCAATCCTTGAACGGGCCAAGCCCGCTTTTCGACCTGCATAGTGCGCATCCGGACACGACTATTGAAGAGCGGCGGACGATCCGTCTGGAAACACTTACCGCTGTTACGGCTGAACATGGATCGTGGTCATTTTCCTGTCCCTCGCCCAGCCCAGAAAATACCCAACGCCAGTGGGTATAAGGGCGGCCACCGCGATTCCTGGCTCGGCGGTTCCTTCAATATGGCTCAGGCCGAGGCCATACACGAGACCTATGATGAGAGCGCTGACTGTCCCGCCAATCGCCGTGCCGATAATCCGGCCATGGGTACCGGTCCGATTCACCTTCATCATCGTGATTTCGCCCGCGAGAATGAGGGACTCGCCTTTCAGGTAATTGCCCCCTCGTTCACGAACCTTGGTAATCTCCATCCGCAGACCTTCGGGCGTCACTGCCAGGGCCTTCCCGCGGAGCGCGGTGCGACCCTTCAACTGAACCTCCACCTTTCGGTTGGCGACCAGGGACTGGGGGACTTCCTTCCAGCGCAAGGTCAGTTCTTCCGCGCACAGAGGGGCCAGGAGCCCAAGAAAACACAACGCGGCAATCACTGCTTTCATGGCCGCCCTCGTTTGTTGACAGCACCGACGGAACGGTTCGGGAGGGCTCCTAAAGAGGCCGGCTCAAGGCCGGAAGGAGATGGTCTGCCTCGCGCGAACTTGTGGAGGATCGGATGTAGTTCCAGTGCCAGTCACGAGGCGTTCCACAGAGTACTGCTTCTGTCCTCCCCTGTCAAGAGGGTTCCGCGTATCAGGACCACAGCCTGCTCCGCGGAACCCGAATTGGGGAAGCCTACGGGCGTTATCGGAAGCTAGCCTCCGAATGGGCCGTCGCTGGTGCGCAATCCCACTTCGAGGATCCGGCTAAACCGAGCAACTTCCTTGAGAGGAACTTGTGGACTGCCACTCACCGTCAGCCACAGGGAAACTGCTGCTCGATTGACTCGCGAGTCCGTTGATCTCCCCTCAGACTTCGAACCGGCAGGCTGCAACTGAGTTCGCATCTCGCGCAAGTCGCTTGGCGCTTTGCGGAAGCTGCCACTCCGGGGCGACCCCGTCATTTCCAGGAGCCGTTCCCAAGTGTGCTCAACTGTGAGCTGCCAGGAAACGCCGGATTGCACCCCTCGGAACCGTCCCTTGTGCCAGACGAACTCCGAGTGAACGGGCTTGGCTGGGTGCGGGCGCGCAAACCCATCAACCCATTCCTAGAATTTGAGAGCGTTCTTCACCACCTCGTAGACGAACGTGTTGTCAATACCACGTGCCAGCGCCTCACTTCCGGGACCTTGGCTCCAGATCACAACGTCGCCACCTGTGTGATGCGCTTCGAAGTCGTTCGGATCGCCCGGGACGAGCGTGAACACCCAACCAGGCATAAATGGCCCCAGACCCGCGTTTGGTAGCTCGCCGCCTTTGGTGCCCACGCCTTTGACCGCGAAGCCGCCCGTCTCATGGTCGGGCAGGACGATGAGGAGCGTATGTTGCTGCCGTTCGGGGCTGGCGTTGATCCAATCGAGGACGACCTTCACGGCCTGGTCAAAGGCCTTCATTTCGCCGTATTGATATTCCAGGTTCTCTGCGTGGTTCCCCGAATCAATCAGCGAGCCTTCGACCATCAGGAAGAAGCCGTCTCTGTTGCGTTGCAGGATCTTCAAAGCGGCCGCAGTCATGTCCGGAAGCCGGGGTTGTGTTGTGTCCGAGGCTCGTTGGTATTCCGGGGTCAGGTTCTTCGACGCAAACAATCCCAGGAGCCGATTGACTCCCTTGGGGACGGAATCCATCCCGGGCTTGGTGTCCACGTAGGTGTAGCCGGTCGCCTGGGCGGTCGCGATGTAATCTCCGCTGACCCCACACGCATCGGGGGAGCTGGGCTTGAAGGTCGCTTTCCCGCCGCCTAGGAGCACGTCCGGCCGCGTCTCCATGATGTACTGGCGCGCGATCTCGGTCTCGCAATTGCGGTTACTCAAGTGCGACGCGAACGACGCCGGGGTCGCGTGGGTAATGGTCTGTGTGGCGACGAGCCCGGTGGCCATGCCTTTCGATTGGGCCAGTTCGAGCATACTGAGGTTATGCGGTGAGCCGTCGGCGTGGAAGCAGACTTCGTTATTGACGAACTTCTCACCACAGGCGAACGCGGAAGCAGCTGCTGACGAATCGGTGATGGTGTTTGTCTTGGAGTACGTCCTCTGATAACCGACGTGTTCCAGAGTCTCGAGATTGAGCGGAGGACCGCCGGGACCTTCCGCACAGAAGTGGGGGAAAGGCTCCGAGGGCGACTCGCAATTCCGGAGGATGCGGGTTGCCGTAACGTCCGCAAGCCCCATGCCGTCAGGCACCATCAGGATGACGTGCTTGACCTCTCGATTATTGCCGCTCAGCGGCTGTGCTGTCGCCGACGTTGTTCCTAAGACGATCGCGAAGGCGAAGCAGCAATACCAGATCCCATTTCTCATCGGTTTACTCTCCTTGAGCACGCCGGACACCCCGGACCGGATGCCCCCGGCCAGGGCACCGACAAGCCTGACGAGAGACTATTCCTATTTAATAACGAAAGTCAAGCACATTATCTCTAATATCTCCAGATAGATACGCGGTCTATCATCCCCCGATCCGCCTAACGTGTTTGTCGAGTCAGTGCAGCAAACTTTCGCGATGTCAAGAAAGGTGAGCCCGTCGCTTCCGCAAATCCAGGTCTGACTGTGATGCGGCGTTGGGGCAGATCCGTACCGGGGCAGGGTCGGCTTCACCTCCCCGATCTGTCGTCGGGGCCCGGATTGGGAAGGCTACGGGCGTTTTCGTCAGCTATCTGGCCCCAGGAGCCTGGATCGAAGAAGCTTGCGTTGCCCGTGAGCGATAGTCCACCGAACAAGGCCCAGCTCCCGGTTAGGTTTACAGGCACTATCCGTTTCTTGATCGGTCAAATCTACTTGACGCTTTCACTTGCCTCTCTCTCAAAACGACCGATTGGTCCCGTAGGAGATCCCGCGGCCACCGTCATGCCATGACGCCGGAAGACGTCCATCATCCTCGCGCGGTCGGCCGGGCCGCCGCCGGCGGCACCGATGACTTCCGCAGCTTCTCGGAAGTACGCGGGGCCCATTATCGCAGGGCTTATGACGGCGAGCTGTTTCACATCCTCGTTGCCGAGGTTATCGAAGCGGTGGACCGCGCCTCGGGGGATGCACAGCGCCTGCCCGGGACCAACCTCGATGGGTGTGCCGTCAACCGTCCAGGTAAGCACGCCCTCGATACCGTAGAGCATCTCCTCGTAGGCGTCGTTCTTGTGGGCCGGCGCCGCCAGTTTCTGCCCGACGGGGACGAGAACCTCGAACACTGACACGCTCCCGTTGGAATCATCGCCCGTGAGCAGGAACCGGATACCGAGCGGACCAATCTTGAGGTTCTCTTCCGAAGGATTGACTCTGGTCGTAAGCTGCTGCATTACCGCACTCCATTGAATACAACTATCCGGCTAGCGCCGCGAACCTGACCAACTCAGCGGCTGGCAGCAACGAAATGAGGTGAGGAGCCCGCTCCATCTCCGAACGGGCTGGTGAGCCAGGGATCGGTGGTGATATTGCTACCCGACGTGGCCGAGCAGCCGTTGGCGCCCGGGCCCTTGGAGCACTTCCACCAGTTGGCGGTGGCGCTGATGCTGCCCGCGCCCAGGTTGCCGACGCCCACCGCGCCGAAGAACGAGTTGAAGTGGGCATCCACGCTGGAACCATTGGTTGTATTGACGGCGATGTCGAGGCCTTCGTCCTTGAAGACGTTTTGCGAGATGACGATTCCCGTGATCGGGTCTGTGGGAACGAGGGGATAGTTCGTGATCGAGATGCCCATCGTCGGCAGCGACGAGCCCAAGTCGCCGTCCGCACCGTTGCCCGAGAACTGGTTGCCGGTGATGATGTGGTCCTTCAAAACCTGGCCCGGCGCATGGCTGTGCATGGCCACGCCCGGCAGCGCGTTGCCGGTCAGGACGTTATCGGAGACGGTATTTCCATAATTCTGCGCGCCCGGCGCGGCTGCGAAGATTCCCACGCCCGCTCCTTCTCCCGAGATCAGCCCGTTGGAGGCAGAGGTATTTCCAATGATCCGGTTGTGGAAGACCCCCGCCGGAGTCGGGGGAATGTAAAGGTCCGGGATCGAAATGTTGTGCGAGGCCAGCGTGATGCCGCAGTCAAAGGGATTGTCCTGGACCACGTTGCCGGAAAGCAGATTGTCGTGCGTCTGGCCGGTATCGTCGCTGAGCAGGATGCCTCCCGCGTTAAAATTCACAAGGTTGTTGGCCACAATGGAGTGATCGACGCCACTCAGATGGATGCCTTCGCCGCAATCGAATCCCTCTCCGGCCTCGAAGTACACCGGAAACCCTGGAGCCGGGCAGTTCGGAAATGCTAAAGACCGGTCGTTGCCGGTGACATGGTTATTGGAGATCGTGACGTCGCTCGCATTGGTGACCAGAATGCCCTGCGCATTGGCGTTCCGCACGGTGAAGCCGCTCACGATAACGTGCGCCAGCCCGGTGGGATGACAGGTGCCCGCAGTGAAATTGCAGCCGTCGATGTGGACGCCGTTGAGAAGGCCGCCGGCCTCGATGATCGTGTTTTCGGCACCTTCGCCCACAAGCGACAAGGACTTGGTGATGACAACGTCTTCGCTATAGGTGCCTTTGGCGACGCGAATCACGTTATTCGTGCCGGGGGCCCCCACGGCCGCGCTGATGGTGGAGAAGCAACCACCGGTGCCGCCGGGATTGACGCACAGATTGGCGGCCTGTAATGCTGAACCGCCAAGAAACAATACTGCGCCGAGACCGAAACCGCGCAGGGCATACGTCCAACTAACCGAATTCATACGATCCTCCTAAAGGTACATGCACTTACTTGTATGGAACATCCAAACCGGTATTTCCATTTTGGGCCACCCGCGCCGGCGACTATATAACTCGTCTGCCTCTCTTGGAGCGGTTGTCCTGTATCCCTGCCGCGCCTGGAGAATATCCAGACCGGGACTACTGCCACTCCCAGATTTTGGAGTGTGTATTTCCCTCGGCGTCAACATCGAACCCGAAAACGGTGGCAGCCCCGTTGAGCCAGGCCAGTTTCTGCGAGGCGGTGTTGTAATAGATGGCGCCGCGATAGTTGAATGAGCCGCCACCTACGAACTTGCCCACTCCGCCGCCCTTCCACGTGGCGCCCCAGCAGTTCCCCCTTCGATTCGAACGCGCCTGCTGAGCACCGGCCCTCTGACGGCTTCAGGTGCTCTGGTCATTTAGATGTCCAGTTCCCGGCATTGGAACTGTCGTGACGCAGAATTTACGTGGAGGTATTGCGGACCACGTTAACCCAGCTTCAAGTCAAGTACCGGAAGAGAACCCAGGGTGTCCACGATGCTTTGGATGGCGCTAAGGCTTTTGGCCGCCCTCGCTTCCACTTCGTTCCCGCCTGTCATCGGCAAACTGCGTCGTTCGCGTCCAGGTTCTATGCGGCTGTACGCTGCCATGTCGGCGAGCGCCTTCGTGGGCGGGCTCTGGCGCTGACGGGATTGAACCATGAAGGCATGAAGACGCCAAGATCCTTTTCTGCTTTCTTTGTGTCTTTGTGTCTCCGTGGTGAAGTTCGTCCCGGCCTTCCTGAGATAGAATGGGGCGATGCCTGAGACGCCTAAGGTGGAGCGGCCGCTTGAGAACTTCGAGGCCAGCCTAGAAGAGCTCGAAAAGGTTGTCAAGGAATTGGAAGGCGGGGACCTGCCGCTC
>CAWDER010000015.1:0-96061 GCA_963801345.1 Bryobacteraceae bacterium
CTGCTGCAAACTGTCTGAATCGCCGAAAGCCAGCTCCGGCAGTCGGCTGCGGTTGACCTTGATAAGAGCCAGGTCGGTTTCCCGGTCGACGCCAACCCGGAGGCGTCCACTGGCTCGCCGCGATCCAAGTCCTTCAAGGCTGCGTCGTCTGAGCCGGCACCGCTGAACAACACCCGCACGGTGAACGCGCCGCGGACGACATGGGCGTTGGTCATGATGTAACCGTCGCCATCGACAACCACGCCAGAGCCGGTTGATCTTGAAGCGTTATCAGAGCGACGTTCTGACCGTCCCCCTCCTCTGCCGGGCCGTAGCCGCTGACCATGACCTGGACCACGGCGGGGGACACGCTGGGTGAGTACCCGGATCGAGCGGCTGAAGTCGGCGAGGGAGTTCTGCCTGGGAGCAACGGAACCCGCCTGAAATCCAGTCGCCGAGAGGGGGTCTCCGAGTGTCAGCAGACACGCCGCGCAACACAGACACGCAGTTCTTCGCCAGAACATGATGGTGTAACCCCTATTGAAACCGGAATCTCCAATTCAGCTTCCCTACGGCTTCGAGTTTACACCCACCCCCGCGGCTCGGGGTCGATCGAACGGCGCGTCCTGCGAGCGGCGCCCGCGCGGGCCGCCCTCCGCCTATACTCGCTCGGCGGACTAAGAAGTTGCGGAGCCGTCTCTTCGAGCGATGCCGTCAGAGAATACGTGGCGCGGCACACGCCGGCAGGGGTCACCGAGACCCTGAATCGTGTCTGCGCGGGGATGCCGCCTCCGGCGGATGACTTCGTGTCCTTGGCTGCCCGGCGCATGCTGGCACGAAGCGAGCGGTGATCTCGCAGGGTGAAGTGCGGTGGGTCGATCTGCCCGTTCACGAGCAATCTTAGGTGGGTGAAGGCGCCGGGAAATGTCCTTACTCACTACCGGTAGGCGATGAGCTGGGCGTAAATGATCAGGGCGACCAGAAGCAGGCCCACGGCGAGGGCCACGAAGCCCAGGCGCTTCCAGAGCTTCACCGCCAGGGGGACCGGCGGCGGCATCAGCGTACTCTCCAGTTCGCCGCTCTCCAACGCCTGCTGGTACTCCCGCGGGCCGGTCGCGCTTGAACTCCTCGAGCGGCACGCCGCCGGTGAAGATCACGGTGTCCATGGGGAACTGCTCGGGCCGGAAGTGGGTGTTGAAGAAGTGAATGGTGAAGATGAAGCCCACGGCCAGCAGCGCCTCGTCGCTGTGGATGGTGGTCGCCACGTTGATCATCCATCCCGGCATCAGGCGCGTGAAGAACTGCGGGAACCACAGCAGCATTCCCGTCGATCCAATCACGAACACGCCCCAGAACACTGCGAAGTAGTCGAACTTTTCCCAGTACGTCCAGCGGCCGTAATCCGGGCGCGTCCCCTTGCCCAGAAACCACTTGACCGATCCCAACAGCTCGCGCCAGTCCTGGCGGTTGAACATCATCCCTTCGCCGCCGAAGATGAACCGGAACCAGGTTTGGCCGCTGCGCCGTTTGTGGCGGACCAGGTCGTAGATGTGCAGCCCGAAATACAGGAACGTCACCAGCGCGCAGAAGCGGTGGATCAGACCCGCCGCCTCGAAGCCTCCGAAGACCCGGCACATTACCTGCGCCCACGTCGCGTAGGAGAACTTCAGCATCATGCCGGTGAGCGCCAGGCCGAAGAAGCTGAAGATCACCATCAGGTGCAGATTGCGCTGGAAGGGCTGGAACCGGCGCACATAGACCTCGCCATCGCCCTGGTGCAGGGCCATCAGTTCCTTGCGGTACTGCAGCGAGCGCGGCAGCCAGGCGATCGTGTGCAGGCCCGAGATGGTCAGCGTTCCCAGCAGCAGCGACGTCATTCCCCAGAAAGTCCAAAACAGGAACGGATACTTGGCGGGATCGTGATGCGTGGCGTGCGTCAGGTAGCCCGCGAACCGGCGGTTGGAGCCAGCGTGGCATTGGCCGCACGTCCTCACGATGTTGGCGCGGCTGAGCCGGGAGCGGGTGTCGCTGACGGGCAGGATGTCGTGGGCGCCGTGGCAGTCCGAGCACTTGGCGGTCTTCATTCCCCCGAGCCGGTTCACCTTGCCGTGATAGGTCTCAAAGTAGCTTTCGGTGATGGCCTCATGACAGCGCCCGCACTGATCCATCATGCGCAGCCGGAAGCCCGCCAGGTCGGTGCGCTCGATGCTGTGAGAAGAGTGGCAATCGCTGCATACGGGGAGAGGCTTGTTGGTGGGGTACGCCGTCGGCGAGTGGACGCTGGCGTTGAACAATTCGAAAATGCCGCGGTGGCATTGGCCGCAGGTCTGGGGGATGTTGTTCCGATTCACGCTGGAGCGCGCATCGCTGCTGGGAAGCTCGTGGTGCGCGGTGTGGCAGTCGGCGCAGTTGGCCGTCACCGTCAGCCCGCTTTCGAGCAGCCCCTTGCCGTGGATGCTCTCCGTGTAGTGCTCCACAATGTTAACCTGCTTGCCCGTGTAGCGCAGCGCCGCCTTTTGTCCCGAGCGGTGGCACTTGGCGCACAGGGATGGAACGTTGCGGGAGAACGTGGGAGAGTTCGACTCGATCTTCCCTAAGACACCGTGCGATCCGTGGCAATCGAGGCACCGGGGGGCGTCCGGACTTCCTTTGGCCAGCAACTGGCCGTGCGTGCTCTCGTTGTATAGGGCGACTTGGGCGGCGTGGCAGACGGAGCAATCCACTTTGGCTGTGATCGGCTTGCAGGGGCGGTCCATGGAGGGCACAACCCCGGTGTGGCACTGTACGCAGGCCACCCGCACGTGTCGAGAATGCGACAGTTCGGACTCGTTGACGTACATCGAGTCGCCCCGGGCGGCCTTCAGCGTGGGATTGGCGTGGCACCTCTGGCAATCCTTGTCAGCCATGCCCTGCGAGTAGAAAACCTTTCTAATCTCATGCGGCTGGTGGCAGTCCACGCAGGCCGGGATCAGGTTGGGCTGCTTCTCCCACAACTCGCCCCGGATCACTTTCTGATGGACGTCTTCAATCCGGGCGTGGCACTTGGTGCAGGTCTTTGCGATGTTGGCCTTGGCGATGGAGGACCGGGGGTCCGTGTGCGGCAGCACGAAATGGGAGGTGTGGCAGCTTGTGCAGACCGCCGTCACCACCAGGCCCTGCTGAAACAACCCCGCGGCATGGATGCTGTCCATGTAGTTGCCCAGGATGTTGGTCTGCGGAATGTCGTGGCTCAGAGAGACCGGCGAGCCCTCCCTATGGCACTGCCCGCAGAGCCGGGGCACGCCCATGGTGTTGGTGGCCGAACTGGGGTTGGAGGGACGCAGGACGGCGTGCGTCCCGTGGCAGGTCTTACACGAGGGCGCGCTGCGGTCGCCGCGCTTGGCGGCTGTACCGTGCAGGCTCTGGTCGTACTGCGCCTGTTCGTCGGAGTGGCAACTGCCGCAGTCCACGCGAGCCAGCTTTTCGGCGTGCGGAAAGTCCTTCTTGCCCGCGAGGTCCGCGTGGCAGTTGGTGCACTCCAGGCCCGCATGCGGCGAAGCACGCAGGGCGGCGGCATTGAACGCAGGCGGAACCCCGGCCTCGCGCTTGCCGGTGGGGCGACCGGCATCGTGGCAAGCGACACACTCACTGGAGCCTGGCAGGGGAGTCTGCTGCTGCTGCGGGCGCACACAGATCGCGCCGAAGAGAATCGCCAGCAGGACCGCACCCAGGCGCCGAGGATAGCCCTTCCCCGGCAGATACAAATGGGTCTGCAACTCTCTAATCTACCACGGTCCGGCGGCACGGCTCTTGCCCCCGTGGCACAATGGGACCGTTTGGAGGTTGTCTCGATGACGGGCAAGCGAATCGTGGTCACCGGCGGCGCGGGATTCCTGGGCAGCCACTTGTGCGACCGGTTGCTCGGTGCCGGCGCCGAAGTGATCTGCCTGGACAACTTCTTTACCGGTTCCAAGCGCAACGTAGAGCATCTTCTTTCCAACCCTCGCTTTGAAATCTTGCGGCACGATCTGGTGTTGCCGATCCTGCTCGAGGTGGACCAGATCTACAACTTTGCCTGCCCGGCATCGCCGGTTCACTACCAGTACAACCCCGTGAAGACGATCAAGACGAGTGTCATGGGGACCATCAACATGTTGGGGCTGGCCAAACGGGCGCGAGCGCGCATCCTGCAGGCATCGACGTCGGAAGTGTATGGCGACCCCCACGTCCATCCACAGACGGAGTCCTACTGGGGGCATGTGAATCCGGTCGGCCCTCGCAGTTGTTACGACGAAGGCAAGCGCGTGGCGGAAACCCTGATGATGGACTACCACCGCCAGAACGGTGTGGACATCCGGATCGTGCGCATTTTCAATACGTACGGCCCGCGCATGGCGGTCGATGACGGCCGGGTGGTGAGCAACTTCATTGTGCAGGCCCTCCGCAATCAACCCATCACGATCTATGGCGAGGGCACGCAGACGCGCTCGTTCTGCTACGTGTCGGACCTGGTGGAAGGCGTTTGCCGGCTGATGAATACGGAGGGGCTAACCGGGCCGGTTAACATCGGCAATCCGAGCGAGTTCACGATTCGGGAATTGGCGGAGATGGTGATCTCGCTGGCGGGGTCGCGATCGGAAATCGTCCACCTGCCGCTGCCGCAGGACGATCCGCTGCAACGCCAACCGGACATCTCTTTGGCCAGGGAGAAGCTCGGATGGCAGCCCACGGTGGCGCTGAAGGACGGGCTGATGCGGACCGTCGAATACTTCGAGAGAACCCTGGCTGGTGCGGGCTGAGCTTGCTACTCGTCTTCCGCTTCGGCTTCCGGCGGCGCTTCCCCGAGATCCCCGGCGCGGTTTTCGAACTTCGTCAGCTTGTGCAGAAACACCAGTTCGATCTTGCCTGTGGGCCCATTGCGCTGCTTGGCCAGCATCAGTTCGGCCTTCCCCCGCAGATCCTCGCGATCCTGTTTGTAAACTTCTTCGCGGAAGATGAAGGCCACTACGTCGGCATCTTGCTCGATCGAACCCGACTCGCGCAGATCGCTGAGCTGCGGCCGATGATCGCCCGGCCGGGTCTCCGGCGCGCGGCTCAGTTGCGAGAGCACCAGCATGGGGACTTTCAGTTCCTTCGCCATCAGCTTCAGGCCGCGGCTGAGCGCGCTGATTTCCTGCACGCGATTTTCAAACCGCCCGCGCCCCCCCATCAACTGGAGGTAGTCCAGAACCACCAGTCCGAGCGGCCGTTCCGCTTGCAGCCGCCGCAGCTTGGAGTGCATGTCCATCAAGTTACTGCCCGAGGTGTCGTCGATGTAGAGAGGCGCCTCGACCAACTCCGCCGCGGTCTTTTGCAACAGGTGCCGCTCGCGCGGCTCGAGGTAGCCCAGCCGGAAGCGGTGGCTGTCGACTCGAGCCCCGGCGCACAGCAGTCGCGTGAGCAGCGATTCCTTCGACATTTCGAGGGAGAAGACCGCCACGGTCTTCTTCAGCTTCACCGCCGCGTGATGCGCGATGTTTAGCGCCAGCGCGGTCTTGCCCATCGCCGGGCGGCCGGCGAGGATGATCAACTCGCCCGGGTGCAGGCCGCCGGTCAATTCATCGAAGCGTTTGAATCCGGTGCTGATCCCATGGATCCGCTGGCTCGGGTCGAGAAAAGCGTTCAGCCCGCCGTGGAATTCATCGATGATCTCGCCTGGGGATGAGAGCCCCACGCGGTTCTTCGAGTCTCCGAGTTTGAGGAGAATTTCCTCGGCGCTCGCCAGAATGTCTTGCGGCTCTTCCTCGGCCGCCAGGCACCGGTTGATCAGGTTCTGGGAGGCGAAAATCACCCGCCGCAGCAGCGACTTGTCTTTGACGATGCGGACGTAGCCGTCCAGATTCTGAATCTGCGGAAGGCCGTCGTCGAGGGAAACCAGGTAGCTCAAGCCGTCGCAGGACTCGAGCTCGTTGCGCTTCATCAGCTCTTCGGCCAGGGTGACCCGGTCGATTCGCTCCGCCCGGTCGTTCAGAGCGGCCATGCGCCGGTAAATACGGCGGTGCTTCTCCAGACTGAAGTCGTCGGGCTCGAGTACCGCCGCTACCTGGATGAACAGCGTGTCGTCGAGCAGGATGGAGCCGAGAACGTAGCGCTCCGCATCCAGGTTGGTAGGAAGGCCCTTCTCCAGGGCCATGTCGAATGTAGCCATTCGGGAAGGCTCCAGGTTAAACGGCTTTCGCCTCTCCTGCAAGGCGTAATGAGGTCAGAGGGTTAGGCATAGGAAAACGGGCTCCTCGAGCGTAACCGGTGAGCTTGGCGGAAACCCTTTCGTCCCAGCGCCTCACGTCTCGCGCCACTTTTTTTCCACAGCAAATCCGAAAACAAATCATCCCTATTTTGTACTATTCGGCGGCCGATTGCCAGGGGGTGGCGCCGCTCGGCGATAATATTTTTGTGACCACAAAAACAGAGCCCTTGCGGGTCGTGACAACCTACCCATTCGAGCCTGAGGAAATCGCCCGCATCCAGATGGCCGCGCTGGCGCCCGTCGAGATTCTGATCTGCCGCGATCGAGACGAGTTTCGACGGCGGCTTCCCGAGGCGGATATCGTCTATGGCGACTTGCGAGCCGCGGACCTCCCCCTGGCGCAGCGTCTGCAATGGATACAGGCCAGCGCCGCCGGCCTCGACGATATGGATCGCGCCGTGCTGGAGAGCCCCGTTCCTCTCACCAACTACGCCGCCACCTTCGCGCCCGCCATCGCCGAGACTGCCATGGGGATGCTGCTGAGCCTGACGCGCGGCATCGGCAAGTATTACGTGCCGCAATTCCTCAAGCGTACGATGAACCCGGTCGGCACCTTGAAATCCGCGCATCACACGGAGCTTGCCGGGCGCACCATGGGCATCGCCGGTTTGGGCGGTATCGGCCGCGCGGTTGCGCGCAAGGCGCACCAGGGATTCGAGATGCGCGTGGTGGCAACGGACGCGGGCTCGGCGCCGAAGCCGGATTACGTCGCCGAGCTCCACGATCCCTCCTGGTTCCTCGAAATGGTTGCCCACTCGGACGTGGTGGTGGCGGCGGCGCCGCTCACGCGCGCCACCGAGCGGATGTTCAGCGAGGGAGTCTTCCGCAGCATGAAGAAGACGGCCATCTTTCTGGCGTTGTCGCGCGGCCGGCTGTTCGACGACCTGGCGCTGGTGCGCGCACTTAAAGAAGGATGGATCGGAGGCGCCGGCCTGGATGTGTTCCCACAGGAACCGCCGCCCTCGGAGCATCCGATCTTCGATTGCCCCAACGTGGTGATGACCGCGCACACCGCCGGTTGGAGCCCCGACCGGCAGGATCGTCTGATCGCGCTGTTTGCCGAGAATGTCCGGCGCTTCACCGCGGGCGAGCCGCTCCTCAACCTGGTGGACAAGGCGAAGGGCTACTGAGCCCTGGGCAGGGCGGCTGGGCGCCTCCGGCGCGGAAGCCCTGTTCGAATACGACCGGCGGCACGGTCAATCGGCCGTCGCCGAAGTGAGGCAAAGCAGGACGGGACGGTGTTAAACTGGGTGTAGAAGTTGGGACGTCGTCTAACGGTAAGACGGCAGCCTCTGGAGCTGCTTATCGGGGTTCGAATCCCTGCGTCCCAGCCACTCCCCGCCTTGGTCCCCCCTCCGCAGGAGTCCACGAACCTCCGCTGTCTCATGGTGCCGGTCGGAGCGGCCCGGCAGCATCTCCTTGCCGAAAAGACCGCCGAATGATTACACTGAATTCGGTGCCCGACCGAACGCAGGCGCAAAATCCCACGCGGCACCGACGCGCGAGTGCGCCACCAGAAGCTGCTCGGGTGGCCTGCTTCATACATGACTCTACTTACGGCGCATTACGACAACCCGAATCGGGAATCCTAAGGACACAATGGAGACGCCAGCAAAGGTATTGACAGGTGTTTGTCTCGCGGCGGGAATCTTCTTTGCCGGTTACATGGCCAACCGGCGGCCGGCTCCCGGCGTTTCCTCGGCCACCGTCAGGCAGGCGCTTTACTATACCTGTCCCATGCATCCCCAGTACAAGTCGGAGAAGCCTGGAGACTGCCCCAGTTGCGGCATGCGCCTGGTGCCGGTCTATGGCGACGGAGCCCGCAGCGCTTCCAATGCGATGACTCCGGACCCGGCGGGGATGGTCCAGCTCAGCGCCGCGCAGGGACAGTTAGCCGGCGTTCGCACCGATGAGGTGCGGCGAGCCTCCGCTTCGAACGTGCTGCGGGTGCCCGGCCGCATCTCGGTCGATGAGGCGCGGCTCTACCGGCTCAACGCCGGGGCAGACGGCTGGATCCGCGAAATCGGCCAGAACTCAGCCGGCGTTTTCGTGAAGAAAGACCAGATCCTGGCCTCTTACTACACGCCCAATCTGTTCTCCGCGGCGCAGACATTCGTTTTCGCGCTTCAGACGAACGCCCCAGGAGGGAGGGGCGACGCGCCGCTCGCCAATCAGCGTTTGGCGCCAGGTCTGAATTTGCAGGTGACGATCGATGCACTGCGTACGCTGGGCATGAGCGAGTTTCAGATTGAAGAGGTTCAGAAAACCCGCGTAGCCCCGACCCAGATCAATATATACTCCCCGGTCACCGGCTTCGTGATCGCGCGGAGTCTTTCTCCCGGCCAGCGTTTTGACAAGGGCACCGAGTTGTACCGCATCGCCGACATCGGGCACGTCTGGGTGCTGACCGACATCTTCGAGAAGGACCGCAAGTTTCTGCAGCCGGGGGCCCTGGCGACCATCCGGTACCAGGGCCGTGAGTTCCGCGCGCGCATGAGCGACGCGCTGCCGCAGTTCGATCCGGAGACGCGCACGCTGAAGACTCGCTTCGAACTCGATAATCCGGACTTCTTCCTCCAGCCCGGCATGTTCGTGAGCGTCGATTTCCAAGTGAACATGCCCGCGGCTCTCACGGTGCCCGCCGATGCCGTGATCGACTCGGGACTCGCCAAGACCGTGTTCGTCGAACGCGGCGCCGGATCGTTCGAGCCGCGACGAGTCGAGACCGGCTGGCGGCTCGGGGATCGCGTGCAGATCACCGCGGGCCTGGAACCCGGAGAGCGCATCGTCGTCTCCGGCAATTTTCTGATCGATTCCGAGAGCCGGATGAAGCTGCCGGCGATGAGCATCGCCGCGAAGGCCGAGGTGGCCGCCCCCGAGAAGGACCCCGTCTGCGGGATGGATGTCGATCCGAAAGCGCCTGACGCCCGCAAGGCGCAGCACGGCGGCCAAACGTATTACTTCTGCTCGGACCAATGCAAGAAGAGCTTCGAGGCAGCCCCTGAAAAGTACATCTCCGAGAAGGGGCGGGGGATGCCATGATCTCCCGCATCATCGACTTTTCCGCGCGCAACCGTTTCCTCGTCCTCACCCTGGTTGCGGCGGCCGCGATCTACGGCTGGTGGTCGATGAACCATGTCGCGCTGGATGCGATCCCCGACCTCAGCGACACGCAGGTCATCGTCTACTCGCGCTGGGATCGCAGCCCGGACCTGCTCGAGGACCAGGTCACCTACCCGATCGTCACCGCCATGCTGGGCGCACCCAAGGTGAAGGCCGTCCGGGGCTTCTCCGACTTCGGTTACTCGTTCGTCTACGTCATCTTCGAGGACGGCACCGACATCTACTGGGCTCGCACGCGCACCCTCGAGTACCTTTCGGGCGTTCTCCAGTCGCTGCCGCCAGGTGTGAAGACCGAACTCGGTCCGGATGCTACCGGACTCGGCTGGATTTACCAGTACGTGCTGGAGGACACCTCGGGCAAGCACAGCCTGGCGGATTTGCGGTCGCTCCAGGATTGGTATCTGCGCTATCACCTCAAATCGGTTCCGGGCGTGGCCGAGGTGGCGCCCATCGGCGGCTTCGGCAAGCAGTATCAGGTGAACGTAGACCCGAACCGGCTGCAGGCCTACAACATTCCGATCAACAAGATTGTCGAAGCCATCCGCGGCAGCAATAGCGAAACCGGCGGCCGGATGATCGAAATGGGCGGGGCCGAGTACATGGTGCGCGGCCGCGGTTACGCGAAGTCCGTCGACGACATCGAGAATGTGGTGGTCTCCGCCAGCGAGAACGGTTCGCCCATCCGCGTGAAGGATTTGGGGCAGGTGACGCTCGGGCCGGACATCAGGCGCGGCGTGGCGGACCTCGACGGAACGGGCGAAACCGTCTCCGGCATCATCGTCATGCGGCAGGGCGAGAATGCGCTCGACGTGATCGGGCGGGTGAAGGAGAAGATCCGGCAGATCGAGCCGGGCCTCCCCGAGGGCGTGAAGATCGTGCCGGTCTACGACCGCTCCGAGCTCATCCGCCACTCGATCGGCACGCTCAAGAGCGAGGTGGTCGAAATCGTCGTGACGGTGTCGCTGGTGGTGCTGCTGTTCCTCTGGCACATTCCGAGCGCGCTGATCCCGGTGATCACGATTCCCATCGCCGTGCTGATTGCGTTCATCCCGTTCCGGGCGATGGGCGTGAGCGCGAATATCATGTCGCTCGGCGGCATTGCCATCGCGATCGGCGCGCTGGTGGACGCCTCCATCGTGGTGGTGGAGCAGGCGCACAAGAAACTGGAGGCGTGGGAGGCGTCCGGGCGGCGCGGCGACTACAAGGAGGTCGTCATTGAGGCGGTGAAGGAGGTCGGCGGGACGAGCTTTTTCGCTCTGCTGGTGATTGCGGTCTCCTTTATTCCTGTGCTCGCACTCGAGGCGCAGGAAGGCCGGCTCTTCAAGCCGCTGGCGTATACGAAGACCTTCGCAATGTTGGTGGCCGCAGTGCTGGCCATCACGCTCGATCCCGCGCTGCGGCTCTCCTTTACCCGCCTCCGCAACTTCAACTTAAAGCCGCGCTGGCTGTCAAAGGTGGTGAACGCGACGCTGGTCGGGCGCATCCAATCCGAGAACCGGCACCCCATCAGCCGGATCCTCATCCGACTGTACGAACCGGTCTGCCGCTGGTCTCTGCACCGCAAATGGGCGGTGATCGCAACCGCGGTGGTGCTGTTGGCGGTGACCGTTCCGGTGTACTTCGCCCTCGGCTCCGAGTTTATGCCCCCGCTGTACGAGGAAGCCCTGTTCTACATGCCCACAACCATGCCGGGGATCTCGATCGGCGAGGCGCAGCGCGTGCTCCAGGTGACCGACCGGTTGATCAAGCAGTTCCCGGAAGTGGACCGGGTGTTGGGCAAGGCGGGCCGCGCGGAGACCTCCACGGACCCGGCCCCGCTGTCGATGTTGGAGACGGTGATCACGCTCAAGCCGCGCTCGGAGTGGCGCAAGGCGCCGGTCTGGTATTCGTCCTGGGCGCCGGGATGGCTGAAGCCGCTGCTGCGCCACTTCACCCCGGACACGATTTCGCCGGAAGAGCTCGTGGCGCAGTTGGACGCGGCTCTGAAGCTGCCCGGCGTATCCAACGCCTGGACCATGCCGATTAAAGCGCGCATCGACATGCTCAGCACGGGGATGCGAACGCCGGTCGGGCTGAAGATCCACGGCGATAATCTGGAGACAGATCGAGCAGATCGGCTCGGGGGTGGAGGCGGTGCTGCGGCCGGTGAAAGGCACGCGCAGTGTCTTCGCGGAGCGCACCGCGCAAGGCTACTTCCTGGATTTCGACTGGAACCGCGAAGCGCTGGCCCGCTACGGCCTGACGATCGACGATGCCCAGGCGGCGGTCCAAAACGCCATCGGCGGCGAGAACATCACGACGACCGTGGAGGGCCGCGCCCGTTACCCGGTGAACGTACGTTACATGCGCGATTTCCGATCGGACCTGGCGGCCCTCGGGCGCGTGCTGGTGCCGGCGGGAGGCAGCCCGGCAGATCCCGCTCTCCGAACTGGCCGAGATCGCCCCCACCACCGGACCGGGCATGATTCGCGACGAAGACGGGATGCTGACGGGCTACGTCTACGTGGACGTGGCGGGCCGCGATGCGGGCAGTTATGTGCGTGAAGCGCGCCCGCTCGTGGAGCAGAAGGTGAAGCTGCCGGCCGGCTTCGCCATCACCTGGAGCGGTCAGTACGAGGCGATGGAGCGCGTGAACCAGCGCCTGCTGGTGGTGCTGCCGGGGACCGGCCTCCTGATCCTGCTGCTGCTCTACCTCAACACCCGGTCCGTGGTGAAGACCCTGATCGTGGTTCTGGCAGTGCCGTTCTCCGCGATCGGCGCGGTGTGGTTCCTGTACCTGCTGGGCTACAACATGAGCGTGGGGGTCTGGGTGGGTATGATCGCGCTGCTCGGCGTGGACGCCGAGACCGGTGTTTTCATGCTGCTGTACCTCGATCTGGCGTACGAACAGGCGAAGAAGGAGGGGCGGCTGGGAACGCTGCAAGGGCTGCGCGAGGCGATCGTGCAGGGCGCCGTGAAACGCATCCGCCCGAAATTCATGACGGTCGCCACCACCTTCATGGGCCTGGTGCCGATCCTATGGGCGACCGGCACGGGTTCGGACGTGATGAAGCGCATCGCTGCGCCACTGATTGGCGGGTTGTTCACGTCCTTCCTGCTGGAATTGCTGATCTATCCGCCAATCTACGAATTATGGAAACGGCATTTTGAGCTGAGGAGATCGAGAAGGCGGGGTGATCCGCTGGAGGGGCTTGAACCAACTACTGAATAACCCAGGATCGGGTGAGCGGGGCTCAGGCGGAGTGGTACGCTAATTGCAATGGTTGCGGTCTTATCGGATCGGACGCTGTGATTAACTCCCGGATGGGGAAGGCCGATATTGGAGGTGTGACAATGCTGAGCAGAGAATTCCAGGGCGCCTGCCTGTTGATCGCTCTAAGCATGGCGCTGGTGATGCCCTCGGCAGGCCAGACAACGGTGACGTTCGATCTCGACACCGCCACGCCGGCTCTCGCAATCGGTCAAAACATACCTTTCGATCAGACATCCGGTGGTGTTACGGCGCACTTCAGCTCACCATCCGGGCTCGCCTTTTCCATCCAGACTGATGCGTCGACAGGGTTTCATTTATCTCAGTTTTCCGGCCGCTACCTTTTCGACAACAACCAGAACGCCAATGCTCTGGATATCCTGTTCAGCCAGCCGGTCACCAGCATTTCCCTGAAGTTTGCCACCGCCGATTTTCAGCAGGTTGAGGTTCCCACTACGATCCAATTGACCGCCTATTTGAACTCGGCCACAAATCCCGCCGTGGGACCGGCGGCGACGGCGCATGGAACTTATGTTGTCAGCGACACGATGCCCATGGGCACGCTGTCCTTCACTTCCGCCGGACAACCATTTAATCTAGTGAGGATCTTGATTCCGCCCCAACCGCTCGGCGCCGCGGCTTTCCTGGTGGACAACATCAGCGTGGTCCTGGTGGGAACCTCTTACACGGTTGAGGCCGCCTATCTGGCGGCCGCTGCGAATCTCGGGTACACGACCATCCAGGAGGGCTTCGAGAACGCGGCCGCCTGGGGCTCGGCGCGCCTTCCAAGCACGGCCGCCGGCATCGCCAGCAATGGGATCGTCTGGACTTCCAATCACCTGAACGCGACCAGCGCATCGGACAACCTCTCCACCAGCTCCACCGCTGCGCACACCGGTTCTTGGGGGGTGTTCTCTCAACCGCACGGCGACCCCGATGCGCTGCTCCCCTCCGACCCCACCAAGGACGGAATCGTCGTGACGCGGGTTCCCGGCAACGGCCTGTTTTATGGGGTGGGCGGTTGGGTCAGCGGCGACCCCGGCAGCCATCTGGTCATGATCCTGGACGGCGATGAACTGCACGCGGTGGATCTCGGCTCTTTCGGCGCCGCCTGGCAGTTCTTCGGAGTCACCTATCCAAACGGCTTCTCGTCGGTCGAACTTCGCGAAACCAACGGTCTGGTCTCGAATCCCAAGCGCCTTTTCGCCGATGATCTGACGCTTGCAACGAAGACGGGGATCACCTCCGTCGCCAGCGTCTCCGCGGCAAGTTACCAGTTCCTGGCGCCGCTGGCTCCGGGCGCTGTAGGCGTCGGTTTCGGACTGAATCTCGCGCCGGCACCGCTAGCCGCGACTACCTTCCCCTTGCCTACCGCCTTTGGCGACACCACGCTGACCGTAACCGACAGCGCTGGCGTCGAACGGCTCGCTCCCCTCTATTACGCCAGCCCCACCCAGATCAACTTCGTGGTCCCGGACACAGCCGCCCTAGGCGCCTCTACGGTCAGCGTAAGGGCTCTGGGACAAGTACTGGCGCGCGGCCCTCTCGTAATTGCTGCAGTCGCACCGAGCCTGTTCACGGCCAACATGAGCGGCAGCGGGCCGCCCGCGGCGTATGCGACAATCACGGCGGCGGGCGGCTCGCTGAGCTTGCAGCCGGTGTTCAACTGCAATGTGGCCACGGGGGCATGCGCAACTTCCCCGATTGACGTCGGCGCGGCGGCCAACGTGACTTTGGCGTTGATTGGAACGGGGATTCGCGGGTTTAGCGCACCGGCGGCCGTGACCGCTACAATCGGCGGGGTTAGTTCGCCTGTCACCGCGCAGGACCGTTGCAGGGTTCCACGGGTCTGGATGAAGTCGACGTGACTGTGCCGGCCACCCTTGCGGGGCGCGGCGAGGTGGACCTCCGGCTCACCGTGGACGGCAAGGTTGCGAACACCGTGAGGATCAATATCAAGTAACAGTATGCGGAGGACAGGCGGCCTCCTCGCAAACCGCTAAGCTAGACGCCAGCCTGACCGCGACGTACCGCGCACGCTTTGCGCTGCGGCCGCAAACCCGACGCCACTCTCCCATGGCGGCATTGCTCGAGGAGTTGGGACGTCGAAGTTGAGAAATTCTCCTGCCGCTGCACACCAACCTAGTAGGGGACTCCCGGTCAAGCGCTCAATTTTTAGACACCTTGTCGCAGCATCCGGCACTCCCGCCCTGACTGGGCGGATGGCCGATTGCCGCGGCACATCGGCTGGACCCCACAATGGAAGCCACTTCGGGCCCTCCGCAGTTCCGGTGAGGCAATCGGCCGCATGGCCCTGAAATTGCAGCTTGCGCTCGGAAGATGACGCCGACGGTGGATGATCGCCGCTCAGAATGGGCAAGCCGTGTAAACTTTCGGCGTGGAGGGAGTTATTCGGTCAAAAAGGGTTGAATACCTGATTTATATCATGGATGATAAGAGCTATGTATGTGTTAGACGGGGTTCTGGGATTCCAGGGGGCTGGCTTCCACGTTTTGATGCCTGAACTTCGCCTCCTGCCGGCCACGCACAAAATGCATTCCTCGCATTTGGCGCAGTTCCACCCCCGGACAGCAATCCCCAGGAAGAATGAAGCAGATGCGAGATTCGCCGAAAGACCGCTTGCTGACGCACGCGGCTCTGCAACCTGTCGTGAAGCAACGACGTGTTCCCGGGCCGCGACCGTGAGGGAGCGGTTGTATGCGAAGTTCGCAGCTACCTCGACTGTCCTGCTTTTCGGTGAGCCCTCAGAATCAATGGAGAGAACAATATGTTAGTGTATAGATTCTCAGTACCGCGTTGGGTGGTGGCGTTCGCAGTACTCACGCTTGCCCTCTATTCTTGGAAACGGTTTCGCGTGGGCGCAGGTTGCCCCGCCAACGGCGCAACCCGGCATTCCGCCCAACTGCGGGACCGGGCAGATGCGGTGCATCACCCAAGCCGACAGAGTGGCCGCGGCAGCTCGCGCCAAAGCCCTTCGCGGCGGCGCGACTGGTACTGCCCAGCCTAACGCGCCATTACGGCGCCTCTGGCGCCGCTCCCCGGCGGGACACCGGACTATTTCGGCATCTACCCCAACTACGCCAATAGCCCGCTCCTGAGGAAGTTCGTCGACCCGCTGCCGGGCATCTGTACGCCGGGGCAAACCACGGCCTGCATCCCGGTCGCGACCAAGGACACCACCACCTTCCCGGGTTCCGATTTTTACCAAATCGGACTCCGCGATTATACCCAACAGATGCACTCGGACCTGCCCCCCACTCCGCTGCGGGGCTACTACGATCTCAATCCGGCTGCCACGGATCACACGAATCACTACCTGGGACCTCTGATCATCTCCAGGAAGAGACGTGCCGGTGCGCATCAAGTTCACCAACAATCTCCCGTCTGGGCGCCTGCGGGCAACCTCTTCCTGCCGGTGGATACCACCTACATGGGCGCGGGGGCAGGCCCCAATAGCGGCAATTACACGGAAAACCGCGCCACCCTCCATCTCCATGGCGGTGTCACTCCGTGGATCAGCGATGGGACGCCCCACCAATGGATTACCCCGGCGGGAGATCCCACCCCTTACAAGAAAGGCGTGAGTTTCCAGAACGTCCCCGACATGGTGGGCCCGGCAAGCTGATCCCGACTCCGACCGCCGGCGATGGAATCGCGACGTTTTTCTAGTCGAATCAGCAGAGCAGCCGCTTGATGTTCTACCACGATCATGCCTATGGGTTGACCCGCCTCAACGTCTATGCGGGCGAGGCTGCGGGGTACCTGTTGACGGACCCGATCGAGGATAGCCT
Organism: Bryobacteraceae bacterium; assembly: GCA_963801345.1. Classification (GTDB taxonomy): domain Bacteria; phylum Acidobacteriota; class Terriglobia; order Bryobacterales; family Bryobacteraceae; genus CAWDER01. The sequence continues at coordinate 16,430 of CAWDER010000015.1, forward strand.
GATCACCGCCGGGGTCCTTCCCAATCAGGGCGGAGGGAATTACACCTACGGCATCCCTCTGATCATTCAGGACAAGACCTTCGTCCCCGATCCCGTCACCTCTGGCCGCGCAGGATCCTACCTGGAATTGGGGAGGCATGGGCAGTTTGTGGTTCCCCCATGTTTACATGCCGAACCAGAACCCGGCTGACCGGGAATGCAACCAACGCCAATGGGCCGGTGGGACTACGGTCCGTGGTTCTGGCCTCCGCAGGACCCAACGACTTTCGTGGGCAGGCCCTACCCATGCCCGACCCCCACTAGCCCGAATCAGGTATGCCCCGGTGTTCCCAACGTATCCGGTACGCCGGAAGCCTTCAAGGACACTCCTGTGGTCAATGGCAAGGCCTACCCCTACCTCCAGGTCGGGCGCCAAGGCCTATCGGTTCCGCATCCTGAACGCCTCCAATGACCGTGTCCTCAGTCTGCAACTCTATTATGCCGATCCGGCCGTTACAGCCCCAACCGGCGTTCTCGGTACGGAGGTCAAGATGGTTGACGCGACCCCGCACACTGCGACCACGGTCCCGCCGCTCTGCACAACGCCCACGCCGACCGACGGGTCTGGCCTTGCAACCGCCGCCACGCTAGACCACTGCAACGGGCCTGCCGGCCGGTTGCTGGCCGACGAGTTGGCCCAAGGATGGAAGAGATGGCGGTGTGCCGGATCCGGCCACCGCGGGCCCCCCCATCATCCAGATCGGCACCGAAGGCGGTTTGCTGCCGGCGCCGGTGGTGATCCCCTCGACGCCGACCGGATATGAGTACAACCGCAGAAACATCGTGGTCTTGAACATCGCGACCCACGGGCTGATCCTCGGGCCGGCGGAGCGGGCGGACGTCATCATCGACTTCTCCTCGGTTCCCAACGGTTCCAAACTCATTCTGTATAACGATGCGCCCGCGCCGGTCCCGGCGTTTGACTCGCGTCTCGACTACTACACGGGCGACGAGGATCAAAGTCTTACCGGGGACGGAACCGGCGGCGCACCCACGACGCAGCCGGGCTACGGCCCCAACACCCGGACCATGATGCAGTTCCAGGTGACCGGAGGTACCGGAACCCCCTTCAATCTGGCCGCGTTGCAGGCAGCCTTGCCGGCCGCCTACGCCGCGTCCCAGCCCCGCACCGGTCGTGCCCGGAAAAGGCGTATGATGCCGCCTTTGGGACCACCACTGCTACCGATAACTACTCGCACATCCAAGACCACTCCATGACCTTTACGCCGTCCGGTTCCTTGGTACCGTCGACCATGGCGTTTGGTCCGAAGGCCATTCAGGAGCTCTTTACGCTGGATTACGGCCGTATGAATGCCACCCTGGGAGTGGAATTGCCGTTTACCAATTTCAATACCCAGACCACCATCCCCTACGGTTACATCGATCCAGCCACCGAATTTCTGACGGACGGTGTGCCCCAGATCTGGAAGATCACCCACAACGGCGTGGACACTCACCCCGTGCACTTCCACCTTTTCAACGTGCAGGTGATCAACCGGGTTGGCTGGGACGGGCAAATCAGGCCCCCCGACTCGAATGAGATTGGCTGGAAGGAAACCGTCCGGATGAACCCGTTGGAAGACGTCATTGTGGCGTTCAATCCGGTCGCGCCGCAACTCCCCTTCGCGGTTCCCGACAGCATTCGCCTGTTGGATGTAACGACTCCGGCCGGCACCACCGGGCAGTTCAGCAATGTCGATCCAAACAACAACCCAATCGTTGTTGTGAACGCCACGGCCAACTTCGGGTGGGAATACGTTTGGCACTGCCACATATTGGGCCACGAAGAGAACGACTTCATGCGCGCCATGGTCTTCACGGCCAAGGCGCAGATGATCACTCCTCCGCCGGGAACTTCGCTTCGCAGCCGGTGGCATCGGTCACGTTCACTTGGAGCGCCGGCGCGGGTGTTACCCAGACCCATCTCTGGGTCGGCACCACGCCTGGCGGCAGCAACCTGTTTTCGAACCTTGCCGGCACGGCGACAACCGCCGCGGTAACCGGGCTGCCCCTCGGCGTTCCCGTCTATGTCCGTCTCTTCTCGGTGATCGGCGGCGTATCGTATTACAACGACTACATCTACGGTCCGACCGCCAAGGCCACCATGATCAGCCCGACGCCCTCAACCACGCTGACGGGCGCCTCAACCACCTTCACCTGGACCACCGGAACCGCAGTCACCCAATACTTGCTCTCAGTGGGAACGGTGGTCGGCCTCAGCGACCTGGCGAGCTTCTCCGGTACAGCCACCTCCTATACAGCTAACCTGCCGGTCATCGGCGCTACCATCTACGTCCGGCTCACGTCGATCATCGGCGGTGTAGCGCAGTTCGTCGACTACACCTACACGGAAGCTAACCTATTGGCACAGATGACCAGCCCGGCGCTGGGGAGCACCTTAGCGGGTCCCTCGACCACATTCACGTGGACCGCCGGAACGGGCGTTACGCAGTACCAGATATGGTTTGGAACTACGGTAGGTGGCTTCGATTTGGGATCTCCTGGTATTCTCGCGACCACTTCCTATACCGCCAATAACCTCCCGATAAGGGGTGGTACCCTGTACGTCCGGCTCTGGTCCTCGCTCGGCGGGGTTTGGCAGTATATCGACTACACCTACACGAATCCAAGCTTACTGGCGGCGATGGTGAGCCCTGCCCCAGGGAGCACTTTGGCGGGCGCCTCGGTCGCCTTCACCTGGACCGCCGGGACGGGCGTCACGCAATACCAGATATGGTTTGGGACGACCCAGGGCGGCTTCGACTTGGGATCGCCTGGTATCCTCACCGCCACGACCTATACCCCTACCAACTTGCCAGTCGGGCACGCTACGCTCTACGTCCGGCTTTGGTCATTGCTCGGTGGGGTGTGGCAGTCCAACGACTACGTTTACACGGAAGCGAACCTCGGCATGATCACGCCGGTGCCGGGAGCCACGTTGCTGGGTAGCTCGGTCGCTTTCACCTGGACTGCGGTGGCAGGTGTTACTCAATACCAGATTTGGTTCGGAACCACAACGGGAGGGTTTGACCTGGGGTCCCCCGGTATCCTCACAACCACTTCCTATACGGCTAACAACCTGCCGGTCACAGGAGGCACGCTCCACGTCAGGCTCTGGTCGTTGGTGGGAGCGGTGTGGCAGTTCACCGATTACGCCTACACGGAGGCGACCTTCGCCGCGACGATGATCAGTCCGGCGCCGGGAACTGCGCTTACGGGCACCTCGATCCCGTTCACCTGGTCCGCCGGAACAGGTGCAACCGCCTACCAAATATGGTTCGGCAGCACCCTGGGGGGCTTTGACTTGGGGTCTCCAGGGATTCTCACAACCACTTTGTACACAGCCACCCTGCCCGTCACAGGTGCCCCGCTCTATGTGCGCCTGTGGTCATCCGTTAGCGGGGTGTGGCAGTATATAGACTACATCTACACCCATTAGAGGACCTGCAGAGCGGGGCGGGCTGTGGTGCAGACCGCAGCCTGCCCCGCTCCTTACCCTTTTTTGCCTGTGTGGCCGACGGGCATGAGGCTAGGCAATCCCAATCGGTCAACGGGATAGAGCCTGTCCTAAAGGAGACTCAACGAAATGAACGTACTGATCACCGGAGGCGCCGGGTTTATCGGGTCGCATCTCGCGGAACGCTGCCTGGGAGAAGGCTGGACCGTCGCCGTCGTGGACGACCTCTCCACGGGTTCGTTCGAGAACATCGCTCATCTCAAAGGCCAAAAGCGCTTTTCTTATACCATCGACACCATTCTCAACACGCCCCTAATCGCCGAGTTGGTGGATTCCTGTGATATTGTGTTTCACCTCGCCGCGGCGGTGGGTGTGCGGCTCATCATGGACAATCCGGTCGGCGCCATGGAAACCAATGTGCTCGGAACCGATTCCGTTTTGCGCGCCGTCGCCCGGAAACAAAACGTATCGTGATCGCTTCCACTTCGGAGGTTTACGGCAAGAGCACAGCACTGCCGTTCCAGGAAGACGGCGATCTCGTGTTGGGACCGACGACGAAGGGGCGTTGGAGTTACGCGTGCTCCAAAGCTCTGGATGAGTTTCTAGGACTTGCCTATCATCAGGAGCAAGGTGTTCCTGTTACCATCGTTCGGCTGTTTAACACGGTCGGCCCCCGGCAAACCGGGCGCTATGGCATGGTGCTGCCCAACTTCATCCAGCAAGCCCTGCAGAACGCAGCCCTCACCGTTTTCGGCGACGGGAGACAATCCCGTTGTTTTGGGTATGTTGGAGACGTCGTGGAGGCGCTGGCGCGAATCGCTAGGAGCGCTTGCGTATCCGGTGAGGTCTTGAACATCGGCAACGATCGGGAGATCTCCATTGGAAATCTGGCGGAGTTGGTGAGAGAGCGGACGGGATCATGCTCGGAGATTGTGTATCTTCCATACGAGCGGGCCTACGGGCCGGACTATGAGGATATGTTCCGCCGGGTGCCTTCGCTGGAAAAACTTCAACGATTGATTGGCTACCGCCCCGGCACACCCCTGGAGGATATCATTGACGCCGTGGCTGCCCACTGGTAGACAGGCTTGACCGGGACGCCTCCGGAATTGCGGCGTCCGCATGACTTCCGGCCGCGTTGAAGGCTCCTGCGCGCCGCTTTCACCGACCTGCTACTGTAATGAGGCATGCGAGGTTGACCCAGTGGCGTAGGCTTTAGCCTGCGTTGTCGGCGCTCTCCAAACTTGCCCGGGCCGGACGCCCCTACATCCCCTTACCTCCGCCGCACTCACCCTAGACACACAATATGAACGTCCTTACGGCCGTCGGCATTGCTGCTGATCACCGCCGCACTCGTCAGCTGCGCTGCTTACGTGGTTGCTGATTCGCTTCAGTTCTCGGCTGGGCCTCCTGGCGCAACCGCGAGAGGACCGCTGGCACAAACAGCCCACCCCCAATACCGGCGGGCTAGCGATCCTGATCACCGCTTGCGATTGTCTATCTGGCGGTTGTGCCAGGCCACTACGGCCAGATCGTTGCGGCTGCCGTCTTTGTTGCCCTCCTCGGTTTTCTCGACGATCGAATTCAACTCAGACCCTCGATCAAGTTCGCAGGACAATCGGTGGCCGCACTTGCGGTCATCGCCAGCGGCGTCGTGTTCCGGGCCACTCCCTGGGAACTCCTGAATCTTGCTCTGAGTTTTCTTTGGATCGTGGGAATCACCAATGCCTTCAATCTGATTGACAACATGGACGGCCTCTGCGGCGGCGTCACCGTGATCATTTCCGGATTCCGCTGCTGGTTTGCGGTTGCCAACGGCGATGCGGCCGGCGCCTTGATCATGGCGGCGCTGGGAGGCAGCTTTCTCGGTTTTCTGGCCTTCAATTACAGGCCGGCCAAGATCTTCATGGGGGATTGCGGAAGCATGTTCGCGGGTTTCCTGCTCGGCGCCTTGACCATCGCGAGTCCCCCGCCGCGCACAGGGGTCGTTCTTTCCGCCCTCTTGTATCCTGTACTCACCTTTCTCTATCCGATTTTCGACACGGTGCTCGTGTCCGTAATGCGGCGGGCCGCTGGCCGGCCGATCTCGGTCGGTGGACGAGATCACAGCTCCCACCGGCTTGTCGCGATGGGACTGAGCGAGCAAAGGGTCGTTTGGCTGCTCTGGGCATTGACAGCAATTGGGTGTGCTGCCGGCCTGGCGGTCTAATCCCCACAATCCAGGTCGCTGGCGCTGACGATATTCTGCACAGCTAGGCTGAGAGGGTGTTCGCGTTGCGCGTGAGTGTTGGCTTCAGGACACCTTTTCTGAGGGCCAAGTTCTCATAGAGCGAATAGAGTTCACTCCACACGCGCTGTTGCTGGAAGTTCTCGACAACGTAACGACGCCCAGCCTGTCCATGCCTCCTGCGGGCTCCTGGATCATCCAGATAGCGCCGTAATGCTTCGGCGAGTGCATTTACGTCCCCCGCTTCAACGAGAGTGCCCGTCACCCCGTCGAGAACCGCGTCCAGGATGCCGGGAATACGCGTACCGACTACAGGCAACTCCATGGCGGATGCCTCGAGCAGGGTGTATCCCAAGCCCTCGTGGAACGACGGCAGAGTCAACACGTCCATCGCCGTAAGCAATGACGGAGTGTCGTCTACGTAGCCAACCATGTGAATGCGTGCGCTGTTCTGCAAGCGTTCCACTATGGTCTTCGGAATTGGGTCCCGGATGTCGAATTCTCCTGCCACGAGAAGATGGAGGTTGGGGTATGTCACCGCCAACATTTCCCAGCTCTGTACCAACTCGACGATCCCCTTTACGCGAAACAGTCTTCCGACAAAGCCGACCACCAAAGAGCCGCCGGGGATTCCATAGCGCCCCCTCACGCTCTCCCGTACGCCGGCCTTGAGCCTGGCCGGATTAAAGCGGATTGCGGTGTCTAGACCGTTTGCGCTCAGCACAACCTTGGCTTTGTGCGGAGGGCACACTCTGTCTTGGACGGCAGCGTCTCTAACCGAAGGCGCTACGTAGATCACCTCATGCGCCAGGAGGCAGGCGATCCTCTCGCACCACCACAAAAGGATCCGCTGCGCCCCCTGCGCGGAGCTAAGCGCCATGCCATGATTACGGTAGATCCGGACGGGAACCCGTGCCAGCCACCCGGCTATCATCGCCAGCAGGCCCGCCTTAGTCATGTCCCCTTCAACTATTTGGGCTCCGATCTGGCGGAACTTCGCCGCGAGACGGAACACCGCACGAAAATCGTGAAACGGAGTCAGTGTGCGAGTCAGATCGATCGCGTGCACGAACACGCCTTCGCTCCGAGCAAGATGATCGAGTTGTGGTCCCTTTGAAGAGATGCCGTGGTACTCGATGCAGTGCGCCCGCATGAATGACGCTTGCCCTTGCCAAAAACGCCAGATGTAAGCTGAGGTGATGACGACTGCCATTTTCATCTGCGCGCACCCATCATGTCTGCTCTCAATTCGCCTTGCGGACGCGTCCGTCTTGGATTCCTTCACATCAACGAGGTCGTTCACGGCCTTGAGGGCGACGCGCATTCCAGCAGCATCTGGACCACCCGCGGCGCGTTCACCTGGAGTGAATACAGACGCTCTACCTTGCTTCTCCCCGCCCGCCCCATCGTTCTTCTCAGCGCCGGAGAATCGCGCAGCGCACGAAGAGCTTCGGCCCACTCCCGGTTTGTCGAGGCGAGAAACCCAGTCACGCCATGTTCGACGATCTGAGCGTTTACCCCCACCGGAGAAGCTACCGTAGGGAGCCCACAGGCCATATAGTGGATGAGCTTCAAACCGCACTTGCCACGTTCCCATGGCCCATCGGGCAACGGCATGATCCCCACGTCGAACGACTCGCTCGGCTCTACCTCGTCAGCCGCCGAGAAGGGGACATATTCCACCGGAAAATCGCCCGGCAACGGTTGCCTCCAGCCGCCTAACACTCGCACAACACCTCCGCCACCGCGGCAGACTTCCGACAAGGCGCCGGCGATCAATTTGAGATGCCGGGAGTTGGGCGGGGATCCCCACCATCCGACGGTGTACTTGTCGTTCTCCGGGCGTGGCCGAATTGGATAGCGCGCCAGATCGACGACCGACGGCACCCATTCAATCCGCTTTGCCCCTGAGCGCTCCGCGTACTCCCGCAAGTAGTCGTTGCCTACCATCACCAGCGTCGCCCCGCGGATCAAAGCCGCGATCTTCCTACCAAGGAGACGGCGGACCAACCCGCTGCGGTGCTGGTCGTAGGAGTGAAAGACGGCATCGTCGTAATCCAGTACGTACGGCACGCGCCTCAACCCCGGAAGGCGCTCTAGCCACGCCGGCAACCACGGCAACGCTTCCTTCTCCACCCAAACTACATCGAACCGTGCTGCCCCAACGAGCGCGCGCAGACGCCGGGCGTAGATTGCCGGTAACGGCGAGAGTGCGAACTTCCCAGATTCATATTGATGGCGGACATAATCGTCCGTCAGTAACGGAGAAACGGTGACGCCGATTCCGGCTTCCTTCAGGAACGGAAGATACTGATAGAAGCGGTAGCGGCTGGGGCCCGGTAACGCGTCATAGCGGCTCAGTAATAACACTCTCATCTGGAATACTTCCCAGCCGCTGTCAGCCGATCGGGAAGCCTGGTTCTCGGGATACGTCGCGCGTCAGGCGCACTTTAGTAAGTAGTCATGCAGCCCCGCGCGTCGCAGATCGCTGGACGGCTTTGGAAGGTTTGGGCAGGAATACGTCGAGAATGCGGAATGTAAGCGCGAATATGATGCAGAAATGAATCCAATTGGTGGCATTTGGCAAATACATGTCGGTGGTCGCTTGCATCATAAGAGGATAGAGAGATACGCCGTACGCGATGACCCACACGGCTCTCGGACGAGCCAGGGTCGCGCGGCGATATAGAATGCCGTGTCCTACTCCGAACAGTAGCTGGCAAAGCACAACTCCCAGGAGGCCAAACTCCAGGTAATAGCTGTGATACAGCGTATAGATATTGGTCGACGATTCCGAGGAGACCGGAACAAACGCCTGTATGATCGGCTTCACCTCTACGTTCAATCCCATGTAGCCTAGCCAGAGGTAAGCAATTCGGAAGGTCTGCTGGCCAAGGTGCGCGGTGCTGGCCGGGCGAACAGAGTCGAGCGCGACGATTGGGCCAACCATGTAGAGAGAGGCTGTGTCTGTCACCGTTCTAGCGTCGGCCAGGGATGGCGAAAATGCGTTCAAGCCCATCTGGCCCGCCAGATAGGTATAAGAAACAAAGATGATGGCGGCGAGCAGCAAAAACAGCAGCGCGGCGCGCGAAGGGCCTATTCGCCGGAGGACCAGCGGGATCGCGCATAGAAGAACTACAACAAAGAGGATGCTATTGCGGCCGGCCATCGGGACGGCATAGGCGAGCGCCAACAGGGCCGCCAAGGCGAGGTAGAGCGAGATTGTTCTCTTCCAGGGTTTGTGCAAGAACACGAGCAACGTGACTCCAAGATTGGTCAAGGCCCACCAGACGCCTATGTACATATGCCCGAAAACGGCCCCCTGGGTATTCGCCTCCCTGACGGCCGAGATCAATGAGAGATAGGCGCCAGGATAGCGGAGCGTGGAAAAGGCAGCGATGAGGAAGAATGGCAGAATGCAGATAGGGATGGCCCATAGAAAGGCGCGGCTGAGGCCCGCGGGGAGACTGGCGCTCGCCACGTCGTTGCGAGTGAGTACAGGCTTATGACGGCGCGTAGCCAGCCAACCGCCCAGTGAAAACGACATCGCGCCCGCTACGATTACAGACCATGTGCTTCCGCCGACGCTGTAGAAGCTGCCTTGCACCAACCAGAACCAGACGCTCAAGACAGTCCATAAAGTGGCCTGCAAAACCGGGGGGTAGAGCCAGTCCCGGAAGCGCGCCTTCGCCAGAACGGCTAATGCGGCGAGGACGGCGGCCGCGACAAGTGGGCTTCCGCGGCGCCCTGCGGCACAACCCAGAATGACAACAATCAAGAGCGCCGCCGACGCCAGGCCAACGCGCCAATACGGCCGAAACGCCCGGTTCCCGGATTCGGGCGTCGGTCGGGACCCGGCGTGGGGTTGCTCAGGCTTGGGCCCACCGAGTGCGTCGGCCATGGCTCGTCTATTCTCGGTCAGTTGCCGGTCCTCGTGAGACTTCCGTACTCCGCGTTTACATACCCCTGGGTGTCGCGAAAGGGTCGCGCATACGCCATTTTGCATCGGCTTTGAGAAAGCGCCCGTTGTCCGCCTGTAATGTATCGTTTCGTGTCTTGGCCGCGACGATTATGATGTGCACGGGACGCTCGACGGAAACGGATAGCACCGTCATCCCAGCCCAAGTGCAAATGTCGATCAATAGCTCAGGACTGAATACGTGGTGGTGTAGGCAGCGGCTCTGGGCGTTCCGCCGCGCTCTCTCTCTAAATTCCGTCCATGAACCTGCTGCCAGATCCCGGGACAAGTCATGCAAGGCCAGAATCTCATCGAGGTGCGTAAGGTCAGTCTCACCTATGTCTCCCCTAAAATCATCCTCCAGATGAGCGAAGTCCGTATTGGGTCTGCGATGGTCGAACGTTTCGGCCTTGTGTGGAAGTAATAGGACCATGACGCCGCCGGGCCGCAACACACGCTTCCACTCCGATATTGCCTTAAGGGGATTCGCACAGTGCTCCAAAACATGGGATGCGAGGACGAAAGCGTATACCTCGGATTTTAGAGCAAGCCTACTGCCGTCGGACACTAATCGAAAACCCGATGGCTTTCTAAGCTGCACAAGCGCAGTAGTTTGCCGCGAACTCCACACCGTCTCTTCGGCGAAATCGCACGTATCCACTCTGGCCGCGATACCGTAGACAGGGACGGTTCCCAATCTGCGGCAGAACACCAGACTCGGGCCGCCGATTTCAAGTCCACAGGCGCCACGAACAGCCCGCAGGATCAGATCGTAATCCAGGCAGCGCCGTCGTGTCAGTATCCGAAATACTGTCTTGGCAAGCCTGAGGCATCGGTTTCCGGTACGCACCACGAGAGCACGCAAACCGTTGGGCCGGCCGCGTTGAACTTCGCAACGCAGTCTCGACGCTGAGTGGGCGGTCTTCATGTTGCGGCGTTCTCGGACCGCCCCGCTGCGGGGGGATAGCTCTTCCCCAACCGCTTCGTGATGCCGTGCCGAAAGCCCATGAAGTGCAAGCGGAGCCTGTGAAGCTTATCCGAATCCCAGAGCACAATTCCGCCCGCGCACTTGAACATATCGAGCAGCAGGAAGACCCGGGCTCTAAAGCCGCCCAGCTCGTGCCAAACGGTAATCGTTTGGTTACGGGCCGCATAGTAGACTCGCCACGCAGGCTCTCGAGCACGCACCCAGCGGCGACGGCCGAACTTCACGTGCTGTGGCTGCCCGATGCGATGGGACAGAACGCTTTGGCGGATGACCGCAATCCGATACCCGTGACGTCGCAGCCGCAGGTTGAATTCGTGATCCACGTAATCTATGAAGAAGTCAGCGCGCGGAAAGCCGGCCTTGCGGACCGCCTCGGCCCTTACCAACGAGCCGGACGACACCACCGAGTCGGCAAAGTAATCGCCGGCGGCGGTGACGCTTCCCGGGATAGGACATAACCGGTTGCGCCACATCAGCCCGTGATACTCGGTACCCGTTTCGCGGTTGACCGGGAGGCAACTGAGTATCCCGATATCATCGGTGGGCGTCAATTGCCGAGATGCGTCGAGGAGCTTCTCAAGCGCATCGGGGGCCGGCTGGCTGTCGTGGTCGAAAAGCCAGATCCAGTCGTGTCCCTTTTCCAGCGCGTGTTTCAATCCTACAGAAAGAGCCGCTCCGATACCCAGGTTCTCCGTCTGCGCCAGAACAGTCGGCGCAGGGCTTTGCTGCTGAAGCAACTCCAGGGAACCGTCTGTCGAGCCGTTGTCTACGACGATAATCTCGTCGAGAGGACGCGTCTGGGCCAGCAGCGCCCGAAATTGGCGCAACAACTGGGGTCCGCCGTTTGCATTCACGGTCACGCTAGCTATGGAGAAGGGCATCTGAACTTAACCCTGGAACCCGGAGCCCGCTTAGGATGCCGCGACGCGTGTGCCGAACCTGTTCCCGCCCCGGATGCGCGTGCCCGACCTCAAGCCGTCAGCTAGGCCAGCCCCCGCATGCCCGACCTTCGCCGCGCGCCCATCTTCCAGCCAAAGCACCTTCGCAAACATGATCGCTGTGTAGAACAGACCGGCGGCTATCCAGCGCGGCTCCTTGAGGAGGTATCTCCGGGCCAGGATCAGGGAGTTGCGCGCTATGTAATACCACCTGGCCGCCGGATAGTCCGGAGTTGACACTTTGCCCCATACTGTGGCGTGCGCCTTCCCCGGGCCAAGCGAATGCTCCATCGCCGGCGCCAAGGCAAGCAGTATCCGGTAGCCTCTGGAGCGCGCCCGCAGGCAGTACTCGCTGTCCACATGGTCGATGAACAAATCGGAAAGAAATGGCCCTATCGTCTCGAATACAGCCAGTGAGACGAGGCTCCCAGAGGTTATAACAGCTTTCCTTTCGGTCCAGGGACGGGGGGGCGCTCGCTCTACGTTTACGAGTGTTCGGCCGCAGGACGGATCGAAGTAATTGCAGCCGATTATCGCGATTCGCTCTTTCTCTGGAAAGCAGTCATAGACCGCCTCCAACTCACGCATCAAGTTCTCCCCGGCCAGCGTATCCTGATCGAAGGTGATTACCCACCGGTAGTTTTCGGCGTGGGCCACTGCCAGACCCTGATTCAAAGCGTCCGCCACGCCGAGGTTGCAGTCATTCCTGATGATCTGAACACTGCCGCTGGCCGGAATTCGGCCGATGTTCTCAACCGATTCGCCGGTCGACTGATTGTCCACAATAACCAGCTTGCTGACCAGTGAAGAGATTCGGGCGATCCGGTCAGCCAGACCAGCATCGGGCTGATAAGTAACCACCACGGCGCACGTATTCGCTCTCTCGGGCCGAACCAGTCGAGTCATCGCTTCACACGGGACTGTTCTTGCGGGGCCAAGCCCGCACCGGGATTGATCGCAAAGAACCGGATGGCAATCGCCAGGTAGCAGAGGCCGGCGAACAGCCACAAGCTCTTGGCCGGCAGACGGATCATTGCGCCGCCGATCCCCAGAATGACCACACCACCCAAGATGAAGGCGCCGGATCGGCCGAACGACCAGTCCCGGCGGCCTAGCAACCGCGCGGATAACGCAAACATACCCGCGGCGTCGAAGGCCACCCTCGCCGTCCAAGCCATCGCCGCCCCTACCAAACCGTACCAATGGATCAGAAAATAGGCCGCAAGGAGATACACCGGCAATTCCACCAGGTGCAACTTGGCCGCCAGGTCGGCACGCCCGATGCCCTGAATCAGAGTGAGGGGAATCATGGCAAGACCATTCAGGAGAGCGCCGACCGCCAACCACTGCAACACTTGAAAGCTATTGGTGGCGAAAGCCGGACCGAGCCAGACTGTCAAACCTTCGCGCGCAAAAATCAATGCCACCAGAAGAACCGGAAACAGAATCAGGAAGACGTATTTCAGGCTGCTGCCGAAAAGCGTTGCGGCGCGCCTCGGGTCGGCCGCAAAGCGCGCAGAAAATTCCGGAAACAGAACCGCAACGACCGCTATAGGAAGGACCAGCAGGCGCGTGATTACTTCGCAGGGAACCACATAATAGGCGGCCGCGCCGACCGAAAGCATGCCGCCGACTATGAACCGGTCCAGATTGGCCATGATCGGACTGATGATGTTGCTCAAAGTCATCCACGAACCCATCCGGATGATTGGCCGCAGGATCCTGGCGCGCGGGCGCACAACTTTCCTCAGATCGGGCATCACCTGGAAACACAGAACCAATTGAACTAGGCAAACAGCGGCTCGTCCCAGCACCAGGACCATCACAACGGCGGGAAGACCGTGCGAGAACGGGAGCACCAGGAGGGGACCTGCGTACATGAATGCGCCAGAGGGGATGCGGACCGCATTGACCAGGTCAAAGCGTTGGAGTGCCTCCAGCATGCCGCGAAGGCCCGCCGCCACAATCACGAAGGGGGTGCTAATGCCCAGAAGATAGAAGCCACTGCGCGCCTCGTCATGGAGCGAGGCGGGCATGTGCAGCGTCTGCACGAGCCACGACGTCAGGCCAACAATCAGAGTAGCCGCTAGAAGCGCCAAACCACCAAGAAGGAACATCGACCCCCAGAACAACTCCGGGATCTGACCCCGGTCGGGAGTTCCGACTTTCTCCGCCACCACCTTGGTGAGTGCGCGGCCTAGGCCGAGGTCGAATAAGCTGGTGTAGCCGATCAGAGCCCAGGCCAGCGTGAGTATACCGAAGCGGTTTGTACCCATCGCCCGGATCAAGATCGGAATGGAGATTAGGCCCACCAGCATGGGCAGACCGCTGCCGGCAACATTCCATATAGCGTTGCGCGCAATGAGAGCCGCAGCCGTACAAGAAGTGCGCCCCTCTACACCATTTGCCGGAACCTGGGTCACGCCATCTCCCAATTTACTTGTCCTTCATTCTCAGCGTTTTCCGGCTTCCACTCCCGTCTAGCTCCTTGTCCCCGTTCTACAATGACCATGGGGAGCGAGTGAACTGCCATTGGTTTCGCTCCGTAGTTTTTTTCGGCGTTCAGCAGTGAATTCTGGAATCACCGGCAGTCTGAACGAAAGTGGATGACCGGGAGACGGCCACCCTCGGTAATGAAAATGTGGGGGAGCACGGGCGCCTGCGCACCCCTGCCATACCAAACGAACCTAGATTTATTGAAAACAAAGGACCGCATATAGGAATCGACATCTCTGCGTTCTCAGCGCCTCTCCGGTAACACGCGATTGACTGTGTTGCCGCTCGTATGGAGCAGGGCTACTGCGCCAGAGGCGCCCCGCCGCCCTGCCAAGGGCTCAGCGGTGAATCATGTCCGGGGCGCGCCAATCAGCCTGGTCCTGAGCAGACGAAGTTTCTCGGCGTCTTCGGAGCCCGCAAAGCGATTGCGGCCGAGTGCAATCAGGCACGCCAGGATCCCCGAGAGGAACGTTCCGAGCGAAGATCAGCAGGGCTCTGGGGGGCCAGCTTTTTCGTTCCGGCGGCACGGCGGAATCGACCATCTGAATGACCGGCGCGTCTTTCGCTTCGTCAATCCTGGCAGCTTCGTATTGCTTGGAGAGCAACTCGAACAGCGTCTCGTTGTACTGGAGGTCGCGGAGGGCGCGTACATATTCCAGGCCGGCTTTCGGCACTTGCGAGGTCAGAATCAGGGGGTCGCCAGGGCGTCTGGGATCTCCGCTGGCCTCGAGTTTCTGCAGTTGCTCCCGCAGCGCCGCGAGCTCCGTTTGCTGCCGGACCACTTCCGGGTTCTGGGGCGTGGCGGCTTTCTCCAAGGAGGAGAGCGCAACCTCGCGACTCACAATCTCAGCCCGCAGGCGCGCCATGGATAGAATGACGGACTCGACCTGGGAATTGACCTGCAAGACGCCGGTTCGCTCCTGCGTTCGCTCTGAACGCGGCTTCCGCATCGGCTAATGCCTTCTTCTGAGCGTCCACCTGGCGCTCAAAGAAGAGGCGGCGTTGCGCCGACTCGGTCAGTGCGAGGCGGCTGTTTTGCTTGTACAGTTCCTCGACATATGCGTTGGCAAGCGCAGCCGCACGTTTTGGATCGCGGTCCTCGACTGAGATCTTGATCAGCGGATTCCCTCCCTGTGGAGAAACTCGATCGCTTCGCCAGCACCTTTCTTGCGTCAGAGACCGTCCGCTCATCGTAGAGTCGCCGCAGGTCGAACGCCTGCACCAGATGGTCGGCAATCGTTCGGCTGCCCAGGATGCCGATGTAGAGGTCCGAGGACGTCCTAAGGCCCAGGTTGCCCCCGGCGGCGGCAGCCAGCGGTCCCAACTGGCCCAGCAGGGCCGCTGCCGTGGATTGCTGCTGTTGTGGAGGCACGATCGACGCTGTGGCCGTATACATTGGCGGAAGGAGGAAGGCGACGACAGCCGTGATCAGGCCCCCGGCCAGCGTGATCCCGACAATGGACCATTTCCGCTCGGCCAGCGCGAGCAACAGGTCCAGCATGCCGGGGGCGGGGGGTTCCTCGGCCCACGTTCCCGGCTGGGCGGGGTTGGCGTCCGGTGGTGGATTCAGGTTTGGTTCCATTTTGACTTTATCTGAGGACATTGATCGCCGCGGCGCCCAGAGCCATTTGCGAGAAGACCTGGGTCCAATCGCGGAGCCCGCGCATGAAGCCGGGCTTGAAAAGCCGCTCCGGCATGACGATGGAATCGCCCGGATTCAGGCGGGTGGATTCAAAAGTCCTCCGGAAAAGGCCGGAGCCCTGCTTGGGGACTACGGAGCCGTCGGCGCGGATGATGAAGATGTGGCCCTTGTCCGCGGTGCGGGTGGGACCGCCGGCCTGGCGGAGGTAATCCTCGAGGCGCAGCGCCGGCTCATGCAGGAAGGAGGTCTGGTTGTAGACCGCGCCAAATACGTTTACCGTGGCGGGCCGGGCAGGAACCACAAACCGGTCGCCATCTTCCAGGGGCAGGTCCGCGAGCTTGGAGAGGTCGTTCGAGCCCGGTTGAAGATGGAGCACAACGCGGCCGGTGGCCTTGAAACCGCGCATCCTGGTGATGAGCTGGCGGGTGTTCTGGACGCTGACGGCGGCGGAAACCGCATCCTCCTGCGTGCTGGCACGGCCGATCTCCTTGGCTGCCGACTGCTCCAGGTCCCGCTCCAACTCGACGATGAGGAGGTCCAGGCGGCGCTGCTGATCGATACGGGTCGATTCGCGCAGGAACTCGGCGCCGTAGAGGTAGGCCTGCGGGGTGAGGCCGCCGGCGCGCTGGATCAGGGCCCCGAGGGTCTCGCCGGGACGCACGTCATAGACGCCGGCGGTATGGAATTCCCCTTCCAGGCGAGCCTTGGGGTTCTGCTGCGATACGGCGACGCGGATGTCGGCCTGGGAGAAGATGGTCACCACGTCCCCGGCGCGCAATTCGAGGTTCTGGGTTTCGTCGCCTTCCAGCACCAGCTTGCCGGGATTGAAGGGAACCAGTTCGGTCTTGAGGTCGCGCACGTTCTGGCGCTCGATGACGGCGTAGGTCCAGTTGATCTCGGGGACGAAGGCCGCGATCTCGGTCCCGGCGGATGTGCGGCGAGCTTCCGTGGCGGGGTCGGCGGGCACTCGCTCGTCGGGCGGCACGAACCCCAGCACGTTGTGCTTCTTCCAGTAGTCGCGGGTGATGAGCGATTCCTTGTCGGGGATCACGTCGCGCAGGCGCATGCCGGCGCGCCAGGGGAAGCGGCCGGGATTGGCCACGTTGCCACGCAGGGTAACGGCGTTGGCGAAGCGCGGGAGGATGGTGGCGATGTAGAGGACGTCCCCATCGCCGATCCCGGTGGCCATGCCGGGCGCATCGAGCTTGAAATCGAGGACCTCGCGGGAGGCGCTCTGATGAATGCGCTCGAGCGTGGCGCGCTGAACGTCGGCGACCGCGGACAGCCCACCGGCCATCCGGATCAGCCCACCGACATTGTTTTCGCTCTTCAGCTCATAGATGGCGGGGGTCCGGATGCTGCCGGCGACGGCCACCCGCGCCCCGGAGGGGGGAACATAGACGACGTCGCCGGGCAGCAGGCGCACGTCTTTGGACTTGTCGCCGTTCAGAAGCAGGTCGTAGAGATCGAACTCGGTGACGACCTCGGCGCCGCGCTTGAGCTGAATGAGGCGCATGGAGCCCTGGCCGGAAGGGCCGCCGGAGGCGAACAAGGCATTGACCAGGGTGCTAAGCGAGCTGACGGTATAGCTTCCGGGGCGGCGAGCCTGGCCCATGACGAAGATCTGGATCGAGCGCAACTGGCCCATGTTGACGTTGAGGTCGAAATTGCGGAACACCCTCTCGAGCTGCGAGCGGAGGTAACCGGTGAGTTGCTGGAATTCAAGGCCGGCAACATTGATATTTCCGGCCTGTGGAACGAAGATGGCGCCCGCGCGATCCACGGTCAGTTCGAGATCCAGATTCACCTGGCCCCAAACGCGGAGGAGGATCTGGTCGCCGGGACCGACGACATAGTCGGCGGTGACGGGGATTCGATCGAGCGGGGCGAAGGTGGAGGGCACACGCTCAAAGAGGCTGGCGCCGAAGATGGGCAGGACTTGGCCGATGGAAGAGGCGACGAAGCGCTGAAAGTCCGTGACTGCCTCGGCAGCCGGGGCCTCGGTCGGTTGCGAGGGGGAACCGTGGCGGGGCCGGCGGAGCCGGAGCGGATCGTGGCGGCGCGCCGCAACGCCTCCCTCGGGACGGGGAGGGGCGGGGGTGAAGATGGAAGGAGTCCTGACGGCCTGGCACTCGGGGAGTAAAGAGCCGAGCGGGCCATCGCACGGATTGGGCTGCGTGGACGCGGCGCCGGAGGGCTGGGTGACGCCAGAGCCTTGGGCAGATGCGGGGCTGGCGGCGACGATCAGCGCGAGCGCGAGGAGAAAAGGCGCCAGGCCGGGGTGTAGGCGCGCGCACCATGGCAAGGTCGGGGTTCGTTGCATCACTTCTTCCTTCTTCCTGAAATCTGGAGGTTCGGTTCCCAGGTCAATTGTACCCAGCCGCTCAGATTGCTACGGCGAGGGCCGAGGAGCGGAACGTAGAACTTCTCATACTGCACGAAGAGATTGGCGTACCAGTCGCGGGCCACCGCGAACGAACTCCGGAGCGAGGCATCCGACTGCGTGGAGCCGCCGGGGAGGAATTTCGCGCTGCCCTTCAGGTGGCGGTAGCCTAGCTCGACTTTGGTGCGAGGCGACAGCCAGTAAGTCGACCAGGCTTGAATGGCGCGGGCGTCGCGTCCCACGGAGTTACCAACCAAGTAGCCATAGTTAGTATTACCGCTGAGGTACTGGTTGTTGATGTAGATGAAGCCTCCGCCCTGGTCGAGGCCCATGGGGGTGGTGGAGGGCGCTTCGACTCGAAAATCGAGTTTGGGGATGCCGGGCACGCGGGTCAGATAGATTCCGGGGTTGATCGCGGCGCGGCGCGGCGCGGCCAGGGGCGAGGGGTCGTCGTCGCAATAGGAGTCGCTGTAGAGGGTCAGCCAGTTGCGCAGGCCGGGCACGCGGTAGCGGAAATCGAAACCGCCCTTGCGATCGCCCGGGTCCGTGGCGTCCGCGGGCCCACTCGGGCTATTCGTGGAGATGAAATTCCGAATCAGGCTGCGGGCTGTGATGGGATGCCCGACGCCCCAGAGGATAGACCATCGGGTGAAGCCCATTTCCAGGTTTTCCGTGAGCTTGAAGGAGAGCTTCTGGGCATTGAACCAGGGCCTCCATGTGTACCGATGACCGCCCAATTTGCCCATCACGAATTCGCCGCGGACTTCTCCAAACCGACCCAGGCGAACGGGGTGGGCCGTGGAGATCTTCAGGTTCTTGGTGGGCTCCGCGTTGTTGGAGAACGAGAGGGGCGCGTCGTAGGTCGGACCCCACCAGAGAGCCTGCTTGCCTGCCGAGAACTCCAGATTCCCCCAGCGGACTCCGGCGTAGGCCTCGATGGCCCGGAAGCGATTGGTATCGGAGTGCGCCTCGGCGGGCTGGAGCGGGATTCCGTCGAGCGAGGAGATGGCCTGCCGGACCGCCAGGGAGTACGGCTCTCGGCCCGGGGCGTGCTGATACTCCCCGTTCACGTAGGCGAAGAAGCGGCCCGATTCGGCGCTCGCAGTGAATCCGGTATAGGAGTTCCAGCCTCTGCCGAATGGCCGTCCGGAGTCGCCCTTCCAGGTCTGCCCGAAGTGGAAGCTATCGTTGAGCACTGGGCCGGCAATCACGCCGTTGCGCGTATACACGGAGTGGAGGGTGATGGAGGGCGTGGCGGAGCCCGGCGGGTCGAACTCACGCCGGAGAGCTGCCACAAGATCGGCGGCTTCCGTCCCGAGTCCGGATCCCTGCAACTTCTCTCCGGCTTCGAGGGTCTGGCGGCGGCATTCCGCGCGTGTCCAGGGGCGGAGGCCGGAGATCTGCGAGGGGATGAGACCGAGGGCGGCGAGGCGGTCCAGGGCGGCGTAGATCCAGCTATCCATGCTGACGTAGGCGGCCCCTTGGGCGTAGGTCGTCTGGAGAGCAAACAGAAGCGAGATCATCAGCCAGCGGTGCCGTTTCGTAAGGGTACTGGAACTCAGGGGAGCCAATTGCAGAATTTGAATGCGACCTGTAAACTCTTGTCGTTTCAGAGCCGCGACCGTCCGCAACCAGGCGCAGCCGGTGGGAACGGATCTGGTTTCGGACAAAGCTACCGCTATCAGAGTCACAGTACGTGCCTCCTAGTACCTCGGGTCCGAAGCATAGATTATGTCGGGTTTGTAGGCGAATGTCAACAATATGCACCGCTCGATTCAAGGCCCCGGCAGGCGGGAAAGCCAGCCTCGGTCCCCCTGTCAATCCGAGGCGGTTTCAATCTGTATCAAGCGTTCCGGTGCAAGACCTGCGGGAGCGGAGGGGAACTGCGGCGCGCGCCACCCATCGATGGCAGATACCTGGTGCACGCAAGAAATCGTGCATTTCGGCGCGCAGCTCTTCTCTGTCAGGAATTCACGGCGGAGGTCCTCGCGAGTGTACTCCTCAAGAGGTTTACCCGGGTAACCTCGCTGTTGCGAACAATAGTGCACCAGGCCGTCTTCACAGACGTAGAGATACCGCGAACCCGCGCGGCAGCGCCATTGGTTGGCGCGCCCCGCCGCCAGGTTGTCGCGAAACGCAGCTTACTCGCGCATAGCTGTTCCGGCCGATCTTCTTGATTTCTTCGTAGACACCCGACTCTTCCTGGCCAAGCGCCTTCACCTGGCCCCAGGAATCGTGCACGATGCCCACCGTCGAGCTGAAGCCGAGCTCTTTGGCGCGTCGAGCGATCGTGAGCGCATCCCGCGGGTTGGAGTCCTGCGCCCCGAGCACTGTGTTGATGTTGACATGAAACTCGGCGTGCTCCCGCAACAACAACAGCTTGCGGTCCAGCACTTTGAGGCTCTTGACGGACACCGGTCCCGGACGGACGTTATCGATGCTGATTTGCAGATGGTCCAGGCCGGCGCGGTTGAACTCCTGGATCATCGGCGCCGTGAGCAGATAGCCGTTGGTGATCAGACCGGCGATGATTCCGCGGCTGCGCACGTGCCGGATGACCCCGGCGAGATTCGGGTTCAACAGCGGCTCTCCGCCACTCAAGGTGATGATGCGCGTGCCGAGCCGCGCCAGCCAGTCGATGCGCCGGCACAGAGTTTCCAGCGGGATGTGAGCCGACGTGTGGTCGTACTCGTTGCAGTAGGAACAGGCCAGGTTGCACTTCCGGGTCACGATCAAGTGGGAAAGAATTGGGTGCCCGGTGGAGCACAGGCCGCCAGCGACCATCTTGAGCTCGCGCGCCAATCTGTGGACACGCTTCGCCTGCCTTCGAAACTGCTTGAGCCCCAGTTGCATCCCCACGACATTGAACCACGGAAACGTTTCAGAGCTGAACAAGACTCCATCCAATTGCGGGAAGACGTTCCTGAACGGCGAAAAAACGGTTGTGGCCGGTTCCGTTTGACGCACAAACTCGCCGTCGAAGGCCGGACCTTTAAGTTACGGATGAAAACTGTGGAGCCCGTGGGCCTTGTCGAGTAATCTGAAACTAATATCGGAGGGGGACTTGCACAAGCCTGTCAAGTACCTGGAGAAATGTCTTACCTGGATTGCCGGAGGGGCGTGGACCGTTTTTGAGCGGCTGAACCGCATCCGGCGCAACCCGTCGTTCACCCCCAAGTGGGCCGACAAGCCCCTGCTCAAGAGCTGGGAGAAAACCAAGCCGCCACTGGGATGGCCGCGCGAGACCGATTCCCTCTGCCCGCGCTGCGTTCCGGAGGCCCGCAAGCGAATCCTGGACGGCGAGAAAGACTACAAGGATCTGCTGCACGAGCGCGTGGGCGAGTTGAAGGCCCAGATCATCGAGCGCGACGGCCAGATCCTGATGGTCAAGGAGTGCCCGATTCACGGCCGCTTCGAAGACGTCATGTCGATGGACGTGGATTTCTACCGCCACATCGAGGAGATGTTTCCCGGCCGGGACATGCGCGCGCACAACGATGAGCGTCTCCACAACCACGGCTCGAGCACGGTGACGCACGGGCGCGGCGCGGTGCTGACCATCGATCTCACCAACCGCTGCAACATGATGTGCGACCCCTGCTTCATGGACGCCAACCAGGTGGGCTTCGTGCATGAGCTGACCTGGGAAGAGATCCGGACGCTTGCTCGATAACGCCATTTCGATCAAACCGAGGCGGCAGATGTCGGTGCAGTTTTCGGGCGGCGAGCCGACGCTCTCGCCCTACTTCCTGGACGCGGTCGCCTACGCCCGCAAGGTCGGCTACAACAGCGTGCAGGCGGCCACCAACGGCATCGAGTTCGCCAAGAGCTTTGAGTTCTGCCAGAAGGCGGCCGAAGCAGGACTGCGCTACGCCTATCTCCAGTTCGACGGCATCGGCAACGCGGCTAACTCGCACCGCCGCGTGGGGAACCTGTTCGACGTGAAGCTACAGGCGATGGAGAACCTGCACCGGGCGGGTGTCGAGATCGTCCCGGTCACCACGATTATTAACGGCATCAACAACGAGCAGGTGGGCCGCATCATCCAGTTCGCGCTCGACAACCCGAAGCGCATTCCGTTCTGCTCCTTCCAGCCAGTGTCGTTCACCGGTCGCGACGAGGCGATCACCGACGAGCGGCGGCAGGCCCAGCGCTACACGCTCTCCCACCTGGCCCACGACGTGAAGAAGCAGACCGGCCTGGGCGAGCCGACCCGCGACTGGTTCCCGTTGTCGTGGGTAAGCACCTTCTCCGACTTTGCGGACCTGGTCCATGGTCCCGAGGCTAACTGGGGCCAGTTGAGCTGCGGCTGCCACCCGAATTGCGGCGTGGGTATGGCGGTCATGGTGGACAAGGAGACCAAGGAAGCCGTGCCGTTCACCGCGTTCGTGAATGCGGACCGCCTGGCGAAGGACATCGCGAAGGTAAACGACGCCGCGCGCGGCAAGTTTCTCTCCATTTTTGGAATGGCCCTGGCGTTGGGCCGCAACTACAACCCCTTCGCCGCGCCCAAGCACTTCTCGCTTTGGGATTTGTACAAGAAATTCGACAAGAGCTACGGAGTCACCGGACGCGACTACGGCAAGGTCGGCGGAGACCGCACCATCGCGGACATCGAGAAGCGCCGCCAGGACCGCTGGAACGTCCTGCTCATCGCCGGCATGTGGTTCCAGGATCTGTGGAACTACGATTTCCGGCGTACCGAGCAGTGCATCATCCCTTACGCCACACAGGAAGGCGAGATCTCCTTCTGCGCCTACAACACCGGCATCGGCTGGCGTCAGATCGTGGAGAAGATGCACATGACGGCTACGCTCACCAAGTGGTACGAGGAGCGCGGCCGCCACGAAATCTTCGCGGGCAACAAGGCGGTGCCGATCGGCGCGCCGGAACATACGCTGGCCTTGCGAAACGAAATCGTCACCATCGAGGAGCAGCACGATCTCGACGCGCTCGGCATCGCCAAGAACGCCCGCGAGGAGAAGCGCCGGGAGCGCGACCGCAAGCAGCATGAGGCCGATGAGAACGCCCGCATGGCGAAGCTCTATCGCAAGCACGTGCTCAAGGAGCCCGACGCGCCGGAGTTGGTCCAGTTGCAGGGCATCCAGCCGGCGCCGCGGGTGGAGCACATCGAAAAGCCGGAAGAGGTCGGCTCGTTCACCGACTGAGGGGCTCCGATGAAATTGACGATTGTGTTACCGATAGTGGTCATGGCCTCGATTGCGGCCGCTGCTGACGCTCCATCACCGCAGGTACAGATTGCGGGCGCGGTTCTGGCGGCGCCGGTGGAATTGAGAGAAGGCGCGGCCGTGCTCGGGTTTGACTCGCAGGGCGGGCGGGTGCAGATACGGGAAGGCAAGAACGAGCTGATCTGTCTCGCCACGGACCCCACGAAGACTGCTTTCAACGTTGCCTGTTACCACAAGGACCTGGAGCCATTCATGTCGCGGGGGCGTGAGCTCCTGGCGCAAAAGGTGACGGGGGCAAAGCGCGACGAGATCCGCTTCAAGGAAGTGGAGGACGGGAAGCTCCCAATGCCGAAGGAGCCGCGGACGCTCTACGTACTGACAGGAACAAGCTTCGACGGCGCAAGCGGGAAGGTGCAGGACCCGTACCTGCGCTGGGTGATTTACGTGCCTTTCGCTACGCCCCAATCCACCGGGCTGTCCACCAAACCCAGCGAGAGCGCGCCGTGGCTTATGGCCCCTGGGACGGCGGGTGCGCACATCATGATCAACCCTCCAAAGAAGTAGAGCGCACTTGGGCGGGCGAGAAGTCCCTCTCAGTAAAGAGCCCGCAGGCCGTTCTTGATTGGCGCCGGCACGTTCGGCTGTTGCTCGATTGCGTCCAGGAAGTCCTCGTCATCGGCGACGGTCAATGGGTCGAGGCGGACGGGCTTCAAGATCGCTGACAGCAGCGGCGCCGAGAGGGCTGCGCTGGCCGCTGCGCGCTTGGCACCGGTGAAGTCGCTCGGTCCGCGAAACGGCAGACGCGGGCGCAGGTCTTCTCCCCGGTCCTGGATCTCGTCCAGCGCCAGCGACCAGACCGGGCGGGCGGGCGCGTCCAGGGCGCGCGTCTTCGTGGCCGCCGGTTTCGGCTTCTCCGCCTCCTTCGCAAGCTTGGCGATGTTGAGGAGCGCGTCGCGCAATTGGCTGGTGGCGGTGCGCAGCGACACCACTGCCACGTCCGGGTCGAGAGTCTCCTGCTTCAGAAAGACCCGTCGCGATTGGCCGCCCACGCTCACCGCCTGGCTCTCCGGCGCGAGCGGCCCCATCAGCGCGGGCACACCGTAGCGCGCGACGCCATTGATCATCACCAGGCGGATGTCCGTCTCCTTCGCACGCACGAGCGCATCGTAGGGGTCGCCTGACGTGCCGTCGATCACGAGGAGGTCGGCGCACTTGCCGGCGCCGAGGGTCCCCAGCACCCCTTCCCACTTCAAGATGCGGGCCGCGTCCCGGGTGGCCATGGCCACCAGGTCCCGCGCGTTCAGTAAACCGTTGAGCGCATGCTGGCTGTAGAGCCACGCCACCTTCAGCTCGCCGAGCAGGTTCTTGCTGCCGGTGGGCGACCAGTCACTGCCCAGCCCGATTCCGACTCCCGCAGCCCGGGCGGCGTCCACGCGCGCGGTGCCGCCGTAGAGCAACAGGTTGCTGAGGGGCGACCAGACGATTGACGCGTGCTGCCGCGCGAGTACATCGAAGTCCTCGGGCAGCAGACCCGCGGCGTGGATGCCGGTAAACACATCGTTGAGGGCCCACTGGCCCGGCGCGACCTCGAGGGCGAGGAAGTGCCGCCGGGCGATGGAGTCGGGCCGGCTTGGGTCGGTCACACCCTCGCTCAGGTGGAGCAGAAAGCAGTTATCCTCCTTCTTAAGCCGCGCCAGGAAGCTCCGCGCGTCCTTGGCGTCCACGTCGGCGATGCGGCCCTGCGCCTCGGGGAGCGTAGGATCGTCGGTCTGCTCGACGTTTCGTATGAGGCCGCGATAGAAGCGCCGGATGCCGGCATTGCTGGCGAGCATGACACCCTGGCTGGTGGTGACCCCGCCAAGCAAGCACTTGCATTCGACATAGCGCACGAGGGCGGGGAGGAGCGCCGGCTGGCCGGTCGAGTCGCGATACTCGCCGATGACCGTCATGGGGCCGCTGATCATCGGGCGGTAGTCCTTGTGGTTGGACCACTGGTCGCGGTGCTCGAAGCGTTTCGGCACCGGCGCCCACAGCGGCAGCGCATTGTAGCTCAGATGGTTGTGCAGTTCGATGAGGCCGGGAAAGAGCGTCCCGCCGGTCTCAACCACCTGTACACCGTCGAACCCCCCTGGGGCGGGCTGTGCGCGGTCCTGCACCGCGACGATGCGGCCCTGGTCGATGTACACGATGCCGTCTTGCCGCACCGTGAACGCCTCGTCCATCGTCACCACACGGCCGGCGAGCACCTGCTTCGGCCCCGCGAGGGGGTCGATGGGGCCTTTCTTCTTCGGTGCTGCCGCCATCGTCACGCGCGAGGGGGTGACAGCGCCCGAGAGCGGGAACCACGTGCGAGCGGACTTCATAAGATGACCCCTTTGGGAACCGTAATCGTGATGTTGCGGCGCTTTGCCAGGTTATCCTTGCCCGTGCGCATCGCCCAGCCGTCCTGCTCGCGCATCCAAGTCGGAAGGCCGGCCGGGAAGTCGATCTCCGGCACCGGCAGCCGATCGCCGTCGGCCCAGGCGGAGCCGTAGGGCACGAGGGGCCGGGGCGCGTCGGGGTGCCCGATTGCCGGAGAGAGGAGCTGCAACCCCGTGTTCCAGTTTTGGAGCAACTTCGCGGTGGCCGCTGCGAGCTTGGCCCGATCGCCCTTGGACGAACTCTCCGGCTGGGTCGGGTGCGTTACCGCCGCTTGGGCCACCGAGGACGCCAGCCCGGCGGGTGTTGCCTTCCAGAGCTGCCACGCCTCGTCGGCGGCGGTACCGAGCGAGACAACGGCCTCGACCTGTGTGCCGGCGAGCAGTGCGTCGAGCCAGCGGTTGCGGTACGCGATGAGGCGCGGGTCCCGCCTCGTGCTGGCCTTCACGCTGCCGTAGACGCTGTAGAGGAATGTGTTGACGAGCACGTAGCTCCTCGTGATTCCGAACTTGGCGAGGAGGCCCTGCAGGCGGCGCCCCGCTTCCCCCACCAGGATGCGGCGGACGATGGTCTCGTGCTGTGCCGGGTCCTGGCCGATGACGAGCACGCGCGCCGAGCCGTCCAGCCGTCCGCGGTGGAAGACCGGTCCCCACTCGACCCGGAATTGACCGGGCGGGTACACGCCGGCCTCCGGGTACTCCTCGACCATGTTCAGGAATGGTTCCTCGATGTAACCAGCATCGAACGGGTGCGGCATCACTGTCTCCTCTGCTTGACTCTTAGTGTGACAGCCTTCCCAATCGGAGTCGAGCATCGCAACCCCAATGTGAGTATTTTACAGCCGGGTGGCGACCCAGGCGCCGGCCGTTCGATTCGCAGAAAGGGGGACACGCATCCAATCCATAAGGCTGATCTACTTCGAGCAACGGGAGGCACCCATGAACACCGAACCGCAAAAGGAACACCAGTGGCTACAGAAGCTCGTCGGCGAGTGGACCTACGAAAGCGACGCGCCAGCAGAGCCGGGCAAGCCACCGGCCAAATACACGGGGACCGAAAGCGTGCGGTCGCTCGGCGGCCTCTGGGTTCAGGCCGAGGGGCGGGGAGAAATGCCCGGCGGTGGCGCCGCGACGATGGTGCTGACGCTTGGCTACGACCCGCAGAAGAAGCGGTACGTGGGCACGTGGATCGGGTCGATGATGAGCCACCTCTGGGTGTACGAAGGCGCGGTAGACGTGACCGGAAACAAGCTGACGCTTCACACCGAGGGCCCTGATATGGCCGTCGAGGGGAAGACGGCAAAGTACAAGGAAGTGATTGAGTTTAAGAACGAGGACCACCGTGTGTTCACATCCCAAATGCTCGGCGAGGACGGCAAGTGGCAGGCGTTGATGACTGTGCACTCTCAGCGATCGAGGTAGACGTGAGTGGCGGGAGGAACGGTGACCGGCCCCGAGATCCGGCCGGACATCTGGGAGGCAATTCATGGACAAGAACCGGCTGGTAGAAGCCACGTACTTTCTGCTCCGGGTCGTGACGGGCCTGTTGTTCTTCCAGGCTGGGAGCATGAAGGTGCTGGGCTGGTTTGGGGGGATAAACGGTCACGGCGGCACCCCGCCCTGGTTGAGCCAGGCGGGTATCGGCGGAGCGCTGGAGTTCTTCGGCGGAATCGCAATCCTGCTCGGTCTCCTGACCCGCCCGGTCGCCTTCGTCCTGTCCGGCGAGATGGCGGTCGCCTACTGGCAGTTTCACGCGCCAAAGGGCGCGTGGCCGATTCAGAACCACGGCGAGCTCGCGGTGCTCTTCTGCTTCATCTTCCTATACATGGCCGCGCGGGGCGCCGGCGACTGGAGCCTCGACGCGCTGCTCCGGCGCAGACGTATGGCCCCCGTGGCCTCGCAATTCCCTCTGGCAAACGGGTAAGAAAGCGGTTACCATTCATGCTGAGAGAGGGAACGTGCCTTACTTTCCGACTCGCAAGACCACCATATTCGCCCAGGATCCGAGCATCCGGCTCAGCGGCAAGATCGTGCGCGCACAAATCGATATCCCCAACGAAGAACTGCAGCCGGGCCCGCGCGGATACCGCGTGCAGGTGGTGGACTACGACTCCTCCACGCATACGCTGTACAAGACCGTGCCGCGTCCGTCCAACCGGGACGGACGGTCTGCCCGACGACCCGTTCTGGGAGATGAGCGACGACGCGCTCGCTTGCCAGCCCCGATTTCCACGCCATGAACACGTATGCGATCATCATGCGGACGCTCGCGCGCTTCGAGTTCGCACTCGGCCGTCGCGTGGCGTGGAGCTTTCCGGGCCACCAGATTCAGGTCGCGCCACACGCGTTCGCCGATGCCAACGCGTTCTATTCGCCGGAGGACCAGGCGTTGATGTTCGGGTACTTTCCCGGGCAGGCGGGCCGCGGTCGCGTCTTCGCCTGCCTGGCCCACGACATCGTCGCTCACGAGACCACGCACGCGCTGCTCGATGGGCTGCGCGAACGCTACACCGACCCGTCGTCGCCTCAACAGGCCGGCTTCCACGAGGGCTTTGCCGACATCGTGGCGCTGCTGTCCGTGTTCTCGCTGCGCGACGTGGTGGGCAAAGTGCTGGACCCGGCGCGCCACGGCGAGGAAATCTCCGCGGATGCGGTGAGCCCGAAGGCCCTGCGGCAGTCCATCTTGATGGGAGTCGCCGAGCAGTTCGGCCAGGAACTATCCGGCATTCGCGGGAATGCGCTGCGAAGATCGGTGACGCTCGAGCCCGGACAAGACTACTTGAAGGATGCGGAGTTTGAGGAGCCTCATCGCCTCGGTGAAGTCCTGGTCGCGGCGATCATGAACGCGTTCCTGAATCGTCTGGCAGGCGCGGCTCGCGCCGTACCTCCGCGATAGGAAGAACGTCGACCGGCAGCGCGCCGTCGAAGAGGGCGCCGACGTCGCCGATCATCTTCTCACCATCTGCATACGCGCGCTCGACTACTGCCCGCCGACGGACCTTCAGTTCGGCGATTTCGCCAGCGCCCTGCTCACCGCCGATTGGGAGATGTATCCGAGGGATTCGAAATACGGATTCCGCGATGCCCTTCGCGCGTCCTTCGGCGACTACGGCATCCATCCCACCTCGAAGGGCAAGGGCGAGCCAGGCGCCTGGGACCCGCCGCTGGCCGACAAGCAGCCGGTACTACGACCGAACCCACTTCGAAGCGATGCAGCGCGATCCGGACGAGTTGTTCCGCTTCGTGTGGGAAAACCGCAAGGTGTTCAACCTGTGCGAGGATGCCTACACGCGCGTGCTTTCGGTGCGCCCCTGCTTGCGCATCGGATACGATGGCTTCGCCCTGCGGGAAACCGTCGTCGAGTACCTGCAACTGCTGACCCTGCGGGCCGAGGAGCTAAAGGCGCTCAAGATCCGCAAGCCCGGCGGAATGCCGGACCATCAGGAGGTCACGCTGTACGGCGGCAACGCGATGGTCTTCGACCAGTTCGGGCTGCTGAAGTACAACATCGGCAACTCCATCTTCAACGCGGAAACGGCAATCCAAGCGGTTGAGCTACCTCTGGCAGTCCGGTCAGTTCGCGCCCGGCGCCTCCAAGCTCCGCCGCTTCGCCGCCATGCATCGCCGACGCATGACGAGTTGGAGCCAGGTCAAGGGCGCCGGTGCAGCCGTGGACTGGACCGCCGTGAGCGCCGAGGAACAGGAGCCGGTCGAGGAGGTGCTTTAACATGCCGAAGAAATCCGCATCCCAGCCGTCGCCCGCGCCGGACGAAGACTGACGCTGCGGGCCTACAACGTCGGCTTCGGCGACTGCTTTCTTCTCACGTTTCACTACCCCGGATTCAACAGGCGCGTGCTGATCGATTTCGGCAGCAGCTCCGCGCCCAAGAATGCGGACGCCAAGTACATGCTCAACATCGCCCTGGATATCCGCGAACAGTGCCAGGATGCCGGCGGCGCGGCGAAGCTGGACGCCGTGGTGGTCACCCACCGGCACAGCGATCACCTCAGCGGCTTCTCCACAACGGGGACGGTCCTGGGAAGATCATCGCGTCGCTCAAGCCGGACGTGGTGGTTCAACCGTGGACCGAAGCCCCCGACGCGCCGCCCGACGCCACGGCGGCGCCCGCCACAACCTACACCGGCGGCAAGCCCGACGCGAAGGCATTCGTCGCGAGTCTGCGGAACATGCAGGCCGTCGCGGAGGCCGTCGCGCGGGAATCCCAGAATCCGTATCTCGGGCTGGGGAAGAAGTCGGCCGAGCAACTGCACTTTCTCGGCGAGGACAACCTGGCCAACAGGTCGGCGGTCGATAACCTGATGAAGATGGGCCGGGATGCTCGCGCGGCGTACGTGAACTGCGGTTCGGTGTCCGGTCTGGAGACGGTGCTGCCCGGGGTCAAGGTGCACGTGCTCGGGCCGCCGACGCTCGAGCAGACCGATGCCATCCGCAAGGAGCGCTCGCGCGACCCGCAGGAGTTCTGGCAGTTCTGCGCTTATTGGCGGTTCCAGGCGGGGGCGGGCGCTCGCTTTGGCCGGCGCCCGGGTGTTCCCGAAAGCCGCGGTGTACAGCGAGGAGAAGATGCCGCCCAGGATGAGGTGGTTCGTGTCGGCGCGCGCAGAAGATCCGCGCCGGCGAGCTTGCTGGAGATTGTTCGGGAACTCGACACGGCGATGAACAACACCAGCGTCATCCTGCTGTTCGAGGTCGGCGGGACGAAGCTGTTGTTTCCCGGCGACGCGCAGATCGAGAACTGGTCCTATGCGCTCCAGCAGCCGCAGTTTCAGGACTTGCTGAAGGATGTGCTGGTTTACAAGGTCGGCCATCACGGCAGTCTGAACGCGACACCCAAGTCGCTTTGGGCTCTCTTCGCCCGCAAGCGCGAGCAAGCGGCGCCCGGCCGGCTCCAGACGGTGCTTTCCAGCAAGCCCGGCAAACACGGCAGCGTGCAGTCCAATACCGAAGTGCCCCGGCGAACCCTGGTCGCCGAGCTTCAGAAGGAGAGTGACTTGTTCTCGACGCAGGATCTTCCCAAGGCTGAGATCTGCAAAGAGTTCGAGTTCGATTTCGGGAGGCGAATGGAGGATGCGCGAACCAAGAGCTCAACCAGCCGCAAAGCGCGGACTCACCGGTAAGGCTCACGCCTAAGGACGACCCGGCCGCACCGCTGAAGGACGGCATCGCCCTGTGCCTGTCCGGCGGCGGGTACCGCGCCATGATGTTTCACCTCGGCACCTTATGGCGCCTCAACGAACTGGGGTATCTGGGCAAGCTGGATCGTGTATCGAGCGTCTCGGGCGGCTCCATCACGGCCGGCGTCCTCGGGCTGCACTGGGACGAACTGGGGATTACTCCGGGCGCCCCCGCGCCGAGGTTCGGCATGGTTGTCGATGAGGTACGGAAGATGGCCGGCGAGACGATCGACATCGGGTCGGTCCTGGAGGGCGTCTTCGGGCCGGGGACCGTATCGAACAAGATCCAGCGGGCCTACGACGACCTGCTCTTCCACGGGGCGACGCTGCAGAAGCTGCCCGACAAGCCGCGCTTCGTGATCAACGCGACCAACGTGCAATCGGCGGTGCTCTGGCGGTTCTCGAAGCCGTACATGCGGGATTGGCGCGTCGGCGAGGTCCGCAACCCGCAGATTCCCCTCGCGCTGGCAGTGGCGGCGTCATCGGCGTTTCCGCCGGTGCTCTCGCCGTGCGAAATCGACTTGAAGGCGTATGGGTGCGTGTTCGAGCCAGGCTCCGGCGAGGATCTCCAGAGGGAACCCTACATCTCCAAGGCCGTGCTGACGGATGGCGGCGTGTACGACAATCTGGGGCTCGAGACGGCCTGGAAGCAATACAAGACGATTCTGATCAGCGACGGCGGCGGGCACATCGGGCCGGAACCGAAACCGCACCGCGACTGGGCCCGGCACTCGTTTCGCGTTCTGGAGATCATCGACAACCAGGTGCGAAGCTTGCGGGTGCGGCAAGCGATCGAGCAATTCCGGAAGGGCGAACGCGCCGGGGGGTATTGGGGTATCCGGACCGACATCGCGGACTTCGGCCTCGCCAATTCGCTGCCGTGTCCGACCAATCAGACCCAGGCGATCGCGGCCATTCCTACCCGGCTGAAGAAGCTGGAGGTGGCCGACCAGGAGCGCCTCATCAACTGGGGCTATGCGGTCTGTGACGCGGCCGTGCGCCGGTACGTCGATCCGAGCCAGCCCGCTCCGGCCGCTTTCCCGTACCCGCGCGGAGTGAGTTGAGGGCGCGCTAGCGGCTCCGTGAGTGCACCAAGGTCGCCGCGAGAATGAGCGCGCCGCCGGCGAGCGCCCCGGCGCTCGGCATCTCCCCGTGAACCAGCCAGGCCCAGAGCGGATTGAGCGCCGGCTCGACCAGCAACAGGCTCGACGCCTCGAAGGCCGGGACCTTTCGGATTCCCTTCGAAATGCAGACGTAGGCCAGTCCGATTTGGAACACTCCCAGATAGCCGATCACGGCGAGGTCCGGCGCGCCCCAGTGCGCCACCGGCAGGGCCAGCGGCAGACAGACGGTGAATGCCATCAGGTTGCCCGCCGCGACCATCCCGAGCGACAGGTCGTCCGACTGCTTTCGCCCGAGCCATCGCAGGCCCGCGATGGTGAACGCCCAAGTCACGCTCGAGATCAGCGCCAGCAGGTTGCCGCTCGCCGGGTTCGGCGCGGTCGCCGACGATGTGTTCCGTGCCGAAGAAGAACAGCGAGAGCCCGGCCGCCACCACGGCCATGAAGGCCAGAGTCTCTGCGCCGGATGGGTTCCTTCAACAGCCAGGGACCGAGCAGCAGAAGATAGAGCGGAGCCGTCGACTGGATGAAGATCGCGTTGGCCGCGGTGGTCAGCTTGTTAGCCGCCACAAACAGGATCATCGTCGCCGCGTAGGCCGCGGCGGCAACCCAAACGCGGTAGTTGCGTAAACGGCGCGAGGCCGGCACGAGCAGCAGCAGCGCCACGGCCGCAACCCCCGAGCGGAAGCAGGCCACCTGCCAGCTCGTGAGGGAGGCCGACTTGATGGCCGCGCCGCCCGTCGAGAACAGCACCGCGGCAGCCAGAATCAGCAACCTGTATCTCATAACGAGTCGAATGTCTCATCTTACAGAAGCGGCTCGACATGTGGTTGCGCCGAGATCGGGACGTTTCTTACTCGCTCGCTTGCGCGCGGGAGGCGGTTTCCCGCCGGTGAGCCGCTTGCCGCGCCGCAGGCGGTGGAACGTGTTCGCGAAGCGGTGGGCTTCATCGCGGACGGTCTGTATCAGGTGCAGCACCGGCGAATAGCGGTCGAGTATCACCGGCTCGCTTTCCTGGCCCAGAACGTAGATCCAATCCTCGCGCTTGGCGATGGCGGCCACCGGCTGGTTGGTCTCGCCGAGCGCTTCGAGCGCAGCCGCGGCCGCGTGCAACTGACCGATGCCGCCGTCGATCAGCACCAGGCTGGGCATGGGGAGACCCTCGCGGCGCACGCGCGAGTAGCGCCGTGTGACCACCTCCGCCATCGAAGCGAAATCGTCCACGCCTGTCACGCCCCGGATGATGAACTTCCGATAGCCGGACTTCTTCATTCGCCCGTCTTCCCAAGCCACCATGCTGGCGACGGTGTCGGTTCCCTGGATGTGCGAGATGTCGAAACACTCGATCGAGCGGGGCGCTTCCGCCAGGCCCAGGGCGTCCTGCAGCGCGTCGCGGATGATTTGCGCGGAGGGTTTCAGCACCCGGAAGCGCTGCTCGAAACAGTGCTTCGCGTTGGTTTCCGCCAGATCGAGCATGGCCTTCTTCGTGCCTCGCTGCGGCGTGTGGATGGAGGTCTGATGCCCGCGGCGCTCCGACAGGAGTTGCTCCAGCGGCTCGGCGTCATCGAATTCGACGGGCACATCGATGCGGGCGGGAATGTACGGCTGATTCAGGTAGAGCTGCTTCAGAAGCGACTGAGAAGAACTCCGCCGGGTTGAACTGGTGCTGGTCCTCCCAATAGTAATCGCGCCGGTCGATCACCCGGCCGTTGCGGACGTGGAAGACGTTCACTGCCACCAGCGGCGGCTCGGCGTAGTAGCCGAAAATGTCGGCGTCGTCGCCGTCGGCGGTGGACATCTTCTGCTTCTCCGCCATCTCCTCGACCGTCGAGATGAGGTCGCGCAGGCTGGCGGCCTCCTCGAAGCGCGTGGCTTCGGAGGCGTCTTCCATGCGGGTGCGGAGTTCGTCGGCCAGGTCCTTGAGGCGTCCATCGAGAAAGAGCTTCACGTTGCGCACGGCGGCGTCGTAGGCGCCGGTGGTGGTGAGCCCCTCGACGCACGGGCCCAGGCAGCGGTGGATGTGGTACTGCAGGCAGGGTTGCACGTGGGAGCGGGTGAGATCCACCTTGCAGGAGGGCACCAGGAAGTGGCGGTGGATCAGGTGTACCAGCCGGTAGGCAAGGCTGGCCGGAAGGAAGGGACCGAAGTATGTCGAGCCGTCCTTGCGCAGCCTGCGGGTGACGTACACGCGGGGGTACTTCTCGGCGGTCAGCCGGATGTAGGGGAAGGTCTTGTCGTCCCGGAGCAGGACGTTAAAGCGCGGCTGGTATTCCTTGATGAGGTTGTTTTCAAGCGCCAGGGCTTCGCGCTCGTTGTCCACCAGGATGTATTCGACGTTGCGGGCCTCGGCGATCAAGCTGCCGGTTTTCGAATCGGCCAGGCTCTCGTCGGAGAAGTAGCTGCGCACGCGCGAGCGCAGGTTGAGGGCCTTGCCCACGTAGAGGACCGTACCGTACTCGTCCTTGTAGAGGTACACTCCGGGCGCGGCGGGCAAGTGCGCGGCTTTTTCGCGAAGATCCATGGACGCTATACTCATATTGTGACACCCGGTTCGGTGCGGCTTCTGGCGTTGTGGCTGGCGCTGGGAGCATGCGCCTGGGCTCAACAGCCGGCCCCGCCTGAGCCGCCGGAAGAGGACCAGACTCTGGCGCCGAAGGAGTACGCCTTCAACCCGGTGCAGGCGCAGAAGGAACTCCAGATCGGCAACTACTACTTTAAGACCGGCAGTTACACCGCCGCGAAGATGCGATTCCTGGAAGCCACGAAGTGGAATCCGAACTACGCCGAGGCCTACCTCCGGCTGGGCGAGACGTACGAGAAGCTGAAGGACCGGCCGGCATCCCGCAAGGCGTACGAGAAGTACCTCGAGCTGGAGCCCAAGGGCAAGGAAGTCGCGGCGATCCGAGCAAAGCTGGCTGCCAAGCCGGAACCCTCCCGTAATCCAAAGTAACCGAAGGGGTTACGCAAAATTGGCTCGGTTTGGTAATTCCTTGTTCGGTGCATCCAGCGGCTCCTTCCCGCTGCCCCTCTGCTGCCCACATCATACCGGACGAAAAGCGTCTCAGACGGCCGAAGGCTCGCGATCTGATAGAGCCGGAAGGGAATGGAAGCAATCGAGCGGACGTGACCGACATGGCGGAGGGGTCAGGGCGACACCGTCGAATTGTACGAGATTGGGGCAAGAGAAATCGATATCCGGGATGCGCTGTCCGCAATGGCCACCTGAGAACGGCATGTATGAAAGTCACGCCGCTTGTCAAGCCCCTTCTTCGGGTTTTCTCCGGTCTGATTGGCCTTGTAGCGCATGCCTGAGCACACCCCAAACTTGCCCTTGACAGGGCTGGTGGCTTGCTTCATGCTACATAACGGTCGGCGAAGCGGAGGCGGGCTCTGCTGGAGAGCAACCCGCCAAGGAATAGCCGACCGGAGACTCATCCGAACGATGAGGCGGCGGGGAGGCGCCCCGCGGGGGGCGCTCCCCGTTTCTTGTTTCCTACGTCGGACGGATAGATCTCCTAATGCCTCCGAAAACTCAATCCTCCCTTCTAGTCGCGCCCGTCTGCTTGAAGTGGGTCAAGTTGTGTCTTGCCCAAACCATGTATTCGCCCTCAACTTCTGCATAAGCCTGTTCCCTCCCGGTTTCGCAATCAACCAAACAAGTCTCGATGGACTCAGCGGCTCTCCGCGCTTACCGGGAGGAGGACAAGACCGTGGAACCCTGCGGTTCCCGATAGGGTTGCTGTTTCTTCAGCACCCAGAACGCGCTCTCCGCCAACTGCCGGGCCAGCGCAACGGTCGCCACCTGGGGCTCCTTGTGCGCTCGGACCCGTTCGTAAAGACGGACCAGCGAGCGATTCTTCCAGGTGGGCCGTTTATGATTCAGGATCACGACACTGGCGGCCTCCACAAAAGCCCACCGCAACGTGCGATTCACATCCGGGGCGATCGAGCCGCGCCGAGTACGGCCGCCCGAGGAATAGGTGCGCGGCACCAGGCCCGCGTAGCTGATCAGTCGTTCGGCGCAGGGAAAGCGGTTGATGTCGCCGATTTCCAGGGCCATGACTGCAGACAGCACCCCGCCCACGCCGGGCATCGTGTCCAGCAACTTCATCGCTGGCGTCTGGCGAAAGACGCGCTGCATCTGCTGCTGGACGTCGTGGATCCGCCGTTGGAGTTCGTCCAGCAGGACCAGTTGCTGTTCGACCGAGTAGCGATGCTGCGGCGGCAGCGCCGACAGCGCCTCGCCGAGCGACTGCCGACCGGCAGCGCCGAACAGATCGGCCGCTTCGAAAACCGTCCCATAGCGGCTGAAACTGGCGTGGATACGGTTCTTCAGGCGCGTTTGCATGCCCACCAAAGCCATGCGCATGCGCGACAGCTCCCGGAGATCCCGGGTCTGGGCGTCGGCAATCCACACCGTGGGGAGTGTTCCGTTGTGCAGCAGGATGGCCAGTCCGCGGGCGTCCAACTTGTCGCTCTTGTTCCGGTTAGCCATCATCGCCTTGGCCTTCTTCGGCTCGGTCAGGAGGGGGAGATGGGCCGCTTGTTCCATCTCGTCCACCATCCAGTACCAATTAGCGGTGGCCTCCAGGGCGATCGGCGACCCCGGGGGCAGCATACGCAAGAATTGCCGATACTGCTCCAGGTTGTGCTCGACCCGTACCGGCCGGCTGATTTGCCCCTGCTCATCAAGGGCGACGAAAACCGAGTACTTCTTGTGCGCGTCACATCCGATACTGTAGTTCATGCTGCGGTCCTCCTTTCGATTGGACTGTCAGGTATCGTAACCCGCACGGGGGCACCGTAGCTTTCATAGTCATCAACCAAGACGGTACGGCAAGGCGTTAGCTTGCCGGCGAATGTCGCCGCACAAGTTCGCAGCTTGGCGAAGGCGCGCCGGCTGAGCGCCAACCGGATGCTGCTAGAACTCATCGAGAACGGGATGGAGGCTGAGAAGCGCAAACAGTAGGAGTTCTTCGACCTCGCCGAGCGCTTCCGGAGCGCCACCGATCCCGAAGAAGTCAACCGGCTGTGCGATCAGATGGGCCGAATGGTTTTTGGCGACTGATGCCGCAGGTCGAGCGCTGGGGAAATTTGCCCGAGGGCGAAGCCCTCTGACCGCATAACTCCAGAATCCTCGCCACTCGGAAGCGACCGTCCGCCTTCGTCACTGCCCGCCAGGCCGAGGGGCCCCCTTTCTTGTGCGTTGCTGCCGAGAACTATGCGGGAACGGCGGTCGGCAAATCGTTCAGAGAAAGAATTCCATGATGATCTCGTCGTCCTCCTGTGCGCCAATCCGAACCTGGCGGTTTAACCGGCCGCACTCGCAGAACCCCAATCGCCGGTAGAAACCCTGCGCGGAGACGTTCGAAGCACGCACCTGAATCACGAACTTCAGGTAGTCGCGCTGCCGTGCAAACTCGACTGCACGCCGGAAGAGCGCCTCACCAACGCCCCGGCGGCGCCATTCGGGTTTCAAGAACGTACCGATCTGGCCGACGTGGGACATCGAATCGAGCGTCGGAGCCCAAAGCTCCAAAGGTTGATATCCGATGACCGCGCCCGGCTCGGTTTCCGCGACGTGGATCGCCTCTCGCGGCGACAAGGAAGCCAAATGCTGCCGTTGCCGATCCGTCGACCACGGCCTGTTGACTGCGGTGTAGATCCGTTCAGACGCGATCCCCTCGAGGATGGCGATGATCGCCTCGGCGTCTGCCTCCGTCGCCTTGCGAATCGCGAATGGAACGACTTGCTTGGACCTTGGGTTCACCACTACGGAGATTACCTCGAACTGCGAACATGCTGCCGGCCACTCAGAGAGAACCGCCGGCTTCCGTCACTGCCGGCTGGGTCCCACTCTCGACCTCGCACCAGTTTGGCGCGGAATGGTGCGATGAGAATGGCAAAGAAGACGGTACGGCAATGCGTGAGCTTGCCGGCGAATGTCGCCGCACAAGTTCGCAGCCTGGCGAAGGCCGCGGTAGCAGGGAAAGGGCCCAGCAAGGAGTCAAGAACGGAAAACCAGGTTAAGTTGTTACATCCGCCGTAGCGCACCCGGCGATCTATCGAAAGTAGGAGGGTGCCGATGCGAATCGTCTCCGTTCTGCTTTTACTTGCCTCGATCGCCTGGCCGCAAGTTGCGCGGGAAGCCAATCAGGACTACGAGACACAGGAACAGCGCGCGAAGATTGTCGAGCGTCTGGAATCGCCGGCCCGGCTCGCGAATTTGCGGCTGAAGGAGCTAGTTTCGAGCCTCAAGATCCGACCCGGTTCGACGGTCGTCGACTTGGGTACCGGCACAGGCACTCTGCTCAAGGAGCTGAGCAATGCCGTCGGCCCGCATGGGCGGATTGTCGCCGAGGACATTTACGCCGACTTTCTCGATCGAGCCCGGGAGCGGGCCAAAGAGGCCGGGCTCCACAACGTCGAGTTCAGATTGGGGACGGAAGTCGACCCGAAGTTGCCGCCCGGCGGGGCCGATCTGGTGGTTGTGTTGGACACCTATCACCATTTTGGATACCCGGAAAAGATGCTGGCGGGCATCCAGCGAGGCTTGCGCCCGGGTGGGCGACTGGCTATTGTCGAGTACCACAAGAAACGTGG
Source organism: Bryobacteraceae bacterium (assembly GCA_963801345.1). Lineage (GTDB taxonomy): Bacteria > Acidobacteriota > Terriglobia > Bryobacterales > Bryobacteraceae > CAWDER01. The sequence goes on from CAWDER010000015.1 coordinate 55,081, forward strand.
CGCGATGGAGGTGGACCCTGATTTCGCGCTCACACACATCCGTGCCGGCGCCGATCAGGTCGTTCGGGAGGTGGAAGCCGCCGGCTACAAGCTGCAGTGGAATCGTGAGCATGCGCCGGGGAGGCAGTACATCGTGATGTTTCGTGTTCGCTAATACGCATGAAGGGGCTCCTCCCAACCCCGCGGGGGAGCCCCGATCCCATTCGCGCTACTGCTTCAACGCCAGTAGCCCTCCACCCACACGTATCCACCTCGACGGGGCGCCCGGTGGCCCGGCACCCAGACCTGGCCATGGCGAGGCGGCTTCACCCAGCGCCCCTCGACCCGCCTGTAGCGGTTTCCGGTCCACCGATCATAGCTGGGAACCCAGACGAGCCCCGCGTGGGAGCGCTCCACCATCGCTCCTCGCGGCGGGCCGTAGCGGCCATAGCCTCGCGCCGCACAGCCTGCCATCGTGGAGAGCGCCAGAGCGAATATGACGATACCGAGCAAGTCTCTTCATTGTCATCCTCCGTTCGGTCCCAACTGGACTCGCCCCTGTACGAGCACTTGGTCTGCCATACGCGAAAACGTTGATAAATATGGCTTGGCCGCACTGCGCACAGCCGTTCCAAGTGGCTTAAAACCACCAGGCCGCTTGCCTTCGGCCAGGGTAGTTACCGATGGAGAGCCCTGGCAAGGCGGCGGGGCGCTCCGGCGCCGCAGCCCTGCTCCATACGGCAACAGGCCGGCCTCGGAGGGCTCCGGGGTCCAATGACCGGTAGGCCAGGGCAACGACTGGGCGGCGAGCCGAAGACTCGTCCGGAACGTAGGAGGTGGCACGGGGCTTCTTGTGGGCACGAGGCTCTACCCGGGCACCACAGGTTTGCCTGCGGTACCCTCCGGCCCAGCCCGTGCACGCGGCCGGCACATCCCTCAAGTCGGAATGCTTCTTTGCCGACGGAATCGCGGCCCGGACGAGCAAGGGCACGAATTCCGGCGGGCTGCGGCGCCGCGTCTGGAACTCGTGCCCTTGCTGGGAGACGCGTATGGTCAGAAGGTGAGTCTTAACGCGAGCTGCATTCTCCGGGGCGTGTTCCCCTGCGAGGTGACCTTTCCGAAGTTCGCGCCCGTAACGGCGCTGGCCGGGTTGCCCCAGCGGACGCGGTTAAACAGGTTGAACGCTTCCCCCCGGATGGTGAGCGTAAAACGCTCGGTGAACGATATGTTTCTGGCTACGCCAACGCTCTCGTCCAGATTCCACGGACTGCGCAGCTTGGGGTTGTTGCGGGTGGCGTTGCCGAACACGGTGTTGAGTACCGTTGTCGAAATGCCTTGGTTGAATTGGTTGATATCCAGCCACACATCGACGTTCGGATCGAACTTCTCGCCCTTGATCGGCGCGCGCCAGCCTTCGTAAGAGGTGATGAACACCCGGCTGCCGGTGCCGATGGGGCTGTAGCTGTCCGACACGGACATGGGCGTGCCGGACTCGTAGTTCATCATTCCGGACACCGTCCAATCGCCCACAATGGTGTTCGCCGCACGCCCGAGGTTGAACGCCCTTCGGGAACCGAAGGGCAGATCATAGGTGTAAGCGAACCGAAGCATATGGGTCTGATCGTTGTTGGCCAAGCTCTTTTCGAGACCCCGGTTGAAGTGGTCCAGGACGCCGCCGCCGGCGATCGCCGCGTTCTCCGCATCGCTGAATTGCTTGGACAGCACGTAGGAAGCCAGCAGCGTCATACCGTTGCTGTAGCGCTTATCCAGCTTCAGCGTCATGGCATGGTAGGTCGAGTTCCCCGCGCGCTCGCCGACGGAGGCCGGCTGCCCGGCGTTGGTGTAGATGTTCTGATACTGCGGGAACGGCGAGAGGGCGCGTTGGACGGTGGAGTTGAACCCGGCGTACGGTATCGGTATGTTGGCGGCCCGCGCAGCCGCGGAGTTGATGTTGCTGTTCAGCAGCGTCCCTTCCGTACTGCGTCAGGTACTTGTACTCGATCTGATTGTAGCGGGTCAGGGCGGACGACAGGTACGTGCCCTTGGTACCGGTGTAACCGGCGGTGAATACCATCGACGAAGCGAGTTGCTTTTGGATGTCGAGGTTCCAGGTCCAGTACTCCGACGGGCGGCCGGCGTCGCTGCGCTGCCAGAAGTGGACGTCGCTGTTGTTCAAGAGAGAGGGATCGATGTTCGGCGGCGTGGGAAAGATCGGCAGGCCGTTTTCGAGAATCGCCGGGAAGTCGGTTGACGCTGTTGTCGGAGGTATTCTGGGTGCGGTTCACGATGAAGCCCTCGAAATGGGTGCTGCCGCCGGTCGTCTTGACGGCGGTGAAAGTGCGCCCGCCGTACATCCGGATGACGGTGTGGCCCACCGTCCTATAGGCGAGGCCGATGCGCGGCGCGATGGCATACGGATAGCCGTCGAACAGCGTCCCCGTCATGCGGCCGGCGCCTTCGCCGGAAAAGACCATCGCGCCCAGCCGTCCTCCCGCGCCCGGGTTCGGAGCGGTCGGATCGAAGTTGTAAAACCCATCCACCTTGCCGGTGGTTAGATCTTCCCAACTCTTCAGCCCGGTGTACGCGCCCCCTTGGAGAGGGGTGGTGTACTCATAGCGCAACCCCAAGTTCAGGGTGAGGTTCGAGGTCATCTTGAAGTCGTCCTGGACAAAGCCCCCGTAGTACTTGTAGATCTGGCGCACGTCCCTGGGCGTCTCGTAGCCGGCCCCGCTGGCGTAACCAAGCAGGAACGCCGCAAAGGCGTTGCCGGTGTTCCCCGAAGTATCGTTGGGGATCCCGGTGGCCATGTTCGAGAAATGTGAAACTGCCGTTCGGTCGGTGCTGGCCGTAGCCGTCCCAGCGGTCGCGGGCGAAAAAGACACCGGCCTTGATGGAGTGGCGGCCCATGATCTTGGTGACGTCGCCGGTGAGGTTGAAATTGCCGCCGGCGTCGCCGCCCCAGTATGCGCCGCCCCACCCGGTGTAAGTGGTAAAGCCTACTTGCGGGAATGCACGATCCGGACCCGGAGCGTTCTTGATTCCGAGCTTCTCGCCCCACTTCTTGTTGGGATCCGCGGACTCAACCATGACCCCGACGCCTTTCTCCCGCATGTAGCTGCCGCGGACGGAAGCGAGCAGGGATCCGCTGGTGTAGTACCAAGCGAGGCGTTGCGAGCGGTTGAAGCGGGTCACCACGGCCGAGCCATTCAGCGGAGCGGGTATGCCGGTCGGACCATCGGCGCCGAATGCATCGGCCTGGTGGCCCTCCAGGTACAGATAGGTGAAGCGGTGCGAGGTGTTGAGCTGGTGATCTGCGCGCACGCTGCCTTTGTTCCAGGGGTTTACCGAGGAGCCTTCGGACCGGACGAAGTTCTGGACATCGGCGTCCAGGAGCCCGCGGGCGAAGGGGTTGGTGTTGGGCGTGAATCCCGCCGGAAACACCTTTATGAAGTTCTTCGCCACATCGTCGAACCGGCTGGGGTCGATCTTGTTCCCCGGGAACGGATCGCGAATGTAGCCGGCACCGGCTGGGATTGGGCCGCGTGCTCGCCGGATCGTAGATCGGAACGAACTTTCCGTTGCGCGTCCAGGTGCTGAAATCGCCCTGCAGGTTCGCCGGGGTGGGGATCGTCATGTAAACCGGGTTGGAGGCGCCGGCCCGGTTGCGGAAACCCTGGTAGCTGACGAAGAAGAACGTCCTGTTGCGCCCGTCGTAAATCTTGGGGAGGTAGACGGGGCCGCCGGCGGTGGCGCCGAAGTCGTGCTGCTTGAGGACGCCTCTCTTCTTCCCCGTGGCATTGTTGAAAAAGCCGTTGGCATCGAGAACGTTGTTGCGCAGATTCTCGAAGAGCGTTGCCGTGGATGGAGTTCGTGCCGGACTTGGTCTCAAAAGTCACGGCGCCCATCGAGCGGCCGTACTCGGCCTTCATCCCCGAGGTCTCGACAGTGAACTCGTTGATGGCGTCGACCGGCACCGACCCCAACGACGCACGGTCGCCCTGGTACAGGGTGGAGCCGCTGGTCATCGGCATGCCGTCCATCAACATCTCCCAACCCACCGCCTGCCCGCCGCCGACACGGAAATTCTGTCCGGTTCCGTGCGTTTCCGGGGCGACACTGGCAAGCGTAAAGATGCTCCGAATGCCGCCATTCACCAGCATCGGCAGGTCTTGGACCAACTGGGTGTTGACGTTCGTCGCCACGCGCGAGGATTCCGTCTCGATGGGCGATGCCTGCGCGGACACAACCACCGAGTCGACCACGGAACCCATTTCGAGCTTAATGTCCTGACGTACGGTAGCTCCCGCAGTCAGCGTGACCTGCGATTGCAGCGATCGTTTGAATCCCGCCGCCTCGTACTCCACCTTGTAGTTCCCGATTTGCAGGGCGGGAAGCGTGTAAACCCCGGCGCTGGTGGTCACGGTAGAGACCGATGTCCCGGTGTCCACGTGAATCGCCACGACCTTGACGGAAGGCACGACCGCTCCGGAAGGATCGGTCACAATGCCGGTTAGGGTTGCGCGATTTACCTGAGCTACGCATAATGCCGCGACTCCCAGGCCAAGAAACAACAAGCGCTTGCATGCAGACATAAAACCCTCCCTGTAACACTCGAGCCGGGGGCTCAAATTTGAAGACTGATAGCGCTTCCAATCCCCTTTCATGGGATTATATCCCCGGCTAGCCAGAATATCAAGCAAATTTCCAGTGTCGCCCCTGGGCAGCGTTGATTCTACATCCGACGGCCCCGTGGGAGCCGTGTTCTTCGTCACTCTCATCCGGAGCGGCCATGGCGCGACTAAGCAGGGGTGGTCAGCCTGCCGCCTCCGGTCGGAGGGCAGCGCGGCGATCCGCCGCAGCATCGACCCGAACAACCGCCGCGTCAGGCGGCTCTCCGCCGGGAGCAGCCAGTGATAGCGAGCACGGCAGATCAGGCGTTCCGCCCGTATTGATCAATCGCTGTCGCAGGCTCGTACACGTCGACAGGATTGTCGACGGGGCACTCGTGGGCGCGTGCGCTAGGTCCAGCCGGCGAGTGCGTCGGCATCGGCTTCGACTGCCCGCCGGGCCATGGGGACTCTCTGACGTTTGCGGCTCCGATCAGAACCCCGACCGTGAGGGAGGGGTGGTGTAAAGGCGCACAACTGAGGTGTAACGTACCGGAGTTGAAGTTCTTAAGGTGTTCGCCCGCGCGCGGTTGCGTGGATTGAAACGTGTGATAGGCGAATGCGATGACCCGGCGTCGTGGCTGCGGCATAAGTTGATACCATCGAGCAGATGGCCTTCTCCGAGATCGCGAAACAGTTGGCCCAGCAGGCGCTGGTCGATCAGATTGCGCCCAAGCCTTCGACACCGGTGCAGTTGGACAGTGCAGGCGCCATCATGCTGGGGCAGATCCAGGCGATGCAGAAGGCCTGCAAAGAGGACGAGGAACTGGTGGTCCTGTTCCGGTCCGGGACGGAGACGGTCCGGGTGCTGGAATTCATCGTGCCGTCTTGGAAGGTGCTGGTGCTGGCCGGGGTGGACGAGGCGAAGAACACCACCCGTGTAGTCTCGACGCCCGACTCCGTGCAACTGGTCTGCAAGGTTTTGAAGGTACCGCCGCCCGGGAAGCCTGCCCGGTTGGGCTTCCGCCTGCCGAAACCGAAGCCGGAATAGGTTCGACCTAGCTGCGCCAACGCGTGCCGACGTCGAGCACTTTTCGGGCGTACTCGAAGCTGCGCTCCAGATCGACGCGTTGCTGCGCCCGTAGGGCCGCCTGGTACTCCGGCGGCTGACTCTGGCCGCGGCCGCCCGCGATCAGCATGGGCGCCATCAAGGGATGACCCTTCTTTGCCAGATTCACGAAGCGTGCGAACTCGCCCGCCGGCATTTTGGGATAGGCCAGCCAGAAGTCCGGCTCGAAGTAGGGCAGGATTCGGGGCCCGCCGCCGGTGATCACCTCGAGCTGGAAGGTCACTTGCGGGCACACCCGGCGGTAGAGCGCCAGGATGGGCTTGAAATCGATGGAGCCGTCGCCCAGGGCCACCCACTGCACGGCCGCTCCGCGCGGGTGCTCGTATACCACCGAATCGCGCATGTGCGTGGTGATCGCCAGAGGCGCGAGCACTTCCATGGTCAGCAGCGGGTCCTCGATCGTGTACACAGGGTTGCCGGTATCGAGGCAGGCGCCCACGAAATCGGTTCCCGCCTCCCTGATGAGTGTGTTCAACTCCCTCGCCTGCAGGTCGCCGGAGTGGTTCTCGATGGCGAACTTGACGCCCAGGTCCAGGGCCTGGCTCCGCAGAGACTTGAGCAGCTTGACGGTATTCTCGATGTGCCCCTCGATAGGAATCTTCCCCCGGCGGTCCTGGCTGTCGCCGAGGTAGCAGCGCATGACGGTCGAACCCACCGTGTTCGACGCCTGGAGCCCCTGAAGAACATAGGCGGCGGGGTCCGTCGCGTTCTTATTGAAAGTGGCCGCACTGGGGCAGATCGAACCCATGCCGGTTTGTACTGAGATGCCGAGGCGGGCGGCGTGGTCCTTTACCTTCTGGAGGTACGCAGGATCCAGGCTCTCGAAGTCGCCGAGGCTGGAGATCTGGATGGTGTCCAGCTTCTGGCTGGCCGCGTAGTCCAGTAACTGGATCGCCTTCCAGCCGGACCTGTTGAGTGAGTAAGTATCGAATCCAAGGGGGATCTGGGAGCTGGCGGCTGGGGCGGCCGGGGCCGCGGCGAGCGTCGCGGCGGATTGCAGAAACGTTCGTCGTCGCATAGGCGGGATCCTCCTGGTACCGCAACAGTATAACTCCTCACAGCAAGCCGGAGCGGCGGTACGTCACGCCGCTCCGTGCTGTGGATCTGGCCACGGACCAGGAGGATGGCCTACTGGGCTGCGACGACTTCCACCGTTGCCCTTGCCACGAGGTTCGTGCCGGAGGCTTTCGCAAACTCGCGCTGTGCTTTGGAAGTGGGCAGTTCGAGCCCTTCCGTACGTCCGCCAATCCGCACCCACTGAAGCAGCCTCACATCGCCGTATGCGGAGAACACCAGCTTGGTGGTGTTCGCAGCTTCCGTCGTGAATGCCGGGATCGCCGCCAGGTAAGCGCCGTCGTCTCCCAACTCCTGCCTTATCTCGAGGAGCCGGAGCGCGCTGTCCACCTTGATCCGGTATTGACCGGCGGGCAATACCCGGTCGCCCGCCACGAACTGGAACGGGACATTAAACTTGGCAATCGACTGCCCGCTCGCCGGCGGAGCCGTGAGCAGTGAAACCAACCCAACCACCATCAGGATTCCAACCATCGACGTCTTCTTCATTTCTTTCTCCCTTTCTGGCCCTGTGCCAAGACCAGATTACGGGCGTTTCGGGAGTCTGAAAAGAGACAAGACGCGCCAGCGGCGAGTTGGCGGTTCGTGGCGTTCTATGGCGTGCCCCGAGGCAGGCGAGGCAGGCGAAAGCGCCTGCCCCAGTGCTACTTCGACACCGCCAAGCCGTCCACCTGAACCTCGAGGAGATGATTGATACGAATTCCGTAGATGCCGTCGGTTTTCGCCATCGCTCCGCTCTTAGGGGCGGTGTGCACTACGGTGCCGTTGACCACGTAGTCGATCTTGTCGGCGCCGACCCGCACTTCCAGAACATTGGTGGATCGTCCACTGGCGTCGGGCGTCTTCACCGCGGCGTTTGGCGTCTTGGGGGCCAAGGTGGGGGTCGCGTCGCCGTCGCGGCCCTTGATGAGCCACGTCCCGTTCTGCGCCACCACGAAGTACAGATAGCTCTGCTGCGGACCGTCGAGGGCGCTGCCGCCAAACACCAGGCCGTAGTAGTTGACGTGGCCGCTCGGCTTCAGCAGGGTAAAGGTGCCCTTGAGGGTATAGGAGCCCGCCGCGGTATTCGCCGGATTCCAGTACACCGCTGCTTGAGGATTTATCGCGTGGTAGCCCGACCCCATCGTCATGAATTTGATGTCGCCGGGGGCATCCGGGTCGGATGCGGACGTGCTGCGATCGACGCGCATTTTCCAGCCCTTCGGCGCTTGGGCGGCCAGTGGCGCCAGAACGACCAGCGCGAGTAAAGCGAGCAGGACATAGTGTTTCATCTCGTGTTTCTCCTTACTGCACCCCATTATATCTCCGGACGCTTCGATTTAACGTCCGGAGGAAAGATCGCGAACCGAAACCCGGGAAGAAAAGGAGTTGGGCAGGGCGATTCGGGTCAGGTCGCGAAATCCGCAGTGCAGGAGTGCCCGAGAAACGGCGAGAATGAATAGGTGCCTTCTTCTCTTCGCGCAACCGTGAAATCCCGCGGCTCCAGATTGGTGCTTGGGTTCTACCGCAGCGAAGAACACGGTGGGGAGGCGCTTCGCGAGGCCCGTCAGAATGGATTCCGGCGGTCGGGTGTAGTCCATCGCGCGTCAGACGGCCGGCTGAAACACTTCCATGACAGGCTGGGTCCCCGTGAGCGGGCCGCTTTCGGGGCAACCATGGCGCTCGCCGCCGCCGCGCTGGCCGCGAGCGCAGGCACTCCTTCCTGGGCCGTGGCCCCATCGGCGTTGTGCGGCTTCCTGATCGCCTGGTTTGGCACGCTCTGGTTCGGACTCGGGATTCGCGACAGGGTTCTTCGCGGCTATCGCGGCCTGGTGCTGCCCGGTGAGAGCCTGGTGGTCGTTGAAGCAACCGAAGAGGAAGCGGCCGATGTCATCGCGTTGCTGCGGCACATCGCTTACCCATCCGTCTTCGCCATTCGTCCGGGGCCTGGCTATACTGCCTCGGCGGAGACCGCCGGGCAACGGCGCGAACCGGCCACCCTGGCCAGCTTGCCGGATTGCGCGCAGGGGCTGGCGACTTCACACGAACTCGAGCCGTCGACCCGATCGCGGTCGCTGCTGCCGATTCTGCGCGAGTGCGAGGTTGTGATCGAACGCACGCGGGCGGATCTGGCTGAAGCCGCACGGCTGGAGTACGGCATCACGCATGCGGCCGAGTGGCTCCTGGACAACGCATACCTCATTCGCTCGAACATTGCCGACATCCGGCACAACCTTCCGGACAATCACAACAAGATTCTGCCGGTGCTGACGGACCGGACTTGTCTGGTCCGGCTGCGCGTCTATCATCTCGCCGCCGAACTGAGCGATCGCACCGGCCACCGGCTGGCGGCGGAGACCATCATCAGCTTTCTCGACGCCTATCAGCAGCAGTCGCCGCTGACCATCGCCGAGTTGTGGGTGTTCCCGCTGATGTTGCGCCTGGTGCTGCTGGAGCGGCTGCGGCGGCTGTCGGAGCTGGCGAGCCTGCGCCAGCACGAGAAGGAGTTAGCCGATTTTTGGGCCGACCGCGTTTTGAACGCCGCCCATCGCGCGCCCGAGCGGTTCGAAGAAATGGTTGCCGAACTCGAGCGTCGCGGCAACCGGCGAACGCCCCATTTCATCGCGCGCCTCGGCGAGCAACTGCACCAGGAAGAGTCCGCGCTGGCTCCGATCCAGAAATGGATTCAGGAGAAGACGGAACACCACCTGGCCGATATCATCCGGGGTGAACGTTCCGAAGAAGCCAACGATCTGATGTTGATCGCCAGCGCGATTGGGAGTCTGCGCCAGTTGTCCGAACTGCAGTACCCGAAGATCGTCGAAGCGGTGAGCCGGATGGAGGCGATTCTGCGGCAGGACCCGGCAGACATTCACGGCCGCAGCGATTTCGCCACGCGCGACCGATGCCGCCGGGTTGTCGAAGCAGCAGCGCGCCAGTCCAAGTCCACCGAATGGGAGGTGGCCCGCCTGGCGGTGGAACTGGCGCAATCCGCTCCGCGCGGCGGCCGTGAGCAGTGCGTAGCCTACTACCTCCTGGATGAAGGATTGCCGGAGCTCGAAAAGCGCCTGCGGCGCCGCATTCCCTGGCGCGAACGGTGGCTGCGTTTTCTGCGCCGGCACGGGACGGTGTTGTATCTGGGAGGTCTGGCCGCGCTTACCGCCGGACTTGCGGCTGTGTTTCTGTTCGTGGCTTACCGCGCGGGAGTAGCTTCGCCAGGAATGCTCCTGTTGCTGGGGATCCTGGCGCTCTTCCCGGCCAGCGACCTCGCCACCTACCTACTGCAAATGTTCCTAACGTGGATGCTTCCCCCGCGTGTGCTGCCGAAGATGTCGTTCGAGGAGGAGGGGATACCGGAAGATTGCCGCACACTTGTCGCCGTTCCGACGATGCTGCTTACACCGGAGTCGATCCGCGGCGAGCTCGAGAGGCTGGAAGTCCGCTACTTCGCGAACCCGGGTGCGAATCTCTGGTTCTCCCTTGTGTCTGACTTCACCGACGCTGCCGAGCGCGAGATGCCGGAGGACGATGGTCTGCTGGGGTTGGTCATGAAAGGCATAGAGCAGTTGAATGCACGGCACGGCGATGGCCGTTTCCTGCTCTTCCACAGACCGCGGATGTGGTGCGAGACCGAAAACCGCTGGATCGGCTGGGAACGGAAACGAGGGAAACTCGAGGAGCTCAACAGTTTTCTGAACGGTGGGGAGAACCGGGAGTTTCTGCGCGTCGGGTCGCTGCCGGAGAGAATCCGGTACGTGATCACGCTGGATGCCGACACCCAACTCCCCCACGGCTGTGCGCAAAGGCTCGTCGAAACCATCGCGCATCCCCTGAACCGAGTGGAACTCACGGCGGACGAACGCAACCGCGCTCGCGGTTACACCATCATTCAGCCGCGTGTGAGCATCACTCTGCCTTCGGCAACGGCCTCACGATTCACCCGGTTGTTTACGGATGCGCGCGGGACGGACCCGTATTGTGAGGCGGTTTCCGACGTCTATCAAGACCTGTTCGGCGAAGCCATCTACCATGGCAAGGCCATTTACGATGTGCGTGCCTTTTACAAAATACTCAACGGGCGCTTCCCGCAGCAGAGGCTGCTCAGTCACGACCTCATCGAAGGCGCATACGCAGGCGTCGGATTGGCCACGGACGTGGAACTTTTCGAGCAGTTCCCGTACGACTACACGAGTTACAGCAAACGGCAGCATCGATGGGTCCGCGGAGACTGGCAGATCGCGTCCTGGATCTTGCCGCATGTTCCGGCCGCCACCCGGGCGGCGACCGTGCCGAATCCCCTGACGCCGATCAATCGTTGGAAGATCTTCGACAACCTGCGCCACAGCCTGGAACCGCCGGCGTCGTTGCTGCTCTTACTGGTCAGTTGGAGCTTCCAGGCCGCTCCCGGGGCCGCCAGCACTCTGGTGGCGGCGGTCCTCGTGGTTCCGCTTCTGTTTCAGTTTCTCGAACGCCTGCGCGGGCAACTGCGGGGTGACGGGCGGGGCTGGCGGGAAGCCAACAGCGATTTGAATCGCGCGATCGTCAAGGCTTCCTTCCTGCCGCACCATGCCTACTTGTCCGCGGATGCCATCGTTCGCGTCCTGTACCGACTTAGGATCAGCAAGCTTCATCTGCTGGAATGGCAGACCGCGGAAATGGCCGACCAGTCGGCACGACTGTTCCTGGATACCTACCGCGCCCAGTTCGTTTTGATCTACGCCAGTTCCGCCGCGTTCAGCCTGGCGCTGCAATTCCGCGGCAGTTTCTGGGAGCCGGCTTGGGCTCCGTATCTGATCTTGTGGGTTGCCGCGCCAGCGGTTCAGCATTGGATCCAGTCACAACGCAGCGCGCTCAAGAAAGCGGAGCGAGTGGAAGTCAACGATCAGCGCTTTCTGCGGCGCGTCGCCCGTGAGACGTGGCGCTACTTCGACGACCTGGTCGGACCGGAGCGCAACTGGCTTCCGCCGGATAATTCGCAGGAGGCCTTGCGCGTTGAGGTCGCCGACCGCACTTCGCCCACCAATATCGGAATGTGGCTGATGTCCGCGGTCTCGGCGCGCGATCTTGGGTTTCTGACTCCGGAACAAGTGGTCGACCGTTGCACGGCAACCATCGATACGCTGACCAAACTGGAAACCTGCGAGGGTCACCTTCTGAACTGGTACGACACCCGGACTTTGGAACCGCTGCCGCCAAAGTACGTATCGACGGTCGATAGCGGAAATCTGATCGCGAGCCTGTGGGTGCTGAAGCAGGCCGCCGAGGAACTGGATTCGGAATCGCAACTGGACGCGCGCGCGCTGCGCGGGTTGGCCGACACGTTAGCGGTCATTACGGAGCGTCTCCCGTCGGACCACAGCAGCGGAGTCTTTCTAGCGGTGTTGCGCGGGCTGTTCGAGGAAGAGTCTGTAGGCATCGAGATTCTGGAGCGAATCCGCCTGGCTGCCGAGCCCGCGCGCAAGCTGACCGATTCCCTGCGTTGGAGCGTCTCGCCGACCGGGGAGCGCGCCTACTGGTTTAAGCGGCTGGAACAGCAAGTCGAGAGCTGGATTCAACACGCCGACCGTTATTTGCGCTGGCTGGACGTTCTGGCCGCTCCCCCCGACGAGTTTTTGCAGCCCCTGGGACTCGGCGCGATTGCGGCACGCCGCAGGCTGCTGCGCGAGTTGCCCTCCTGGGGCGCAGTGGCTCGCGGTGAAACCGGCCTGCTCAGCGAGATCCTTCAGGACGCCGGGAACAAGGACGGGCTTTCGGCGAATCTCACCACCTGGCTTGCGGATGTCAGCGCGGAGTACGGGAAGGCGCGCAAGGAGTCGGCGGATTTGCTCGACCGATACGGACATCTGGGAGAAATGGGCGATGCGCTGGCCGACGGCATGGACATGCACTTCCTGTACGACGCGCAGCGGCGTCTGCTCGCTATCGGATACCAGGTAGGCGGCCCGCTGAACCTCACCGCTCACTACGATCTGCTGGCGAGCGAAGCGCGTCTTACCAGTTTGGTGGGAATTGCGAAGGGTGACTTGCCCGCGGAGCACTGGCTGGCGCTCGGACGGCCTTACACGTCGGCGAACGGACAGGTTCTGCTTTCCTGGAGCGGCACGATGTTCGAGTACCTGATGCCGCTCCTGTTCGCGCGCAGTTTCCGAAATTCCTTGTTGGAGAATGCTTGCGCAGCGGCGGTAAAGCGCCAGATCGAGTACACGAAGGATCGGGGGGTGCCTTGGGGAGTCTCGGAATCCGCATACAGCGCTCTCGATTCGCACAAGGTCTATCAGTACGCAGCCTTCGGCGTTCCGTCGCTCGGCCTGAAACGGGGGCTGGAGGAGGATCTGGTGGTGGCGCCCTATGCCACCGCGCTGGCTTTGTTGGTGGACCCGACAGAATCGATCAAGAACCTCAAGCGACTGGTGAAGACCGGGATGTACGGCCGCATGGGGTTCTATGAATCGCTGGACTACTCGCGTCAGGAGGAACGGCGAGGCGGGAAGGGAGTCATCGTTTACGCCTACATGGCTCACCACCAGGGAATGAGTCTGATGGCCCTGAACAACGTGCTCAACCGCGGCATCCTGCGGCGGCGCTTCCATGCCGATCGCCGAATCAAGGCGGTGGAGCCGTTGCTGTTCGAGCGCATCCCGCCGGTGCCTTCGATGCTTGTGCACCGCCCATCGGATCAGGTCGCCAAGCGGCTGGTCTCCGGGCCATCGGCGCCTGAATACCGGGTGTTCGATGAAGACACTCCGATCCCCCGCGTTCAGTTGCTCGGCAACGGCCGGTATGCGCTGATGATCACCAACACGGGCGCGGGCTACAGCCGGTGGGGCGAGTTCGACATCACGCGCTGGCGCGCGGACACCACCCGTGACCATTGGGGGGCTTTTGTCTATCTTCGCGAAGAAGAAAGCGACGTACTTTGGTCGGTGACGCATTCGCCCTTGAACGTGAAAGATCCCCGCTACACGGCGACCTTCAGCGGCGATCGCGCGGAGTTCCGCCGCCGCAGGCTGGGGATCGAGAGTCATCTGGAAGTGACGGTATCGCCGGAAGACGATGCGGAGATTCGCCGCATCACACTGGTCAATGAGGGTTCGCGAGCGCGGACGCTGGAGCTGACCAGCGCCGCGGAATTGAGCCTCGCGCCGCACGGTGCGGACCGTGCGCATCCGGCCTTTAACAAGCTGTTTATCCAGACCGAGGCGCGGGCCGATTTGCACGCGCTTCTGGCATGGCGCCGGCTGCGCTCTTCCGATGAAACGCCGATCTGGGTTGCGCAGCTCATGATTGGTAGCCCGGAGGGCGAGAGCTCGTTCGAGTACGAGACGGATCGCGCGCAATGCCTCGGGCGGGGACGCACATGGCGCAACCCGATGCTGTCGCTGAACCGGACCGATGGCTATGTGCTGGATCCTGTGTTCGTCCTGCGGCAGCGTGTTTCGCTGGAACCGAGGCAGGTGGCGCAGATCACGCTGGTGACGGTGGCCGCGGGGTCTCGCGAGGAGTTGATGCGGCTGATCGTCAAGTACCGCGATTCGGATGTCTGCAGCCGCGCGTTCGAACTGGCCTGGTCGCACGCCCAGCTCGAATACCGCTATCTGGGGATTCAGAGCGATGCGGCGCTGCGTTTTGCCGAGCTCGCCAGTCACCTCCTGTATCCGAACGTCCGGTTGCGCGCGCCCGCGGAACGCCTGCGTCGGAATGTGCAAACACAGTCGAGGCTGTGGGCGCATGGCATCTCCGGCGACTTGCCGCTGGCGGCGGTTTGGGCCGGCGATTTGCAAAGTCTTGGCCTGGTACGCGAGTTGCTGGTTGCACAATCTTACTGGCTGCTGCGCGGCTTTATAGCCGATCTGGTGATTCTGAACCGCGAGCCGGCCAGCTATGAGCAGCCTCTCCAGCAGGAGTTGCTGCGGCTGGTGGAAGCGCACTCCTTACACACTGAGGTGCAGCACCCCGGGGGCGTGTTCCTGCTGAAGGCGGATCAGATATCCGAGGAAGATTTGAATCTGGTTCTCAGCGTTGCAGAGGCTACCCTGGGCGCGGTGCGCGGGACGCTGGCGAAGCAGCTCAGCAGTCCTCCGGAGGGGATTCTGCTGCCGCCATCGTTGCCGATCCAGCGACGCGAGGAACAACCTTCAGAGCCACTGCCTTTTTTGGAGCTTCCCTACTTCAATGGTGTGGGGGGATTCACGGCGGACGGGCGCGAATATGCGATCTACCTTGGTCCGCATGCAGTTACGCCATTGCCCTGGATCAATGTGATGGCGAATCCGGCGTTCGGCGCTCTGACGAGCGAAGCCGGTTCAGGCTGCTGCTGGTATGGCAACAGCCAATCGAACCGCTTGACGCCTTGGAGCAACGATCCGGTTTCGGATCCTGCCACCGAGGCCATCTATATTCGCGATGAAGACAGCGGCGTTTTTTGGACGCCCACGCCGCTGCCGGTGCGCGAACTCGATGCGTACCGTGCCCGGCACGGGCAGGGATACACCGAAATCGAGCACAACAGTCATGGGCTGGAGCAAATGCTGACGACCTTTGTGCCGGTGCATGCCGAGAGAGCCGATCCGCTTCGCATACAGCGTCTGCGAGTCAAGAATCGATCCTCACAAAGGCGGCGTCTGTCGGTGACCTGCTATTCGGAATTCGTGCTCGGCACGGATCGCGAGGCCACCCAGATGCATATTACGTCCTCCTGGGATGCGAGTGCGAAAGCGCTGTTTGCACGCAATCCTTATCATTTGGATTATGGAGGGAGGGTCGCCTTCGCGGCCATGACGCCGGAGCCCTCCTCCTACAGCGGCGACCGCACCGTATTCCTGGGACGCAATGGCTCGGTGGAATCCCCAGCGGCTTTGCGGCGGGAGTCGCTTTGCAGGCGCACGGGGGCCGGGCTCGATCCCTGCGGGGCCCTGCAAACGAAATTCGAACTCGGCCCCGGGGAAGAGAAGACGGTGATTTATCTGCTTGGGCAGGCAGATGATGCCGAACACGCCCGGCGTTTGATCGCGCAGTACCGTGACGCGGATAGCGTGGAACGGTCGCTCGCGCAGACGCGGGGGTGGTGGGACGATCTGCTGACCACGATCCAGGTCGAGACGCCAATTCTCTCGGTGAACTTCATGTTGAATCGCTGGCTGCTCTATCAATCGCTGAGCTGCCGCATTTGGGGACGATCCGCCTTGTATCAATCGAGCGGCGCGTATGGCTTTCGAGACCAGTTGCAGGATGCGCTGGCTTTGGTCTACTCCGCGGCGCCGATTGCGCGCGAGCTGATATTGCGTGCCGCTACGCGGCAGTTCCGCGAAGGAGACGTGCAGCATTGGTGGCATCCTCCCTCGGGGGCAGGGGTGCGCACCCGGTGTTCGGACGATCTGTTGTGGCTCCCGTTCGCAGTTTGTCGATACTTGGAGGTCACCGGCGACGCCGGCATTCTGGATGCGGCCACGCCGTTCATCGAGGGGCCGCCGCTGAAAGAGGAGGAGCGCGAAGTCTATCTTCAGCCGTCGGTCTCGATCGACCAAGCGACCCTCTTCGAGCACTGCCGCCGGGCCATCGAGAAGGGCAGCACTTCCGGGCCGCATGGGTTGCCCCTGATGGGCACCAGCGACTGGAACGATGGCATGAGCAGCGTCGGCGACAAAGGGAAAGGCGAGAGCGTCTGGCTGGCGTGGTTTCTGGTGGACGTCTTGAAGAAGTTCGCCGAGGTGTGCGCGGGCCGCGGCGAGCTGGAGTTAGCCTCCCGGTACCGCGACCGCGCGGGCCGCTTGAGCGAGTCGGTGGAACGCAGCGGTTGGGACGGCGAATGGTATCTGCGGGCCTTCTTCGACGACGGGACGCCGCTGGGCTCGCGGAAGAACGAGGAAGCCCGCATCGATTCGCTGACGCAGTCGTGGTCCGTGATCAGCGGCGCGGGCAACCCGGATCGGGCGCGAGTGGCGATGCGCTCGGTCGAAGAACAACTCATCCGCGAGAAAGAGAAGCTGGTGCTCCTTTGCACGCCGCCCTTCGACAAGTCCAGCCCGAACCCCGGCTACATCATGGGATATCCGCCGGGGGTGCGCGAGAATGGCGGCCAGTACACCCACGCCGCCTTGTGGGTCGCCATGGCGTTTGCGCGCATGCGAGATGGCGGTCGTGCCGTCAAAGTCCTGCAGATGCTGAATCCGATCGAGCATTCACGCACACCGGAGGATAGCGCGGCCTATCAAACGGAGCCTTACGCGGTGGCCGCCGATGTCTACTCATTACAGAGTCAGATTGGGCGCGGAGGTTGGACCTGGTACACCGGCTCGGCGGCTTGGATGTATCGGGTGTGGCTGGAGGAAGTCCTGGGTTTCAAGCTGAGAGCCGGACGTCTGTCCATCGAGCCCGTGATTCCCGAGGACTGGCCAGGTTACTCCCTGACCTTCCGCTATGGACGAACCGAGTACCGGATCGCGGTAGAAAACGGCGGTGAACGGTCCACGGAGGAGGTCCAGTTGGTCGACGACGGTGAGAGCCATGCGATTCATGTCTACGCGGGCGCGCCGGCTTCGCGGGCTCCGGTGGAGGCAGCCGACTTGCCCACGAGTGCCGGGTAGTCCATTTTGCTCGGCGGGCGTTCCTGGGAATTGGCTTTGTCTCGTCAAGATCCATTTTTGCCCGCGGGGCCAGGCGGGCGGCCGAAAGTATCGGATTTCAGCGTGGAGACTACCCGGCGGTAGCCCTCCTCCCAGTCGGGGAAAAGATCGACGTACTGAGTTTCCTGGCTGATGCGCGCCGGGACCGGGCAGTCTTCCAGACGCAGGGGGATGAAGTAGACGCGGTCGAGGGGCTGGCGCCGGGCGCAGTCCAGGGCGCAACGCAGCTCCGCCTGGAACGGGCCCCGCTTCCGGAGGGCTCGCCGGGACAGGCAAGCGACGAAGAAGTCGCTCACTTCGATGGCTCGCTCGATGGCGCGCGGCCAGTTCTGCCCGGGGAGCAACTTCTTGCGGTCCAGCCAAGGCTCGAAGCCGCTCGCTTGGAGGGCGTCGTATAACTTGCCGGCGTAGGCGCGGTCCTCGTGCACGTAGGCGATGAAGACCTTCTGTCCGGCCGGGGGGTAGAACTCGTAACCGTCGGCACCGGGTCGAAATACGCCCAGGCCGTCGATTTCGACAGCGCTGCCCTCTTCCAGGCACTGGCGGACGATCTCCACGATTTGTTCAGTGCTTTTTTTCACGGAGCCCTTGGCGGGGCGGCCGGGCGCCTCTGGCGCGGGGGCCCGGCTCGGTTACGAACGACAACGCGGTCCATTGCGGGTCACCGGGGAGCCCTTGGCAGGGCGGCTGGGCGCCTCCGGCGGACAGGCCCTGCGCGACTTTGAATGGTGACACGATCCTTCGCGTGTTACCAGGGAGCCCTTGGCAGGGCGGCTGGGCGCCTCCGGCGGACAGGCCCTGCGGTAACTTTGAATGGCGACACGGTCCTTCGCGTGTTACCAGGGAGAGTCAAGTCCGGCGCTCTCGATTTCTCGAACTGGAAGTTCAGCTTCTTGCCGGGCTTGAAGGTGCCTAGGCCGGGCAGAGAAACCGGGTTGCCCTTCTTGAGCTCGGCAATGATCTTGTGTACGATGCGGTCCAAGCGATCGGCGGCGACGGCCTTGGAGGTGCGCGCCCTGCGAGCAAGCCGGGCGGCGAGGTCTTGCTGCTTCATGCCGTCTTCATGCTAGCAGGGCGACTGCGGGAGGCTGGCCGCCGCGCCGCTCAAACCGAGCCGGCCAGTCGCACCCATGTTATTGATGCAAAATGGATTACGCCCGCGTTGAAGAACCGGGACGGGAGCCGTGACTGCTAATCGAGTTCGGGTGAAGTGGGACTGTGGGTGTAGTGCTTGACGATGGCGACGCCGACGAAGATGATCGCCATTCCCGCCAACTCGAAGCGGCCGAACGGCTCCCGATAGAACAGCCAGCCGAGGAACACCGCCACGATCGGGTTCACGTAGGTGTAGAGCGAAACCAGGGCCACCGGCAGATGGTCCATCGCGTATACATAGGCGCTATAGCCCACAATTGAGCCAAAGATCACGAGGTAGAGGGCGGCGGCGAAGGCGCGCGGCTGCCAGACCACCGGGGGGCCGGAGTGGAAGACAGCGAAGGGCAAGCAAGCCAAACCGGCCGCAAGTTGTTGCACGGCGCCGTTCACGATGGGGCTCGCTTTTCTGGGGAGCCGGAGTTGCCGGAGGGAGCCAAAGCACCAGGCGAAGTTGGCGAGTTGCAGCAGCAGGATGGCCGGCCACAAGCGCTCCCCGGCGTGGAGGTTCAAGGCCTGCGGAGCCACCAGGAGCACGGCGCCGGAGCCGCCGACCAGAATGCCCGCGACGGTCGCCATGCGGAGCCGGCTGCCGCCCGGCATTAAGGCGTCGAGCCCGACCATCCAGAAAGGGGATATCGTGATGATCAACGCGGCCATGCCGCTGGGGATCCATAGTTCGGCAATGGACAGGCAAGTGTTTCCGACGCCGAGGATCAGCACACCGTTCAGTGCCGTAGTCCACAATTCACGCCCGCGGGGGAGCCGCGCGCGGAACGCCAGCGCGACTGCCAGCATCAAGGCCCCGGATACGGTAAAGCGCCCGCTGACGAGCACGACGGGCGGAATCGCCTCGATACTCATGCGGATGGCGAGGTAGGTTGTGCCCCAAAAGAAGCAGATCGCCAGCAGTGCCAGATAGGCCTTGAAGAGGGGATGGTTCCGCAAGACGCCAGAGTAGCATGCCCGCGCGCCGTGGGGCGGGCCTGCGGCGGCGGGAAGACCGGAAGCAGGATGCTTGATATGATGGAACACGTGGGCGCGCGTGCGCCATACACAGATCCGGAGTTGAAGGGGGCGGTTAGCTCAGTTGGTTAGAGCGCCTGCCTTACAAGCAGGAGGTCCGCGGTTCGAGCCCGCGACCGCCCACCAGTTCCTTCAATGAGATAGCAGCCCTCTGGCACTCACGACGCCCGCCGTGTCCACACGGTTGTCCGCAGAGCAGCCTAGCCGCATCCAGGACTTTGGAGCGCGCAGTCCTGCCGGCGGCCGATTGCGGAGCCAACACACCGGAGGGTGAACCAGTAGATTCTATGACCGCGCTGCTTGCACCCGAGTCAACTTACGCAGGATCATGACGACCAGGAGCCCGATCACAATAATCGTGGTTTTGGGATACGTGTGGCTAAGACACGTCAGCAGGGCGGAATCAACTCGACAACTTCCGATGGTGGCGTCCGCGCCAGTCGCTGAAACGGCGCTTCCCGACGATTTCAGCGCATACTCGACAGCCGCTTGACCGTAGCCAGCAGTCGCGCTCGCCAGCGCGGCGAGTATGATCAGCGCGAGGCGCGAAAACAAGGCTCTTCTCCTGCCGCAGTCTAACATGCGAGAGCGCCGCGATGCTTCAGAATGGGTCAGAGCGGCCCTGCCCGCCATCAGGCGATCCGGCGTCACCGCAGCGGCGACGACCCGACGCCGGGTGCGCGAAATCCGCTTGACAGGGCAAATCAGATGCAGTAGTCTGAAAACCGCCCCGTGACCGGCACCGGAACTCCACGGCTCAGCGCACATGTTGACACGGGGCAGATGAACTCCCTCCCGCTTGAAGGGCCTTTTCAGGAGCGATTCCCCGATTCGTTGCCATGCAATTGAGCGGGGACGATCTGCGGTCAGAGGCCAGGAAGTCAAAACGAAAATTCCGGACCATCAGACGCGGAGGTGCTTATGAATCGGATTTGGATGCTCTTGCTGATTGCTCAGGCGGCCCTTGTGGCTTTTGGAGCACAACGGGACGATGCGAGCTGGGCAAGGGTCGAACAACTGCGACCCGGCCAAACGATGCGTGTACTGTGCTCCGACCAGCGGACTTGGACGGGCCGCTTAGTAGGGGTGTCTAGCGACAGTCTCGTACTGAACGCCGGCGGGACCGAGCGGAAGATAGGCCGTTCGGACGTCGTCCGTGCAGACGCGAGGAGCCGCGCGCGATCGACGTTGATCGGTTTGGGAATCGGCGCCGCGGCCGGAGCGGGTGTCGGATACGCCGCAGGGGCGGGGTCAAACCTCAAATCCAGCGAGGTGACGACGGCAGTCCTGTTGGGAACGATCTTGATCGCCCCAGCCGGAGCTGTGATCGGCGCCTTGCTGCCAGGTTGGAAGACGGTGTATCGCGTTGAGCCGTCAGGTTCGCCACAGCCGAGCGGCCGGGCCGCAAAATAGCCGAAGCAGCCCAACGTCAAATAAACGGCAGCACGGGTCCACAGCGTGACCCCGCTGGGGATCCCCTCTCCTTCGGTTTTGCCTCGCAAGCTCAGGCGGTTGTCGCGAACGCTTCGTGCCTCAGGTTCGTCTAACTTCATTTTCATCCGCCGATTGCGTAGAATATCTAGCGGAACGGGCCATGCAAGTATTCCTTTGCCACTCGTCGGACGATAAGCCCGCCGTGCGGGAGTTGTGCCGCCGGCTGGCCGCGGAGGGCTACGAACCCTGGCTGGACGAGCAGAGACTGTTGCCCGGGCAGGATTGGCAACTGGAGATTCCCAAAGCCATTCACCAGTCGCAGGCAGTCGTTGTGTGTCTTTCGCGGTCTTCCGTGAGCAAGGAAGGTTACCTCCAGAAAGAAATCAAGTACGCGCTGGATGTGGTGGATGAGAAACCTGAAGGCATCATCTTTCTGATTCCGGTCAAGCTGGAGGAGTGCGAGGTTCCCGGTCGGCTGTTGCGGTGGCAGTGGGCCAACCTGTACGAGCAGGGCGGTTACGAGCGCCTGGCGCTGGCCCTGGAGGCCAGGGCCAAGTCGATCGCCGGCGGCGCCGCCACCGGGCAGCCACCGCGCCGCCTGCGCAGCGAGGGGGGCGTGGTCTCCGCCGCGCGGGCCAAAGCCATGGTTGTGATGAACGACTTCTACTGCCGGGGCTGGAGCGAGGGCGGAGGGAGAGTCAAACACCCCTTCGAAACCCAGGCCCTGGAGGACGCCCTGGTGGTGGTGGATCACGTCACGGGCTTGATGTGGCAGCGGGGAGGATCCGAAGGCGAGTGTTTCACGTACCAAAAGGCCGCTGAGTACGTGCGGGGACTGAACTTCGCCGGCTTCCGGGATTGGAGAGTGCCGACCCTTGAAGAGGCCATGTCGCTGATGACGGCGGAGGAGAACGGCATGCCGGATGAAGTGACGTATGGGCGCGAGAAAGTCAAGGGCGTGGTGCACCTTGACCGGGCATTCGAGAAGTGGGCCACTCCATTCATCTGGACGGCGGATCTTGCGGACTCCGCCGAGCGCGCCTGGATAGTCTACTTCTGGGACGGCCTGTGCAAGACGGAGGACCTGGAGTACAACGCCTCTGTGAAGGCGGTGCGATCGCTATAACTCGGGAGAGGTTCAGCCGGGAGGCGAGGGCATTGGTCCGCCGCCGCCGTGGTTGTGCTTCACTAAGACAATCCGCCGGTAGCGCCACGGGCAGGAGGACGCGATTGAAGTTGCTTTGCCGAAGCTCGTCTACGCACGAAGAGGCTCAGCGAAATCAGCACTGTTCCCAAGAGCAAAATCGACGCGGGTTCCGGCACCTGACTGGGGGGGTCGATCATGAACTCCTGCACCTGCCCGGTCGCCCGCACGTTCAGGTTTGTCACGATCGCGAAGATACTAGGATCGAACTCGGGGGAGTGCACGGCGGCCTGCGCGAGAGACAGCCAGTTTGAGCCCGGACTCGGCGAGGGCGCCCAGGGGAGAAACAACTGCCAGATCGTCGCCTGGATGTTGGCTGGGTCGGAAGCGTGCTCGAACTGAGTCGTCAGCCAAGCGGCCTCCGAATACAGCTCCAGCGCGTTTGGCAGGCTTCCGTATCGGGTGTGGCTCAAGTCACCGCTGCTGAGCTGGGTCAAGTTCGCCTGCCATACCTGGCCCACAAAGACGTGGTTGGCAAAGTCGACGCAGTAGAGAGCGAAGGGATCGCCGTCGATGGTTCCAGAATAGGGGCTGAGGTTGTAGCCAAAGCCGAAGTTCTCGCTCAAGCCGGTGAAGTGAACGGTCACCGGGTCGGCGACGGCCGAGCCTGCTACCAGCAGCCCCAATGAAACTACAAGGAGAAGACATTTCGTTCTCACATCTCCACCATGGCAGGTAAACCCTTTCAAGGCAATACTTAGACCGCGTGTCTGGTCCTATTACCCAGCTCGGTTGGTACTACAGTACTTAACAAGGTAGTCTTGAACACAGGCAGCACGAGAGGCAGTCAAGACATCCCTCGGGCCGCCCATTGGCGGGGCCTCAGCGTGGGCATCGGCTCGTGACGTGAGTTGGGACGCCACCTCTGGTCTTTCGTCTCTCGGGTGTCAGTTGGCACGGCTTGATACCGGCCGCTACGGGGCCAGATCGGAAAGGGTTGCGTCCCAAGTCCCGTGCAATCGGCGCTTGAGGGGTGCTTTCGTGGCAGTCCGGCGCACCCCGCAGCTGCCCGGAAAAGGCCGCCTGCACGACCTGCAAGGAGGTCACGGGTCAAAGTCCTGTGCCGCCCCTTACTCCTTTTCCGCGTGCCAGTAGACTTCTTCCTGGACGGATTCCTTGGGAAACCCGGCTCGCCGGAGGAGGCCCTTGAGATTGTCGATCATGTTGGGATTCCCGCAAACATAAGCCGTGGTGTCGGCGGGGTTGAAGGCAAAGGCGTCCAGGTACTTGCGGCTGGTGTCTTCGACGCGGCCCTTCTCCCCGTCCCAGTCCGGTTCCTGCCAGGGGCGGCTGACAGTGGGGATGTAGTCGAACCACTCGTGGAGGCCGGCGTATTGGGCCAGTTCGTCGCGATAGCCCAGCTCGTGGGATTGGCTGGCGCCCTGGAGAATCACGATGTGGTGGAGGATCTTCTCCCCTTGACCGGCGCGCGCCACCAGGTCCCGCAGCATGCTCAGGTACGGGGCGATTCCAGTTACCGTAGCCACCATGAAGTGATTGGGATGGCCGCTCTTCCGGTCGTACAGGAACCTCCCCTTCGGCAATCGCCGCAACTGCACCTCGCCTCCGACGGGAACCTGATAGAGCTGCGGGGTCAGTTCACCGGTGGGGACCAGTTCGAGGAAGAACTCGAGTTCAGGCTCGTGCGGAGCGGAAACCACCGAGTACGGCCTCTCGACCATCTTCGTGCCGCCCGGCAGGCCGGCCGTGATGTACTGGCCGGGAAGAAACACGATTTTCTCGGCGGGCCTGATTCGCACGATCCAAAGCCCCGAGCCGACTTCGCGCCGCGAGACAACCTGACCAGTCACGTGCTTGGATTCCGGAACGGCGGGTGTGGGGAGCATACTAACTAGTTTAGCGGGGATTTGCGTTCTCGCGCGCCGCGGTGGACCTGGCGTCAAGAGGACGAGTTACGCGAATTCGGGCGGGCAGAGCACCGTCAGCGCGTCGGGGACCAGATCGATGCGGGCGGGCAGGCAGCCCGCGGACTCCCCGTCCACCTGGATGAAGACCGGCGCATCCCCCAATGGCAGGAATTCGGCCGACTGCACGCGCAGCAGCGATACGCCGGGGGTGCGATCGAGACGGTTCGAGAGCGCACCCCCCAGATACTCCAGGTAGCGGAACGTGTTGGAACCCTCGAAGAGCGCCAACCCGAAATCATCGCGCAGTAAGCCGGCTTGCGGGGTCAGTTCCAAAGTGGCGCCGTAGTTGCGAACCCTGCTGGCCACGGCGAAGGAGACGCGGAAACGGGCGCCGGCGGTCACGACCTCGAACTCGTCCAGGGTCCTGGCGAATTCGCCGAGGGCCGCCAGCCAGTAGGAGAGCTTTCCCTGGAACTTCTTCAGCTTGGGGTCCACGTTCCTCACAATGTGCGCGTCGAGCCCGATGCCGGTCAGCATCAGGAAGTGCCGGCGATGACCATCAGGGCCGGCCGTCAGCAGACCGGCTGGAATGCGCCGCGGGACCCACCCGCCAACGTCGCGCGCGACCTTGATCCAGTTTCCCGCCAAGCCCAACTCCGCGGCCAGCACGTTCGCGGTACCCGCCGGAAGGATGCCCAGAGGAACCTGCTCGCCGATCATCCCGTTGACGGCTTCGTTGATCGTGCCGTCACCGCCAGCGACCAGGATCAGGTCGGCGCCGCCGCGGATGCAGCCGGCCACAAGGTCCGACGCCGAGCCCGGCCCTTCGGTGGGTACGGTTTGGACCCGGTGGCCCTTCTGGCGGAGGAACTCGACGGCGCGGTCGATCCCCGTGATCCGCTCTCCTTCGAGGCCGCGCGCCGCGGGGTTATACATGAGGAATGCGTTGCGGTAAATCGTATTTGCGGCTCCGCTTAACCCGCCGCCTATTATAATAGACGGCGATGGAGAATGGAGCCCTCAAGAAAGAGGCCGATCGGCTGCGCGAGACCTTGCGCCGGCACGAGCACCTCTACTACGTCCTAGACCGGCCGGAAATCACCGACGGCGAGTACGACGTGCTGATGCAGCGGCTGCGCGACATCGAGACGCAGCACCCGGAGCTGGCCACGCCCGACTCTCCGACGCAGCGGGTCGGCGGCAAGGCCCGCGAGGGTTTCGTGAAGGCGGCGCACAGCTCGGCCATGCTAAGCCTGGACAACGCTCTAAACGAGGGCGAACTGCTCGAATTCGATCGCCGCGTGCGGGAGCTTCTGGGCGCTGCGCCGTACCGCTACGTCGCGGAACTGAAGCTCGACGGCCTGTCGATGGCGGTGCACTACCGGGACGGCGTCTTGTCGCAGGCGATTACCCGCGGGGACGGGCAGGTGGGGGAGGATGTCACCGAGAATGCCCGCACCATCCGGAGCCTGCCGCTCAGTGTCCCGGCGGAACGCGAGGCGTTTGAAGTGCGTGGCGAAGTGGTGTTGAACCGGCGGGCCTTCGAGCGCCTGAATCTGGATCGGGACGCCGAGGGACTGCCGCGTTTCGCCAATCCGCGTAATGCCGCTGCCGGTTCCATCCGTATCCTGGAACCTTCCATTACGGCCTCGCGGCGGTTGGATTACTACGCCTACTTCTTGTTCGCCGGGGGCGCGCCATACGCCGGCAGCCACTGGGAGTCGCTGGGGACGCTCGAGAAGTTGGGCTTCAAGGTCAATCCGCATCGCCGGCTGTGCGCCGGAGTGGAGGAACTGCTGGAATTCTGCCGTGAGTGGGAAAAGCGGCGGGAAGATCTGCCGTTCGAGACCGACGGGATCGTCGCTAAGATCGATTCCGTCGAACAGCAGCGCGAACTGGGGTGGACGGCCAAGGCTCCACGCTGGGCCATCGCGTTCAAGTTTCCGGCGCAGCAGGCGCAGACCGCAGTGCTGAAGATCGAGGCGCAGGTGGGCCGAACCGGAACGCTTACTCCGGTGGCGCACCTCGAGCCGGTGCAGGTGGGAGGAGTGACGGTGTCCCGCGCCACGCTGCACAACGAGGACGAGATCGCCCGGCTGGAAGTGCAGATTGGGGACATCGTGCTGATCGAGCGCAGCGGCGACGTGATTCCGAAAGTTGTGCGCGTGGTCGAGAGGCCGGCGCACCGGCAGCCGTTCCAGATGCCGAAGGAGTGCCCGGTGTGCGGCGGGCAAATCGTCCGGCAGGAAGGCGAGGTGGCCAGTCGCTGCATCAACACCAACTGCCCGGCGCGGCTGGAGGAGTCGATCCTGCACTTCTCCGCGCGGAGCGTGATGAGTATCGACGGCTTGGGCGAGTCGCTGGTCAAACAACTGGTGAATCGCGGGCTGGTCCGGAGCGTGGCGGATCTGTACGCACTCCGCGCGGAGCAACTCGTTGAACTCGAGCGCATGGGGAAGAAGTCCGCCGAGAAGCTGGTCGCGAACATCGACGCCTCGCGCCGGAACCCGCTGCCGCGGGTGCTTGCGGGTCTGGGCATTCCGTTTGTGGGGGAGCGGACGGCCCAGATTCTGGCGGAGACGTTCGGCGAGCCTGGAGAAGATCGCGGAGGCCGACGAGGAGACGCTCCAGCGCGCCGAGGAAGTTGGCCCGAAGGTGGCCGGGAGCATTCACCAGTTCTTCCGGGAGCCGCACAATCGGGAGCTGGTGAAGCGTCTGCGCGACCTCGGCTTGCAGTTCCACCACGCCGTGGTGGAGCGTGCCGGCGGGACACTCAAGGGTTTGACCTTCGTACTCACGGGCACGCTGCCGACTTTGACTCGGGAGGAGGCCAAGGCCCGCATCGAGGCAGCCGGTGGGAAGGTGGCCGGTTCCGTGAGCAAGAAGACGAGCTATGTCGTTGCGGGTGAAGAGGCTGGCTCGAAGCTCGACAAGGCGCGGGCACTGGGCGTCCCGGTCCTTGACGAAGCGAAGCTGCTCGAAATGCTAACCGGCGGGGGCGTCAACTAAGTTGTGCTTGCTCAGGTACTTGTGTGCTATACTCCACTACTAATCGGTAGATTTCTTGATTCCAGGAGGAGAGCCTTGACCAAAGGAAGACTCAGCTTATGGCTCGGCGTGCTGGCCGTGCTTTTCGTTTCTGCCCTTAGCGTGAACGCCCAGGTAGCCGGGCGTCTGAGCGGCAGTGTCGTGGACCCAACCGGAGCAGCGATTCCCGGCGCCACCGTGGGTGTGTACCTGCCCGGCGGCGAAGCACCGCTGTTGTCGACGAAGACGAATGCCTCGGGGTTGTTCTCGTTCATCGCCGTGCAACCCGCCACCTACGATGTCCAGGTGGAGGCCGCAGGTTTCTCTAAGGTGATGTTGCGGGAAGTGCGGGTCGCTCCCATTCAGGAGACCGGTTTGCAGCCGATCAAGATGGAACTGCAGACGGCAAGGACGATCTTGGAGGTCTCCGCCGAGGCTTCGACGGTTCAGCTCTCGAACACGGAAATATCGTCTACGATCACGGCCTCCCAGATCCAGAATCTGCCCGTGCTAGGCCGCCAGGTTACGACCCTGATTTTGTCGCAGCCCGGCGTAAATGCAGGCACCAACACGACCTCGGTGAACGGACTCCGCAGTTCGTTTTCCACGGTGACGCTGGACGGCATCAATATTCAGGACAACTTCATCCGTACCAACGATCTGGATTATGCGCCCATGCGGACCACCATCGACCAGGTGTCCGAAATCACGGTCTCGACCTCCAACGCGAGTTCGGCGATCGGCGGCGGCTCCTCGTACATGGTGCTATCCACGAAATCCGGCTCAAACCAGTTCCACGGCGCGGTCTATGAGTACAACCGCAACTATAAGCTCTCCGCGAACGATTGGTTCAACAACAAGTCCGGCGTGGACAGGACCCCCCTCAACCTGAACCAGTTCGGCGCTTCCCTGGGCGGGCGCATCATTCGCGACAAGTTGTTCTTCTTCGTGAATCCGGAATTTTATCGGAACAAGCAGGGGAGTCCGAGGACGCGCACCGTCCTGACGCCCGATGCGAAGAACGGGATCTTCACGTACCTCGATACAGCGGGCAACGAGCAGAAGGTCAACCTGGCGACGAAACGCACGTTCACGCAAGACCCCACCATCAAAGCCATGATTGCCCAGTTGCCGACGGGCAACAGCACAGATGTCGGCGACGGCCGAAACACCACCGGCTACCTGTTCAACGCGCGGGGCAATGAGTTTCGCGACCAGTTCGTCTACAAGGGTGACTACTACCTCTCCTCCAAGCACAACGTCACGGGTACGTACAACTACATCAAGAACCCGACGGACCGGCCGGACTTGGGCGCGTTCTACACCGTCGTCCCGCCCGTTAGCAACTCGATCAAGAATCATGTGCTTTCGCTGGCCTGGCGCTGGACCCCGATTTCGAACCTCACCAACGAGGCGCGCGGCGGGTTTGCGCGCACGATCGGGAACTTCGATGACAGCAACGACTACCCCAAGCAGATCGTGGCCGGGCTTATCTTCAGCAATCCAGTAAACACGTTCCTGGAGCAGGGCCGCGAGACCAACACCTACGTGATCCAGGACAACGCCAACTGGATCAGGGGGAGGCATGCAATTCAATTCGGATTCCAGGCCAACTTCCTGCGTACCACGCCCTTCAATGACGCCAGCATTATTCCCACCTACACGCTGGGCATCAGCGCGGCGAACACGACCGGGTTGGTTGCGGCGGACTTGCCCGGGGTTAGAACCAGCGATTTGACCATCGCGAACAACCTCTACGCGAACCTGGCGGGCATCATCAGCAGCGCCAACCAGACCTTCAACGTCACCAGTGCCACTTCGGGATTCGTGCCCGGCGCCACCAGCCGAAGAGATTTTACATGGGACACGTATGCAGGCTATGTCCAGGACAACTGGAAGGTGCGCCCCGGCCTCACTCTCAATTTAGGTGTCAGGTATGAGTACTGGACGGCGCTAGACGAAAAGAACTCGCTGTTTCTCGCCCCGATCCTGAAGAACAACGATCTGAAGGCCACCCTCCTCGACCCCAACGCGGTCCTGGACTTCGTTGGCAAGTCGGTGGGGCGGCCGTTCTACAAGGTGGACAAGAACAACTTCGCACCCAACATCGGCATCGCCTGGGATCCCTTCGGTAAGGGCACTACGTCCATTCGGGGCGGTTACCGGATCGCTTATGTGAATGACAACACCGTAACCACCGTCCGCAACAGTGTCACCACGAGCGCGGGCCTACAGCTTCCCCAATACGCTTACGAATCAGGTGGCCCTTCTCACCAATCCCCCGACGATTTCGGCCCCGGCGTACAAGGTGCCCCGCACTCAGGCCGACAACTACGCTGTTACCACGACCAACGCCACCGGCCTGCCGGATCCGAACCTGGTGACCCCCTTCGTTCAGGAGTGGACCGTCGGAGTGGAGCATGAAGTCAAGGGCGCAATCGTTACGGCGCGCTATGTGGGTAATCACGGCACCAAGCTGCTGCGGGCGGTTGACTACAACCAGGTGCTTTATAACGCCAATGGTTTCCTGGCCGACTTTCTGCGCGCTCAGAACAACGCAGCGCTGTCGCAGGCCGCCGGCGGGGCTTACAACGGCAACTACAACGCGGCCATTCCCGGAAGCCAGGTATTGACGGTTTTCCCCCTCCTCGTTAACGGCGGCAATCTGGCCAACAGTACAGCAAATCAGACCAGCCTGAAGCAGGGGGAGATCGGCACCCTCGCCGACTCATACATGACCGGCCGCAATAACGGCACGGTCAACTTCTACACGAATCCGAACGTGCAAGGCGCCAACACCGTCCTCAACGATGGGTCCTCCAGTTATCACGCCTTCCAGTTGGATGTGAAGAAGCGAATCCGCGCGGGGCTCCAGGCGCAGTTCAACTACACGTTCGGCAAGGCTTTGAGCAACACCACTGGAGACGCGAATTCCAATTTCGAGCCTCTTCTCGACAACGCCAACGCGTCTCTCGAAAATGCCCGATCGCCATACGACCTCACCCACATCTTCAAAGCCAACTACTACTATGAACTGCCATACGGTTCGGGCAAGCGGTGGAGTGGCAACGCGCTTCTGAATCGGGTTCTGGGCGGCTGGGCGATCTCCGGCATCTGGAACTATCAGTCGGGCTCCCCCGTATCGGTGGTCTCGGGCCGTGGCACGCTGAACCGCGGCGGCCGCTCGACCTCCACGAACACGGCCTCAATAAACGGCCTCAGCAAGTCCGATCTGGATCAGGTGGTCGGCGGTCTTTGGATGACCGGCAACGGGCCCTACTTCGTCTCGACTGGGATCATCAACACCGACGGACGTGGAACTAATCAAGCGGGCGCAGCGTCGTTTGCCGGTCAAATTTTCTACAACCCGGCTGCGGGCACCGTCGGCAATTTGCAACGCCGCTACTTTTCCGGACCGTGGCAGTGGTCCTTCGACGCCTCGGTCGTGAAATCGATTCGACTTTTTGAGACGCACAGCCTGGACCTTCACTTCGACTTCTTCAACCTGTTGAACCACCCCACGTTTTACGTGTATCCAGCGACCGCCGGCGACTACGGCTCGGTCACCAATATGAACATCAACAGCACGAACTTCGGCAAGATCACCGACACCAATTATGCAAACCGAAGGGTTCAGATCGGGGCGTACTACAGGTTCTGAGTAGTCTCTGTTGGTTCTGATTGTGAGGCCGGCGGGGCGTTCAGCGCTTCGCCGGCCCTTTGTTTTTGGACTAGTTCCCCGGTGGCGCAGGCGCTTTCGCCTGCGCGGGCGGCCCTCGATGAACTTTTTCAGCACCCCTGACCGCATGTAGGATAATGGAAGTTCTTGGATGGGGACATCGGGGAGAATTCTGCCCCTGCTATTCAAATGAAGATCTGTTACCTGGATGCGTTTTCGGGAATCAGCGGCGATATGCTGGTGGGTGCGCTGGCCGATGCGGGGGCCGGCGCGGGTGAGATCGCTGGCGCCCTGACGTCGCTCGGCACGGGAGCCGAGTTCACCTTCGAAAAGACCAAGCGGCGCGGCATCGGCGCCACCAAGTTTCGAGTGAGCGGCGGCGAAACCAACAAGCATCGCCACCTGCCCGACATCCTCGCCATGATCGAACAGGCGCAGCTTCCCGAGCGCGTCAAACGCCGTGCCACGGCGATATTCGAACGGCTGGGCGCCGCGGAGGCCGCTGTCCATCAGGTCCCCTTGGAGCGCGTGCACTTCCACGAAGTGGGGGCGGTGGATTCCATCGCCGACATCGTGGGCGCGTGCCTGGGGTTCGAACTGCTCGGCGTCGAGGAGATCCACTCGTCGGCGCTCAACGTGGGCAGCGGGACGGTGAAGACCGAACACGGCATTCTGCCAGTTCCGGCGCCCGCCACGGCCGCGCTGCTCGAGGGCAAGCCGATCTATTCCCGCGGCCCGGCCATGGAGCTCACGACGCCCACCGGGGCCGCTGTCGCGGCTACGCTGGCGATCCGCTTCGGCCCGCCGCCGGCGATGACCCTCGCCGCGACCGGTTATGGCGCGGGCGACCGCGACTTCCTCGAGCACGCCAACGTGCTGCGCGTGATGATCGGCGAAGCCAGCGGCGCCAGCGAAGCCACCACGGTCGTCGGTAATCGAGGCCAACATGGACGACATCAGCGCGCAGGTTCTCGGCTTCACCATGGAGCGGCTCATCGAGGGCGGCGCCCTGGATGTGTCCTTCACGCCGATGTTCATGAAGAAGAACCGGCCCGGCACGCTGCTCCGCGTGATCGCCCGCCCCGAGGATCAGGAGAAGATGGCCGAGATTCTTTTCGCCGAGACGTCCACTTTAGGCGTGCGGATCTTCCACGCGGAACGCAGGATTCAGTCGCGCCACATCGTCGAGGTCGAGACGCGCTACGGCAAGGTGCGCATGAAAGTGTCCGAGAGCGGATCGTATGCGCCCGAGTACGAAGACTGCCGGACGCTGGCCATCGCGGCCGGCGTGCCGCTGAAGCAGGTGATGGCGGAAGCCAATTTGATCTACTGGAAATCCGGACAATGAGCAAACAGTACTATCTGACGACGCCCATCTACTACGTGAACGCCGCGCCCCACATCGGCCACGCCTACACCACGATCGCCGCCGATGCCATCCGTCGCTTCAAGCGCATGCAGGGATACGATGCGATCCTGACGACGGGCACCGACGAGCACGGGCAGAAGGTGGAGCGCGCCGCCAAGGCCGTCGGCAAGAGCCCGCAGGAATTCACCGACCTGATTTCCGCCGAATTTCGAAAGCAATGGGAGACCTTCGGGCTGGCCATCGACCGCTTTAAGAGGACCTCGGACCCCGCCCATCACGAGGTAGTGAAGGACCTCTTCCTGCGCTGCCTGAAGAACGGGTACATCGAGAAGGGGTCTTACACCGGACAGTACTGCGTATTCGACGAACTGTACGTGAACGAGGCCGGACCGGGCGATCCGTGCCCGGATTGCGGGCGCCCCACCGAAACGGTGACAGAGGAGAATTACTTCTTCAAGCTCTCCGTTTTCCGCGACCGGCTGCTGGACCTCTACCGGACGCAGCCCGATTTCATCCGGCCCGAAACGCGGCGCAACGAAGTGCTCGCCTTTGTGGAACGGGGACTCAACGATCTCTCGATCAGCCGCACGACCATCAAGTGGGGCATCCCGGTCCCGGCCGAGGGCGACCATGTCTTCTATGTGTGGTTTGACGCATTGACGACCTACATGAGCGCCGTGGCCGGCGAGAACCGCTGGCCGGCCGACCTGCATTTGATCGGCAAGGAGATTCTGCGCTTCCACGCGGTGTACTGGCCGGCGTTCCTGATGGCGGCGGATCTGCCGCTGCCCCGGCAGATCTTCGCGCACGGCTGGCTCTTGTTCGAGCAGGACAAGATGAGCAAGTCCAAGGGCAACATCGTGCGGGCCACGCCGATCCAGCAGGTGATGGGCGCCGACGCCTTGCGCTACTTCCTGCTGCGCGAGATCGTCTTCGGGCAAGACGGCAACTTCAGCTACGACGCGCTGGTGAACCGCTACAACTCGGATCTGGCCAACGGCCTCGGCAACCTTGCCAGCCGGACCCTGACCATGATCCGGCAGTATCGTGAAGGCGCTGTCCCGGCTTCCGGGGGGAATCCGGAGATCGCGGCACAGGCCGCCCAGACCATCGGGACCGTGACCGGGGCTTTCGACAGCCTGGAGTTTTCCAAAGGGCTCGAATCGATGTGGTCTCTGCTCGCCTCCGCCGACAAGTACATCGTCGAGCAGGCCCCCTGGGCTTTGGCCGCGAAGAAGGAAGACTCCGCGCGCGCCAAGCTGGATGAGACGCTCTACACCGCGGCCGAGGTTCTGCGGATCGCCTGCATCCTGCTCTACCCCGTGATTCCCGCTTCGATGGAGAAGATCTGGGAGCAACTGGGCATGCCTGAACCGCTGGCATCCATTCAATTGGAAGGACTGCGCTGGGGACAATTGAGCGCGGGGCAGGGGATTGGGACGGTTGCGCCGGTGTTTCCGCGAGTCGAGGCGAAGACCGCCATCGCGCGGATGCGCGCGCTCGAAGAAGAGGAAGCGGCCCGGCAGGCCACGCTGCTTGGGGAAAGTCGGACCGAAACCCGAGGCGGCCGCGGCCGGTGACGCGATCACCATCGACGAGTTCGCCAAGGTGGTCATGAAGGTCGGCCTGGTGCTCTCCGCCGAGCGCGTCAAGGGCGCGGACAAGTTGCTGCACATGCAGGTCGACATCGGCGAAGCGGAG
Source organism: Bryobacteraceae bacterium (assembly GCA_963801345.1). Lineage (GTDB taxonomy): Bacteria > Acidobacteriota > Terriglobia > Bryobacterales > Bryobacteraceae > CAWDER01. The sequence continues at coordinate 88,931 of CAWDER010000015.1, forward strand.
CCGCGCAGCATCGTGGCGGGAATCGCCGAGGCCTATACGCCGGAGGAGATGACGGGGCGCAAGGTGGTGATCGTCGCCAACTTGCAGCCGCGCAAGTTGCGCGGGCTGGTTTCGAACGGGATGATTCTGGCCGCCAGTCCGGAGGGCGGCAAGCCGGTGCTGGTGAGCGTGGCCGGCGATGTGGCGCCCGGAACCAAACTGCGATGAGTCTGGTCGACTCACACTGCCACCTGGACGACCCACGCTTTGAGCCCGACCGGGAAGCGGTGCTGGAACGCGCGCTGGCGGCCGGCGTCGAGCGCATCCTGACGATCGGCACGGGGGACGGTCCCCCGGATCTCGAGTCCGCCATTCGGCTGGCCGAGCGCTACGACGCCGTTCTGGCGACCGTGGGGGTGCATCCTCACGACGCGTCGAAGGCAGACGCCGGCGTGTGGCGGGAGATGGAGCGTCTGCTGGCGCATCCCAAAGTGGTGGCGCTCGGCGAGATCGGCCTGGACTATCACTACGACAATTCGCCGCGAGACCAGCAGCGGGCCGCGTTCGCGGAGCAGATGCGCCTGGCGTGCGACGCGCGCAAGCCCATCGTGATCCACACGCGAGAGGCCTGGGAGGACACCTGGCGGCTGCTCGAAGAGCACTGGCAACCGTCGGGGCTGAGCGGAATCTTCCACTGCTTCTCGGGCGGGCCGATCGAGGCGCGGCGTGCGCTGGACATGGGCTTCTGGTTGGCGTTTGGAGGGATCGTCACGTTTCCCAACGCGACGAGCGTGCGGGAAGCCGCCAGGATGGTTCCGCTGGACCGGCTGTTGGTGGAGACCGACGCGCCCTATCTGGCGCCCGCGTCCAAGCGCGGAAGACGCAACGAACCGTCGTTCGTCGCGATCACGGCGCACAGGCTGGCGGAGTTGCGGGGGGAGTCCGTCGAGGCGCTCGCCGCGGCGACCACCGCCAACTTCGAACGGCTGTGTTTGCCTCGCAGCAGCGGCAACGGTTAAACTGGGACAACTCGATGGAGCTTGGGAAAGCTACGCTCGCTCTCAGCGCACGGGAGTTCTTTGAACTCGTACGCGAAGACCTCCAGCGGGTGGACCAGGAGATCGACCTCCGGTCCGTGGCCTCGGCCGGCGCCATTACGGCCATCGGGCACTACCTGCACTCGAGCGGGGGAAAGCGGCTGCGGCCGGCGCTCCTCCTACTCTCCGCGAGGCTCGCGGGGAACGGCGGCGAAGCGGCCATCCGCCTGGCGGCAGTGGTCGAGATGATCCACGCGGCCACGCTGGTGCACGACGACGTGATCGACGTGGCCGAAACCCGCCGCGGGCGGCCCTCTCCCAACGTGCTCTGGGGAAACCACACCTCGGTGCTGGCGGGCGATTGGCTTTACATGGAAGCCTTCCAGATTGCGCTCGAACAGCGCAATTTCAGCGTGCTCGACATCCTCATCGGGATTACGCAGACCATGGTGGAAGGGGAGTTGCTGCAATTGGAGAGGCTGGGGTCCATTGCGGTCACCGAGGCCGACTACATGGATCTGGTCGACCGCAAGACAGCCAGCCTGTTCGCGGCTTGCGCCCGTTTAGGGGCCCTGGCTGCCGGCGCCTCCAGCGAGGTGGTGGGGCAGTTGGGCGAATATGCCTGGAATCTGGGCATGGCCTTCCAGTTGGTGGACGATGTGCTCGATTTCACCGCCGACGAGTCGGTTCTCGGCAAACCGGTGGGAAGCGACCTCAAGGAAGGCAAGGTCACGCTGCCGCTGATCTACTCGATCGCAGCGGCGGATGCGGCCGAACGCCAGCAGGTGGAGACGATTCTCGGGGATGGCGATTACGTCCGCGCGCCTTTCTCCGGCATCCTGGCGCTCATTGAGAGGCATCGGGGGATTGAACGCGCCATGCGCCGGGCGGAGGTCTTTACGGGGAAGGCCCGGGAGATCATCGGGGGTTTCCCCGAGTCGCCGCACCAGCGCGCCCTCCAGGCTCTGACGGAACTCGTCACCAGCCGGGACCATTGAGTTCATCCCTTCTGTGTTCTGAGTTCTGAGTTCTGAGTTCCGTGTTCTTGAAATCATTGAGGTCTCGCCGCTCGTCGCGGGTGGTTTCCGCCCTGCGGGGCTCGTCTTCGTCTTTCTTTCGCCGCATTTCGCAGCACATTCCTGGCCACGGCAGTTCCGTGACTTTTGATGTTGACTTTTGTTAGCTTGGGCCTTAATATCCTTTTTCAGGTCTTACGCTGTACTTTAACCAGGGTTGGCGTTCAACCCGCCGGGCTTTATTATGCTCTTTCAGATCGGTGAGAAGGTTGTATACCCCAACCACGGGGTGGGTGTCATCGAGAACGTCAGCTCCCGGTCGTTTGGGAGCCAGTTCGAGAACTTCTATTTGCTCCGGCTGCTGTGCAGCAGTTTGACCATCATGGTTCCCCTGGCGCATTCCGGGCACTTGCGTTTGCGCAAGGTGACGCGCAACGGGGAGGTCGCTAAAGTTCTTTGTTTCCTATCCAGTGGAACCTGCGACTTGCACGGCGACTGGAAGGACCGGTTCAAGGAAAACTCCGAGAAGATGGACTCGGGGGGCTTGCTCGAGACCGCCCAGGTGCTCAAGGGCCTTCTGACGCTGCAGTTGTCGAAGCCGCTGTCGTTCCGCGAGAAGAAGATGCTGGACCGGGCGCGTCACATGCTGATCACGGAACTGGCGGTCTCACGGGATATCCCTGAGGCGGCCGTCACCGAAATGCTCGACAAAGCCCTCCAGAAGGCCTCCCTGAGGCTCCCTTCGGCGCTATAGACTCTCCATTCCCACTCCTGGCCGTGAGCCGCTTCTAATCCCTTCAGAAGAATAGGCAATCTCTCCCATAGCGGTTCGGTCACGGAAGGCCGATTAGGTAATTGACCATAGGCCGGAGGCGTCCCGGGGCTCTAATACTAACCTTCGTAAATGGGTGCCTGCTACCCAATGACGATCTTGAAGGTTCCAAGCGAAACCCTTAAAGTGTGGGAAACGGATGTACAGGATTCTCGGCAGGAGGAAACTCGAAAACCCACAGCCACAGAGGCGGGTGTCGCACTGTGGCCTTCCCGGGATGCCATTGGCATCTCGTGACGCGCCTCGAAGTGCTCGCGGAAGAGCGGGATAGGCGGGCTGAATGCATTGCCTGTATTGCGGCAACGAACTAGGCATTCTGAAAGAATTCACCATGGGTGAGTTCTGCTCGCGCGAGCATAAAGAGCGATACAAGAGGTTGACCAAGTCCGCCCTGGACCGGCTGATCAATTCTGAAGGTAGTGGTCCTTCAGCCGAATTCAAGCGGGAAGCCACGCCGAACCCTGACATCGAAATCCGTCCTCGCGTAACCAGTCCGAGTTTCAGGAACCCAGCCGAAGAGCTGCTCGCGCTCTTTGGCGGCAGTCGAATTTTCTGGCCGCAGCCGATCCCGGCGAAAGTGGGGCTGCTGGGCCATGGAGGTTGCCGGCTTCCGGACAGCATGGTCCCGGCACCGGCCGGGAAGCCGTGCCTCCTTGAGGAATCCCCTAGTTTCTTCCCCTTGCCGATCCCCAGCCCGCAGCCTGCGCAGGAGACTGCCCGGATAGTTCCGGCGCAAGCCCGCGCATGCGGGCTGGCCGTTTCGGCCCCGCACCCAGTCACCCTAATCCTCCCCCCGACGACGGCCCCGATCCTGGCATCCGCCGGGCTCCGGGTGCCGTCCCGCTCTGTTCCTCAAGCGGCGCAGCTCCCCTTCGTGCGCGATGAGCGCTCCGTTCGCCCAGTTCTTCGTGCAACCCCTTCTCTGGCCATGCCGCGGTTGCAAGTTGTGGCGGAACGGAGTGCTCTCACGCCGGCTTCGACGATGGCGCTGGCCCCGCAGGCGGCCTCCCGCAGGGCCGAACCGGTCTCCGCTGGCCCTCTGGAAGTTCGAGCGGCGCCGGTGCAGCGCGGTTTTCCCCCGCTGGACCTGGTCGTGTCCGGGACCGCCCCACTCCAGAGCCACAGGCCGTGCCTGGAGCCCCGAGTCCTGTCCGTGGACGTCCAGCGCGACGCGGTGGCTGCCAAACCGATGCAGGGAGCCGGCTGGAGCTTCACGCCGGCCGCCCCCCAACTGGAGGCGGCCCGCGCGCAAGCGACTCACGGGGCGTCGCTGCGCGCCGCGAATCTGCACGCGCCAACTCCCTCAGCGGTGCCAGGGCCCGCAGCCAGGAGTAACGAGTCCCAGCAGTTGGACTTCAGCGTCCCGAAACCCCGCCTGCTGGGGCTCGGTACGCTGGCTCCCCGGCTGGCGCTGAGGCGAGTGGAGGCCCGGCAGCACGAAGTACACGGCCTGGATGTGGCGCCCTGCCCCGTGAGCGGCATCGAAGCCCCCGCCCCCATGGGGAATTCCATGCTTCCGGCCCTGTCGTCCTTGTTCCGGTACGGCCAGCCGGTCCAGAGAATCAGTCCCATGCAGTTGGTCGGCGAGGGTTTGGCGGCGCAGAATCGCCCCGCGCGCCCGCTCGCCTACACGGCGCTTCCGATACGGCCTCCGCGGCCGGTGCTGCTCGATGGGAAATCGCTGCACATTATTGAGACTTTCGAGTACGTCAGGTCATTAGAGGCGCCCCGCCTGGAACTGGTGCAGAGTCTCGTGCATCTCTGGAGGCGCACACCGGCATATGTCCGATATGCAGCCGTCGCCGCGAGTGTCATGCTTCTACTATGGGCCGGCGCCCCCGGCTCGGGATTAGGCGGTGCTTTAGACAACCGGTGGGGCCGTCTCGAGGCGGGCATTCGAGATCGAGCCGCGGTGGAACTGTCCGAGGATTTCCAGGACGGCATGCCGGAGTGGGAAGGCAAAGGCGAATGGACCCGGAGCTGGCGCATCGAAAAGGCCGGCTACGTAGTCCCGGGCCGCCAGGCGATCTACCAGCCCTCCATGAAGATGGAGAGCTACCGCATGGAGTTCCTGGTCCAGATCGAGAGACAGGGCGTGGGTTGGGCGTACCGGGCGACAGACGAGGGCAACTACTATGCGGCGAAGCTCACGGTCGCGAGACCAGGACCGTTACCGCTGCTGCAAATGGTGAGATACCCGGTCATCGACGGTAAGGCTGGGCCCAGGGTGGAGATCCCCATCCGCGTGCTGCTGCACAACGACACCCCCTACCGCGTGGAATTGTTGGCGAACGGGGGGGACTACGCCACTTCCATAGAAGGCCGGTTGGTGGATTTCTGGCACGACGAACGCCTCAAAGTCGGAGGAGTCGGCTTCTTTGCCGACAATGGCGACAGGGCTCGGATTTACTGGATGAAACTCTCGCAGAAAGACGACTTTGTCGGCCGCGTGTGCGCCTATTTCTATCCAAGTTCAATTCAGACGAGGAGTTCGAAGAGATCCCGATGAGTCAAAGGAAAGCGGTAGTTAGTCAAGAGTGGAACCAGACCGCGGCGCCTGCCAGCGCGGGTATCCCGGTGGTACGATCCGAGCGCCGGAGCGCGTCGCACGCCCTGGCTCGGGCGGTATCCCTGCACTTGGAAGGCAAGCCGGCCGAGGCGCTCACCGAATTGTACGCGGCCGTCAATCGTGGCGAGAAGGACGGTGAAATCTACTCCTCGCTGGGGCATATCCACTTCCAGATGGGGCAGTTCGACGAGGCCGCCAACAGCTACTGGAAGCTGCTCCAAACCGAGCCCGCGCATCGGACGGCGTCCTTCAACCTGGCCGTGTGCCTGGAGAAGCTGGGCCGTTGGGAGGAATCCGCCGAGAGGTTCCAACGGGCCCTCGATGCGGACCCCGGGCGCGGGGAGGCTTTTCTTGGCGTGGGGATCTGCCATCTGCAGTTGGGCCGGCTGGAGCCGGCCCTGGAGGCGTTCGACCGGTGCCTGAACCAGATGCCCGCGCAAGAGGCGGCCATGTTCGGCAAGGCGGTCACGCTGCAACTCGCCGGGCGTTTCGACGAAGCCGGGACCCTGTACCGGCGGATCCTGAAGCGGAATCCCCAGTCCGAAGACTGCATGGTGAATCTGATTGCGGTGGACATGGCGCGCAAGGACTCGGGACGCGTCCGGGAGACGGCGGAACAGCTCCTGCTGGTGCGGCCGCACTCCCAGGCGGCGATCGAGGGACTGGCGGCGTCGGCACTGGCGGCGGGCGATCTGGAGGCTGCGGCCAAGCTCTGCGCCAGGCTTGTGGAGACCTCGCCGGACCATTTCGAGGGCTGGTTCAACTTGGGGGTCGCGCACCAGAAGGCGGGGCGGTTCGAAGAAGCGGCCCGGGCCTACACCCAGGCGGCGCGCATCCGGGCGGACTCGCCCCAGGCCCAGGTGAATCTCGGCATCGTCCGCCAGGAACTCGGCGATCTGGCGGAAGCCCGGAAGGCCTACGAGCGCGCGATCCAACTCGACGGCGAGCAGACGGCCGCGGTGTGGAATCTGGCGCTGGTGTTGGAGCAGATGGGTGAACCCGACCAGGCGGAGGCGTCGTATTTGAAGCTGCTCGAGTCCAACCCCCAGTGGGAGGAAGCACGCTTTCGCCTGGGCTTCCTGCGCCTGCAACGGGGCGACTTCAAGGCCAGCGTCGAGGCCTTCGATCTCTGCCTCCGGAGCAGGCCCAACTGGGCCGAAGCGCGCCTGAATCTGGGGATTGCCCAGTGGAAGGCTGGGGACCGCGACGCGGCGCGCCGGGCCTTCGAGAAGGTGGTGGCGGCGCAGCCCGATTCGGTGGACGCGCTGCGCGGACTGGCGGCGCTGGCACTCGAGGCGGAGGACTACAAATCGGCGCTGGAGTTGCACAACCGTTTGATCGGCCTCGGCGAGCGCACCCCCGAGCTTTTCTACAACGCGGGGCTGCTGTTCCAGAAGTCGGGTGGCATGGAGGAGGCTGCCCAGCACTATCGCGAGGCGGTGGCGGCCCAGCCCGATTTCGCCGAAGCGCTGTTGAACCTGGGCCACGCGCTCAAGGCTCTCGGCCATGAGGACGAGGCCAAGTCCTGCTGGAGGAAAGCGCTGCAGCACAAGCCGGAGTTGGCGCACGGCTACTTCGAGCCGGCGATGCTCTGAAGCGGGCGCGCGGCGGCTGGTATACTGTTAGAGATCGGCGCTATCGTCTAACGGTTAGGACGGAGCCCTCTCAAGGCTTAAATACGGGTTCGATTCCCGTTAG
>CAWDER010000016.1:0-13279 GCA_963801345.1 Bryobacteraceae bacterium
ACCGAACCGCAAAAGGAACACCAGTGGCTACAGAAGCTCGTCGGCGAGTGGACCTACGAAAGCGACGCGCCAGCAGAGCCGGGCAAGCCACCGGCCAAATGCACGGGGACCGAAAGCGTGCGGTCGCTCGGCGGCCTCTGGGTTCAGGCCGAGGGGCGGGGAGAAATGCCCGGCGGTGGCGCCGCGACGATGGTGCTGACGCTTGGCTACGACCCGCAAAAGAAGCGCTACGTGGGCACGTGGATCGGGTCGATGATGAGCCACCTCTGGGTGTACGAAGGCGCGGTAGACGTGACCGGAAACAAGCTGACGCTTCACACCGAGGGCCCTGACATGGCCGTCGAGGGGAAGACGGCAAAGTACAAGGAAGTGATTGAGTTTAAGAACGAGGACCACCGTGTGTTCACATCCCAAATGCTCGGCGAGGACGGCAAGTGGCAGGCGTTGATGACTGTGCACTCTCAGCGATCGAGGTAGACGTGAGTGGCGGGAGGAACGGTGACCGGCCCCGAGATCCGGCCGGACACCGGGCAGATTACTCATGAGCAACAGCCGTGCCGCGCAACGCCCTTACTTCCTGTTCCGAGCATCAGGCGAGTAACAGGTAACTATCTCCTAATAGAGGCAGCGCCAATTTTTACCAAAGTAACAACGGGTACATAGCGCTTGAAGCCGGGCTCATGTCGATTTAGACTTGGGGAATAGGTACTGGGAGGAAGTCATGGTGAAACGGATGGTCCTCATGCTGGCGGTGACGACCGCGTTCATCGCCGCGCTTGGCTTCGTGAAATTCCGGGAGTTTCAGGCGGCCGGGCAACTGCCGCTTACGAGCCTCCTCCGGAGGCGGTCACGACGGTGGTCGCACGGGTGGGGAATTGGCCTGCGACCCTCGAACGCGATCGGTACCGTGGCCGCGGTCCAAGGCGTGACGGTAAGCGCCGACCTTCCGGGCGTCGTTGATCATGTCGCGTTCGACTCGGGGCAGTCCGTTCGGCAAGGGGACGTCCTGGTGAAGTTGGACACCAGACAGGAGCAAGCGCAACTAGCCGCGGTGGAGGCGCAGCGCGAACTGGCGGGCTTGAACTTCGACAGGCTGAAGGGCCTGGTCAGCGAGGGGGCAATCTCTCGCGCGGAGTACGATCGGGCCGCGGCCGACCGGAAACAGACGGAGGCCGGGATCGGAGAAATTCGCGCTGCAATTGAGCGGAAGATCATCCGCGCGCCGTTCTCGGGAATCCTGGGAATACGGCAGGTCAACTTGGGGCAGTATCTTTCCAGCGGCGATCCGATCGTCAGCCTCCAGTCGCTCGATCCGATTTACGTCAATTTCGGCGTGCCGCAGGATGAGGCCGGGGAGATGCGGACCGGACGGCAGGTACGCATCCTGGTTGGCAGTGGGGCCCGCACTGAGTACATGGGGCAGGTCACCGCGATCGACTCGACCGTGGACGAGGCGACCCGGAACATCAAGATCCAGGCAACGCTGGCCAATCCTCAAGGCACGCTGCGACCCGGGATGTTCGTGCAAGCGGAAGTCATGCTGGGCGCGAAACGCTCCGTCGTGGCGGTGCCCGCCAGTGCCATCAGCTACGCCCCCTACGGGGATTCCGTCTTCGTCGTCACCGATCTCAAGAATCCGAAGGGTAAGACGTACCGCGGCGTGCGGCAACAGTTCGTCAAGCTTGCGGGCGCACGCGGAGACCAGGTCGCCGTCGTCTCGGGGCTGCGGCCCGGAGACGAGGTCGTGACCTCGGGCGTCTTCAAGCTGCGCAACGGCGCAGCCGTGTCAAGTTAACAACAAGGTGCGGCCAGCCAACAACCCAGCTCCCAAGCCCGAGGATAGCTGATGAAGCTCACGGATCTCTTTGTCAAACGGCCCGTCCTCGCGATCGTCGTCAACCTGGTGATCCTGATCGCGGGGCTGCAATCCATCCGCTCGTTGAGCGTCCGGCAATACCCGCGCAGCGATATCGCGGTGGTGCGGATCTCGACTGTTTACGTGGGCGCAAACGCGGACCTGGTGCGCGGGTTCATCACTACGCCGCTGGAGCGGGTGATCGCCAGCGCGGACGGCATCGACTACATGGAGTCCTCGAGCGCGCAGGGTCTCAGCACGATCACCGTTCATCTGAAGCTCAACTACGATACCAATGCGGCGCTGACCCAGATCCAGGCGAAGGTTGCACAGGTCCGCAACGTCCTCCCCCCCGAGGCCGAAGCTCCGATCATCGAATTGGAAACGGCGGACAACCAGTTCGCGGCAATCTACCTCAGCTTCTCCTCCGGCCAGCCTCGATCAGAACCAGATTACCGACTATCTGACGCGCGTCGTGCAGCCGAAATTGAGTGCCATCAGCGGCGTCCAGCGGGCCGACATCCTCGGGGACCGCACCTTCGCCATGCGAATCTGGCTCAAGCCGGACCGCATGGCCGCACGCGGGATCTCCCCCTACCGACTTGCGTGAGGCGCTGGCGCGGAACAACTACCTGTCGGCACTCGGGCGAACAAGAGGCTCCATGGTGTCGGTGAATCTGGTCGCCAACACCGATCTGCGGACGCCGGAGGAGTTCCGGCAGCTTGTGGTCAAGGAACAAGGCGGGGTCGTGGTCCGTCTGGGCGAGATTGCCGACGTCGCACTCGGAGCCGAGAACTACGATCAGGACGTCCGCTTCAACGGCGAGACCGCAACTTTCATGGGCGTCTGGGTGCTTCCCACCGCCAACTGCGCTCGATGTAATCGGACGGGTGCGCGAAGCCATGCCGGAGATTCGAGCCCAGTTGCCGGTCGGGATGAAGGCCGGCATTCCTTACGATTCGACGGAGTACATTCGGGACTCCATCAAGGAGGTTCTCACCACTCTGAGCGAGACGCTCTTGATCGTGATTGCGGTCATCTTCCTCTTCCTCGGCTCGGTGCGTGCGGTGATCATTCCCATCGTCGCCATCCCCATTTCGCTCATCGGCGCCGTCTTCCTGATGCTGGTGGCCGGGTTCACGGTCAATTTGCTGACGCTGCTGGCGATCGTGCTTTCGGTCGGCTTGGTCGTCGACGATGCAATCGTCATGGTTGAAAACGTGGAGCGGCACTTGCACTTGGGCAAATCCCCCTACGAAGCCGCGATCCACGCGGCGCGTGAATTGGTTGGACCGATCATTGCCATGACCATCACGCTGGCCGCGGTGTACGCTCCTATCGGCATTCAAGGCGGGCTGACGGGCGCCCTGTTCCGCGAGTTCGCGTTAACACTCGCCGGGGCCGTGATTGTCTCCGGAGTCGTGGCGCTCACCCTGTCTCCCATGATGGGATCCAGGCTCCTGCGAGCCGGAGACACCGAGCGCGGCTTCGCGGGCTGGATCAACCGGCGCTTCGACAGGCGTGCGCGGCGCCTACACTCGAACGCTGGCGGGGACTTTGCGTTATCGCCCCGTCGTGCTTGTCCTTTGGGTGATCGTCGCCGCTCTGATCGTGCCATTCTACATGTTTTCGCAGCGTGAACTCGCCCCTAGCGAGGATCAAGGGGTGGTGTTCTCGATTCTGCAGGCGCCCGCCAATTCCACCATCGACCAAACCAAGCTCTTCGCAGCGGAGGTCTACGACGTCTATCGCGCGATCCCAGAAACGGCCGGCGTCTTTCAAATCACGCTTCCAACGGGCGGCTTCGGCGGCATGGTGACCAAACCGTGGAGCGAACGGAAGAAGACTGCGCAGCAATTGCTGGTCGAGGCGACTGGGCCACTGTCGAAGATCTCGGGAATCCGCGCCATCCCGTTGACGCCAGCGCCGCTGCCCGGTGGAGGCGACTTTCCCGTCGATTTCGTGGTCGCCTCCTCCGCGGAACCGCAGCAACTGAGCGAACTCGCCGGCCGGCTTGTGCAGAAGGCGTTCCAGAGCGGGATGTTCATCTTCGCCGACACCGACCTTAAATTCGACCAGCCGCAGGCGGAAGTGGTCTTCGATCGCGACAAGCTCCGCTCACAGGGAGTGGACCTGAGTCAGGCCGGCTCGGATCTCTCGACGATGCTCGGCGGGAACTACGTCAACCGGTTCAGCATCCAGGGCCGAAGTTACAAGGTGATTCCGCAAATCAAGCGCTCCGAGCGGTTGACGCCCGAGCAGCTCTCGCAGATCTACATCACGGGGTCCTCCGGCAAGCTCGTGCAACTGTCGACCTTCGCCAGCTTGCGAACCACCACCGAGCCGCGGGAGTTAAAGAAGTTCCAGCAGCTCAACGCGGTGCGAATTCAGGGCGTGATTCCGCCGTCGGTGCCGCTGGACAAGGCGTTCCGCTTTCTCGAGAGCGAGGCCCAGGCGATCCTGCCCGCGGGGTTCACGATCGACTACGCCGGCGAGTCACGCCAGCTCCGGACCGAAGGCGGCAAGTTCCTCAGCACGTTCCTGCTCTCGGCGATCCTGATCTACCTGGTTCTCGCGGCCCAGTTCGAGAGCTTTCGCGATCCCTTCATCATCCTTGCCGGCTCGGTGCCACTGGCCATCTCCGGCGCGCTGATGTTTTCCTTCCTGGGACTGACGACGCTCAATATCTATAGCCAGGTGGGACTGATCACGTTGGTGGGTCTGGTGTCGAAGAACGGCATCCTGATCGTGCAGTTCGCAAACCACCTCCGGGAGACCGGTGTGGAGCAAGCTCGAGCGCGGTCACTGAGGCTGCGAGCACCAGGCTGCGCCCCATCCTGATGACCACCGCGGCCACCGTCGTCGGCCACCTTCCGCTGGTCTTCGCGAGGGGGCCAGGGGCGGGGGCGCGGAATAGCATCGGCATCATGCTGGTTAGCGGCATGATTATCGGCTCGGCGTTTACGCTTTTCGTGGTTCCTTCGATCTACATGCTTTTCGCCCGGAAGCGCGCGCCTGAAGCTTCAGCGGAGGCGACCCTGCACCAGATCGCCCCCCGCCCGTCTCAGTTGCGGCCTTCGGCGGCCTAAGACTCATCGTGCGAGGGGAGACTGTGCGCATGCGAACGGGATTGACAACAGCCGTGGTGGCCGCCGGCCTCCTTGCCGGGTGTACCTCTGGCCCCAACTACCACCGGCCCGCTGTCAAAACGCCGGCTGTCTTCCGAGGCAGCCCCGGCGATACGGCACCGGGCGGCGCCGAGTCGCTGGCCGCCCTGAAATGGTACGAGGTGTTCAAGGACGAGCGGCTGCAGCAGCTCGTGCGGACGGCGCTCGCGCAGAACTACAATCTCCGCGATGCCGTTGTGAGGGTAGAAGCGGCACGCGCCAATCTCGGAATCACCCGGGCCGACCGATTGCCGAACCTTTCCGCCAGCGCCGATCTTACGACACTGCGGTTTTCGACGGGTGGCTCTTTCCCGCTTCCGCAGGGCGTCTCGCAGACCCGGACATTCGGAAGTGTGGCGCTGAACTTCCTCTCGTATGAAGCAGATGTTTGGGGCCGGTTGCGCCGAGCGACCGAGGCCGCCCAGGCGGACCTGCTCGCCAGCGAGGAGAACCGCAAGGTGGTGATCATGACCCTGGTGGGAGACGTCGCGGCCTCCTACTTCAACCTGCTTGAACTCGACACCGAGTTGGCGATCGCCAAGCGCACTTTGGCCACCCGCGAAGACTCCCTGAAGCTGATCCGGAGCCGGGAGCGCAGTGGTCTCGCATCTCTTCTGGACGTCCGCCAGGGCGAGCAGTTGGTCCAGACCGCCGCGCAGGGCATCCCGAATATCCAGCGGCTCATTGAGCAGACCGAGAACCAGATCAGCCTGCTGCTCGGCCAGAACCCGCTGCCCATCCCGCGTGGCCGCCCGCTGGCGGAGCAGGAGCAGCCCCCGGCAGTCCCCGCTGGATTGCCGTCCTCGCTGTTGGAGCGGCGCCCGGATATTCGAGCCGCCGAACTGAATCTCATTGCCGCCAACGCCGCCATTGGAATCGCCAAGGCCGCCTATTACCCCCGGATCAGCCTGACCGGCTACCTGGGTTCCCAGAGCGACCAATTGTCCGGCCTCTTCACAGGTCAAGCCGGGGTTTGGCAGTTCGTTCCGCAGGTGACGCAACCGATCTTCACCGACGGCCGCACGCGTGCGAGCGTAAACCTGGCCACGGCACGGGAGCAACTTGCCCTCGTCGAGTATGAACGGGTGATTCAAACTGCATTCCGGGAAGTGGCGGATGCGCTCGTCGAGCACCAGCGAGTACGAGAGGTTCGCGCGGAACAGGAACGCCTGGTCGCGACCCTTCAGGACCGGTCGAGGCTGGCCTACTTGAGGTACGAAGGCGGGGTGGACGCTTTGTTGAACGCCTTGGATGCCGACCGGGACCTCTTCGGTGCGGAGCTGGGGCTAGCTCAAACCAGGCGCAACGAATTGCTGGCGCTGGTTCAACTGTACAGAGCCCTGGGTGGAGGCTGGCAGCAATAGCCGGCCAGCTTCCCCAGTCTACTTCTGCAAAATCCGCTCTGGAAAACGGGTAGCAAAGCGCGTATCATTCATGCTGAGAGAGGGAACGTGCCTTACTTTCCGACCCGCAAGACCACGATACTCGCACAGGATCCGAGCATCCGGCTCAACGGCAAGATCGTGCGCACACGAATCGACATTCCTAACGAAGCACTGCAGTCGGGCCCGCGCGGATACCGCGTGGAGGTGGTGGACTACGACTCCTCCACGCACACGTTGTACAAGACCGTGCCGCATCCGACAAACCGGGATGACGACCTGCCCGATGACCCCTTCTGGGGGATGAGCGACGACGCTCTGCTTGCCAGTCCCGATTTCCACGCGATGAACACGTACGCGATCATCATGCGGACGCTCGCGCGCTTTGAGTCCGCACTGGGCCGCCGTGTGGCGTGGAGCTTTCCGGGCCACCAGATTCAGGTGGCGCCACACGCGTTCGCCGATGCCAACGCGTTCTATTCGCCGGAGGACCAGGCGTTGATGTTCGGGTACTTTCCGGGGCACGCGGGGATCGATCAAGTCTTCGCCTGCCTGGCCCACGATGTCGTCGCTCACGAGACCACGCACGCGCTGCTGGATGGTCTGCGCGCACGCTACACCGATCCGTCGTCGCCGCAACAAGCCGGCTTCCACGAGGGCTTTGCCGACATTGTGGCGCTGCTGTCCGTGTTCTCGCTGCGGGATGTGGTGGGCCGAGTGCTGGACCCGGCGCGCCACGGCGAGCGTATTCCCGCCGAGGCGGTGAGTCCCCAGGCCCTGCGGCGGTCCATCTTGATGGGGGTCGCCGAGCAGTTTGGCCAGGAGCTTTCCGGCATACGCGGGAATGCGCTGCGGAGATCGGTGACGCTCGAGCCTGGACAAGACTACCTGAAGGATGCCGAGTTCGAGGAGCCTCATCGCCTTGGTGAAGTCCTCGTCGCGGCGGTCATGAACGCGTTCCTGAATGTCTGGCAGGCGCGGCTCGGGTCGTACCTTCGCGAGAGCAAGAGCATCGACCGGCTGCGCGCCGTCGAAGAGGGCGCCGAAGTCGCCGATCGGCTTCTCACCATCTGCATACGCGCGCTCGACTACTGCCCGCCGACGGACCTGCAGTTCGGCGACTTTTTGAGCGCCCTGCTCACCTCCGATTGGGAGATGTATCCGAAGGACTCGAAATACGGATTCCGCGATGCCATTCGCGCGTCCTTCGGAGACTACGGCATCCATCCCACATCGAAGGGCAAGTGCGAGCCAGGCGCCTGGGACGCGCCGCTGGCCGGCAAGCGGCCGGACTACGACCGGACCCACTTCGAAGCGATGCAGCGCGATCCGGACGAGGTGTTCCGCTTCGTGTGGGAAAACCGCAAGGTGTTCAACCTCTGCGAGGATGCCTACACGCGCGTGCTCTCCGTGCGCCCTTGCTTGCGCATCGGAACCGATGGCTTCGCCCTGCGGGAAACCGTCGTCGAATACCTGCAACTGCTGACCGTGCGGGCCGAGGAACTGAAGACGCTCAAGATCCGCAAGCCCGGCGGAATGCCGGACCATCAGGAGGTTACGCTGTACGGCGGAAACGCGATGATCTTCGACCAGTTCGGGCTGCTGAAGTACAACATTGGCCATTCCATTTTCAACACGGAAAAGCAATCCGGGCGCTTGAGCTACCTGTGGGAATCCGGTCAATTCGCGCCGGGTGCTTCGAAGCTCCGCCGTTTCGCCAGCATGCATCGCAACCGCATGACGAGCTGGAGCCAGGTCAAGGGGGCCGGTCGAGCCGTGGACTGGACCGCCGTGAAAGGCGAAGAACGGGAGCCGGTCGAGGAGGTGCTATAACATGCCGAAGAAATCCGCATCCAAGCCGTCGCCGGCGCCAGACAAACTCACGCTGCGGGCCTACAACGTCGGCTTTGGCGACTGCCTGTTGCTCACGTTTCATTACCCCGGCTTCAAGAGGCGTGTGCTGATCGATTTCGGCAGCAGCTCCAGACCCATGAATGCGGCTGCGGACTACATGCTGAAGATCGCGCTGGATATCCGCGAACAGTGCCGGGACACCGCCGGCGCGGCAAAGCTGGACGCCGTGGTGGTCACCCACCGGCACAGCGATCACCTCAGCGGCTTCTCCACCAAGGGAGACGGTCCGGGGAAGATCATCGCCTCGCTTAAACCGGACATCGTGGTTCAACCGTGGACCGAAGCCCCCGAGGCGGCGATCGACGCCAAGGCGGCGCCCGCCACAACCTACACCGGCGGCAAGCCCGACGCGAAAGCGTTCGTCTCGAGTCTGCGGAACATGCAGTCCGTCGCGGAGACGGTTGTGCGGGAATCCCAGAATTCGCATCTCGGACTGGGGAAGCAGTCAGCCGGGCAATTGCGTTTTCTCGGCGACGTCAACGTGGCCAACAGGTCGGCGGTCGATAACTTGATGCAGATGGGCCAGGATGCTCGCGCGGCGTATGTGAACTGCGGTTCGGCATCCGGTCTGGAGGCGGTGCTGCCCGGGGTCAAGGTTCACGTCCTGGGGCCGCCAACACTCGAGCAAACCGATGCCATCCGCGAGGAACGCTCACGCGACCCGCAGGAGTTCTGGCAGTTCTGCGCTTATTGGCGGTTCCAGGCGGGGGCGGGCGCTGCTTTGTCAGGCGGTCGCGTATTCCCGAAAGCCGAAGTGTACAGCCTGGAGAAGATGCCGCCCAGGATGAGACGGTTCGTGTCGGGCGCACAGAAGATCCGCGCCGGCGCGCTTCTGGAGATTGTCCGGGAACTCGACACGGCGATGAACAACACCAGCGTCATCCTTCTGTTCGAGGTCGGCGAAACGAAGCTGCTGTTTCCCGGCGACGCGCAGATCGAGAACTGGGCCTATGCGCTCCAGCAGCCGCAATTTCAGGAATTGCTCAAGGACGTGCTGGTCTACAAAGTCGGCCATCACGGCAGTCTGAACGCGACACCCAGGTCACTTTGGGGTCTTTTCGCGCGCAAGCGCGAGCAGTCGGGTCCCGACCGGCTCCAGACCGTGCTTTCCAGCAAGCCCGGCAAACACGGGAGCGAGCAGTCCAACACGGAAGTGCCCCGGCGGACCCTGGTCGCCGAGCTTCAGAAGGAAAGTGACTTCTTCTCGACGCAGGATCTTCCCAAGGCTGAGATCTGCAAGGAGTCCGAATTCGATTTCGGGAGGCGAACGGGGGATGCCGGAACAAGAGCTCAACCAGCCGCAAAACGCGGACTCGCCGGTAAGGCTAACGCCTAAGGACGACCCGGCCGCACCGCTGAAGGAAGGCATCGCCCTGTGCCTGTCCGGCGGCGGGTACCGCGCCATGATGTTTCATCTGGGCACCTTATGGCGCCTCAGCGAACTCGGGTATCTGGGAAAGCTGGATCGTATATCGAGCGTCTCGGGCGGCTCCATCACGGCTGGCGTCCTCGGGCTGCACTGGGACGAACTGGGGATTACGCCGGGCGCCCCCGCGCCGGGGTTCGGCATGCTTGTCGGTGAGGTACGGAAGATGGCCGGCGCGACGATCGACATCGGGTCGGTGCTGGAGGGCGTCTTCGGGCCGGGAACCGTGTCGAACAAGATCCAGCGGGCCTACGACGACATTCTCTTTCACGGGGCGACGCTGCAGAAGCTGCCCGACAAGCCGCGCTTCGTGATCAACGCGACCAACGTGCAATCGGCGGTACTCTGGCGGTTTTCGAAGCCGTACATGCGGGACTGGCGCGTCGGCGAGGTGCGCAACCCCCAGATTCCCCTCGCGCTGGCAGTAGCGGCGTCATCGGCGTTTCCGCCGGTGCTCTCGCCGTGCGAAATCGACTTGAAGGCGTATGGGTGCGTGTTCGAGCCAGGCTCCGGCGAGGATCTCCAGAGGGAACCCTACATCTCCAAGGCCGTGCTGACGGATGGTGGCGTGTACGACAATTTGGGGCTCGAGACGGCCTGGAAGCAATATAAGACGATTCTGATCAGCGACGGCGGCGGGCACATCGGGCCGGAACCGAAACCGCACCGCGACTGGGCCCGTCACTCGTTTCGCGTTCTGGAGATCATCGACAACCAGGTTCGAAGCCTGCGGGTGAGGCAAGCGATCGAGCAGTTCCGGAAGGGCGAACACGCCGGGGGGTATTGGGGTATCCGGACCGAAATTGCGGACTTCGGCCTCGCCGATTCGCTGCCGTGTCCGACCAATCAGACCGAGGCGATCGCGGCCATTCCTACGCGGCTGAAGAAACTGGAGGTGGCCGACCAGGAGCGCCTCATCAACTGGGGCTATGCGGTTTGTGATGCGGCCGTGCGCCGGTACGTCGATCCGGGCCAACCCGCTCCGGCCGCTTTCCCGTACCCGCGCGGAGTGAGTTGAGGGCGCGCTAGCGGCTTCGTGAATGCACCAAGGTCGCCGCGAGAATGAGCGCGCCGCCGGCCAGCGCCCCGGCGCTCGGCATCTCCCCGTGAATCAGCCAGGCCCAGAGCGGATTGAGCGCCGGCTCGACCAGCAACAGGCTCGACGCCTCGAAGGCCGGGACCTTTCGGATTCCCTTCGAAATGCAGACGTAGGCCAGTCCGATTTGGAACACTCCCAGATAGCCGATCGCGGCGAGGTCCGGCGCCCCCCAGTGCGCCACAGGCAGGGCCAGCGGCAGACAGACGGTGAATGTCATCAGGTTGCCTGCCGCGACCATCCCGAGCGACAGGTCGTCCGACTGCTTTCGCCCGAGCCAGCGCAGGCCCGCGATGGTGAAGGCCCAAGTTACGCTCGAGATCAGCGCCAGGAGGTTACCGCTCGCCGGGTCTGGCGCGGTCGCGACGATGTGCTCCGTGCCGAAGAAGAATAGCGAGAGCCCGGCCGCCACCACGGCCATGAAGGCCAGATCCCTTCGCCGGATGGGTTCCTTCAACAGCCAGGGACCGAGCAGCAGAAGATAGAGCGGAGCCGCGGACTGGATGAAGATCGCGTTGGCCGAGGTGGTCAGCTTGTTAGCCGCCACAAACAGGATCATCGTCGCCGCGTAGGCCGCGGCGGCAACCCAAACGCGGTAGTTGCGTAAGCGGCGCGAGGCCGGCACAAGCAGCAGCAGCGCCACGGCTGCAACCCCCGAGCGGAAGCAGGCCACCTGCCCGCTCGTGAGCGAGGCCGACTTGATAGCCGCACCGCCCGTGGAGAACAGCACCGCGGCAGCCAGAATCAGCAACCTGTATCTCATAACAAGTCGAACGTCTCATCTTACAGAAGCGGCCCGCGGCGCGCTTGTGCGGGGTGGCGCGCCGCGTTTCGGCCATGGCATGCTATGAACTGTGAACACACCACGCGCGGTTCTCTTTACGTTTACGGCGGCTGCGGCCGCCTTGCTGATGTGCTGCCCGGTCCCGGCCGCCGATACCGTTGGGACGTTCGAAGGTCACAGCGACGTCGGAGTCAATCCGAAGGCCGGCTCGGCCGAGTTCAACTCCGCGACGAATGAGTATCGCATCACCGGCGGCGGGGCCAACGTATGGGCCGCGGAAGACGCCTTTCAATTCGTCTGGCGGCGGCTCTCCGGCGATGTCACCCTCACGGCCGACGTCCAGTTCATTGGCGCCGGCGCCGTGGCTCACCGCAAAGCCATGGTGATGGTTCGCCAGGAATTGACCGCCGGATCCGCGTACGCCGACGTAGCGCTGCACGGCGACGGGCTCACGTCGCTACAGTATCGCCCCACGGTCGGCGCGCAGACCCAGGAGATCGTCTCGACAACCAAAGGGCTGGCGCGTATCCGCATCGAGCGCCGCGGCAATCAGTTCACCATGTACGCGGGCAAGCCCGGCGAGCCGTTGACGGCATCGGCGCCCGCGACCGTCGTCCTCAAGGACCCGGTCTACGTCGGCCTCGGCGTGTGCTCGCACGATGCCAACATTCTGGAGACAGCCGTGTTCACCAACGTTCAGGTCACAGCCGCGGGGCAGGCCGCGCAAGCGCGCCCGCGGCAGCCGCGTTACAGGAGCGCGATCACCATCTACGATGTTGCGACGAAGACCAGCAAGGTGCTCTATACTGCCGACACGATCTGGGAAGCGCCGAACTGGAGTATCGACGGCAAGTATCTGCTGGCCAATTCGGGCGGCAAGATCTACAAGCTGGCCGTCAACGGCACGGGTCCGGTGACTCCCGAGAAGCTGGACATGGACGCCACTCTCAACACGAACAACGACCACGGGCCTTCGTGGAACGGGAAGATGATCGCCTTCTCCGCCTCGTCCCCCGCGGTGCGGCAGTCGCAGGTTTACGTCGCGGATGCCGATGGCAAGAACGCCCGCCTGATTACGCCGAAGGCCCCCAGTTACTTCCACGGCTGGTCGCCGGACGACAAGTGGCTGACCTTCGTAGCCGACCGCGGCGGCAACAACTACGACATCTACCGCGTTCCGGCGGCGGGCGGCGAGGAGCAGCGGCTCACGGCGAGCGCCGGCTACGACGACGGCTCCGAGTACTCGCCCGACGGCAAGTGGATCTACTTCAACTCGGACCGCTCGGGCGGCTGGAACATCTGGCGCATCCCGCCCGACGGGGCAGGTGCCAACGACGCCAAGGCCCAGATGGTCACGAATGACGAGCAGGAGGATTGGTTCCCGCACGTTTCGCCGAACGGAAAGAAGATCGTCTTCCTCTCGTTTCCTCCGGGCATCAAGGACCACAACGGGAAGATGGATATTCAGCTCCGCATGATGGACGCCCCGGGCGCCAGCATCAAGCCCGCCAAGATCGAGACCATCGCGAAGATCTTCGGCGGCCAGGGCACCATCAATGTGAACTCGTGGTCTCCGGACTCGAAGAAGTTCGCGTTCGTGGTTTTCGAGGTGCTCCCGTAGCGGTGGCCCTGCGCGCTGCCGGTGGCTTTTCGC
>CAWDER010000017.1:0-88448 GCA_963801345.1 Bryobacteraceae bacterium
AGAGCCAGTACCACGATGTTGCCAGAGATCGTATCGCCGCCGAGTAGGTCTACGATCCAACCAACTTGAATGTGGCCAATTGCCAAATGGTCGAAGGGGGCGGCCGCGGCTGCGAAGCGCCCAGGGACGCCATCCTCATGTGCCCGCATCCACCGGAGCAACGCTCCGTCGACTGGGCTTTCCGCACCCACGGCGTGCGTCTCGATGATTGCTGTCTTTGCAGCCCACCGTGCCAAGAGCTGCCGTTGCTCCTCGTTAAGCGACTCTATTCTCGCATTGCCTTCCATCACGGCCCCCATTAGGGGCTTTGCTCGCTGCTCCAGACGGCTCATCCACCCACTGTTACAGGCCTCACAAATCCGTCTGAGCGTGAAGGAATTGAGCGCAACTTCCTGTCGCTTTCTCTCTCTGCCTCCGTCATCCTTGCATCTGAATAGGCCCATGGCAACGTTTCGGGCGCCGAGAAAATCAAGTAGCCAAGCCGGAAACACGTGCTCTCTTGACGGCTTCGAGGAGGTGGGGCCACATGCCAAACAGGTCACGTCATTCAGTATAGGGGACCAGTCAAGAGGCCATCCTTATTAGACGTCCGGCGAAATGCTTCAGGGTGCGGGTCGGATCGCTGCGGACTCAAGCTGAATCCCTCCCGGCTGATTAGCGCCCGTCCCACAAGCCTCCACGCCCGGGAACCAACGGAGAACTCCGGCCTGCCGAGTCATTGCCCGAGTGAAGATGGGTCACTTGCCAAGACGAAAGCTCCCGAGGAGCCGAGAATCAAATCGTGGCCGGGTGACTCTTTTGCCACACCTGCAATCGCTTTACGAACAGCGTCCTCACGTCGTCGGGCAACGCATCTTCGAACGCATCGATCAGCCTGTCGACGCCGTCGAAGTATTTCTGGTAGTAGGCCATCGAAGGGGCAGGCACCTCCCAGCGCGTTGCTGTCAAATGCGCAAGCCGCTTGTTGAGGTTAATGCTGACCTGGCGAGCCTCGTCTGGAGTTGGAAACAGCGAATTCGACGGGAAAGCCGCACTGAATCCTGGTAGCATCTTGAAGTGCCGGATGCAACAATCGTCCTCTCTGGGTCGTCCATAGAAGAAGTTCAGCAGCAGTCGAAGGTGCAAGAGCAGAGAGTACCGAACTGCTTGGCAGGCTGCGGGGCTAGTCCGCTGTAGCTTGGTGTTCCGGTGAAGGTCAAGGTAGCAACGAAAGTGCTGCACGTCGAAGGCGAGATGGGTAACCGCTTTCTTCAGGTCAGCTTCGGTGAACTCCATGTGGCAAGTGTAACCTGCTCGTGGTTCCTGCTGTGGTGCCAGCGATCCAACAGCGTCTAACTGGATTGGGCCGACCGACCCCGAATCATCCGGACGCAAGACGCTCAACCCGCGGAAGTGCGCCGACCCAATCCGTTCCAGTCGCGAAGCCGACTTGTCGGTCCTAGCCCGGAGTTAATCGGACGCGCCACGTCCGCGCGTACGTCCGCAGGCGCCTGCGCTGTGCGCGGCGCGGGCATAGCCCTTGGACGCGACGTGCCCTAAACTGGGTTCATGTCGAGTGGCAACGCCGTTCAGCTGAAGCGTCCGGTTTTCTTCGAGAATTGGCGGGCCGAAGTAGAGCAAGGCGTGAGCGACTTCGCTGAAGGTTGCGAGTTCCCGCTCTACAGCGATGCATGGATGACCGGAGGGGCGAAGGTCGGCCCATATCTTTTCATCAACACAATCGCCCACGCCGCCGGCCATTCTGGTCTTGCGCCAGTCGTGATACTGCGAGCCGGTTTTCACTTCGCAATCGACAGACCCAAGATGGATCGTACAGACGCTAGTTTGTACCACGGAGGCACTCTGTTTGACGAGGTGGCAGCACTCGCCGCGCTTGCAATGGGGGCACGCATAGTGGCAGGCCCAACGACGCGAGAGTTCTCACCGGGCGATCCTCGCGGGCAGCCGGTAGCATATTGGGGACACCAACCTCCAGTTCTTCCGCACGGCGATGGAGGAGTCCGCTTGCCGTGGCTAAAGGGCAGGAAGTCTCTTGAGGAGTTGAAGTGGCTGGGGGACTGGGTTGACAGAGATCCGAGAGATGAAATTGCGTTGATCAGATCGGCACGCCTGTACCAGGAAGCTATCCGAATCGGTGATACAGAACCAGCTCTCGCGTGGCTACTGCTCGTGTCCGCAGTGGAGGCGGCTGCTGACCGTTGGAACCGTGATACGGTCTCCAAGGTTGACCGTCTCCGCGACGCCAAGCCCGACCTAGTGGAGTTGCTGGAGAAAGAGTGTCCAAGCACCCTAGCCATTATTGCTGACGAGTTTGCGGACTCGGTAGGTGCAACACGGAAGTTTGTTACATTCACTCTTCGCTTTCTTCCTCCTGCCCCACAAGTTCGCCCGACGGAGGGCTTTCAGATCGAGTGGGAACACGCTGCCCTTAGGCGAATGTTGCGCACAATATACGGCTATCGTTCGAAAGCACTCCATACAGGCGTTCCCTTTCCAGCGCCGATGTGCGACGCTCCAATCAAGGTCACGGATTCGCCAGGATTGAACGAGTGCCCACTCGGACTCGCGACGAGCACAATGGGTGCAGTTTGGCTTCAGAAAGACACGCCAATGTTGCTCCACATTTTCGAGTACATAGTACGTAACGTTCTGAAGGCATGGTGGTCGTCGTTGGGACCGCGGATGGCGCATGACACGGGGACAAAGGCCTCGACGGATTCGGACCGATAAACGCGCTTGTGGCCGCCGATGCACTAGTTTTTGGAGTCGGCTTGCTGGAGAACTGCTGGGACTGGCCCCAGGCGACGATTCCTGGCGACTGCCCTTCTCGCCGTTGACGCATCGCGAGCCCGACGGGGGTAGCCGCCCCCACCCCGAGATGAAGATGGGCGAGGGTTGGGCGGGGTCGGGTTTTGGGCATGGCGGCGCCATGCCCCTACGACGGCGGGTGCTCTTGGTTCAATAGAAGTACAGAACGTCCGGGCGCACATGCCCGCCGGCCTCCAGGCACGGGCCGCATTCCATGTGGTAGTCCGCGCGAACGCTGTGCATCAGCCCGGGGATCACGTACTGGTCGTCAGGTTTGTGCTCGGTGGCAATTGCCAGGCGCGGCTTGAAACGCATAATCGTATCGCGCGCACCGGAGATGGCCTTTTCCTCGGCGCCTTCCACATCCATTTTGATGAAATCCACGCGCGGCAGGCGGAGCTCGGTCACGATCTTATCGATGGTTGTCAACGGCACCTTGACTGTGGCGTGCATGGAACCAGAGCGTATGACCACGCTGTTGGCGGCGAAGTTGGTGTCATCCGCATTCAGCATCAAGCTGTCATCCCTGTCCCACACACCCTTCGGGTAGACAATCACGCGGCCTGCGGCGATTTCGGCCGCGAGATTCCGCCGGACGCATTCGGCGCTGGATGGGGAGACTTCGATCGAGACGACCATCTTCGCCCCGGCCCTTAGTGCTACGCGCGTGAAGTCCCCGTCGCTGGCGCCGCAATCAAGCACGATGTCGCCCGGATGAATGAAGTGCTCGCCGGAACCGTAGATCTGCCTTTCCATTTCCGCGAGGTTGAACGGCAAAACGTAGCGATTGCCCTTCGGAATCCAAAACTGGCCCTTCGGCGTGTCCCACAGTTCGAGGCCGCTCTCTTCCTTGAGCAGCCGGCTGCCGGCGAGGATGCGGTCTTTGATCCGGATCGTATCTACCGCATTCGCGCTGGCTTTGACGGCGTGGGATAGGGGACAAACAGGGCTGCGCCCCGCCACGACCAGCGCGAACAGCCGGAATGGGGCATAGAACTCCCACGAGGCCAGCGCGGCCAAGATCAGAAGCGCAAATGCCAAGACAATCCGGGAAATCTTCACAGCATAAGCCAGTATTTCCTTTTTCGCTTCCTGGCTGCTATCGATTCTACTCCAGGAGCGAAACGAGGAGTTCTTTGTCGAGACGGTTGTACGTCTTCGGCAGCACGTCCTTCAAGTCGTCGTTGTCCGCTTCAATCGCCCTCATCGCATCGTTGATCGCCTTGCCGATGGTTCTACGCCCGGTGCCTTGGCTGGTGAGCGCCTTGGCCTTGGTGAACTTGTGATCGGCGTAGCGCAGGAAGATCAGCCCGAGCACGGGAAGCAGTTTCTCTTGCCGGTGCACAGCCAGTTGCAGTATCCCCAAGAGGCGTTTATCGAGACCTGCGAGCGAGCCCAGCTCCGGACGGTGCGCCGCGGCTGCCGACCGCGAGCGCGTTTCCCGGGATTAGCACGGTCTGAAGGAAGGCGAACAGGGCAGGGCGCAGGCCGACCCCACTGGACTGATTTCCCACAACGCCGTGCGGCCAGCTTCCGAGTCCCCGACCAACCGACCAGAACTTAAACACCACTGCTTTGTTGGCGGGTTAGATCCGTCCCGAGGGGCACATCCACGGCATGGTGAGGCCTCCAAGTCACATCCCGGCCCTTCGACTCCCGCTAAATTAGAGTTTGTCCCACGTCAGGCGACGGCCAGCAACCTGCGAGCACACAATTCCCTAGCATCGCACTGCCCAACACTGCCGGGAGCGCAGCGAGTACCTGAATCTTGTGTATACTTGCGGCATGAGAATGCTCACCGATCGCATCGGGCCGACGATTTTGCTCCTCGGCTTTTGCATCTCTTCACCGCATCTGTTTGGAGCGGTCATTACGAGCGGCTCCATCAACCTTCCGTCGGGCGGCGGCGGGGGAACGTTTACGCTGTCCGGGACCGGTTTTGCCGTCGCCGGCAATTTCGACGGCGCCTACTATGGCGTGTGGCCAGTGTATACCTCCTGTCAACCGTGTAATCCTGGCTTCTCATTACCCGTTGATGGCTATGTAGGCGGTACGGATTTACGAGGTGGTACAGCGACTATTGGCGCCACGGTATACCCGTCCGTGCTATGGGGCGACCTCCTTGCTGCCCAGGGATCCTTCTTCATGACCACTGGTCCTACGATCACGCTGGACCACGGCCCGGGCACTTACACCGGTAGTTTCTCCTTTACGGGCTCTCTGTGCGGGACTACTACTACTGGAGGCCCACAACCGCATCCATGCACCATTGATCTTCTGGGGTTAACAGGGAGCGGGCAAGTGAGCGTCACCATCCTTCCAATTCAAGACGCCGGAAATCTCTTGCATAGTGGAGCTGCGACGTACACTTTTACATCTGTGCCGGAGCCTTCAAGTATCGTACTGGTCGGGACTGCCGCGCTGATCCTCCTCGGCAGACGCAGAAGGCTAAATATGGCGCGCGTAAGGTGTGGTAACACTTCTTTCGGCAGCGGGTCCCGTTGCCTGCGGGCTGGATTGAGTTTGTATTGCCCATGATCGCGTGCAAGTGGAAGAGAATAATTGGCGTCCACTCGGCGAGGTGCTGGTCTCCGGGACGTCTCCAGACAGGGATGTGTAGTGCTCCGGATAATGCCAATCCCAATTGCGCCGAAGTTCGGCTGCTGGTCGCGCCGACTAGACCATTCTGGGTAATCCGGTACTCGGCATTAGGTGTCTAATTCAGGCCGGTGACGACGGGGAGGGTGGTGCGGGGGATTGCGACCGCCGGCATTCTCCTGGGGGCACTGCGGTAGCGCATAATGGGTAGGAAATGACACGGGAGGAGGCCATCGCCGAAATCACTCGCCGTTTGGTGGGGCTTTATGATGCCCGAAAACGCGCGGCATGAGGAAACGCGGGCTTGGGTGACCAAGGCCGCGGAGGACCTTCGCCCGGCGCGTATTCTGGCTGATTCGGACGTGCTTTCGGCGGCGTTGTTTCACTGCCAGCAAGCGGCCGAGAAGAGCATCAAAGCTTTCCTCCGTGGAGCCAAGTGGCATTCCCTAAGACGCACGATCTCGAGGATCTGGAATCGCTGTGCTCTCCCCTCGATCCCACGCTTTCGCCAACGTTGATTGCGGCCCGCCCTCTCAGCGGCTACGCGTGGCGATTCCGCTATCCCGGAGCTCCCTATCAGCCCGATCTCTCGGAGACTGAGGAGGCCCTCACCGTCGCCTCGAACGTACACAATGCGATCCTAGCCCGCCTGCCGGAGAGTGCCCGTCCGTAGAACTGAGCTTCGATGGGCCGAGGCCGGACTTCTACGTTCGCGCGCAGTGCGGGGCGGGAGCAAACGCTTTGGATTCACCGCGGAGGCACGGAGGACGCAGAGAGGATTACGGCGCGAGAGTGTCGCAAGTTGTGTCGCGAGTTTGTCGCAAGTTGTCAGGGGCGACGGACTGGGCGGTAGACCAAACGGTTGGTGCCGCCCCGCGCTTCCAGAAGGCCCTTCGCGATCAGGCTGCGCAGGTCGCGCTGCAACGACCTCCGGTGAACGCCCGGGCATTCCGCCTCCAGGTCCTGAACCTGGAACTCTCCCTTTTCGAGCGCCAGCGCAAGCGCCAGGCGCTGCCGGACGTTCAGTTCGTGCTTCTTCGCCAGAACATCCAGCCGGATGACGGATTCCCCCTTCTCCTGCACTTCCTTGAGCTGCCAGCTCAGGCCGGAGGTGAAGTACTCAAGCCACGGGGTCAGGTCGAGATCCGGCTCGCGAACGCTTTGGATGGCCCGGTAGTAACGGACCGGTCCGGTCGTAGAATTCACTGAGCGTGAACAGGCGCTTGAAGTCGTAGCCCTTCCGATACATGCAGAGCATGGGAGGAGGCGCCGTCCTGCCGTTGCCGTCGACGAAGGGATGGATGTGAACCAGTTGGAACTGGGCAACGCCCGCGACCAGAATCGGGTGGACGTCCAGTTCCGAGTTGAGCCAGGCGACGAATGCCGCCATGAGGGGTGGAACATCCTGGGGTGGGGGCGACGTGTAGACGATCTCTCTGGTGATGGAGTTCGCCACGTAATTCTGAACCCGGCGGTATTCCCCCGGCGACGCCGGGTTGCCGCGAACGCCACGGACCAAACGTTTGTGGATCTCGCGGATCAGGCCTTCCGTAATGGGTTCGCCGCCGCCGAGGTAGTCCGCGACCAGGTCGAACGCTTTGCGGTAGTTGACGACCTCCCTGGCATCATCCGCTTTCACGCCGGCAGGCTTCTCACCGGCGAGCAGCCGCTCCGACTGGTCCAGCGTGAGTTCGGTGCCTTCGATGTGGGTGGTGTGGTGCGCCTCCAGGACGAGCGCGCGCTGCTGCATGCCGGCGATCCAGTCCTCGGAGAGCCGGGCCGCCTCAAGGAAACCGCGAGCCCGCTCGATCCGGGTCAAATCGCCGGCGATGGCGTTCGTGATTCGAAACTTGGCTTGCGGGATCACGTGGTCCATCTGATTGTCCCCCGCGGCGCGAGGTGGGAGCAAACGCGTAGGATTCACCGCGGAGGCGCGGAGGGCGCAGAGAGGATTGTCGACGCGGCACGCGTGGCGGTAGGATGATCGATGCCGGCAGAGTTGGCAAAGTGGAGGTTTTGGTTATATGAGTTCCATCAAAACGCTTATCAAGTTATTCGCGGTGGGGTTGGCCTTGGGCGCGTCGTCGCCTGCCGCCGACAAGACCTTGATCGATTACTTTCTGCCGACACCGATTCGCGGCCGCCTGGTGAAAGACGTGTGGGGCGCTCCCAATGTTCTCCCACGCGATGCGCAGAACGGCCTCGAAGACAGCACCATGAAACAGTGGTGTTATTGGGATGGGCAGATCATCAAGGGGCCGGGGGGCAAGTATCATCTGTTTGCCAGCCGCTGGGATCAGAGCCGGGGCCATAGCGGATGGGGCGGTTCGGCCGCCGTGCAATCGGTCAGCGACAAGCCCATCGGGCCTTACGTGGACAAGGGTCTCGCCTGGCCCGATAATCAAGGCGGCAAAGGGCACAATGTGACGGCGCTGGTTCTTCCGGACAAGAGTTATGCCGTGGTCGTCAGCGAGACGAGACCGGGCGATGTTTTTGTTTCCAAGTCGCTGGATGGGCCTTGGAAACAACTCGGCTCGATCAAGGTCGACGCCAACGGGTTCGAAGCCCGGGATGGCAGGATGTCCAATGTGAGCATGATGGTTCGCCCGGACGGCGGCTTTGAGATCGTGGCGCGGTCCGGCGCGATCATGATCAGCAGGGACGGCATCCTGGGTCCTTACAAGCTTCAGGGGCGCAGCATCTATACGAATATGCCCGGCCTCCCGACACGCAACCTGGAAGATCCGGTGATCTGGTATAGCGGGGGCCTGTATCACATCGTGGTCAATTGCTGGAGTGAGCGCAAGGCGTTCCATTTGACATCGCCCGATGGCATAAACAACTGGACGAATCGGGGGCTGGCCTACGATCCGACTACGAACTTCATTCGCTATACGGACGGAACCGTGAACCATTGGGACAAGATCGAGCGTCCCGGCGTGTTACTGGAAAAGGGCCATGTGGCTTACTTTACGTTCGCGGTCCTGGATGTGCCCAAAGATCAGGAGCGGGGAAACGACAACCATGGCAGTAAGGTGATCGTTGTTCCGTTCGACGGCGTGAAGTTCGATCGCGATATGGCAAACCTCACGAAGGCGGCGGGGCGAAAGGGCAAGTGAGGGAAGGGGCCGATTGCCAATCGGCCGCAGGTTGAACAACCTGCCCCACTTTGCCGCGGGAGATTCTGCGAGAATGGACAGTACGAAGATCCCCAGAGGGGTGTAGGATAAGCAACGTGGGCGCCGAAAACGTCAATCCTTCCGAGGAACTTAAGAGGCTGGGCGAGCAGATCGAGTCGGCCACCGAACTGGGTGCGCTGAAGCCGATCTTTTACCGGCTGAACGAAATCATGCGGGCTTACCCCGACGATTTTGACGTTCAGTTCATGGGAAACGAAAGCAAGCAGCGGCTGATGACACGCGGCGCGCTGCTCAAGCAACAGGAAACCTTTCTGGCTCCGGCTCCGCCTCCGCCGGACCGCTTCAGCCCGAACCGCTTCCGCCGGAACCGCTTCCGCCGGAACCGCTTCCGCCGGAACCGCTTCCGCCCGAACCGCCTCCGCCCGCACCGCCTCCGCCCGCCGGCTCGGCCTCCAGTTCGTACTCCGGCGCCGCCGCGCCCCAAGCGCAAATGGAACCGCGCGCTGGTGATCGTGCCAATCACCGCTCTGCTGGTTGGCCTGGTATTCGTTACTTTGGTGTTGTATCAGAATCGCGCGCGCAACGCAGGGGCCGTGCAAGTCGACATTGCGACCACTCCGCCGGGCGCGTCCGTGAGGGTGGTGGCGCAACCGCCCGCAGCTGGCGGCAGCAAAGAGACCGCCTGCACATCCGACTGTAAGATGATGCTGGCGCCGGGCAGCTACCAGGTCTCCGCTTCTCTGGATGGCTTCGAGCCCGCGGTGGCCGCCGTCACGGTAACGGCCCGGCAGCCGGCGGCGGTCCGCCTGACGCTGCAACTCCAGGCGCAATCGGTTCGCTTGCTTACCGATCTGAGTCAGGGCAAGGTGGTGTTGGACGATGGGCCGCCGGTCGATCTGCAGGAAGGTCAGTTGGTGATCGACAGGGTGGCTCCCGGCGCGCACACCGTAAAGGTCACCGGGCAGAACGCCGAAGCTTCGTTCTCGTTTGAGATCGCGAGCGCGCGGCTGCCGGCTGTGGGCGTCCCCGTGCAGGCGCGGAACATGATCGCCGTGCTGGTGGCCAGTTTCGGAAAGCAGGCGCGCGTGGTGACCAACGCGGGCCCCTGGAAGCTCTCGGTCAACGGCCAGCCGCAGGGCGATGCCGGTCCGGTTGCGACGGATGTCACGGGTTTCCAGCCGGGTGTGAATGAGATCGTGGTGGGACAGGGCCCGGATCAGCGCAACATGAGCGAGACCTTCGGCGCCGCGCCGATGCTGACGGCGTTCCTGAAGACGGACGTCAATGCAGGGACGCTGATTGTCTCGACCGGCCAGGACGACGTGCGCGTGTTTCTGAACGACAAGGAGTATCGACGGCGCACCCAGCGCGGCCAGTTGCGCGTCCAGTTGCTCGGAAAGGTGACGGTGCGGGTGGCGAAGAGCGGCTTCCAGGACGAGCCCGCCCAAACCGTCGAAGTGAAGAAGGGCGCGGAACTGCGCTTGCAGTTCGACTTGAAAGCGCAGCCGCAATTCGCTTCGCTGCAAATCCGCGGTGCGACGGCCGGCGCCGAAGTCTTGATCGATCAGAAACACGCCGGCACGGTGGGGCCGGACGGAGGGCTCAATCTCAGCGCCATCGAACCGGGCGACCACACCATCGAACTGCGGCGCGAACAGTACCTGCCTAAGCGATTGCAGCGATCCTTTCGTGCGGGCCAGGCCGTAGTGCTGGCGGGCGCGGACGGCGTGTTAGCCGCCGCCAGCGGCGTCATCCGGTTCACCCGCAACCCCGCCTCGTCCATCGTGACTTACCGCCGCGGCGACGAGACGGAGTCGCACGAAGTCCGCGGAGACCAGATCGAGTTGCCCGCGGGGGTCTACTCATTTTCGGCAAGCGCACCCGGATTCACCGAAGCTGCCATACGCGTCCAACTGGCCGCCGGTGAAACTAATACAGTCAACTTCGCCCTGGCTCGTGAGCGGCCCGCCGCGCCCCCGCCGGTAGCGGCCAAGGGAATGGAGGAGTTCGAGGACGCGGCGAGTTGGAGGAAGGACGGCGACAGTTGGGTCCACAAGGGCGGCGGATTCGTGGCATTCAAGTTGCCGCCCAAGGGCGTGTTCACCTTCACGGTGGAACTGCTCAAAGGCGGCGGCCTATTCCGGGCAGGCCAGATCCGCTGGTGTTTCCAGTATCTCGACGCCAGGAACTACCTGCTCTACGAGATGGATCGGAAGACTTTCTGGGCCGGGGTAATCGAAAAGGGCAAGCGGCTCGAGCGGGTCAAGACGCCGCACAATCTCGGAAACCAGAAGGCCTACAGCATTCAGATCGAGGTGACGCCGGAGCGGTTGCTGCAAGAGGTACGCGTGGGCGACCAGTGGAAGGTGCTCGATACTTTTGCCGAACCGGGCCGCGATTTCACGAAGGGCAAATTCGGATTTCTGATCCAGGGGAACGACGAGATCGCGATTTCCGATTTCAAGTTTCTGCCGAAGTGAGAAGGGATGCACCACAGAGGCGCGAAGATCGCTGAGAGGAGGGTTGCGTGTTCATGAGGCTGGTGGCTGGGTTGGTGCTGTTCGCGGGCATGGCGGGCGCGGGGGTCGTGGATGTCCAGTGCTCCAACACGGTTGCCGATGCGGTGGCCTTGAATGGCGCCATCCGTAAGAGCATGGCCGGCGACTCCGTGCATATGCATGGGACTTGCCTGGTCAATGCCACCATCGTTCTCTACGGGGACCGCAGTTACATCGGGGATTCCCGCAGCGGCACCGTGATCCGCCAGGCCAATGGCGCGAACCTGCCGGCGCTGGTGGCGAGCGACAGTTGGGATTCCAACGCGCCGGGAACCGGGCGGCCCATTCGCATCGCGCATCTGGGGCTCGACGGCAACCGCGCCAACAACGCCAACACCAGCAACCTGGTCATTCGATCCTGGCTCACGGTCCTCGAGGACCTGCAAATACGCAACGCGCCGGTGGACGGGATCCGGCTGACGAATCTCGGCAAGGACGGCAAGACCGGCCTCACGAGCACGCAGGTGAACGGCCGGATCAGCAACTGCTTTATCGATCGCTCCGGCGCCAACGGCATCCGTGTGCTGGACACACAGAACGTCGTCACCGATTGGGATCTGCTGAATTCCTGGATTGCGGGATCCGGCGAGTCGGCCATTTACATGGACAACGCGGCGGGCTGGAAGGTCAGCGGCAACCATCTCTACGGCGTGCAGCAGCACGGCATCTGGGCGCACCGCTGTTGGGGAACCACCATCGAGAACAACTACATCGAGGGCTTCGGCGAGGCGGGGGGCGAAGGGAAGACCTGGTACGGAATCGCGGGGACGATCCAGGGCGGCACGGGCAGCGTGATCAGCGGCAACAAAGTGTTCCGCCAAAACGCCAAGGCTCCGACGGGAGCATTCGTCTACATCGGGGTGCCAAAGGTGAACAGCGGAACCGGCGTGCTGAATGTGGTCAACAATGTGATTCGCGGCGCGGGCACGCCGCGCGATACGGGGCTGTCCTATGAGGTGGGCGGCGGCGTTGGTTTGCAAGTGGTATCCGGCAACAACAATGTTCAATCGGTGGGTACGCCGCGTGCAGCGGGGCCGAAGGTCACTCTGGTGAGTCCGCTGTAGGAGGTCAGTACTTCTCCCAGTGGAGCACGTCCGCCAGAGGGCGTTTCGGTTTCTTCGGATTCTCCGCCGGGTACCCCATGGGAATCAGGCTCACCAGGCGCAAACCATCCGGCGCTTCCACGATCTTGCAGATATCCGCCGCGTACGGCTTCTTGTCGCCGGCGACCCAGCAGGCGCCTAACCCGTGCGCATGCGCCGCCAGCAAGATGTTCTGGGTCGCGGCGCTGCCGTCCTCCAGGTAGTACTTCGTCGCCTGACAAAGAACCACGACGCACACGGGGGCGCCGGATATGAAACGACCGTGGTCGGTGGTCTCCGCCAGCTTTCGCAGCGTGGCGGCGCCGGTCACCACCACGAACTCCCAGGGCTGGATGTTTATGGCGGAGGCAGCCAGGCGGCCACAATCGACGATGTCCTCAAGAACTTCGCGC
Organism: Bryobacteraceae bacterium; assembly: GCA_963801345.1. Classification (GTDB taxonomy): domain Bacteria; phylum Acidobacteriota; class Terriglobia; order Bryobacterales; family Bryobacteraceae; genus CAWDER01. The sequence continues at coordinate 12,600 of CAWDER010000017.1, forward strand.
GGCACAGGCCGGTCTGCGTAAGCTCGGATCGAGCGGCGGGTTTTCAGGGCCTCGATAGCATCCATGGTAGTGTTCACGCTTAGTATACAACTGCGTCGAGATGGGTCTCGACGCGGCACGCGTGGGCGCGTGCGCTACGCCGAGCGGCGCGGGCGTTGGCGAGCGGAGGCTTGGTCCAGGAACAGGTGGGCTTCGGGGTGGTTCTTTAGAATTGAAGCCGGACAGGCAGTGGTGAGGGGGCCTTGCAGGGCGGCCTGGACGGCTTTCCTTTTGCGCGCGCCGGGCACGGCCAGGAAGAGCTTGGGAACGCGGACGATGACCGGGATCGTCACTGTGATGGCGCGCTGGGGCACGTCCTGCAAAGCGGCGAACGCTCCGTCGTGGACCTGCTGCCGGCGGCACGCATCATCGAGTGTCACGACCTTCACCAGGAGCGGATCGTCGAAATCCGCCACCGGGGGATCGTTGAAGGCCAGATGGCCGTTCTCGCCGATTCCGAGGAGGGCAAAGTCCGGTGGATCCGCGCGCAGCAGGGCCGGCGTAGCGCGCGCACTCGGCCGCCGGATCGGAGGCCTCTCCCCGTATACCGTGGAACGTCCCGATGGCAACTCTCGAGAGCAGATGTTGGCGGAGAAAACAGCGGAACGATTGCGTGCGAGTCTCTTCGAACCCGAGATACTCATCCAGATGGAACGCCGTGACCCGCTGCCAGTCGATCCCCTGCGCCTGGACCAGCGCCGCCAGCGTTTCGATCTGGGAAGGCGCCGCGGCGAAGATCCCGACGGCTCGCCCGCGCTCCGCGATCAGGCGCCGGATCTCCGCCGCCACGGCGGAGGCAGCCGCCGCGCCCAACTGGAGCCGGGTCGCGCAGACTTGAACGTGCATCCTAAACTCTCACAGCGCCGCCTGCCCTACTGGGCCATGTGGTTCAGCAGGGCCTGGAAACGGGGGTGGGGGCGGAGCGGGTCCAGGTTGCTGTCGCGCTCGAGCCAGGCCTTCTGCATCATGCCGAGCCCGGCGGACTTCTCCAGGCAATCGAGGGCCTCTGCGGTGAGGCCGAGCAGCGCGTAGATGCAGCCCAGGTTGTAGAGCAGCATGGGGTCGTTGGGCCGCATGGCCAGAGCGCGGTCCGCCCACTGCCGGCTGCGCTCGCGCTCGCCGAGCGCGGCCAGTCCGTTGGCCGCCATATAGACGGCACGCACGTCGTCGGGATTGAGCCTGAGGTGCTCTTCGGCGTTCTCGACACCCCTGCGGCGGGCTGCCGCACCTTCTTCCCCGCGGCCTAGATCGTCGTAGCTTTGAGCCATCAGAAGAGGCGCCTGGTAGTCCTCGGGGCGCACGCGGATGGCTTGCTCGTAGAGCCGCAGCGCCTTCTCCTGCTGTCCCCTGGCGAAACAATGCCGGGCGAAGAAGTAGTTGGCTTCAAACAGGTTGGGGTCGAGCCGCAGAGCGGCTTCAAAGGCGTCCTCGGCTTCGTCGTTGCGGGCGAAGGCCGACAGGGCCAGCACCGTGAGAGGTTCGCGCCTGGGCGGAGTTGGGATCGAGTTCCACGGCTTTGTGGCTGGCCGCTTCGGCTTGCCGGCGGTCCTCCTCCTTCCGGCCGCAATAAAGGTACAGGTAGGAGTAGCAGTCCGCCAGACCGGCATGGGCGAGCACATAGTCCGGATCCACCTGGATCGCCTGTTGGAACAACTGGCGGGCGAATTCCATGTCCTGCGGTCCGTACTGATAGAAGAACCGGCGTCCTCGGAGGTAGTAATCGTAGGCCCGCACGTCCTTGGTGGGCGCCCGCCCCAGCGCTTCCTTCTCTTTGGGCCCGAGCGCCACTTCGAACGCCTCGACGATGTGGCGAGCAATCTCCTCCTGGATGGCGAAGATGCCGCTCAGCTCGCGGTCGAAGCGCTGGCTCCAGATCTGAAAGCCATTCTCGGCGTCAACTAACTGAGCGGTGATGCGAAGCTGGTTGCCGGCTTTCCGGACGCTGCCGTCGAGCAGGGTACCGACGCCGAGGCGACGCCCCAATTCGCGGCTGTCGAGCCCGGCCTGCCGCTGGCGGAAGGAAGCGGCACGCGAGGAGACGCGGAGTCCCGGGACGCGGCTGAGAGCGTTGAGGATCTCCTCCGCGATGCCTTCGCAGAAGTAGTCCTGGTCCTTCTCCCGGCTCAGATCGGAGAAAGGCAGGACCGCGATGGAAGCACGTGGAGTCTTCGGTGGGAGACTCCGCTGCGAGATCGGACTGGCGGCCAGCCCACCAGGAGTCCAGTTCCTTCCTGTATGCAAAGACGTTGCTGCCCTGGTCGTGCCGCAAGCGATGGACGGGCAGTCCCTCCAGGCGCTCCCAGCGCTGGACGGTGCGGGTGCCACGGCTGAGGTAGGCGGCGATGGCCTTCCAGGAATCCAGGCGCTCAGCGGCGCCTCCCGGCGGGGAGACGGGCGTGGGGAACGGGAACACTTTTGCGCTGGGGTCGTTCATGCGGGAATGGAGCGGACCCGGCCGCTCGATCCCAGCTTACCCCGCGGCGCGGCGGACCGCAAACCGCGCAGCGGCGCGCCTCAGCCGCACGCCATAGTGCGCCAAGGCTTGCCACGAAGCGTAATTTACACCGGCAACCGGAACGATCCAGCACCCCGCACGTAACTAGCATCAGGAGGATTTGAGATGATCCGATTGGCAGGGGTTTTTCTGGTTCTGGCGCTTTCCGTGATGAGTGCCGAGACGTACTGGCTTCAGATTTACCAGCCCGTCTATCTAGGGGGCCAGGAGTTGAAGACCGGCGAATACAAGCTGGACGTGCAGGGCGACAAGCTGACCTTGAAAAAGGGAAAGGTCGCGGTGGAGTCGAAGGTGAAGGTGGAGACGCTGGGGGAGAAGGCGCGGGCCACGACGCTGGTGTGCGAGCAGGTGGGCGAGAAGCTCGTGGTCGGCGCCATCCAACTGCGAGGCAGCACGACGAAACTGGTGGTGCAGTAGGGCTGACTTCGCTGCGAGACTCGCAGAAACCGCTTGCCGACGCGCGCGGCTCGGAAACCTGTCGTGGACCAACGGCGCGCTTCCGGGCCGCCACCGTCGGAAGGTGCGAAGAGATGGCGTCTGCCCGATAGGAACGAACCCCACTGGCTGAAGAGGCTGCTGCTTGGTCGCGGAAGAAGCGGAAGCCAAACCGCTGTTCGAGCAGAATGAGTGGTTACGCGGCCTGGTATTCTGCTTCTCTCGTAGGAACTTCTCGCAATCCGCCGACTCTCAAATCCCGTCTGACCTGCTCCCCTTTGATTGTGTAGACTTATTAAGAGTCGAAAGTTCAAGGTGGACATTCCGCCCTAGACGTCTGGCCGGACAGGACCTGCGTCTGACGCCTCTCCGATGAGGTCTGCAAGGCGAGGTCGACTGCGACAGAAACGAGCGCGAGAAGTCCTGATGAGAGTCCTTCTTACGAACAATGCGCTCGACGTGAGAGCGGGCACGGAGCTCTACATTCGAGATGTCGCGGTCGAACTGATGCGGCGAGGGCATCACCCGGTAGCCTATAGCACCAGGCTAGGCCATGTGGCGGCAGAGCTGCGAGAGGCGAGCGTACCTGTCATCAGCCGACTGGACTCGATGGGGGAGCCCCCCGAGATTATCCATGGCCACCATCACTACGAAACAGTGACGGCGATGCTGCGATTCCCGCAGACTCCCGCCATCTACTATTGCCACGGATGGGCCCCCTGGGAGGAGGCGCCTCTGTGTTCTCCGCAGATCTTTCGGTATGTGGCGGTCAGCGACGTTTGCCGCGAGCGCCTGATCAGCGAGGGTGGCGTCGCGCCGGGTCAGATCGAACTTCTGCTGAATTTCTTCGACGAGCGGCGTTTTCTCCCCAGGGCTCCGCTGCCGGACCAGCCGCGTTTGGCGTGCGCTTTCGGGAACACCTTCACTGAGCGCGACGGCCTTCCCATCTTGCGCGAGGCGTGCGCGCGCCAGCGGAATGGAACTCCATGCGATGGGACTTGGTTCCGGTAGCGGCGAAGACGATCCGGGCCCCCACCTCGCCCAATATGACATCGTATTTGCGAGGGGGAGGGCGGCCATCCAGGCACTGGCGGTGGGAAACGCTGTCATCTTGTGCAGCCATGGCAGGATAGGCCCGCTCGTCACTGCCGAGCATTTCGCTTCCCTTCGGGAATTGAACTTCGCACTGAGAGCCTTGTCGCGGCCACTCGATCCGGAAACCGCGATTGCGGAGTTGCGGCGCTACAACGCGCAGGATGCCGCGGCGGTTTCCGCGCTGACGCGCCAGCATTGCGAACTCCAGCCGGCCGTGGACCGACTCGTGGCCCTGTATTCCGAAGTGGTTGCAGCCGCCGGCCGAATTTCCCCGGCGGCGGTCGTTGAGGCGAGCCGGGCCGCCGCGCGCTATCTGGAGGAATGGGCTGGCCGATACAAGGGATACGATCTCGTCGAGGAGGCTCTCCGCGGTACGGAACAAGAACTGGAGGCAATGCGGGCGTCGGCGACGTGGCGCTGGAGTCAACGGACGCTGCGCAACCCCCTGGTGCAGGCCATCTTCGGGCCGATCATTCGCGCAACCGCGCAGCGCTCGGAGCGGCGTTGCGGCGTGGCGTCGCCGCCCGGCGGCCCCGCTCGGAGGTGAATTCAGGGCAGCGCGGCATAAAACGCCCCCAGTCGCTCTCGGTAGCGGGCGCCGGCCGTCTCGAGGATGTCGTTGTGCCCCGAGCCTTCCACGGCCCAGAACCACTTGGGCTGGCCAGCGGCTTCGAAAAGCGTTCGCCCCAATTCGAAGGGGATCACCTCGTCGCGCGTCCCGTGTATGACGAGGACCGGCGCTCGGACCTTGGCGATCACCCGCTTCGAGTCCCAGCCCCAGGTCAGCATCGGGCCGAGCACGGGGAGGACTCGCGCCGCGACGTCCCGAGCGGAGGTGAAGGGAGCCTCCAGCACCAATCCGCCACAACTCCAGCGAGCGGCCAGAGCAACCGCCACCGCCGTGCCCAAAGACTCCCCGTGCAAGACGACTCGCTCGGGTTTGTGCCCGGCGTCCACAAGGTACTGATAGCCGGCCTCCGCGTCCCGGTAGAGTCCCTGCTCGGTGGGGCGGCCCTGGCTCTTCCCGTAGCCGCGGTAATCGATCACCAGGATGGAAGATCCGGCCGCCGTGATCTGCTGGATATGATTCACACGGTGGGTGAGGTTCCCCGCGTTCCCGTGCAGGAAGAGGGTGGTGACGCGGGCATCGGGCTTCGCCACCATCCAGCCGTGGACGCGCACTCCGTCGGAGGTGCGCAGCCAGACGTCGGAAGCGCCCACTTGCGTCTGGAGATCCCAATAGCCTTGCGGGTACTTCATCGGGTAGTAGATCGATCGATTGGCCAGGAAGCACAGCAGGGCGTAGCCGAAAGCGGCTACGAGCGGCCATGCAATGTAGCTTGGAATCCGCACGAGGCTGTCCGCCAATGTAGCACTGCGCGGGCCGACCGGGGTCGCGTCTGCTATAACAACAGACATGGGAAAAACCTTCACCCGCCGTGAGGCACTGCTAGGGATCACCGCGTCGGCCGGCGCGCTGCTCGCCGCCGCGGCGCCGGCGACCATCGAAACCCACGTTCACCTGTTCGATCCTGAGCGCGTCCCCTATGCGCCGGACGGACCCTACAAGCCGGCTGCGTATACGCTGGAAGATCACGTGAAGCTGGTCGAAGCCGCCGGCCTGGCGCACTCGATCATCGTTCATCCGGAGCCTTACCAGGACGACCACCGCTATCTGGAGTACTGCTTCGCGCATGAGCCGAGGCCAGGGTATTTCAAAGGAACCTGCCTGTTCGATCCGCTGCGGGCGGATACGCCGAGCCGGATGCGCGCGCTGGCAGAACGCTGGCCGAAGCGCATCGTGGCGCTGCGCATTCACGAGATGTCGATGACGCCCGAGGCGGCCGGCCCCATTCGCAACCGCGATATGAAGGATCCCCGCATGCTGGCCTGCTGGCAAGCAGTGGCCTCCATGGGGATGGCCGTGCAGATGCATTTCATACCGGGGCAGGCGCCCAACATCCGCGCGCTGGCGGCGAAGTTTCCCGAAACCACGGTGATCCTCGATCACATGGGCCGGCCAGGACAAGGTACGGAAAAGGAATACGAGGAAGTGCTGAAGCTGGCGGAACTGCCGCGGGTCATCCTGAAGTACTCCAGTTGGTCGGAATACAAAGGCGACCTGAACCGGCTGACCAGACGGCTCTATGACACCTTCGGCCCGCAGCGCATCATCTGGGGCACGCTGGGCAACACACTGGCGGATTACAGAAAGCAGGCGGCGCGCTTCGAGGAGTTGCTGGCGTTCGCCTCGGAAGCCGAACGGGCGAACATCCGGGGCGGCAACGCGCAGAGGCTGTTCTTCAACTGAGGGTGTACACTCGAAAGGCTACAAGGAGGAAGAAGCGATGGGACGAACGAACTGGACGCGCAGAGATCTCCTGAAAATGGCTCTGGCGGCGCCCGCGGGGTCTTGGCTGGCGAACTACGAGGCTCAGGCCGCGCCTTTGCTGGGGGCGGTGAAGATCACCGCCGTCAAGGCATTGCAGCTTGATTACCAGGGCGACGGCTGTTTGGTCAGGATCGATACCGACGCCGGAGTCAGCGGGTATGGCGAGACGGGCGTGGACGCGAAGATGGCCCGCGCGCGCATCGGGCAGTTGCGCCTGGTGGGAGCCGATCCGCTTTCCATCGAGCGTCACTTCCTTTCGATGACGGGGGCCATCCATCCCTTCCTGCCGAGCATCCCACTGATCAGCGGCATCGACATCGCGCTGTGGGACCTGGCCGGGAAACTCCTGGGGCAGCCCATCACGAAGCTGCTGGGCGGCCCGCAGCGCGATTCGGTCCCCATGTACTCGCACGGCGATGAGTTGAAGGACATGAACAGCCTGGCCAGTTGCCGCGATTGGGCGAAGCTGATGCGGGAACAACCGGAAGGCTTCACAACCTTCAAGATCGAACCGAACCAGACTTTGCGGGGCGAGCGCGTGGGGCCCGTGGTGACCTCGGCGCAACTGCGGAAGATCGCGCGCGGTTTCGCCAACGTGCGCGAGGCAGTGGGGGAGGATATCGACATCGGGGTGCACTGCCACAACCAGTGGGACACGCCGAGCGCCATCGCCATCTCCAGAGCGACCGAGGAGATGCGACCCCTGTTCTACGAAGACCCGCTAAGCTACGTGGAGTTCTCCGAGTCGTGGATGGCGATTAAGCGAGGCACGCGCACCCCCATCATGACCGGCGAAAAGCTGGAGATGGTGAAGCAGTTCAAGCCGTTCATCGACAACCAGGCGGTGGACATTATTCACCCTGACATTTCGTATGCGGGCGGCATCAGCGGCTGCCGCAAGATCGCCGACTGCGCGGCCCTGGCTCGCATTCCGATGGCGCTGCACAATATCGGCTCGCTGGTGCGCACCTACGCCTCGGTGCACCTGGCGGCCAGCATTCCGAATTTCTACCGCTCGGAGTGCCGATTGGGCCGTCCCGGCCGCATCTACGAGAAGATGGCCGCCGGCGCGCCTCCGGTGATCAAGAACTCTCTCTTCCAGATTCCGCAGGGACCGGGGCTGGGGTTGGAGATCGACCCGGCACACATGAAGGAGCACACGCCGAAGGGGGAGGACTGGGCGTAGGAGGTCAACGAGGAGGAAACTATGGAAAACAGACGAGCGTTTTTGAAATCGTCCGCGGCGGCGTTCGCGGCGGCCCGGGGCGTCCTCGGCGCCAACGACAATATACGACTGGGACTGATCGGCTGCGGAACTCGCGGGGGGATGCTGCGACGCTTCTTCGGGAAGCACTCGGATTGCGCCATCATGGCAGCCTGCGACGTCTCTAAGAGCAGGCTGGATCAGACCGTAGCCACCCTGGGGGTCGGAGTCGAGGGTTACGGTGACTACCGGCGCATTCTGGAGCGCAAGGATATCGACGCCGTCATCGTCGCCACGCCGGATCACTGGCACTCGCCGATCACGGTGCAAGCATGTGCCGCGGGCAAGGACGTCTATGTCGAGAAACCGGTTTCGAACACCATCAGCGCCGCTCAAGAGATGGTGACGGCGGCCCGAAAGTATGACCGGGTGGTACAGGTGGGCTTGATGCAGCGCTCCACGGTGCACTTCCAGGAGGCCGCGAAGCTGGTTCAGGACGGGCACCTCGGCCCGGTTACCCACGCGGTGCTGAGCTTCGGAGGGGGCTACTCGCGGCCCCCCGAGCCGGTCACCGCTCCGCCGCCGGATCTGGACTGGGAGATGTTCCAGGGTCCAGCGCCCCGGCATCCCTACACGGCCGGCCGGCAGCGAAGCTGGCGGAGTTACTACGACTACGGCGGAGGCTTGATCACGGATTGGGGAGTCCACCTGATCGACGTGGCGCACTGGTTTCTCAACGCCAACACCAAGGCGCCGCTGCTCACGAGCACGGCGGCGCAGTCCGTCAATGTTCAGATTCCCGAGCACGACCAGGTCCCGGACGCGTTCATCTGCTCCTGGCAGTACGACAAGTTCGTGATGTCGTTCACCAACGCGGTGATCCCCAATCCCGATTTCGGTTTCGCGGGGAGCTGGTTCTTTGGGTCGCGGGGGTGTCTGCTGATACACCGCAGCGGCTACATGATCCGGGCGGGGCAGCAGGGCAGGCCGGCAGCAGGCGGGCTGCGACCGCTCGAATCCCAGGTGCATCCGGTGAAGGAAGACTACCAGAACGACGTGAACGCGGTCGAGCATGCGCGCAACTTCCTGGACTGCATGAGGTCGCGCAAGAGGCCGACGGTGGATATCGAAGTGGGATTCTACTCGACTCTCCCGGCGCTCCTGGCGCTGCTCTCGATTCAGCAGGGGCGGTCGTTCACCTGGGACGGGAAGGCAGCGCGGCCGGCGTGATGGATTGAGGAGACGCCGGGGTTCATTGGGAACTTTCCTGGCAGGGAGTGTGTCTATGAATGCATGTACACGCACCGAAGGAGGTTTCCAATGAGAGTTCCACTGATTCGCATGATCGCCGTGGTATTCGGACTGCCGGGGTTGATGATGGCCTGCAGCGCCCTGGCGTTGGTGAAGGATGGCAGGGTGCTCCTCGGCGGCAACAATGACACCAGCTACTCCGACAAACTCAAACTGCGGGCCACGCCGGGGACGGATGGGCTTTACGGCCGGGTGTGCATCAGTAGCGACCCTGTCCCTGGCTGGTCGTCCTTCGGGACCCTGTGCCTAAACGACCGGGGGCTGGCAGTGACCCATGCCAACACGCCCCCGGGCGGTCTTCCACACGATCCGAACAAACCGCAGCTCAAGCACAACTTCATCGAGAAGGTCATCGCCGAGACTGCGACGGTGAAGCAGGCTGTAGCGTTGGTACGGGCCTTTACGTGGCCGGCGGAGATGGAGGCAGGCATGCATATGATGCTCGCGGACGCCTCCGGCGATGCGGTGGTTATCGAATGGGGGGGCGGTGAGATGAAGGTGATTCAGCGCGAAGGGCCCACGCTGTTCATGACCAACTCCCTGCTCTCGGGGCCGAACACGGCCGGCGGCCCGAACTCGCGCTACAACCGCGGCATGAAGATGCTGCCCCAGTTGAAGGATGCCTCCGCGGAGTCCGTGTTTTCCGTGCTGAAGGAAATCAGCGTTGGGGCCGTCCTCAAGGGGCAGGAGGTGGGAACGTTGCACTCGGGTGTCTGGGACATCACCCGCGGCGAATTTCACCTGGTCTACAAACGGGACTTTGACCACCCGCTGGTCTTCAAGCTGTCCGAGGAACTCGCGAAGGGCGAGCACTCCGTGGACCTGACGACACTCTTCCCCAATCCGGTCGCGTTCGAGACTGCGTGGCGCGATGAAAACGGACCGGTCGTTCGAAAGGCCGCGCAGTAGCGCCGTCCGGCCCAGCCGCATAGCAGGCCGCTGAGCCGTGGCAGGGCGGCTGGGCGCTTCCGGCGTGGTTTGGGTGCACTCAGCCGCCTGCGAGCCGGTCCGGTGTGCGGTGTTCGCGGCTGGCGTCCGCTCCGGCTAATTGGATTCGGGCATCTTGTGACAGAGGTCGCAGCTCACCGTCTTTCCCTTTGCCAACAAGATCCGCTTACCCTGACTGGTCTCTACGCAACCGCGGTTGTTCTTCTCCGCGCAAAGCAGTGTGCGGGTGGACGCCACCAAAGCCAACGGAGATCCTTCCAGGTTGGCTCCATGGCATGCCTGGCAGGTTCCGCCGGGCGTGCCGCCATCCTCGAAAACCTCCTTGTGGTTTTTGTTCCAGTTGGCGTCGTCGACCGGGTGCATCCCGTGGGGGCCCTTCATCCATCCGTTGGCATCGAAGTTCCCTTGGAACGCGCTGAGGGGGAAACTCGCGGGACCGTGGCAGGTCTTGCACTCGATCAGTGTACCTGCGTGACCTTGAAGTTGTGCCGCCGCGACATTGTCGTTCGCGTTGACTATCCCATTGGGCCATTCCGCATGGGTGCTGCCATGGCACCCCTGGCAGAAGACGCCTCCGTGTCCTTCGCTGAGCCGGTACAGGACCTGCTTCGTGCCACTCTTGTTTTCGGAAAAGCGCCGGTTCTGGGCCACGATGGGCTTGGCATTAGCGTCGTTCGTACGATACGCCTGAAGCAGACGGAAAGTGCTAGCCGATTTGACCACGTTGGCCGAGGCGCTCAAGTTTTTCAATACGTCGCCGGTGTGGCAGGACTGGCACATCGGCTCGTTGGCCCAGGGCACGCGCGGGGTCGCCGTATTCGTGTAGTAGTCGCCCGCTAGGAGGAATGCGCCGGGTCTGGCCGGAGAGACGTTGCGTGAGAAGTCGTTGCCTATTTTCGTCAAGCCCCCATGGCAATCCTGACACACCAGGCCCGCGTCGGCCATCGCTCCGCGGAAGCATTCGGTCTGCGCCCCGGGGTGGCAGTTGTAGCAACTCTTCGCCAAGACGGCGTTGCGGACGGCAACTGTCCGCCCGCGGGGTCCCGGCATGTCGGGGAACAGCAGGCCACCGTCGGTGTTGGTCAGCTTTCCGTGGAAGTTATGCATGACCCGCGAAAAGGTCTGGTGCAGGGTCTGTTGCCGGCCGTTGGCATCGGCGTTACCCGGCCCTCGGGGGCCGACGTGGGCGAGGTCGAGAGCCGGCGAGTAGTGGCACGTCTGACAGGAGATGGGTGTGTTCTGTTCCAAGTGCGTGCCGTGTTTGACGTCGTGAAGGCGGACCACGTTTAGATCGAACGCGTATTCCTGACTCGCGACTTCGGGCACGGAGCCGAACTTAGGGTCTTGGAAACGCGTGGCGACCGTGAAGCCTTTGCCGTCGGTGGCCATGCCGTTGCCGCCATCGGCGGAGGAGGTATGGCAACTCATACACTGGACTTCGCCGGAAACTGGCGCCACCGTATCCAGGGACGCCAGCACGGTCCCCGGAGCGACTCCCAGGCTGTTGCCTGCCGTGGCCTTGGCCTGCACTCGCAGAAGAGGATACTCATTGGCTCGCCCTGCATCGTCGAACGCGGACATCGGGATACCTTCAGCGGCAAACAAGTTGACCTTGGGCAGGGTGTAGCCGAAAGGGAAGCTGACGAAGAATGGGAAGCTGCTGTAGAAGAGCGCGAAACGCTGCGGGGCGTTTGTCGCATACGGCTGGGTGACAAACGGGGTCTGCGACGCCGCACTGGGCATGGCCTGCCGATCGGCCGCCAACTGGTGGTCCCCCAGATACAGCCGCTGAAGGTCCGGCACAGGCAGTCCCTGGTCCGCGGGCAAAGCGAACATCTCCAAGACGCCCGGTGGATAGTGAGGCCTATACGCGTCGAAAGCGATGCTGCGCCCCGTGTTGCGCGGATTGAGATCCCAGAAGTTGGTCTTGTAAATCTGGGAGGGCGCCGCGCGCGACCGGGCGGGATCCTGTGGGTTGGAGGCCGCCGAGTACACGATTTCCACGTCCGCCGGGCCCAGGATACTCGGCCTGGAGCCCTTGCGCAGCGCTTGGGCGTGCATCACATTGAATGGTGGAAGAATGCTGGCGATGCGATGATCGATGTCCGCGCAGTGCATGCCAAGATCGTTCGCCGCCACAATCTGGTAACCCGCAAGGCCCTGCCAAGGCTGCTCGCTCACCATTGCGGATGCGGCTGAGTCGCTGTTCTGGCTGGTGGAGTTGATGGACTTGACGCTGGTGAACTGGCCCACTGCAACGGCAGCAAACAAGAGCAGAGTCCCCGCGAAGAGCACTCTCCGAACTTGCGCCGCATTGGTTGATCTCCTGCTGTTATTCCCCACATGCCCTCCTGCTGTGTAAAAAAGCTTGCGCAGTCTAAGGCACGCCGGCATCCACTCAGGCTTAGGCATCGCGATGGTGCGAGCAAATGGGTTAAGCCATCTTGGCCGGGACCAAAGTAGGCGCTCACTATTGAATGGGTGCAGATTCTACTCGCTGGCGGTGTGTAGATGTTATCGGATTGTTTACACGGGGGGAGTGGGCAGCGGTTGGGGGTTGACGGCTCCCTGGTTCCTTCCGGTTTGGGGGGCGTACAATGAATTCAGCCAGGATGTGCGGGAGGGTGAGAGATGCGCGGTCTGGCGGTCCGGATGGTGGCGGCGTTGGGGATAGTGGGGTGCTTGTGTCCCTGCCCTTGCCAAAGCGGCCTTCCGGATGCAGCGCCCCAGCAAGCCATCGCCAGCGCCGACGTCTATGAGGCCTTTCTCAGTGCAGTCGCCGTGCTGTATAGGACGGCGGCGCGTGCCCCTGTGGTAGCTGGAAGCGGATCCCAGTCCACTCCTAAGGACGTCATCGGGCTGTCCGACCAGGAGGCGCAGGCCCTGAACGAACTGGCCGCTGAGTGCTATTCCGAGAACCAATCGCTGAACGGCACCGTGAGGCGGTTGACTTGGGAAGCGCGAATGCACGCGATTGGCTCGGGAAGCGTTCCAAAGGAGTTGTCCCTGCAGTTAAGGGAATTGGATGACCAGCGCCGCTTGATGCTGGTGGACCACCGGCAAAAACTCCAGGCCGCGTTCGGCGATGCCCGCTTTCAAACGCTGGATGCGTTTGTTCGCTCCAGGGAGAAGGCCGGCGTGTTCTTCCCACCCGATCCCACGGGAAGGCCCGTCCTAAAGAAGGCTGCCGCTCCGAAGAAGTGAGCTTCCAGCAGCTTCCTGCCACTGACCCACCCATCCAACGCCGGGCCGGCCCCAGAGGGCTATATGATGGGGACGAAGACCGCTCAAACGTTCAAGGGAGAAACCGCTTTGAAGATTCCGTTACTGCTTTTCGCGGTTGGCTGCGTCGCGCTCGTGACCGCTCGGATTTCGGGCGACAAGGCAACGGCGGTTGCCGTCGGGGACGATCAGGCGATCGGTAGAATTGCCGAAGATTGGCGGAACGCGTATAACGGCGGCGACGCCTCGAAGGTGGCTGCGCTCTACAGCGAGGACGGCTACTATCTTTCGGCGCATATTCTCGCTCACGGCCGGGAGGCGATCGAGGCCTACTGGCGGCGCGGCATCGTGGCCGGCGGCCACGTGGATTTCATCAAGCCGCTCACCGTGTTCGCTTCGGGCGAACTCGGTTACACTGCCGGAACGTATCAGGCGACCAACGCGGGGGTGACAGTCGACGGCAGGATTCTGCTCGTGTTCAAGAAGATCAACGGCAAGTGGCTGATTGCGGCCCACGAGACGGTGGTTCGCGATCAGCCCTGACGGGCTATTGAAAGCGCGATTTGCTGGATGTGGTACAATTTATACTATCTTGATCGACATTAGTCACATTCAAGGAGATTGAACCATGTCCACAACCGATGAGGCCGTTAAGGCCAATGAAACCTATGCCAGCGGGTTCAAGTTTGGCGGGTTGGCCATGCCGCCCTCGCGCAAGCTGGCCGTCCTGGCTTGCATGGACGCCAGACTGATGGTGGACCAGGCGTTGGGGCTGAAGACGGGAGAGGCGCATGTGATTCGAAACGCGGGAGGGATCGCCTCGGAAGACGCGGTGCGCTCGCTGATCATTTCGCACCACCTGTTGGGAACTCAAGAGTTCATCGTGATCAATCACACCGACTGCGGGATGCTCACATTCAAGGATGAGGAACTGGGAGAGAAACTGCGCCGTGAAACCGGCTCCGCGGCTGTAGCTCCGGCGCGCTTCTTCGCCTTCAGCGATGTGGATGCCAATGTGCGCGAGCAGGTACACAAGATCAAGTCGCACCCGTGGATTCCGCGGCAGATTCCGGTTCGGGGCTTCGTGTACGACGTGAAGACCGGCACGCTACGCGAGGTCAAGGGGTAGCGGCAGGCGGAAGCACCTGCGCCACTCGTCAGTCTGTGCGGGTCACTTCTGGCGCAGGTAAGAGTCGTCGCCCGTGATCCAGTCCTGGCGGACGGGCGAGAAGATCTCGACGATGATGGTGTCCTCGAGAGCTTCATTTCCGTGCGGGACATCCGGCGGCACGGCAACCATGTCACCGGCTTTGAGAATCGTCTCTTCCTTGTCCGTGAAAAAACGCACCTTCCCGGACTCGACCGTTGTGATCTGATCGTTGGCGTGGTGGTGCATGGCCACCTTGTTGCCCTTGTCGAAGCGGAAACGCGCCAGCGTGATCATCTTTCCATGCAGCGCCTTGCGCCCGGCAAGCGGGTTGAGTGCGTCTTCCTTAATATCATTCCAGGTTTGGATGTCCATGCCGGTATCGTATCATAACGAAAGGAGCCAAAAGCATTGTCTTCTCGCATCGGATTCATCGGTCTCGGCATCATGGGGAAGCCCATGTCGAAGAACCTTCTCAAGGCCGGCCACAAGCTGGTGGTGTACGACATCGCGCCGGCTCCTGTCGAGGAACTGGTCGCGGCCGGCGCCGAGAAAGGCGCATCGCCGAGCGACGTCGCGGCACGCACTGAGATCGTCATCACCATGCTGCCCGACGGGCCGGAGGTCGAGCAGGCCGTGCTGGGCGAAAACGGCGTGCTGGAGGGCGCGAAGGAGGGCACGCTGGTTATCGACATGAGCTCCATCAGCCCGCTGGTCGCGCAGAAGGTCGGCGCGGCGTGCGAGGCGAGGGGAGTGGATTTTCTGGACGCTCCGGTGAGCGGCGGCGAGCCGAAGGCCATCCACGGGACGCTGGCGATCATGGTGGGCGGCAAGCAGGAAGTCTTCGACAAGGCGCTGCCGATACTCGAAGCCATGGGCGCGTACGTCACGCTGACGGGGCCCGTTGGCGCGGGCAACGTGACGAAGCTCGCCAACCAGATCATGGTGGCCTCGAACATCGCCGCGATGGGGGAGGCTCTGGTGTTGGCCACCAAGGCCGGTCTCGATCCGGAGGTCGTGTTCGAGGCGGTGAAGGGCGGTCTGGCGGGCAGCACCGTGCTCAACTTCAAAGCGCCCATGGTGATTGCGCGCAACTTCCAGCCCGGCTTCCGCATTCGGCTGCACCAGAAGGATCTGCGCAACGCGCTTGCGGCGGCCGAATCGCTGAACGTCTCGCTGCCCATCACCAGCCTGGTGCAGGAGATGCTGGTGGCGCTGATGAAAGACGGCATGGGCGATCTGGATCATTCCGCAATCGTGCGGTACCTGGAGCAGTTGGCCCACGTGGAAGTGAAGAAACCCGAATGAAGGGGAGGCGCCCGCGAATGTCGCTGCAAATCGAGCACAGAGAAGTCGCTTCCGGAGCGGTGGTGGTCACGCTGACCGGGCGTGTCATGTTGGGCGAAACCAGCGCCGAGATCGAATCCCTCGTGAAAGCGGCTGATCGGCGAAGGCAAGAATCGCGTGGTCTTCGAGCTGGGCGGCGTCACCCACATCGACAGCACGGGAATCGGCCGGTTCATTTCCAGCCTGAACAAGCTGCGGCAGGCCGGCGGCGGCTTGCGCATGGCGGGCGCGACCGGCCAGGTTCGCGACGCCTTCCACGTCACCCGGCTCGACACCATCTTCAACTTCGACGACGACGTGGAGGCGGCGCTGAAGGCGCTGGGCTGAGCGCCGTGCCCAAGGTGACTTTCCTGCCCGCGGGCGCCGCGGTCGAGTTCGAGCGAGAACAGTTGCCGTTCGCCGGCCACGGCAAGCCCGGCTCGTTGCTGGACGTGGCGCTGCACTTTGACGTTCCTCTCGAACACACCTGCGGAGGCAACTGCGCCTGCACTACCTGCCACGTGATTGTCCGGGAAGGCGAGGCCAACCTCTCTGTGATGGAAGATGACGAGGCGGACCGCCTGGAGATGGCTGCGGGATTGACGCTGCACTCGCGCCTGGCCTGCCAGGCCGTGGTCCAGGGCGACGTGGTGGTGGAGATCCCGGACTGGAACCGCAACTACAACTGAGGCGGCCGGAACTGGCCCAACAGCCGGTTCACGGAATCCGCCGGAACGTCCGTCGCAATCTTCAACGCGCTCTTCTCCTGGCTGATCGCAATGCCGTCGAAGATGCGAAGCAGTTCGGGCGAGTCCTTCGGCGCGCTCATGCGTCCCAGCGCCAGCAGACCGCGCAGTCCGTCGTGAACCCGCTTGGTATCGGCCTCGGTGCGGTAGACGCAGTTGGCTTCCAGCTTCAGACCACTGCGTAGATCGAGGCCCACGGTCCAGCTTTCCAAGCCGGCGACCACATTCTTCAGGTTCGCCAGATTGCCGCGATCCGGCAATGCGTGGACCAGCGCATCGCTCGGGCCGATGCTCGCGGCCCAAATCTGATTCTGCGGCGGAATGGTGCGCATCTTCGCAAGCAGCGCGGCGGGGATGCCTCCCTTGATGCGCGGCAGAGGTTCCTTGGAGTCGACGCGAAAAACCGAGGACTTGCCTTTGGCGAAGACGGTCGCGGTCTTGCCGTTGGAGACGGCGAGCAACTCGGAAGCGTCTTTCTGAAGATCCACGCCGCTTTGCTTGGAGAGACGCGCCAGTTCAGGGGCGATCCACTTCTGGTAGAGCGGCGTGCCGCGCAGGGCCTCCAGCTTGACGCCGGTCAAAGACAAGGTGTCCGAAGGGACCAGCGCCGCAAGCGCCGGATCCACCTCCACGGAGGTAGGCTGGCGCAGGCCGCAACCCGCCGCCAGTACCGCGAGAATCACCAGACTGAAAGTTATGGGTCGCATCTGTATCGTCACCATACCAAGACGCAGGGCGCCCCGTGGAAATTCCCGTCCAGCGAGGTTTATTCAACAGTGCCTTCGAGTCCGGCAGCTTGATACATTGGAACCATGCACGACCTGTCGCAATTTCGCGCCAATCTCGACAGCATCGCCGAACGCCTGCGAACGCGCGGATTCAACCTGGACCTCGAAGCGTTCCGGGATCTCGACGCACGGCGGCGGGCTGCGGTGACGGAGTCCGAGCAACTGAAGGCGCGGCGCAACGCGGAGAGCAACGAGATCAGCAAGCTGCGCAAACAGGGTGTGGACACCTCCGCGGAGCAGCTCAAAATGCGCGAGATCGGGGACCGCATCACCGTTCTCGACGAGCAGGTGAAGGCGCTCGACGAGCAGTTCCGGCTGGAGTTGGCAGGGATCCCGAACATTCCTCAGGAGTCGGTCCCGTTGGGACGAAGCGAAGCGGACAACGTCGAGGTGCGCAAGTGGGGCCAGCCGCGAAGCTTTGACTTCGAGCCCAAAGCGCACTGGGACCTGGGTCCGGAACTCGGCATTCTGGACTTCGAGCGGGCCGCGAAAGTCACCGGGGCGCGCTTCGCGGTGTATTGGGGCGCGGGGGCGCGCCTGGAGCGGGCGCTGATCAACTTCATGCTGGACGTCCACACGCGCCAGCACGGATACACGGAGGTGCTGCCGCCGTTCCTGGTGAACTCGGACAGCCTGTTCGGGACGGGCCAGTTGCCGAAGTTCGCCGCGGATTTGTTCAAGTGCGAAGGCGTCGACTTCTGGCTGACGCCGACGGCCGAGGTCCCGGTGACGAACCTGTTCCGAGGTGAGACGCTCGACATGGAGCGGCTGCCGCTCCGGTTGTGCGCCTACACACCGTGCTTCCGCAGCGAAGCCGGCTCCTACGGCAAGGACGTGCGCGGCATCATCCGGCAACACCAGTTTCAGAAGGTGGAACTGGTGAAGTTCACGCGGCCGGACCAGAGCAACGACGAGCACGAGAAGTTGACGGCGGACGCCGAGGACATCCTGCAACGGCTAGGCCTGCCCTACCGGACGATTGTGCTCTGCACGGGGGACACGGGCTTCTCGTCCGCCAAGACTTACGACATAGAAGTGTGGTTGCCGGGCCTGAACAGTTACAAAGAAATCTCTTCGTGCTCGAACTTCGAGGCATTCCAGGCGCGGCGCGCGGCGATCAAGGCGAAACCGCCCAAGGGCAAAACCGAATTCGTCCACACACTGAACGGAAGCGGTCTGGCGGTGGGCCGCACCTGGCTTGCCATCGTAGAGAATTACCAGCAGAAGGACGGCTCGGTGGTGGTGCCGGAGGCCCTGCGGCCGTACGTGGGGGAAGAGGTAATCAGGAAGCAGGCCGCTTCCGTCTAGTCTGCCGACTCAGAACGTAGTTGGAGATACGATCACCGACATGAGCCGTGGATTTGTATCTGGGAAGCGGGCACGCCTGGCGCTGTCCTTCCTCATAGCCGCCCTGCCGCTTTCTTCACAGGACCTGAGTTTCCACGGCCAACTCTCCGGCTGGTTCACTCTGAACGACGTCAAGCCCTCCACTCCGCGTGTGGGTCTGCGTTACCTGCCCAGCATTTCCGCGGCGAAGAAGCTCCCCAAAGAACGAGCGATCGACGGGGAACTGTCTCTGAACGCATACGTGGGAGGGGAATCGCCTGGCTGGATGGGCTTTGACGCTTCCCGGCGCATCAAGCCGTACCGGGCTTGGGCGCGATTCAGCACACCCCGATTCGAGGCCCGCATCGGTTTGCAGAAACTCAATTTCGGATCGGCCATGCTGCTCCGGCCGTTGATGTGGTTCGACAGTGTCGATCCGCGCGACCCGCTGTCCCTTACCGACGGCGTATACGGACTGCTGGTGCGCTACAACACCCGCAACAACACATCTCTCTGGGGCTGGGGGTTGTATGGCAACGGCCGGCCTAAAGGCTGGGAATCCGTTCCCACGCGGGAGAAGACGCCGGAGTTCGGAGGGCGCATTCAGGCGCCAGTCCCGAGGGGGGAACTGGCATTCACCACGCACCACCGCCGGGCGGATTTCAGCAAAGGACTTGGCCTTATCCAGAGCGTGCCGGAACATCGCTATGGCCTGGACGGGAAGTGGGACCTCGGCCCCGGCGTCTGGTTTGAAGCGGTGCTTACGCAACAGGATCACCCGGCGCTCGCAAAGCCATACCAGGCAGCGATCAACATCGGCGCGGATTACACCTTCGGCCTGGGCAGCGGGCTCCATGTGCTGGGCGAGCACTTCACGATGCACAATCCGAGAATGCGGTTGTTGGCGGCCACGGTGAGCTATCCTGCGGGGCTCCTGGACACGTTCTCCGGAATTGTTTATGTGGACACCGGGAACCGCAAAGCTTACAACTTCGCAAGCTGGAAGAGAACCTACGACCACTGGAGCTTCTTCGTGATGGGATTTTGGAACCCCACGCAGTCTATGATCTATCAAGGGCGGTCAGGGCAGAATGTGATGGCGGGCCGGGGCGTTCAAATCATGGCGGTTTTCAACCACTAGAATCATGGATCAACAAGGCACACCGCTCATCAAGACCGAGCAACTGGTGAAAGTGTACTCGCTGGATCACCACCGGCTGGTGGCGCTCGACCACATTAACTTGACATTCGTCCGGGGCGAATTCGCCGGACTGGTGGGCCCGAGCGGTTCCGGCAAGACGACGCTGCTCAACATCCTGGGTTCGCTGGACCAGCCCACCGAGGGCACTGTCGAAGTCCTGGGGCAGCACATCGAGAACCTGGCGCACAAGGAGGCGGCCCGGCTGCGGAGCCGGCACATCGGTTTCATTTTCCAGACACACAATCTGCTCCCCTTCTACACCGTCTATGAGAACGTGGAATTCCCGCTCCTGGTCCTGGGGATGGCGGCGCCCCAACGCAAGCGAGCGGTGCTGGAGGCGCTGGATTGGGTGAAACTCACCGACCGGGCCGGCTCCCGGCCTGCCCAACTCTCCGGTGGGCAGAGTCAGCGTGTGGCGATCGCCCGGGCCATCGTGAAGCGGCCGGAGATCGTGCTGGCGGACGAGCCGACCGCCAACCTGGACGCTGAGAACTCCCGCAATATTTTGGACACGATGCTCCAACTGCGCCGTGACCTGCAAACCACGTTCATCTTCGCCACGCACGACGAGAAGGTCATCCGCTATCTGCACCGGAAAATCGTGCTCAACGACGGCCGGGTAACCGAGGACGCTTGTCATGATCCTTCCTAAGCTGGCGTTAAGGAGTCTGCTCGGCGCTGGCCTGCGCACGTGGCTGAACGTGGCGGTTCTCTCGCTCGCCTTCGTCGTCATTATCGGCATGCAGGGATTGGTCGAGGGGATGAACCAGCAGGCTACCCAGGCCACGACGGAGGTGGAAATCGGCGGCGGCCAGTATTGGCAGGCGAACTACGATCCGCAGGACCCTCTCACCCTCGCCGATGCGCACGCCCCTATCCCGGAGGAACTGCGGCAACTCGTGGACTCGGGCAGAGCTACGCCGATCCTGGCCTTACAGGGTTTCCTGTACATCGGCGGAAACTTCCGGCCGGTTCTGCTGAAGGGAATCGACCCGGCTCAGCGCGTGCTGTCGTTGCCCTCGGCCAGCCTCGCGGGGAAAGATGGAGAAACCCCGGCGTTCATCGGAAGCCGCATGGCAAAGACCGCCGGGCTGAAGGTGGGAGACGTGGTGACGCTACGCTGGCGCGATGCCCGCGGCACCTTCGACGCGGAAGACGTTCGCATCGCCCAGGTGATGAGCACGCCCGTACAGTCCGTGGACATCGGACAGATATGGCTGCCGCTGGAACGCCTGCAGCGGATGGCCCGCATGGAGACCGAAGCCACGCTGGTAGTTCTCGCCAGGAACTCGACCAGGCCGGCGGGGCCCGTCGCGGGCTGGAATTTCAAAGACCTGAGTTTCCTGTTGCACGACATCCAGGAAATGGCCAAGTCCAAGAGCGCGGGCAGCGCCATTGGTTACGTGGTTCTGCTGGGTCTGGCCATGCTCGCCATCCTCGACACTCAGGTGCTTTCCATCTTCCACCGGCGCAAAGAAATGGGCACGCTGATGGCGCTGGGCTTGAGCCGCACGAAGGTCATCCAGTTGTTCACGCTCGAAGGCGCTCTGCACGCCGTGCTGGCGGCCCTCGCCGGGGCGGTCTACGGGATTCCTCTGCTGAGTCACTTCATGAGGTTCGGTTGGGCTCTACCAGCGTCCACGGACTCCTACGGCTATGCGATCGGTGACCGGCTCTACCCTGCCTACAGCGCCGGCTTGGTGGCGGGAACCACGTTGCTCGTGCTGGTGGTCACCACCGTTGTCAGCTACTTGCCCACCCGGCGCATCGCAAAGCTCAAGCCCACTGACGCCCTGAGAGGGAGGCTCACGTGATCCGCTTCCTCATCAACGGTCTAATGCGCGACAGGTCGAGGAGCCTCTTCCCGATCCTGACGGTGACCGTCGGTGTGATGATGACGGTGTTCTTTCACACCTATATGCAGGGCGCTGGGGTCAACATCACCCAGTCCACTGCCAATTTCAGCACCGGGCATGTCAAGGTGATGTCGAAAGCCTATGCCGAACGGGCGGATCTCTCCCCCAACGAACTGGCCTACGCTGGCGCGGCCGGTCTCCTGGAGCGGCTGCGGCGCGAGTACCCCGATTTCACGTGGACTCCCCGCATTCGATTCAACGGCTTGCTCGATATTCCGGACGCCAATCACGAGACCAAGGCGCAGGCGCCGGTGACCGGCTTCGGAGTCGACCTGCTGTCGGAGGAAAGCCCGGAGCGGGGCCTGCTGAACCTTCCGAGTTCCCTGGTCCGCGGGCGCATGCCCGTCAAGGCCAACGAGGTCCTGGTCAGCGACGAACTTGCGCGCCAACTCAAGATTGAGCCGGGCGCCACCGCGACGCTGATCGGCGCCACCATGTACGGCAGCATGGCCACGGCCAACTTCCTCGTGGTGGGAACGGTCCGGTTCGGTGTCAAGCCCATGGATCGTGGGGCGATACTGGTCGATATCGCGGACATTCAGAGGGCGTTGGACATGGAGGACGCCGCCGGGGAGATCCTGGGCTTCTTCCCGGACAACCTGTATCACGCGCAAAGGGCGGCTGCAGTCGCCAGCGAGTTCAATACGAAGGTGGGTAACTCCGCCGGTGAGTTCTCGCCGGTCATGGTCACCATGCGGGACCAACCCGGCGTCACGGAACTCGTGGACTACGTATCCTCGGTATCGTGGGTGGTGGTGGTGGTCTTCACGGCGGTGATGTCCATTGTCCTCTGGAATGCCGGTCTGATCGCCAGCCTGAGGCGGTACGGGGAGATCGGCCTGCGGCTGGCCTACGGCGAGGACAAGGGGCGGTTGTACCGCGCCATGATCGCCGAATCTCTGGTAATCGGGCTGGTTGGTTCGGTGGCCGGAACCGCTCTCGCCATGCTGCCGGCCTACTGGTTGCAGACCAAGGGCTTCGACGTGGGCTACATGTTGGAGAACTCGTCCATGATGCTGAATAACGTCATTCGGGCGCGCATCACCCCGGCGAGCTTCGTGATCGGCTTCGTGCCGGGCCTGTTGGCCACGGGCATCGGTACGGCGGTCTCCGGCATCGGGATCTTCAGGCGTCAGACAGCAACCCTTATGAAGGAGTTGGAAGCATGAGGCGGCGGCTGGCGGCAATGCTGTGCGGGCTGGGAGCTGTTGCCCAGGCGCAGGCGCCCTCGGGAGACTGGTTGCTCCAGAAGATCGATGAGAACCAGTCGGCGGGCAACAAGATCATAGTCTCCGAGATGATTGTCCATTCGCGCCGTGGTAGCAGGACGATTCGGTCCAAATCATGGATTGAAGGCGTGAACCGGGCCTTCACGGAGTACCTCGATCCCCCGCGGGAGGCTGGGACCAAGACGCTGAAGCTGGCGAATCAGCTTTGGATCTACACGCCGGCGACCGACCGGACGATTCAAATCGCGGGACACATGCTGCGGCAGTCGGTGATGGGCTCGGATTTGTCGTACGAGGATCTGATGGAAGACCCCAAGCTTCGGAACCTCTACGACTCGAAGGTGAGTGGCGAGGCGGCCGTGCTGGAGCGCCCGTGTTGGATTCTGCAGTTGACCGCGAAGGCCGGAAAGGATCCGGCCTATCACTCGCGCAAGATGTGGGTGGACAAGGATCGCTTCGTGGTGCTGCGAGAGGAACGCTACGCCACCAGCGGCCGCCTGCTCAAGACCGCCGAAGTCAAGAGCCTGCGGCTTGCGGGGCAGCGCTGGATTGCCGAACGGGCAGTTTTCAAGGACGCGCTCAAGAACGATGCCGGGACGGAGTTTGTGATTCAGTCCATCGAGTTCAACGCCGCGATCCCGGAGCACATCTTTTCGAAGGCGTCGCTCAGGAAGTAGCCTCCGTTGGGCAGGAAGCTTCAGCTTACGTCTGATAGCACTTCGCGCAGGCGTCCTGGAAGCGCGCCATGTCCTCCCGGGTCCCCACCGTCACACGCACCCAGGTGGGCCAGGCCGGCCAGACGCGTCCGACATACACCCCCTCGCGAGCCATCGCCTGGGAAAAATCGCGACCCGGGCGCTTCACGTTCAGCATGAACATGTTGGCTTCGGATGGAATGCACTCGATCCCCTGCTTGGCCAGGAACGCAAAGGTGTCATCGCGGATGCCCGCGACAGTCTTGCGGCGCTCGGGAACAACCGTCTTCGACCGCAAGCTGGCCGTCGCTCCCACCATCCCGGTGATGGGGAGGAAACCGGTGCCGGAGTACTGGCTCAGTCTGCGCAGCAGATCGGGCCTGCCCATCGCCGCACCGGCCCTGAGCCCCGCCATCCCGTAGAGCTTCGAAAACGTGCGGAGCACGATCACGTCCTTGTCCGCGGCCACCAGATACGCGGCGCTCGCCGCACTCGCGGAGAAGTGGATGTACGCCTCATCGACGAGCACGATTGCGCCCGCCGGCTTGTTGTTCACGAGCCATTCGATGTCCGCCTTCGGGGTGACGGTGCCGGTCGGGTTGTTGGGGTTGCAGACGTAAATAACGCCTGGGGTCGGATGCGCGGCGGCCATCCGCTTGACATCGTGGGCGAAGGTCGCCGCAACGAGTGGCACGTCGATCACGGGCGCGCCGACGAACTGGGCCGCGCGGGAACCCAACTCGTAGGAGGGATCGGCAACCACATAGGGCCGGTCTTTGGCGCAGAACGCCATGATCGTCTGGTACAGGGGACTGCTCGACCCGGCGAACGGCTGGACGTAGCTCGCGCTGAGCCCTTCCTGCTCGGCCAGAGTGGCGGCCATCTTCGAGTTCTCACCGGTGAGATACCGCCCGCACTGTTGCACGATTGCGTGAATCGCTTCGGCGGCCTCCGCGCACGGCCCCATGGGATTCTCGTTGGAGTCGATCTTCACGGCGTCCGCCACAGCCGCCGTTCCCCTGGAGCGCTGCGCGAGCGCCTGCTCATGGAAAAAGGGCAAGGCGCCGCCCGCCAGCAATGTCGCCATCCGGTGAAAGTCGCGGCGTGAAAATCCGCGGCTGGTGAGATCCGACTTCTGTTCCCCTGTAAGAAGGTCTCGCATCGTACCCCCCTTGCCCGATCTTCTCACACAACATCCACTGCGGCGAGGGTCAGCGCTTGGTGAGATCGCGGATCCAGATGTCCTTAAAGAGCATGTGACCTTCGCCGCCGGAGTGAAGCTGAAGCGCGATGGTGCCATCGAGGAAAGGCGCGCGCGGATCGGTGAAATCGATCATGGGCACACCGTTCAGGCGCGAGATATACCGGTTGCCCAGGACCGTGACCGTCATCTCGTTCCAGTCGTTTTGCCGGACCACGGTTTCGTTCTCCGGCGCGGGCCACACGATCCAGGCACGGCCGAAACCGTAGATGCCGCCGGTGTGCCGGTTGATGGTGCAGTCGATTTCGAATTGCGCGCCCTGGCTGACGTCGACCGTGCCGGGCTTGAAGCGCGTGTGGAAATAGATGCCGCTGTTGCCGTTGCCGACGCACTTGAAGCGTAGGGAGAACGTGAAGTCCTTATAGTCCTTGGCGGTCTCCAGGTAGCCGTACTCTTTGGTGACGGCCTTGCCCTGCAGCACGCCCTCCGGGAGGACGTTCCACTCCTCTTTGCCGACGTTTTTCCAGCCGTTGAGGTCCTTGCCATTGTACAGTTGCACCCAGTCTTCGCCGGGAGCCCTCGTGCCGGCAGGGAAGCTGAGCGAAAGCCGAAGCGAGCGACAGCAGAGACAGCCAAAGGATTTTCATCACAGAGCCAGCATAGAACAGAGGCCGCGCATTAGTCCAGCTTGATGGCGTCCCCGTCCTCAGCTCTCCACCCGGGTACGGTGATGGTCAGTTCCCTGGTCACCGTCCGGCCGTTGGCCAAATCCTTGGCGACGATGGTCAGGCGGTAGTCCATCGGGGAGAGAGAGATGGTTTTGTGGTAGGTGAAGATGCCTGTCTCCTGCGAACCGGAGGGCTGGGCCACCAGAGGGACAGTCTCGTCGAAGGTGGTTACCACCCGAAAAAACACACCGCCATAGCCGCCGAAGGAGGGGCCCATGTGCCTTACTCAGTAAGCGGCCGTAGATGTTCACTGTGGGCGTCCGGGCGTCCTTCGCGAGCCGGGGCGGGAAGTCGTTACTGAAGAACGTCAGGGTGAGGTGGACCAGAACCTTCCAGTCATTCGAAGGGGTGTAGTCCACCCGCACCTGCATGGGAAGCGCATCGCTGGTGGCCCCCGAATTCGCGGCGGCGGGCGGGTCTGCGGCTGGATTGGGGAAGAGCGACCTGGCAGGCGTTTCGGCCGGGAGGCGTCCTCTCAGTGGGGCCATGGTCAGGCGGTATTCACCGTTCATCGACCCTGTCCACGAACTCGCAGTTCAACGTTGTTGCCGATCCCCTCGATCTAGCGGTACCACCAGATCTCAAAGCGGATATGGATCCGCGCCTCTGGAGGCGTCCAGCTGGGAAGGTGCGATTCCAGTTCGTCGGGCGGGCCGAACGTGATGTAGATTCGCCCGCGGTCGGTCTTCCAGCCGGGGAGCTTCGAGGCGAAGCGGTCGTTGGCGTAGGCGATCCTGCGGTAGTGCTCTTCTTTGAACTCGTTCTCGATCGTGCCCGGCGTTGGATCGCGCCGCAGCCAGAACTGCTCGATGAAGTTCTCGCGCTCGTCGTCTGTGGAGAGGCGCTTGAAGCTCTGCGATTCCTCAGCGGTGATGATGTAGCCGACATCCTCGGTCAGCCATTTCCGGTAAGGGCTTTCCAATTCCTTTCGGAGTCGCTCGTCCCGGCTACGTTTCTCTTCCTCACTGAGGGGGTTGGCCGCACTCTGCCCAATAGAGCCGGCGTATACCATTTTTCCGTCAAGCCATATCTGGAACGGCGAAGCAAGCTCCGCCCGCAACCGCGCGTCCCGTTCCGCGGCGTTGGGCGGTGGCGCTGTCTGCAATTGGAGAGCCGCCGCACCGCAGACCATTACTGCGCTCCCGAGCAAGAGCGTGATCCAGCGTCCCCTGCCGAGGCCGCCGTGAATCCGGCGCGACTCATCCAGAACGCGGTCGATGCGCCGGCGTAACGTGGATGGCCTCGCCATGGCAATCGCCCCCCACAGAATTCGCTGGCGGCCGCCGCGGGCCGCTGCCGTCATCTCGACGAGCGTCGAGGCGTAGCGGCAGCGGTCGCCGAGCACCAGAAGTGCGCAGTCGTCGGAGGCTTCCTCGGCCAGCAGGGCGAGCTTGCGCTCCAACCACCAGGCCAGCGGGTGAAACCAGAAGACCGCTTTGTTGAGTTCCAGCGACCAACGCGATGAGCGCGTCCTTGCGGCGCACGTGGGCCAGTTCGTGGGTCAGGGCCGCGGCGAGCTTCTCCCGGTCCCATTCCCGCCAGTCCGAAGGAAGCAGAATGCTGGGTCTGAGCGAGCCCGCTGTCATCGGAACCGTGATCGATGCGGATTCGCGGAGGGCCGGCGCACCAGGCCCGGCGAGCTCGATCGAGAAGGTCGCGGGCGGCGCCGCGTAAACCAGGCCGGAGCAGCGCACCAGGCGGTTCACCAGCAGGTAGCTGACCAGCAGCCTCGCGAGCAAGGCCAGGGCGACGATGAGGTACAAGGCGAGCCCGTACTGCTGCCAGGTGAGCCGGGGAGCCACAGGCTGGGACTGGGCCACGGTTGAACCGCGGGCCGTGACCATGCTACGGACCATTGGCTGAGGAGCCGGCGGCATCACCACCACCACCGGCGCACTCCGCAGGATCGGCACCGGGATCGGCGGCAGCAGAGGCGTCAGGAAGGGCAACAACAGCATGGCGCCCAGGACCGCGGTCCACACCGCGTGGCGGGCGGAAACGGATCGCACCCGGGCAGCGAGCAGCGCCAGCACGGCCACAAGTGCCAGACAGAGCGAACGAACGGAGGCGTCCGTTAGGTGAGACAGCATCAGGGAGCCGGGATCCATGTCACTCCTCCTCTCCGCGGTTCTTCCTGCGGGCGATTCTCTGCGCCAGGCGTTTCAGCTCACAGCTCGTCGATCAGGTCGCTGTTGACCATGCCGACCAGGAGCTGCTCCACCGAGCCGCCGCAGAACTTCTCGATGATCTGGCGGACGGCGCGCGCGGCGACGCTTTGGGGCCGCTCGGCCCCGGCGTAGACGTAGGTGCGTCCCTCCACCCGGTGCGTCAGATAGCCTTTGACTTCCAGGCGCCGGAGGATGGTACGGGCGGTCGATTCCTTCATCGGGTGCTGGGAGGCGAACGCCTCTCGAACCTGCTCGGCGGAAGCAGGACCGTGCGACCAGATGAAGCCCATGACCAGGTGTTCGAGTGCGCCGAGTGTTTTGTGCTGCCGTTGTACGCTAACCATCGTAGCGCTACCGATTGTAGCATTGAATCCTGCCGAATGCAAGGGGTAATTTTGCGGCGAAAACGGAGCAAGACAGCCAAGCCTCAGTTTGCGGCAAGGCGCATTGCACCTCGAAGTTGGTGGTGCGTCTTTATACCAATGTAGGTATAATGGAAAGCGTGGACAAGCTTCCATTCCTGAAGCCCCTGTATTGGGTGGGGCCAAGGAGCTATAGCGATGAAGAAACAGCGACTCGTGCGGGGCGTTCCTGTCGAGGAAGGCTCCGGTAATGTGTATGCCGACCTCGGCTATGCGGACAGCGAGCGCATGCTGGTGAAGGCCCAACTAGCCGCCAAGATTGCCGAGATCGTTCAGAGGCGAGCACTCACGCAAGCCCGCGCGGCAGAGATCCTGGGGTTAACGCAGCCCAAGGTCTCCGCCCTCTTGAAAGGGCAGTTTCGCGGGGTCTCGGAGCACCGTTTATTGGAATGCCTGACCCGGTTGGGCCGGGATGTCCACATTGTGATCAAGCCGACGCCCAGGAGTCGTCCGAACGGCCGGCTGATGCTCTCCGTCGCATAGGGCCGCCCAAGGCGGATGTACGGGTGGTCCGCGCACGCTCACTCGGTGCCTGCCGTCTTGGGCCTGAGCTTTTTTAAGAACGGCTGCCCCTCTCTCTCTGAGCATGGTAGCTTGCTCCTATGAGTCACCGGCTGCACGTCCTGATCTCACCGCAGCTCGACGCGCGGCTGCAGAAGGCGGCACAGCGCAATCGGGTCTCGAAGGGCGAGTGGGTGCGGCGGGCTCTGGAGGCGTCGTTGAAACCGCGGGGAAGAAGCGGGCCGCATGCCGATCCGGTTGCCCGGCTGGGTTCCCTGCGCGCCCCGGCCGCGAGCATCAAGCGGATGCTGGCCGAAATTGAGGCAGGCCGCGCGTGAAGGTCTTCATCGACTCCAACATCCCGATTGTAGTGACCCTGGCGGACACCGACAGAGCCCGCGACATCCTCTGCGGCACGCACGGCATCTCCGCGCGAGACGCCGTGCATGCCGCAGTCATGCTGAACCGCGAGATAGGCTCAATCGCCACCTTCGACACGGGCTTCGATCGAGTGCCCGGCATCCGCCGCCTGAAACTGTAGCTTACGTCATCGGCGCCACGTAGATCACCGCGGTCAGTTTCTCCAACTCCGCCAGTTTGTCCGCGCCGATGCGCCCGATCACCATCTTCGCCGTCTTGGGTTGCAGCACGATTTCGAAGCCCAGCTTCTTGAGCTGCTCCAGCACGGCTGCCGAAACATCCGATAGGAAGATCCGCACTTCCAGCCTGCCTGTCCGTCCTCGCAGAGAAGGATCGATCTTCACCGGTGCGGCCCTGGTCCACTCGGCCGTCCGCGTCCGAGACCTCGAAGACGAAAGGGCCGTGCGCACGCGGCATGCCACCCGCCATGCCGCCCACGACGCCGCCCGCCTCCTTGGCAGATGACGAAGCCTGAACGGCCATCGCCGATACGGAGACGAGCATTCTGCATGCTTGCCTCCCACGCGAAGCCGCTCGGATCCGAACACGCCCTCGTAGCTCACGCCCTCCGGCATATCCACCGGGACTTCGATCCGCCTGGGTACTCCGCCGGTGGTCACGCTCATCTCCTCGACCGCCACGAACGAAGTGAACTGCGTCATGATCTTGAACTGAAGCCCGAGCCCGGTGACCGCCTCGCGCACGTCCGGCCGCGGGTTGCCCATCTGCGCTCCCGCCCAGTCCTGCGCCATCAGGTCGTCCACGCGGGCCCGCGCCCACAGCGTGGCCAGCACATCGTGGCGCGTCTCGATCCCCGGAAGGTTCACCGCGATCTCCCGCGTCACGGTTCGTCCACCCGCCTGGCCTTGCAGCCGGATGGTAGCGCGCCCCGGCCGGTCGTAGCGTCCCTTGAGGATCACGGGCTTGGCGCTGAACACGTCCGGGATGCGCGCCGGATACACGTCCGTCACGCGCGAGCCCGCCCCAATCGATCGAGATGTCCGTCAACAGCGGATTTCGCACACGCTCGTAGAACTTCTGCGCCACGGCCGATCCGTCGTCGTTGAGACCGACGTATTGCACTTCGCCCCTTCCGGCTTCCGCCATCTTGTCCAGAAGGAAACGGTTCACGGAAGATCCGATTCCGAAGGAGAACATCCGCGCGTTGGGGTGCTTTTGTACCTCGCCGATGATGGCCATGTCGTTGCCGACGTAGCCGTCGGTCATGAAACACACAATTCGGATGTGCCCCTGGCGATCGGAAGGCTCGAGCGCCGCGCGGATGGCCCGCATCATCTCCGTGCCGCCGCTGCCCGAGCGCGTCGAGAGAAACTCGTGCGCCACCCGCAGATTCTCCGAGGTGGCCGGAACCGGCGCCGGGAACAGAATGCGCGTGTCCCCCGAGAACGTGATCAGGTTGAAAGTGTCGCGGGGGTTGAGCGACGCCAGAGCCAGCCGCATCGTCGCTTTCGCCTTCTCAATCGGAGCGCCCGACATCGATCCCGAAGTGTCCAGTACGAAGACCAACTCCTTGGGCGCGACATCCGGTATGGAAATGTGGTCCGGGGGTTGAAGAATCAGCGTGAAGAAGCCGCCGGCGGCAGTCCGGTGGGTCAGCACGGCGTCTGCGATCCGCGCGCCCGCCACGTCGTAGTTCAGGATGAAATCCTTGTTGGGAATCACGGCGGCGTCCCTGAGGCGAACCGTCGCCCGGCTCGGCCCCGCGCGCTGTACGTCCACGGCGTGCGACGGGCAGGTGAGTTCGTTCACGGGAAGGCCGGCGTCCAGGCTCACCTCGACCGAGATGTCGTGTCCCGCCCGCGTGCCCGGCTTGGCCACCGGCGGCGTGATGCGGGAGGCGTCCGGCACGCGCGTCGTGTCGGGCGCCCATCCTCCGCCCTGCCTTCCGATCGGTCTGCCCGGAATGTAGCGCGGCCCCACCACCATCGGAAACACGAACTCGTAGGAGCCGGCTTCGTATTTCAGCGTCTCGACGTAGCTGATCGAGATCTTGACGGTCTCGCCCGGCATGATGTTGGCGACATGCTGCGTGAAGATGTTGGGCCGCTCCTGATCGAGCAGACCCGGCCACTTGTCCGGCCGCGCGCGCCGCGTCATAGATAGCTCGGGCCTCCTCGCGGCGTTTGATCTTGCCGCGCACGACACGGTCGCCGACGATCAGCGTCATGTCGTCCACGGCGGCGTTTTGCGGGAGAGGAAAGGTGTAGACCGCCTCGATCTTCTCCTGAGACGAATTGCCGAATTCCTGCGTGACGTTGACCCGCGCCAGAAAGCCCGTGATCTCGGCCTTCACGTCGGTGTGTTTGAGCGGGCACAGTCCGGCGGGTTGTCCGTCCGGCCCGAGCCGGGTCAGAGACCCCGGAGCGCGTTGTCCTCTTGTGAAGTTGCGGTTTGACCACAAATGCCAATCAGTGCGGCTAGCCAGAGCGGCGACTGCGATTCGGTTCATGATGTCCTCCTGAATGGAAATGCCGCGCGGGCGGATTCCCTTTCAGAGACACCACAATTAGGGGCGGGTTCCCGGGGAATGGCGATGGAGAAGGTGACGGGCGCGGGGGCAGCCGCCGGTTGCGCCGTGAAGGTCACCTGCAGGCTGGACACGCGGCCGGCACAGTCGAGATTGACCGTGGCGCCTTGCCTGACTGCGCGGTCCAGCAACGGCTTCGGCCGGTTCGCCGCCGTCACGACCAGGCGGCCGGGACCGGGCGGCGAGAAGACGACTCGGACACGGTCCGCGGCGCGAAAGGCCGTCCCGGCCGGTGCTTCCGCAAACTTGCCGTCGGCTCCGGCGCGCAGGATTCTGTAAGGGACTGGCGGCGGAACAACCACTTCATTCGACTTCTTGTCCGCTGCCGCATCGGCGGCTGCGAACGCGGTGCGCGAAGTCATCAATCTCGCCTCGCCGCGGGACGCTTCCAGCGCCTTCATGGAGGGGCCAGTAATTTGGTACTGGGGCACCGCCTCTGCCTGCACTGGCGCCGCCCTAGGGGCCGCTGCAGGGGGACGGACGCTGTCGCTGACTTCTGAACGCACGCTTCCACCGGCCGCGCCGGCGATCCCCCCCACGACACCACCAGGAACGGGACCCGGTTGCACCTCCAACGCAGCGGGAGGCTGAACCACGGCATCCGCCCTCATTGCCTGCCCTGCGGCAATCTCATACGGTACTTCCGGCGCCGCCTTTCGTGCCGGAGCTGGAGGCGCGGCGGGAATCGCAATCGGCGCTATCGCGGCCTTCTCGCGATCCTTGGCGGGTTCGTGGGTTGCGACCGGCGTATCAGGCAATGCAGGGGCTTCGAGTTTGGCTGTAAACACCGGCTCAGGCGCAAGAGGCGGTTCCGCTCTGCGCACCACGACCACCACGAGCAGCGCAACCGCCGCCAGGCTTCCCGCGGCCACCCACGCCACCGGCCGGCCCATCCAGGCGCGGAATCGCTCCATGAACGCCGGCTTCTCTTCAAGAGCCGCCAGCAGTTGGCGCCGCGCGCCGGGATCCTCCAGCAGTTCCTTCAGCGCCTGCTCGCGTGCGAGTTCGTTGAAGAGGTCTTGATCCGTGAGAGCAGCTTCGAACAGGGCCCGGCGCTCCTCTTCCGTGAGCGTGCCCGCCGCGTACCCGCCGAGAAGCTTTCGGATGTCCGCCGGGTTCATCTCTCCGCCTCCCACACGCCTCCGAGACGCTCCAGCAACTGCTTCCGGCAGCGGAAGTCCCAGGTGTAAACCGTGTTGATGGATTTCACACCCAGGATCTGCTGGATCTCGGCGAAGCCCTTCCCCTGCAATTTTAGCCGGAATAGCTCCCGGCAGCGCCCCTCGAGTTTGGCGAGCGCCGCTGTCAGCCGCTCCAGCATCTCCTTCTTCTCCAGGCTGGCCGCGGGGTCGAGCCCTACGGCCGCGACCGGAACGTCCTCGACCTGGACCTGCGTATCCTCGCCGCGCCGGTGGGCCTTCCTGCGGAAGCTGACGATCTTGAAGCGGGCGATCTGGAGCGACAGCGGCAGCAAATCCTCCAGCAGCGCGACCTCGCGGTATTTGGTGTGCAGGAGCAACAGCACCTCCTGAGCGACATCCTCCGCAATGTCCCTAGATAATTGAGATGCCGCGAAGGCCACAATCCTTTCGCGCAGCCTGGCCAGAATTTCGTCTCGCTGCATTGCCCCCGGTTCTTGGCCCTATTTCTTCTTCGGTGCCGGAGGCGACGCCGGTTTCGCCGGTGCGGCCGGCCTGGCGGGCGGCGCCGCGTCGAAGTAGGGATCGGGCTCGGGCACCGCGGCCCCGTCCTTGCGAGGAGAGGAGGCCCCGTAGTTTACACCGGCCGCCGAATCCCGCAGCACGGCGTGCCCACCGCCCACGGCGCCGTCGTAGCCTGCCAGCACCTCAACCCTGTGACCCTTATCCCTCAGGGATTGCAGCGTCTCGGGCGGGAGGCGGTCCTCAATCGACACCTCGCAGCCGCCAATGGTCATGCGGGTGAAGCGCGCGGCCTCGAGCGCTGCCTGGATGTTCATGCCGTGGTCCACGACGTTGGAGACGAACTGCGCGTGAGCCTGCGCCTGGTTCAAACCGCCCATGATGCCGAAGCCCATGTGCAGATCGCCCTTCTCCATGAAGGCCGGGATGATCGTATGGAAGGGCCGCTTGCGCGGCGCGAGCGCGTTGGGATGACTTGGGTCGAGCGTGAACAGCGCTCCCCGGTTATGCAGATGGAACCCAAACTGCGGCACCGCCAGTCCCGAGCCGAATCCGAGATACAGGCTCTGTATCAAGGACGCGATGTTGCCGTCCCGGTCGATCACGGTCAAATAAATCGTGTCGCCCTCGCCGGGAATGGGATTCCCCGGCGCGACGTCGCAGTTGGCTTGGTCCTTGTCCACCAGGGCGGCTCTCTCGCCGGCATATTTCTTCGAGAGCATCCCCGCCACCGGCACTTTGGCGAAGCGCGGATCCGCCACGTAGCGGGCCAGGTCCTGATAGGCCAGTTTCTGCGATTCGATCTTCAGGTGGAACGCTTCGGGACTGGAGGGATCCATCTTCGGAAACGGGAACGTCTCCATGATGTTCAACATCTCCAGCGCCGCCACGCCCTGACTGTTGGGAGGGATTTCGTAAATCGTCCAGCCGCGGTAGTTGGTCGAGATCGGCGTGACCCATTCGGCCTGGTACTCGGCGAAATCCTCGGCGGCCAGGGTTCCACCAAACCACTCCGACAACAGCAGGATCATCTTGGGGATCTCGCCCTTGTAGAACGCCGCGGCGCCGCCGGCCGCCACCAGTTGCAGGGCCTTGGCCAGCGCCGGATTGCGGAACACCTGCCCCAACGCCGGGGCCGCCCCGTCCGGGAGAAAAACCGGCCCCGCCACGCTATCGAGGGCGAGCTTGGGGATCGAACTCCGCCACGCCTGCTGGATCAGCTCCGTGACCGGAAACCCATTGGACGCATAGTAGATGGCGGGCTTGAGAACCTCCGCCCACGGCAGGCGCCCAAAGCGCTTGTGGAGCTTCTCCCAGCCATCCACGCAGCCGGGAACCGTCACCGTCTGGATTCCCTGCTGCGGCATCGAGGTGAAGCCCTTGCCCTTCATGACCTCGATCGATTGACCCTTGGCGGCCCAACCGCTGGCGTTCAGTCCCGAGAGCGTGCCGCGTCTTGGCGTCCCAGTAAAGGACGAACAGGTCGCCCCCGATGCCGTTGGACATCGGCTCCACCACGCCCATCACGGCATTCGCGGCAATCGCCGCATCCGCCGCCGATCCGCCCCGCGCCAGCACCTGCGCCCCGGCCTGCGAGGCCAGCGTCTGGTTCGTGGCGACAATCCCCTGGCGCGTGATCACCATCGAGCGAGCTTGCGCCCGGCCCGCCCATAAGCACTGCGATTGCGACGGCAGCATCAACGCCGCCAGTATGGCACACCTCGCACAGAGTCCCATGGCATCACCATTCTACAGTGAAACCCAGGGGCAGCCTGCGTGTTTGATGGTCCTGGAAGGCCAAGAAGGACCGGCGAAACCGCCGGTCCTACGTGCTATGGGTTCGACACCGCCAGATACCTTACTACCGTGAAGTTCCGCAAGGTGACCGTCTCCGTAGTGCTGCCGGCCAGCTTGCCCAGAAAGCCGATCACCAGCGGCGAAGATAGGGAGTCGCTCGCATTCCCGATTCCCGCCGCGAGCGCCAGCGAGTTCCCCCAGCTTTGAACGTCCCACTGGGCACCGCCCGAATGCACGCCGGCGTTGGCGTGTCCGGCGACATAGGCATCCCCCGCGCCCGTGCCGCGCGAGACGATGGTCGTGTTGCCCCAGTGGACCTCGTACGTGAAACCTAGCGTGGCGCCCTCGTGCGAGTAGCTGAAACGGATCTCGACCCGGTCTCCGGCTCTGAGAACCCCCGCGGGAACTGTGCAGGTCCCCAGGCTCGCCAGAGACGTCGACGTGGTGCTCGTGCCCGTGCTGCTGCATAACACCTGTGGCAGCCCCGCTCCGCCGCCCGAGAGCCCGGAGATCCCCGCCAGCCGGTACGAGCTGAGCAGAACATCGTTCACGTGCGGCACCGACGCCGTGTCGAAGGTAATCACGTTGCCCGCCAGCGTATAGTCCAGACCCAGCTTCTGGAGTACGCCGTTTCGATGGAGTTGCAGGCTGGAGGCAGGGGCTGGCGTCGAGGCCAGCGTGAAGACCGCGTTGGAGCCATCGATCGGCCCTGCCGGGGCTTCTCCATCCACGAACTCAGGCCCGGGATTCGCCGTGACGTCGCATGGCCCGGCTGTCCCGTCCACCCGAACGCAGTCGGAGAGGACCCCCGACACGGCTTCCAGGGCGCCAGTGTCGCTAATGTACGCCGCGCGCGACGGAGCGAACCCCGGGCCCATCACCGGCCGCGCCGCTAAGTCGTCCAGCAACCCCACGACATCGGACTCCAGGACTTCGCCCAGTTGCGCCGGCGGCAGAACCTGCCCGCCGCCCGATCCGCTCAGCACGCGCACGTCGTTCAGCTTCAAGGGCGAGGCGCTGGGCGGGACGGCCCAGGTCTCGTCGAATTGAATTCGTCCGTCGCTGTTGTAGCGAACCGAATAGTAGGCGCCCGACGAGGCATTCGTCGTGGGCACCAGTTGCACTCGGATCGCGCCGTCGAGAATCGTCACCGTGACTCTCTGCGTGGCGATGCTCGAGAAATCGGCCGCCTGAAAGCTCTTCCATTCGATGAACGCGACACCGTTGAACCGCGATCCATCGGCCTTGTAGAGTACATCCTCGATAGTGGTCAGGGGTGGCGCAGCCTGCATGGCTACGGTAAACAAAACTGCCAGCGCCGCGATCCCGCAACGAATCCGCATAGTGGGCCTCCCAAATGAAAAAGCCCGACCCGCGGGAACCTGCGGATCGGGCCGGCTGTCAGAGCAGCCTTCCGGCTCTAGTGTAATTGCTGGAAAGCGAGCCGGAGCTTCAGCGGACCGGCCTCTATGCGGCTAACTGATAGAAAATCTTAGCAGGTTGCTCGCAAATTCACAAAGAAACTAGGCTTGTGACTGGCCTTCGCGCGCGGGTCCGAATCCGGTTCCTCGGTCCGCTTCGACGATCCTCCCCACCACCAAGGTCAGATCGTCCTGAGCGCGCTGATCGCCGAGAAACCGGTGGACCTGTTCGAGGACCAGGTCGCGAATCTCAACCGGCGGCCTTGTCGAATTCTGTCGAATTACGTCGCGCAGCCGCTCCTCATCGAACTGCTCCCCTTCAACGTTTGTAGCCTCCACAACGCCGTCGGAGTAGACGACCAGTAGATCGCCGGCATGCGCGCTGACCTGCCCCTGGTGATAGGCGGCGCCGGGCACCACGCCCAGCACCGGTCCGCCCTCTTCGAGGCGCAGCATTTCCACCTCACCGGCCGCGTTTCGCCGCACCAAAAGCGGAGGCGGATGGCCGGCATTGATGTAGCGCAACACCTGGGTTTCTGGCTCGTAGTAGCTCCAGAACAGGCTGGCGAAGCGTTCGAGAGCGGTTCGTGTGCGAATCAACTCGCTGAGGCGCTCGGAAGACGCTTCGTGCTCTGCGCTTCCACCCATCCAGTTGCTGGCGCGCACAGCCCCTAGCAAAAGGCCCACGACGACCGAAGCCGGCAGACCCTTCCCCGATACGTCCCCTAAAACGATAGCGACCCTTCCACCTTCACCGGAGAATACATCATAGAAATCTCCGCCAACCTGCCACGCGGGCACGCACTCGGCGGCGAAATCCAGATTCTCAACGGCGAAGCTGGCCGGAGGAAGCAGATCCATCTGGACCTGTCGCGCCAGTTCCGTCTGATGTTCCAGCCGCTTCCCATTCACGTACTGCGGGAGCCGGAAATAAAGCAGGACCATCGAGGCGACCAGGCCAAGCGCGGCAGTGGAATTGATAACCAACTCCCCCAGCAAATCGCCATACACCTCCGATGCGCTGCTGAAATAGAGCGCCACTTCGAGATACCGCTGCCGGAATTGCCCGCTGCCGCCGGGAAACCTGGGGTCGAAACGCGGAGGTTCTCCGCGCCCGGGTTGCGCCACGGCCGCGCTTCCAGGCTGTCCGGCACTTCCACTTCTCCGCGCGGCAAGGTCAACCTGCCTCTGCAAACCGCGAGTCGCCTCCACCTGAGGTCCTGCGCTCGCCGGCGTCCCATTCGGGGGCGCCGGGATCGTCCCTGGCGCCACTGCGCTGGGCGGAGCAAAACCGCGCCCCCCTGGTGCTCCCCGCCCGCCCGCCAAGCGGCGCACGAACCGCATCGTCTCCACGCGCACCCAGCCCTCCGCGGTCTGGCGGCTTTCCGGCTCCGGCAGCCCAAAGCCTCCTCTGCCGAAGGTCGCCGCACCGGACTTAGGTGGCACAACAGCAGTAGTGGCCCCTGGGGGCGCGGCCGTTCCAGCGGGCGCCTGAACAATCTTCAGTGGCGGGCCGACCGGGTTGCCCACTTCGATTGTGGCCTTCCCCTCGTTGTCCAACAGTCTGATCCAAGCGATTTTGGCGGGGGCTTCCTGGCGCAAATCCTCCAGCATGGCTTTCAACTTGGTCGGGTCTTGTTCCGGGTCAAACGCCTCGCGCGGGAGCGCATCGCGTTGCCGCGCAGCTTCCCGGCTCAAATAGGCATTCACCTCCCCCTCGGAGACCCGGTAGTAGGTGCGAACGGACTGCACCAACAGCACCAGCCCCAGCACGGAGCCCGTCGCGAGCGCAAGCTTGAACCAGATGTAGCGAAAGCCGAGTTTGACCATCTTCGATCCGACCGCCCCGCATAATCGAGACGCTTTTCGATTGTATACTCTGCGGAGGCTGGAAGGGGAAACCTGCGATCACCCTAACTTCGCCGTCCCAACTCATCGAGCAAGGCCGCCATGCGCGGAGCGGCGTCGCGGTCGCCGCCGTAGCGCAGAGCGTGGTATGCGGTGGTCAGGCTGGCCACTAACTCAGCCGTGGGCGACACGGGCAGGCTGCGCGAAAATTCTCCGGGGGTGAGCCAGAGCGGCTTACGGTAGCCGCGCCGTCGCAACAAGTGAAGCATCTGACCGTAGAGCAGAGTCGCGTCCGAGGCAACCGCCGCACCGCGCCGCACCAGCTTCAGGCGCGTTCGCGTCCGGAGCCGGCGCTGGACGATAGGCGCCGCAAACCACAGCGCCAGCGCGGCCAAGACGACCCCCAGCGCGGAGTTGCCGTACTTATGCGCCGCGTCCATCGTGACGGACCTGCCGCGCATCCATGCCAGGTGGAACCGGTCGAGCCAGCGGCTCCCGAGCACACGGCCGGAACTCTGCATGCGGGCCGCCAGCGTAACTTGCCGTTCTAAGTCGTAACTCACCACCCAGTCCTGCCAGAACATCTCCGCCGCATCCATGTAAAATATGAATCGCCCAAGCAACGGCCGCCGCTGCGGGGTTCGTGCCGGGGGAGTGGGGTCGAAAGTGATCCAGCCGCGGTTCGGCAACCAGGCTTCCACCCAACTGTGGGCGTCCGAAGCACGAATCACATACCAGCCGCTGATCGGGTTGAGGGCGCCGCCATCGAAACCGGTCGCCAACCGGGAAGGGATGCCGAGGGTCCGCAGCATAACTGCCAGCGCGGAAGCGAAATACTCGCAGTGCCCCTTGCGGCGCTCGAAGAGAAAGTCGGCCAGCGGATCGGCGGTCTCCTTGGGGGGAAGGTCGAGGGTGTATCCGAAGTTGGTGCGAAGGTACTGTTCGAGCGCGGAAGCGCGCGTTTCGTCGGTGGAGGCCCCGGCCGTAATCCGGCGGGCCAGAGCGGCGATGCGCGGATCGAGGGCCGGCAATGCGAGGCCTTCCCCCTGCCCGCGAGCGGCGGGCAGAGACTGGTCCAGATAGCTGATGGCGCCGTAGCGAAGGCGTTCGCGCGGGGCGGGTTCCAGACGATAGACGCCCGCGGAAGTGCGCGTGACGGAAGGCGAATTGACCCACAGCACCTCGGGCGTTCCGGCAAAAAACAGAGCCTCGGCCGCAATGGGCTCCAACTGGATTTCGTAGGTGATGCGAGCGCCCGTGAGGCGGCGCTGCGCATCGTCCACGAGAATGGCTCGTCCGTCGTCGACCGGCAGGCGTCGCACGTCCCCGCTGGCCGCACGCCAGTTCCTCCCGTCGAACGCGACGAGCACCGCGCCGCGCCACTTGGTTGCCGGTGGCCCGGCCGCGCCAACCACGCGAATGTGCATGACGGGCGAGCTCCGCCTAAGGATCGAACCGATCTGGCCCAGCCGGATCTCGTTCGAGAAACCTGGCAAACGGCCCCGCTCTGCCAGGAAGCGGCTGAAGGCAAAGTGCGCGGTGCGCGGCAGGACGAAAAACAGGCCCGCGGTGAGCGCCAGGATACCGAAAGCGATGTACAGAGAGAGATGGCCCAGGCGCGGAGCGAATCGGTCCAGCCCTCCGCGAGCCACGACCAGGCACGAGCGCGTGGACCGCCGGATTTCGGCGCTCGCGAGCGTCGCCACCAGCAGCAGCAGA
This sequence comes from Bryobacteraceae bacterium, assembly GCA_963801345.1. Taxonomy (GTDB): domain Bacteria; phylum Acidobacteriota; class Terriglobia; order Bryobacterales; family Bryobacteraceae; genus CAWDER01. The sequence continues at coordinate 52,569 of CAWDER010000017.1, forward strand.
AACGCGGCCAGGAAAAGGAAAAACGTGAGGTTCGCCGAAACCAGCGCCGCCGCAACCAGCTCGAGGAACGCGACGATCACCACCAGCACGTAGCCCCGGCGAATCCTCCCACCGAGGACGCCGCAGGCCGCCAGCAGTCCCGCCAGCCCGATTCCCGTCCACAGCAGCGTCGCGGAGTCGAAGTACCCCGCGCCGGCCAAAGCCAGGTAGCCGCCGAGCCCCAGCCCGAGCAGAGAAACCCGGAGGAACCTGTCCGCCAGAGCCGCCGCGGTGAGAGCAGCACGCGCCATTTGTCTTCAGTCTACCAATCGGGGAAGCCGGCGAGCCCCGAAGACGGGCCGGCCGCTGTGCTACAACGGGTGAGGACTCGTCATGGGAAAGTTCAGGATGGTGGGAAAGAAGAAGGCCGGCTTGAGCGCGCCGGGAGGCGCGGTTCCCTGCATAGTATTCCTGGTTCTGGCCATCGTGCTGTTTTCCCTGCTCTTCTTCGCCATCCTGAGATCCGCCTGAATCATGCGACCCGACAACCGTACAGCCTCCGCGATGCGCCCGGTGCGCATCGCAACCGATTTCCTGCAGACAGCCGAGGGCTCGGCTCTCATCGAGGTAGGCAACACGCGCGTGCTGTGCGCCGCCACCATCGAACAGACCATACCGCAGTTCCTGCGAGGCACGGGACGAGGTTGGGTAACGGCGGAGTACTCGATGCTGCCGCGCTCCACCATCACGCGCACGCCGCGCGAAGTCTCCAAAGGCCGGCCTTCGGGGCGCACCCATGAAATTCAACGGCTGATCGGAAGATCGATGCGGTCGGTGGTCGACATGGCGCTGCTCGGCGAGCGAACCGTCATCCTCGATTGCGACGTACTACAGGCCGATGGCGGCACGCGCACGGCCTCCATCACCGGGGCTTTCGTGGCCATGGGGCTGGCCCTCAAGAGCATGGTGGAATGCGGCGCGCTGAAGAAACTCCCCATCCGGGATTGCGTCGCCGCCATCAGCACCGGAATCGTCGCAGGCGAAGCGTTGACGGACCTCTGCTACGAGGAGGACTCGCGCGCCGAAGTGGATATGAATGTCGTCATGACCGGCGCGGGCCGGTTCGTCGAAGTGCAGGCCACCGCGGAGCAGACCCCCTTTGACGACGAGAGCATGGCGACGCTCCTGCGCCTGGCACGCACGGCGATCGGGCAGCTCATCGAGATTCAGAAGGGCATCCTGAAATTGCCGTGAAGCTGTACTGCGCCACCACGAATGCGGGCAAGCTGCGCGAATTTCGCCTGGCGGTGGCGCGTTTCGGAGCAGGCCGGCTCGAAGTTGAACCTCTGGCCGGGCTGACCGGCATTCCCCCCTGCGAGGAAACCGGAGCCACCTTCGAAGAAAACGCCGCACAGAAGGCCGTCTATTACAGCGTGCACGCGCCGGGCCCGCTGTTTGCGGACGACTCCGGTCTGGAAGTGCGCGCGCTCGGCGGCGCGCCGGGCGTGGTCTCCGCGCGCTTTGCGGGGGAGGGCGCAACCGATGCGTGCCAACAACCGCCTGCTGCTCCAGAGACTGGCGGGAATCGAGGATCGTGCCGCGCAATTCGTCTGTGTGATTGCCCTGGCCGAACGGGGACGCCTGATCCGCACGTTTCGCGGAGTGGTGGAAGGCCGCATCATCGATGAAGCACGCGGGCCAAACGGTTTCGGCTACGACCCCCTGTTCTTCCACGAGCCTTTCGGCTGCACCTTCGGGGAAGCCAGCGCCGAACGGAAACTCCTCGTCAGCCACCGGGCCAAGGCGCTCGAACAGATGGTGTCGTTTATGGCTTCCGCTCCGCCACGATCGTGAGGCGAATGTCGCTGGCCAGCCGTACGATTTCGTGAATCAGGTGGCTTCCGGGGAACCACTTCCAGAGTGTGTAGTGAGGCCGGGCCAGGAAGATGTGCGTGACTCCTTGCAGCCTCGCGAATTGGACCAGCGTTTCGGCCTCCTTCTCGCCCTCCAGCACCCTCGTCTCGATGTGCAGATCCCTGGCGAAGTTGAGATGCCTCTCCACGGCCTCGTAGCGTGTCTGGGGCTCGAACGGCGAACGGATGTAGACCGCCAGGCACTCCGCCTGAAGGTAGTCCGCGATTCTCCAGGCCCTCCGAATGAGATGGGCGGTGGAGGGGCGATCGGTGACATAGATCATGAACTTCTCAACAGCCGTCGCCGCGCCTTGCCCGGGGGTTGAGACTGTGGGCCCGGCCGCGCCCGCCGCTGCCGAATCGTCAGCTTGACGAACATCTACTTCATGGGCCGCCTGACGTAACGCCATTTCCCGCAGGGCGCCAAGGTTGGACTCCTGAAAAAAGTTCTCCAGGGCGCGCGCCGCTTTCTCCGGGGCGTAGATGACCCCGCGCTGCAACCTGTGGATCAGGGCAGCCGGGGGAAGGTCCACCATGACGATCTCGTCGGCCTGCTTGATCACCCAATCGGGCACGGTTTCCCGCACCTGGATTCCGGTGGTCTGTCGGACCTGGTCGTGGACGCTCTCCAGGTGCTGGATGTTCATCGTCGTGAACACGTCGATGCCGGCGTCGAGCAGCACCAGAACGTCTTCCCAGCGCTTCGCACGCTCCGAGCCGGGCACATTGGTGTGCGCGAACTCGTCCACGAGGCAGACTCGAGGCTGGCGCGCCAGAATTGCGCCGGTGTCCATTTCCTCGAAGGCCGTTCCGCGGTACTCGATGCGACGGCGCGGAATCAACTCGAGACCCTCCGTCTTGGCGATGGTGTCTTTCCGGCCGTGGGGTTCGAAGTAGCCGATCACGACATCCACGCCGTTCGCCTTCAACTCCAGGCCCTCTTCCAGCATGCGATAGGTCTTGCCCACGCCGGCAGCGTAGCCCAAGAGCATCTTGAGCTTTCCTCGATGTGGCTGCGGCAGGCTTCCCATAGGAACGTTCAGTGTGGGAACACACACACGTCCATGCCCGCCGCCAGGCGGATGAGGCGGTCCACTGGATTCCCCAGGATGCGGCTCCAGAAACCTTTGCGGAAGCTGTGCCCAACGAAGATCTGCGTAATCCGATTCTCGCGGGCGAATGTGAGAATGGCTTCGACGGGGTCTTCCGCGGTGCGCACTTCGACACGCGCCCCGGCCTCGCGGGCAAGATCGAACTGCTCCTCCATCACTCGCTGGTCCGCCTCGCTGAAGTCCGGACGGCGGACGTTTAGAACGTGCAGTTCCCCGTGGAAGCGCTCCGCCGTACGACGGGCGACGGCCAGCATTGCGGCGGCGTTCGCGCGAGGCGTCACGCAGACCAAGATCCTCTCCTGCGTCGTAGTTATCGGGGTCAAACCGTGCGCTTCGATGTAATTCTCGAGCTGGCGGTCCACGACTTCGGCGGTCAAGAGCAGCGCGATTTCGCGGAGTTCCGACAACCTGCGCCGTTCGGCCGCCTTGGCCTCCTGGTCCGGCTGCCGCCCCAGCCTCTCGATCAGTTGTTCGGGCGACATGTCGACGATCTCGATCTCGTCCGCACCCGTAAGGAATGCTTTCGGGATCGTCTCGACGACTTTCTTTCCGGTAATCGGCTCCACCCGGGACCTCAGCTCCTCGATGTACTGAAGGTTCACCGCGGTAATCACGCTGATGCCGGCGTCTCTCAACTGCTGGACGTCCTGATAGCGTCTCGGATTCCGGCAGCGCGGGGGATTGTCGTGCGCCAGACCATCGACCAGGCACACCTGCGGCTTGCGTTCGAAGATTGTGCGGAGATCCATGGCTTCCCCGCCGTCCATGAAAAGCGGCTGGACGATCTCGAAGCCCGGCAGGAGCTTCTCCATGGACGCGTCCATCTTGCGCTGGAGAGCGCCGATGACCACATCCTCGCCCCGTTCCTTGCGGCGGCGGCCTTCCTCCAGCATGCGGAAGGACTTGCCCACGCCGGACGCGTACCCGAGAAAGACCTTCAGCTTCCCAATGCGCTGGTTGAGTTCGTCGGCCTGGATGCGGCGGAGCAACTGGTCCGGATCGGGTCGGCGGTCTGCGTCTGGCGGCACGGTTCTCACGATTGGGCGATGTTGAACAGGTAGCCCACCCAAGGCTCGGTCAGAAGATACACGGGCTTCGCGGGGTTCACTTCGATCTTCTTCCGGATCTGGTTGATGAACACGCGCAGGTATTCGACCTCGCCGCCATAATCGGGGCCCCACACCGCCTGCAAAAGGACGCCGTGCGCAATCGGAACGTTGGGGTGGACGGCCAGGTAGTGCAGCAAGTCGAACTCCTTGGGGGTCATCCGGACCTCCTTGTTTCTTACGATGACGCGCCGTTTCGCGGCGCTGATCTCGAGGTCGCCGATCACCAGCGGAGCTGCGCTCAATTCGGCCTGCTGCGGGAGCCGGCGCAACGCGGCGCGAATGCGCGCCAGCAGTTCCGGCGTGCTGAACGGCTTCGTCACATAATCGTCGGCGCCCGCGTCCAGCGCCTCGACCTTGTCTCTCTCCGCATTCCGCACGGTGAGCACGACGATCGCCACATCCCAGTGCTCGCGGATCGCGCGGCAGGTGGCCATGCCGCCCATGCCGGGCATGTTCATGTCCAGCAGCACCAGGTCATAGCGCTCCTCGCGGAGCTTTTCGAGGGCGATTTCGCCGCTCGGCGCATCGTCGACAAAGTAACTCTGCGCCGTAAGTGCGGTACGCATAACGCGGCGGATCTGCGGTTCGTCGTCGACAACCAGAATCCGCGCATTACTCATGGCAGTCTTCCTTGCGCGCCATGGGGATCGAAAACGAGAAACCGCGATCCCTTTCCCGGTTCGCTCGTCACGGAGATCTTCCCGCCATGTGCCTCCACGATCCGGCGGACGATGGCGAGTCCCATTCCGGTTCCAGGAATGTGGTCCCGAAATTCCGGAGCGCGATAGAACTTCTCGAAGACCCTGCTCTGCTCTTCCGCGGGAATGCCGGGCCCCTGATCCGATACGCTTACTTCGACGAAGTTGCCGTCAGCTTCCGCCGCCAGCCGGATCGGAGCGCCACGCGCCGAGTACTTGGCCGCGTTTCCCAAAAGATGTGCAAGCACCATCTCAACCAGATCAAAATCGACGTAGCACCGAGGCAGGTCTTCGGGAATGGCGGTCTCGACGCGGCGGTCGGCCAAAACCGAGCGCAACTTCTTCAGCGACGTCGTCACCAGGTCCGCAATGGAGTGGGCCTCTCTTCGAAGCCGTATCTCTCCCGCCTCGACGCGGGCCATCTCGATCGCCTCGCTGACCAGATAGTCCATGCGATCCGATTCTTCGTCGATGATGGTCAGCAACTCCCGGACGCCGGCGTCCGCCGGGGCGCCGGGAAGCATGGCCGTAACCGCGGCTTTAATGGAGGTGAGAGGCGTCTTGAATTCGTGCGCGATGGCGTCCAGCAATGTGGACTTGAGTTCTTCGCTCTGTCGCGCAGCTTCGGCCCGGCCGAGCAACGCGCGGTTGCGGGAGCGCTCGAAGGCGATTGCCGCCAAGCCGGCGATTGCATACAAGGCGGTCTCCGAGATCGAGACCCCCTTGATCCCGATACTGCCCTCCGAGTGCCCGCCCAGGCTGACCGGGACTGCCGTTACCGCGGCCGCTGCGTCATGGAACACGGTACCCTGCAATGCAACGTCCTTCAGCCTGCCGTCGGAGAGTGGGAGATCCCGGGGACCCGAACGGTAGGACGTTCCCGTCGAGCGGTCGAACACTGGCCACAGCGTCCACCTCAAAGACGTGGGCGATTTGGTCGGCGACTTGTTTGCCGACCTCAGCCTGCCCCTCGGTGATCATCAGCGAGCGGCTGAACGAGTACAGCCTCTCCATCTCCTCCCGGCGTTGGTCGGCTTCCAGGGTTCTGCGCCGTGCGCGCGCGGAAAGGTGACTCGCGATGACGGCGGTCACCAAAAAAGCCGTCAGGGCGATCCAGTTCTGTGGATCGGCGATCGTGAACGTGCCTACCGGCGCGAGGAAGATGTAGTTGAAGCACAGCATCGCCACGATGGAGGCAAGCACGGCTTCGACCAATCCCCAGCCCGTAGCGACAAACAGGATCACCAGAAGATAGGAGAGGGCGACGGTCGTGCTGTTGACCGGAAAGACCTGACGGTAGACGTACGTGATGCCCGCGATGGCGGCAAGTGCACCGGCGGTTTGGGCCACGATACGCGGGATCTTAGCGCCTGACACCATGCGGGTGTGCTCCACATCCAGATTCTACTCGCATTTCCGGCGAATGCGCTTTGCTGGATGGTCATACTCAGGGTTTCCTCTCCCGTGTTTGCTACTTCCGCTTTCCGAATAGTCTTGGCAGATTGATGTCCAGTTGCGTGCTGAATTTCCACTTGCCATTGATGCCCTGATCATTGAAGAACGTGGGGCCGGCGAGGAGGCTAATGTTCTTTGTGAAGAAGACGTAGAAGCCGCAGCCGCCACCGCCGATGAAGTTCTTGCCCGATGCGTAGTCGGCTGCAAAGACGAACCGGTTGTATTCAACAGCGCCGCTCGCATCCTTGATAGGTCCGAATCCGTGGTCGAAGGCAACCATATAGCCGGAATTCTCGGGCTTTCCACTGCTGGAAACCAGGGTCGCGTGGTTGCCAACGTAGGGCCCAATGGAGAAACGTCCTATCGGACCCAGGGTCTTACCGGCTACTCCGTACACGATATCGTAGTCCGCCCGGGCGGAGCGGGTCTTGCGACCCACCAGGAAAGTGCCGACTTGGAGAGCTGGCTGGCCCTTGAACCACGCGTCCTCGGGTGCGCCGATTTTAGCGTTGAAAAGCCAAGGATGAGGAGTGTTGGCGAAGTAGTCGATACCCACCTCCATCTGGATTCTGGTGAAGGGCAACACGCCCACGGTCGGCATTGTCATGTCGGTAGGGAAAGCTCCTGGGGAAGCATTCCTCACGCGAAAGTAGTCATCGATCCCCAGGTGGAAGACCCCGTACGGCTGAATGTCAAGAGTCATCGGGGTCCAGAATGTGGACGATGATGTCGCCAGAACGGGGTGCGGCGCCGTGAGCAGTACGAGCAGAGCTGCCGCCATGATTTGGAACGTCCTCATTGCAGAGCCTGTGGCTGCAGCCGTCCGATGAGTCTTCGTCATTTCATTCATGTCTTCATCTCCAATGGGTGCTTCGAGACAGCAATCGCAGAGTCCCTCCTGGGTGTCTCAAACTGGAGGAGGCGACTATTTCTTTGGGAAGCTCTTGTCAAGCGCAAGGTTGATTCTGAGAACGTTCACGCGCGGCTCGCCGAGAAATCCGAGGCCTCGGCCCGTGGTGTGCTTGGCGACCAGATCCAGCACTTGGCTGACGGCGATGCCGCGCTCCTTGGCGACCCGCGGCGCCTGCGCTCCGGCTGAGGCGGGGCTGATGTCCGGGTCCAGACCGCTGCCGGACGCCGTAACCAGGTCCGCCGGAATCGGCCCGGTGTAGTCTGGGTTGTTCTTGCGGAAGGAAGCTACGGAATCCTTCACGCGGTCCGCCAGCTTCTGGTTTGTCGGGCCAAGATTCGACGCACCGGAAGCGGTTGGATCGTATCCATCGCTGCCGGCGGCGGAAGGCCGGGGTTGGAAGTACTCGGGCTTCTTGAAATTCTGTCCGATAAGTGCCGAACCCACAACCTGCCCGCTCATCACGATCAGGCTGCCGTTAGCTTGGGCCGGGAACAGAACCTGGCACAGGCCAGTCACCACGCCGGGGTAGATCAATCCCGTCAGGACCGTCAGCACGAGCATCATCTTGAAACCGGGTGCGATCTGTTGCCACATACTCTTCTCCTTACGCCAGCCTCAACAGGCCCAGAATCCGATCGATGAGCCAGATGCATGGGAACGGCGCGACAAAGCCGCCCACTCCGTAGATCCACAGGTTCCGCCGCAGCATGCCTGCCGCGCTTTGCGGCTTGTACTTCACGCCTCGCAACGCCAGCGGCACCAGGCCGATGATGATCAGGGCATTGAAGATCACCGCCGCCAGCACCGCGCTCTGGGGGGTGCGCAGGTGCATGATGTTGAGGTTGGCGAGTGGCGGGTAGGTTGCCATGAACATCGCGGGAATGATCGCGAAGTACTTGGAGACGTCGTTCATGATGGAGAACGTCGTCAGCGCGCCGCGCGTGATCAGCAACTGCTTGCCTATGGCGACCACCTCGATGAGCTTCGTCGGGTTGCTGTCGAGATCCACCATGTTCCCGGCTTCCTTCGCCGCCACGGTGCCGGTGTTCATCGCCAGGCCCACGTCGGCCTGCGCGAGCGCGGGAGCGTCGTTGGTGCCGTCGCCGGTCATGGCCACCATGCGGCCGCCGGCCTGCTCCTTCCGGATGTACTCGAGTTTGTCCTTGGGCGTCGCCTGGGCCAGAAAATCGTCGACTCCCGCTTCGGCGGCGATGGCAGCCGCGGTTAGCGGGTTGTCGCCCGTGACCATCACCGAGCGAATCCCCATGGCCCGCAACTGCATGATGCGTTCCTTCATTCCGCCTTTGACGATGTCCTTGAGGTGAACAATGCCGAGCAGCCTCGATCCGGCGGCCACCGCGAGCGGCGTGCCACCGGTTCTGGAGATCCGATCGGCGGCATCGGAAAAGCCCAGCGGGATCGAGCCGCCCTCTTCCACCACAAACCGGATGACCGCGTCGGTAGCGCCTTTACGCAGGCGCTTGCCGCCGATATCCACACCGCTCATGCGCGTGTATGCGGAAAACGGGATGAAGTGCGCCTGGTTGTCCAGTACGTCGCGGCCCCGCAGTTTGAACTTCTGCTTTGCGAGCACCACGATGGAACGGCCCTCGGGCGTCTCGTCGGAGAGGCTGGACAACTGCGCGGCGTCGGCAAGCTCCATCTCGGTTGCGCCGTTCACGGGGAGGAAAGCGACCGCTTGGCGGTTGCCCAAGGTGATTGTTCCGGTCTTGTCCAGCAGAAGCGTATTCACGTCGCCGGCGGCTTCCACGGCCTTGCCACTCATGGCCAGGACGTTGTGCTGCATCACCCGGTCCATGCCCGCGATGCCGATGGCCGAGAGCAGTCCGCCGATAGTGGTGGGGATCAAACAGACGAGCAAGGCGACATAGACGGCAATGGTGGGCACGGTTCCGGCCCCGGCCGCATTCACACTGTAGATGGCATACGGCACCAGCGTGGCGACGGCGAATAGGAAAATTAGAGTCAGGCCGGCAATCAGAATGTTTAGGGCAATCTCGTTCGGCGTCTTCTGGCGCTGGGCGCCCTCCACCAGCGCGATCATCCGGTCGAGAAACGTTTCGCCGGGGTTCGATGTTATCTTGATCCGGATGTGGTCGGACAACACCTTGGTGCCTCCGGTCACCGCGCTGCGGTCGCCGCCCGACTCGCGGATCACCGGGGCGCTTTCGCCGGTAATCACGGATTCGTCGACCGTCGCGATTCCTTCGATGACCTCGCCATCCCCCGGAATCAGCTCGCCCGCGCTACAGATCACCACATCTCCCGCCCGCAGCTTTGAAGACGAAACTTTCTCGACGGTCCCGTTTTCTAAAACGCGACTCGCGGGTGCGTCGGTCTTGGTCTTGCGCAGGGAGTCCGCCTGGGCCTTGCCGCGGGCTTCCGCCATGGCCTCGGCGAACGTGGCAAACAGCACGGTGAACCACAGCCACAACACGATCTGCAGCCCGAATGCCAGGTTGTGGGCGCCGATGAAGGCGTCGCGAATCAGGAAGACCGTAGTCAGAGCGGCGCCCACTTCCACCACGAAGATCACCGGGTTCTTCATCAGCGTGATGGGATTCAGTTTGACAAGCGAATCCTTCAGCGCACGCCGGAGAATCTCCGGGTCGAACAGTGGCCGGGCTCGCACCAGCCGCTTCGGAATCAACGTTGTCGAATCTTCGACGACGGGAGGAGGAGTCAAAGTCGTAGCCATCGGTTAGCTCCCGAACGGAAACACCACGAAGGAGAAAAGTTTCCCCTCGTGCATTAGGAAATGTTCAACCAGCGGCCCGAGCGCCAACGCCGGGAAGAAAGTCAGTGCGCCGACGACGATCACCGTCGCCACCAGCAGCCCCATAAAGAGCGGCCCGTGCGTGGGAAGCGTGCCGCTCGACGACGGCACTCTCCGCTGTGACCAGCCAGGCTGCCCGCCACGGCCAGCAAGGGCACGATGAACATGAAGCGCCCGAACAACATCGCCAGCCCCAGCGTGAGGTTGTACCAGGGGGTGTTGACGCCGATGCCCGCAAACGCGCTGCCGTTGTTCTCCGACGCGCTCGAATAGGCGTATAACACCTCGCTGAAGCCATGCGGTCCGGCGTTGTTCAGGTTGGCGATGGCGGGCCCGGGGGGATTCCAGTAGCCGCCTTTCGCAAACGGAGCGACGACGCTCGCCGCCGTGAAAACGAGGATGAGAAAGGACGTCGCCAGAATCGGCAGCATCGCCAGCTTGACCTCCCGCTGCTGGATCTTCTTGCCGAGGTACTCCGGCGTTCGCCCCACCATGAGCCCGGCAATAAAGACCGCGACGATGGCATAGAGCAGCATGCCGTACAAGCCTGAACCCACGCCGCCGAAGATCACTTCGTCGGTCTGTATGTTGAACATCGGGATCAGCCCCCCGATCGGAGTGAAGCTATCGTGGAAGCTGTTGACCGCGCCGCAACTCGCATCGGTAGTGACGGTGGCAAACAGCGCCGACGTAGCGATACCGAAGCGCGTCTCCTTCCCTTCCATGTTCCCGCCGCTTTGTCCGGCGGTCGCTTCGTTCGCTAAGCCGAGCCTCGTCAGGATGGGGTTTCCCGCCTGTTCAAAGCCGTAGCACACGAAGACGCCGACGAGAAACATGGCCGCCATAGCGCCGAAAATGGCCCAACCTTGCCTGGTATCTCCCACCATGCGGCCGAACGTATAGGTGAGCCCCGCCGGGATCACGAAGATCAAGATAATCTGGAGGAAGTTCGTGAGCGGTGTCGGATTCTCGAAGGGATGCGACGAGTTGGCGTTAAAGAACCCGCCGCCATTGGTTCCGAGCATCTTGATGGCCTCTTGCGAGGCCACCGGACCCTGCGCGATCGTCTGCGCGGCGCCTTCGACCGTTTTCGCCACGGTGTAGGGGCGGAAGTTCTGAATCACGCCCTGGGAGCAGAAAAACAGCGCCGCGACCAGAGAGATCGGCAGCAACACATAAACCGTCGCGCGTGTGAGATCGACCCAGAAGTTGCCGATTTTGTCGGTCTGATGCCGGGCGAAGCCGCGAATCATTGCCACCGCGGCGGCGATGCCCACCGCGGCCGAAGCGAAGTTCTGCACGGCAAGCGCGGCCATCTGGACGAAGTAGCTCAGCGTCGACTCCCCGCTGTAGGCCTGCCAGTTGGTGTTCGTCGTGAAACTGATCGCAGTGTTGAACGCCAGGTCCGGCGTCACCAGTTTCCCGGTGAAGCCCTGCGGATTGAACGGCAGGAAGCCTTGCAGGCGCTGGATGACGAACACGAACAGGAACGCGAAGACGCTGAACGACAGGAGTCCGCCAGCGTACTGAGTCCAGCGTTGCTCGGCATCCTCCCGGATTCCGCAAAGCTTGTAGATCAGGCGCTCAACCGGGCGCAGGACGGGGTGGAGAAAAGTGCGCTCCCCCTGGAACAGCCTCGCCATAAACAGCCCAAGCGGTTTCGTGAGAATCAGCACCACGCCGAAGAAGACGACAATTTGTAGAAACCCAGTACCGGTCATAGGTCGTTCAAAACCTCTCCGGGCGCAGCAGCGCCACCGTCAGATAGACCAGAAGGAACAGAGCCGTGATTCCCGCGATCAGGTAGTCCATGGCTAACTCCTTTACAGCCGGTCGCAGCCTTTCGTGATTGCCCACAGCGCCGCGAAACCGGCAAGTCCGATCAGTACGTAGACGGCATCAAGCATGGCGTTCCTTCCGAGGACTCGTGAAAATCACATGATGACCGCGCGCCCGCAGGGACTCCGAAAGCCTGTGGTACTTCCCCAGCCACAACGGCTCACGCTCTCCGATGACGACAATGGAGTCCGGCTTCAAGACCGTCCCTAGAATCTGCTCCGTTTCCCTACCCAGGCAGAGATGAACCGCCGTCTCGACCGGCACGCCGTCGGTGAGTTCGCACACCTGGCGCAGCAGGGTCCCAGTATCGATTGCGGGGTGATCCAATTCGAGAGGGAACGGAACAACTTCGGGTACGACGATCTCGATCGTGGTGTCGAAGCCCTTCGCCAGCCGGATCGCCGCGTTCAAAGCCCTGGCGGTCGAGGCCTGCGACGTGAAGAGAACGGTGATGACGATCTTGGAGGAATCCCGCGAGATCTCCTGCCCGACGGCGCCCTCTTTCTCTTTGATCATGCCTAATCATAGGCAGGCAAAGATAAGGAAGGCATAAGAGACAGCTAAGGATTTCGTAAAGACGGCAAGATCTCAGGTGTTGCAGTACGTTAATCTACGACTGTGCCTGTGGCGGACGGCCAGCGCCGTGCAAGTGAAATCGCGGAAGCCATCGCCTTTTTCCTCGCCTTGCTGGCTTACCTCTGGTTGCTGGTAATTCCCGTTCCGTGGTCGGGCGTACTGCTGCTCTTGGCGGTTGCGGTTTCGTGGCGCAGGCGCTCGCTGACGCCGCAATCGCTCGGCCTGGGATGGGAGGAATTCCGCGCCTCGGGACGGCGCTGGCGTGTGGTCTGGATCTTCAGCGTTGCTCTGTTCCTGATTCTGGGCTATCGCAGCCTGTTCAGCATTGCGGCGTTGAAACATGGCGCGGTGTATTTCGCCTGGGCCGCGGCACAGCAGGTCGTCTACCAGTCGATGACCTACCTGCCGCTACGGGACAACCTTAAGAGCCGCTGGCTGGCGGCGGGACTCGGGGGCGTCGCGTTCTCGATCATGCACGTTCCCAACCCGGTACTGGTTCCGGCGACCCTCGTGTGGGGCGTCGCATCGAGCCTGCTGTTCGAGCGTTGCCGCACGGTGTGGGGGCTGGCGCTTCTGCAAATGATGCTTTCGTCAACGCTCTTCTGGATCACGCCACCGGAGTTGAACCGCGACTTCCGGATCGGGCCGTATTACTACGAAGCCGCTGCACCACATTCGCTCCGCCCGTATCTTGACCCGCTCACCTCGACGGTCGGGGCTCAGTGATCGGCTCTACTGCGCCTTCTCGACGGTCACCTTGCCGAGTTTCTCGAGCGTCTTGCCGATCTTGGAAGCGTCTCCCACCACCACCAGACTCGCCACCTGCGGAGTCATGTATTTGCGGGCCACCGCTTGGATCTGGGCTGCATCGACCGCGCGAATCTTCGCCGTGTAGGTCTCCAGGTAATCGGCGGGCAGCCCCAGAAGCTTCATCGTCGCAAGCTGGCCAGCCACCCCCCCTTGCGTCTCCAGCCCCATCACGAAGTTGCCGCTGAGGTAGTTCTTCACGTCGGCCAGTTCCGTGGCCGGGACGGGCTGAGCGGCGAGGGTCTCCAACTCCGCGTCAACCGCCTTTAAGGCGGGCTCCAGAACCTCGTTGCGCACCTGCGTGACGGCGGTGAACATGCCCGAATTCAGACGCGGCTGCAAGCTGCTGTGGGCGTCGTAGGCGAAGCCTTGCTTCTCGCGGATGTTCATGAACATCCGTGAGCTGGTGCCGCCGCCGAGAATCGTGTTAGCCACCACGAACGGGAAGTAGTCCTGGTTCGTCCGGTCCACGGCCAACCGGCCAACGCGTATGTCGGCCTGCACCGAACCGGGCCGGTCGATCAGCGTGATGCTGCGAGCCGAGGCTGGGAATTCAGCCGCCGGGCGCGCGGGAAGATCCTTCTTCTGCCAGGAGCCCAGACGGGCCGTAACCAACGCCAACGCCTCCGCGCGCGAGGGGATTGCGCCGAGCAATATCAGAACGGCGTTGTTGGGAATCAGTTGCCGGTCGCGGAATTCCGCAAGCATCTTCCGGTCGAGCTTGGCGATGGATTGCGGCGTCGGGTTTACCCGCGCATACGGGTGAGCGCCGAATACCACCGCGGCGATCTTCTCATCGGCCCAGAACGCCGCGTCCGAACGCTCCGCGATCAGCTCCTGGGTCCGCCGATTCTTATAGAGTTTTACCTCGTCTTCCGGAAACGCCGCGTTGAGTGTGACGTCCGTCAGCAGGTCGAGCATCTTGGGCAGATTCTCGGCGAGAACGTTGCCTTGGAGCGTAAACCCGTCCGGGCCCGCGGCCGCCTTGAGCGCGCCGCCCATGTCCGCCAATTCCTCGGCAATCTGCTTGGAAGGACGCGCCTTGGTGCCTTCCGTAAGCAGCGTCGCGACTGCCTCGGACAGGCCTGGCAGATCCTTTGGGTCGAATTTGGAGCCGGCCTGAAAGGCCAATCGCAGCGTCACCAGCGGGAACCGCCGGTCTTCCACCATCACCACCCGCAAGCCGTTGGGAAGCGCGTCCTCGGCAACAGAGGGCAGCTTAAACACAGGCAGCGCGGAAGTCTCGGGAGGCTTGGTGCGGTCGATTTTCTGGCAAGACAAGGTCATGGCAACCACCAGGGCAATCAGAGTAGCTTTGGCTCGTTTCATTTGTTCGGCTTCTCCGCTTTCGGCGCGGGCACAATCGTGAGCACGAAGCGCCTTTCCGGGACCAGGTACTTGCGGGCCACGGCCTGGATCTGGTCCGCAGTCACCGCCAGAAACGAGGCCATTTCGGTATTGATTAGATCCGGGTTCCCATCGATCAGTTCGTACTGTCCCAACCTGCGGGCGCGCGCCAATGAGCTTTGAAGCTGCGCAATCTCCCCGGCCCGGAAATAGGTTTTGACTCGCTCGAGATCTTTGGCGTCCACGCCGTCTTTCTGAACCTTCGCCACCTCCGCCTGCACCTGATCGACAATCTGCGCGCCTTTGAAGTTCGGGTTGTGGAGCAGGAAAGTGGCCCAGTGGCCGGGCGCTTTGTAGTCGTTAGCGCTGGCAAACGGCCAACCCAGGTTGGCCTCGTACTGCACCACGGACTGTTTCCCCTTCACCAAGTCCTGCTGGAAGCGCGAGCTGTCCCCGCCCGTGAGCAGAACGTCGAGCATGGTCAAGGCGTAATAGTCGGGCGAGCGGCGCTCCGGGCCGGGGAAACCGATGATCACAGCCGGCACCTGCGCCAGGGGATCCTTATAGATCTCCGTGCGAGGTTTCACCTGCGCCGGCTCGGCGAGGTCCGGATGCTTGGGCTGCGGCTGCGACGGAATGTCGCCCATGTATGTCTCGACCAGTTTCTTCGCCTCCGCCAAGTCGATGTCCCCGGAGAGAACCAGCACCGCGTTGTTGGGAGCGTAGTAGGTCTTGAAGAATTTCGTGACGTCCGCCACCGAGGACCCATTCAGATCTTCAAACGAACCAATCAGAGAGTGCGAGTTTTGCCAGTTCTGGAAGGACATCGTCGGCCAGAAGTCGACAATCGCAGTGGCGTACGGCTGGTTGTCGAACGACAGCCTCCGTTCCTGCTTGACCGCCTCCTTCTGGTTGTTGAGGTTCGCCTCGTTGATGGACAGCGAGCGCATGCGATCCGCTTCCAACCACAGCCCGAGAGCGAGCTTGTTGGAGGGGAGCACTTCGAAGTAGTCGGTGAAGTCGGGATGCGTGGAGCCGTTCAGGTTCCCGCCGTTCGACTCGACCAGTTTGAAGTGCTGGCCCTTGGGCGCATTGGCCGAGCCTTGGAACATCATGTGCTCGAACAGGTGCGCGAAACCGGTGCGGCCCTTTTCTTCCGAGCGCGCGCCGACGCCGTATATGACGTACACGGTTACCACCGGAACGGACTTGTCCTGCGAGAGTATCACTCGCATACCGTTCTTGAGCGTGTACTTCTCGATGGGGATTTTGAAGTTTGTAGCTGCAGACATGGTACCGCCAGCAAGCAAGGCCGTGATCAGTAGCCCGATTGTTCTCATGGAACTCCTGTGATTCCTGGGCGGGCGCTAAGCCCCGCCGCCTGGGATCTACGCATCATCATAACACCGGATTCAGATTCAACTCCGGGTTTGTGCAACAAACGCCGCCAGGGGGAGCGTGTTCACGACGTCCGCCTTCTCCAGCCAGCCGCGGCGGGCCGTGATCACCCCGTAACGCATGTTAGGCAGATGCTTGGGATGGTGGGAGTCGGTCGAGATCACGAACTTAGCCCCACGCTGCTTGGCGCTGCGCAGGAGCACTGGGTCCAGGTCGAGCCGCTCAGGGCTGGCATTGATTTCGAGAAACACACCGCGCCGGGCGGCTTCGCCCGACACGCGCTCGAAATCGAAGGGGAA
Source organism: Bryobacteraceae bacterium (assembly GCA_963801345.1). Lineage (GTDB taxonomy): Bacteria > Acidobacteriota > Terriglobia > Bryobacterales > Bryobacteraceae > CAWDER01. The sequence continues at coordinate 68,811 of CAWDER010000017.1, forward strand.
CGCTTCGCGCTGTAAGAGCAGGCGGCCCGTCGGATGCCCGAGCACTCGTCAGGTAGGGGCATTCGAGAGCCCGCAGCAGGCGGTCCGTCATCTCGGCGGGCGCCAGGTTCATGTAGCTGTGCACGCTGCCGACCACCAGATCGAGCGCGGCCAGCGCATCGTCCGATAGATCCATCGAGCCGTCCCGGCGAATGTCGCACTCAATCCCGCTGAATACGCGGAGGCCCAGGCTCTTCCGATCGAGCTTCCGCACGCGCTCGGCGAACGCCATCACACGTTTCTCATCCAGCCCGTTCGCCATGGCCAGCGCCTTGGAGTGGTCGGTGATGGCGATGTATTCGTAGCCCAGGGCTTTCGCGGCTTCGGCCATTTCTTCGAGCGAGGCCCGGCCGTCGCTTTCGAGCGTGTGCATGTGCAGGTCGCCGCGGATGTCGCCGGGTTCCACCAGGTGCGGGAGACGGTCTTCGGCGGCCAATTCGATCTCGCCCCAGTTCTCGCGCAGCTCCGGAGGAATCCAGGCCATCCCGAGCCCCGCGTAGATCTCCTCCTCGCTGGCGGACGCGATTCTCTGGTCGTCCGCCGCCGCGGAACAAGCCGTATTCGCTGAGCTTCAGCCCCTGCTTCACCGCACGCGTGCGCAACGCGACGTTGTGTTCCTTGCTGCCGGTGAAGTACTGCAGGGCGGCGCCGAAGCTGTCCTCGGGCAGTGCGCGCACATCCACCTGGATGCCTTGGTCTCCGACCTTCGCGCTGGCTTTGTTGGGGCCCTTGCCCAGCACCTCGGTCACGTCCGGATACGTAACGAAGCGGTCCAGGGCACCGGCGGCGCCCGGGCCTGTCACCAGCAGGTCAAGGTCTCCGACGGTCTCTTTCCCGCGCCGCAGACTGCCGGCCGGGGTCACGCGGACGACGCCCTCTCCGGCGGCCAGATACTCGACCAACTGGCCCGCCAGATCATCCGCGAAACTCAGCAGGAAGCGGCCGGCGCTCTTGCGGTAGTGGGCGATGGAGCGCAGCACTTTCTCTTCCAGCTTGGCGCCCATGCGCGGCAGCACGCGCAGCTTCTGTTCGAGACAGAGGCGCTCGAGATCGTCGATCGTACTGATCCGATAGTGCTCCCAAATCAGCGCGATGCTCTTGGGCCCGAGTCCCTGGATCTTCAGGAATTCGAGCGCCGTGGGCGGGTACTTCTCCAGAAGCTGATCGCGCCGTTCGAACGAACCGCGTTCGAGAATTTCCCCAAGGACGGCGGCGAGGCCCTTGCCGATTCCGGCGATCTCCGTGACGGAACGATTCGAGTCCTTCGCAATGTCCGCGATTCGCTCGGGATGGTTCTCCACCGCCGAGGCGCCATTCCGGTAGCTGCGAATGCGGAAGGGGTCCTCGCCGGCGATTTCCATCAAATCGGCAGTCTCCGAGAGCAGCCGGGCGATGGCCTTGTTCTCCATATCAGGCGTCCCTGCCCGCAGGATAGCAGGACCGCCGGCGCAACGTTCTTGACCGAGGCGTTTGGTGTTACAATCTCAGCCATACCGGGTAGCAGGATAACGGGGCTCATCCGGGGAAGAGGAAGACGGATGGAGAAATCTGCGCAGAATATACAGGAAGCGTTTCTAAACAACGCCCGCAGGGACAAGACCTTCCTGACTATTTACCTGATGAGCGGGGTGAAACTCTCCGGGCGCATCAAGAGCTTCGACAAGTACTCGGTGGTCCTGGAGACTAACAACCAGGAACAGCTTGTATTCAAGCACGCAATTTCCACCGTGGTCGTTTCCAGGGCGGCGCACGCATTTGCCTCCGCGCCCCATTCGCAGGCCGCCACGGCGGGAGGCGTCTCGCAGGCGTCCGGCGAAAGCGCCGCGTCCGAGGAGCCGGAGGAGTAGGGCGCCGCGCGGACAAAGAACTTGCCGGAACGCGCCGTAATCGTAGGTCTGGATCTCAAGGGCCGGAAGACCTCCCGGCAAGAGCCCGCACCCAGTCCGAGCGTAAACGCCACGGAAGAATCGCTCGCCGAATTGGTCGCGCTGGCCGCTACCGCCGGAGCGGAGGTGGTCGGCCAGGTGGTTCAGTCCAGACAGGCGCCCCAATCGGCCACCCTGATCGGATCCGGAAAAGTGAAAGAACTGGCGAGCCTCGCGGAAGCCGCGGAAGCCGATCTCGTCATCTTCGACCACGATCTCACGCCCACCCAGCAGAGGAACCTGGAAACCGCCCTCGACTGTAAGGTCATCGACCGCACGCAACTGATCCTGGACATCTTCGCCCACCGCGCCCGAACCCGCGAGGGCCAACTCCAGGTGGAACTGGCCCAGTTGAACTACATCTTGCCCCGGCTGACCGGGCACGGCGCGGAGATGTCGCGCCTCGGAGGCGGAATCGGCACCCGAGGCCCAGGCGAGACCCAGCTAGAGACGGACCGCCGGCGCATCTTTCGCCGCATGCGGACAATCAAGGCGGATCTGGAGCACGTCCGGCGGCACCGCTCGGTGCAGCGCAAGCAGCGCCAGGGAGTGCCCATCGCTACCGCCGTTTTGGTCGGTTACACCAACGCCGGCAAATCCACCCTGTTCAACCGGCTGACCGGGGCCGCCGTGGTCGCGGATGCGCGCCTGTTCGCCACGCTCGATCCCACCATTCGCGCGATCACCCTGCCTTCCCGTCGAAAGGTCCTGCTCAGCGACACCGTGGGGTTCATCCGCGACCTTCCGCCGTCGCTGATACAGGCCTTCCGGGCCACCCTCGAGGAAGTGACCGAAGCCAGTCTGTTGCTTCACGTGGTGAACGCGGCCTCGCCCTCGGCCTCACAACAGGTGGCGGAGGTGCAGAAGGTGCTGGCGGAACTGGGAAGCGAGAAGACGCCGCAGTTGCTGGTGATCAACAAAGTCGACATTCTCCCGGAAGCCACCGAGGCGGAATCTTTCGCCGGCCGGGTCTCCGGGGGCCACGCCCGCGCAGTCATGGTCTCCGCCCGAACGGGCGAAGGGTTGGACCGGCTGACCGCGGAAATCGACGCGATGCTTCCGGTCGATGAGGTGACGCGCGAGCGGTTCCGCTTCCCCGCCGCCGACGGATTCCCTCTGCACGTCCTCCATGAGTTCGCCAAAGTCCTCACCACACGCTACGACGGCGAGCACTGCGAGGTCGAAGCCGACGTACCCGAGACGGTCCGCCAGCGTCTGCTCGCCTTCCTGGTTAAGAGCTGAGGGAGCAGCCAACTTGTACCCCGAGCGCCGGCAGTCTATAGTTGTGGAGATCGGATGAACCTTCCCAATCTACTCACCATTCTGCGGATCTTCTTCGTGCCGCTGCTGGTGGCGGTCATGGTGCAGGAACACCTGCGCCTCGACTGGAACGGGATGCAGATTCACAACGAACTCCTGGCGTTGGCGATCTTTTTGGCGGCGGCGACGACGGATCTTCTCGATGGCTACCTGGCGCGGCGCTGGCGCCAGGTGACTACGGTGGGCACCTTGTTGGACCCCATCGCGGACAAGCTCCTGATCTCGGCGGCCCTGATTGCCCTGGTGCAGGTGAGGGTAGTGCCGGCATGGATGGTGATCCTGATCGTGGGCCGGGAGTTCGCCATCTCCGGCCTGCGCGGCATCGCCGCGGCGGAAGGCTATACGATCCGGGCCAGCGAACTCGGCAAGACCAAAATGGTGAGCCAGGTGATCGCCATCACGCTTCTCCTCCTCAGCATGCGCCTGCCCTTCCTGAGATGGTGGGCCCTGCTCTGGATGTGGTGCGTGCTGTTCTTCACGCTGCTATCGGCGGCCATGTACTTCCGCAAGTTCTGGCGCAAGGTGGACGCGCGGGTGAAACTGCGCCGGCGGCGGGAACTGCTCCTGCTCGAAAAACGAAAGAGGAAGAAGGATAGAGCCGCGGCCGCCAGCCAGCGCGCCGCCGAGCCCGGCGTGTAGGCTAAATCAGACGGTTTTACCGAAAGACCACTCCCTCACGGTCGCGGCTCTGTAACTCGTTTCAGAGCCGCGACCGTGAGGGAGCGGCCCGTCCGGCAGCCCACCGCAACCCCTGGGGTATGATTGGACCATGAGCGTTTTGGTCACGGGCGTGGCCGGTTTTCTGGCCTCTCACGTGGCGGACGCGCTGCTTGCCGCCGGGCAGGAGGTGGTTGGACTCGACGACCTTTCAGGCGGCTTCCGCGAAAACGTGGCGGCGGGCGTTCGCTTTTATGAGGGCTCCATCCTGGATACGGATTTGCTCGGCCGCGTCTTCTCCGAGAACCGCATCCAGCATGTCTTTCATCTGGCCGCCTACGCCGCCGAGGGCCTCAGCCATTTCATCCGCCGCTTCAACTACACCAACAACGTCGTGGGCTCGGTGAACGTGCTCAACGAAAGCGTGCGCCACGGCGTCGAGTGCCTCGTCTTCACCAGTTCCATTGCGGTCTACGGATCCGCCGAGCCGCCCTTCGGAGAGGACACCGTGCCCATACCGGAGGACCCCTACGGCATCGCCAAGCGCGCCGTGGAACTGGATCTGGAGGCGGCCCGCCGCATGTTCGGGATCAACTACGTGATTTTCCGGCCCCACAACATCTACGGCGAACGTCAGAACACCGGTGACCGCTACCGCAATGTAATCGGAATCTTCATGAACCAGTTGCTCAAAGGCGAGGCCATGACGGTCTTCGGCGACGGCGGTCAGACGCGCGGGTTCACCTACGTGGGGGACGTGGCGCCGCTCATCGCGCGTTCCATCGGCATGCCGCAAACCTGGAATCAGGTGTTCAACATCGGCGCCGATGCTTCGGTGACGGTCAACGACCTGGCACGCTTGGTGGCCGAGGCAATGGATCGGCCCTGCCTCCTGAGTCACATCGAACCCCGTCACGAAGTGCGGCACGCGGTAGCCAGCCACGCGAAGCTGGCCGAGGCATTCGGGTACCGGCCGCAGTGGGAGCTGCGCGACGGGCTCCGCCGCATGGCGGATTGGGCGAAGGCCGCCGGCCCGCGGGAGCAGCCGGTTTTCGAGCGGCTGGAGCTCGAGCAGAGCCTGCCTCGCATCTGGAAGACCGCGGAGGGGAGCTGAGGTGACGCCCGACATTTCGGTCATAGTGCTCAACTGGAACGGGCGAGAGTACCTGCGGGCCTGTCTGGAATCGCTCGCGCGGCAGAGGAACGCCCGCTTCGAAGTCATTGTGGTGGACAACGGTTCGAGCGACGGGTCGGTCGAGATGGTGCGGTCGGAGTTCATGCCCCGTCCGGGTTTCAGCGTGCAGGTGATCGCCAACCAGGTGAACCGGGGGTTTTGCGGGGGGAACAACCAGGGGTTCGCGGCCGCGCGCGGGCGGTTGGCCGTCATCCTCAACAACGACGCCGAGGCGGAGCCGGACTTTCTGGCCGCCCTCGAGCGCGCCTTCGATGTCGCACCGGACATTGGCATGGCCGCGGCAAAAATCTTGGTTCACGAGGATCCACGGCGCATCGACAAGGTCGGGCACTTGATCTATCCGGACGGACAGAACCGCGGGCGAGGCACCGGCGAGATCGACCGCGGGCAGTACGACCGCATGGAGGAGTGCCTCTGGCCCGACGGTTGCGCGGCCATGTACCGCGTGGCAATGCTCGACCAGATCGGCGGATTCGACGAGGACCTGTTCATCTTCGGCGACGACGCCGAACTCGGGCTGCGCGCGCGCATGGCGGGCTGGCGTTGCCTGTATGTTCCCGGCGCCGTCGTCAGGCACCACCGCGGCGGCGTCATGAAGACCGGCTCCACGGGCCGCATCTTCCTGATCGAGCGCAATCGCGTGCTGCTCGCCGTCAAACTCTTCCCGTGGAGCCTGCTGCTGCTGAACCCCTTCTACTTCGCGGCGCGCCTGGCAGCGGGGCTGCTCGCGGCGGCGGGCGAGAAAGGCGAACTGGCCCGCTTCCCGGGGCTATGGAACAAGACGCGGCTGGCCTGGACCATCGTGCGCGCCAATTTCGCCGCCCTGCGCATGGTGCCGCGCACTCTCCGCAAACGGCGCGAGCTGCGGCCCTTGCTGAAACTCAAACCCAGCGAGGTGCGCCGCCTCATCCTGGACAATCGCATCGCCGTTCGGGCACTGGTGGAACAGAGCAATTGAGCCGGTCGTAAGGAAGAGCAGAGGACCTTTTGGAGAAGCCAGAAGCGAACGCGGCCGGCAGCGCCGTAGCGGCCACACGGCACAACCCTTGCCGCGCCTGCGGTTGCGAAGAGCATGCGGTGCTGTTCGAAGGCACCGATCGCTTCTACCGGACCACCGACAAGCGCTTCCAGATCGTCGAGTGCCGCCGCTGCCGTCTGATCCGCCTGTTCCCGCAGCCGGAACCGGCGGAGCTGGCGGGCTACTACCCGCCCGGTTACTGGTTCGACGCCAGCGCCGAAATCGCCGACCGCTGGGAGAAGCGTACCGCCGCTTTGTGCTGCGGGATCATCTTCGCTTCGTGAAGCGTGCCACTCGCGGCTTCCGGGGAAGCCGGCGTCGTGCTGGATGTAGGTTGCGGCGGCGGCTTGTTCTTGAGCATGCTCGCCGAAGGCGGCGCGCGGGTCGTGGGCCTCGATTTCTCTCTGGATGCGGCCAAGATCGCCTGGCGCCGGCACGGCGTGCCGACGGTGTGCGCCAGCTCTGTCGCGCACGCCTTTCGCTTCCGGGAGCTGCGCTAGCGATCACGATGTTCCACGTGCTGGAGCACCTGTACGACCCGCATGCCTACGTCGAGGAAGCGCAAGGCTGCTGCGGCCGGACGGACGGCTCGTCGTGCAAGTGCCGAATGCGGCTTCGTGGCAGTTCCTCCTTCTCGGCGCGAGCTGGAGAGGCGTGGAGATTCCGCGGCACTCTTCACGTTGTTCCGCGCCCTCCGACTTGGAGGTCTTGCTGGACCGGTGCGGATTCGAGGTGGTGCGCTCCAAGCACTTCTCTCTCCGCGACAGCCCGGCCTGCCTGGCAACCAGCCTGGCGCCGTGGCTCGAGCCAATGGCTGCGCCGTTCGCGCGGGACGCGGCGAGGGCCCGCGCATGAGGCTGTTCAAGGACCTCCTCTACCTGTGTCTGGTGGCGGCGTGCGTTCCCTTCGCCCTGATGGAAGCCGCTTGCCGCGCGGGAGCCTTTATCATGGTGGAGGCGCGGAAGAGAGCATGAGGCTGCGCTTCCCCCAGCCACTGACGCGAACCGCCCTGTGGCGCTACATCATGCACTTCGAGGCCGCCATCGAAGATGCCGTGCGCGGTTTCGCCGGTGGCTTGACGGACGGCTCGCGGGTGCTCGATGCCGGCGCGGGCGAAGGGCAGTACGCGCACTACTTCGACAGGCAGCGCTACGTGGGAGTGGACCTGGGAGTGGGTGACGCGGCGTGGGACTACGGCGGATTGCAGGCCGTGGCGGACCTTACGGCTCTTCCGTTCCACGACGAAAGCTTCGACGCGTGTATCAGCATCGTCACGCTGGAGCACGTGAAAGAGCCCGCGCGCGCGCTCGGAGAAATCGCACGATCTCTGAAGCCCGGCGCGCGCGTCCTGCTGGTGGTGCCGCACGAATGGGAGGTCCACCAGTCGCCCCACGATTATTGGCGGTTTACGCGGCATGGCATTCGGTATTTGCTCGAGGAAGCCGGGTTCCAGCAGATTCGGATCGAGCCCGTAGGGGGCTTCTTCCGGCTTCTCGCCCGGCGCCTGGCGAACGGGATGCAGGTGGTCCCCCTGCCGCTCTTCCCCGTGGCGGCGCTGTTCCTCGCTCCGCCCGCGCTCATTCTACCGGCTTTCGATTTTTTGGACCGGCAACGCGATTTCACACTCGGTTATATATGCACAGCAAGAAAATCCTCTTGATCTTCTGGACGTCGCTGGCCCTGGCCGGCGACTTCAGCGGGAAGTCCGCTTTCAGTTTCACGGAGAAGGCGGTGTCGTTCGGTCCGCGGGTTGCCGGCTCGACGGCCATCGAGAAGTTGCGGAGCTACATGCTGGCGCAGCTCAAGCCTTACGGATGCGAGGTGACCCAGGATACCTTCACGGCGCAGACGCCGGCGGGACCGGTCGTCATGAAGAACATCATCGCCCGGTTCGCGGGCAAGTCGGGCCGCGCCGTGGCCTTCACCGGACATTACGACACCAAGGTGTTTCCGATGTTTCGGTTTGTGGGCGCCAACGACGCGGGTTCCTCGACCGGGCTGCTGCTGGAGTTGGCCCGCGTGCTGGCGGGGAAGCCACGCCAGGACGATGTGTACCTGGTCTGGTTCGACGGCGAAGAGGCTGTCGCGGAGTGGTCTCCCACCGACGGGCTCTACGGGAGCCGGCACCTGGCCGGCCAGTGGGCGGCGGACAACACGGCCCGGCGTCTGAAGGCGCTGATCAACGTGGACATGATCGGGGACAAGGACTTGAAGATCCTTCGGGAAGCCAGTTCCTCTGCCCGCGTTGACAAAGCTGGTCTGGCAGACGGCAGCGGAACTCGGCTACGGCAGTCACTTTCCCTCCGCCCAGATGGCCATCGACGACGACCACATGCCCTTCGTGCGCATGGGCGTCCCCGCGCTGGACCTGATCGACTTCGACTACGGCCCCGGCCACTCCTGGTGGCACACCGAGAAGGACACCATGGACAAGCTCAGCCCCCAAAGCCTCCAGATCGTGGGCGACGTCCTGCTCGAGACCCTGCGCCGCCTGGAAGCGCAGTAAAACGAGGCGCGCAGGGCCGCCCCTACCGCAAGCTCAGCCCGCCGTCGACGGTGAGGGTCTGCCCGGTGATGAAGTTCGAAGCCCTTCAGGAAGTAGACCACCGCGTCGGCGATCTCCTCGGGCGTGCCGCCGCGGGCAGCCGGGCTGGCCGCGATCATCCGCATTCCTTCCTCATCGATGTCCTCGAAGGGGATCACGCCGGGGGCCACCGAGTTCACGGTGATCTCCGGACCGAGGGCCTTCGCCAGCGCCCGGGTCAGCATGATCACACCGGCCTTCGAAGCCGAGTAGTGTACCCGCTGGGCCCAGGGGATAATGCCGCCCAGGGAGCTCAGATTCACGATCCGGCCGCCACCGGCCTTCCGCATGAGGAGGGCCCCTTCCTTGGCGCAGAAGAACACAGCCTTCAGGTTGACGTTGAGCATGAAGTCCCAGTCCGCCTCGGTGATCTCGAGCGCGGGCCGGCGCGCAAATCGCGCGGCGTTGTTCACCAGGCCGTAGAGACCGCCCATTTGCCGTTCCACCTCGGCAAACATGCGCTCGATTTCGGAGACCTTTTCCAGGTTCGCGCGAAAGAGGGCCGCGCCGCCGCACTCCTCGGCCGTCCGGCGCGCCTCGGGTTCCGAGCGGTGATAATGAATCGCCACGCGCGCGCCTTCCCGCGCCAGTCGCAGGGCGATCGCCCGCCCGATGCGCTTGGCCGCGCCCGTCACGAGCACCACCTTGCCTTCAAGATTAGACGGTTGGTTGTCCATGTACTTCGACCTCCCCTGGGTCTACGCCTTCCATCGCCGGCTCGGTCAGCTTCCCCGCCAGATGCAGCCAGATCCAGAACAACGCCGTCGACGCACTGAGCGCTCCGCTCCAGACTCCAATCAGGCGAGGGCTGTACGCCTCGGAGGCGATCCCGGCCACCATCATCGACACCATCATAGTCGACCAGGTCATCGATTCGAGGGTCGAGAAGACCCGCCCCCGGAATTCATCCGGCACGTGTTTCAGGAGTTGAGCGAAGTTCAGCACCGATGTAACGCCCACGCCGGCCCGCGAGAGCGCGATGAACAACAACGCGGCCCAATACTGTTGCGACTGGCTGAAGAGAATGTACGCGCCCCCGTGAATCACGTAGCAAATGGCGATGGTCCACTTGTAGCCGCGAAAACTGAGCCGGGGGCCCAGCCGGTGCGCCACGGCGCCGCCGATCAGCAACCCCACTCCCGCGCAACTCCAGATGGTCCCGATCCCGGCCGCTCCCCGGCGGAACACCACCTCGCCGAACAGGCTGAAGAGAATCTGCGCCGCGCCGCCTCCGGTGGCCCAGCCGATGTTGACCACGGCCATGCCCACGATCAGCGGCGTCTGCCGCATGTAGCGCAGGCCTTCGGCGTATTCGTGCCAGGGGCGCACGACTTCGGTTTCATTCAGCGACGAGCGCTTCGCGCGAAATCCGCCTTCGGGCACTCGCAGTCGTGAAATCGACCACGCGGAGAACAGAAACGAAATCGCGTTCACTACGAAAGCCCACTTCCAGCCGAACTGCGAAACCGCGCCCGCCCCCAGCAATGTGCCGAGTGTGAGCGTGGTCCATTGCGTGGTCTGAGTGAGGGAGTTCGCCGTGTGCAGCTCTTCGCGGCTGGCGATAGCCGGAAGCACGGATGCCCGGCCGCTCGTGAAGAACGGCGAGGCGAACATCAGCAGGCCGCTCAGCACGTAGAGCAGCCAGTGATCCTGGCGGGACACCGTCAGAATGAAAAGCGCCGCCACCACCGCGCGCACCAGGTCGCTCGCGATCATGATGCGCTTGCGGTCCATGCGGTCGAGCAGCACGCCCGCCAGCGGACCCGCCATCACCGCGGGAATCGCGCGGGCCAGCATGACCCCCATCACCACCAGTCCCGAGCCGCCGGTCTCGAGCGCCAGGCTGAACACGGCGATGTTGTTGAAGTGGTCGCCGATCTCGCTGACGATCTGCCCCATCCACGTGTAGCGGTAGTTGCGGTTGGTCCGAAGGAGACCGACGAAGGAGGGGCCGCCGCCAGTCTCCCGGCCGCGGGCATGAATCATGGTTGCCCCTTGGCCTCGTCCCACAAGCGGTCCATCTCGGCGAGCGGCGTCTCTTCGAGCGGACGGCCCTGGCCGGCCAGCTTGCGCTCCAGGTATCCGAACCGCCGGCGGAACTTGGTGTTCGTGCCGCGCAGCGCCTGCTCGGCATCCACCTTGAGACGGCGCGACAGGTTGACCAGCACGAAGAGCAGGTCGCCCATCTCCTGCGCCACGTGTTCCGGCGAACCCTCCTTGCGGGCCTCGGCGAGTTCCTTCAACTCCTCGTCGAGCTTCAGCAGCACCTGGTCCACGTTCTCCCAATCGAAACCCACCGACGCGGCACGCGAGGTGAGCTGCTGCGCCTCCATCAGCGCCGGCAACACGCGCGGGACCTTTGTCGAGCAGTCCGGCATCGGTCGCGCCCTTCTCGCGATTCTCCCCGCGCTTGATTTCGTCCCAGCGCGCCTTGACTTCATCGGGCGTCTTAGCGTCGCCGTCCGCGAATACGTGGGGGTGGCGGCGGATGAGCTTCTCGACGATGGCGTCGAGCGAATCCTCGATGGAGAAGCGGTTCTCTTCAGACGCCATCTGCGCGAAGAAGACGCTCTGGAGCATGAGGTCGCCCAGTTCCTCGGCGAGCAGCCGCCAATCGCGCGAGTCGATGGCATCGATCACCTCGTAGGTTTCCTCGAGGAGATAGGGCTTGATGCTGTCGAAGGTCTGCTCGCGATCCCAGGGGCATCCTCCGGGCGCGCGCAGGCGGGCCATGATCCGGACCAGACGCTCGAATTTCTGGCCTGCTTGGGAATCTGATGGCGATGTCATCGGGGCGGAAAAGGCTGCAACGGCTCGGTTCTCTCAATGTAACACAAGGGGCCGCTTGAACCCGCCGTTGTAGAATGGTAGTTCCAATGAGCGAAACCGATAGTGCTGCGGCCGGGCAGCCCATAGAACAGGAAGTTCCGCTTCCTCCGGCGTCTTTCAGCCTGCTCGTCCTGAGCCTGCGCATGCAGGCGGAGATGCAGCTCGGGCTGGTGCATTTCGGCGAAGAGAAGGACCGGCCCGAGGCGGATCTCGACGCCGCGCGCCATGCCATCGATCTGCTGGCCATCCTCCAGGAGAAGACCAAGGGCAACTTGACTCTCGAGGAGCAGCGGCTGCTCGAGAATTCGCTGACCGAATTGCGCTTCCGCTATGTGCAGGCGGCCGAAGACAAAGCCAAACCGCGGCAGCCCTGATGCCGGCCAACCGTGAACCACTGCGGATCACCGTGCTCGGCTCGGGCACCAGCGTCGGCGTGCCGACGATCGGGTGCCGCTGCGAGGTTTGCCGCTCGCTGGACCCTCGCGACAACCGGCTGAGGCCGTCCGTGCTGGTGCAGTACTCCGGCAGGAACGTATTGGTGGACACCACGCCGGATTTCCGTCTCCAGGCCCTGCGCGCGGGCATCGACCGGCTGGACGCCATCCTCTACACGCACTCCCACGTGGACCACATGATGGGGCTCGACGACGTGCGTCCGATCAACGCCCATCAGCGCGCCGCGATTCCGATCTACGGCTCGCCCGGCACCATCGCCGTCGTCCGGCGCTGCTTCGGCTATGCCTTCGACGGCATGGAGAAGGAATCGTCGATCCCCAAGTTGGTCATCCACGAGCTCGATGGAACGCCGTTCGACCTCTTCGGCCTGCGGATTACTCCCGTGCCGGTGATGCACGGCAGTATGGAGATCTACGGTTTCCGTTTTGGGGACGCCGCCGCTTACCTCACCGACCAGAGCGACATTCCCGAGGAGTCCATCCGGAAGCTGCAAGGACTCGACGTGCTGTTTCTGGACGCGCTGCGGCACAAACCGCACCCGACCCACACGACGGTGGAGAGGGCGCTCCAGTTTGTCGAGAAGATCGCCCCGCGGCGCGCCTATTTCACGCACATCTGTCACGACCTGGCGCACGAGATCACCGAGAGCACGCTCCCGCCCCACGTGCGCCTGGCCTACGACACGCTCGAGGTCACGGCCGGGAGGCGCACGCCGTGACGGAGCCTCGGATCTACCGCGGCCTGAATGAACTGGACGGCAGTCTGATCCGCCGCGCGGTGACCATCGGCAACTTCGACGGCGTCCACGCCGGACACCGCCGCATCCTGCGCCGGGTTGCCGCGCTCGCTCGCGAACGCGGCTGGCGAGCGGCGGCCATGATCTTCGAGCCGCATCCCTCCAAAATCGTGGCGCCGGATCGCGCGCCGCGATTGCTGGCCACGCCCGACGAACGTTGCGTGCTGTTGGCGGAGGAAGGCATCGAGGACGTGCTCATCCTCCCATTCACGCCGGAAATTGCGGCGTTGTCGCCCGAGGAGTTCGCTCGCGACATCCTGGTGGCGAAGCTCGGCGCGGCGGCCGTAATGGTGGGAGCGAATTTCCACTTCGGCTACCGGCAGGCCGGCGATACCCGGCGTCTGGCGGAACTCGGGAGGAGCCTTGGCTTCCTGACCGGCGTGGTTCCCGAAATCGTATTGCGTGGACACATCATTAGCAGCAGCCAGATCCGGCGCCTGGTGGAGGCGGGATCGGTGGCGCTGGCGGCACGCTTGCTGGAGCGGCCCTACTGGCTCGAGGGCGGCGTTGTTTCGGGGCGTAAGATCGGCTCGACCAAGACCGTGCCGACGCTGAACTTGGAGACTCGTGGGGAGGTCCTGCCGGCGAAGGGCGTCTACATCACACGGACGCGGGATCTCGAAAGCGGCGGCGTGTGGCCGTCGATCACCAATATCGGCATTCGCCCGACCTTCGGAGGCGCCGGCCTTTCGATCGAAACCCATTTGCTCGAGCCACCCGGAAGCGCGGCTCCGGCACGCATCCGGGTTGAGTTTTTGCGGCGTGTGCGCGACGAGATCCGGTTCCCCGATTCGGAAAGCCTGCGGGCGCAGATTCTTCGCGATGTCACTCGGGCGCGGCGCTATTTTCGGCTCGTGAACCGGCTGCTATACTCAAGAAGAATTGCAGACTAATAAGTATTTTAAGGAGATCGATTCATGCCTCTGGTAGCGATGCGACAGATTCTGGATGAAGCGGCGAAGGGCGGGTATGGCGTCGGCGCTTTCAACGTCAACAACATGGAGCAGATCCAAGCCATCATGGAAGCGGCGCGCGCGACTAAGTCGCCGGTGATCATCCAGGCCAGCCGCGGAGCGCGGGCGTACTCCCAGGACCGGTTTCTGGTACACCTCATGCTGGCCGCGGTCGAACTGTACCCCGAGATTCCCGTTGTGATGCATCTGGATCACGGCAACAGCGTCGCGACCTGCAAGTCGGCAATCGAACAGGGCTTCACCAGTGTCATGATGGACGGCTCCCTCACGGAAGACGGCAAGACTCCTTCGACCTTCGAGTACAACGTGAAGGTGACCCGCGAGGTTGTGGAACTGGCGCACGCCAAGGGCGTGACCGTGGAAGGCGAAATCGGCACGCTGGGCGGCGTTGAGGACGGCCACGGGGCCGGTGTCAGCGGGCTCGCCCACGTCACGGATCCGGAGCAGGCCGTCGAATTCGTGAAGCAGACCGGCGTGGATGCGCTGGCGATCGCCATCGGCACCAGCCACGGCGCCTACAAGTTCACCAGTAAGCCGACCGGCGAGACACTGAAGATGGACGTGCTCATCGAAATCCACAAGCGTTTGCCGAACGTGCACCTCGTGATGCACGGCTCCTCCAGCGTGCCCAAGGAATTGCAGGACGTCATCAACCAATACGGCGGCAAACTGAAACCCACCTGGGGCGTGCCGGTCGAGGAGATTCAGCTAGGGATTAAGAACGGCGTGCGCAAGATCAACGTGGATACCGACAACCGCCTGGCCATGACGGGCGCCATCCGGAAGGTGTTCGCTGAGACTCCCGAGAAGTTCGACCCGCGCGACTACAATAAGCCGGCTCGCGAAGCCATGCAGAAAGTGGTGGCGCAGCGCATGACCCAGTTCGGCCAGGCAGGCCACGCGGGCGATTATCAGCCCATTGCACTCTCCGAGATCGCCAAGCGCTACAAGTAGGACAGGCTTCAGCCTGTCCTGGAGGCTCGTCTATTAGTCGACGCTCTTCCGTTTGCGCCGTCTCAGCAGGTAGAGAATCAAGAGGGCGGCAGCAACAACCAGCAGGATCGCCTGAATCGTCCGGTTATCCATTCCTTCCTCCTTCTTTCCTTCCCCATCGGGGGGTGGGAACGGCCAGCACACTGCCGCGTGCCGGCGGCAGCCGCTAAACCTCAAGGTAAATATACTTCAATTCTGGGAGAAAGTCACCCTTTTACCGAAAAACACCCGAGGAGAAACGCAGCATTTGCGCGCGACCGCTCCGTTGAGGACTGTAGCGCGCGCACCCATGCGTGCCGCGTCGAGACTCATCTCGACGCCAAAGTGCCGGCACGGTTGTCGAACCGCCCCGCAGAGCCGCGCGCGTCAGCAAGCGGTCCGTCGGCGAATCCTGCAGCTAGCTCAGGCTACTCGACGTGGGTCTCGTCGATGGGCACTTCCGTGAGACCGCCGGTGTAATGCAGGCGCGCCTCCTCTTCGTAGCCCGGGATCCCTTCGCCGAGCGGAATCTCCGGCTCGGGCGCGATCTCCTCTTCTTCGATGTCCTCTCCGGCGATCTTCACCCGGCGGTAGTATTCCATGCCGGTGCCCGCGGGAATGAGGCGTCCCATGATGACGTTTTCCTTGAGACCGCGCAGTTGGTCCACCTTGCCGTTGATGGCGGCCTCGGTCAGAACCCTGGTAGTCTCCTGGAACGAAGCGGCGGAGATGAACGAATCGGTCGAAAGGGAAGCCTTCGTGATCCCCAGCAGGATGGCCTTGCCCTCGGATGGCCGGCCGCCCGCGTCGACCACGCGCTGGTTCTCCTCGCGGAACCTGAATTTGTCGACAACCTCCTCGGGCAGAAACTCGGTATCCCCGATTTCCTCCACCTTCACCCATCGCATCATCTGGCGGACGATGGTTTCCAGGTGTTTGTCGTTGATGGTCACGCCCTGGAGGCGGTAGACTTCCTGCACCTCGTTGACCATGTATTTCTGCAACTCGTTCTCGCCGAGGACGTGCAAGATGTCGTGCGGATTGCGAGGCCCGTCCATCAGCGGATCGCCGGCGCGCACGCGCTCGCTTTCCTGCACGGTGACGTGCACGCCGCGGGGAATCAGGTACTCGCGCTGCTGGTTGTCGTCGCCGATGACATGCACCTTGCGAAGGCCTTTGGACACTTCGCCGAACCGGACCACACCGTTGATTTCGGAGATGATCGCCGTTTCGCGCGGCCGACGAGCCTCGAACAACTCGACCACGCGCGGCAGGCCGCCCGTGATGTCCTTGGTCTTGGTGGTCGCACGAGGGATCTTGGCGACCACGTCGCCGCCATGCACCTCTTCGCCGTCCCTCACCATGATGTGCGCGTGGGAAGGCATGAGGTACTTCTTCTCCTCGGAACGCGAACCGCCTTGCGGGCGGATCATGATCGTCGGCATCCTCTTCTCGTCGGGCGAGTCCATGACGACCCACTGCGACATGCCGGTAACCTCGTCCACCTGTTCCTGGAAGGTCATGCCCTCGACCAGGTCCTTGAAGTGAACGGTTCCGCTCACTTCGGTGAGGATGGAGAAGGTGTACGGATCCCACTCGAGCAAAATCTGGTTGGACGCGATGCGAGCGCCGTCTTCGACCAGAACCTTGGCGCCGTAAACGACCTGGTAGCGTTCTTTCTCGCGGCCCTTGTCGTCCACCACGGCCAGGATGCCGTTGCGGTTCATCGCGATCCGCTCGCCCTTGTTGTTCGTCACGATCACGATGCTGAGGTACTTGGCGAAACCGTCCGACTTGGCGTCCTGCGTGGACTGTTCGCTGATGCGCGTGGCGGCGCCTCCGATGTGGAAGGTCCGCATGGTGAGCTGCGTACCGGGCTCGCCGATGGATTGCGCCGCGATCACTCCGACGGCTTCGCCGCGCTCCACCAAACGGCCCGTGGCCAGGTTGCGCCCGTAACACAGCTGGCAGACGCCGCGGCGGGACTCGCAGGTCAGCACGGAGCGGATCTTCACCCTCTCAATGCCGGCCGATTGAATCGACGCGGCCAACTCCTCGCTAATCTCCTGGTTCGCGCGTACCAGCACGTTCTGGTCGTAGTCGAGCACGCCCTCCAGGGCCACGCGGCCGACGATGCGGTCGCGCAACGGTTCGATGATTTCTCCGGATTCGACAATGGGCTCGACGAAAATTCCGTCGGCGGTGCTGCAGTCGAACTCCGTCACGATAACATCCTGGGCCACGTCCACCAGGCGGCGGGTGAGGTAGCCGGAGTCGGCGGTCTTGAGCGCCGTGTCCGCCAGGCCCTTGCGCGCGCCGTGCGTGGAAATGAAGTACTGCAGTACGTTGAGTCCTTCGCGGAAGTTGGCGGTAATGGGCGTCTCGATGATCTCGCCGGAAGGCTTGGCCATCAGGCCGCGCATGCCCGAGAGCTGGCGGATCTGCTGTTTGGAACCGCGCGCGCCGGAATCCGCCATGATGTAAATCGGATTGAGGTAGCGGCCGGTGAGGTCGTCTTCCTCCATCACCTTGAACATCTCTTCGGATACGCGCTCGGTCACCTTCGACCAGATCTCGATGATCTTGTTGTAGCGCTCGCCGTGGGTGATGGCGCCTTCCTGATACTGCGACTGCACTTCCATGACCAGCTTTTCGGCGTCACGCACCAGTTGCGGCTTGGAAGCGGGCACCACCATGTCGTCGATGCCGATCGAAATGCCCGCGCGTGTGGCGTACAGGAAGCCGAGGTTCTTCACCTCGTCCAGCATCTTCACGGTGACGTGCAGGCCGAATCGCAGATAGCAGTAGTGCACCAACTGCGTCAGCCCCTTCTTCTTCAAAAGCCCGTTGATGAAGGGCATCTCCTCGGGCATCACGTCCTTGAGAATGACGCGCCCGACGGTGGTCTCCATGTACTGCTTGCTGAATTCGATCGGCTCCGTATGCAGGATGTTCTGGCTGTCGAAGGCCTTGGTCAGGTCGATGACCTGGCCGGTGTAGCGGAGCTTGATGGGCGTGAGCGTCTCCACTTCGCCCATTTCGAGAGCGATCAGCACCTCTTCGATGGAGGCGAACGTGCGCCCTTCTCCCTTGGTGCCCTTGCGCGCTTTGGTGAGGTAGTAGAGCCCCAGCACCATGTCCTGCGTCGGCACGGCGATGGGTGCGCCGTGGGCCGGCGAAAGAATGTTGTTCGAGGCCAGCATCAGGGAGGAAGCCTCCACCTGCGCCTCGGGCGACAGTGGAATGTGTACCGCCATCTGGTCGCCGTCGAAATCGGCGTTGAACGCCGTGCAGACCAGCGGATGGATCTTGATCGCCTTGCCTTCGACCAACACCGGCTCAAAGGCCTGAATTCCCAACCGGTGCAGCGTGGGCGCGCGGTTCAGAAGGATCGGGTGGTCGCGAATGACTTCTTCGAGAATGTCCCAAACCACCGGGTCTTGCTGCTCGACGAGCTCCTTGGCTTGCTTGATGGTGGTGCAGTGGCCCCGCTGTTCCAGCCGGTGGTAGATGAAAGGCTTGAACAACTCCAGGGCCATCTTCTTCGGCAGACCGCACTGGTGCAGCTTCAGCTCCGGCCCCACCACGATGACCGATCGGCCCGAGTAATCCACGCGCTTCCCGAGCAGGTTCTGCCGGAAGCGGCCCTGCTTGCCCTTGAGCGTGTCGGAAAGGGACTTGAGCGGCCGGTTGTTGGCGCCCCGCAGCACGCGGCCGCGGCGTCCATTGTCGAACAGCGCGTCGACCGCTTCCTGAAGCATGCGCTTCTCGTTCCGCACGATGACATCGGGGGCGTGCAGTTCGATGAGCTTCTTCAGACGGTTGTTGCGGTTGATGACGCGCCGGTACAGATCGTTGAGATCGGAGGTGGCGAACCGGCCGCCGTCGAGTGGCACCAGGGGGCGCAACTCGGGAGGGATCACCGGCAGCACGTCCAGAATCATCCACTCCGGCTTGTTTCCCGACTTGCGGAAGGACTCCGCCACTCGCAGCCGCTTGGCGTACTTCAGCTTCTTCTGCTGCGAGACCTCCGTCTTCATCTTCTCGCGGATTTCCAGGCTGAGGGCCTCGACGTCCACCTTCTTCAGCAGCTCTTTGATGCCCTCGGCGCCCATCATCGCCGTGAACTTGCCTGCGTGCTCCTGATCCAGTTGGCGCTTGCGTTCGTCCGTCATGACCTCGCCCTGGCTCAGGCCAGGGACCTCGCCCGGATCGACGACCACGAACGCCTCGAAGTAGAGCACGCGTTCCAGTTCTCTCAGGGTGATGTCCAGCAGATACCCGATGCGGCTGGGCAGACCCTTGAAGAACCACACGTGCGAGCACGGGCTCGCCAGCTCGATGTGCCCGAGCCGCTCCCGGCGGACCCTGGCCAGCGTGACTTCCACGCCGCACTTGTCGCAGATCACCCCGCGGTGCTTCATCCGCTTGTACTTGCCGCACAGACACTCCCAGTCCTGGATGGGGCCGAAGATCCGGGCGCAGAAGAGCCCATCGCGCTCCGGCTTGAAGGTGCGGTAGTTGATGGTCTCCGGCTTGGTGACTTCGCCGTGCGACCAGCTACGGATCTTTTCCGGGGACGCGAGGCTGATCCGGATGGAATCGAAGTCCGCGATCACATTGCTTCTGTCGTACGGAGAGGATCGGTACATAGCTGCCTCCTTCTGCTCACAACTGCCCACTTCCCACTACCGGAACACCGCTCAGTCTGCCGCCAGCGCCGTCTCCAGCGATTCTTCCGGCGACTTCATCAACTCGACGTCCAGACACAGCGACTGCAACTCGCGGATCAGCACGTTGAAGGACTCCGGCACACCCGGTTCGGCCGCGGCTTCACCCTTGACGATGGCCTCGTAAATCTTGGCGCGGCCAT
>CAWDER010000018.1:0-120370 GCA_963801345.1 Bryobacteraceae bacterium
GTGGACAAATGCGGTGCGATGAACCTCGGATAGTCCCGCCAGTCGGAACGTAAGTAGTCGAGGAGGTTGAGGCAGGCTTCTCGTGCGATGTGCGGCTCCCGGCTTGAACCCAGTTCGCAGAGCAGGCGGCGGTCTGTCGCCGCGCCGGGGGCCAGGAGAGCCGCCAAGGCCTTAACCCGCACTTCTAGACACTCCGTCAAATGTGCGGTCGTTTCTTTTCCATAGCTTGCTGGGGTTGTTTGGTCCGATATACTGGAGGCCATGCGCAGAGCATTCAAAGTTTGCATCGTGATCGCGGCTTGCCTGGGAGTTGCTTTTCTAGCACTCGCCCAGGGGAAGGATGACCCGCTCGATTCCCTGAGGGTGTGCGCCGCCACACAAAAACTAATTCTGGAGAACCAGTTCGTACGGGTGATCGATGACGTGATTCCGGTGGGCGTCACGGAGCCAATGCACCGGCACCCCCACGGCGTGGTCGTTTACCTGAGCAACTACACAAACGAACAGACCACCCAGGATGGCAAGAAATCCGTCCAGGGCCGGAAAGCGGGCACGGCCTCCTGGTCCGAAGCAACCGTGCATACGGTCAAGACCGTGGGCACAACTCCGTCCCACGCGATCCGTATCGAACTGAAGTTCTGAGCGGGCCGCGGACCACAATTTCGGACCACAAATCGCCGATTCCCCGCTGCCATGGGGCTTCGGCTGCGGACCGGTGACGCGTTGTATACTCAGGACTCCCGACGAGGCCCGATGACCCCGACCGCATCCGTGAAGCAGCACCCCGAGGAACTTTACCAGCAACGCCTGACCCGCTACGTCACGGCCATGCGCAACGGGGTGCCGGACCGCGTCCCCTTGCGTCCGTTCGCCGCCGAGATCACCGCGAAGTACGCCGGCTACACCTGCCAGGAAGTCACCCACGATTACCGCAAGGCCTTCGAAGCCGTGATCCGCTGCTGCCAGGACTTCGACTGGGACGCCGCCGTCCCCAACATGGTCTACGTCTGGACCGGTCTCACCCAGGCCGCCGGCCTGCGCTATTACGGCGTGCCCGGCATCGACGTCGGCCCGGACGTCTGTTTCCAGTACCGCGAGCCTTCGAGCGACGATGCCTTCATGCGGCGCGAGGAGTATGACGAGCTGATCGCGGATCCCACCCGCTTCCTGTACCAAACCTGGCTCCCCCGAGTCTCGGGTGAAATCTCGGCCAAGGGTGAGCCGGCTAGCTACCGGCACAACCTCGCCCTCGTGAAGAGCGCCATGGCGATGCTGAGCTACTTCACCGCCTTCGGTCCGCAGGTGGAGCGCATGCGCACCGAGTGCGGGACGGTCTCCGCCATCCAGGGCATGTTGAAAGCGCCCCTCGACATCCTCGCCGACAAGCTCCGCGGTTACATCGGCCTGGCCTTCGACCTGAAAGAGATTCCCGAGAAGGTCCTGGCCGCCTGCCAGGCCCTCATGCCGCACTTGGGCTACGTCGCGCTCACCGGCGCCGACCCGCGGAAGCAGCTTCCCATTCCCATCTGGATGCACCGCGGCTGCACGCCGTTCATCTCCAGGCGGGACTTCGAGACCATCTACTGGGCTACGCTGCAGCCCATCGTCGAGGCGCTCTGGGACCAGGGCAACCAAGTCCTGTTCTACGCCGAAGGCAAGTGGGACGCGCACCTGGAGCGCTTTGCCGAGCTCCCCGCGGGCAGCATCATTTACCACATCGACCGCGGCGTCCCGGCCGAGGTCCACCGGGTACTCGGCCGCAAGTTCTGCCTGAGCGGCGGCCTGCCGAACACGCTGCTGGCCTTCGGCAAACCGGAGGACGTGAAAGCCCACTGCCGCAAACTCATTGAGACCATCGGCGCGGAGGGCGGCTACATCATGGATGCCAGCGCCATCCTGCAGAACGACGCCAGCATCGAGAATCTGCGCGCCATGACCGACGCGACCCTCGAGTATGGCGTCTACCGCTCGGCTTCTTCGCCCTCCCCCAAACTTCCCCCCGCGCCGTCCAGCCGCCCGGCTGGCGGTCTGCCCGCGTGGGCGACGGCCCCGCGGGTTCATCCCGGCGTTTGCCTGCCCTGGAGCGAGATGGAAGTGCGGCTCCCTCCCATCTCCGGCGATCGCGAGCTCGCCCGAGAGGTCTGGAACGACGTCGAGGGATTCGCTTATCTTTACATATGGCACCTGTTGCTTAGCTTCTGATAGAAGGGAGAAACCATGCGCCGAAGAAGCTCTACATTGATCCTCACGGTCCTGGCGGTCCTCCCGGCCGTTTTCCTGGCCCTGTGGGGCGCCAGCAGCGAGAAACGCATCGCGGTCGTGGACCTGAACGACAAGATCGCCGGCGGCTGGGCTGGTCAGATGATCGGCGTCAGCTACGGCGCACCCACGGAGTTTCGCGCCAGGAGCGTCCTCCTGGACGAGAAGGACATCCCGGGGTGGAAGCCCGACCGGGTCAGCAACTCCCTCGGCCAGGACGACCTTTACGTGGATATGACCTTCGCCAAGGTCCTGGACGACAAGGGCCTCGACGCCACCACCGAGGACTTCGGCGCCATGTTCCGGGATGCCAAGTACGGGCTCTGGCACGCCAACCTGGCCGCCCGCCGGGCGCTCAAGCGCGGTGTCCCGGCGGCACTCTCCGGCACGCCCAAGTACAACGCGCACGCCAACGATATCGACTTCCAGATTGAGGCCGATTTCATCGGCATGATGACGCCGGGCCTACCGCAAGCCGCCACGGGCATCGCCGCGCGCGCCGGACGGGTCATGAATTACGGCGACGGCATCTACGGGGGGATGTTCGTCTCCTGCATGTACGCCTCCGCCTTTTTCGAAAAGGATCCCCGCAAGATCGTCGAAGCCGGAGTGGCTTGCATTCCACGCCAGAGCCCCTATGCCTTACTGCTCACCGATCTGCTGGCCTGGTCGAAGGAACAGCCCACGGACTGGATTGCCGTGTGGACCCGTCTGGACGCCAAGTGGAACAAGCGCGAGCCCTGCCCGGCCGGCGCCATGAAGCCGTTCAATATCGATGCCAAGCTCAACGGCGCCTACATTGCGCTGGGGTTGATCTACGGCCGCGGCGACATGGAGCGCACGCTGAATATCAGCACGCGCTGCGGCCAGGATTCCGACTGTAATCCATCGAGCGCCGCGGGCATCCTCGGCGTAGTGCTCGGCTACAAGGGCATCCCCGACATCTGGAAATCGGGAATCCCCGCCATCGCCGACAGGCAGTTCCGCTACACCGATTTCTCGTTCAAGACGATTGTGGCGAGCACCGAGAAGCGCGCCGTGGCCATGGTGATGCGGAACGGGGGCCGCATGGAGGGCGACACGCTCGTCGTCAAGACGCAGGCCGCGAAGCCGCCGAAGCTGGAGGTTTGGGACGACTACGGTTCCCCCGTCGAGCGCATCCCCGTGGATGACAAGCGTTGGACCTGGAGCGAAGGCTGGAGCGCCAGCCGCGAGGCTCCGCGCGGCGCGGCCCAGAAGGGCGCTGAGTTCTCGGTCACCTTCCAGGGAACCGGAGCGATCCTGGTGGGCCCCTATCTGGCCAGCGGTGGCAAGGCCGACATCTATCTCGACGGCAAGCTGCACAGCACGGTGGACGCGTTTTCCGACGAGTCGGGGAGCAAGGGAGAGGAGGCCGTGTGGCACGCCTTTACGTTGCCCGATCGCACGCACGTGCTGCGCCTGGTGGTCCGTGGAGAACCGTTCCCGGGGTCCAAGGGCAGCGACATCGGCATCCAGGATCTAGTGGTCTTCCGGTAGGCACGGAGGCGCAATTCTACTGCGCCACCACCACCTTGAGCGGCATGCGCACCGAGAGGTTGCGGTTGGGGGCGACGTGCAGATTGGCCGCCTCGAACTCAAGCTCGACGGACTGTGTGCCGGCGGGCGCCTCCTTGTTCAGACGGACGGAAATCCCCGCGCCGCCTTCCGGGCGCAGTTCCACTGCCCCCGCCGTCAGCCAGGCTGGAGCCTTGGTGAGTCGAAGTTGAAACCGAAGCGCGGAGTTGTTGCGGACTCGCAAGGTGAGTTGGCGGAGATTGGGCCCAAACTTCAATTCGGGCGTCTCTACCGCGACCGCCCCATCCCACAAGCCCCGAAGCTGTGCCTCGTTGCCCCACAACTCGCCGCCCATCCACGCCGCCGTGCGCCGCGCAAACAGGGCCTCCCGGATGCCCTCCAGGTCCGGCGTGCGGGCAAACACCAGCGTCACAGGCCGGCTCCCGTTTTCCCAAGAGGCCGGGGCCGGGGCGTGGACGTCGGTGTTCGACAGGATGGTGAGGTTCTTCTCTTCAATCCACGGGAATGCCTGAGGGTAATATGAGCCGCCGTTGACCAGTTCGACCCCATCCATCAGTTTCTCGTTGTAGAGCGCGGCGACATCCGGGAACCAGGCGGCAGGCTCCTTCCACCCTGGATGGTTCCAGAAGATGAAGCCATTTTGCTTGCGGCCTTCGCGCAGGGCGTCCGGCAGGTCCAATCCCATGAAGGCGTTTTGATTGGAGACGAACAGCACGTTGAAATGCGTGTTGCCTTTCATGACCTCGACAGCAGGCGCCAGGAGGATGCCCAGGCGGGCCGCCAGGGCAGAAGCCAGGGCGTGCGGACGGGTCAGGTCCGGCGGAACATCGGCCTTGTTCGGGTTGTAGCCGGCGTGATCCGTGATGGCGATCGCATCCAGCCCCTGACGCCACGCCTCGTTGACGCGCGTGGTGGGCCAGACTTCGCCGTCGGAGAAGACCGTGTGCATATGGAAATCGCACTTCAGGGTTTTGTAGCCCTGGATGTCCGGGACGGGAAGCGGGTTGCGCTGCTGAGCGGCCCCGGAGACCGCCAGAAGGCAAAGGGAGAGTGTCAGATAAATCAACCGATTCGAAGTTATGCGCATGAATGCACCTCTTGAGTACCTGAGCTTATGTGGTCCGCGTCAGTCTGTCAAGCGGAAGATGCCTCTGGTCATGATGTGGCGCGGACACTTTTGTTTGCAGCGGCCCCACCCTTGCGCCTCGGGCCTGGCCTCGACATGATTGTCGAGGCGGCACGCGTAGGCGCGTGCGCTACTACGGCCTCACCACGACGGCCTTTCTTACGGCGTCATTCTCGAACTCCAAGGGCCGTTGGGCTTCCTCCAGGTCATTGTTCCGCAGCCGGATGTTCTTGCTGGCGTTTCCCCGGATGCTCAGAAAAGTCCCAGAGCCCGGATCCGCGCGAGAGTCGCGGACCAGGGCGCCTGCTACATTCTCGAAGAGCAGCGCCGGAGAGGTGCCGGACCTTAGGCCCTGCCTTCCACTGAAATTGTCCAACTCCAGCCCCTGCACATTACGGAAAACCGCCGCGCTCGCCCATTTCGGTTCCGGCTTATCCTCCGCCCACTTCACGGAGACGTCGCGCAGCTTGAGGCCGTCCACGCCCTCGACCCGAATCGCGTCGCTGGTCCGCTTGTCGATGGTGTTCTCCGGCTCCATGAACATCTGGAGGTTCGAGATGGTGATGTTCTGAAGCGGCCGCTCCGCATGCCCGATGATCGTGCTGGTGCCGCGGACGTGGGAGACGACGTTGTTTACGACGATGTCCCGGATCGCGCCCAGGCGGGAATCTGGTCTCCTCTTCTTCAGGATGAACCGGAACGCCTCCGCGCTGCCCCACCAGTTCCAGTGCCGGCGGCTGGTTTCGACGGTGATGTTCGAGTAGAGGACGTCGCTCACCGTGGCGCCGTCCTGTACGTTGATCCCGAAACCTTTGTTCGAATTCCGGATCACGGAGTTGCTGAAGATCACGTGCCGGATGTCGGCTTCCGTTTCGGTGCCGATCATCATGGCTGTCGACGAAGACGTCAGGATGCAATTGGTCACCGTGACGTTCTCGATCGGTTTCACCCTGCCGCCCCGCGCGCTGGTCTTCAGGACGATGGCGTCGTCGGCCGTGACGATGATGCTGTCCGAAATCACCACGTTGCTCGAGGAGACGATGTCGATGCCGTCCGAATTCACGCCCTTTTCGAGATCGGAGTAGATTCGGACGCCACGGATGAAGACCCGGTCGCAGTCGTTGAGGCGCACATTCCAGAGCGGCGAGTTGATTACCGTGATATCTTCCAGCCTGACGTCCACCGAATCATTGAGGATGAACATGTACGTCTGCATCCCAATGCGGTAGTACCGCTTGATCTCGATTCCGGCCTGCCGCGCGATCTCCGTCTCCGCGGCGATCTCCGGATCCGCTCCCCGAGCGTCGACGTATTCGTACTGCGCCAGCCCGTCGAGAGTGCCCCGGCCGGTCACCGCGATGTTCTTCGCGCCCGCCGAGTAGATCATGGTCCGCTGTGCGCCGAAGTCCTCTTTGTTCTGGCTGAGGAACAGCGTGGCGCCCGCTTCCACGTGCAGGTTCACGTTGTTCTTCAACTCAATGGCGCCGGTGGTGTACTCCCCGGGCGGGACGTACACTACTCCTCCGCCGGCCGCGAAGCAAGCATCCACGGCAGCCCGGATCGCTTTGGTCGCGTTGTCCGCTCGCTTCCCCGTAGCCCCGAACTGCCGTACATCGAAGATGCTGCCCGGCGCCGCAATCGGCTGGCTTAGAGCCGGAAGGGTCAGGCCGGGGAGGATGATACATGCAACAAGCACTGCTCCGAGTCTGGTCATGTTCCCTGAATTATGCACCACGCGACGGTCCGGTGGCGGCACCCGCTGCGAGCGGAGTTACACTGGGAGAACCCCGGGGAGGACGTTTGCGCCGCCCATGGAACTTCCCCGGCGGATGAGGTGACACCGGCATGAGACTGGCAATCGTAGCCGCCATCTGCGCTGCGCTGGCATCGGCACAGGAGGTGAAACGTCCGCGCCTTACGGGCGTGGCCCACATCGGGCTCTACGCGCACGATATCGAGAAGACGCGCGCCTTCTACTCGGACTTCCTCGGCTTTCAGGAAGTGTTCCCCCAGAAGAACGCCGACGGCAGCCTGCTGCTCACGTTTTTCAAGATCAACGACCGGCAGTACGTCGAGATGTTTCCCGAGAGGCAGGCCGGCACGGACCGTCTGGCGCATATCGCCATCGAGACCGATGACGCCGCGGGTATGCTGAAGTACCTCGCCACCCGCGGCGTGAAGACGCCCGCTCAATTGAGCAAGGGCCGAACTGGCAACACCAACTTCACCGTGACCGATCCGGACGGCCACGTCGTCGAGTTCGTGCAATACGAGCCCGACGGCCTCAATATGAAGAGCAAGGGCAAGTTCATGGGTGACAACCGCATGGCCGCGCAGATGAGCCACGTGGGGATCATCGTGAACTCGCTCGAACCCGCGCTGAAGTTCTACCGCGACATTCTGGGCTGCCAGGAAATCTGGCGCGGCAGCCAGGACGGGAAGTTCCTGGCCTGGGTCAACATGAAACTGCCCGACAGCGAGGACTACGTCGAGTTCATGCTGTACGACAAGTTCCCGAGCCTGACCCAGCTCGGCGTGTTGCATCACATCGGGCTGCTCGATTCCGATATGAGCAAAGTGGCCGCGCGGCTGGAGGCGCAACCGGGACGCAACGCCTATACGCGTCCGATCGCCGTTCGCGGCACGGGCCGCCGCCAGATCCAGGTCTACGACCCCGACGGCAGCCGCACCGAGGCCATGGACCCAATCCCCGCGGACGCGCCGCTGGTGAATTCCCCGTTGCCGGCTGTGAGGTAGCGTGACCGGCATGCCCCTGGCACTGGAAGGCAAGACGGCGGTGGTCACCGGTGGGGCCAAGGGTGTGGGCCGGGGAATCGCACTCGAGCTGGCCGGCCGCGGCTGTGACGTGGCGCTGGCGGACGTGGACCTGGCCGGGGCGGAAGCCACTGCGGCGGAGATCGCCGGCATGGGCCGCGCCGCGTTTGCGGTGAAGGCCGATGTTGGCGTCGCGGCGGACGTCGACGCCCTTTTCGCCGAGGTCCTGCGGCGGTTCCCGCGCCTGCACCTGCTGGTCAACAATGCGGGTATCCAGACCTGGAAGGCGCTGCTCGATCTCGAAGAGCGCGAGTGGGACCGCGTGATCCGGACCAATCTGAAGGGCTGCTTCCTATGCACACAGCGGGCGGCCCGGCACATGAAAGATCACGGCGGCGGGCGTATCGTCAATATCGGCTCGGGCAGCAACAAGATCGCGTTCCCCAAACTGGTCGACTACACGGCCAGCAAGGGAGGGATCGAGATGTTCACAAAGGTTGCGGCGGTGGAGCTCGGACAGTACAGCATCACCGTCAATTGCGTCGCCCCCGGCGCTGTGCTGGTGGAGCGGACCAGTAAGGAGCTTCCGGACTATGCCGGCACTTTCGCGCGCATGACGCCACTCGGCCGCGTCGGCGTGCCGCAGGACATTGGGCGCGCGGTGTCCTTCCTGGCGGGGGACGATGCGGACTTCATCACCGGCCAAACCATTTTTGTGGACGGCGGATTGTTCAGCCGCCTGGTGTGGCAGTCCGACTGACCAAGACCCCTTTCGGCAGCAACCACGCGGCTCCGGATGCTGATTCCAGGTCCGCTCACACAAGAGCGTGACGATGCGCGTGAAGGGCCTAGCGGCTCGCCCGATCCCCAAACGCGGCACACTCCGCGTAGGAGGTTATCCCCGCGATTGCCAGAAGCCGCTCAGTAGAAGCCCAGGTACATGACGACGGCGATGTGGAGGATTCCACAGACGATCAGGGAATAGCTAAAGGGCCGGTGGATCACGTGCCATTTGTGGAAGAGGCGGTGCGCTTTCGAAAGGAACAGGGCGTTCTTGGAGAGCGCGGCGTGCTGGCTTACCGCTGCCAGCACCCGACGAAGGTCGTTGTGGCCGTCCGCGTGTAACCTGGCCGCGAAACGCAGGCGGAGCATGAGCAGCGTCCTCCTGAGATCGAGGCGGACGATGACCCAAAGCGCCTTTAACAAAGGCATGGCGCGGACCTCGCCAATGGGCGGCAATTCGGACAACGGCTGGAGGTCGCGTTCGGACAGCAATTTCTGGGTCTGCAATTCGCTCGCCAAGGAGGCGCACTGCTGCTGGATCTCGCCCAGCGACATTTCGACCGCCCCGAGTTTGCGCGGGATGAGCCGGTACAGGTAGCGGCCGATGACGCCGCTGACGACAACGGACATCATGACCCAATAGGCCGCGCCGGCGATCCCTTGCAGCTTGAACGCGGAGTGGAAGGTGATCAGCGCCGGGGCGGTGAGGCCCATGAGGATGTGGTAGTCGAGCCAGTTCTTGGTTTTACCCTTCTTCGACAGCCACTTCCACTTCTTACGCAAGGGGTAGAGGAACATCATGCAAAGCAGAACGCTCGCGCCGATGGAGATCGGGTGGCCGAGCGTTCCGCTGGGCTTTAGCTGGGGGTGCAACGGCGAGGCCAGGCGCGCCGGGGTAGAGAGGCTATAGTAGGCAAAGCCGTAAGAAGACAATATCGCGGCGATGGCCAGCCCGGCGAGCGCACCGGCCACGACCCAAAAACGGTGCCGGCGCGCTCTGGCCGCATCCACCGGCGAAACCACCGGACGCATCCGCGGGAGCGTGCTCATTTGGGCTTGTCTATCTCCGATTTCACGTCCACCGAAAAATGGCGGTACTTGGTGAAGGTGTGGACATTGCGCCAGCGCTGCTGCAGGGTCTCCACTTCGATCGTGGCCACCGCCGGCAGCCAGTGCACTCGTGGATCGGTCGGGAAGTCCACCCGGGAGTACCGGACATCGGCGCTTGATGGCTTTCAGACCGACGTCCTCCAGACTGGACATCAAGCCCGCGGAGATCCGCACGATGGCGCCGCTGGCAGGCTCGATCCAGGCCGTGCCCTGCCAGTCGAGGGGATATTCACGGCTTCCGAGCCGGATCACCGAGGGGGAACGGGCGCCCCGTATATATTGGAAGCGGATCTGCAATAGCTCTCTGCCGTCCACCTGGACGGCCTCCGGCGCGGAGTACTCGAAGCTGCGCTGAAAGAAAGGGTGGAAGATGAACTCGAGAGTGGAGAAGCCCCTCGTAATCATCAGCGGGGGGCCCTTGGCCGGCTTGGCTTCCAGGATGGGAATGCGGGATTCGTCGACGAGGAAGTCGGTGCCGGAAATCTGAAGAACGGCGAGGTAATCGAACTGGGATTCCCGGCGGTAAACGACCTTGCCGCCCGAGCCCAGTTTCTCCTGGTCGACGGTCTCGACGCAGTTGACCGCCGCGAACTGTTCCCAGAAGGCTTCCACCGAGGCGCCGGTGCGCGCGAGCAGCTCGGTGGTGGAGAGGGGGGCAGCGCCCCGAGCAGCGAGCGAGACCAGCAGGAGAAGCAGAATGCGTCTCAGCATCAGAACCTGTACCCCGCGCCGATGAAGCTCTGTATGTAGTTCTGCGACTGCCCGCGGTAGACGGTGAGCCCCCCGCCAAGGAAGTAGTGGGCGGCGAAGTTCCAGTCCAGATTGCCGTTGACATAGCGCGCGCGGGTCTCGGCAGTCAGGGCCGAGGTGAAATTCTGCTGGCCCAACTGGACTTCCAATCGCAGAGAGTCCGCGAGCGAGCGGCTGACCCAGATCGACTTGTAGTTGCCGCGGCCGAAGGAGCTGTCGAAGTGGGAGTAGTGCGCGTCGGCGCGAAAGCCCGTGCCGAAGATGTCGGTGGCCGTGATGCCATACAACTGGTTCCAGGTGGGCTTGGACTCGCCCGTCCCGCTGCTGCGACCGAGGTTTGTGTACACCGACACACGCCGCGGCAAGGCCACGCGAACGCCTCCGCTGTAACCCTGAAACAACAGCCTGTCGAGGAGGCCGGTGCCGACCAGGCGCGCGTCGAAGGTGGGAAAGTCGCGGAAGTAGTTGTGGTTGAGGTCGAAGGTGAGGAACCGAACCGGCTCGTAGCGCACGGTGAGAAAGCTGCGCGCGATGGAAGTGCCGGTGGCGGTGGGCCGCTGGACGGTCGGGTGAAACCGGTCTATCTCCAAATTGTGATAGACGCTAAAAGCACGTTGGAAAGAGAAGGTGTTCTCCAGGAACGCGAATTCGCGCTCTGGTTTCCAGCGCAGCCGGCTGACGCCCACTCCCGCCGTACTGGTGTAATGCAAACGGTCGTAGCTGCCGCCCTCGGAATTGACGAAGGCGCCCGCCATTTTCCGGTCGGGGTTGTAATTCCACGAGGTCGGATCGGGGGTGGAACCGGCAAACACCCCGGCCGTGAAAGCTTTGCTCAGGCGGCGAGCGAGATATCCTCCGTCGATGGTGCTGAGGCTGGCGGCCCACGGCAACCAGAGGCGGCCGAAGCCGGCAACCCAGGACGAGCGGGGGCTGGCATGCGTGAGCGAGAGGTGGTAGGTGCGATTCAAGAGATCCGTGAGGGTCTGCGGGGCGGATGCCGAGGAACGCGAGTTCGCACGGAAGCGCGTGTAGCCGCTGATATTCCAGTAGGTGCCGCCGATGCGGGTCATGTCGAGGCGCCCCACCACGCCGAGGTCGGAGGAGTTGAAACCAGATCCACCCCGATCGTGGATGCCGTAGTACTCGAAGCCCAACCGGCCCCTGATCCGGTTCACTTCCGGCAGCGGGGGACGGGGCACCCGCGCGCGGGCCTCTTCGTCCACCGGATCGCCTTCCGTGAAGGTAATCGTCTGTGCGTACTGATTGCCGCCGCCCGAGGCGCGGAGAATCTGGCTCTTCTGCGCATCGTCGACGGAGAGGATGGCGAGATCCCCGGGTTTAAGTGGTTCAGTCGAACTCCGGATCTCGCAGACCGCGGAGCTCTGAGCGACACCCACGACCTCGAGTTCGCCGATGGGAGCCGCGGTTTCGCCGGGGCCGGCCGCGGCGCTACGGCGCACGGTCATCTTCATCTTCTCGGCGAGACCGGCGTCACGGCCGCCATCGAGGTAAACGACACCCTGGGCCACGTACTTGACTCGGAACGCGGTTCGCAGCGGTCCGCCCTGTGGGAACAGCGGCCAGGCGCAGACCAACGCCAGGAGTAGCAATCGGCGCAGGGGGCAGCGCTGCATCAGTCGCCTCCCCGCCCTGTTGGATGACAGGTGTAGCAACTGGTGGCGCTATAGACGTAGTTTCGGACGTCGCGGTGATGGGAGTCGGTCGATGCCTTGTCGTGGGTGTGGCACGTGATGCAGGAGAAGACCTGGTAGTTGGAGGGGTTGGTGTGGCAATCGGCGCAGGTCGTCCACCGCTTGGCGTGGGTTCCGGAGTAGATAGGAAAGCGAGCGTGGGTGAAGGTGGCGCCGGTCCACGTTGTGGTGTTGTGGCAGGTGGTGCAGGTAGTGGGGAAACCGGCGGCGACGTGGTTGGGGTTGGCCACGGACTGGTAGACGGCCTTGTGGCAGGTATAGCAGTCCTTGGGAGTTCCTGTATAGATGCCCCCGATATGGCAACTCGCGCAGGGCACGTTTACGTGGGCGCCGGTGAGCGGAAAGGCGCTCAGACTGTGGTTAAAGGATGCCGGAGTCCAGGCCACGCTGCCATGGCAAACTTCGCACTGCTGTGGGAACCCCGCGGTGACATGGTTGGGGTTCTTCGTGGCGTTGTAGTTGGCCAGGTGGCAGGAGACGCAGGCGGGGTTCAGCCCGGTGAACTGACCGCTGGTGTGGCACTGCGCGCAGGTCAGCGGAGCGTGCGCGCCGGTGAGCGGAGAACCCGGTCTTCGAGTGGTCGAAAGTAGCGCCTTGCCAGGAGACGGTGGAGTGGCACAGAGAGCAGTCCGTGGGGAAACCGGCCGCAGTGTGGTTCGGGTTGGTTGTCTGCTTGAAGGTGTCCAGGTGACAGCCGGCGCACTGAATCGGCGTTCCCACGAACTGTCCGTTGAGATGGCAGGCGGAACAGGCCACTGTTGCGTGGGCGCCGGTAAGCGGAAAGCCGGCCGCCGCGTGATCGAAGCGGACGTTCGTCCAGGTGTCGGATGAGTGGCAGAGCGAGCAGTTCGTCGAGAAGCCCGCGGTTACGTGATTAGGATTGCGGGTAGCTGCGAAATCGGTGGCGTGGCAACCGAAGCACGCGGCGGGAGTACCCTGATACCGATTCCCAACGTGACAGGAGGTACAAGACAGGGAGGCGTGCATGCCGAGCAGCGGGAAGCTCGTGTAGCGGGCATGATCGAAACGCACCGCCAGCCAGCCGTCCATGGCATGGCACTGGTCACAAGCGAGCGGAAAGGCGGCCGCGCGGTGATTCAGGGTCCTGGCGTTGTCGTAATCTTTGGCGTGGCAGGAACCGCAGGCGACGGAAAGGCCGGTGTATTGGGCTGCGGCGGCTCCGCGGTGACACGCCTCGCAATCCACCGCGGCATGCGCGCCGATGAGAGGGAAGCGGGCGGAGTGGTTCCGAACCGCCTGCACTCCCACTTGCCAGCCTCTGACGGTGTGGCACTCATCGCAGCGGGCGCCGAATTGCCGGCGATGGATGTCGGCGTGGCAATCGGCGCAACGGACGGGAGTCTGGCGGAAGGTCAGGTTGGTGTGGCACTGGCGGCAGGGGACCCGCTGGTGCATGTTGCGAAGCGGGTAGCGCGTTTCGGTGTCGTGGTTGAATTCAAGCGACGCTCGCAGCGGGCTCCAGCTTATCGAGGTATGACAATTCGCGCAGGGGATGCTGAGCACCCCGTGCGGGCTCCGAGTGGGCCCGCGCTGCAGGGTCTGGGCCAGCGCTCCCATCAGCGCTACAAAGCCGGCGCAAAAAAAGAGGAGCCGGCGGCGGTTATTGTGGAATTGCATGGCCATGGCAACCTGCGCAGTCCTTGGGCGCGGGCTTGTACAGCAGCACCTTTCGCCCGTTCACTTCTGTTGTCTTCTGGTGGCATTCCAGGCATCCCACCCCCGCGTGCGCCCCAGTGAGGGGGAAGCTTGTGCGCTCGTGATCGAAACGCGACGGCTTCCACTTGTCCGTGTTATGACAGACGTCGCAAGCCGGTGGGCCGGTTGCAGTTGAGAACTGTCCTCCGTGAATATCCTGGTGGCAGCCCGCGCAAGCCAGCGGCGTGTCTCGAAATACGATTTTGGACACCCCGGCCGAAAGAGCCGCCGGGCTGTGGCACTGTCGGCAGGCGATGGCGCGGTGAGCGCCGGTGAGTCCAAAACGGGTGGCCGAGTGGTCAAATTTCGCAACCTCCCGCCATGCCTGCACTGTATGGCAGGTCTCGCATTGGAAGCGCGCGCCGGCACTGGGACCCGCGGAGATCGCCCACTGGTGCGGGTCCGTATGACAGGCGCTGCAAGACAAACCGGAGAAGTGGAAAACTCCAGCGCGGTGCTCCGGCGGCTTATTGTGGCAATCGACGCAGGCCACCGCCAGGTGGGAACCCTGAAGCGGAAAGCGGGTCTGGTTGTGGCGTGCCAGCGTGAAGGTGGCTGGGCTGTAGCCTTCGGTCGTGTGGCAGGTCTCACAGCGGTTCTGATACGTGGAGGCGAACTGCCCCTCGTGCTGGTCCTTGTGACAGTTGGTGCAGAGGTCGTGCGCCACGCGGTAGACGGTCTGCGCGCCGGCGGGCTTGTGGCAGCCGGCGCACGCGACCGCGGCGTGGCGGCCGGTCAGCGGATACCCGGTGCGGGCGTGCGATGCCACTGTGAAGGAGGAAGGTTTCCATCCCTCGACAGTGTGGCAGCTTGCGCATTCGCCGCCATCGGAGCGGGCCACGAACTGGCCCCCGTGGATGTCCTTATGACAGGACCTGCACTGCGCATGGGGGACGGGAGCGCTGAAGTCCGTGGTCCGATGGCATTTATCGCAAGCGATGCCGGTGTGCTTCCCGAGCAACGGGAACTTCGTCTTGGAATGGTCGAAGGACGAAGTCAGATTACGCGCCGGCTTCCAGGCGGAATCGGAATGGCAGGAGATGCACGGTGCCGGGAATGCTCCGCGATGCGGGTCCTGGTGGCAGGAGGTGCATAGCGAAGAATGCAACTCCCGTAAACTTCGTGCGCGGCTTGGCGCGCCCGGCCACCTGGACCGGCGGGTGGCACTTCTGACAGGCTACTTTCTGGTGAGCACCCGTCAAAAGGAACTTGGCCTTGGCGTGATCGAATCGGGGCACGTCCTTCCAACGCGCGTAAGTGTGGCAGCGTTCGCAATTGGCGGCAAGCTGGCCGCCGTGTTCATCCTCGTGGCACCCCAAGCACTCGCGAGTCAAACCGAGATACGTGCGGCTGAGGTCCTTCACTCGAATCTCGATCCGGGCCGTCCGCGAGACGCGCTGTGGATTGTGGCAGCGTTTGCAGGCAAGGCCGGCGTGGCCGCCCTCGAGTGGGTAGCCCGTCTTGCGGTGATCGAAATCCTCCAGGCTGACATCCCAGCGAATGGGAACGAAGTCCGCTCCGTTGTGCTCGGAGTGGCACTTGAAGCAGACGTCGTCGCCCTGGTTGGCACCCACCAATGTGGGGTGGAGGCCCTGACGCGCGGTGAGCCGCCGCCGGATTTCGGTGTGGCACGACAGACACCGGAAGCGGCGGTTGCCGCCGGCGCCAACGTGACAATTCGTACAGCGGGTGGGGCCCTCGAGGGAGCTATGAGCTTTGGAGAGAGCACCGGGGGAGAACTGGGACCAAACGACCGCCGGGCAAAAAGCCAGGAGCGCCAACAGCCAACGGAACTCGCCCAGCCGTCGCATCATCTGTACCGCCGGGCTCTCCGGGCAGAACCTAACAAGACCCCCCGCCTAGGAGCAGTATATCACCGGGTTTCGGATGCGATTGGGCTATGGAAGTACTGAGGGCCTAATCCTCGATCTTCATGGTTGGGCCCTTTGGGCCGCCAACCTGCGCGACGCGGGCGATGGTGTCCTTGGCGAGCTGCACGTAGGCGTCGCCCTTGCCGGCTTGTAAGGCGATGGGGCGCCCGGAGTCTCCTCCGGCGCGGACTTCCGGATCGAGCGGCAGCTCGCCCAGGAAGTGCACCTCCATCTCCGCGGCGGTGCGCTTGCCGCCGCCGGTGCTGAACACGTCCACGCGCTGGCTACAGTGGGGGCAGATCAGGTAGCTCATGTTCTCGATCATGCCGAGAACTTCCACCCGCACCTGGCGGAACATGTGTACCGCCTTGCGGGCGTCTTCAAGCGATACGTCGGAGGGCGTCGTCACCACGATGGCGCCGGTGAGCGGCGTCGTCTGGATCAGGGAGAGCTGTACGTCGCCGGTGCCGGGCGGCAGGTCGATGATCAGGTAGTCCAGCTCGCCCCACTCGACGTTGCGGATGAACTGCTGGATCACGTTGTGCAGCATCGGCCCGCGCCAGATCACCGGCTTGTCGCCGGGGTTGAGGAAGCCCATCGACATCAGCCGAACACCGAACTGCTCGAGCGGCTGGATTTTCTCCTCGTGCACTTCCGGCATGTCGGAAATGCCCATCATCAGTGGAACATTCGGGCCATACACGTCGGCGTCCAGCAGGCCCACCTTGTGACCCAGGCCGGCCAGCGCCACCGCCAGGTTTACCGCTACGGTGGTCTTGCCGACGCCGCCTTTCCCGGAGCCGACGGCAATCAGGTGGGTCACGCCTGGAATGGGTTGTTTGGGCTGCTCGCCCGTGGGGTTCGGAGTCATCAGTTCCATCGTAGCAGTGCGGAGCGAAAGCCCATGCGGTAGCATGGCAATTGACCCCATGATTCAAACCCTCTTCGGTCCCGTGCCACAGGAAACGGGCCTGTTCGATCGCCTGAAGAAGAGCGTGCAGAAGACCCGCGAGGGACTCGTCACGCGGCTGGAAGAAGTGTTCGCGGGCGACAAGGAGATCGACGCGGACCTGCTGGAGGAATTGGAACACGTCCTTCTGGGGGCCGATCTGGGAGTCCAAACGACCACCGAGATCCTGGAGTTGGCCCGGCAGCGGGTGGACCGCAGCCTGACCGGCGACTCCCGGCAGCTCAAGGAACTCATCCGGGATCACCTGCTGGAGGTTCTGCGGGCGACGGAAAAACCGCTCCCGCTGCGTCCAGCAGCCGCCTGCCGTGATCCTGGTGGTGGGTGTCAACGGCAGCGGAAAGACGACCACCATCGGCAAGCTCGCGCACCGCTTCAAGGCCGAGGGGCATAGCGTGCTGCTGTGCGCCGCGGACACCTTTCGTGCCGCCGCCAACGAGCAGTTGGAGATTTGGGGCCGCCGGACGGCGACCGATGTCATCCGTCAGAAACCGGGCGCCGATCCCAGCGCCGTGATTTACGACGCGCTGCAAGCCGCCCAAGCGCGTAAGTCGGACTACGTCATCGTGGATACGGCGGGCCGGCTTCACAACAAGTCGAACCTG
The DNA here is from genome assembly GCA_963801345.1 of Bryobacteraceae bacterium. GTDB lineage: Bacteria > Acidobacteriota > Terriglobia > Bryobacterales > Bryobacteraceae > CAWDER01. The sequence goes on from CAWDER010000018.1 coordinate 17,232, forward strand.
ATGGCTGAGCTCGAGAAGATGAAGAGAACGGCGAGCCGCCTGGTGCCCGGCGCGCCGCACGAGGTGCTGCTGGTGCTGGACGCCACCACGGGGCAGAATGGCCTGGAGCAGGCGCGGCGATTCACGGAATCTTCCGGCGTCACCGGCATCGTGCTCACGAAGCTCGATGGGACGGCCAAAGGCGGGATCGTGGTCGCCATCGCCCGGGAGCTGAACCTCCCCATCCGGTTCGTGGGCGTCGGGGAACAGGTGGACGACCTGCTCCCGTTCGACGCGGAGAGTTTCGCTTCGTCTATCTTTGAAGCATGACCACCGATTACATGCGGGAGGCGCTGGACCTTGCCAGCCGCGGGCAGGGGCGCACGAGTCCGAACCCCGCCGTGGGAGCGGTGGTAGTTCGCGACGGGCGGATTGTTGGCCGCGGCTTCCATACCTGGGCGGGCGTCAAGCACGCCGAGGTCCTGGCCCTGGAAGAGGCGGGCGAGAGTGCTCGCGGCGCCACCCTGTATGTGACTCTGGAGCCGTGCTCGCACCACGGACGCACCGGGCCGTGTACGGAGGCGGTTATCGCTTCCGGCGTAACCCGCGTGGTGGCCGCGCTGCCGGACCCGAACCCGCTGGTCGGCGGGATCGGACTGCGGCGCTTGCGCGAGGCCGGCCTCGAGGTGGAGGTCTCCGCCCAGCATTCCCAGGAGGCCGAGCGAATCAATCAACCCTTCGTTCACTTCATGCGCACGGGGTTGCCTCTCGTCACGCTGAAATCCGCCGTGACTCTGGATGGGAAGATCGCCGCGCCGGACGACAACCAGGGCTGGATCACCAGCGACTTGGCGCGCGCGCATGTGCAGCAGCTTCGCTATCGTTCCGATGCGATCCTGACCGGCATCGGCACCGTCCTGGCCGATGACTGCCTGCTGACGGATCGAACCGGGCTGGAACGCAGCCGCCCCCTGCTGCGAATTGTCCTCGATTCCCTGTTGCGCCTGCCGCCCAAGGCCCGCATGGTTGCCACCTGCCAATCGGACCTGCTGGTGGTGACGACTTCGGCCGCCTCTCCCGAGCGTTACCGCGTTCTGGAGAACCTGGGCGTCAAGATCCTCACGCTGGATGGGCCGGACGGCCGGACGGATCTCGCCCGCTTGCTGCGCTACCTGGCGGGAGAGAAGTATCTCTCGCTGATGATTGAGGCCGGGAGCAAAGTGAACTGGGCGGCGCTTCAGTCCGAGACGGCGGACAAGATTTTCTTCTACTACGCTCCGAAGATCCTGGGAGGACTGCATTCCATCCCCGTGGTGGGCGGAGTTGGGCGGCGCCGCCGGTCGGATGCGATTCAGTTCCGCGACGTGACGCTCCACCGGATCACGGACCATGAGTTCGGCGTCGAAGCTTGGCTGGTGAAAGGCGGCTGATTCGTGTTCACGGGCATCATTGAAGAAGTGGGCATAGTGGAAGCCCTGGAGATCCGCCCCGCCGGCGCCCGTCTTCGCGTTCGATGCAAGACCGTGCTGGAAGACGCCGCCGAGGGCGCCAGCCTTTCGGTCAACGGCGTTTGTCTGACGGCGGTCGAGCCGCGCGACGGTCTGTTCACGGCGGATGTGGCGCCCGAGACGCTGCGCCGCAGCAACCTTGGCGATCTCCGGCCAAAGTCGCCGGTGAACCTGGAGCGCGCGTTGTCCGCCTCCGGCCGCTTGGATGGCCACATCGTCCAGGGGCACGTGGACGGGACGGGCGAGCTGCTCTCTCTCAAGTCCATTGGAGAGGGGAACTGGTGGATGGTGGTTCGCACGCCTCGCGAACTGGAGCGGTACCTGGTGGCCAAGGGGTCCGTGGCCATCGACGGAATCAGCCTCACCATCGCCTCCCTGGAATCGGACGCACTGTGCGTCACGGTCATCCCGCACACCTACAGGAATTCGAACCTGCCTTCGCGCCGCACGGGCGACCGGCTGAATATCGAGTGCGACATCCTGGCGAAGTATGTGGAGAAGCTGCTGGGGCCGCGCGCGAATTCCGCACTCACGATCGAGCAACTCCGCGATTTGGGGTATTGAGGGGGCGGCCTCCAGGACTTTCCTGAGCGTCGCCGGGCGTCGCTGCGGAACGCGGCGGAGGCATTGTACTATGGGGTGCTCGGGCGCTCGGCGCTTCAGGTGGGATTCCGCGAGGACGCAAACATGACTTCCTTCATAGAGGTTTACTTCGGACCGGTGCGGGCGGCGCAGGCGTGAGGCGCGGCATTCTGGCTGCCGCCTGCTGGCTGCTGCCGTCCTGATTTCTCCCGCCGCCGCTCAGAATCCTGCGAGCGGAGCGGGCACCGCCCAGCCCGCGGCGGCCGTCGAGAAGCCGGCGGCAGCGGAGGCTCCTCAGAGCAGCGCTGGCGCCCCGGCGCCGGCCGTGGAACAGCGGACGCGTCTCAATCTGCTCGGGCAGACCGACACGCAATCCGGGGAGAGCCGCCGCAACGAGAACGTCCAATTCAACCTCGTCGACAACAACCTGTTGCGCGAGTTGAATACGCGTCTCGGAACCACGGCCACCATCGTCACCGAGTTTCGCCCGGACCGCGGCTACTACAGCGCCGAGTACGGCAACTCGCCGTCATCGACCTTGCACGTCGCGCCCGGCGCCCGGGCCGGCGTTCACGGGCGCTTGTTCGAATCGCACCTGAACAGCGTCTTCAGCGCCCGGTCGTTCTTCCAGGTGGGCGGCGTGCAGCCCGCGCGGGAGAACAACTACGGCGTGGACTTCCTGGCGCCGGTCTGGAAGCGCGCCGTCCTCTCTCTCTCCGCGAGCCAGCAGAAGGCGCGCGGGATGGTGAACGGAAACATCCTGGTTCCGCTTGCGTCGGAACGCACGCCTCTGGCGGCCGATCCCGCCCTCGCCGCGTACGTCCAGCGAATCCTCTCCTCGTATCCTGCCGAGCAGCCGAACCGGACCGACATCAACAAGCGGATGCTCAACACCAACTCCCCGCAGGAGATCAACAGCGACACGGCGAGCGCCCGCATCGACCAGACCTTGAATCCGCGCGACCGGCTGGTTCTGAGATACCAGTTGGTGCACCAGCGCGTGCTGGCGTTTCAGTTGGTGAAGGGTCAAAACCCGGACACTACCACGCGCTCGCATCAGTCCCGCATCACCTGGATGCGGCAGGCGAGCGCTGCGACGACGTTCAACGTCTCGCTCGGCTTCGACCGCCTCGCCTCGCAGCTCGTCCCCGAAAACAACAACGTGGGAGGGTTGTTCTCGACCAACGGACTCACCGCAGTCGGCCCCAACCAGGATTTGCCCATCGACCGCGCCGAAAACATGTTCCGCCAGGCGGCGCAGATCCGCCACGTTCGTGGCCGGCACGAGTTGACCGCCGGATACGACCTGCTTCGCCGTTACCTCAACGGAGTTCAGAACGACTCCAAGCTCGGGTCCATTTCTTTTACCAACGACCAGGTCAGAGACGGCATTACCAATATGCGCATGGGGCTGGCGACGAAGATCTTCATCTCCGTGGGCGACACCCACCGGCGGTTCCGGAATTGGGATCAGTCCTTCTACGTGGGAGACAAATTCCTGGCCGCTCCGTCGCTGACCGTGAGCCTCGGCCTCCGCTACCAGCCGGTCTCCGTTCCCACCGAGGCCGATGGCCTCACTACGTTCCCCTACCACTGCGACTGCAATAACTTTGGGCCGATGGCCGGCGCTGCCTGGCGGATGCCCCGCGGCCTCGGCGTGCTGCGCGCTTCCTACGCCCTGGCCTACGACAACATTGTTCAAGCTACCTACCAGCAGTTGCGATTCAACCCGCCGGGAAACGTGAAGCTGGTCATCAACAACCCAGATCTGCTGGATCCGGTGGGCGCCTATCTCCGCGGCCCGCAAGGCACGCAGCGTGTTGCGCTGTACATTCTGGATTCGAACCTGGTGGCCCCCTACTCGCACCAGTACAACGCGAGCTGGGAGCCCCTGCCGCGGAGCCGCTGGCGCCTTCAACTCGGCTACGTCGGCAGCCGGACGCCGAAGATTATCCAGATGTGGTATATCAATCGCGCCCGCGTGATTCCAGGCGTTCAACCAACCATAGCCACCATCGACGACCGCCGGCCCGATCCGAAGCTGTCCGAGGTGAAGCTGATGCTGAATGGTTCCTACGCCTGGTACGATGCGGCCCGCATCACGCTGGTCGTTCCGCGTTGGAAGGGCCTCAGCCTGGACGCCTCGTACTGGTTCAGCAAGGCGCTGGATGCGGGCGCCAACTACAGCGATACGGCCTCGAACCGCAGCCAAAACCGCGGGCAATCGGAGTTCGACTCGCACCGGGATCTGAAAAGCCTCAGCGATTTCGATCAGCCGCACGCCTTCCTGGCGCGTTTCGCCTTCGAGAGCCCCGCCGGGACAGCCATACCCCAGCGCGCCCGCGCAATCCTGGGACGGTGGAGCCTCTCGGCGGCGGTTCTGCTGAAGAGCGGCACGCCGTTTCTGGTGCAATCGGGATCGGACTCGCCCGGGTTTTGGAAACGTGGACGGGGCCCTCGGAGACCGGCCGAATTTGCTCGATCCCTCGATCCTGGGACGCACCATCGGATCGCCGGACACTTCGCAGATGCTGCTGCCGAAATCGGCCTTCGGCTTTATCAATCCCGGGGAGCTGGCCGGGACCCTGGGGCGCAACGTCTTCCGCAAAGGCGCCATCTACAACGTGAACGCGGCGATTTCCAGGCGATTCCCGCTGGCGGGGGAAAAGGCGCTGCAGTTCCGCGCCGAATCGGTGAACCTCCTGAACACGCCGCAGTTCGCCGCGCCGGGCGCCACCCTCACCAACCCCGAGTTCGGCATGATCACCAGCACCCTCAACGACGGAAGGACCTTCCGGTTTCTGCTGAGCTTCGAGTTTTAGCGCGGTCGTCAGCGACAAGAGCGTTGCCGCCCGTGCAGTTTGCCCGTATAATGGGGGCAGATTGCCATGACGGGAACCAACCAGATTGTGGGGCGCAAGCTCGGAGTCTCCAGGATTCGCTCGGACCGGGATCTGGCCGAGCTTGTCGTGCGGGGACTGCCGGCCACGGCGATCAAATCGCTCGTGCGCGGCGGGCTTTCCGACGCGGAGGCTTACCGGCTGATCGTGCCTCGCCGGACGCTCGCTCATCGGGTGGCGAAGCACCAACCTCTTTCGAAGGACGAGTCCGACAAAGCCGTTCGCGTCGCCCGTATCACGGCGATGGGGGAGCAGGTGTTCGGGGAATCGGAGCGCGCCTGGCGATGGATGCGCAAGCCCAAGCGCCGTTTCGACGGCCAGACTCCGATTGAGATGCTGGCGACCGAGGCGGGAGCGCGCCTGGTGGAGGAAATGCTCGCGCAAATCGACGACGGTCTGGCGGCGTGATCCTCTGGCGAATCAGCAACCATGCGGCGCTCGACGGGGGCGGCGGCCTGCGCGCGCCCGGACGCTGGCACTCGCGGGGGCGGCGAATCGTCTACTGTGCGCCGAATCCGGCTACGGCGCTTCTCGAGGTGCTGGTACACGCCGAAATCGACGCCGAAGATATCCCTATCAGACTCCGCTTCCTGGAAATCGAGGCGCCGGATTCAGTGACCATCGAGATCGCGGACGTACGTGCTTTCGGCTCCGATTGGCAGCGAAACCCGGAGCTGACGCGGCCGCTTGGCGACCGGTGGCTCCACTCCGGCCGCACGGCTCTCCTGCAAGTCCCCTCCGCGATTGTGCCGGCCACATGGAACGTCCTCATCAACCCGCAGCACCCGGAGAGCGCACAAATCAGGGTTGTTCGCATCCACGAACAGCCCATCGATCGCAGGCTGCCGCGGAACCGGTGACGGGGCTCAGAGCTTTTCCAGGTTTAGTCTGGCGTCCAAAATTTCCTTGGACTTGTAGATCTCGTCCCAGGTGACGGTCTTGCCGGTGTAGGCGGCGGTGCGGCCCATGATGCAGGTCAGCGCCGCGGTGACTCCCGCCGCCGCCTGGTTGTGGAACTGGCGGCTGGTAATGCTGTCGATGAACGCCTTCTGCTTTTCGTCGTTGGCCGTCTCGATGTTGCTGCTCGAGGCGGGCGACCACGTCCAGGGCTCCTCGCCTTCGATCATTACCGGTCCGTTATAGGGCGTCTGACACCTGCCGCGAGTCCCGAAGAAGCTCTGGCTGACATCGTTGCGGTATTTGACGCCGAATTGCGTCGAACTGAAGGTGACGTGAACGTCGTCGGGATAGTAGAACACGAGCGAGAAATGCGACCAGGCATCCCCTTCCTCGTTGCGGCCCTTGCGCCCGCCCGTGCCAACGGCTTTGACGGGATGGTCTCTGAGCATCCAGTTGCACATGTCGATGGCGTGGATATTCTGCTCCACCAGGATGTCGCCGGACAGGACGCGATCGTGCAGCCAGCGCCGCAACCGCCGTTCGTTGGGCGAGGCGTTGGGGAGGTCGCGCTGGGCGAGGAACGGGCAGTAGTAGTGCGCTTCGCCGCAGGCGATCTCGCCGAGCGCCCCCGCGTGGACCCGCCTCACCAGTTCGACGAAAGGCGGCGCCATGCGAAGCTGGAACCCAACGTCCAGGCTCAGCTTGCCCTCGGCGCTCTCGCCGGCCGCAACCACCCGCCTGCAGCCCGGCACATCCACCGCCACCGGTTTCTCGACGTAGACGTGCTTGCCCGCCTTCACGACCGCCTCCAGGTGCTCCACGTGGAAGTAGGGCGGGGTGGTGATGATCACCATGTCGACCTGCTTGGAATTGGCGATCTCCTGGAACGCCTTCGGCCCCAGGAACACCTGCGAGGGGTCGATGCCCGGCTCCGCTTTGCCGAAACGCGCTTTCGCCGCGTCAAGCTGGTCCTGAAACATGTCGGCGAGCGCAACAATCCGCGCCGGGGTGTTCTTCAGGAATCCGGAAGCGACCGCGGTCCCGCGCCCGCCGCATCCGAGCAGTCCGATCCCGACCGCCGAGTTCGCTTGAGAACCGCGCACGGCCTGCGGCTTCACGATCATGAGGCCCGCTGCCCCCGCGGTGGTGAGGAAACTGCGCCGATTCAAGGTGTCTGCTGGATTGCCGTTCACTGGTCCGTCCCCGCTTTCCATTATTCACCCGTCAAAATCAGATCCACCCGCCGGCTGACTTCTCTCAGATAGGCCTCGTCGCCGCCGGGCAACTCGCAGGTGGCTGTGCCGGAGTAGCCAATCTCCGCCAGCGACTTGTAAACCGCGGGCCAATTGACATCGCCTTCCCGCAACGCCACGAACGCGGCCACGTTTTTCCGAAAGCTGAAATCCTTCAGATGAAGCTTGACGATGCGCTTCCCGAGGGTGCGAATCCAGTCCTGCGGAAATCCGTAGAGCAAGATGTTGCCAACATCGAAGTACGCGCGAACGAACGGGCTCTTGAAGCCGTCCACGTAGGCGGCGAATTCGACCGGGCTCAGCAGAAACTTGTTCCACACATTCTCGATGCCGATGATCACATTCAATTCCTGGGCCAGCGGCAACAAACGGCGAATGTTGCTCTGCGAGCGCTCCAGCGCGTCCCGGTAGGCGGTCTCCGCATTGACCACGGCGGGTACCAGCAACACCGTGTCCGCTCCCCAGAACTTCGCGTTCCGCAGACTGGTCTCCATTCCCTTGATGCTCTCGGCGACCACTTGAGGGTCGCTGGAGGAGAGCGGGAATTTCCAATGCGCCTGGTTCATCACGGAGTGGATGCGAATGCCGGCGGCCTCGGCGGCTTTCTTGATTTCCTCAGCCACCGTCTGTTCCGGGGCCGTATCGCACTCCACCGCCTCGAAGCCGGTATCCCGCGCGAGTTTGAACCGGTCGGCGTAGCTCAGATTGCGGGGCAGCATCCCGACGTAGAGCGCCTTCCGAATGGGGAGACGGTTCTGCGCGGCGAACGCCGCGGGCAAGGATAGAGAGGCGGCCAGGAACGAACGTCGGTCCATCGATTCCTCCAGTGTGATCTTCCGGCGCTAGTATACACCAGCTACGGAAATCAATCGGGAACGAAGACCTATCCCCCGCCGACGAAGTGGACCAGTTCCAGGCGGGCGCCGGCGTGGAGCGGGGTTTCGGCCCAGCGGTCGCGCTTCACAATCCGGCCGTCCAACTCCACGGCAACGCGGGCCGGCTCCAAATCGAGTGAGCACACCAGGTCCAGCAGCGTCTGCCCTTCGGCAATGACGCTCGGCTGCCCGTTCAGGACGACTGCCAGGGAACCCAAGAGATTTGACACCCCGCCTCACCCTCATTATATTCAAGTACTGAGGGGCCGTTACAGGGTACTAAATTGCCGACGTCTTATCCCGAGCTCTATTTCCCGATCTTGGTGCAAATCGCGATCGCCGTCGCGGTGGCCGGCGGCATGATCGGCGCCTCCTATCTGCTTGGAAACAGGGTCCGCAATCGGGTGAAGGATTTGCCGTACGAATGCGGCATCGTCCCCACCGGCAGCGCCCGTGAGCGCTTCAGCGTTAAGTTTTATTTGGTGGCGATGGTCTTCATTTTGTTTGACATCGAGGCCGTCTTTCTCTATCCATGGGTGGTGGTGTACCGCGAGCTGAAGCTCTTCGGCTTCTTCGAGATGCTCGTTTTCGTGGTGCTGGTCATGTGCGGTTTCTTCTACATCTGGAAGAAGGGAGCTTTGGATTGGTCCCCACGCCCATCGTCCGAAGAACGGCACTAGCCCGCTATGCTTCCTGACAATCTGGGGGAAATCCCCGTGGCGGCAGCGATCGAAGCCGCCGAGCCGGGGGCAGTTCTGGGCGGCGGACTCGCCTATGGCGAAGCGAATCTCGAGGTCCGCGCGGACAAGCTGGTTGCGGTCTGCCGCTTCCTGAAGGATCAGCAGCAGTTCGTGAGGCTGGCGGATTTGACCGCGGTGGATTACCACCCCCGCGAGCCGCGCTTTGAGGTGATCTACCACCTGCATTCGATCGACAAGAACCAGCGCCTGCGGCTCAAGTGCCGCGTGCCGGAAGCGGCCGCTGAGGTGGATTCCATCACAAGTGTATGGAGATCCGCCAACTGGCACGAACGGGAAGTCTTCGATCTGTTCGGGATTGTTTTCCGGGGTCACCCCAACCTGCGCCGGATCATGCTGCCGGAGGACTGGGAAGGACATCCGCTGCGCAAGGACTACCCGGTTCACGGCTACCGATACTCCTACAAGGACGAATGAGGGAATTGAGTTGAGCGAAGCTGGGATTCCGGCCGGATCGGAGGCGCGCATCGAGCAGGGCGCCCGGGATTCGCGCGGCCGGCGGGTCGTCCTCAACATGGGCCCCCAGCACCCGTCCACGCACGGGGTCCTCCGCCTCTTGCTGGAACTGGACGGCGAGATCATCGTGAAGGCCGAACCCGACATCGGCTACCTGCACACCGGCATCGAGAAGCAGTGCGAGGAAAAGATGTACCAGCAGGTGGTCCCGCTGACGGACCGCGTGGACTACCTGGCCAACCTCTCCAACAATCTCTGCTACGCGCTGGCGGTCGAGCGGCTGCTCGGTTTGGAGATCCCGCCCATGGCGCAGTGGATGCGCGTGATGCTCACCGAGCTGACGCGCCTCTCCAGCCACCTGGTATGGCTGGGAACGCACGCCATCGACATCGGCGCCATGAGCGTGTTCCTGTACTGTTTCCGCGAGCGCGAGGATCTGCTGAGGATCTTCGAGATGTTTTCGGGACAGCGCATGATGACGAGCTACTTCCGCGTGGGCGGCCTGGCACTCGAGCCTCCGCGCGGCTGGCAACACCCCGTCCGGAAGTTTCTCGATGCGTTCCCCAAGAACGTCGAGGAATACGAGAACCTTCTCACCAGCAACCCCATCTGGCTGGGGCGGACCAAAGGCGTCGGCGATGTGCCGCTCGAGGATCTGATCGACCTGGGCGTCACCGGTCCCATGCTGCGGGCGGCGGGCCTGCCGTGGGATATCCGGAAGTCGGAGCCGTATTCCAGCTACGAGAAGTTCGACTTCGACATCCCGGTCCGTACAGCGGGCGACGTCTACGCGCGGTACGAGGTCCGGATCGAGGAGATGAAGCAGAGCGCGCGGATCGTCCGCCAGGCGCTCGAGGGCATGCCGTCCGGCGCCTGGGTCGCGGACGCGCCGAAGGTGGTGCTTCCGGATCGGGAACGCATGAAGACGGAGATGGAAGCCCTCATCTACCACTTCAAGATCGTCTACGAAGGATTCAAGGTGCCGGCCGGAGAGGTCTACCAGGCCATCGAATCGCCGCGCGGGGAGATGGGCTACTACGTGGTGAGCGACGGCTCGGCCAAGCCGTACCGCGTGCACATCCACGGACCGAGTTTCGGGAACTTGCAGGCGACTTCGAGGATGGTTGAGGGCAAGCTGATTGCCGATGTGATCGCCTCTCTCGGAAGCATGGATTTCGTGCTGGGGGACGTGGACCGATGACTTTCTCGCCGGAACTGGAAGCGCGGTTCGAACAGTTCTTGCGAAGCTGTCCGCCCGGGCGCCAGCGCTCGGCATTGATCCCCATGCTGCTGTACGCGCAGGATGAGGTTGGCGCGGTGACTGAGGAACTGGTGGAGGAGATATCACGGCGGCTGGGACTGAAGACGGTGGAGGTCGACGAGGTCGTCACCTACTACTCCATGCTTCATAAGCAGCCGCAAGGGAAATACCACATCCAGATCTGCACCAACATCAGTTGCCTGCTGACGGGCGGCCCCGAATTGTGGGAGCGCGCGTGCCGGAAACTCGGCATCGGGCACAAAGAGGTCACACCGGACGGCCGGTTTTCGCTCGAGGAAGTGGAGTGCATCGGCGCCTGCTCCTGGGCGCCCGCTATCCAGGTGAATTACGATTTCCACCACAAGGTGACGCCGGAGGCGTTCGACCGGTTGATTGAGAGTCTTCAGAAGTTGCCATGACACGGCATGCTGTACAACGAACCAAGTCCGCTGGAAGTCAAGGTGCTGACGCGACGCTTCGGCCTCGCCGATTCCGCGTCCATTGACACCTACCTTGCGACCGACGGCTACACCGCCCTCCGCAAGGCGCTCGGGCTTACGCCGGAACAGATCATCGAGGAAGTGAAGGCCTCCAACCTGCGCGGACGCGGCGGCGCCGGCTTCCCCACGGGGATGAAGTGGGGCTTCGTGCCGCGCACATCGCCGAAGCCGAAGTACATCGTCGCCAACGGAGACGAGAGCGAGCCCGGCACCTGCAAGGACCGTCTGCTGATGGAGTACGACCCCCACCAGCTCATCGAAGGCATGCTGATCGCGGGCCTCGCGGTGGGAGCCCACGCGGGCTACGTCTACATTCGCGGCGAGTTTCGATACCTGATCGCCATCGTGGACCGGGCCATCGAAGAGGCGCGCGCCCGCGGCTACCTGGGGAAGAACATCCTGGGAAGCGGCTTCGATTTCGACGTATTCACGCACACGGGCGCGGGGGCCTACGAGTGTGGCGAAGAATCGGCGCTGCTCGAATCGCTCGAAGGCAAGCGCGGCATCCCCAGAATCCGCCCGCCGTTTCCGGCGGTGGCGGGCGCGTTCCAGTGTCCCACGGTCCTCAACAACATCGAGACCTTCAGCTCGGTTCCGGTGATCCTGCGCGAGGGCGGCGCGGCGTTTGCGGCGCATGGAACGCCACGCAACGGCGGCACACGGCTCTTCTGCCTGTCCGGCCACGTGAACCGGCCCGGCGTCTACGAACTTCCGATGGGTTTCAACCTGCTGCGCATGATTGAGGAAGTCGGCGGCGGCGTGCGCGGAGGGAAGAAACTCAAGGCGGTGATCCCGGGCGGTTCTTCCTGTCCGGTGCTCAAGGCGGATGAGTGCGACCTCGCCATGGACTTCGACACGCTCATGAAGGCGAAGAGCATGCTCGGCTCGGGCGGCGTCGTGGTAATGGACGAAGACACGTGCATGGTGAAGGCCGCCATGCGCATCATGCGCTTCTATGCGCACGAGAGTTGCGGCTGGTGCATCCCCTGCCGCGAGGGGACCAGCTGGCTGCGGAAGACCCTGGTACGCTTCCACGAGGGACAGGGAACGCGGACGGACATCGATTTGATCGGCGACCTCGCCAGGAACATGCTGGGCCGCACCTTCTGCCCGCTGGGCGATGCCGCGGCCATGCCCACCATCGCCTTCGTCGAGAAATTCCGCGACGAGTTCGAAGCGCACCTGAACGGAAAGCCCTGTCCTTTTGAAGATGCCCGGCAAGGAGTGCTTGCCGGATGAGCGCCTTGGTGAAGCTTCAGATCGACGGCAAGACGGTGGAGGCCGCCGCCGGCACCCTGGTCATCAACGCGGCGAAGAGCGTTGGAATCGAGATCCCCGCTTTCTGCTACTACGACGGCCTGACGCTGCAAGCGGCCTGCCGCATGTGCCTGGTCGAAGTGGAGAAATCGCCGAAGCTCGTCACCGCCTGCACGCTGCCGGTGGCCGAAGGCATGGTGGTGCGCACGGACACGCCGCAAGTGGTCCAGGCGCGCAAGTCGATGCTCGAGTTTCTGCTCTCGAATCACCCGCTGGACTGCCCGGTCTGCGACAAGGGCGGCGAGTGCGAACTCCAGGATCTGACGTTCCGCTACGGCGCGGACGTGGGCCGCTTCTCCGAGCTGAAGGTGCATGTTCCGGAGAAGCAGTTCTCTCCGATCGTCTACTTCGACGCGCCCCGCTGCATCCTCTGCTACCGTTGCGTCCGGATCTGCAAGGAAGGCATGGGGGTGGGCGCGCTGGGGGTGATCAACCGCGGCGTGGTCAGCGAAATCACGCCCAACCAGGGCGACCACCTGGAGTGCGACGAGTGCGGCATGTGCATCGACATCTGTCCGGTCGGCGCGCTCACCAGCGGCGTTTATCGTTACAAGACCCGGCCCTGGGAGATGAAGCACGTGGGAACCGCGTGCGCGCATTGTTCCAACGGATGCACGGCCACGCTCGGCGTCTTCGACAATCGCATCGTGCGCGGCAACAACCGCGACCGCTCCGGGATCAATGGCGAGTTCCTCTGCGTGAAGGGCCGCTATGCGTTCGATTTCGTGGCGCACCCCGAGCGGCTGCGCTCGCCGCTCATGAAATCCGGCGGCGAGTTCGAGGAGGTCTCCTGGTCCACAGCGCTGGCCGCGGTGGCTTCCAAGTTCAAGGACGTCAAGGCGCGCGGCGGCAAGTTCGGCGTCATCGGCTCCACCCGCACCACCAACGAAGAGAACTACTATCTTCAGGAGTTCGCGCGCCGGGGGCTCGGCACCAGCAACATCGATCACCACCGCACCGGCGACGTCGTCAGCCTGCTGGCCGCGCTGCGGGGCAGGTCCGGCGCTCTGGCCACTACGGCGGACCTCTACGAGCGCAAAGCCGTTCTGGTGGTCGCGAGCGACTTGGCCCAGCAGCATCCTCTCCTGGCGTTCCAGATTCGCGCCAACTGGCGGCATCATCAGGCCCGCGTCTATGTCGTCACGCGAGGGCCGGTGCGCGAAGACGCCTATGCCGCGCTCAGCGTGAGGGCGGAAGCGGGGCAGGAGTTGGCCGCGGTTGAATCTCTCCGCGAGACGCTCAAGGCGGAGCCCGAACTGGTCATCCTCTTCGGCGATGCCATCCGAGGCCAGGCGGTGCAGCGCCTGGTGGAGTTCGGCGACTCGCTGGGCATCCCGGTGAAATACGTGTGCCTGGTGGATTACTCGAATTCACGCGGTGCAATGGATATGGGCCTGCTTCCCAATTTGTTGCCGGGCTACCGGCCCATCGCGGAAGCGGGCTTGGAGCCGGGGCTGTCGTTGCCGGAAATGCTGGCGGCGCCGGATCTCGACGCGCTATGGGTGGTTGGCGCGAACCCGTTGAAGAACGCCAGCCTGGCCGCGGCGAATGCTTTCCTGGTGGTCCAGGATCTCTTCCTGACGGAGACGGCCCGGCAGGCCGACATTGTGCTTCCCGCTGCCTCCGCCTACGAAAAGTCCGGGACGGTCACCAACGTGTGCGGCGAGGTTGTGAAGCTGACCAGAGCCATTACTACGATGGGGACCAAGCCGGATCTGGAAATCTTCCGCTGGCTGGCGCGCGAAATGGAATTCGAAATCGCGGACGCCGCCCCCGATGTCACGCTGGAGGCGATCGGCGGGCAGGCTGGCCTGACGGGGCGGAACCGCGGCCGGACCTGATCCGTTCGGCAGGCGATACGCTCTTCACCTCGGGCACTCTGGGACGCTACTCGAAAGTGCTGGGTAGCCTGACGGAGGCGCCGGGCGGGCTATATCGATGAGCTTCTACACTCTAGCTTTGCTGAAGGCGGCGGTGTGGGCCGCGATTATTCTGTCCACGCTGCTCTACCTGCAATGGGTCGAGCGCAAGGTGCTCGCTCACATCCAGATTGCGCATGGGCCCATCGCGCGTAGGACCGCATGGTCTCCTGCAGCCCTTGGCTGACGTCATCAAGCTGCTCACCAAGGAAGACCTGATTCCGCCGCAGGCCAACAAGTTTCTGTATGTGCTGGCTCCGTTCCTGGCCGTCGCACTGGCCCTGCTGCCGGTGGCGGTGCTCCCCTTCGGGCCGGATGTCGAGATCTTCGGAATTCGCACCTCGATCCAGCTCACGGACCTCAACATCGGCGTGCTCTTTCTGCTGGCCATTTCCTCGCTCGGAGTCTACGGCATCGCGCTGGCGGGCTGGTCGTCCAATAGCAAGTACGCTTTGCTCGGCGGGCTGCGCGCCTCGGCGCAGATGGTGAGCTACGAGCTTCCCATGGCGCTGGCCGTCGCGGCGCCCTTGCTGCTTGCCAATACGCTGAGCCTCAAGGAACTGGCCCTGTCGCAATCGGGCTACTATTTCGGCTGGATCCCGCAGTGGAATTTCTTCAAGCTGCCGGCCCCGCAATTTGTGAGTTACGCGATTTTTCTGATGGCGGGTTTCGCGGAGACCAACCGCGTGCCGTTCGATTTGCCGGAAGCGGAAAACGAACTGGTGGCCGGATTTCACACCGAATACAGCAGCCTGAAATTCGCCTGCTTCTTCATGGCCGAGTACGCCAACATGATCACCAGTTGCGCGTTCGCCACGCTGCTGTTCCTGGGGGGCTGGCTGCCGCTTTGGCCGGTCGAGCACGGTTCGGACTACTTTCCGTCGTTCCTGTTTGCCGCCGGAAGTCTGTTGGCTTTGTACCACGGCCTGCGCCCGGCCCGCCCCAAGGACCGTATCACGCTTCCGGTGGTGGCCGTTTTCTTCCTGGGGATGGCGGGGTTGTTCCAGGTCCCCGTTCTGCACCAGTTCTTGATCCCGATGTTCTGGTTTGGTTGGAAGACCGGTGTCCTGCTGTTCTTCTTCATGTGGGTGCGGGGCACGCTTCCGCGCTTCCGCTACGACCAGCTCATGGCATTCACATGGAAACTCCTTTTCCCGGTCGCCATGCTGAATCTTTTGGTGACCGCGTTTCTAGTGGCTGTCTTCGGCGGGTAGAACCATGACGGAAGTAATCATCTTCTTGGCGTTTGCGATCGTCGCCGTGGCGTGCGCGATCAATCTGGTGGTGCAGCGTCACCCGATCACGGGGGCCATCTCGCTGATCGGCGTGATGGGTTCGCTGGCGGTGCTCTACTTGCAGTTGGGCGCCGAGTTCATCGCCGCGGTGCAGGTGATCGTCTACGCCGGCGCCATCATGGTTCTGTTCGTCTTCGTCATCATGCTGTTGAACGCGGAGGCCGAGAAGAAATCGAACCGGTCGATGGCGGCCTACCTGGTGGGGATCCCCTCCCTCGTGATTCTGCTGGCGGTGCTCGGCATGCTGATCCGCGTGCTCTTGCCATCTCCGGAACTGGTGCGGTTCGGAGCATTCCAGGGGGGGACGGCGGGCAATATCGGGCGGCTGCTCTTTACGGGATACCTGCTGCCGTTTGAGATCACCTCGGTGCTCGTCCTGGTCGCCCTGCTGGGCGCCGTCGTGCTGGCTCTCAAGGAGATCGACTGATATGACCGGAGTTCCGCTTTCCTGGTATCTCATCCTGAGCGCGGTGCTGTTCTGCCTCGGCATCGCGGGGTTTCTCTTGCGCCGCAACATCATCACGGTATTCATGTCGATCGAGCTGATGCTGAACGCGGTCAACCTCACCTTCGTAGCGTTCTCCTATCAGCTCAAACAGATCGACGGGCATATCTACTCTTTCTTCGTGATGGTGGTGGCCGCGGCGGAGGCCGCTGTCGGCCTCGCGATTATCCTTACGGTTTTCAAGAACCGCGGCACGTTGCAGATCGACGAAGTGGATTCGATGAAGAACTGATCCCATGTTGCACCTCTGGCTGATTCCCGCGTTCCCGCTGGCCGGCTTTCTGGCAAACGGCCTGCTGGGCCGCCGCGCCTCCAAGGCGGTGGTCAATGCCATAGCCATCGGATCCGTGCTGCTCTCCTTCCTCTGGGTGCTCAGGACGCTGGCCGTGCTTGGGCCGATGGAGCAGGCGCACATCGAGCGCTACTTCACCTGGATTCAGAGCGGCGATCTCAGCGTGGGATTCGATCTCGCCGTGGACCGCCTGTCGGCGGTGATGCTGCTGGTGGTCACTGGCGTGGGACTGCTGATCCACATCTACTCGATCGGCTACATGGCCCACGAAGGCGGCTACTACCGCTTCTTCGCCTACCTCAATCTGTTCATGTTCTTCATGCTGATCCTGGTGCTGGCGGCGAACTTCCTGCTGCTGTTTGTGGGTTGGGAAGGTGTCGGGCTGTGCAGCTACCTGCTGATCGGCTTCTACTTTCTGAAGAAGAGCGCCACCAACGCCGGCAACAAGGCATTCATCGTCAACCGCATCGGCGATTTCGGTTTCTCGCTCGCCGTCTTTCTGATCTTCATCAACTTCAAGTCTCTCGACTTCGGCGCGGTCTTCCAGGCGGTGAGCCAGAATTCCGCCGGAGTTTCCGCGGGAGTCTTCACGGCGATCGGCCTGCTCTTGCTGGTGGGCGCCACGGGCAAGTCCGCGCAGATTCCGCTCTTCGTCTGGCTGCCGGACGCCATGGAAGGACCCACGCCGGTGTCGGCCCTGATTCACGCGGCCACCATGGTGACGGCCGGTGTGTACATGGTGGCGCGCTGCGCCCCGATCTACCTGCATGCGCCGCAGGCCCTGGAAGCGGTCGCGTGGATCGGCCTGGCGACGGCTTTCTTCTCCGCCACCATCGGCCTGGCGCAGAACGATATTAAGAAGGTCTTTGCATATTCGACGATATCGCAGCTCGGTTTCATGTTCCTGGGGCTCGGCGCGGGCGCGTTTTCGGCGGGCATCTTCCACCTGATGACGCACGCGTTTTTCAAGGCGCTTCTCTTCCTCGGCGCCGGCAGCGTCATTCACGCGCTCTCCGGCGAGCAGGATCTCCGCAACATGGGCGGCCTGCGCAAGCACACGCCGGTGACGTTCCTTACCATCCTCTGCGCTTCGGTGGCCATCGCCGGCGTGCCGCCGTTCTCCGGGTTCCACAGCAAGGATGCGATTCTGCTGGCTGCTTACCATCACGCGCCCTGGATGTATTGGGTCGGGGTGCTCGCCGCCGGCATGACCGCCTTCTACGTGTTCCGGGCCTTGTTCCTGGCGTTCTTCGGCGAATATCGAGGCCACGCCCACCCGCACGAATCGCCGGCGTTGATGACGTTGCCGCTCGCGGCTCTCGCGGTCCTGTCGCTCGTGGGCGGCTACTTCAACGTCCCGCGGTGGCTGGAACCTCTGTTCCCGGCCATCGAAGAGGTCCACCAGCCCTGGCTGGTCTACGTATCCGTTGCCGCGGGCTTGGCGGGAATTGCGCTTGCCTGGCTCTTCTATATCGCCCGGCCCAGCCTGGCCGGCTCCGTTCGCCGGAAGATTGGGCCCCCTCTACCGCCTGGTTTATGGCAAGTACTTCGTGGATGAAATCTACGATGGCGCTGTCGTCAGGCCCCTTGTGGAAGGCTCACGCACGGTCCTCTGGCGCGGTGTGGACGTCGGGCTGATCGACGGTGCCGTGGACGGCGTGGGCGCCTGGTCCCGGAGCGTGGGGTCGGGGCTGCGGCTGATCCAATCGGGCAACATCCGCAGTTACGCGGCTTGGGTGGTGTGGGGCTCGCTAGTGGCCATTCTGGGGATGGTGTTCTTCGGGGGGGCGCGATGATCCTTCTGAACCTGTGCCTGGCCCTGCCCCTGGCGGGATTCCTCCTCCTGCTTTTCCTTCCGCGCGACAAGCAGGCGCTGATTCGCTGGATGACGCTGGGCCTCTCCCTCGCCGTCTTCCTGGTTTCTCTCGGACTCGTCGCCGGCTTCGACCGCGCGGACGGTGACTTCCAGTTCTCGACCAACCTGCTCTGGGTTGTGTCGCCGGCCATTCGCTACCACATCGGCATGGACGGTCTGAGCCTATGGCTGGTCATTCTGAGCACTCTGCTGACTCCCATCGCCGTGCTCATTTCCTGGCGGCATATCGACAAGCGGGTCAAGGAATTCCACGCCTTTCTGCTGCTGATGGAATTCGGGTTGATTGGCGTCTTTGTCTCCCTGGACCTGTTCCTGTTCTATGTCTTCTGGGAAGTGTCTCTGGTTCCCATGTACTTCTTGATCGGGGTCTGGGGCCACGAACGCAGGATCTACGCCGCCATCAAATTCTTCCTGTTCACCATGGCGGGGTCGGTGCTGATGCTGGCGGCCATGATCTATCTGTACAGCCAGACCGGGACGTTCGACTACGTCGCGCTGGTAAGCGCAATCTCGCGCCTTAGTCCGGCCGAGGAGAGGTTCCTGTTCCTGGCCTTCTTCATCGCCTTTGCGATCAAAGTGCCGCTGTTCCCGCTGCACACATGGCTTCCCGATGCGCATGTGGAGGCGCCCACCGCCGGGTCCGTCATCCTGGCTTCCGTGATGTTGAAGATGGGGACGTACGGCTTGGTTCGCTTTTGCCTTCCGCTGTTCCCGTCGGCGGCCCGCGAGAACGCCCCATGGGTGGTGACGCTCGCCATCATCGGGATCATCTACGGTGCGCTGGTGGCGATGGTGCAGCCCAACATGAAGAAACTGGTCGCCTATTCATCGGTCAGCCACCTGGGATTCGTGGTCCTGGGGATCTTCTCGTTCACCCAGATCGGACTGGACGGCGCGGTCTACCAGATGCTCAATCACGGAATCTCGACCGGCGCTTTGTTCATCCTGGTGGGCTTTCTGTACGAGCGGCGTCACTCCCTCGAGATTGCGGATTACGGGGGCGTTGCCACACCGGCCCCCAAGCTGGCGGCCGTCTTCATGGTGGCCACGCTCGCCAGCCTCGGACTGCCGCTCCTGAACAACTTCGTGGGCGAGTACCTGGTGCTCCAGGGCGCCGCGCAGGCGAATTTCGAATGGGCGGTTTACGCCGCTATCGGCGTTATCCTCTCTGCGTGCTACATGCTCTGGTTGTACCAACGGACGTTTTTGGGAGAAGCGGCCGAAGCCGTGAAGTCGCACATGCCGGACCTGACCGCCCGTGAGTGGGCCGCCATCCTGCCGCTCCTTGTGCTGATGGTGTGGATGGGGGTCGCTTCCTCGTCGTTCCTGGCGCCGATCGGCGTTACGAATGCGCGCATCGTGGAGCGCACCAAGCATGGGGTCGTCTTCCACGTGAAGAACGCTTCGCCCGCTCAGCAGGAGGTGGCCAGTGCCCGCTGAGTTCGCTCCGTCCGGCGCCGAACTGCACCGGCTTCTGCCGGAGATGGTCCTCGTGGTTGCGGGGACACTGGCCATGGTGCTCGCCGCCGTTCGGCGGAGCCGCCGGACGAATCTGTTCTCCGGCCTCGCCTTCGCCGGTTTTGCGGCGGCTCTGGCGGCCTCTGTTTTTGCCTTTCTGGATCCGGGTACCGCCTTCCGCGACATGCTGGTAGTGGACGGCTTCGCGACTTTTTTTCGAGTGCTGGTGATCTCCGTCGGCGCGCTCACCACGCTGGCTTCCACGCAGTACCTCCGGCGTGAGGGGGTGGAATCCGGCGAGTACTACGCTCTGCTCTTGTTCTCGGTGGCAGGGCAGTGCGTGATGGTGTCGTCCGCCGAGCTGATCATGATCTTCATCGGCCTGGAGATTTCTTCGATCTCTAGCTACATCCTGGCCGGCTACCTGCGGGACGACAAGCGGGCCAATGAAGCGGCGCTGAAGTACTTTCTGCTCGGCTCTTTCGCCACGGCGTTTTTGCTGTACGGCGTCGCCTGGATCTACGGCGCTACCGGCTCGACGTTTCTGCTGGATATCCGCATGGACATTCGAGCCATGCTGGTCGACCCGGCCGCGGGGGGCACTCTCATAACGGTTGTGGTGGCCGCCGCGCTGCTGTTTGTCGGCCTTGCCTTCAAGGTGTCTTCGTGGCCGTTCCAGTCCTGGGCGCCGGATGTCTACCAGGGCGCGCCCGCGCCCGTGGCGGCATTCCTCTCGGCCGGCCCCAAAGCCGCCGCTTTCGCCGTCCTGCTGCGCGTGTTCATGACGGCCTTCGAGCCGGTCAGTCACCGCTGGCAGCCGCTCGTCTGGGTTTCCGCGCTCGCAACCATGGTCATCGGCAACTTCGCGGCGCTCTCGCAAACCAACATCAAGCGCATGCTTGCCTATAGCTCGATCGCACATGCGGGCTACGTGCTGGTGGCGGTTGCCGCGGCCTCGCGGACGGGAATCGCCGCAGCCATGTTCTACCTGGCCGCCTACGCCCTCATGAACCTGGGCGCCTTCGGCATCGTGGCGCACGTCTGCCGCCAGGGGGAGCGCTATGTCGAGATTGACGACTTTAACGGCCTGGCTGTCCGGCAGCCGATCACCGCCGCGCTGTTTTCGATCTTCCTGCTCTCTTTGATCGGCGTCCCCTTGACCGGAGGGTTTTTCGGGAAGTTCTACATCTTCAAAGCGGCGCTCGACGCGGACCTGGTTTGGCTTGCCGTCCTAGGCTTACTCACCAGCGTCGTGGCGGCGTATTACTACCTGCGAATTATCGTTGTCATGTACATGCGCGAGCCCGAGGACACTTCGGAACTCCCGCCCCTCCGAGGAGCGCTGAGCCTGGCCCTCTACGCCTCGGCGCTGGGCACGCTGCTGCTCGGCGTATTCCCTTCGCTGCTCCTGGACTTTGTGATCAAAGCCGCCATCCTGGCCAAGTAGGACAGGCTTCAGCCGGGGCCGGGCCTGCCCGGCCCGCATGGCGCCAAATCAGGTCACTTTCCCGCCAGAGAGCGGCGTTGTTCCACTTCTACCGGAACAGCCGGGGAGCGAATTCGAGCAGGCAACGCCGCCAGGTCAGGAACTCATGAGCGGTCCGCGGGGATACATAGAAGAAAGCGTTGATGCCGTTCTTCTTCAGTTCTTCCGCCGCGGCAGTTTGCTCGGGCCACTGTTCTCCAGTTGTCCATTGCCGAAGAACACGGCCTTGATCTGCTTCTTGAAGGCGGCAGGGTCTTTGACTATCGGCCAGCGGGAATGTTGCCGCCGCTGAACAGGCCGATGTAGGAGAACTTGTCCAGGTTGGCCATGGTGGTCGTGCGGGTTTGCATCCCGCCCATCGAGAGTCCGGCCATCGCGCGGTTCGCGGCTCCGGGAAGCGCGCGGTAGGTCTTCTCGATCATGGGGATCAAATCGGTGAACATCATCTCGGTGAAAGCCGAGTTGCTCAGCATTCCTCGGCCGCCGCCAGCGCCGCCCCGGCCCGCGCCTGCGGCTCCCGCGGCTCCGCGCGCGCCCGCCGCCCCAGGAGCGCCGCCCGGAGCACCCGCGCCGGGAACTGTTCCCCGCGCCGCCGGTGGTGGGGCCGGGCGGTCGCTCGGGTCGGGCACCAGACCTCGGGAAGCGAACGTCCTCGCGCTTTCACCGGGCTTGACCGCGTTCAGGTTGTCCATGACGATGATCATCGGCTTGGCCTTTTTGTCCGCGATCAGATTGTCCATGATGTAGTCGACGCGGCCCTGGTTGAACCAGCCGGTCTCGTCTTCTCCCCAACCGTGCAGCAGGTAGAACACCGGGTACTTGTTCTTTCCTCCGTCGTAGCCCGGCGGCGTGTACACGAAGCAGCGGCGCCACTCCCCGGTGACTGTCGAGAAATACCATTGTTCACTCACGCGGCCGCGAGGAATATCTTTTCTCGGCTGGTAAAACTCCTGGTCCGGCGCGGGGATCTCAATTCCGCTGTTCCACCAACCGGAGCCGAAGTAGGTGCGGGTGGACGGGTCCGCCACGGTGGCGCCGTCAATGTTGATGCCGTAGTAGTGGAAACCTTCCACGGCCGGCTGCGCGGTGGTGCCGCTCCAGATGTTGTCCGGCCCCTTCGTCAAGTTCAAATTCCCAACGCGCACTGACTGTGCGTTCGGCGCGATCACGCGATACATCACGCGGTTGTCGGGGAAGATGCAAGGGTACTTCGCCTCTGGAATGTTCAGCGGCGCAGGCTTGCAGTCGTTGGGGGCCTGGCCCCAGCAAAAGCCGCAGCTCAGAGCCGCCAGAATCAACGTTGCTCGCATTGGGTTCTCCCTATGGGAGGCGGGTTGCGCCTCCGATGAAATCGCTTTCGAAACACTAGACCCGAAATTGATATATCATGGGCGGGAATCCGATGTCAAACGGTCCTGCAAACGCATACATTTCCCCTACGCTCCGAACACCGAGGTCAAAATGACGCTTCGTGCCTGTTTCGCCGTTGCTTGTCTGCTGTCGCCGTTGGTGGCACGATCGCAGCAGGCCAATGTGAATCTGGACTACAACCCGCAGAAGAACACGGAAAACCTCGTCCCGTTCAGCGCCAGGCTGAACTCGCCCGACGTCCGCGACGACCGCACCGTGACCTTCCGTCTGCGGGCGCCCGCGGCCAAGGAGGTGCAGTTGTCGGGGGTCGCGCTGCTCACGGCGCTCGGCGCGGGGAACAAGCCCGTGGCATTCACGAAGGGCGACGACGGCGTATGGACGCTGACCGTGGGCCCGCTGAAGCCGGACATGTACCAGTATCACCTCGTGGTTGACGGAGTGCAGATGGCCGACCCGAACAACACCGTCGCCGGCAACACCGCGATGCCCCCGTACAGCACGCTCGTGGTGCACGGGGACGGCCCTGCTTACTACGACGCCCGGAACGTCCCTCACGGCCTGGTGACCCGGCATGTCTACCACTCCGACGTCACCAAAGGCGAGCGGGAACTCTACGTCTACACGCCCCCTGGCTATGACCGCGCGCAAGACGTATCCCGTCCTCTACCTGGTGGGAGGAAGCGGCGACCTGGCGCAGAACTGGATCTACGACGGCCGCGCGAACTTCATGCTGGATAACCTGCTGGCTGAGGGGAAGGCGGTCCCGATGGTGATCGCCATCCCGAACAACCAGGTGGTTCACCGCAACAATCCCAAGCACGCCGAACTCACGTTCGATGTGTTTGAAGCGGAATTGCGCAAGCATGTCATTCCGCTCGTCGAATCCGAGTACAGCGTCCGAAAGGATCCCCGGGGCCGCGCATTGTCGGGCCTGTCCATGGGCGGGCGCCACACGATGTTCATCGGATTCCGCTCGCTGGATCTCTTCGCGTCCTTCGGCATTCTCAGCGCCGGGGATGTGGACGCCGAGAAGGCCGTCGCCAAATTCCTGAACGACCCGCAGGTGAACAAGAAGGTGGATTATCTCTTCGTCGGACAGGGGACGGAAGAAGCCAAGGGTCAGATGGGCGCACGGGCCGTGGCGCTGCACCAGGCTCTGCTCAACCACAAGATCGAGCATGAGTACTACGTGGGCGGATACGGCGGCCACGATTGGGCCACATGGCGCCATCTGCTTTACTACCGCTTTCTGCCCAATCTGTGGCGGAAGTAATAGCGATCGCGAATGAAAGGACGGCGAATCCATATGCGAACAACTCTTCTGGTGGCGATGCTTTCGGGCGGGCTTTGCTTCGCGCAGTCGCCTGCCCCGGTCAAGGTCGAGGGGGGCCTCGTTGCGGGGACTTCCGAAGACGGGTTGACGGTCTACAGGGGCATCCCGTTCGCCGCGCCGCCGGTCGGCGACCTCCGCTGGCGCGCGCCGCAGCCCGCCGCGAAATGGGAGGGCGTGCGGCAAGCCGCCAAGTTCGCTCCCGGATGCATGCAGGCGACCAGAGGCCCCAGCGGCCAAGGCCCCGGAGTGAGCGAGGATTGCCTGTATCTGAATGTGTGGACGCCGGCGAAGATCGCCGAACGACCGCATCCCCGTGCTGGTCTGGATTTACGGCGGCGGATTCGGCGCGGGCGCTACCTCCGATCCAAACTACAGCGGCGAGAAACTGGCCAAGAAGGGCGTGGTGCTGGTGAGCATCGCCTACCGGGTCGGGCAGACTGGGATTCTTCGCGCATCCGGAGTTGAGCGCCGAGAACCCGAATCATGCTTCCGGGAACTACGGCCTGCTGGACATGATCGCGGGCCTTCAATGGGTGCAGAAGAACATCGCCGCGTTCGGCGGCGATCCAAATCAGGTGACGATCTTCGGCGAATCGGCCGGTGGAATCGCGGTCAGCATGCTGTGCGCCTCGCCGCTGGCGAAAGGACTGTTCCACGGCGCAATTTCGCAAAGCGGCGGCTCGTTCGGGCCTCCGCGGCCCACGACCATGCCCGGCGAGAATTTGAAACGGCTGGCCGATGCGGAGCGCTCCGGGGAAGCGTACGCCAAGAGCGCGGGCGTTTCGTCCATCGCGGAGCTCCGGAAGCTCGCCCGCCGACAAGCTTCCGGCAGCCGGCCGCGGCATGGGCATGTCGTGGCCGATCATCGACGGATGGGTGATTCCCGACGACCAGTACAAGCTCTACGCAGGCGAGGCGGTACAACGACACGCCGATCCTGGTCGGCTACAACTCCGACGAGGGCGCGAGTTTCTCGCCGCCGCGAACGCCGGAGGATTATATCGCCGGAGTCAAGATCGCGCTACGGCAAGTTCGCGGATAGCCTTCTGAAAGCCTATCCCACCGATTCCACGACGGTCCCGAAAACCGCGCGCGACCTGGCGCGCGATGCGGCGTTCGGCTGGCACACTTGGATCTGGGCGCGGCTTCAGGCGAAGACCGGGAAATCCAAAGCGTTCTATTACTACTTCGATCAGCACCCGGAATATCCGGCCGATTCGCCCCGGGCCGGTTACGGCGCCACGCATGGCGCGGATGTGGCCTACGTGTTCCAGCATCTCAATCCCTCGAACCCGCAAATCACGAAGCAGGACGAAGCAATCTCGGAGGCTATGGCCACCTACTGGACGAACTTCGCCAAGCGCGGCGACCCGAATGGTGAGGGCGTTCCCACATGGCCGGCCTTCAGCGACGCCAACCCTATGGTGATGTATTTCACGCAGACGCCCCACACGGGACCGGTCCCCAGCGCCGAAGCGCTCAAGGTTCTGGATGCGTACTTCGCCTGGCGCCGGACGCCGAAGGAGACGCCTGGGCGAAATAGTGGGGCGGACGCCCTCGTCCGCGGCCGGCCCCCTGGCCGGCCTGTTTCGTAGCGCACGCGCCCACGCGTGCCGCGTCGACTCATGTCGACGTGTTTTGTGACGCGTGGCTAGCGTTTGACCCCGCTGGGCTTGAACTCTCCGCCCTTCAACAGAAGACCGAGCAGTTCGTTCGTTCTCGCGGGGCAGGCCTGTCCTTTCTGGGGAGTCAGGTTGTCGTGCTCCGATTCGATCATGGGCAGCGGTTCCGTGGGGACGGGAATCTGGTTCAACGCCGTCCAAACGCCTGCGGGCGGTGAGATCGTGTCGATGAATCCCATGCCCGCCATCACCGGCGCCTTAATGCGCGAAGCGAAATTGACCGTATCGAAATACAACGCGGTCTTCATCACGTCGGGGTTGTCCGACGGCCAGTTGGGGTAGCCCGCCTTGCGGCCATGGAGATCGCCGTTCGTATCCGCCCCGGCAGGCACGCAAACCAGCACGGCGCTGATCTTCTCGGGCCGCAGGCCCGCCAGCACGAGACTCTGTTGGCCGCCCATGCTGCCTCCGGTCAGGACGATTGTCTTGCCATCCCAGTCGGGCCGCGTCAGCAGGTAATCCAGAGCACGGGAGTCGCGCAGGTACATGTTCAGAAAATACGATTTCTCGCGATCGGTGTTGCCGACGGCCTGGTAGCCCCTCGGGACGTCGCCGGAAGGATCGGACGGCAGCTTGTCGTGCGAGTCCACGTTGATTACCAGCCAGCCTTCGGCCGCGCGCTGCGCGTTGCCACGAGCGTTCAACGCGTACACGCCCGCGTACTGCAATTGGATCAGCGCGGGGAATTTGCCTTCCCTGGCGGGTTTGGCCACATAGCCGTGAGCTTTGGATCCGAGCGCATCGAGGACGAACATGCTCAGCTCCACCCCCGGCAGGTCCGTCTGGGCCGGCGTCAGTACAGGGTTGATCGGGATCTTGGCTTGCGCGGCGAGCTTGGCGTCCCAGAAAGCGTCGAAGTCGCCAGGGCGCGGCGTCGAGAGCCCGATTCTCGCCGGCGCTACGGCGGCGCCGACAGCGTAAAGCCCGGTGCTGCGGCCGGTGTTGCCTCCCACGAACGGGGACGCGGCCCCACGGCCCGGACCGGCAGCGGCGGCCTGCGGCTCGGGAGCTGCCGCGGTGGCGGCTTCAGGGGCGAGATTCGCATACGCTTCAACGGCCACGTAGATCATTTCGGGCTGGTCGCCGATGATTTCGATCTTGTCCTTGCCCGAGGAAAGATCGAGCTTGCCTTCCTTCAGAACCACGGCGTTGTTGCGGCGAATGGTCCACTTGTAGGCGTAAGCCGGCGCAACGGGGCCGGGCGTCACCGTCCAGCCGACCGTTTCACCGACGTCGTAGATGCCGCTGGCGTGGTACGGCGTAAGGACGAGCTGTTGTGGAATCGGGCCGCGCTGCGCGAACGAGAACGCGGCGGCGAGCAGGAAGGCCAGTATGAGACGTGAGCGGATTCGAGCCATAAAATCCCCCAAAGGTGAATATAGCCTGTCCGTCAGGCGTCGTAGCCCAACAAACGACGGATCCAAATGTTTCGATACCGCGCGGGCCCGACGTGCGCCTGCAAGGACAACGGGAGCTCCGGCGCGTGCGGAGTGTAGACCGCGATCGGTTCGCGCGATGTAGCGCCGAGCAGTTGCGCCCGGTTGTGAACCATCACACCATTAAAGAACAACGTGAGGAATGCCGGCTTGACGAACTGATCCCCGTCGAATCTGGGCGCTTCGAAGACAATATCGAAGGTGTTCCACTGCCCTTCGGGCATGCAGGGATTCACCATTGGAGGATACACGCCGTAGATAGCGCCCGCACCGCCATCCGGGTAGGTCGGGTTGTCGTAGCTCGAGAGCACCTGCAGTTCGTAGCGCCCCCCCATGAAGACGACGCCGCTGTTGCCGCGGAACTGTCCGACTCGGGTAGGATCCGTAACCGGCGGCGTGGTCCATTCCATATGCAGTTGAACGTCGCCGAAGCTCTCTTTGGTGGTCAGGCCGCCCCCGCCCGGCGTCATCTCCATGTAACCGTTTTCCAATTTCCACCGGGGTTCGCTCACAGCGCCGCCACGCCCGCCGCCCGTCCACTTCGAAAGGTCCTTTCCATCGAACAGCACAATCGCGTCGGAGGGCGCCGCGGGCGTGGGAATCGGCTGGCCCGGTACTACTTTACGAGGCTGAGGCCGCGTTCGATCGTGAACGCGCCATTTCTGACCAGGGAGCGGGTCCCCCAGAGGGCTGCCGTCCATCTGTCCCCGTCCGGGCCGCGGCGCTGCAGGCGTGGCGGCCGGCTGGGCCTGACTCCCTTTCGCAATCGTTGCCAGCGTCGTGAAGACCGGCACAGAAGCGAAAATCTGGTGAGCGAATGATCTCCGATCTACCATCGGCCGTCCCTCCTCCAACTGAATCTGAGCACGAATCTCGCAAACCTCGATTAGCAAGATGATACCGGACCACGGCGCAGCCTGAACACAGCCGCTCCAGTTCCGATCGTCATCCTCGACCTGGCCATGGACGCCGTGGGTGCGCAGCGGGGGGCGCTGCTCAATTGCGAAAAGGGAACCTTCACGATTCAGGCGGTGCGAGGCAACGACCTGCGTCTCAGCACGGCGGTGCGCCCCAGGGTCATCGAGGGAAAGCAATCGCTGCTGATCCGCGATGTCGAACAGGATATTCTTCTTCACCCCGATCAGAGTGTCGGTCTGGCGATTGGCGACGTGGCGGGCAAGGGGATGCCCGCGGCTTTGCTGATGTCGTCCCTCCAAGCCAAGGTGCAGGCGATCGCAGAAACCTCTTCCTCGCCGGCCGCGCTGGTGACACGACTGAACCGCAGCATGGCGGCTGCTTGTCCCGACAACCGTTTCGTGACGTTCTTCTTTTCGCTTCTGAATCTGCGCAGCGGCGACCTGACTTTCTGCAACGCGGGACATAACCCGCCGCTTCTGGCTCGAAGCGATGGCAGCGTGCAGCGCCTGGAGGGAGGCGGGCCTGTGCTGGGCATCCTACCGGGGCTAAGCTATCAAGAACGAAGCTGCGTGATGGAAGACGGGGATATGCTCTTGCTCTACAGCGACGGCGTCACGGAAGCCCAGTCGCCAAGCGGCGAGGAGTTTGGTGAGGAACGCCTCGAAGGGATTCTGGGGGATTCCCGTGAGGACGGTGTTGAAGCGTTACTGGCGATTGTCTTAGTTAGAAGCTGTGCAAAGCTGGACGGCAGGGCAACCCCCGGCGGATGACATCACACTGGTAGCGGCCCGGCGCGGGGAATAGCCGCATGATTGGCCAAACGCTTTCGCATTACCGGATCCTCAAGATCCGCTACTGCTCTGGCAGCCAAATGTAGAGCGACGACGGCCCCAGTTTCTCGAAAATGGCGACGATGCGATCGCGGCGCGCCAGCAGACCCTTGATCTCGCCCTGCCCCAACCATTCGCCGAGTTCCGCTTGGAGCGTCTTCGCGTCCAACTGCTTCAGCTTTTTGAGCAACTGGGCATCGCACCGTTGCAGCAGCTTCTGCTCTGGCAGCGTGGTATATAAGCGGAAGGCG
This sequence comes from Bryobacteraceae bacterium, assembly GCA_963801345.1. Classification (GTDB taxonomy): domain Bacteria; phylum Acidobacteriota; class Terriglobia; order Bryobacterales; family Bryobacteraceae; genus CAWDER01. The sequence goes on from CAWDER010000018.1 coordinate 46,173, forward strand.
CGCGTGTGGTCGATCAGCCACATGCGCCAGTTCTTGTCGTACAGGGTGTTGCCCTGGTTGCGGTCGGTGTTGTAGATCAGTTGGTCGAAGACCAGCTTAATGTGCACTTGGCGCGCCCAGTCGTCCGAGTCCGGGGCAGTGATCTTCTTACTCAGCCTGTTTTGCTCATCCCCGATGACATCGTCGATCCACCATGTAAAGGCGGCGGGTCGGCCCGAGAACCTTCGTTCCACCGAGGGAGGTATCATGCCTCCCAGGCCTAGCAGCCGGCCCAGCCGATAGCCTGCCATGTTGAACTTGTAAGTATCCCGGAAGTTGATTTCCCTTCCCCGCGGGGTCTCGAACTCGTTCCTCTTCTCATCGATAGTCTGAATGCTCGCATCGTGAGTGATCTTCCCGTCTGAAAGAGTGGCCCGCCGGGTCAAGGTTACGCCCTTCGCGGCCTCGCGCGCGCTCAGGACTTTGGCGGTCTTCAGGAACTCTTCCTGCTGGCCCAGCGTCAGGTTGGTGGTGGTGGCAGCCGTCTGCGTGGAGGCAGCCGGTGCAAGCAAAACCAGGAGAGCAATTGCCCGCAGCATAGCCTAACAATACTACGATCTACTCCCAGTGGAGCCGCGAATTTGGCGAAAACCGCCACAATTGGGGCCGACGATGACTCGGCGGCGAGCGGTCATTTTACGGCCGGTTGCGGCTCCGGCATGGGATGCGCCTTCTTCGGCTTCGAGCCCCGGGGCTCCACAGCCTCCACCCTCTTCAAGTACGCCGCCACGTCCGCACCGGGGCCCAACGCCAGTTCCAGCTTGGATCCACGGTGAATAACGTAGAATCTTCCCGACTCAATCAGGAGGCAGGCCGGCGGCCCTCCGTAGACCCTGGAAAGCCCGACGTCGATCCCAATCACTTTCCCTTCGAAGCGCGGTGTCACTGCTCCGGCTGTCGTTGAGTGGCCGACCACGATCTTCGTAACGCCGAAATTCGACAGCACCGTGTCGACGTGATCCCGAAGGGGGCCCTCCTCACCCTTAACCAAGCCGGTGTACCACAATGGTCCCTCTTCATCCATCGCCATGCCGCCGTTCAGTTTGCTGAAATCCTGCAATTCCTCGCGGATTCGATCGTTGATCTGGCGGAGGGGGGTCGAGGCATACGCTGGCGAGACCCCCCCGTGTAGGAATAGGGTGTCATTGATCCTGATCGCCACGTTGTGGCTCAGGATCCACTTCCCGTAGGTCCCTTGTGGTGCAAACTGCTGGCGATGCTCGACAAAGCCCAGCGGATGCTCGGCCTTCCACTTGGCGCGGTATGCAGCATCGACCGTGGCTTCGGGCGACGAGGCCCGCAACTGCTCCAGATAGAATTGCCAAAAAAGGTTACGCAGCTTCTCAGAGTCGGGGCCGCGGAATGCGCCATACTCTGCCGGAGAGGTGTATCTCAAGTCCCCGTAGACATTCATTGCCTCGTGATTGCCGATGAGGGCGTGTACATCGCCGCCGGCTTTACGCGCCTGCTTTTCGAGCGCCATGAGCAGGTCCATTGCCTTGCGGGAGTCCGGGCCCCGGTCTACCACGTCGCCGGTCTGCACCAGGTGCGTCTTGCCTCCAATCCACTTGCCTTTCCCGTCAATTACGCCCGCGGCTCGAAGGATGCTCAGCAACTGGTCGTAGTCCCCATGAACGTCCCCCGCTGCCACGATGCGCCCGACGCCGGTCCACACGTCTTGGGCGGCGGGGGCGTTCAGGCTGCTGAACAGGAAGAGGCATACAAACGCAACGATGGCTGGAATTGGCTTCTTCGTCCGACGTGATTCTTCTCTCGCCATTTCTCACCGATTCTTGACGGGCAGAATGACCGTGACGGTGGTTCCCTGGCCCGGTTCGCTGGCGACGCGAATTTCGCCACCGTGCTCCCGCATGATCTGGCGCGCGCTGAACATGCTCCAATTCCCGGTGGATACACGGTCTTCGGAGACCCGAAAGCCGGGGTCGAAGATGGTTCGGAGTTGCTCGGCAGCCACGCCGCGGCCATTGTCGTGGATCTCCACCTCCACGACTGTCTCGCTCCGCCGCGTGCAGACAACGATCCGGCCGCCGTTATCCAGGGCGCCGACGGCGTTGTTGAGGAGGCCCGAGAAGACCGCACTCAACTGCTGGGGCCGGCACACCAGCGGCGGGATGGGATTCAACTCCAGTTGCACCGTGACCTTATCGCCGTCTTGAGGCTGAACCATGGCGCAGACGTCGCCCAGTAGGTCGTTGAGGTTCACCTGCTGGACTTCGGCCCTGTCCAGGTTCGTGAACCGCTGCATGCGGGCCACAATCGCTTGGAGCCGCCGGGCGGACTCCTGCACCGTGTGCCGCAAATCAGCCTGAAGCCGCACCAGACGCGCGTGCTCGGATGGCGGCGATGTGGCCTGCTTGGCCGCCAGGAGAAGCAGTGTATCCACCCCGCTAGTGAGTGCGCCCAGCGGGGAGTTCAGTTCGTGACTGAGCGCAGCCGCCAGCCGCCCCATGGAAGCGGCATTCTCCGACAACAGGATCTTCGATTGCACTTGACGCAGGTCTTCAAAGGTGCGCACCGTCGCGACCCAGGAGTCGTACGCGGATCGGCGTTCAGCATATAGCTCCGCCGAAAGCCCGGTGGCAAGCACGGTTAGGAGAGCGATGAACAGGAGGTAGGAAGGCTCCAGCCCTACCGTCGGAGCCTGCCACCCCACCAGCACCACATGGGAGGCTCCGACCCAGACCCCCAGGGCCAAGGTGTGCAAGGGCCGCAGCGGGATCGCGGCCACCGCCACCAGCATGACCCCAGTGACCTGGACCAGGATGAAGTCCAGGCCCTCGTCGCTGGGGTGCCTCATGAGCCAGAACCAGTTCAGAATCAGTGCGGCAGAGGCGCAGGACAGCCATCCGATGGCGCGCGAATAGGCATACGCCGACTGAATCAGGGCGCTGGCGGCAGTGGCAGCTCCGATCAGCAGCACGAGTGCCGCTTCAATTAGCCTAAGCCGAAGCGTCGCCCGTTCCGGGGCCACGACGAACCGGGCAGCGACCATGAACAGCATTACGCCGACCTCGACCCCGGCCACGACCGGCAGACGGGAATGGCCTATCCGCAGGATCTCCTGGCGAAAGCCCTCGTCCCGTTCGGCCGCTCCGGGTAGCAGGTGCTCTCTCAGACGCCCGGCCCACATCAGCTTTACTTTAGCTCAAGTAATCTTTTTTTGGCTCCAATTCCCTGAAATTGTCGGATAATACATACCACGAGTTGCGCCATGCTTAGGCTCAAAGAGTTCTGGCGAGGCCTTTTCGATGTCCGGCCGGGAGAGCGCCTGATCACGCTGCTCATGGCGCTCTACATGTTGTTCGTACTCTTCGCTTACTACATCCTCAAGCCCGTCTCGCGGGCGCTGTTCCTCAACAAGTTTGACATCGACAAACTGCCCTGGCTTTACATCCTGATCGCGGGCGTAGGCGGCCTGCTGGCTTACGTATACACCAAACTGGCTGTCCGGACCACTCTCTCTCATGCGGTGACCGCGGCGACCGCATTTCTGACGGCATGCCTGTTCGTCCTGTGGTGGCTGCTGCAATTCGAATGGGAGTGGGTGCTGTATGCGTTCAACATCTGGGTGAGCTTGTTCAGCGTGGTCCTGGTGTCGCAAGGCTGGCTGGTCGCGGCCAACCTCTTTGACTCCCGCCAGGCGAAGCGCCTCTACGGCATTCTCGGCTTGGGGGCGGTGGTCGGAGCCGCCTTCGGCGGGACGTTCACCTCTCTGCTAGTCGAGAGACTCGGCCCCAGACACCTCCTGCTAGCCAGCGCCACCATGGTTGTCTTGGCCTACGGGGTCTTTCGTATCGTTGCCTCGCTCAAGAGAGAGGCTCTGGCAACCGCTCGGGGAGCGGAAGAAGAGGAAGCGGGATTCGCCCTGAAGGATCTGGCCGGCGCCATCGGCCGTTATCGCCACTTACAGGTGATCATCGGCATCTTCGCCTTGACCTATATGGTCGATGTAATGATCGAGTACCAGTTCAGCGCGATGGCCAAGCAGACGTTCTCGACCACGAAGGGCTTGGCGAAGTTCCTGGGCAGCTTCTACGGTTTGTACCTGAACCTTGCCACCTTTGTTCTTCAGTTCTTCCTCACTTCGGCGGTGGTGAGACGGTTCGGGGTTGGGGGCGCATTGCAGGTGATGCCGGTCTCCATCGGCATCGCTTCGGCGGTAACTTGTTTGACCCCAGGGCTCCAGGCCGCTGCCGGCGCACGCCTGGCGGAAGCATCTACTCGCTACACGTTCAACAAGACGGGCATGGAGTTGCTGTATCTCCCGCTGCCCGCCAGCCTCAAGAACCGCACCAAGGCCTTCATTGATGTCTTCGCGGACCGCTTCTCGCGGGGGCTCGGCGGGATTCTGCTCCTCCAGCTCACCGCCGGCCTCGCGCTGGGTGGTTTCAGGCTGACCGATGGCTTTCACTTGGGCGTGCGGGGCATTGCCATGGTTGCCATCGGATTCTCGCTGCTCTGGGTCTGGCTCTCTGACCGTGCCCGCCGGCAGTACATCCTAACGGTGCGCAAGCGACTTCACCTTCGCCAACTGGACCTGGAAAGCGCGCGGCTAAGCGTGCAGGACGCCTCCTTGCTGCGGCTGTTGGAACAAACTGCACGAAGCGCCGACGGGCGGCGGGCCGCGTACGCACTCTCGATGCTGGCGGAGGCTCCCACCTATTCGTTGGCGCCGCTGCTCGAACAACTCGCTGGGAGCGCCCAAGTCGAGGTCCGCGCCAAGGTGTTCGAGTTGGGGCGGACTTCCGGCTGCACCGCACTGCTGGACCAGGCTCTTGCCGAGATCCGATCCCAGCGCCCGCCCGAACGGTCGGCCGCTGTCAAGCCTGCGGTCGCCTATGCGCTAACGGTCTCGCCAGAGCCCGCCGATCTCGCCCGACGCCTCCTGAACCACCCCGATCTCCGTGTCATCGAGGGCGCTGTGGAAGCGCTCGCCTCCAAGCCGGACCTGGCGCAAGAATTGATCACTCGGGAGTGGCTCGCGGAGGCCAGCGGCGCTGCCGATGCACCGCGCCGGCGTCTCGCCGCAATCGCGGTGAGTGTCCGCGGCGACGAAGGGACCGAGGCGCTGCATAAGCTGATCAAAGATGCGGATCCGCGCGTCGCTGCCGCAGCCTGCCGCGCCGCCGGCAGTCTGGGGCACCGCACCTACGTGGAGGCGCTCATTCAGCGCCTGGGCGATACGCGCCTGCGCAGCGAGGCGATTGACGCTCTGGCCGGGTTCGGCCCTCGCATTGTGGGGACGCTAGGGGACGTTCTGAAGGATGAAACCGGCCCCCTTCCGATCCGCCTGCAAGTGCCGCGTGTCCTGCGTCTGATTCCCCACCAGAGCAGCGTCGGCGTTTTGTGGCAATCCATCGGCCACTCGAACCTCGCCATCCGCTCCGCCGTGCTTCGCGCCTTGAATCGTCTCCGGGAGAGCGCCCCCGACCTCCACTTTGACGAGGCTTCCTTGAGCCGGCACATTCTCGACGAGGCGCGTTACTACTACGAGCTGAACGCGGCCCTGGCGCCCTTCCGCGAGTTCGCCAAGGCGCGAACCGCGGCCAGCCTGCTGGGGAGCACACTCGAAGAGAGACTCCAGAGGACCGTCGAGCGGCTCTTCCGGCTTCTCGGTTTGCGCTATCCCGCCCGGGAAATCTACGCCAGCTATCTTGTGGTTCAGCGCAAGCGGCAGCAGGAAGCTGCAACTGCACTGGAGTTCCTGGACAATATCCTGGACCGCGATCTCAAGCGATACCTGCTGCCCATGCTCGAAGCCTCCGGCCGTCCCGGGCGCGGCCGCGAACTCTTCGGGATCGAGGAGAAGGATGTGACAACTGCGGTTCGCGAGTTGATTCGATCCGGTGACCCCTGGCTCACCGCGTGTGCTATGGCTGCGGCGGCGGATCTTCGAATGCCCAGTCTCGTTCCCGACATCCGGGAGGCCTCCCGCCACGCTGGCGCTGAAGTCAGCCAGGTCGGGGAACGGGCGCTTGCCGCGCTTGCGTGAATCTTATGGCGGAATTAGATATCGTCGAAAAGGTAATTGCCCTGCAGGCGGTCGAGCTGCTGAACAACCTCACACCGGACCAGTATGCGCGCATCGCCTCGATCGCAAAGGAACAACTGTACCTGCCCGGCAAGGCGATTCTGGAACCCGGCCGGCCGCTGGAAGCTCTGTACGTCATCGTGGAGGGTTCCGTCGAGATCAAGCGCAACGGGCAGACGCTTCATACCGCCGGCCAGTACGACGTGCTCGGCTCCTGGGCGCTGTTTGACGAAGACCCTAGTCCCGTAACCGCGACAGCGGTGGAAGACACGCGGGTCCTGCGCATCAGCCGCGACGACTTCTTCGACCTGCTCTCCGACAACATGGAGATCGCCTCGTCGATCTTCTCGACGTTGGTCAAGCGCTTCCGCAAGCTGATGGAGCAGCCCGCTTAGGCACTAACCATGGCCCGAGACGAACTGTCGGACACCGCACAATTGCAGCGGGAATTGGAGCTTACCCGCGTAAGTCTGGCCGAGGCCCGCAAGATGGCCTCCCTGGGCCAGTTGCTCACCGCCCTGGTGCACGAAATCAACACGCCCATCGGGTCGTTGGTTTCCAACAACGAGGTGGAGCGGCGTTTGCTCGACGCGTTGAAGGAAGTGCTTGCCGGAAGTCCGGAGGCGGCGGGCATGGTTGAGACCATGGTGGGTCTGTCGGCGGTTGACAGGATCGCTTGCGAGCGCCTGGTTGCCGTGGTTCACAGCGTGCGCAACTTCTCCAGTACCACGCGGGGCGAGCGTGGGTCCGCCCAGGTGAACGATCTCATCGACAATACCTTGAAGCTGGCGGCGTGGATCTACGGCAAGCGCATCACCGTGGAAAAGGATTACGGCGGCCTTCCCGCTATCGAGTGCTATCCGCAGCCCCTGGGTCAGGCGTTTCTGAACTTGCTGGTGAACGCGGGGCAGGCGATCGACAGTCAAGGTACGGTCACCGTGCGCACCCGCGCCGAGGGTGGGTACATTCACATCGCGATTTCCGACACAGGCCGGGGAATCCGGCCGGAAGACCGGCTCAAGATCTTTGCTTATGGGTTCAGCACGAAGCCCTCCGGCGAAGGCACGGGCCTCGGCCTCGCCATCACCAGGGACATCGTTGTCGAGCTTCACGGCGGCGCCATCGATTTTGAGAGCCAGCCGGGCGCAGGCACCACCTTTCACGTCCGCATCCCAACCGAGCAAGGCAGAAAACATGGAGACTAACGCACAGCCAGTGGTAGCGGTGATTGATGACGAGGAGATGGTGGTCACCAGTATCCGCGCCTACCTGCAACTGGAGACCGACTACAGGATCGACGGCTTCACCGATCCCGAGGAAGCGGTCAAGCACCTGGAGACGCACCCCGTGGACGTGGTGATCACCGATATTATGATGCCCAAGCTGAACGGGGTCCAGTTGCTGGCGTGCGCCAAACGGTTCCAGCCGGAGGCAACGCGGATCCTGCTCACCGGCCACGCCGACAAGCAGAACGCCATTCAGGCGATCAATGAGGTCGGCGTCTACCAGTACCTGGAAAAGCCCTGGGAGAACGCTCAACTGCTGCTGGTGATCAACAGCGCGATCGAGCGCACGCAATTGTTCCGTCAGTTGCGCGGCAAGATTGCCGAGTTGGACGCCGCTCACGGCAACATCAAGGACATCCAAGCCCGCCTGATCAGGGCATTCTTGTAAGCGATGGGAGTCTGAGGACCGGACTTTGACCGGCCGCACCATCTCGCACTATGAAGTCGTCGAGAAGCTCGGCGAGGGCGGGATGGGTGTGGTCTATAAGGCCCGGGACGCACACCTGGACCGCTTCGTGGCCATCAAGGTCCTGCCGGCAGAGAGGGTGGCCGATCCCGAACGCAGGCGCCGGTTCGTGCAGGAAGCCAAGGCCGCCTCGGCGCTGAACCATCCCAACATCGTCCACATCTACGACATCGATCAGGCGGATGCTGTCGACTTCATCGCCATGGAGTACGTCGAGGGCAAGACGCTCGACGAACTGATCGGGCGCAAGGGGCTGAGGCTGGGCGACGCGCTAAAGTACGGGGTGCAGATCGCCGATGCGCTCAGCCGGGCGCACGCGGCCGGCATCATCCACCGCGATCTGAAGCCCGGCAACATCATGGTTGACGAACACGGGCTGGTCAAGGTGCTCGACTTCGGTCTGGCCAAGCTGACCGAGACAGATCTCCCCGGTGAGGACCAGTCCACGCGCACACTGCGGCCGACGACCGAAGAAGGAACCATCGTCGGCACGGTGGCCTACATGTCGCCCGAGCAGGCTCAGGGCAAGCGGCTGGACGCCCGCTCGGACATCTTCAGCTTCGGGGCGGTGCTGTACGAAATGCTCACGGGAAGCCGGGCCTTTCAGAAGGAGTCGAAGACCTCCACGCTGGTGGCGATCCTCACCCAGGAGCCAACTCCGCTGGCCGGGGAGATTCCGCACGACGTGGAGACGGTCGTCACGCGCTGCCTGAGGAAAGACATCGCCCGCCGCTACCAGCACGTGGACGACGTGAAGATCGCGCTGGAGGAGCTGAAAGAGCAGTCCGACTCCGGGGAACTGGTCAGCGAAGTCCCCGCGGCGATCCTGCGCCCGGGCCGCCTGCCCGTCAGGCGCATTGCCGTGGTCGTCATTCTGCTGGCGAGCCTGGGATCGGTCTTGTGGCTATACTGGCACTCTGCATCGAAACGCTTCGGTCGCGCTTCACCGGAAGAAAAAACTGGAGGCGGACGCCTCTCTCTGCTGGTTTCTTCTGAGGGCCAGGCGCTCGACCCGGCCCTCTCCCCGGACGGCAAGATGATAGCCTATGTCGCTGAAGAGCAGAAGCAGTGGGATCTCTTTGCCGCTCGTGTGGCGGGCGGAGACCGTGTTCGCTTGACCAATGACGAGGCGCGCGAATCAACCCCTAGCTTCTCCCCCGACGGTGAGTATCTCGCGTTTACACGGACGGGCACGCGAGCGGGGTCAACCGAAGTCTGGGTTGTCCCGGTCCTCGGCGGGCGAGCGACCCGTCTGCTTGCCGATGCGGCCCATCCTACTTGGTCTCCGGATGGCACACGAATCGCCTTCGTGTCGAGACAGCCCGCAGGAGACGTCGTCGCCACCTGCGACGCCGACGGCAGCGATGTGCGTGCGATCCTTGGCAGCCAGGTCACCCATCCATTCATACGGCACACCACCTGGTCTCCAGACGGATCGCAACTGGCGTTCGTAAGGAGCACTGGGGGAGCTGCTGGCGAACTTTGGCTAGTCCCGGTGCAAGGTGGTTCACCACGCCGCCTTACGAACGATGTGCCGGGTGTATTCAGCGATTCGCCGGTGTTTACGCGGGATGGCCGGGGCCTCGTTCACCAGTCGAATCGGGCTGGCGCCACGAATCTCTGGCTGCTTCCCGTGGGCGGTGGACCCCTAGTGCGGCTGACAGAGGGACCGGGGCCGGACGAATCGCCCAGCGTTGCGCGCGATGGTTCCATCGCGTTCATCAACTTGCGTGCCCGCTGCGCGCTGCTACTGCAAGAGCTTGCCAGCGGCCAGACACGCGAGATCCTCACGCACTCCCACTATATCTGGAGCCCGGCTTTCTCACCGGACGGCCGAGACCTGGCTTTCAGCCGGGGCGAAAAGGACGGGGCATGGCACATCTGGATCGTGCCAGTTCGAGGAGGCGCGTCGCAACGGCTGACTTCGGGGTTGTTGCCGGAGGTCTATCCCCGTTTCACTCCCGACGGTGCCTCCGTCGTTTATCACACATGGAGTCCAGGACCGGATCGAATTTGGCATGTGCCGCGGGCCGGAGGCCCTGCTGAGCCAATGACACCGGCGCGTGGCGAAGACGACGGCTACGCGGACGTGTCTCCCGACGGACGCTGGCTCGCCTTCGCAAGGACCGACAAGGAAGGCACGCGCATTCATGTGGCGCCGGTAAACGGTGGCGAGGCGAGGCGTCTCACCGATTCGGCCTCGACGACGCCCCGCTGGTCTCCGGACGGGAGGTGGATTGCTTTCAGCCCTAGCCGCGATTGCGCCGCTGGCATCTTTGTCGTTGGGGCCGATGGAGCCCGGATGCGCCGCCTCTCCGAAACGGGTGGTTGGCCCGTCTGGTGGCCCGATGGAGGCCGCGTTGGATACCAGGACATCGGCCCCGACGGCTCGGAGGAGATACTGACGACGCCCTTGGCCGGCGGCTCGGCCGGGCGCTTGCGCGGCCTGCGGTTCGATGGTAATAACTACCCCTTCGACATCTCTGCCGATGGCCGCCTGCTCGCTACATCCAACTGTGTTACCACTTCCTCCGAAATCTGGCTGCTGGGGCGGCGGCCTTAACCTGAATTCCGAAGTTGAGCGCTGATCGACCTCCTTTCCGCAAGGTTTTTGGGCTGCCGTGGACGTTGGGAAGGCTCAGTTGTCATCAAGGGCCGGGCAGCCAAGCCATTTCCCGGGGTGCTGCGGTCACCGCCTCGAATCGTCGTATTGGTAGGATCCAGCTCGGATGACGGTGACTGGACGTCCTTTGGAGAGTTCCAGCGACTGCTCGATCCTAGGCCCCTTCGCCGCGAAACCATTTTGCGGCAACAAGTAGCTCTTGCCGCCCAGGCTGGCAGCATAGGGCTTCTCACCGAAATTCACGACAACCTCCGTACCGTCGGAGAACCTCGTACGCTGCACGGAACGGTCTTTCGTGACGAACTCGTGTGTCAGCATTTCCGTTCCGGCAATGGCTTGGTGCAGCTTGCAGGTGTTGCGGTAAGTCGTCAGGAAGACGTCCTTGGCGGCGGGCCAGGAGCCGGACCGGCCTGCCCACATCATTGGGATGGTGCCGTACAGGACATTGAAGGCGTCCTTCTTCGGCGTGACTTCGGGCGCCGCCGCCAGCAGAAAATCGTTCGAATCTCCCCAGTACCAGGTTGAGACGATGCAATCGTGGAACACGAGTTCCCACAGCGGGACTCGATACTCGTGGCCGATCCCCCACTTGGCGTACTCTCCCCACTTGGGGTATTTGCTGCCCGAGGGGCTGACAAACTCCTGGTCCTTGGACTTGGGCCGGGTAAGATAGCCGGCCGGCCAGGAGTAGGAGCCTCCGCCCATCATGCCTTCGATGTAGTCCACATAAGGGACTGCCCACCATCGTCCGTGCTCTGAACCCGTGACCAGGCCAAGCGACCGAACATAACTCAACATGGCGACATTGGCCTCCCGCTTCTGTGTGCGGGTAAGAGGATGTTGCTCGTCATAGCACTCGTACAGACTCTCGGCGGTGATGACATCGATGAATCGCCCGAGATAGGGGAAGATCGCGAGGTCCTTGGGGATTACCAGCTTGGCGGCGTCCGTCCACAGCAGCGGGCAGCGCTTCATGTATTGTTTCTTGTCTGCCGTTAGCCAGGCTGTCATGCGCTGGCCATCCGCGCGCAGCACCACGGTCTCCGGCACCCGGTCGTAGTGCGGCGTGACGTCCTTGCCGGGCTCCACAGGCAGGATGTCAGCGTATACATCATAAGTGGTGCTGAGGTAGCCCAAAGCGTTGACGGCCTTCATATCCTCGGGGGTAACCCCGCGTCGAACTCCTTCCGAGGGGCTGGTGTGTTGGATCATCTTCGCAACGCCTGCCTCCTTGGTTTCGCTGGCAAACTTGAGGCTGGGGTCTCCCCAGAGGTCGGGAGCCCCAAACAGACGTGCGATATTGGGGTTCTTCTTCAGCTTTTCGGAAAACGGAACGACGACGCCGAGTTCCTTGGCGTAGGCCCGATAGCGCTTGGCCAGCGCCACGTACCCTCCCCGAGCAGCAAAGTGGAAGATCAACCGGCGCGGATACCGGAACTGACGTTTGCTCGCAGCCCAGAGGACACGGGGCGCCACGGTCCGGCGCCCGTTGCGCTCCACCGGCTGCATCTCGAATAGGGCGTCATCGGGAGTGGCGACGATCAACGCGTAGCCGAACCCTCGGTCGACATCGCACCCCCATTATCGAAGATCGGCGCCCTGAGGGTGATGTAACGCACCTCGGTGATGCGATTCAAAGGGGCGAAGGAATCTCTGCCGGAGATTGCCCGCGACCTGAAGGTGGACACGGTCCTGGAGACCTCGGTGTTGCGCGAGGCGGGCCTGGTGCGCCTGACAGCCCAGTTGATCGAGGCTTCTTCTGGAAAGAGTGCAGCACGTACACGGCCTCCGTGCGGCGCGCCAGGTAGATCACGCGATAGGCACCACGGTCGTCCGTCACGCGAAGCTCCTCGACGCCCTTGCCGATAACCGGCATAGGTCTGAAGTCGTCAGGCTGCTCACCCCGCTGCACGTTATCGAGTTGCTAGCCCGCGTCGTGTCGCGCATCCTCGGGGAAGTCCCGCAGTGACTTGAGCGAATCACCGAGGAAACGCACTGGCCGCATGGTCTGATTATATCCAATTGGATATAGCGAAAACGTGGCTCCCCTCAACACGGCTGCCGGCGCCGGGTTCCACCTCCTGCAAGCCCGCTCTTCTCACACAAGATCGTCACGAGGCGCGTGAGGGCCCCGGGATACGAGGCGCGCGACAGGCGACACCCGCAGGCGTACTTGACAGTACGTCGAGGACGTCGCCCGAGCGCAACGAAGTAGACATGGGGCCATCGCGCACCGGTGGTCCGGGTTCCTTGCGTTCAACCCAGTGAAGCAGAGAACGGTTCAAAAGCGGTAGCCGACGCCGAAGTTGAGGAACCCAGCGATATTGCCTGAGGTCATCAGGGCCAACCGAGCCTGGGGGCGGACGTACCACTTTTCGCCGAGTAACGGCGACGCCCACATCCAAAACCCGGAGTTGCACCGCCTGTACAAGAAAGTCGATCAGCTCCCGGATAAGGACCAGAAGGCGCTCTTGATCGTGCTCGATCGCCTGGCGAAGCCATTTAAGAGCAGCCGGGTCACGGTCGAGCTTTAGCCGCTAAGAGGAAAACCATGGAACCGAATCTCAATCAAGAACGCCAGCAGGCGCATGTGTTGCTGGACCTGCTGCCTGCCGCGAAACTGAACGCCGTGCGGAGTCTGCTCGAAGTGATGGTGGAACCGCTGGCGCGCTCGCGGGCTCTGGCCCCGGTAGAGGAAGAAGAGATCACGACCGAGACAGCCGCGGCGTTGGACCGCGCCCGCGCATCCCTCGCCCGCGGTGAGGGCATCCCGCACGAAGAGATCTTGCGCGAGTTTGGGCTGAGCCGGTGAGCGAGGAAGCCGCAGCAGTGTGGTCGTTCGCTGTCATCCCCCAGTCCGTATCGCCATTCCGGATTGCTCTCCCTTTCAGGCGGCTTCAAAATCCACCCGCACACGGCAGCCCAGCGCGGTGCTGATATTTACCAGCGCGTCCAGCGAGAAGCGCGAAACCCGGCCGCGGAGCAGATCGTTAATCCGAGGCTGCGTCACCCCGCAGTGGCTCGCCGCCTCGACCTGCGTCCAGTCCTGCCGCTTCACGAAGGCCGCAATCTGCTGCATCAGTTCGGCCCGCGCCCGCAGGTTAGCTGCCTGCCCGGGCGTGTCCGCAATCGCATCCCAAACGCTGGCGTAACTCTCGGGTTTTCTCATTTCCCACCTCCTGACAGTTGCGCGAATCGTCTCTTGGCGGTCTCGATATCCCGCTTCGAAGTCGCTTCGGTCCTCTTCTGGAAAGCGTGCAGCACGTACACGGCCTCCGTGCGGCGCGCCAGGTAGATCACGCGATAGGCGCCACTGTCGTCCGTCACGCGAAGCTCCTCGACGCCCTTGCCGATAGCCGGCATAGGTTTGAAGTCGTGAGGCTGCTCACCCCGCTGCACCTTGTCGAGTTGGTAGCCCGCGTCATGTCGCGCATCCTCGGGGAAGTCCCGCAGTGACTTGAGCGAATCACCGAGGAAACACACTGGCCGCATAGCTTGATTATATCCAATTGGATATAGCGTGTCCAGAGGGTAACGAAAACGATGGCCGACGACCGGTTTAAGCGAAATACCTCGCCCCGACATAATCGAGGCCCGTTTTGCACGGCTTCCAAAACCGGGGACACGTCGACTTTACCATGCCGCCATGGCGAGCTCGATCACCCGGCCGCCCGCGCCGCAGGCGGTGTTCCACGGTACTCTACCGCAAGGCTGCTCAGTGCGTCGCAAACGTACGTCGTGGTCACGCCGGTCGCCAGCACCTTCTTCGCCCGCCGTCCTTCTCCATCATAGCCGTGCAACGTGCGCCCCGTCGGCCCGCCCGGCCGCGCAACCACCCACCGGTTGCCCCACACACCGTGTGGGAAGCCTGTCCGCTGTCGGGCTTGGTAGCGCTTCGCAGCCGCTTGCCGGAATCGTCGACGGAGACTCGCGTCTGTCCGTCCTGCGAGACGCCGGATCAGTCTGGGTCGTGTGCATCCGGCGCTGGTGACCGGAGCTTTGCCGTCACACGCATATTTTCATTGATTACAAAGGCTTTACATGCAATTCACCAAATCCGCCGTTCTACAATTGGAATGGAGGTGCAATGTCTTCTTCAGAGCGATTGATTTCGGCAAGCCAATGGAGCGTGACCCCAGGGCCGATCACCACTGCCGGGCAAAGTCGCCTCGCCGGCGCCTTCGCCCCCCAACCGCAGATGCGATCCTCTGGCGGATGCACCGCTATTAGGCGCGTTTCCACCGGGTCTTTCAGCGCACTTTCGCCAATCTCAGCCTCACGCGCTCCCTACCAGAGCCGCCCGCGTCCGAAAACAAATTATTACGAAGCAAACCCATTTCCGACGCCCAACCAAAACAAAATACACCGCTTCATCCCCTGGCGCACGAACCCGTCTCTGAACCCCTGCCTGCACCCGAAACCGCGCTGGGAGCCGGCGCCGTTCACTCAAAAACATCGGACTGCGGAACGAACCTAGTCCCATTTTCGGACACCCGACTTGGAGCGCCATGCGGGCTCACCGTGAATCGTCAGTTTTTCGGAAGCCCGCGCAACGGAGGCGCGGTTGCAGGTAGAATGAAGTTGTCGATCGATTGAGGTGGCCGTGGAGCAGGAAAAACTTGCAGTGACCGAAGAGACCGCGACGAAGCCTGTACCACACGCCGAGCCGCCGCGCAGCGCGCTCGCGGAATGGACGGTCACCATCATTCTGTTGTTGTTCGGTGTCACCACGCTGGTGCAGGCCTACGTGATTCCGACCGGGTCCATGGAAGACACCCTCCTGATTGGCGACCACCTGTTGGTGGACAAGCTGGCCTACGCGCCGGCGGGTCCTGTGAGCAAGTACTTGCTGCCTTATCAGGCCATCAAGCGCGGCGATATTATCGTGTTCCGCTACCCGGTGGACGTGTCGCAGACCTATGTGAAGCGGGTCGTAGGCATTCCCGGCGACCGGATCCGGCTGGTGAATAAGCAGGTGATCCGGAACGGCGAGCAGATTGTCGAGCCGTACGTTTATCACAAGATGGACTATATCGACTCCTACCGCGACAATTTCCCGGGCGAGCCAAACGCTCCCCTCGCCGGCGGCGCCGCGGAGATGCTCGAGAAGCACACTTTCAATGGCGATGTGGTGGTGCCGCCCAACTCCTATTTCGCGATGGGCGACAACCGCGATTCCTCCTTCGACAGCCGCTATTGGGGCTTCGTGCCTCGCGCGAACATCATCGGCAAGCCGTTGATCATCTATTGGTCTTACGACGCACCCACCGAGGCTCTGGCCTCCTCCTCGATCAGCCTCGATCACGCTCTGGATCTGGTGCAGAATTTCTTCGTCAAGACACGCTGGCGCCGCACGTTTCAACTGACCCGGGGGTATTCTTTCGAGAAGTAGCGTCCGGCCGCCGGGGAGCACAGTTGCGTTGAGGATCAAATGCCATTTGAAATACAGCCGCTAAAGGAGTTTCTGGTGCGCCCGGCGATTCCGGCGGCTTTGTCGCGCCTGGAGGATCTGGCGTACAACCTCTACTACACCTGGGAACCGATGACCAGATCGCTGTTCCGGCGCCTGGATCCGGTGCTCTGGAAGAACTGCGACCGGAACCCCGTGCTGCTTCTGGGACAGGTGTCCCAGGAGGCGCTGGAGCGTGCGGCGAAGGATCCTCGCTACTTGTCGCTCTACCGGCAGACCTGCGACAAGTTCGACGCCTATTTGCACTCGGCTGAGCACGACCCCACGGAGAAGCTGGTGGCTTACTTCTCCATGGAGTATGGGCTTGTCGAATGCCTCCCCATTTACTCCGGCGGCCTGGGCGTCCTGGCGGGCGATTTCCTGAAGGCGCTGAGCGACTCCGGCGAGCCGGCCGTGGGGATCGGCCTGCTCTACCAGAATGGCTATCTGCAACAGCACCTCAACCCGGACGGCTGGCAGCAGGAACGCTATCCGGTCAACGACTTCTACACGCTGCCGCTGCGGCCGGTCGCCGACGACGCCGGCAATCCTCTGAAGATCAGCGTGAAGTTGCCGCGGGGACCGGCATACGCGCAGATTTGGCGAGTGGATGTCGGCCGCGTCAAGCTCTACCTTCTCGATACGAACAACGAGGACAACGCCGACCCGGAATACCGCGCTATCACCGCCCAGTTGTACAGCGGCGACAACGATGCTCGAATCCGCCAGGAGATCGTGCTCGGCATCGGCGGACTGCGCGCCCTCAAGGCGATGGGGATCGCGCCGACGGTGTTCCACATGAACGAGGGTCACTCGGCCTTCCAGGCGCTCGAGCGGATTCGTCCCCTCATGCAGGAACACGGTTTGAGTTTCGAGGAGGCGTTCGAGGCGGCGCGCTCCGGCAACGTCTTTACCACGCATACCTCGGTGGCGGCGGGCATCGACTTGTTCGACTCCGGTCTGATGTACGAGTACTTCGCCGAGTACTGCCGCGAGATCGGCATCGAGTTCGAACAATTGATGTCACTGGGGCGCTGGAATCCCCGAGAAGCCGGAGAACGATTCTCGATGGCGATTCTGGCGTTCCGCACCTCCAGCTACCGTAACGCGGTCAGCCGGCTGCATCAGCGCGTCTCGCAGAGCATGTGGTCGGGGCTGTGGCCGCAACTGCCGGTCTGGGAAGTGCCGATCACGTCGATTACCAACGGCGTGCACCTGAGGAGCTGGCTGAACACGGATCTGGCCGAGCTTGTACGACGAGTATCTCCAGCCCGATTGGCGCGAGCGGTACGACGACCCGAAGACGTGGGATCTGGTGGACGAAATCCCCGATCACGAACTGCTGGACGTGCACAAGCGCAGAAAGCGGCGGCTGATCAGTTTCATCCGGGAAAGGGAAGCCGCATTCGCCGTCGCCAGAAAGGCCTCGGCGACCGAAGTGCAGCGGGTTTCGGACGTCCTGGACCCCGACGCTCTCACCATCGGATTCGCGCGGCGTTTTGCGACCTACAAGCGGGCGACGCTGTTGTTCCGCGACATCGGCAGGCTGAAGCGAATCTTGTGCAATCCGCAGCGGCCGGTGCAGATCGTTATCGCCGGCAACGCGCATCCCAAGGACCACCCCGGCAAGATGCTGATCCGGGAGATCGTGCAACTCTCCCGCGATCCCGAGCTGTCCAGGAGACTGGTCTTCGTGGAGCAGTACGGGATGCAGGTGGCCCGGGAGATGGTGCAGGGCGTGGACCTGTGGCTCAACAACCCCAGGCGAGGCGAGGAAGCCTGCGGCACCAGCGGCATGAAGGCGGGCGTCAACGGCGTCCTCAATTTGAGCATTCTGGATGGCTGGTTCGACGAGGCCTACGAGCAGTCGGGAGGTTGGGCGATCGGAGATCGGGAGCCGTACTCGGAAGACCAGGATGAAATCCATGCCAGGGCTCTTTACTCGCTGCTCGAGAACGAGATTGTGCCCATGTACTACGAGCGCGGGACCGATGGAATGCCGCTCGAGTGGATGCGCCGAGTCAGGCAGTCTATCAAGTACCTGAGCCGCCAGTTCAACTGCCAGCGGACCGTCGCCGAGTACGTCAGCCAACTGTACGACCCCAGCCACTCCTCCTCCGCCCGCATCCGGCAGGACGGGTTCGCGAAGATTCGCGAGCGCCTGCGATGGAACTCCAAGGTCCAGGACGCGTGGCCGCGGGTGCGAATCCTGGACGCGGGACACGGCGCCGACAGCACGCTGACCAACGGGCGGCCCATCGAGATGCGCGCCGCCGTGGAGTTGGCGGGGCTGACGCCGGAGGACGTGAGGGTGGAGGCGGTGGTGGGGCGCGTCGGCGCCAGCGGCCACCTGGAGCATTCCGAGGTGCTGGCGCTTCCGCCGGTCGAGCAGCACGGCTCCGTGCACGTGTTCGCCAGGGAGATGGTGCCGCAGCAGACCGGGCGGCTTGGATACACGGTGCGAATCGCGCTAAACCATTATGAGGACCCGCTCACGCGACCCTGTAATTCGCCTCTTAAGTGGGCCTCGGACCCGGAGAATCGCTAGCGGGTGGGGCAGACCATCGCAGTATGTGGTCTGCCACTCTCCTCGCCAACGCAGGCGTTAACCAAAGATAGGGCTAGACTCCGGGCGGAATTCGTGGTACATAGAAGATTGAGGTCCCGGTAGACGGCGCGCCAGGCAGGACGGTCGCCCGCGGGTCCCCCCACGAAAATTCTGTTGGTGGTCACCTTCCAGAAGTACAGGGGCACATAGAGGTTCCAGGCGGAAGGGACGACTATTCAGACACCGTCACCGGGCGCGCCTGGGCTGGCCGCCGGTTGCAGACTCGCCTTAAGAAATCATCTCCAGGAGCCAGGTATTGGCCATGGATAACGATCGCAAATACAAACAACACGGCTATAGAGAAGTTGAGCGGGAGAGGCCCTCGGACGGCCGCAGCTTCGAGGAGCGCCAGCGACAGCCGGGCCCGCGTCCGCCCCTCGACGTGACGGGGCCGCGCTTGCCCCGGCTGGTGCAGAACGTGGTTGCCGCCCGGTGTTATAACTGCTCCACGACGCTGCCCGCGGACACTGACTTTCGGGGTAACTGCCCCAAGTGCAACACGGCCTTGCACTGCTGCAAGCAGTGCGCGCACTTCGAGCCCTCCAAGCTTTTCCAGTGCCTCAAGCCGGTGCCGGCAAGAATCGCGGTGAAGGATCAGGCCGAACGAATGCGAGTTTTTCGGGCCGCGAGTCACGGTGGCGCGAGATGCCACGGCGACCGCCAGCCAGCCCGTGGTAAACACGAACCAGTCGCCGCGCGGCCCCAGTGAGGCGCGCCTGGCGTTCGACAGCCTCTTTAAGAAGTAGCCCGTCCCCGTATGCGGATCGCCGAACTCTGCGCGCTTCACAAGTTCCGGCTCGTCGACGGCCCCGTTCCCGCCCCCGGCCCCGGCCAGGTTCAGGTGCATGTCGAGGCCGTAGGGATCTGCGGGTCGGACCTGCACGACTTCTCCGAGGGCCAGATCGGCGACACACCCTGCCAGTACCCCATGGTGCTGGGCCATGAACCCGCGGGGTTCGTGGTGGCGGCCGGAACCGGGGTGACGGGATGGGCGCCGGGGGACCGCGCCGCACTCGAACCGGCCCTCTACTGCTACCACTGCGAGTTTTGTCTTTCGGGCCGCCACAACCTTTGCGCCAACATCCGGTTTCTCAGCTCGCCGGTGGACCCGGGGTTCTTCCGCGAATTTGTGAATCTTCCCGCGGGTAATCTCCTGCCGCTTCCGAAAGGAGTCGGTTTCAAAGAAGGGACCCTGTTTGAGCCTCTGGCGGTGGCGCTGCATTCGATGAAGTTCGCGGCGCTCGCGCCGCGGGAGACCGCGGTGGTCTTCGGTGCGGGCCCCATCGGCTTGTTGACGCTCATCGTGCTGAAGCTGTGCGGCGCGGGCCGCGTTTGGGTTGTGGAGCCGGTGGCGCACCGCCGGGAACTGGCGAAACTTGCGGGAGCCGATGCCGTGATCGATCCCCACGGTGAGGACGCCGCGCGGCAGATCCTGAAGGACACGGGACAGCGGGGCGTGGATCTGGCCATCGATTGCGCGGCCCGGGAGAATACAGTCAACCTCGCCATCCAGGCCGTCCGCAACGGCGGGCGGGTCGTGATCACGGGGATTCCCGTGGAACTGCACTTGTCCCTGGAGTTTCACGAGGCCCGGCGCAAGGAGCTTGCCATCTACAATGTGCGCCGATCCAGCCACGAGTCTGAGGCGGCGCTGGAGATCCTCGGCGCACACGCGGCGCTCTTCGCGCCGATCCTGACACACACCCTGCCCCTCGAGAAAGTGCAGCCGGCCTTCGAGATGCTGGAAACTTACTCCGACGGCGCGGTCAAAGTGATCCTCCAGCCTTAGCCGCAATCGGAAGGGTCGCCGCGCAGCTTGGCGAGGCCATGTCCCAGCGCCGCGAGGATCGCCTGCAGATTCTCGACCGCGCCGCGCTCGGAGCCTGGCAGGCTGACGATCAGCGTGCTGTTGCGGATGCCGGATACCGCGCGTGAGAGCATGGCCGTTGGCGTCTTCTCCAGCGATGCGCGCCGCATCGCCTCATCCAGGCCGGGCGTCGGCCGCTCGATCACTTCCCGCACAGCCTCAGGCGTCACGTCGCGCGGCGCGAAACCAGTGCCGCCAACCGCCAGCACAAGGTCGATCGAATGCCCGTCGCTGTAGTGGCGCAGCCGCTCCGCGATCCGGCCGCCATCGTCCGGAATGATCTCCGCCGCGTAGACGTGCGCATCGATCGAACCGGTCAACAGCCTCCCCACTGCCGGACCCGCCGTGTCCGTCGCTCTCGCCCCGAGAGCAACGATCGCTGACGGTTAGGATCACGGCCTGAAACATCCGCCGGGGCACGCACTCGAGTCACTTCCGCGCTGTCGCCAACCGTGACCGTGCCGGCCTGCAGCACGCGGGCGAATAGCCCCAGCCGGGGCATGATGCAATCGCCGGTCTGCGTGTAGATGGCGCAGCGTTGATGGCACTGCTTGCCGAGTTGGGTCACCCGCAGTTCGGCTTCCGCACCGAGCCGCAGGCGGCTTCCCAAGCCGAGAGCGCCGAGGTCGATTCCGGACAGCACCAGGTTTTCGGCGAAGTCGCCGTCCTTCAAACCGGGCAGGGCGCGCTGCCGCATCTCCTCGATGTCCTCGGCCGCCAGCACACTCACCTGGCGGTGCCACGGCCCCGCGTGGGCGTCACCTTCGATGCCGTGGTTGGCCGCGAAGCGCACCGCCGGCTGAGGCACTTTCTTCCCGCCCTTCACGGCGGCGGTGCAGATGGCTTCAACCCTTCCCACTGGTGCCGCGCTCCCTTCGCCAATGCCCGGATTTGCCGCCGGTCTTCTCCAGCAAGCGTAGCGGGCCGATCTCCACTTGCTTGCCGGCGGACTTCACCATGTCGTAGACCGTCAAGGCGGCGACCGCCACGGCCGTCATCGCCTCCATCTCCACACCCGTCTTGCCTTCGCAGCACACGCGAGCTTCCAGCCGGACCCGGTTCTCCACGAGCGTGGCGTCCAACTCGACGGCATCGAGCGGCAGCGTGTGACACATCGGAATCAACTCGCTGGTGCGCTTGGCGGCCAGGATGCCCGCCAGCCGCGCGGTCTCCAGTACGTCGCCCTTGGCCACTTCACCCGAGCGGCGCAACAGGGCCGCAATGTCCGCGCCGACGTCCACCCAGGCTTCCGCCCGCGCCGTGCGCACCGTCCGGGCCTTCCCCGCCACGCTGACCATGCGCGCACGTCCCGACGTCGAGATGTGCGAAAGTTCCGCTTCCGGCAGTCGCTTGCTCATCGACCGGATCCCTTCACAGGTTCGTCCCACCGCCGCGCCAACCACCACGCGAGCCACCCGGCGGCGAAACCGGCGAGCAGCGATCCGGCGGCGTAGTTCGCAACCACCATCGTCGCACTCACCCAGATTGCCGTTCGCGTTTTCCACGCGCGGCTCGCTTCGGCCAGCGACCAACCGGCCAGCAACAGGAACAGGCCGAGGACCGGCCGTGGAAACGCTTTCATCCACAGCACGGCCGCACCGCCGAACAACAGGCCCAAGCCCAACTTCACCAGACCCAGAAGGATAACCGAAATACCACTCCGCGCGCCAAGCTTGTGCTGGCCCGCCAGTCCGCCCGAGCCGTGACACAAGGGCATTCCTCCCAGCGGGCACACGAACAGATTCATGAACCCAACCGAAAGAGCCATGCGCGTGGGTGTGATGCGCTGGGCCTGTTGCGGATAGAGTTGCGCAGCCAGCGCCGCCATCGCCAGTACCGAGTTCAACAGGGTGAGCGGCAGTTGCGGCAAACCGGCTCGCCAGATTCCTTCGAGCGACGCCCGATCGAACGGCATCCAATGAGGCTGCCACAGCGTGATCTGCGGTGCGCTCAGCAACGCGGGCGTCTGCCAGACGGCCAAGCCGAGTCCCGCCGCCAGCAGGCCGATCGCCGCCCATTCCAGCCGGCGGCGCAGCAGCCACAGCGCGACCATCGCACCTGCCATCAGAACCAGGTTCGCCGGAGACCCGGTAAAGCCAAAGCGCAATCCGCTCAGCAACAACTCGCAGGCCACGGTGAGTTGCAAAGCGCGCAGCACGGCGTCCGGCACCACCTTGGCGAAGCTGCGAATCAGACCGAGCAGCCCCAGCAACGCCATTGTTACCGCGACGAAAAGTCCGGCGACAACGGCCTGCTTGCCGGACAGAGCCCCTACGATCGCCAGCGCGCAGATGGCCTTCATGGGCTGGGCCGCGATCGGGATGCCAAAGGCCAGCCCGCCCCAGATGTTGGCCAGGCCCGCGGTTACCAGCAGCGTTCCGGCATCCAGGCCTGCCACCAACACCATGCCCACAGCCAGCGGCACGAACGTCCCGAAATCGCCGAGTGATCCCGCCGCCTCCCGCAGCCAGAATCGTGGGGAGGCTTTGCGTGGCCCCATCCGTTCAGCCCCCGATTCCCAGCATCGCCTGCGGCTGCACAAACTCGCTGTCCGACCGCTTCATGCCCAGAGCCTTGTTCAACTGCCGCCACCAACGCCTCGGCATCCGGCTCCGATGCGCTTCTGAGCAGCGAGGCGATGGGGATTCCCGTGGGTCGCGCCAGACAGCCCAGCGCCACGCCTGTCGCGGTGAGCCGCAAGCGACGGCAGCCCCCACAGAACGGCTGGCTCGAGGGCGAGATAAAGCCAATCTTGGTCCAGCGGCCGCTGTGGTCCTCGGCCACGAAGTTCCGGCTCGTGCTGCGCGGGTCGATCGGCAACGGCGTCAGGGCGAACTCGCGGGCCAGCTTCTCGAGCACCTCGGCGCTCGATACGAAGCGGTCCCCGAAGCCGGCGGCCGCCACGCCGATCGGCATCAACTCCAGGAAGCGCATCTGGCAGCCGTGCCCGGCGGCGAACCGAACGAGGTCCGCGACTTCGTGGTCGTTCTCTCCGCGCATCACAACCATGTTGAGTTTGATCGGGTCGAGACCGACCCGCCGCGCGGCGGCGATTCCGGCGAGTGTATTCTCGAGGATTCCCCCGTGCGTGATGGCGGCGAACGTCTCGGGACTCAGGCTGTCCAGGCTAATGTTGATGCGGTTGAGCCCGGCCTGCCGCAGAGGCCCGGCCATCGTCCGCGAGCCGCTGCCCGTTGGTGGTGAGGGCCAAGTCGGCCACTCCCACCGCCGCCAGCATGCCCACCAATCGATCGAGTCCCGGCCTCAGCAGCGGTTCACCGCCGGTCAGCCGCACTTGCGTGAGCCCATACTGCGCCTGCATTACGATCACGAAGCGGGTGATCTCCTCATACGACAGAACCTCTTCCCGCGCTGCCTTCGCGCTGCCTTTCTCGGGCGAGCAGTACCCACATCGCAGCGAGCACCGGTCGGTCACCGAGATGCGCAACTGAAGCGGAGACCTGGCGATCATGGCAGCGGTCTCCAGGGTCGAAACACGACTGGCTCGCCCGCGGAGAACTGCCGGTCCTCCGGCGGCAGCAGGACCACGCCGTCAGCATGGCCCGCCGCTGCGAGGTCCGCGCTGCTTACGCTGCGCACCGGTGCGACCGTAAGCCCGTTTGGGCCGGCAACCAGGCGCGCCAGGTGACAGCGCACCCGGCCGGACTCCGATTCGACGGCCTCCGCGAGCGGCAGCCGCCAGGCGGGCCTGCACGTCTCGGGGGCCGCGCCAGCCAGTCTGAGAAGCGCGGGAAGAGCGAACTCATGGAATGCGGTAAGCGCCGACAAAGGATTCCCAGGCAGTCCAAACACGTGCCGGTTGCTTCCCATCGTAGCGTACAAAGTGGGCTTGCCCGGCTTCATGGCAACTCCGTGGAACCGGATCCTCGCTCCGGCCGCTTCGACGGATTCTCGCACAAAATCGTAGTCGCCCACGGACGCCCCGCCCGTGAACAGGACCACGTCGTAGCGCTTCACCGCCCGGCGCAGCGCCGCGAGCAGCGCTGATTGGCGATCCGCCACCACGGCGAACTTCGTTCCCGGGAATCCCCACAGCGCCAGCGCGGCGCACAAAGCCGGGCCGTTCGAGTTCCGGGTCTCGTGCGAGCGGACACGGTCGTCCACCGAACGCAGTTCCGTTCCCGTACACAGAATCGTGGTGCGAGGCCGCCGATGCACCCGCACGGAAGCCTTACCCACAGCGGCGCAAACGCCAACCTGCCCGGCATAGAGCGCGGTGCCACGCGCCAGCAAGATCGCCCCTTTGCGCGCATCTTCGCCGCGCCGCCGGATGTTTGCGCCGCGCTTCTCCGGGGAACGGATCGTGACCAGACCGTTGTGCTCCACCGTCTGCTCGACCATCACCACGGTATCGGCGCCGGGCGGAAGGTTCGCTCCGGTGAAGATGCGGGCGCAAGTTCCGGGCTCCACACGCGGACGCGCGGGGCTGCCGGCCGCCACTTCACCGATGACAAGCAGGGTGCAAGGGATCTGCCGCAGGTCGTCTTGACGCACCGCGTAGCCGTCCATGGAGGAACGCTCGGCGGGCGGCAAATCGCGGTCCGCGCGAACCTCCGCGGCCAGGCGCAAGCCCACCGCCTCCGCGAGGGAAACGGTAACCGTCTTCAGCGGGCGTGCGTGCGCGAGCACCATGGCCCAGGCCGCGTCCGGTGTGAGCATCAATCTCCTCATCCCCACACTACCGCAAGGGGGGAATCCGCGCGCCAGTGGAACGGAGGCGCGTCCCACTCGTAACACATGTAAAGTCCCCTGCGGGCTGCTCCTGGCGCAGGGTAGCTCGGAAGGAGTATCATGCCTTAATGTCGACAACGCGGAGAGGTTTTCTGGAATCCACGGCTGCAATGGCGGCGGGCCTGACCGGGGCGGCATCCGTGCCGAACGCCCTGGGCCAAGCAGCGGCGCCCGCGGGCGGGCCGATGCCCACGGTGCAGTTTGGCAAGGTCCAGATCAGCCGGTTGGTCGTGGGGGTCAATACCTTCCTGGGCTTTGGCCATTACAACAACATCCTGAGTACCGTGATGAAGGAATGGTACACGGCGGCGAAGAGTAGTGGAAGTCTTGCAGTCGTGCCAGAAATCCGGCATCAACGCCTACAACTACGTTCACATGGGCCGTGCCCAGGCCGATTGGGAACGGTTTCAGTCCGAGGGCGGCCGCATGCACCTGGTAGCCCAGGCCACTACGGACGATCCGGCGGAATTGGTCAACGCCGTCAAGCCGATGGGGGCGTGGGTGCAGGGCGAGCGCACCGACGACGCCTATCGGGCCGGCAAGATGAACACCATCCGCGACTACTGTAAGAAGTTGCGGGACCTGGGGGTGACGATGGTGGGAGTCGGGAGCCATATCCCCGAAGTGCTCGCTCTCGTGGAGGAACAGGGCTGGGATGTCGATTTCTACGCCGGCTGCGTCTACAACCGCAGACGCACGCCCCAGGAACTGCGCAAGCTGCTGGGTGGCGAGCTTCCCGAGATGGCCAACGAAGTCTACTTGCAAGACGATCCGCCGCGCATGTACAAGGTCTTCCAACAGACCAGGAAGCCCTGCATCGCTTTTAAGATCATGGCGGCCGGGCGGGTGGGCAACCCGGAAGCGGCATTCAAGCTGGCGTTCAAGAGCATCAAGCCGACGGATGCCGTTTGCGTGGGGATGTTCCCACGCATCAAGGATGAGGTAAAGGAGAACGTTCTCTTCACGAGCCGTCACGGGGCCGTAGCCTCCTGACAGAAATAGGGACTTCCGATATGTCGAATACAAGAAGGTCTTTTCTCCGATCGAGCGCTGCTGTAGCGGCAGGGCTGAGCGGCGTGGTTTCGGCCGCGAGCACGCAGGCGCCCAGCCCGGCGAACGTCCAGGTTCCCAAGGTGAAATTCGGCAAGGCCGAAATCAGCCGC
Organism: Bryobacteraceae bacterium; assembly: GCA_963801345.1. Lineage (GTDB taxonomy): Bacteria > Acidobacteriota > Terriglobia > Bryobacterales > Bryobacteraceae > CAWDER01. The sequence continues at coordinate 72,478 of CAWDER010000018.1, forward strand.
GTCGTCATTGGCGCCAACCAGTTCTACGGCTACTCCCATTTCAACTCCACCTATGACACGGTGATGAAAGAGTGGTACACGCCGTCGAAAGTGGTGGAGATCTTGCAACGGGCGGAGAGTTACGGCATCAATGCATTCCAGGCGCTGGGCATGAATCGCTGCGTATCCGACTGCGAACGGCTCCAGGCCGAGGGCGGCAAAATGCAGTACGTGGTCCAGGCGAATTCCGATCCGGATCAGCTCGTGAAGTCCTTGAAGCCTTTGGGGATTTACCATTCCGGTGAGGTGACCGACCGCAACTTCCGGACTGGCAAGTCGGACGCCGTCCGCGACTACTGCAAGCGAGTGCGTCAGGCGGGGGTGTTGGTCGGGGTAGGCAGCCATAACCCGGAGTTCCTCGCCAAGGTCGAGGACCAGGGGTGGGACGTCGACTTCTACGCGGGCTGTGTGTACAACCGAACGCGCACCGCCGAAGAGTGGCGCCAGCTCCTCGGCAACGAGACGCTCGAGATGGCGTCCGAGACCTACGTGCAGAGCGATCCGCCGCGCATGTACAAGTTCATGAAGCAGACCACCAAACACTGCTTCGCGTTCAAGATCCTTGCGGCGGGCCGTGTGGCCAGCGTGGAGCGTGCGTTCCGCACCGCCTTCGAGAGCATCAAGCCGACCGATTGTGTCTTTGTAGGAATGTTCCCGCGCATGAAGGACGAAGTGAAGGAGAACGCCGAAATCGCGAGCCGCATTCTCAGGCCCTCTTGATGGGCAACTCCGTCAAGCGCCGCAGGTTCCTCGGAGCGGGCCTCTCGGCAACCGCCGCCGGGGTGCTCGCCTCGTGTGGCCGCACCGGCGGCGGCCCGCATTGGAGATTCTTCACCGCCGCGGAAGCCCGTTCGGTCGACGCCATCTGCGAGCAGATCATTCCGGCGGATACGGACCCCGGCGCCAGACAGGCCGGAGTCGTCAACTTCATCGACCTGCAATTGACCAAGCACCATAAGCGGCATCAGGGCGCATACCGGAAGGGAATCGCCGGCGTGGATGCCGTCAGCCGCAAACGCTTCGGCAAGCCGTTTGTGGAGCTGGCCTCCGAGCAGCAAGTCGAAGTCCTGACGGACGTGGAGAACAACGACGCCGAGTTCTTCGGCTTGATCCGAACCCACACCATGCAAGGCTTCTACGGAGATCCCCGCCACGGCGGCAACCGCGGCGAGGTGAGTTGGAAGATGCTCGGCCTGCCGAACTCCACCGGTGCGGGGCCGCATGCCTGCCGGGCAGAAGGCGGTCTGACTCGATGGCCCTGAAACATGTGAACGCGGTCATCGTCGGAGCGGGCGCCGGGGGCGGCGTGGTCGCCAAGGAACTCGCTTCGGCGGGCCTGAGCGTGGCGCTGCTGGAGCGCGGGAAGTGGTATTCCGCCGCCGATTGCCGCAAAGACGATCTCCGGAACCAGCGCACTACGCGTGCTCGGCAACGGATTCGGCCCGGACGACGAGCGCAATCCGCGCGTACTGGTGGATGAGAAGGGTCGCGAGCGCGTGCTGGTGGCCAGTGAAGGCGGCTTACAGCAACAACGCGGCGTGTGTCGGCGGGGGCACCTTCAGCTACGGCGCGCAGGCCTGGCGGTTCATGGAGAAGGACTTCCGGATGCGCTCGACTTACGGACCGGTCGAGGGAAGCACCTTGGAAGACTGGCCCATCGGCTACCAGGACCTGGAACCGTACTACGAGAAAGCCGAATGGGAGCTGGGCGTATCGGGCGATGTCTCGGCGAACAGCTTCAAGGCGCCGCGCAACAAGCCGTTGCCGATGCCGCCCCTCAGCCCGAACCGTGAGTATCAGATCCTGCACCCCGCGGCCAAACGCCTGGGGCTGCATCCCTTCGACATCCCCATGCTGCGGAACACGGTGCCCTACAACGGCCGGGGGCCCTGCATGCGCTGCCGCTGGTGCGTGGGCTTCGCCTGCGAGGTGAATGCGCGGACCGGCACGCACAACACCGTCATCCCCAAGGCGCTGGCCACCGGGAATTGCGAGTTGCGCGCGGAGTGCATGGTCAAGGAAGTCCTTCTGGACGACCGGGGCCGCGCCAAGGGCGTGGCTTATTTCGATGCGGCTGACAAGCTGCAGGTTCAAACCGCGGATGTGGTGATCGTATCCGGCGCCGCGATTGAGTCGGCGCGCCTTCTGCTGAACTCGAAGAGCAAGCTGTTTCCGAATGGTCTGGGGAACCGGCACGACTGGGTCGGACGGAACTTGCAGTCGCACACGTACTCGGGGGCGGTCGGCCTGTTCGATTTCGAAACCTATGACGACGTGGGCCCCGGCGCGCAGATCGCCGTCTGCGATTACAACCACGGAAACGCCGGCTTGACCGGCGGCGCCATGCTGGCCAATGAGTTTATCCGGCTGCCCTATCAATTCCTCGGGCAGATGCCGATGTTCGTTCCCCAATGGGGCGCGGCGCACAAGGAGTGGGTCCGCAACGCCTTCAAGCGGACCATCTCCGTGCAGGGGCCGAGCCAGGAGATGCCCTTGTTCGACGCGCGCGTTCAGGCGGACCCGAAGATCAAGGACTACTGGGGCATTCCTGTGGCCCGCCTCTCGGGCGGCAAGCACCCGCACTCGATCGAGGTCGGAAGGTACATGACCACCAAGGCGGAGGCCTGGCTGAAGGAAGCCGGCGCCATTCGAACCTGGAGGAGACCGCCTGGCGGAGGTTTGAGCGGCGGGCAGCATCAGGCGGGAACCTGCCGGATGGGGAATGATCCGAAGACTTCGGTGGTCGACAAGTTCTGCCGCATCCACGATGTTGACAACGTCTATGTCATCGACGGCAGCGTGCACGTTACGAACGGCGGATTCAATCCGGTCCTGACCATCATGGCCGTCGCCTACTATGCCGCGGAGAACCTCATCAAGGCGCGGAAAGGCGCCGGGGGGCGGGCATGAAGACGAATCGCCGGCGCTGTCGGCCTCATCGTTCTGGCGCTGCTGCTGATGGTTCCCGGCGCGAGTCTGTATTACGAGTCGGGCGCGGGCGCGGGATGCACCAAGTGCCACGAAATGAACTCCACTTACGATCTGTGGCACAGCTCCAGCCACCGCGAAGTGGGCTGCACGAGTTGTCACGGCGGGGCCTTGACGCTGAACGTGTCGTTTCACTGGACCAACGCGACCAGGTTGTACTGGCACTTGAACGGGGACTTGCCGGAGAAAATCCGCGTCCGCAACATCGACGTCCCGTCCATGGTGGAGCGATGTCAGTCCTGCCACCGGCAGGAGTTCGCGCAGTGGCAATCGGGCCCGCACAGCGCCACTTACACACGTCTCTTCCTCGACAAGACGCACAACCAGAACCGGCTGCTGATGGACGACTGCCTGCGGTGCCACGGCATGCATTTTGAAGGCGGCATCCGCGACCTGGTAACTCCACTGGACAGGAGCGGCCCGTGGCGCATGGTGCCCGCGGAACTGGCGAATCGTCCGGCGATGCCGTGCCTGACATGCCACGGCATCCACCAGAAGGGCGCGCTCTTGCGGAAGACCGATGTGGAAGGCCGCGCGGCCGGGCCGTCGCAGGAAATCAACCGCCCCTCGTTGGCGTTTTACGACCGCCGGACCGAAGAGCACGTGCCCGTCGCGGAGTTGCCCCTGCCCGCGATGTTGGAAGGCGACCGGGTGGTGAAGATGAGCCCGGACCGTCGCCAGGCGCTGTGCTACCAGTGTCATGCGGCGGAGGCCAGCCGGCAGGTGGGCACGCGGCGACGACCGCACCGCGATCGGCGTGCATGAAGGCTTCAGTTGTCTGGCGTGCCATTTGAAACACGGACAGAAGACGCGGGCGTCGTGCGCGGATTGCCACCCCCGACTGTCCAACTGCGGCCTGGATGTCGAGAAGATGGATACGACGTTTCTCTCGGCCACGAGCAAGCACAACATCCATTGGGTGAAGTGCGCGGACTGCCACCCCAAGGGGATTCCGAAGAAGCGCGCCCAGGTGGCGCAGTCGAATTCGCCGGGCCAAACGCGATAGCATGGGTGCATTATGAGACTTGTTTCGATCTGTGCGGTCCTTATAGCCGGTCTGATACCTCTCGCTTCCGCGCAACAGCCGGCCCTGACACAGTCAGCCATCAAGATGAGCGGCAAGGGCGTGGCTCTCAGCTACTCCGCGCTCTCCATGAAAGGCCAGAAGATCTTCGGCGGCGTGGTGCCGTACAACCAGGTGTGGCTAGCCGGAGGCGGCGCGGCGGTCACGTTCCGCACGGAGGTCCCGCTGGAAGTCCAGGGTCTCGCGGTTCCCAAGGGAGAGTACACTCTCTACGTCGTGCCGGACGCCAAGGAGTGGCAGCTCATCATCAACAAGCAGATTGGCCCGCAGGCTTTGAAGTACAACCAGAAACTGGATCTCGGCCGCGTACCGATGGATATGAAGAAGGCCGCCGCTCCCGTGGAGACACTCAAGATGACGTTGACGAGCCTGGGGAGTGTCGCGGGCAAGCTCGAGATGGCGTGGGAAAACACCATCGCTGCGGTTCCCTTCAACATCGACGCCATCAAGGCAAGCGGGGAGTGGTAGACGCGGGATTCGCCGGAGGACCGCTCCCTGACGGTCGCGGCTCTGTTTGGTGTTGCGGTCATTCGTTCGGTCGGTTTCCCGCCAGGCGTGCGTAGGACTCGGGGTCGTCCACGTCTTCGAGGATTCCGGCATCGTCCACATCCTCATACAGAGTCTGCTTGCGATGGCCGTGAATCACATCGCGGGCCTGCGCGTCGCCGGCGAGCGCCAGAAACTCCGGGATAAGATCGCGCGCCAGGCAGACGGGATGGCCATGCCGGCCCTGCGAGCGCGGGACCACCAGCCATTCCTCCGGCTGGCGCGTTTCGAAACGCCGGGCGATGCGTGCGATTGTGGATGGCCGCACCAGCGGGTAGTCCACGGGCGTGAACAGCACGCCCTCCGCTTCAGGCGGGACGGCGGCCAGGCCGCGCTGCAAGGAGCTCAACTGCCCGCGCTGGTAGTCCGGGTTTGTGACGAACGTCGCCAGTTCGGCATTGCGCAACCCGGCTCTGATGCTCCGGGATTCGCAACCGAGAACCACGATCACCGGATGAGCAGGCGCCTCCCAGCGTGAGAATCAGCCGGTCCAGAAACGTCTCTCCATCGAACTCCAGGAGCGCTTTCGGCGATCCCATGCGGCGCGATTCGCCCGCGGCGAGAATGAGTCCGGCGAGGCTCATTTGGGCACCGCCTTGGCCGTCTTGCGAGGAAAGATAGACATGGAAAGGTCCCTCCAGTTCGATGCAGCGTTTCGGCGCACGGCGATCATCTCCGCCACCACCGCGACTGCAATTTCCTCCGGGGTAATCGCACCGATGTCCAACCCCATGGGGGCGTGCAGGCGATCGAGCGCCTCCCGCGGAACACCTTCATTCTCGAGTTCCTTCACGAGTTCGATCACCTTCTTCTTGCTGCCGATCATCGCAACGTAGCGGGCCGGGGCGGCGGCGGCCAGGCGCAGAACGCGCAGATCGTCCTTGTGCCCCCGCGTCACGATGATCAGGTAACTCGATTCGTTGACGGAGAGGTTCGGGAAGACCGCCTCGTACTCGGCAGCGTACACCTCGTCGGCTTCCGGAAAGCGCGCGCGGTTGGCGAAAGACTCCCGGTCGTCGACGATCACGGTGGAGAAGCCCGCCAGGCTGGCGATTTTCGACAAGCTCTTGGAGATGTGCCCGGCGCCAAAGATGAACGCAACCGGCTGCGGGAGCACGGGCTCGACGAAGATTTCCACTTCGCCGCCGCAGATCAGGCCGCTTTCGTGGGCGGCATCCTGCGTCAGCTCGAAGGTCAAGGTCTTGGATCTCCCGGTCTCGATCACCTCGCGCGCGGCGGTGAGCACTTGCGCTTCGACGCAGCCGCCGCCCACCGTGCCGAAGATCGACCCGTCGGCGCGGACCAGCAGCTTGGCGCTCTCATAGCTGGGGACCGATCCGCGGGCCCCGACGATGGTTGCCAGGGCGCACTTCTCGCCCGCGCGGCGCAGGCGCACGATCTCGCTGTAAATGTCCATCCGTGCAAATTGTAGCGCAGGCGGCGGGGCCTGATGGTCTGCGTCGGGAATGATGCGGAATACTGTCGGATGCGTGGGGCGGACAATCGTCGTTTGTGGTCTGCCGTTTGCGAGCCGCCAGGCATAGCAGACGACAAAAAACGATCGTCTGCTCCACCCAGCAGCAGTGCCACCACGAAACCCATGGAGCGCATCCCGGAATTGGGGTTTGAGTGTACTGTCCCCAGCGGGTCGCGGATTGTTGTAACATGCACGGACAAGGGGTGATTTCATGCAGCGAACGATTTCCTTTACGCTCAACGGCAAGCCCGCTCGCGTCAACGTCGATGACGAGCGCATGCTGCTGTGGGTGCTGCGCTATGATCTGGGGCTGACCGGGACCAAATTCGGCTGCGGCGCGGCGCTTTGCGGGGCCTGCACCGTGGTGGTGGACAAGCAGGCCGTCAGGAGTTGCGTGACTGCCATGAAGGACGTCGCGGGCAAGCAGGTGTTGACGATCGAAGGGCTCAGCCAGGGAGAGAAGCTGCACGCGATCCAGGCGGCTTTCCTGAAACACCACGCGTTTCAGTGCGGCTACTGCACGCCGGGCATGATCCTCGGCGCCTACGCGCTGCTGCTGAAGACGCCCCGGCCCACGCGCGAGCAGATCGTCCAGGCGATGGACGACAACCTCTGCCGCTGCGGCGCGCACGTGCGCATCGTCGACGCTATCCAGGAGGCCGCCGGCGCGGCGGGAGCGAGGGGCTAATGAAACACGAACACTTGAATCCGGACATCGGTATTGCTCGAGACGATGCTTCACAGCCCAGCCGCCGCGACGTCCTCGCGCTGGCGGGGTCGGGCTTGTTCCTGTTCTTCCAGACCCAACCGCTGGCCGCGTTTCAGGGACCCGGTCAGTTCCCCGGGCAGGCGGGGACGGTGGACTTCAACACGTACCTTCGAATCGGTCCAGATGGCCGTGTGACTTGCTTCACCGGCAAAATCGAGATGGGCCAGGGGAACACGAGCGCGCTCGCGCAGCTCCTCGCCGAGGAGTTGGACGTGGCCTACGACTCGGTGGACATGGTGATGGGCGACACCGACCTCTGCCCGTACGACGCGGGTACCTACGGTTCCTTGAGTATCCGGCAATTCGGTCCGGTCCTGCGCGGCGCGGGCGCCGAGGCGCGGGCGGTCCTTCTGCAACTGGCCGCCGAGCAGCTCCAGTCGCCCGCGGAGCGGCTGCAGGTGAAAGCCGGTGTCGTCACCGACCCATCCGCGCCCGCCAAGCGCGTCACCTACGCGCAGTTGGTCCAGGGAAAGCGCATCGAGCGGCATCTGCCAGAACGTGCCGGTAAAGCCCGTCAAGGCGTTCACGGTAGTCGGGCAGTCGCCACGCCGCAAGGACGCTCTCGAAAAGGTCACCGGGAAGGCCAAGTACTCCGGCGACTACCTTCCCGCGGGCGTGCTGCACGCGCGGATCCTCCGGCCGCCGGCGCGTGAGGCGACCCTGAAATCGGTCGACATCTCCGCCGCCGAGAAGGTGCCCGGCGTGCGGGTGGTGCGGGAAGGCGACTTGATCGCCGTGCTCCACGAACGGCGCGACGTGGCCGACCAGGCGTTGGGGCTCATCAAAGCTCAGTTCGACCGGCCGCAGCCGGCCGTGGACGACAAGACGATCTTCGACCACATCTTGAAGACCGCGCCGCCACCCCGGACGGTGTACGAGAGCTGGCACCCTGGCGGAAGGCGAGAAGCTCGCCGCCACGCTTGTCGAAGAGACGTATCTCAACAGCTACGTCGCGCACGCCGCCATGGAGACGCATTCGGCGACCGCGGTGATCGAGAACGGCAAAGCGACCCTCTGGGCGAGCACGCAGACTCCGTTCCCCCTGAAACAGCAGGTGGCGCAGGCGCTGGGCTTCACGCAGCAAAACGTGCGCGTCATCACGCCATACGTCGGCGGCGGCTTCGGCGGAAAGAGCGCCGGAGCGGCAGGCCCTCGAAGCCGCCCGGCTGGCGAAGATTACCGGCAAACCCGTCCAGGTGGTCTGGGACCGCGCCGAGGAATTCTTCTATGACACGTTTCGCCCGGCGGCGGTGATCAAGATCCGCTCCGGCGTTTCCAGCGCGGGGAAGCTGGTGCTGTGGGACTACAAGGTTTACGGCGCCGGCGATCGCGAGGCGACGACAGTATCTACGACATTCCGCACCAGAAGACGGTCTCCGCGGGCGGCTGGTCGGGGAGTCCCGCGGGGATGAACCCCGTGGCGGTGGGGGCGTGGCGCGCGCCTTCGGTGAACTCGAACACCTTCGCGCGCGAATCGCACATCGACATGCTGGCCGTGAAGCTGGGCGTCGACCCCCTGGAGTTCCGCTTGAACAATCTGACGAACCCGCGCATGCGCCGGGTGCTCGAGACCGTCGCTAAGCAGTTCGGCTGGAAACCGGGGCGCGCCCCCAGCGGGCGGGGCTTGGGGATCGCCTGCGCCACCGACACCGGCTCATTCGCGGCGACGATAGCCGAGGTAGCTGTCGACAAGCGCACCGGGCGAGTGCAGGTCAAGCGGGTGGTTTGTGCGCAGGATCAAGGCGTCATCGTCAGTGAGGACGGTTCGCGGCAGCAGATGGAAGGCTGCATCACGATGGGCTTGGGGTACGCGCTGGCCGAGGAGGCGCGCTTCCGGGGAAGCGAGGTGCTCGACCATAACTTCGACACTTACTCGATTCCGCGCTTCTCGTGGGTGCCCAAGATCGAGACGATCCTGATCCAGAATCCGGATTCGCCGGCATCGGGCTGCGGCGAGCCGGCGATCACTCCGATGGGCGCGGTGGTCGCCAGCGCGATCTACGACGCGCTGGGGGTGCGGCTCTTGCAGTTGCCCATGACGCCCGCCCGCGTTTTGGAAGCTCTCAAGCGTGGGGTATGATATTGGGGATGTCCCCGCAGACTAGTCCAGCGCCTGTTCCATCGCCCCGACCGCAGGTTGTAGAGATTCCGGCCCCGCCGTCCCGGCGGTGGACCCTTTGGGTTTGCGTGGCCGTGGCTGCCGCCGCCGGCCTGGCACTGTACTTTGGAGCGAGCCGCACCTCGGCGCGGCGGAAGGCCGGAGCTGCCGTGACCGTTCCTACCGTCGTGGTCAGCCGGGGCAACTTGGACCAGACTGTTGCGGTGGCCGGGCAAACCACGTCGCCGCGCTTCGCCAGCGTCATCATTCCCGTCCAGCGCGGCCGGGGCAGGGGGCAGTTGCACCTGACCAAACTGGCCTCGGGCGGCAGCGTGGTGCGGGCCGGGGACATCGTGGCGGAGGTCGACGCACTGGTCCTCAAGGAACAGCTCAGCGACATGGATGACACCGTTTCGCAATGGGAGGCGGACGTTCGCAAGCGGAAGGCTCAGCAGACCGTCGAATGGGAGAGCCTGGCGCAGAACCTCAGGGCCTCCAGAGCGAACGCGGACAAGGCGGGGGTGGAGCGCGGGTCGGCGGAGGTCAGGTCGCCCATCGACCGGGAGATCCTGCGGCTCGCCCAGGAGGAAGCCGAGGCCAGATACCGGCAGCAGCGGGAGGCTTTGCCTCTCAAGCAGATATCGATTGAATCCGACTTGCGGGTCCTGCAGATCCATCGCGATTGGCTTCAGTTGCGCCGCGAGCGCATGGCCAAGGACCTGGAGAACTTCACCTTTCGGGCGCCCCTGGACGGCATGGTGGTGATGGGCACCCTATACCGCCCCGGCAGCAGCGACTCGTCACAATACAAGCTTGGGGATCAGGTCAGACCCGGCCAGGTCTTGATGAAGATCATGCAGACCTCCAACATGCGGTTGGCTGGCGCAGTTAGTCAAGTGGAGTCCAGGCTGATCGAAATCGGGCAGCCCGCGAAGGTCTCCTTGGACGCCTACCCCGGCCTCACGTTTCAAGGCAAGGTCCTGAAGCATCGGGGCGATGGCCACCCGGGGCCGCCGGGAGAACTACTATGTGCGGAGCGTGCCGGCCACGGTGGAGATCGAGGGTAGCGACCCCCGCCTGATCCCGGATCTGTCCGGGGCGGCGGAGATCCTGATCGGCCGTCAGGAGGACGTCCTTGTGCTTCCGCTCGAAGCTCTGTTTGAGGAAGGCGACCAGGACTTCGTCTACCTGAAGACGGGGGAGAGCTTCGAGAAGCACGAGGTCGAAGTGGGTCCACGCAGCAACACGCACGCGGCGGTTCTCTCCGGCTTGTCCGCGGAACAGGTGGTAGCCACGCAACCCCCGTCAACGGAGCAGTAAACTTTTCAACGTCTCCCTACCGCCGCGCCAACCCAGCCCACCTCAGCTCGCGTTCTTGCAGATACTCAGAGACTCCAGTCGGGGTGAGTGCTCAAATTCCCGGCAGGGTGTCGCAGCACGGAGCACCCCAGCCCCGTCGGGTAAAGGTCTTCTCTCCGCGCAGATTGGCAATCCGCCAATGTTTAGACTATTTCGGGCCCCGAAATCCGCTTCCATGAACCAGTGGACTGGATGGTGACAGGCGTGCACCTGACGCGCCTTACGGCTCAACGCGGAGATTGCAATGCGCCAGAATCAGGCTACTTTCTCAGTACTAACTTCTGGTCCCTCGTGACTAGTACCCTCCGCATAATCTGCGCCGTGCGAGTAGGATTGCCTGAATTACAAGAGACATTCGGGACTTGTTCTCAATAGCCATGGGAGGCTACATGAATAGACGTCAATTCCTGATGGCGAGTGGTGGCTCGGCAGCGCTTCTCGGAATGCGCCGGCGGGCGTTTGCATTCGGCCAGAGTCCTCGCGGCATCCCCAAGTTCGATGCGACGCTGCCTGGGCTCGGACCAGCCGGGGCCAACAATTACGGGAATTACATCCCCGTCCTGTCGCCCGACACGACGAGATTCCGGGGCGTTGACTACTACGACCTGGCGGCGAAGCAGTTTACCCAAACGCTGCACCCGAGCACGGGCTCCACCCGGTTCTGGGGCTATGCGGACGCCTCCACGCCGGACAGCAAGTACCTGGGCGGCGTCATTGTAGCCAAACGGAGTCGGCCGGTGAAGCTCAATATTGTCAATAATCTGCCCCGCACACACATCCTGCCGGTGGATCCCACCATGATCGATCCCCTCATGGGGGCCGAGGTCGGTGGCCGCGTGGACCGGATCGCCGTTCACTTGCACGGCGGCCTGGTCCATTGGATCAGTGATGGGGGCCCGTTCGCCTGGTTTTCCAATGCATCGCACGCCAACGGCGGCTTCGTGCATGGGTCGAGTTTCCTGAACCCCGGTGTGTTTGGCTCCGCGACGTACGACTATCCGAACGATCAGAGCGCCCGGTTCCTCTGGTACCACGACCACGCGTACGGAATCACGCGTTTGAACGCATACGCCGGCATTGCGAGTGCGTATCTGATCACCGACGATGCGGAGACGGACTTGGTGAATTCCGGGGTCCTTCCGAACATCCCGGGTTATCCACTGGGAATACCGCTGATCCTTCAGGACAAGACGTTTTTCGATCCTGGGACGGACCCACACTACCCCGTAGGCAGTGCAGACAAGGGTGACCTCTGGTACCCGTGGAAGTACGAGGCCACCCCGCCCCAAGGCCACAAATCGGGGCGGTGGGATCTCGATCCGGCTATCCCCTCTACCGGTGGAATTCCTCCGATCTCCTGCATCCCCGAGTCCTTCGGCGACACCATGCTGGTGAACGGCGCGCCGTACCCGCGCCTTCCCGTGACGCCCCGGCGCTTCCGGTTCAGGCTGCTGAACGCTTGCCAGGCGCGGTTCCTGAATCTGCAGTTGTATGTGGCGGATTCCTCGCCGGACGGCATCACGCTCCGCACTTCCTCCGAGGTGGACCCCGGGGGTATCCCACTGCGGATCCCCACGAATGCGGCTGGGCCGAAGATCATTCAGATCGGCAACGAGTGCGGATTCCTGCCTGCGCCGGTGGTGCTGAACGCTCCTCCGCGGCCCATCGGCTTTGCTCTGCCGCCGGAACCCGATCCCGAGCACGCCGACGCCACTCGCTACAACCTGCTGCTGGCTCCCGCGGAGCGAGCCGATATCATCGTCGACTTCAGCGGCTTCGAAGGCCGGAGTATCATTTTGTACAACGATGCGCCCGCGCCCTTCCCCGAGGGCGACAGCCGCTACGACTACTACGCCGGCGCCCCGAATCTAAGCAGCATCGGTGGAGCCCCGTCCCCACGGGAGGGGTTCGGGCCCGACACGCGCGTTCTGATGCGTTTTGACGTAAGCACCAGCGGGGACGTGACAGAACTGAGTTTCGAACAGACTCTGAACCGTTTGAATGGGGAGTTGCCGGGTGTGTTCCTCTCCACGCAGCCCCAGGCTCCGGCGACCTCCGGCCGAGCCCACATCAAGACGCTGAATGAGGACTTCGACAGTTACGGCCGTCTGCGGCAACTGCTGGGCGCTACCGCCGCCGCGGAATACCTCGCCATGCCCACCGAGGTGGCGCACGCAGGCGAAACCCAGATCTGGCAGATCTACAATCTGACCGGCGATACGCACCCGATGCACTTCCATCTAGTCAACGTCCAGATTCTCAGGCGGGAGACTTGGCAGTTTGACGGAGATGGCGAGCCCCGCCTTCCTCTGGCGCCAATTCCGGGGACGGCTCGCCCACCGGATGCCAACGAGAGGGGGTACAAAGAGACCGTGAGGATGAACCCCGGGGAAGTCACCACCGTGGCCATGCGGTTCGATTTGCCTCTTGGGAATGTGCCTGACAGCCCGCGGCTTCGCTCGAGCTACGGGGTCCGTGGCGCGGAGTATGTCTGGCACTGCCACATCCTGGAGCACGAAGAACACGACATGATGCACGCCCTAGTGGTGGTGTGAGGAAATCCAAAGCCGCGGGGATCCGTGCAGGCTCCCCGCGGCACAATCCGGAGGCTGCTTGTGCCAAAGCCCGCTAAGATAGTTGCCCTGGTCTGCATTACCGCTGGATCGTTCCTCGCGGGTTCATGGTTCAGCCGAAGGCCGGTCGCCGTTGAAGCCGCCCCCGCGGGTCGCCGGATCCTCTACTACCACGACCCTATGCATCCCGCCTACAAATCGGACAAGCCCGGCATCGCCCCGGACTGCGGCATGCAACTGGAACCCGTATACGCCGGCGGTGGGGAGTCGGGCCACTTGGATACACCGGAAGTCATGGTTGCAGGGGCCGTGCGGATCAGCAACGAAAAACAGCAGTTGATGGGGGTAAGAGTCGCGGAGGTTGCCAAGGCCCCGGCGTCCCGCACCATCCGTGCGCTGGGCCGTGTGGCGCTCGATGCGACCCGCGTTTCCAAGGTGACGGTGGCCGCGGAGGGTTGGATCCGCTCGGTGACGCCGTTGGCCGTGGGCGATATCGTGGCGAAGGACGAATTGTTGGCCACTTTCTACAACCGGGACGTTCTGACCTCTCAACAGACCTATCTCTATGCCTTGGACACCATGGACCGGTTCAAGACCGATGAGAACGAACAGCAACTGAAACTCACCAGCGCCCAGATTCGTGCCGCGGAGGAGAACCTGGCCTTTTTGGGATTGGGGCAGACTCAGATGCGGGAAATCGCGCGCACGAGACAAGTCGCCAAGGAAATCGAACTGAGGTCTCCGGCCGCCGGTGTGATGACGGCTCGCAACGTATTTACGGGGCTCCGGTTCGATCGCGGGGCGGAACTGGCAAGCATCGCCGATCTGAGCCACGTCTGGGTGCTGGTGGATCTGTTCGGCAACGAAGCGCGCGATCTGCGGGCCGGGCAAACCGCCCGCGTTAGCCTGCCCGGCGAGGGCAAACACCTGGCTGGGAAATTCACCAACTCTCTCCCGCAGGTGGATGCTTCAACTCGCGTGCTGACCGCGCGCCTCGAACTCGACAATCCCGGCTACAGTCTCAAACAGGACATGTTTGTCGACGTGGAGTTCGACGTGGCCGTGCCCGCCGCGATCGTCGTGCCGGCGGATGCCATTGCGGATACCGGTCTGAGGAAAATCGTTTACGTCGATCGTGGCAACGGCTTCTTCGAGCCTCGCCAGATCGAGACAGGCGTGCGTCTGGCAGACCGCGTTGTGGTGGAAAAGGGACTCTCGCCCGGCGAGCGCATCGCGGTGTCCGGCAATTTTCTCATCGATTCCGAGAGCCGGCTCCGCTTGTCGGCCGAGAACTTCACCCCAGCGCCCGTAAAGGAAGTGAACGATCCCGTCTGCGGGATGGGCGTGGACCCCGCCAAGGCAGGCGGCCTCAAGTACAACGGGACAACTTTTTACTTCTGTTCGGAATCCTGCAAACGTAAGTTCGAGGCGAGCCCTGAGAAGTATGTTTCCGGGGGCGTCGCTCAGGACAAGAAGAAGGCGGAGCGGTCCGCTATGGGGGCGGTGGACGCCGCCCGCCGGCTGTGAGCATCAGCAGCATTTGGGCTGGAGGGAGTAACTATCCATGAGCACACGAAGCAACCTCACTATTTTCAGCCGCCGAAGTGCGCTCAAACGCACTATCGGCGCCGGCGCATTTGCCGGTCTCTTCAAGCTGACGGAACCGCAGACCGACGCTCAGGGAAGGGCCCAGGGGGCGCCGGCAACCCTGAACCCAAACTCCGCTCCGAGCGATCTGAAGATCACCGACATGCGGGCGCTGACCGTGGCGGCTAACTACGACTATCCGATCATACGGATCGATACCAACCAGGGCGTTTATGGGCTGGGCGAAGTGCGCGACGCCGGGGGCAAAGCCAACGCCCTCATTTACAAGGGGCTGCTGTTGGGGAGGAACCCGGTTCAGTACCAGCAGATCCTGCGGAGCCTCCGGCAGTTCACCGCGCAGAGCCGTCAGGCGGGAGGCTACAGCGCCATCGACATCGCCCTGCACGACATCGCAGGGAAGGTGCAGGGTGTGCCTGCCTGGCGCCTGGAGGCGCAGACGAAGAAGCGGGACCGGGTCCGCATTTACGCCGACACCACCAGCGCCAAGGACCCCAAGGTCTATGCGGAGCGCATGAAGAAGCGCAAGGAAATGGGGATTACCTTCTTCAAGATGGACTTGCAGAGCAGCCTGGTCTCCGGCAGGCCGGGCGCTACCGGACCCGGCCGCGCCCTGAATGAGAAGGGGCTAGGGTACTTGTGCGAATTCATTGCCGCCATTCGCGACGTGGTCGGAGATGCGCCGCTGGCCGCCGACCACTTCGGCGCGCTGACGGTGGAGGACGCCATCCGGTACGCCAAAGCCTTTGAGCCATACAGGCTGGCATGGGCGGAGGACTTGATTGATTGGCGGAATTGGCGGGGGTATAAGCAGATCAAGGCCAACACCGAAACGCCCGTGCTGACGGGAGAGAATATCTTCGGATTGCAGGGCGGCTTCGACGAACTCATCCGCGAGCAGGCTGTCGACATCATCCATGCGGACCCGGGCACTTCGGGAGGAATCTCGGAAACCAAGGTCATTGCCGATGCCGCCGTGGCGCAGGGGATCCAGGTGGCGATTCACTACGCCGGTTCTCCGGTGGGGCAGATGGCTGCCTGTCACATGATCGCCACCATCGACAACTTCGTCGCCATGGAGAACCACGCGCTGGACATGCCGTGGTGGCAGGACCTGGTGAAGGGTACGGCGAGGCCCATCATCGACAAGGGCTACATCAAGGTTCCGGACACGCCGGGCATCGGGGTGGAACTGAACGAGGAGGTCGTCAAGGAGCACTTGCGCGAGCCCGGCTACTTCGAGCCCACCACGGAATACGACAACATCAAGCTCCAGGGCTTCCATTCCGGCGGCCCCTGGCCGCATTACGACGACGACGGCAAGTGGTGCAACTGCGTTAGCTACGAGTGAGCTTCCGCGGACCAGATGGTTTGAAAAGCCGGCCGGCCGCCAGAGCGCGAAGTGCAGGCGTCGCGCAAAGCAGGCTGAATTCTCGCGGATTTCGGATAGGCTCGATCTACTAATTGTAACTGCCCAACCTGCGTATCCAGATGTTGCGGTAACGGACGGGCGTATTGTGGTCCTGCAACATCAAGGGCTCTTCCGGCGCGTGCGGCACATAATGCGCCACCTGGCGGTAAACCATGGGGCCCATGGAGTCCTTGTGGAATTGCACCACCACCCCGTTATAGAACACCGTGAAATAGGCCGGCTTCACCAGCTTGTCCCCGTCGAACTGGGGCGACTCAAAGATAATGTCGTACACATTCCACTCGCCGGGCTTGCGGGCCGGAAGAGCCAGCGGCGGCCACTGCCCGTAGATGGCGCCGGTGTACCCGTCGGCGTAAGTGGGGTTGTTGTAAGCGTCCAGAACCTGGATTTCATACCGGCTCATGAACAGGACACCACTGTTGCCACGCGCCTGGCTCGTGCCTTGCACTACGCCTGGCGATGCCCATTCGATGTGAAGCTGGCAAGTCCCGAATTTCTCGCGCGTATAGAGGCTTCCCGATCGGGACGCGACCTCGAAATAGCCGTCCCCCACCTTCCATTTCGGTTCGAGCAGCGTGCTGCTGTCCGTTCCTCTCCCTTGCTGCGCCCACTTCGAAAGATCTTTGCCGTCGAAGAGCACGATAGCATCGGAAGGCGGGGCACCGGGCGTCACGCCGGGCGTCACCACTTTGGGATGCGGGCGATCCGGATCGTGGACATGCCATTTCATTCCGGGCAGAATCGGCGTGTCCGTGAATCCCAGGTCGGCATTGGGTTGCTGCTGCCCGTTCGAACTCACATTTGAGATCACCGCGATCGCGGCGCTCAGCATAACGGCGGCACTGATTAGCCGCCAGTTCCAGCGAACTCGTTGCTGTCGCATTTCCGGTCCTCCTATTGGACCTGTGAGATTACCACGAAAGTGCATTCCCCTGAGCCCTTGGCAGGGCGGCTGGGCCCCTCCGGGCGCGCATGGCCTGCGGCTTGCGCCCCAACCGGCAAGACGGCGCCTCTGAAACCTCCACTGGAATCGTCTATGCTGGTTGGTTGCCGTCTCGCTTTCTCATCCCCCCAGTCATAAAGGAGATTTCCCTATGAGTGTTCGTCTGTCCAATGGAAGAGTGATTCCGATGGAGATGCACAAGGTCCGCATCGTCCAGAAGACCACGCTTCCACCGGCCGCCCACCGGCTCAAGGCCATGGAGGAGGCAGGTTACAACACCTTCCTGTTGCGCAGCCGCGATCTTTTCCTCGACATGCTCACCGACAGCGGAACCAACGCCATGAGCGACAACCAGCTCGCCGCCATGATGGTTTCCGACGACGCCTACGCCGGCTCGGAGAGCTTCTATAAGCTCGAGGCCGCCGTCCAGGACGTCTTCGGTTTACAGTATGTCCTGCCCGTCCACCAGGGGCGCGCCGCCGAGCACCTGCTGGCCAAGGTCTTCGTCAAGCCGGGCGACGTGGTCCCCATGAACTACCACTTCACCACCACCCGCGCGCACTTCGAGCTCGCCGGCGGCAAGGTCCTCGAGATCTTCACCGATGAGGCGCTCAAGACCGAGAGCACTTGCCCCTTCAAGGGCAATATCGATCTCGACAAGCTGCACGACGTCGTGCACGATTACGGTTCCGAAAAGGTCTCCTTCGTGCGCATGGAGGCGACCACCAACCTGATCGGCGGCCAGCCGTTCTCCCTCGCCAACCTGCGCGCCGTCAAGGAAATCGCCGCCGACCACGGCATCTTCCTCCTGGTCGACGCCAGCCTCATCTCCGAAAACGCCTACTTCATCAAACAGCGCGAGGACGGCTATGCGGACAAGTCCATCCTGGAGATCATCCGCGAGATCATGAGCCTGGCGGACATCTGCTACCTCTCCGGACGGAAGAGCTGCAGCGCCCGCGGCGGCTTCATCGCCACCAGCAACAAGGAACTGTTGGACAAGTTGCGCCCCTGGCTGCCTGTCTACGAAGGGTTCTTCACCTACGGCGGCATGTCCACCAAGGAAGTGGAGGCCATCGCCGTCGGCGTCCGCGAGATGACCGAGGTCGACGTCGCCGGCGCCTCCGCCGAATTCGTCAAGTACTTCGTCGACCGGTTGGTGGAATGCGGCATCCCGGCCGTCACGCCGCCCGGCGGCCTGGCCTGCCACGTGGACGCGCACAAGTTCCTGCCCGATCTAACGTCCTTCGAGTACCCGGCCGGCGCTCTGTCAGCGGCGGTCTTTCTTGCCTCCGGCATCCGCACCATGGAGCGCGGCACCGTCTCCATGGACCGCGACCAGAACGGGAACGAACTCGCCTCCGACCTCGAGCTGGTGCGCTTCGCCGTTCCTCGCCGCGTGTACACCATGTCGCACATGGAGTACGCGGTCGACCGGATCGTCTGGCTTCATAAGAACCGGAAGCTGGTCAGGGGTCTGAAGTTCACCGAGGAGCCGCCTGTTCTGCGCTTCTTCGTCGGCAGAATGCGGGCTCTCGACAACTGGGGCGCGAAGCTGGTCGAAGCCTTCCGCTCCGAATTCGGTCCGGATTGCTGAGTGCGATCACCTATCTGCCTCTTCCTAACGTGTTTACTGCTCGGCTGCGGCCAGGCGCCGCAGCCGCCCAAGGGGGAGAGCGCCGCCGCCCCCGCTCGGCCCGTGCAGGCGGTCAAGATTAGCCACTTTTACGCCGGCAGCGCAGCCGTGATCCAGGGTCAGCCGGTGACGCTCTGCTACGGCGTGGAGAATGCCGTTGCGGTGCGCCTCACGCCGCCCGTCGAGGAGTTGGAACCTCGTTACAACCGCTGCTTTCAGGTCACGCCGGAGCGCGCTACGACGTATCGTCTGGTGGCCGAAGGCGAGGATGGCAGCAGCGCTTCGCAGTCCGTCACGGTGGCGCTGAAGGCCGCGCCCAAAGCTCCCCCGCCGCCCGCCCCGATCCCCGCGCTCATCACCATGTTTGTCGCCAGTGCCTCGGAGGTTCCTGCCGGGATGCCGGTCACGCTCTGCTACGGTGCGCCGGAAGCGAAAAGCGTGTCGATCGAGCCCGCTGTGGAAGCGCTGAAGCCTACGCGGCGCAACTGCTTCATCGTCAAGCCGGCTCAGGCAACCACCTACACCCTCACCGCCCGCGCCCCGGACGGCTACGTCGAAACCGCGCAGGTCACCGTGAAGATTCGGTGACGGTTATTTCTCGAGCATCATCGGCCGTCCAGGCCAAACGGATTTCGAGGCGGTTCACGGGCCACAAGGCGGGGAAGCGCTCGCCCCATTCCACCAGCAGAATTGCGTCGCTCGCGAGGAGGTCGTCGAGTCCCAGCGCCAGCACCTCGCTCGGGCGCTCCAGGCGGTACAGGTCGATGTGGTAGACCTTGTCCTTTTCGCCGTACTCGTGGATCAGGGTGTAGGTCGGGCTGTTGACGTCTTCGGGCGCCGCCGCTCCCAGGCCTTTCACGATGCCCTTGGCGAGCGTGGTCTTCCCCGCCCCCAGGTCGCCGATGAGCAGCACCACCGCGGGGCGCGGCAGCGCGCGCGCGATCTCCTCGCCGAGCGCGATGGTCTCCTCTTCAGAGCGCGTGCGAATCACACGTGCACTCATCGAAGGCCTCCGGCAGAAACTTCAGCAGGTCCGTGGCGATTAGTCCCTGCTCCCCCAGGGCCTCCGCGCCGTATTCGCCGGCCAGCCCGTGCAGGTAGACGCCCGCCGCGATGGCCGCCTCGGGCTCCTGCGGCGCCTGCGCCAGCAGGCCCGCGATCAGGCCCGTGAGGATGTCCCCGCTGCCGGCCGTGGCCATGGCCGGAGTGCCGGTGGGGTTGATCCACACCCGTCCGTCGGGAAAGGCGATCAGCGTGCGCTGGCCCTTGAGCACCACGGTCAGGCCGCGAGCGGTGGCGAAGCCGCGCGCCGTGCCCACACGATCGGCCTGCACCTCCAGGGTCCGTTTGCCGGTGAGCCGCGCCATCTCGCCGGGATGCGGCGTCAGGATGAGGTTGCGTCCGGTGAACTCCATTCCAGCGAGCGCATTCAATCCGTCGGCGTCAATCACCAGATACTGCGGAATCAACCCCAACAGGCCATGCACGGCCGCGACGGTCTCCGGGTGGCTCCCCAATCCGGGGCCCAGGGCGACCACGTCCTTGAGGTTGATCAGCCGCGCCACCTGCTCGGGTGGCAGCCCGTTCGCCCGGATGGAGCCGTCCTCGGTTTCGGGCAGCGCCTCGGTCATCAGCTCCGGCGCGTGGCCGGCGATGACCGGGAGGGCCGAAGCCGCCGTGGCCACGGTCACCAATCCCGCGCCCGCCCGCAGCGCCGCCATGCCCGTCATGGCTGCCGCCCCGGTCTTGCCTCGCGATCCGCCGATCACCAACACGTGCCCGAAGTCGCCCTTATGGGCGCCCGGAGACCGCGGCGCGAGCAGGCGGTTGAACATGGCGGGCTCCACGACAGACAGGAAGATTGAATCGTCGTTCTCGTACAGCGCCGGCGGAGCTGCCGATGGGACAAACGCGCAACTCGCCCACCCGGTCGCACGCCGGGGGCAGGACCTGTCCCACCTTTGGGGCGGTGAAGGTGACCGTGTAGTCCGCGTGCACGGCTTCGCCTTGGATGGCGCCGTTGTCGCTCGCCAGTCCGGACGGAATGTCCACCGCCACTACGCTGGCGCGCGGGAAGCCGCCATTGATCTCCCGGATTAGGACAACCATGGCTCCCGCGGCCGGCCCGTTGAGCCCGGTCCCGAGCAGCGCATCCACCACGATGGTGGCCTCGCGCATCGGCGCGGTAATCTCCCGGCTGATCGGACAGCCGCAGGCCTGGAGCATGCGGTGGTTCTCGGCCGCCTCGCCGCGCAACTCCGCCGGGTCCGCCGCCAGCACCACGTCCAGGCTGGCCGGGCGCAGGCGCGTGTGGAGCTGGCGGGCCATCACCAGGCCGTCGCCGCCGTTGTTTCCCTTGCCACACAAGATCACGACGCGGTGCTCGCCGAGCGGCGCGAACTTTTCGGCGAGGAACTCCACCACACGGCCGCCGGCATTCTCCATCAGCACGATACCCGGAATGCCGAGCTCCACGGTGCGGCGGTCGATTTCGCGCATTTGGGAAGCGGTGAGGACTTTCATTTCTGGACCTCCGCGAGTCTCTGTTCAAGCAGGTGCAGGTTTTCCTGCTCCCCCATGACGACCAGGTAGTCGCCGCCGTGAATGACGGCTTCGGCGGGAGGGTTGAACAGCATCTCTCCGCCGGCACGCCGGATGGCCAGCACGATCACTCCGGTCTCGCGGCGAATCTGCATCTGCATCAGCGACATCGAATCGAATTCGCTCTTCTCGACTACGCGCACCTGTTCGATGACCATGTCGGGGCCGGCGGTCTGCGTCGTGAAGTCCAGGAACTGGAGGACGTGGGGCCGGATGAGGGCCTGGGCCAGCCGGTGCCCGGCCTGCTTATAGGGAGCGAAGACCGCATCCGCGCCCGCCCGGCGGAGCTTCTGTTCGGCGCTTTCCTCGCCCGCGCGCGCGGAGATCGTCAGCTTCGCGTTCAGCGTCTTCGCCGAGAGAATCAGGTAGAGGTTGTCGGCATCGGTGGCCAGGGCCGCAATCAAACCACGCGCGCGGACCACGCCGACTTCCACCAGCGTCTTGTCGAGCGTGGAATCGGCTTCCACGCCAAGCATCCCCGCGCGGATGGCAGCCTCCACCCTTTCTGGGTTGCGATCCACGACTACGAAAGGCAGCCCGGCCTGCTGCAGTTCCCCGGCAGCACCCTTCCCGACGCGGCCGAAGCCGCAGACAATGTAGTGGTTCTCCAGTTTGTCGATCATTCGTTTCATCCGCCGCTTTCCGAACAGGTCGCCCAACTCGAGCTGGACGACCGACTGGGTGATCATGCCGATGGCGAAAAAGAGCAGGGTGACGCCAACGACGAGCAGGACCGAATTGAACACTCGCCCCGCCGGGCTGAGAGGGTGGATCTCGCTGTAGCCCACCGTGGTAACCGTGATCAGCGTCATGTAGAAGGCGTCGAACGGAGGGTAGCCTTCGATGACGATGAAGCCCACGGTTCCGCCGAGCAGGACGCTCAGCACCGCCAGCCCCAGGTAGATCAGGCGTCGCGTGAATCGCGGCATTTGGTCCTCACAGCCTCCGGGCGATCAGCAACGTCATGTCGTCATGCAACTCGGGCAGCGACGTCCACTGTCCGACCGCTTCCAGAATCGTTTCCACAATATCGTCCGACTTGCGCGAGGAGTGTTTCAGAAGCAGTTCAGTAAGGCGGTCCTCGCCGAACATCTCGCCGTATTCGTTCTCGGGCTCGGTGATGCCGTCGGTGAAGCAGACTAGCAGATCTCCGGGCTCCAGGTGGATGCGGCTCTCGCCATATTCCGAAAAGGGGAATGCCCCCACCACCATGCCGTTGGTCTCCAGCCGGATCACCTCCTCGCCTCGGATCAGGATGGGAGGTGGGTGGCCGGCGTTGGTATACGCCAGCCAGCCGGTGGCATCGTCGTAGATTCCGAAGTAGAATGTCGCGAACTTCTCGGCGGAGGTGAATGCGTAGAGCTGCTGGTTCAACTGGCTGACCAGATGCGCCGCGGTCGGAAAGTCGTTCGGGGCGCCGGGCGCGGACGCCGCCGACTCCAGACAGCTCCGGATCTGCGTCCGCAGAGAGGCCTGCACCGTGGCCATCAGCAGGGCGGCGGAGATTCCCTTGCCCGCCACGTCGCCAATCGCCAGGGCGATCTTTGAATCATGCAAGGGCAGGTAGTCGTAGTAGTCTCCGCTCACCATGCGGGCCGGGCTGCACGATGCGGTCAACTCCAGCCCAGGCACGATGGGCACGTCCTTCGGGTACAACTGGTTTTGCACCTCGCGTGCGATCTCGACCTCCGACTGCAAGCGCTCCTTCTCCTTCTCGACGCGCAGCAGCCGCTCCAGGTTCTCGGTCATCCGGTTGAACGAGCGGCTCAAGTCCGCCAGTTGGTCATTGCCCTGGATCGAGGCCCGGTGGGAGAAATCCCCCTCCATCACGCGCCGGGTCCCCTCGTAGAGCCCATGTACGGTCCCGGTGATCGTACGCGTCATGGAGACGCCAATCCACAAGGCGAGCAGCACGAAAACCAGAAAGAGGCCCGCCACGATGAAGAGAAAAAGCACAGGCAATCCCTGCATCAATTCCCACTGCTTGAAGAAGAGGTTCAGCACCGCGGAGGGACGCGACGTCACGTTCAACGCCGCCGGCGCTTCCCAGCCCAGAACCGGCACGAAAGCGAACCAGTCAATCTGGATATCCAGACGGCTGGCGGCGCGCGGAACCAAGCCCCCGCGCGGTGGCCGCGCAGCGGCCGCGTCCGGGAGGGCCCGCGCCGTCCTCTCGATTTCGGTAAGCACGGGGGGGAAGTCGAGCAGGACCTCGCCCAAACCGGGAACCAGGCTACCCAGCATCTCGCGCGTGACCGGAGCAGTGAGAACGACCGCTGCCGGACCCCGTCCGGCCTGCAACCACAGGTAGTAGTGGTTGTTCCTCAGGACAAGCCCGCTCGTGGTTCCCTCGATGCGAGCCGGCAGGCGGAGCGTGGAGTCCTCCGGGTAGCGCCACTCCCGGCCGTTGCGGACCACCAACTCCAGACCGGGATACCGCTCGGCGAAGAACGGCGCCAGCCAGCGGATTCGATCCTGAACCTCCTGGGGGGCGGTGTAGAGCAGTCCCTGCGCAGGCGCCATGAGCGCCGCCGACCTTCGTTCCAGTTCGCTCGTGACAAGGTAGACCGCGATTTGACCGGTCACGATGTATGTCCCGATGGCAACCAACAAAAGAATCAATACGATAGGGACGACAGCGATGAACACGTAGGTCACTACCAAGCGGTTGCGCAGTCGCCAAATGGCCTGGCGGATGCCTCTTCTTGAGAACTTCACGGCGACGACCAGCCCCGTCAGGGTAAGCCCAACCTGAACCAGCAGTAGTGACAAACTGGCGGGGCCGAGCCATCGCAGGAAGCCGTAGAGCACCAGTAGAAGCAGGAACAGCTTTTCCGCCAAGCCGGTACTCCGGTACAAAGATCGGACGCGCTGCAAAATCGCCATGGCGGTGAGCTATGGCGGTATTGTAACATCCGCGGGGATTGGGACAGGCGAGAAACCGCCTGTCCTGCATTCTGCCCGCTAATGCTTGCACCCGAATCGACCGATGAGAACTCAGGGGGACTGCCACGGGGGGCGACTTGAGCATGACGATCGGGAGCCACCCACAGCCTTAAGGGATGATTACGTCCATGCAGGAATTCGACACAGCGAGCGACAGAATCTCGCGGATCATCAAGGTAATCGACGAGATCGCCTTCCAGACCGACATCCTGGCCCTCAACGCCGCTGTGGAGGCGGCTCGCACGGGCGAAGCCGGCCCGGACTCCGCCGGGATGATCGAAGAGTCCATCGGCAAGTCCGGTAATGGCAGCGCGAAACTGAACCAGGTGGCGGAAGTCGCCGCGAAAGTTAAGTCGCCGTCGGATGCAGTAGACCTGGGAAGTCGGGAACAGATCCGGGGACTGGATCAGATTGCGCAGACCATCTCACAGATGGAACGGGTCGCCCAAGGGACCGCGGCCAGCGAGCAACTAAGCTCTCACGCGAACACCATGCGGGCGGCGGCCACGAAACTGCGCGCCCTGGCGGACCGCGGCACGCCGGACAAGGTCCACTCGGCGCCCCGGCCCAGGCGCAAGGCTTCTCCGGCTTCCAACGGATCCAGGCCTGCCGCCGCAAACCGCGGGAAGCCGAAGAGTCCGTTTTCGAGACTGCTTACGCCTTCGGACGGCGGGGAGTCCAGGGAGTTCTGAGGCAGCCGCTGCTCTGAAGATGCGGTCCAAATCCGCCAAGGCGTGGACGGGAGTAACTGACGCGGGCGCTACGTTGAGCGCGACCCGCAGGGCCATGGTGCCCCCCTCACGGTCGCCTAGGAACGCAGGAATGCCAGGAACTCGGCGGCGTTGCGCGTGAGTCCGGGGAAGGTCTTGATCACCTTTTCATCGGCGTCGACAATCGCATAGAACGGGACGGCGGCGATAGAGAACTTGTCGCTGAGGATTTTCTGGTTTCGTTCGGAGTCGGCGTCGGTTCCGTCCGTGTAGAGTTCCACCAGGATGTAGTCTCCGAGCGCCTGCGCGATCTCCGGCCTTGGAAACATGTTGCTCTTCATCCAGTGGCAGTTGGTGCAGGCGTAGCCCGTGAAGTTCAGGAAGATCCGTTTCCCCTCGGCGCGGCCTCGAGCGAGGGCGCCCTGGTAATCGTTGGTCATCCACACCCCGGTCTGGCCGGGAGCGAGGGGCACGTAAGCGTCCAGCTCTCCGAGCTTCCCTCCGGCCATCCCCGGCGCCAAGCTCAGGGCGAACACCAGGAAAAACATGCCAATCATCAGCCGCCAGATCCCCACCTTCTCGTCGGCGCGGATTCCTTCGAGGCGGACCAGGCCCAGCAGATACAGCCCCGCTGTGGCGAACAACACGATCCAGACGGCCAGAAACCGCTCCCTGGTCAGGAAGTTCCCTCGCAGGACGGCGTCCACATTGCTCGCATACTTGAGCATGGCCGCCAGGATCACAAAGCCCAGCACAACCTTTACGCGCGTCATCCAACTGCCGCTCTTCGGCAAGCGGCCGAGGTAGGAAGGAAACAGCGCCAGCCCGAAGAACGGCAGCGCCAGACCACTCGCAAACGCCACCATCCCCACCAGCGGGCGGATTCCCCCGAACGTTAGACGAGCCCGCCAGCAGCGTGCCTACGAACGGACCCACGCAAGCGAACGCCGTCAAGGAAAAGGCCAGGCCCATGAGCAGCGTGCCCAGGATTCCGCCTCGCTGCGAAGCGCGGTCCACGCGGGTCAGGACGCTCGACGGAATCGTGATTTCGAAGGCCCCCAGCAGGCTCAGCCCGAAGCCCAGGAATAGCAGGGTCAGGAAAGCGTTCACCCAAACATTCGAGCCGAGTTGCACCGCCCCGAATGGCCCTAGAATGGCCGTCGCAGCCAGCCCCAGAGAGGAAAACAACACGATGATTCCCAGCGAGAACACCAGCGCCTGGAACACTCCCCTGCCGCGCGAGCCGGACTCCTGCCGGAGGAAGAACGAAACCGTGATCGGGATCATCGGGAACACACACGGTGTGAAGATCGAGGCCAGGCCAAACCCGAACGCGATCACTAGGAACGCTCCCAATCCCTGCACATCTCCCGCCGTCGCAGGGGCCGCCGGAGCCGCCGCGGCCGCCGGTGCAGGCCGTCCCGGCTCGAACAGTTTGTAGCCCGCCGGGATCACGGGCGTGGCCGCGGACGCCGTGCTCTCAATCCTCAACGGGGCCGTGGCAGTGCGCCGCACCGGCAGCAGGCACTGCCTGGCATCGCAAGCCTGGTAGCGCGCCTGGATGGACACTTCGACGGGCATTGCTGCGGTGTCTTTCTTCAGCGTCAGAGAAATCAGAAAGACAACTTCGCCGTCGAAGGTTTCCGAATCGACCTTGAAATTCGGATCGAACTCAACGTGGGGGGCCGGCTGATAAACCAGCCAGGACTCGACCGCCGGGTGTTCCAGTGTTTGTATGGTGGTTGGAATCGGGCCTTTCGGAGTGGAGAGTGAGTACAGGTGCCAGCCCGGATCGATTTTGGCGGTAAGCCTGGCCAGCACTCGAGCGCCGGGGGGCGCCGCGGAAGGCTCGATCGCCAGAGACCACTTCACCGGATCGGGCCTCTGGGCGAGAAGCGGCAAGGCAACCAGAAGAACGATTAAGAGCCAGCCTGCCGTCCGTGGGAAGCGCACGTCAGTCCGCTTGCGCGACAGCCATGCCATTGGCCGACCAGCGCTGCAACTCCCTCTCGATGCGGTTATTGATCTTGCCGCTCGAGAACTCCGCTGCCACTCGGATCGCGTTCTTAATGGCATTGGCGTTCGAGCGTCCGTGACAAATGATGCAGACGCCGCGCACGCCCAGGAGCGGAGCGCCGCCGTACTCGGAGTAGTCCACCCTCTTCTTGAAAGCCGCATAGGCGGCCCGGGAGAGCACGTAGCCGATCTTGCCGGCGATGGTGGCTTCCAAGGACTCCTGCAACATCTGCTTGATGACGTCGACCAGCCCCTCGCTCACCTTGAGAGCGACGTTGCCGATGAAGCCGTCGCAAACCAGCACGTCGGTATGCCCGCTGTAAAGCTCGCCCCCCTCCACGTTACCGATGAAGTTGAGGGGGAGGGTTTTCAGCAGGGCGTGCGCGCGGCGCGTGACCTCGTTGCCTTTGTGTTCCTCTTCGCCATTCGAAAGCAGGCCCACGCGCGGATTCTCGACGTGGAAAATCACCCGCGAGTAGATCTCTCCCATGACCGCGAACTGGGCCAGCATGCGCTCTGTGCAGTCCACGTTGGCGCCGACGTCCACCATGACCGCCGGCCGCCCGGTCAGGGTTGGAAACGCGGAGGCCAGCGCGGGCCGGTCCACCCCAGGCAGCATGCCCTGGACGAGTTTCGCGGTGACCATGACCGCGCCGGTGTTGCCCGCCGATACCAGCCCTTCGGCGATGCCGTCCCGCACCAGACGGCAGGCCACGCGGATCGAGCTGTCGCGCTTGCCGCGGACGGCCTTGGCCGCACTGTCCTCCATCGTGACGCGTTCGCTGGCGTGCACGATCTGGATGGGCAGAGAGCGGGCGCCATCGTGCCGGCTGAGCTCATCGCGAAGGGCGTCCTCGCGCCCGACCAGGATGATCTTGACGTCAAGGGATTTAGCGGCCCGGATGGCTCCATCGACTTCCGTGCGCGGGGCGTGGTCGCCACCCATCGCGTCGACTGCGATCGTGACCATGGTAGGAATCAGCCCTCCCAACGGAGGACCGGACTACTCCGCGGCAACCTCGATTACCTCGCGGCCCTTGTACATCCCGCATTTCAGGCAGACCCGGTGAGGCACCTTGGGCTCGTGGCAGTTGGGGCACTCGGAGAGCGCGGGCTGGCGCAGATGGTCGTGAGCGCGCCGGGTGGAAGTGCGCCGGCTCGAGTGTCTTCGTTTTGGATTCGGCATGAATCAGTTTCCTTGCTAGTAAAGTAATTCCGCGGCGCGGCCGCCGGTCGCTAAAACTTCCGGAGCGCCGCCCAGCGATCGTCAGGCGCCTTCACCTGACAGCCGCACGCGACGCGGTTACGGTTCTGTCCGCAAACAGGGCAGATGCCCTGGCAATCCTCTCGGCAAATCCTCTGCATTGGCAGGGCGAGCAGAATCTGCTCCCGCAGCACATCTTCCAATTCCAGGCCTTCGCCCTGGTAGAAGTCGGTTTCGCTCTCGTCCTTGTCCAGCCGCACTTCCGGCACATGCGGACCGGAGCTCAACGGCGCATAGAAAAGATCGAATTTCAGGTCGAGATTGCGGTCGGTCACATCCAGACACCGGTCGCACTCAGCCTCCATCCTCACCTGCAGACTGCCCTGGATTCGGATTTCCCCCTTCGTATTTGGCAGAAGTTCCGCGGTTCCAGCCGCAGTCAGGGGTCCCGCCTGCGACAACTTCATCTCCTGGAACTGGATCTCCCGAGGCGGAAAGGTCTCCTCGAAGCGGATCTTCTTCCGCTCCATTTCTCGAACGTTCAGGAACATACAAAACTCTCCGGCGCCGTGGGAACCGGTTAAGTAGTTATTATAGCGGTTCCCCGCCCAGTTTATCAGGCGCGGGGGGCGAAGGCCTCGAGGAGTTTCCGGTAGGTGGCCTCGATGGCTTCCGGCAGCACGCGCGTCTCGCCAACAATGGTCATGAAATTGGAATCGGCGGGCCAGCGGGGGACGACGTGCATGTGGATGTGGCCCGCGACACCGGCGCCGGCGCACTCCCCGATGTTCATGCCGATGTTGAAACCGCGCGGCCGGTAGATGGCTGTAAGGTGGCGCTCGGCGGCCCGGGCGAGCATGATCATCTCCTCGAGGGTCCCCTCGGACGCCGCCTCTAGCGTGGCGACGTGCTCATAGGGCGCAATCATGACGTGCCCTGTCGTATAGGGATAGAGGTTCAACAGGAGGAAGTTCTTCCGCCCGCGGTGGACGATGTAGTTCGATTCATCGCGCTGCTCGGCGGCCTTCTCGCAGAAAATGCAGCCTTGCGCCGGGCCGGCTGCACTGACGTACGCGTAGCGCCACGGGCTCCAGAGGCGATCCATGCTGGGTGCCGGTCTCCGTACTCAGGACAGAAGGACTGGCCCGGCGGCAGGCGGGGCGGCCGGTGCGACGCTGGCAGCGGCGTCGCCGTTCACCAGGTCCTTCAGTTCCTTGCTCGGCTTGAAGTAGGGAATCCGCTTGGCCGGCACTTCCACGCGATCGCCGGTCTTGGGGTTGCGGCCGATCCGCGCCAGGCGCTCCCGTGTCCGGAAGCTCCCGAAACCGCGAATCTCGATCTTGTCCCCCGTCCGCAGCGAGCGCACGATGCTGTCGAAGAGGGCTTCTACAATCACCTCCGACTCCTTGCGCGTGAGTTCCACTACCCGTGAAACTTCCTCGATCAAGTCCGCCTTCGTCATTCCGTCGTCTCCTTATGCTCTCCGGGCACGTGCAATTTGGCGAACCTTAAGAGCGGGTTTCGCCCTGACCCTTCAGGTTGATCACTTCCTCGATCGTCAACGTGGCGGCGGCCGCTTGCCGGTGGTACTCCTCCAACCGGCTGCGCTCTTCATCCTCCGCCACGGCTTGCATGCTAAGTCCGATCTTCTTCTCCGCCTCGTTCAGCCGGATGATC
The DNA here is from genome assembly GCA_963801345.1 of Bryobacteraceae bacterium. Taxonomy (GTDB): domain Bacteria; phylum Acidobacteriota; class Terriglobia; order Bryobacterales; family Bryobacteraceae; genus CAWDER01. The sequence continues at coordinate 102,181 of CAWDER010000018.1, forward strand.
TTGAAATCGAATTCCGCCTCGTTGGGCAAGGGAGGTTCATCGCGGCCACGTTCGCTCCCGCCCGGGATCTCGGAATTATGACACAATGCTTCGATCCCCGGCGCCAGTTCGACGAACACCCCAAAGCTGGCGCCTCTGCAAACCCGCCCGTGGACGATGTCCCCCACCTGATGCGAGCGGAAGAACGTCTCCCAGGCATCGGGCAAAAGCTGCTTGATCCCCAGCGAGAGACGCCGGGTGGCGGCGTCGATGCTCAGGATGGCGGCTTGTACGGTCTGCCCTTTCTTGAGGACTTCCGCGGGATTCTTCACCCGCTTGGTCCAGGAAAGGTCCGACACGTGGACCAGCCCGTCGATGCCTTCTTCGATCTCGATGAAGGCGCCGAAGTCCGTCAGTTTGCGCACCCGGCCCTCGACCACCGAGCCGATACTGTAGCGCGACTCCACCGTGGTCCAAGGATCGGCTTCCAATTGCTTGATGCCCAATGAGATCCTGCGTTCCTTGGTTTGCACGCCGAGAACCACCGCCTCAACCTCATCGCCTGCCTTGACCACTTTGGACGGGTGCTTCAGCCGCCGCGACCAGGTCATCTCGGAAACGTGGATGAGACCCTCCACGCCCGGTTCGAGTTCGACGAAGGCGCCATAATCGGTAATGCTGACCACGCGCCCGAACACGCGCTGATTGAGCGGATAGCGCTCCAGGGCCTGCTCCCAGGGATCCGGCATGGCCTGCTTCAGCCCCAAGGAGATGCGCTCTTTCTCCCGGTCGAGCTTCAGGACTTTTACCGTGATCTCGTCGCCGATATGGAGCACTTCCGAGGGGTGTCCTATTCTCCCGTGCGAGATATCGCTGACGTGCAGCAAACCGTCGATTCCGCCGAGGTCGACAAAGGCCCCGTACTCGGTCAGGCTCTTGACCGTTCCGGTAACCAGGGTGCCCTCCTGAACCGAGGCCAACACCGCCGACTTTCTGGAATCGTGCTCCTCCTCCACCGCCAGCTTGTGAGAAACCACCACATTGCCCCGGCGCCGGTTGAGCTTAACGATCTTCACGGCGATGTCGTGGCCGATCAGGGCGTCCAGGTTGTGCACGGGCCTGACATCGGCGTGCGAGCCCGGCATGAACGCCTCCACTCCCACGTCCACCGCCAAACCGCCCTTGATGCGGCCCAGGATGCGTCCGGAGACCAGCAAGTTCTCGCGAAATGCTTTCTCGAGCGAGTCCCAGGCGCGAATCCGGCCGGCCCTCTCGTGGGACAGCAAGGTGTACCCCTCGACTTCTTCGCCCTTGCGGTCGATGACCACGTCGATGGTGTCCCCGGGATGCACCGGCACGCTGCCGTCAGGCATGCGGAACTGCTCGATGGGAACCAGCCCTTCGGACTTGTAGCCGAAATCCACGATCACTTCGTTCGGCGTCACCTTCAGGACGTGACCCTGCAACAATTCACCTTCGGCGGGCGGCGCGAAGTGACTGTAGTCGTCTATGAGTTGTTCGTAGTCGGTTATCTCGCCGGGAAGCGCTGGGTGCTTCCGGCCTTCATCTGGTTTGCTGGCCACGACCAAGTCCCCGGGTCATCCATCCTACCAAGTGCCGGTCCGGCTCGCGTGGGTGATCCGCTTTAGATCGAGTAGAAAACTCCAGCCGCGGCACGACATTATTGCCGCCTGCGCCGAAGAGGTTGAGAGTCTGCGAGGTTCCACCGACAAGCCGTTGGTAGATAAGTACGTTAGAAACTATATCGAAGCGGGGCACGCTTGTCAACCCAAACGCATGGCGCGGTCATCCCCCCCCGTGGCAATCTGATTGCAACGCACTCCAGCGAAAGAGAGGCGGAGGCTCATGTTGCTCACGGCGGCGATCGCAGGCTTGGTGATTCTGGGCCTATTTCTTTCGATGCTATCGTCGTCCCCCACCAGAATGGACCGCTGACAATACAGACGCGATCGCCAGTCGCAGGTGGGGCAAGACGGGCCCTACACCACGAAGTAGTTGTCGTGGCCTGGAACGATTATGGCGGCGGTCTTCGCAAGGTCCTCCATGGTCCGGGCGCCCTGTGCGGGATTCACCGCGTTGTAATAGCTGCGCCGCTCGCGCCAGAAATCCCGGGTGGCCACCGCGTCGCCGGCGATCACGATCGAATGCCCTTCGTGGTTGAGACGGAGGCTGTGATGGGACTGGGTGTGTCCGGGAGTCGCAATCACGTCCACGGCGCCAAACAGGGTACGGGGCGCAAGCTCGAACTTGCGCGTGAATTTCGGATTGCGGTTCAAAATCTCCGCCACCGGCGCGGCCGCGTACCAGGCTGCCTTGGAAAAGTGCTCGATGCCCGCAAAGTGATCGGCGTGCTCGTGGGTGACGAACACGGCATCGACGGCGTCCAGCTTCACCCCGGTGCGACGGTCGAGTTCTCTGGCCATCTCCGTCCGGCTGGACAGGGATGGATCGACCAGCAACTGGAACCCACCTCCGGTGAGCAGGGTACAAGTACAGATCGCATCCCGTAGCGGCTTCTCGTCCGGCTCGCCCCAGTAGCGGTTGCGCGAGAGGTTGCCGATGGTGACGATCGCCCACCGCTGGACCGTGGCGGGAGCGGCCGAGGCAGTCATGGCCAGGAATGGGGCGGCCGCAAGGAATCGGCGTCTTCGCAATTTTCACCTCCGCAATCGACCTCTTTGATATACCATGGAGGACGTTAAAGGAGGCATATGCGGAGGCGCACCTTTGTTGGAGGAGTTATGGCGGGCCTGGGAACCCCGCGGCCGGCCAAGCCCAGATCCGGCGACATCCCCAAGCGAGTCCTCGGCAAGACCGGCGTAGAACTGACCATCATCGGCGAGGGTGGGGCGCGGTTCCACCTGGTCCCCTTTGAGGAAGGCAAGGCCGTGGTGCGCCGGGCGTATGACCTCGGGATCAACTACTTCGATATGGCTCGCAGCTATTCGGAGGGCCGGGCCGAGGACGTCTACGGCGCGGTGGTCCCGGAGTTTCGCAAGAGTGTCTTTTTGACCACCAAGTCCGGGCAGCGAACGCGCAAGGGCGCCGAGGCGGATCTGGAGACGTCCCTCAAGAAGCTCCGAACCGACTACGTGGATCTCTGGCAAATGCACGGCGTCAACAAGATGCAGGATGTGGAACGCACCTTCGCCCCGAGCGGGGCCTTCGAGGCCTTCGAGGCGGCGAAGAAGGCGGGCAAGTGCCGTTTCATTGGGTACTCAAACTGCCGGGACCCCCAAGTGCATTTGGCAATGCTGGAACACGCAGCCAGGTTCGATACCGCCCTGATGCCCTTGCACGTGGCAGACACGGCCTACCCGGAGTCGCCAAAGATGAGCTTCGAGAAGACCGCCCTGCCCGCCGCGCTCAAGCTCCCGCTGGGGATCTTCGCCATCAAGGTCTTCGGGAATGCCTTCCTGCTACGCACCTTCAGCTCCGGCGATTGCCTGCGCTACACCCTCAGCCTGCCCATCACCGCCGCACCCCTGGGCTTCTGCACCATCGGCCAATTGGAGGACGATGTGCGGGTGGCGCAGAACTTTAGGCCGCTCGCCGAGGAGGAACTGAACCGGCTGCGCGCGCGGGCGGCCTCCGACAACTTCGACATCATCAAAGGGCCCGCCCTCGAATACTGGAAGACCAGGGACTGACCGGCGGGGTTGGGGTTGGGGAGGTTTTTCGCCTCTGGAGTGCAAAATGTGAGCAAAGTACTATTCCATAGACCCTATGGTAGTCCTATACTTCCTATCAGAATGACCTTAGGAGCAGCTTAAGGAACCTAAACTCATGGCTACATCACCCCAGTTCATCGCCCCTCCACCTGTTTTACCGGGGAATATTCCTAGCGACACCCGGCTCATGGACAGAGGCCATACGGACTTCCAGGATCGCTTTCCGGAGCTGAAGACCACCTTGCACCGCCTGCTGCCGCACCGTATCAACATGGAGTCGATCTCCCTGGTGCAGGGTGGCCGGGGAAACGAGGAGCTGAGGTCCTTAATCCAGGGGGTCGTGAACGACGAGTGCGTGGGGCTGGATCGGGAGGAAAAGGACAGCCTGACGAGCGAAATGTTGGAGGAAGTCCAGGGATTGGGTCCCCTGGAGCCGCTGCTCAAGGATCCGACGGTGTCGGACATCCTGGTGACGGGCGCGAAGATGGTCTATGTGGAGCGCTCCGGGAAACTGCACGAGACCCGGGTGGAGTTCAAGGACGACGCGCACCTGGTGCGGGTGATTGAACGCATTGTGGCTCGGGTGGGCCGCCGGATCGACGAGACCTGCCCCCTGGTAGATGCCCGTCTGCCGGATGGTTCGCGCGTGAACGCGGTTGTGCCTCCGATCGCCGTGGATGGTCCGGCGCTCTCCATTCGCCGTTTCGGCAAAGGCGGGATGGACGGAGACGCGCTGGTACGCAATCTGACCATGACCGAGGGCATGCACCTGGTTCTGCAGGCAGCCGTGAAAGCACGCCTGAACATAGTCGTCTCGGGTGGAACCGGGGCCGGCAAGACCACCCTGTTGAACATGCTATCCGGCTACATCGACGCCCGAGAGCGGGTGGTGACCATTGAAGACGCCGCCGAGCTGAAGTTGCGCCAGCGGCACGTGGTGCGGCTGGAAGCCCGCCCAGCCAACATCGATGGACAAGGGGCCGTGCGCATCCGGCAACTTCTGGTCAATGCGCTGCGCATGCGTCCGGACCGCATCATCGTCGGGGAGGTTCGTGGGGAAGAGGCTCTGGACATGCTCCAGGCGATGAATACGGGCCATGATGGCTCGCTGACAACGGTTCACGCCAACACCCCCAGGGACGCCGTAAGCCGGCTGGAAGTCATGTCGAGTATGGCGAACTCCAACATCCCCCTGCGCGCTATCCGTCAGCAGATCAGCGCGGCGGTCCATTTGTTTGTGCAGATCGCCCGTCAGGCCGACGGCACCCGCCGGATCACCCACATCACGGAGTGCGTCGGCATGGAAGGCGATCTAGTGACCATGCAGGACATCTTCGTCTTCGAGAAGACCGGGCTAGGCGCAGACGGAAGAGTTCTGGGACGATTCAAGCCTACCGGCATCCGCCCCAAATTCTCGGAGCGAGTGATCGCCGCCGGGTTGGAACTACCGCCATCGCTGTTCCATACGGTTGTCGAGATCCGTTGAGCCGTAAGGCAGGCGGTTTCGCCTGTCCTCTGCGTCTTCACCGCGAATCCTGCAATTCCCTCTCGCGATTCTTTCAGCCTAAACCCGGCGGTGCAAGGGGTGAGGGGAGCGCCAAGGCACTGAGCCGCTTGGATTTTTAACTGCTGCGCAGATCACGTGTCTGGCGATAACTGCGGCTACTGCAACTGGTTGCGGCCACACAACCTATCCGGCCTTGAGCGGGTCCCACTGCCGGATTTAGGTGCAGAGTCCCTTTCCCAGTGTCGAGACTGGGCTATACTGTTGCTAATCTTTGGTTGCGGTCAATGGAAAGGATGGGAGGAGCATGGATCGTCGTCAATTTCTGAAAACGGGCGTCGCGGGGTTGGCCTTCTCCGCGGGTGGCTACGCCGCGGAATTCGCCGATCGCCCGCCGCTACGCGTGGGCCTGATCGGCTGCGGATGGTACGGCAAGTCGGATATATTCCGGCTGGTTCAGGTGGCGCCGATCGAGATCGTCTCGCTCTGCGACGTCGACAAGGTAAACCTCGAGACCGCCGCACAATGGGCCGTGGAGCGCCAGGCCTCTAAGAAGAAGCCGCGCCTGTTCACCGACTACCGCGAAATGTTGAAGCAGAAGGACCTGGACATGGTCGAAATCGCCACGCCGGATCACTGGCATGCGCTGCCCATGATCGAAGCGGCCAAGGCGGGCTGCGACATGTATGTGCAGAAGCCGATCTGCGTGGACGTGGTGGAGGGGCAGGCGATGCTCGCCGCCGCCCGCAAATACAATCGCGTGGTGCAGATCGGAACGCAACGGCGCAGCACGCCGCACCTCATCGAGGCGCGCGACATCGTGAAGCAAGGCAAGCTGGGCACCATTGGCCATGTCGAGGTCTTCTCCTACGGTGGCGGCCGCGCTTCCACTCCCAAACCCGCGCCCGTGCCCGCCACCCTCGACTGGGAGTTCTGGGTGGGACCGGCGCCGATGATGGAGTACAGCCCGGACGTTCAGCGCAACTGGCGCGCCTTCATGGCCTACGGGAACGGCACGATTGGGGACATGGGCATCCACATGTTCGACATGGTCCGCTGGTTCATGGACCTGGGCTGGCCGAAGCGCATCTCCTCGTTCGGCGGCATCCGGGTTCTCAAAGGCGGCGCGTCGGACATCTCGGACGACCAGACCTCGATGTTCGAGTTCGACAACCTGACCGTGGTGTGGCGGCACCGCCGCTTCGGCGCACAACCGGATCCCGCTTACAACTGGGGCGCGATCCTGTACGGCGATCAAGGCACGCTCAAGGCGGGGGTGATGGGCTACGACTTCATCCCGCAAGGCAGAGGGGCAACGCCGGTTCACAAGGATGTCACCTACGAATTGGAACAGTACCCCATAGACAATACCGAGCCGAGGCTGGAGAAACACGTGGCGCCCGCCATCCGTGGCCATATGAAGGACCTGCTGGCGAACATAGCCACGCGCGGAAAGCCGGTCGCGGACATCGAGCAGGGTTACATTTCGTCGGCGTGCTGCATTCTGGCCAACATGTCGACGCAACTCGGCCGCACGCTTCAGTGGGACGCCGCGAAGGGCATGATAGTGGGCGACGAAGAAGCCAACCGGCTGTTGCGGCGGCCATATCGCAAGCCCTGGGTGCATCCGGAGGTCAAGTCGGTTTAGGACAGGCGAAACCGCCTGTCCTACTTAGAGTTTCCGGCTCACGGCCCTTTGGTAGCCGGTGATCTCGACGCTCCCGTCGGGGTTGAGTTGGACGATGGCGCAGGTGTTGTCGGCCGGGTTGTCGCGCTCGATGGACGCTACCAGCGTGTAGTAGTGGATGCCCTCGATCTGCTGATACGCGCCTGTGTGCACGTGACCCTGCAGCACCAACACCACTTTCCCCGAATCCTGGAGCGCTTGCCGGACCGCGGCGCGGTTCGCGATGCTCGGCTCACTCGCGCCTTCGTCAAGCCGCTGGTGGACGCAGACCACCACCGGCCGCGATGCGCTGCGCAGTTCCTTCGCCAGCCAGTCCAGTTGCTCGGGCGAGATGTTGGTGTCCTGCCAGTCGAAGTTGCCCTTGCTGTAGGGCACCATGCCGGCTTTGAAGCAGGCGTCCAGAACGATGAAGCCGCGCCCGCCGCGCTCGAAGGAATACCAGGTGCGCGGGCGCTCGATGCCGGTGTTGACGATCGCCGATTGGAACTGTTCCTTGGTGATGCTGTCGACGTCGTGGTTTCCGAGTACGTGGTACCTCGGCCCGCGAAAACCTCGGAACACCTCTTCGATGGAGCCCAGGAAGCGCAGCGTACTGGCTTCGTCGGGCTTCACATCCTGATCCTTGAAGTCGCCCAGCTCGATCAGGAAGTCTACGCCCTGCGAGTTCATCAGATCCACGCAGGCGCGCAATTTGCCGAGGCCAAGCCGGTAAAAGCGCGAGCCTGCCGGGGGCCGGTCCGCGTAGTGCACATCGGTGACCACGCCGAACCGCAGCGGGGCGGACGCCGCGTAGAGACTCCCTCCCGCGAACAGACCCCGCCGAGGCCTTCAGGAACTCCCGGCGGTTGATGCGCCAACCTCTCATATCTCAGCTCCAGCCAGTCTAGCAGCCAGGTCCAGCGCCGCCACCAGGCTCCGCGTGGAAGCCACACCCTGCCAGGCGATGTCGAAGGCGGTGCCGTGATCGACCGACGTCCGGATGATGGGCAGGCCCAGTGTCACGTTCACGCCGCCTTCGAAATCCAGCAGCTTGAGCGGAATGTGCCCCTGGTCGTGATACATGCACACGACCGCGTCGAAGCGCTTGCGCGCGATGGCAAGGTAGAAGACCGTGTCCGGGGGGAGCGGTCCCTCCACGGGCAGTCCCTCACGCTGGGCCCATTCGACTGCCGGGCGAATTTCTTCGATGTCCTCCCGGCCGAACAGGCCGCTCTCGCCGGCGTGCGGGTTCAGCCCGGCCACCGCGACGCGGGGATTCACCCGGAGCCTGGCCACGGCTTCGCAGGTCATCCGGATGATTCGCTGGACCCGTTCCCGCTTCACCCGCTCGATGGCTTCGCGCAGCGAAACGTGGGTGCTCACGTGGGTGACGATCAACTGTTCGGAGACCAGCATAATGGTCGCGTCGTCGACGCCGCAGCAGGGAAGCAATCAGCTCCGTGTGGCCGGTGAAGACAGGATCGGAGAGTTGGGTCGCTTCCTTATTCATGGGCAACGTAACGATTGCGGAGATCGAACGATCGAGCGCGGCGCGTGTCGCCGCGATGACGTAGTCTCGGGCGGCTGCGCCGGATTGGGCGGAGATGCGGCCGGCGGTCAGGTCCGCGGGCTGCATCAGGCCAAGATCGATGACGTTCAACGATCCTTCCGCCCACTCCGCCGGGCTGGTCACCTTCCGCAGCGGCACGTCGTAGCCCAGAGCCCGGTTGCAGTGCTCCAGAATGGAGAGATCGCCAAAAGCGACCAAGGGTTGGCGCAGTTCGCCGTTGCGGAACGCCTTGAGCAGAATCTCAGGGCCGACACCGCTCGAATCCCCCATGGTGATGCCGAAGATCATGACCCGTCCTTGAGTGTCTCGCGGATCGCCAGTAGCGTGCCCGCGTCGCCAAATCCGCCCGCCTTGGTGATCAGCGCGAGCCGCCTGTCACCGTGCTGGATGAGGGACACGGGGATGCCCGGCAGGAGATCCCGCAGGGGATCAGACAACACTCACGCCGAGCGCGTCGAGGACGCCGAGGGTGGTATCGCCGCCGAAGACGGCCACGCCGTCTACGGGCTGCAATTCGATCGCGCGCGCAGCCAGCGCACCCATCCGCTGGACGACGCTCTCGGGACAGGTGCCCGTCGTTGTGAGCGAGACCCAGGGGTGAACGGAGAGCGCCTCGGCCAAAGCCGCGGCGGTGAGGTCGTCGCCGGCAGCCTGATCGGCGATCGAGATGACGGGAATGCCGGCCCCCGCCGCCCGATAGATGGCTGCGCTCGAGGCCGGGTGCAGGCTTCCGCCGATTACCAGGCACCGGCGGACGGAGGGAACCTCACCCTGGAAGGTCCGCTCGATGGGCAGCGCGTTGACCCACGGCTCGCAGAATCCCGCGGTTCCCGCGACGATGCAGTCTCTCGCGGAGGCGGCCAGAGCCTCCGCGGCGCTCCGCAGATCATCGTCCGTGGTTCCGTCGCAGAGGATGATCACGCCGCCGGGGACCGCCGCGAGCAGCTCCAGAATGCGCTCGCCCGTGGAGGCCGTCAGCACCGGCGCCCCACACCCTTCGCTGAGCAGCCCAGGAATGTATCCCTGGAGCGATGGGTTCAAACGATCCGCGGCGAAGGCCGTTTCCGCCAGGCCCGCTCCGTGTACGCGGAGCTCGCCGTTCCTCACAGTGCGTCCCATCCGGGGGTAAGCCGGTACGTACAGCAGCGGCCGCTCCGGGAAGGCCTCGATCAAGGCCTGGAATTCGACCGCGATGTGGCCTCTCAAGGTGGAGTCGGTCTTCTTGAACAAGTACGGGACACCGGCCTCGATGGCCTCGCCAGCCAGTTGCAGGACGCGCTCGCGGGCCTGCCAGGGGGAAAGGTGCCGGGTTTGGAGGTCGACGACGAAGCCGTCTCGATCGCACTCCGCACTGCCTCCAGTGGCAACCAGGGTGCTCACCCCGGCCATGGCGAACTTGGCGCCCACTTCGATGGCCCCGGTGGTATCGTCGGCGATTGCCAGGATCCGCATGTCAGCGCGCTCCGCGTATCACAGCCAGGGCGGCCGCGACGGATTCTTCGATGCGAGCTTCGCCGTCGACGACCAAGCCGGCGAAGGCGGCCGTCGGGAGGACGTACTGCCTGGCCATCGGCTCCACTGTGGTTCGGTACTGTTCGAGGACGGATTCGGGGGTGCGGCCGCGCTCCCGAACGTCCCGCTCGATCCGGCGTCTGAGGCAAACGCCGTCGCTGGCGCCCACGTAGAGCTTGACGTCCCATTCGTTCGCGCACGGCCTCCCAATGAAGTGCGAACAGGCCTTCGATCAGCGCGTAGCGCGTCGGGCGCACCACGCGGACGGCGGTGGTGCGCTGGTGGCGCGTGAAATCGTAGACCGGCACCCGGATCTCCTCGCCACGCGCCAGTTGGCCCACATGCCGCGCCAGCAGGTCCGCATCGAGCGAATCGGGCACATCGAAATTCGACCGGGCGCGTTGCTCCAAAGGCAGATGGTCCAGGCTGTGGTAGTAGGAATCCAGTGCCACGATCGGCGCGTCTAGTGCAGCGGCCAAGCGGCGCGCCAGTTCGGTCTTGCCCGCGCAGGAGGGGCCGGCGATGCCGATCAAACAGGGTTTCTTGCTCGGTTCTAGCCGCAATCTGGAAGTATACCTGACGGGGCGCGCCACGGGGCAAGAGCATATTCCGGCCGAAAGACTAGCCTGAAGATCTAGTGGGGGGGGGGGAGCAGTCTGGGCTCCCGTCGGTGGGCGTGTATGTGCCTCGGAGTCGGGGGAGTGGATTTTGCGCCTCCGTACTGTCCGGCCGATCTCTTCTCCATGGGTCCGCCGCGCGACGCGCAGATCGTATTCGGCCTGCAGGTTGATCCAAGTCTCGGGAGAGACTCCGAAATGAACTCCGAGGCGGAGCGCGGTGTTGGCCGTGATGGACCGGGTTCCGTGAACGATGCCATGAATCCGGTTCGGCGGAACGTTCAGATCGCGCGAGAGCCGGTTGATACTAATGCCAAGCGGCTTCATAAAATCTTCGCTTAGGATCTCGCCCGGATGAATTGGATCTAGCGCATGTTTGCCATAGCTCCCTGTAAACCCAAGAAAACAGGCAGGCGGTTTTTGAGTTTGGTCACTACATGAGGCATGGCCGGTCCTCCGGCGGCGCGGGCGGGTCCAGTTCAGTGAGGCCGGTGGCCTTCAGCACTTCGGCGACATGCTGGTTGCCGCGCGTCACGCACCGCTTGCGGCGCGTGCCGAGTTCTACTTCGACGCAGCGCATCATCTCCAGCGCCCGCCACGCAAACGGCGACGATAGCTGGCTGCCCGCCGCTCGCAAGGTTTTCTCCAGCGCCCGGTCCAGCAGCAGTGCCAACGCCGCTACGAACACGTGAGCCTCGACCCGCTCGTCGCGGCGGTGATACACCGGGCGCAGTTCCAGCAGATCCTTCAAGTGGGAGAAGCCGCGCTCGACTTCATTCAGTTGCTTGTAGGCCGTCACCGCCTCGACGGCGGACAGGTTCGGCTCTTCGGTCTGGATGACGTATTTGCCTTCGAGCGCCTTCTCGCGCGCCAGATTCAACGGGTGCTCGAAGAACTCGAACTTGCCTTTGCGCAGATCCCAGGCGAAATACCGATGGCCGTGATTGCGGTGCAGTTTGGTGGCCGCCGCCGCGCCGATTTTGTCTGGCTCTTTCAGCTCACCCTTGTCCACCTGCGCCCGTAGCGCCTCCAGGTCTTGGCGTGCCCGCTGCATCGACAACTCGCGCATGCTCCGTTCGTACTCTTCTCGCTCGTCGCTGTGCACGACGAAAACCCGGACCCCCGGCTCCTTGCCGGCGACCTCCACCACGCGCGTCCGTGGCGGCGCCGACTTCTCGGCCGCCGTGATCCCCAGCGGGCATGGCTGCCAGTCGCTGCGCGTCTCGGCCCAGGCGATGTAGTCAGCCGTGTCTTTCCGGTTCCGTCTCTGCAGGCCCACCAGATAGCCTTGCCGCAACTGGCGCAACTGATCGACGTTGCCGATCGTCATCATCCCGCGGTCGCCGACGAAGACGACCCGGTTCAACTCAAAGCGCGCATTGAGATCCTGCACGACCTCCATCACCGTGGTCTGGTCCAGCCGGTTGCCGGCAAAGACGTGATGGGCGACCGGCCAGCCATCCATCATCACTACGCCGATCACGATCTGGCGGTTGCGCGGCTTGCCGTCGCGGCTGTAGCCGAAGCGGCCCAACCCGGCCGGGCCGCCGCCTTCGAAGTAGGTCGAGGTGATGTCGTAGAACACCAGGTCGGGCTGGAGGCTGAACAGATCGCGCAACTCCAGGAAGATCTGTTTCTCGACACGTTTCTTTTGCGCCAGCAAATCGTCCAGCGTCTGATACCAGAGCTTCAACTGCTCGAAGCCGACCTTCACGCGGCGCGACTGTTTCCAGACCGGCGTCCAGCGGCTGCCGGAAGAAGAGCAGACGTAGTAATCTTCCAGCCACTGTGCCAAGGCGTGCTCGCTGCCGGGGTGTGTGAGTCGGTTGGCCACTAGAGGAAACACGCGTTCCGACAGCGGCTGACCGTGCCGCAACTGGGGCCGGCCGGCATCCAGGATCGAGTGCAGGGACAGCTTCTCGAACAAGTGCCGGGCGACGAGAATGGGCCCCCAGGTGGAGGCGCGCGGAGCGCTGACGTCGTCGGCCGACACCCAGCGCGGCGAGGCGGCTTCGGCCTGGAGCAGGCGGACGAGAGCGTCCAGGTGGGGAGCCAATAGATCCTTGCGGCCAAGATGGGCGACGATCCTCTGCTTCACCTTGTCGCCATCGCGGAAAGACTCCACCAGGCGGAGGTACTCATGCCGGCCGTTGGGGGCCTTGACGGAGCGAAGGAACACAAAGTGTCACCTCTGACACTACATATACATCACCAATAGCCAACAATCAATAGAGAATGGTCAATACAGAGAAGTATCTTTGGCACTACACTTTTCGCGAAACGGCCAAGTGTTTCCATTTGTTTCAACAACTTAGGCGGCCTCGCGGCCAAAACCATGGCAAACATGCGCTAGCCAGCCAGCCGGTGCCGCAAGATGCTTCCACAGCATGCGCAACGCGGTACGGCTGATGCGCCAGTAGTTCGCGGAGTGTTTGGATTCCCCGCCCAGCCGGCGGTGATAGCTGACCGGCACCTCGGTGGACACGCTCGCCGACTTGGTATGGCCACCATCATCTAGGAGAAAGTTCCGGGCCTGTGGCGGTGAGCAGCGGCCGCATCGTCCGATAGGCGTCGCGCCAAAGAGCCCGATAGGTGCAGCCGACGTCGGTGAACCGGGGCTGGAGATTCCCCACAGCAACTCGACCAGCTTCGCCACCACCACGTTGCCCCAGCGCACCGGGCCTCGCATGTTCGTCCCCTGCTCGACCATCTCGCGGGTCGTGCGCGTTCCGACGACCATGTCGGATCGTCCTTCAGATACTCGAGCAGCTTGCTGAGATCACGCGCACGAAGGAGTCAGTCAGCCTCCCGGCCACTACGAGGATGTCGCCTGGCGCAATCGAGGCCGTGCCGGATGGAGTCGCCGTACCTTTTCGCCGCACCGTCTCGACCCGTGCTCCGCCCGGCGCGCCACCTCCGCCGTGCGGTCCTCGACGAGTTGTCCGCTCCCCAGCACCTCGTCGACAGCGGGCAGGAAGTCCGTACGACGTAGCCGATCGAGTGTTCCTCGTTGTAGCCGGAATGACCACGCTGACTTTGCGGTGGCCGAAAACGGCGCTTCGAATTTTGAACTGCGCGTCGTTATAGTCGTCGGCCGTGTTGATGTTGAAGTACATCCCTTCGAGGAAAAACGGCAGAACGCCGGGCGCGCCTTGCGCCACGTCGTTGAGGACGTCCGTCAGTTCCAGCCGCCCGTCACGGGACGGCTTTCCAGCGCGCGATGGCGTCGAAGATCCCGGGTGTGAACAAGTACGTTCCGCAGCCCAGCAGGTCGTTGCGGATCTCGTCGGGCTTCTCGACCAGCGAAACGATGCGGCCGTCTTCGATCTCCACACCGTAGTTGCGCTTGATCTGGTGAGATGCTGGCGCGCATCACGGCGCAGGCGGGACGTCGAACGGGCGGCCGTACAGCCCACGCGCGGCTGTGGTTACTTTCCACATAGAGTTCGTCGCCTAAGATCGTGATGAAGGGCTCGCGGAGCAGATCGCGGCAGAGCAGGTCCGCAGGGCCAGGCCGATGCCGGGATCGGGGCACTCCACGGATACCGCAGCTCGACGCCCAGGCGCGCGCCGTCCCCCAGCTGCGCGCTCACCTGATCGCCATGGGGCCCACGATGATCGTGACCTCCGAACCCCCAGGCTATCCCGCAGCAACTCGATGTTGCGCAGGATAGAGGCTTGCCGTCGATTTCGAGCCGGACCTTCGGGAGCCGGCTGGTCTTCGGATAACGCGCGAACCCCCAGCCCGGCGGCGGGAATAAAGACCTACTCGAACATGGGCGAACCAGCCGCGACCTTCTATTCGCCTGGAACAACAAGGGCGCCAGCTCGGCCAGGTTCCGCCGCCACAGCGGCCAGACGTGCGCGAAGCCGGGAATCTCCAGGTCCGTGAACTGGACGTTCTTGGATTTGACCAGTCTTTAAAGTCGCAGTTCACGGTGTTCAGCCCGTCGTCAACGCCGCAGGCGATCCAGAGCAGCCGGATCTGCGAGTTCGCCTTCATCAGTTCGGGAAATTCCGCTCGAAGTCGGCGGGCGTCATGGACTGGCCTCCCCCTCGACCGCCCCCGGCCCCGCCACGTCCGGGGGCCGCTCCCGGTGTCGCCGCCGGGGCGCCGCGGGTCGCCGCCGGTGCCGCAGTCCCGCGAGGCCACATGACAAAGGCGCCGCTGAACAGGCCTGCCGGCGAAGCGATCCCGATGGTTGAGGCCCGTGTAGAGCGCCTCCGCGCCACCCATCGACAAGCCGGCGATCGCGCGCTGGTTGCGGTCCTTGGTGGCGTTGTAGGCCTTCTCTACCTGCGGCATCACTTCTTCCAGCACCGTCCTATCGCGAAATTCGGAATCATGTCGCTGGCCATAGCGCCCGGTACCGCCCAACATGCCGTAGCCCAGAGTGTTCACCATGAGCATCGGCTTGGCCTTGCCTTGCGCAACCAGGTTGTCGAGGATCACGTGGCGGCGCGCTCTGAATCGACACGCTGGCTTCGTCCCCCAGGCCGTGCAACAGGTAGAGCGCACCGGATACGGCTCCTTGCGCTTCGGTCATCCGCTTCGCGGGCGTGTACACCCAGTAGTCGCGGTCGTCGCCGGCCACCGCGGAGTGGTAGAAGTGCCGCGTGATGGCGCGGCACGACTTTCGCCGCAGGCTCCCCGATCACGTACTCCGGGACGTGGACGTTGTCTGGCCGGCGCTGCCGTAGGACGGCTTGAAGAGCGAATTCGCGCAGATGGTCGAACGTGGCGCCGTCAACGGAGAACGAATAGGAGTACATGTCCGGCTTCAGCGGCTCGGTGGTGGCGGTCCAGAACGCCTCCTGTCGTCCTTCTTGCCTGCCAGGCGTTGTCCGATGCCCGTGACGGCCACGTCCTTGGCATTGGGCGCGCGCAGACGGAAGGTGACTTTGCCGTCCGCGGCCACTTCCGGCGACCGGACGGCGCCGCCGCCCGTCCTGGAGCAGCGGGCTGCCCCCAGGCCGTCAGCGCGGCAAGGGTGAGAAGTGCGACGGCTGCCTTCGACACTCGATGTAGGTTTGGCATAAGGTTTTGTACTGGTTCTAAAGCTTAACTGAACAGGACGGCAAACTTGGATTCAGGGTGGCCAATCCAAGGGTGGGGTGGTCCACGAGAAACGTTGGCAATGCAGAATGGCACAAGAATCTCCGGGAGGGTGGCGGACCCTGATCAGAGCCCTACCCGCGCTGCCAGCGGTGGGGTCGGAACGGAGCGCCGCGACGCGGGTCCCGATCTGATCCAGATTACCTCCCGCTCCCGCGTCGATTGCGCGTGCAGCCATAAGAACACTCGTCTTGCTCGCCGAGCATGAACAGGCGCGCCGCGTCGATTCGATTCTGCTGGCCCTCGATCGCCGCCTTCTCCACGCGGACCGTCCCGCCGCGCCTTCTCGACATCCCCGGAAAAGTACGCCTCCAGGCCACGTAACTCGCGGTCCTCGCTCCCCCCCAGTCTGATCGAACGCCGAAACGCGTCGGCCGCTTCGGCGCACCGGCCCGCCATCCCGAGAGCCATTCCGTCGTCCATTCCATGTCCGGGTGGTCGCGCCGAGCTAGGCGTCCGGCGGTACTGGGCGATCGCTTCGTCCTTTCGTCCGGCGGCCAGAAGCGCAAAGCCGTAAGTGAAGTTCCCAAACGACGAGTTCGGGTCCAGGCTCAGCGCGCGGCGGAACTCCTCGTGCGAACGGTCGAAGCGGCTCTGCGGCAGAAGGACGCAGACTCCATAGAAGGTGGCTCATCGCGGAGTTGGGGTCCAGCGAGATCGCCTTGGTGGCTGCCGTTCGTCCGCCCAGCGCCACTGATGGAACGCCAGCGCAAACCCCCGCACCGCGTGTGCCTCGGCCAGCGACCAGCCGCTGCTGCGATCGCCTTGTCGGCCGTCGTGAGCGAAATGTCGAAGGGAACCCCCGGCGGCGAGCCGCCGTAGTAGAGCGAGGACGGCGTAGGTCTGCGACAGCGCCGCCAGAGCCGGCGCGTAGTCCGGCCGGATTCGCAGCGCCTGATGGAAGTAGTCGACCACCCACAGCAGTCCCTCGCGCGAGTACATGTTCATCTGATACTGGCCGCGCAGGAGCGCCACCCGCGCCGGGCCGCCGTCCGTCGGCGGATCTGCACTCGACCCAGTAGATGACGGTCGCGATCACCGCCACAGCGGCGGCGGCAATCCAGTACATCCGAAGGGAGCGCCGCCGGGCCGGCGCCCGCTCGAAGGTCACCCGGTAGCCGCCCTTGCGGAAGGTGCAGCCGCACGGGGCTGGAAGCGGCGCCAGAGGCGTAGAACTCCTCGAGCCGCTGGCGCAACCGGCGCGCCTCCACGCGAACCACGGGGTCCAGTCGCGGGTCGTAGTCCGTCGCCTGAAGCTGACCAGGACGGATTCCTTGAGGCGCCCCGTCTCCACCGTCGTTCGTCAGCGTCGCCAGATGCTTCGGAGGGGCCGGAGCCGTCCGGCCTCGCGAGTGTGGCGACTGGAGGATCTCTTCGAGAGCGGATAGCGACTCGTCGCGGGACGCATCGATTTCAATGGGTTACGTGTGATTCCGTAAACCACGCCCCTCTTACCGCGAGGATCCCCTTTCTACTTCCGCCGCCCGCGAAAGAAACCCGCATGGAGTTGTGATGCACACGACACGCCGCCACCGAATAGAACCCCCGAGCGCTACCGCTCGCTGGATGCCTTTCGAGGGGCCAGGATGGCCCGTTGTGCGCCTGGGCTTGACGCTGGAAGAACCGTCGCCGGTATCCGTTCAGGCTGAAGGCCAGCGCCCCTCGACCTGCCTTCTGCGTGGTCTGGTTGTCCTCATCTTGATGTGCACTGGGGCCGCGGCTGCAAGCGGCCGTCACAATCCCCAGACTTGCAAGACCACGGAGATCAAGTCCTGAACCGGGAGCCGGGCTACTCGATGTTGAAGGTGGAAGATTCCGCCAGAAGATGCCGGCGATGGACAACCCGTGAGCCTGCCCACTACCGCATACCTGGGCTTCGACGATAAGAACCTCTACGCGGTGTTCGCCTGCACGGACGACCCTGACCTGGTCCGCGGGCGGCCAGGGCGAAGCGCAAGGGCCTGTGATCGACAACGACGATGTCGTCGGCCTGATGCTCGATACGTTCCACGACGGCCAGCGCGCCTACCTGTTCGTGTTCAACCCGCTCGGCATCCAGCAGGACGTCTTCCGGACCGAAGGGCAGGACGGCAACCCCAGCTCGACCACCCTCTGGCACACCCCCAGGGCGGCTGACGCGAAAGGCTACGTCGTCTGGATCGCGATTCCGTTCAAGAGCCTTCGACCCGAGCCATGACGCGCAGACCTGGGGCTAAAGTGGCGCCGTCGTGCAGATCAACGAGGAATCCTACTGGCCGCGCATCTCCAGCCGATCGCCGGCTTCGTCCAGCAGATGGCCACGGTCGAGCTTCCGGCCCGCACTTCGGCCGGCAATCTGCAGGTGATCCCGTACGGCGCATACTCAGACGCGGACTTCCTCGACACCGAGCAGCCCGGAGGCAAGCCGCACACAACGGGAACTTCGCGGCGGCATTGAGCGACAAGGCGGTCATCCAGGTAGGGCATCACCGTCGATCTGACTGTCAACCCGGACTTCAGCCAGGTGGAGTCCGACGAGCCGCAGACAACCGTCA
>CAWDER010000019.1:0-282168 GCA_963801345.1 Bryobacteraceae bacterium
AACTCGAAACGGCCCACGCGGTCCGTCCTGGCGTCCGTGAACGCGCCCTTGACGTGACCGAACAGCTCGCTTTCGAACAGCGTTTCCGTCAGGCCGCCGGTGTTGACCGTGACGAACGGCCGGCCCGCGCGCTGGGAAGCCGCGTGCAGCGCCTGCGCGACCAGTCCCTTGCCGGTGCCGCTTTCGCCGGTGATCAGCACGTTGGCGTCGGAGGGCCCCACTCGCGCAATGATCTGCAACACCGGCCGCATGGCCGCCGACTCGGCGATCATCCGCGGCTGTCCCTCGCCGCGCAGAATCTCGTTCTCGGCCTCCAGCCGTTCGCCGCGGCGCAGCGCCCGCCCGAGTTCGATCTGCGTGCGCAGAATCGCCAGCAGCCGCGCGTTGTCCCAGGGCTTCTGAACGAAATCGCGCGCCCCGCGCCGCATCGCCTCGACGGCCAGTTCGATCGAGCCCCAGGCCGTCATCAGGACCACCGGCAGCGTGCCGTCCATGGCGCGAATCCGCTCCAGCAGATCCAGGCCCTCCTGGCCGGAGGTGGTGTCGCGGGCGTAGTTGAGGTCGATGAGGATGACGTCGAAGTCGCCGGCCTCGAGCGTCGCGACGATGCCCGCCGGCGACGAGGCCGTCTCGATCCGGAAGCCCTCGGGCTTCAGTAGCAGCATCAGAGCTTCGAGGATGTCCTTCTGGTCGTCGGCGATCAGAATGCGGGGCGGGGCAGGGTCCACGAGTCTCATTGTAAGTAATCCGCGTGGGGCCGGTCCCCCTGTCGCTTTAGGCGCTGGCCGGGGCGGTCTCTTCCACCATGCGCC
Source organism: Bryobacteraceae bacterium (assembly GCA_963801345.1). Lineage (GTDB taxonomy): Bacteria > Acidobacteriota > Terriglobia > Bryobacterales > Bryobacteraceae > CAWDER01. Next base: position 813 of record CAWDER010000019.1, read on the forward strand.
CGTCGAACAGGTGGACGGTGCGGTCGGCAAAGCTGGCGTAGCGCGGATCGTGCGTCACCATGCAGACCGTGGCGCCCTGCTGGTGCAGGTCGCTGCAGCAGGTCCATGACCGCCTGGCCGTTGGTCGAGTCCAGGTTGCCGGTGGGCTCGTCGGCGAGCAGGATCGACGGATTCCCTCCCAGCCCGCGGGCCACGGCCACGCGCTGCTGCTGGCCGCCGGAAAGCTGCGAGGGGTAGTGCTTCATGCGGTGCGACATGCCGACCTTCTCCAGCGCCTCGTGGACGCGCTTCTTCCGCTCCGCGGCGCGCATGCCGCGATACGTCAGCGGCAGCTCGACGTTCTCGTAGACCGTCAGGTCGCCGATCAGGTTGAAGGCCTGGAAAATGAAGCCGACCTCGCGGTTGCGGATGCGGGCCCGCTCGGCCGGCTTGAGCTTCTCGACCGCACGGCCGTTGATGGAGTAGCGGCCCTCGGTGGGCGTGTCCAGCAGCCCCAGGATGGAGAGCAGCGTGGACTTGCCGCATCCCGAGGGGCCGCCAATCGAGACATACTCGCCTCTCTGGATTTCCAGATGCACGCCGGAGAGCGCGTGCGTCTCCACTTCATCCGTGTAGAAGACCTTCGTGACGTCTTCAAGCAGTATCAGTGGTTGTGCCGATGAGTCCATGTGTTTTCCTTTGCGTCTTAGCGTCTTTGCGTGACTCAGTTCAACCGTACCCTGTCCTGTGCGTCCCATTGGGACATATCCGAAAGAATCACCTTATCACCGGGCCGCAGACCTTCCACGACCTCGATGGTGCTTACCGAGCTGCGGCCCAGCTTTACCGCCACGCGCGATGCTTCCCGTCCATCGGGACCCAGCCGGAACAGGCTGATGGTGCTGTTCGGCTGTCCCGTCGCGGGGCGTCCTACATATACGACGTTTTCCAGATGCTCAAGTTCGATCGTTCCATCGACGCTCAGGTCGGGCCTGGCCCCCGAGGGCAGCGTGCCCTCGAGCTTGACGTCCACCGTCACGGTTCCCTCGCGGACGCTTGGATCGATCCGCGACACAGAGCCCGGAATGACGCCATTGCGCGTGTCCACCTTCACCTTCTGCCCGATCTGCACATCCTTGGCCTGTGTCTCCGAGATCTTGAGCTCCGCCTTGAGCTTCTGCGGCTGCACGACCTTGGCGAGAATCGTCCCGGCCCCGACCGTCTGGCCCACCTGCACCGGCACCTCCTGGAGCACGCCGCTGGCGTCCGCTCTCACTCGCAAGGATGAGACCTGCTCGCGTCTCAGTGCGGCCACGGCCCGCAACTGGTCCAATAGCCCGCGTTGCACCGCCATTTTCGCTGTAATCGAATCCGACTGTATGGCCATGCGCTTCTCTTCGATCCTCTTGCGGTTGGCTATGTCCGCTTCGTTCGAAAGCGAGAGCTTGAGATTGAGATCGACGAGCAGCCCCGCCTTGTTCAGGGCGGTATCCTGGGCAGCCCTTAGCTGCGCCTGTTGGTAGGCGAACTGGACGCTTGACAGCGTGGATTCCCGGGTCAAACGCTCGCTTTCGAGCTGGACGTCGAGGTCCTTCAGATTCGCCTCCGCGGTTTTCACGTCGTATTCGGCGCCGAGCGCCGAGAGCTGCAGCTCGGGATTGTTCAGCACCAGCAGTACGGTGTCCGCCTGGACCAAGGCGCCGGGCAACACGTTAATCCGCTCGACACGCCCGCCTGCGGTGGCTGGAATCCACAGGATCTGTTCGGGCACCAGAGAACCGAGCCCGCTGACCTCCCGGACCATGGGACCGCGCTTCACCGTGTCCGTCCAGACCGTGGCGCGCTCGACCGTGGGGGCGGCCGGCTTGAGCCGCGACACCACGATGCTGATCGCCACCACCACCGCCGTCACCGCGACGCCAATGACGACGTTGCGGATCAGGCGTTTGCGGGCGGCTCCTTCGCGCTGGATGTCCATGAGGTTCTCTACAATGCTAATTGCAGTCGGCGTGCCAGTTGCCGGAAGCTGCTATCTGGTTCTATCGCAAGGCGATTCCGTCATCCAACCGGCGGAGACACTGTCCGCTTTTGGGACGAGGCTGTCCGATCCGGGGATCTCAGGGGCGGCAGCTACTCGCTGCGCAGGCAGTTGGCTGGATCACGCGCGTAGCCTGCATCGCCGGGAAGTGGCAGGCGGCCACAGTGATCAAGGCTACCAGTGCGCAAACGCCGGCGAGCGTGAGCGGGTCACCGGGCTGCACTTCGTAGAGCAGGACGCCAGAACGATCATGGCGGCGTAAGCCGCGGCGAGCCCCAACAGAGACCCGATTCCCACCATTCTCAAGCCGTAGCCGTAGACGATTCGCATGACGTTCCAGCGAGTGGCGCCGAGAGCCATCCGAATGCCGAACTCGCGCCGGCGCCGTCCCATGATGGTGGCCACCACGCCGAACAAGCCGACCGAAGAGAGGAAGACGGCGAGCAGCGCGACACCGCCGAGCAGCCTCGAACTCAATTCCTCGGCGTAGCGCGCGAGTCTCATTTGCTCCACCAGCGTTACGGTGGAGAGAACCTTCAAGCTGGGGGCTGCAGCGGCCTTCCGCGCCGCGCCAGCCAGAGAAGCAGGCGGGACAGCGGTTTCGAGCATGAAGTATCCTTCCCCGAACGGGTTCTGCGCGCCAGGGAAGAACATGAACGGCTGGACGTCTCCCGCAGACTGTCGTACTTGCCGTCCTCGACAATCCCGACGACCCGGTACGGTGACGCCATCGGCTTCGAACTGCCGGTCCAAGGCCTCCTGGCGGGGCCAATAGCGCTGCGCCATGGTCTGATTGATGATGACGACTTGTTCCGAATCCGGGCCGTCGGCGGGTTCAAACGCCCGGCCGCGCATCAGCCGCGTGCCCATGGTTTCGAAGTATCGCAAGCCGACGACGTTGTACCGGACGCTATCGGGAGGGCTGCCGGGCGGCGGTTGCACGCCCGGAATCGAGATCTTGCGGACCGCGCCCCCCCCGCAAAGGGGTTCATGGCGAAATGCCGCGAGAAGCTGGCCCGTCTCACGCCAGGGAGGCTTCCGAGGCGATCCGCGACTCCCTGGGGATCCACTCGGGAGGTCGGGACCCGCCCAAAGCAGCAATATCGGCTTCTTGGCGTCAAACCCAACTGGGGCGTCGCCGGTCTTGAGGTAGCTGCGCGCCAGCAATCCGGCGCCGTAGAGAAAGACGACCGAGACCAGAACCTGCGCCACCACCATCGTGCCGCGCAGCGTGACGCGCAGCCTCCCGCGGCGGGACTGAGGTTCCATGCCCTTCAGGGCGGCAGTCAGGTCGGATTTGGTGGTTTGAAGAGCCGGCGCCAGGCCGAAGATCGCCGCCGTAATCGCGGAAAGCCCCAGCGTATACAGAAGCGCTGCGGCGTTGATGCGAATGTCCCAGTTCAGGGGCAAGGGGATCGGAGGCTTGAGAACCGGAATGAGGGCGATCAGCCAGTAGGCCAGCGCGCAGCCCAAACCGGCGGCCATGAGAGATATGAGCAGGCTTTCGGCGAGCAACTGGCGGACCAGTTGCGCCCGGCTTGCGCCAATCGCCAGACGGACGGCGGTTTCCCTGCGACGCGACTCGGCTTGAGACAGAAGCAACCCGGCGACGTTGGCGCACGCCACCAACAGGACCAGGCCGACAAGAGCTCAGAACAGACGCGCTGATGCCGGCCGCTCGTTTGGTGCGGTCTTCACCTTCACTCGAAAGCCTCACTCGCTTTCCGCGGTTGGTCTCCGGGTAAGCCTCCTCCAGCCCCTGCGCCACGGAGTTCAGCTCGGCGGCGGCCTGCTCTCGGGTGACGCCCGGCCGCAGGCGCATTACGACATTGTATTCGCCTTTCCCCCGGTCCGTGAGCAACTGCTGACGCTGGACCCAGAGCTTCGACCGGCATCCACAGATCCGCCGGCAGTATCCACTGGAGGCCGTTGAAATTCGGCGGGGCGATCCCGACGACCGTGAAGCGCCTCTCGTTCAGTGAGATTCGCCGTCCCAGAATGTTCCGGTCGCCGCCGAACTGCTTGCGCCAGAAGTGGTAGCTGAGAACCACCGGGGGCTCGGTTTGGAAGTACTTCTCGTCGGCGGGCCCGAAGAACCGTCCCGAATGCGGCGTCAGGCCCAGAACCGAGAAGTAGTTGCTGGACACATTGTCGCTTGAGACCATCTCGGTGTTGCCGCCCACGGTCAACAGCGCTCCTCCACTGCCCCAGACAGCCATCTCGGACGGCTCGCGCGCCGCCCCGCTGGTAGTCCAGGTAGTCGGAATAGGGCACGCGCTCCCGGCTGGGCCTGCTTGACCAGCGCCATGTTGTACAGTTGCTCCGCCCGCGGCACTGGCCAGGGGCGCAGGAACATGGCGTCGAGGATGCTGAACAGAAAGGTATTGGGGCCGATCGCCAGCCCCAGCGACAGGACCGCCACGGCGTAAGGGCCAGGGTTCTTTGCGAACAGACGCAAGCTGTAGCGCAGGTCTTTCAGGAAGGCTGTCATTCCATGCAGCACTGTCCGCTTGTGGGACGAGGCTGTCCGAAAGGGGGAAAGCCGCCATCGCTTCCCATCTCCCGCGCGGCGTTCCAGTCCCGGACACTGAAGTCCCGCAAACGGACACCCGACAGAGAGGCCCGTGCGCCGGAGATCTGGTGCCTCCTTGTACCAGCAGCACTTAGCGGCCAGAAAGAATGGACGCTTAATTGCTGTCTTGTGGCTCACAACTCTATGGGAAGGCACGTCTAAACCGTATGCACTTTTCCGATTGGATTGGCCAACTCCGTTTGCGGGTGAAAACCGCCTCTCACGGCCGCCGGGCCTTACCCTGGATGGAGAGCCTCTGGCGCGACCTGGTGTACGGCGCCCGCATCCTGGCCCGAGACCGGGCGTTCACCGCCGTGGCGGTCCTGTCGCTGGCGCTGGCCATCGGCGCCAACACCGCCATCTTCACGCTGGTGAATGCCGCGTTACTGGAGAAGTTGCCCGTTCCCGAACCGGAGCGTTTGGTGGTTGCCAACTGGTCGCACGGCGGGCGGGCACATGAAGCATCTCCATGACAAACGCCGCATCGGCGAAGGATCCCAAGACCGGTCTCACGCTAAGCAACGTATTCACCTACGGCGCTTTCGAGCATTTCCGCACACAAGCCCGGCAGTTCTCCGACCTCTTCGCTTTCACCAGCCTGAACCGCGCCGCCCTGCGCGTAGGAGAGGCGAACGGACCTCGTCAAAGGGATGCTCGTTTCCGGCGGATACTACAAGGGACTCGGTATCCGGCCGCTGGCCGGGCGTCTGCTGAGCGAGGCCGACGACCGGGCGGATGCGGAACCCGCCGCGGTGATCAGCTACCAGCTTTGGAGGGACCGCTTCGGCCGGGACCCGCGAGCGATCGGCAGCAAGGTGACCGTCAACGGGGTCCCGGTGACGATCGTCGGCGTGACGCGGCCTGAGTTCTACGGCGTGTCGCCAGGAGGGTTCGTGCCCTCGCCGGACATCACGCTGACCTTGGCCACGACTCCGCTGGTGGATCCGAGGCTTGGGGCGAGGCAGCCGTTCGATCTTCCTGGAGTCCGAACTGTGGTGGTTGAACGTGATGGGCCGGCTGCGACCGGGGATCGATGCGCGCAGCGGGGAGGCTGAGCTGAACGCGCTCTTCCGGCAGTCGCTCGAGGATGCCGGCGTGCAGCCGTCCCCGGACGGGAAGCTGCCGGCGCTGCACCTCTTGCCGGGGGACCAGGGGCTGGACTCCGTGCGCTCCAGCTACTCCGAGTCTCTCTGGACTCTGTGGGTGGTGGCGGGAGTGGTTCTTCTGATCGCCTGCGCCAACGTGGCCACGCTGCTGGTGGCGCGCGGCGCGGCACGCCGGGGCGAGGTGACCATGCGCCTGGCCATGGGCGCGGGCCGCGCGCGGATCTGCCGGCAACTTGTCACCGAGGGGCTTCTGCTGAGCGTCGCCGCCGGCGTCATCGGAGTGCTCTTCTCCATCTGGGGCAGCCGGGCGCTGCTGGGATGGGCCACATCTTCGACCGAGACTCTGCGCTTGCCGCTGGGAGTCGGCGCCCGCGTCCTGGGCTTCGCGACCGCCTTGTCCGTGGTGGTCGGCGTCTTGTTCAGCCTCGCGCCGGCCCTGAGAGTCAGCCGCGTGGACCTCGCTCCGGCGCTGAAGGAAGGCGCGGGCGGCCAGGGGATCGGCTCACGGTGGCGCTCGGGCCGGCTGGGGCAGGGGCTGATCGTGCTTCAAGTGGCGCTCTCGCTGCTCCTCGTCGTCGGGGCGGGTCTCTTCCTGCGCACGCTCGACAACCTGAGGAGCGTGGACCTCGGCCTCCGCACCGACGGAATCCTGCTGTTTGGGCTCGACCCCACGCTGAACAAGTACAGCGACGACCGGCTGCGGAGCTTCTATCGGGACCTCCTCGCTCGCCTGAACAAGACGCCCGGAGTGGTCTCGGCGACGGCGTCGTCCATGCGGCTTCTCACCGGCGGCATGAGCGGTGGCCCGTTGCGAGTCCCTGGCGCGACCGGGCTGCCGCAAGAGGGCATTCAGGCGTAGGTCAACGGCGTCGCCCCACGGTTCTTCGAGACCATGGGAATCCCGCGTGATTCTCGGGCGCGGCCCCGACCGAACGCGACACGGCGAGTTCGCCGCGCGTCGCGTTCCTCAGCCAGGCCATGGCCAAACGGGCGTTCCCCGACGGCTCGCCGCTCGGCAGAACCATCAGCCTTGCTGGGCAGAGCGGAGTACGTGGTCGCCGGCGTGGTGGCCGACGCCCACTACGACCAGGTGAAAGGCGACCCGCCGCTCACGGTCTATGTGCCGTACGAGCAGCCGCCATGGATGCCGCCTCGGCAGCCTGCATTTCGCGGTGCGGACCCAGGGCAAGCCGGAGGCGTTCGCGGGCACCGGTCCGTTCCCTGGTCCGGGAACTCGATCCGAATCTGCCTCTGATCAACGTCCAGACGCAGGAAGCCGTCATCGACGACCAGCTTCGCCGGGAGCGGCTGTTCGCGAATCTCTCGACGGCCTTCGGCGGCATCGCCCTGCTGCTCGCCTGCATCGGCATCTACGGCGTCGTGGCCTACTCGGCGGCGCGGCGCACGGCGGAGATCGGCATCCGGGTGGCGCTGGGGGCGCAGGTACGGCAACATCGTGGCGCTGGTCCTTCGGCGCACGCGTGGTTCTGGTGGTGCTGGGCGCGGCGGTGGGGACCGCTGGCGCGCTGGCCGCTGACGAAGTTCATCGCCTCGATGCTCTACAACGTCGAGCCCGCGCGACCCGTCGACCTTCGCCGGCGCTGCCGCGCTTCTGATTCTGACGGCGCTCGTGGCGGGCTACCTTCCCGCCCGCCGCGCCGCCCGCATCGATCCGATGACCGCTCTGCGGAGCGAGTGACCGGCAGCGGACCTACAGCTTGTCCACGATCCAGCCGTCGCGCAGATAGATGATCCGGTTTCCGTAGGCGGCGTTGGCTTCCGAGTGGGTCACCTGGATGATGGTGGTGCCTTCGTCGTTCAGCTTCTTGAACAGCTCCATGATCTCCCGGCCCTGGCTGGAGTGCAGGTTGCCGGTGGGCTCGTCGGCCAGGATCAGCTTGGGCTTGGCGATGACCGCCCGCGCCACGCGCCACCAGCTGCTGCTGGCCGCCGGAGAGCTGGCTGCGGGTAGAGGTCCTTCTTGCCGACGATCTGGAACCGGTCGAGCGTGTCGCAGACCATGCGCCGCGCGCTCGCTGGACCTGCAGGTTGCGGTAGGAGAGCGGCATATCCAGGTTCTCGTAGACCGTCAGGTCGTCGATCAGGTGGTAGCTCTGGAACACGAACCCGATGTACCGCTTGTTCAGCTCCATGCGGTCCTTCGGCTTCATCTGATGGATCGGGTGGTCCAGGAAGAAGAACTCGCCCGACCAGGAGCCGTCCAGCATGCCGAGGATGCTCAGCAGCGTGGATTTCCCCGCGCCGGACGGTCCCATGATGGTGATGAACTCGCCCTCCTTGACCTGCAGGTTGATGCGCCGCAGGACGAAGAACTTGCTGCTGCCTGCGTCGTAGTGCTTCTCGAGGTTTTCAAGCCGTATCATGAGCGATCACCCGCTATTCTAGTCGGTCCGCGTCGTACACTGAAAGGTAGAGGAGGAATAAGGGGATGATCGTCGTCAGAGAGTACTTCATCGCGAAACCGGGGTTCGCGAGCAAGCTGGCCACCCTGTTCAAAGAAGTCACCGAGATCGCCGGGATGAAGAAGACCCGCGTCCTCACGGACGTGACCGGTGAGTTCAACAAGGTGGTGATGGAAACCGAATTCGAAAGCCTCGCGGATCTCGAGGCCCGCCTTCAGGAATACATGAACAACGCAGTCCTCAAGGAGAAGATGAAGGGGTACACGGACATGTACCTCACCGGCGGCCGCGAGATTTACCGCACCTGGGAGCTAGGAAGAAGAGACAGCCTGCGGGTTGGCCCAGGCTGTCTCGTGTTTCAGAAGTTGACGAGGCTGGCGAAGGAGTTGGGGTCCAGGCTGGCGCCACCGACCAGCGCGCCGTCGATGTCGGACTGTTCCATCAAGCCTTTCACGTTGTCCGGCTTCACGCTGCCGCCGTAGAGGACGCGCACCTGGTTGGCGGGTGCGAAGCCGTACTGCCGGGCAATCGTCGAACGAATGTAGCGGTGGACTTCCTGCGCCATTTGGGGCGTCGCGGTCTTCCCCGTACCAATCGCCCACACCGGCTCGTAGGCAATCGTGATCTTGGCCACCTGCTCCGGCGACAGCTTTCCGAGGCCGCCCTTCATCTGGGCGAGCACGACCGGCTCGGTCTTCCCCGCTTCGCGCTCTTCGAGCTTCTCCCCGACGCAGACGATCGGATTCAGACCCGCTTCGAGCGCCGCCAGCGTCTTCTGGTAGACCGTTTCCTCAGTCTCGCCGAAGTACTGCCGGCGTTCGCTGTGGCCGATGATGACCCACTTGCAGCCGGCGGCAAGGAGCATGGGCGCGGAGACCTCGCCGGTGAACGCGCCTTCCTTGGCCCAGTAGAGATCCTGTCCGCCGATCTCGACCTTGCTCGCCGCCGCGGCGGAAACGGCCGCGGGGATGTTCACGAAGGGCGGGCAGATCACGACGTCGCGACCTTCGGTCTTCTCGACCAGCGGGCAAAACGCCCCGAAGAACGCGGCGGTCTCAGCCGCATTCTTGTACATCTTCCAATTCCCTGCCATCAATGGTGTTCTCATAGGATTGCGTTTAAGAAGCTGACCCCTTTCTGAATGTGGGCTCCGAAGTTCTCCGCGATGGTTTGGCCGATATCGGAGAGCGACGCCCGAACTCCCAGATTAACGCTTTTTCGCACTTCGGGGCCATACGCCAACAGCGGCACGTACTCACGGGTGTGGTCCGTCGAGGGCGTGGTCGGGTCGCAGCCATGGTCGGCGGTGAAGATGACCAGGTCGCCCGGCGCGAGGTTGCCCATGAGTTGCGGAATCCAGGCATCCACGGCTTCGAGTGCCGCCGCATATCCTTCGACGTCGTTGCGGTGGCCGTACAACTGGTCGAAGTCCACCAGGTTGACGAAGATCAGCCCCTCGGAGGTCGCGTTCATCGCCTCGATGGTCTTCGCCATGCCGTCGGCGTTGTTCTTGGTCTTGGTCTTGCGGAGTATGCCGCGTCCCAGGAAGACTTCGAAGATCTTGCCCACGCTGTGGACCACGACGCCCAGTTCCGCCAGCCGGTCGAGCAACATGCCGGCGGGCGGCGGCACGGCGAAGTCCTTGCGATTGGCCGTGCGCACGAACGCGCCGGGCTTGCCGATGAAGGGCCTGGCGATCACGCGGCCCACTTCGTGCGGGCCGTGCAGAATCGCGCGGGCGGCCTCGCAGATGCGGTAGAGTTCCTCGATCGGGATGACCTCTTCGTGCGCCGCCACCTGAAAGACGCTGTCGGCGGAGGTGTAGACGATCGGCCGCCCCGTGCGCATGTGCTCCACGCCGAGCTTCTCGATGATCTCCGTCCCCGAAGCCGGCACGTTGCCCAGCCACCCGCGGCCGGTGCGGCGTTCGAACTCATCCATGATCCCGGCCGGAAAGCCGGAGGGATACAGCGGAAAGGGCCTGTCCAGATGAATGCCGGCCATCTCCCAGTGCCCGCTGGTGGTGTCCTTGCCGGGTGACGCCAGCGCGCAGCGGCCGAAGGCGCCGAGCGGCTCGAGCGCCGGCTCCAGATGCGCGAGCGGGCGGATGTTGGCGAGTCCCAGCGCTACCAGGTTCGGTATCCGCAACGGACGGTGCCGCGCGAGATGGCCGAGGGTGTCGCTTCCGGCATCGCCATAGGCGGCCGCGTCGGGCATCTCGCCGATGCCCGAGGCTGTCGAGCACGATCAGAATGACGCGGCGAAAGCGCATGCCCGTCACTGCGGCGGTTCCATCGCCGCCCGAATCGCCGCGGCTAACGCGTCGGCGCGCTCCCGAGCGCGATTGAACGCGCTCTTGTTCTTCGCGATCCTGTCCAGAATCGGCAAGAGCTGGCGGGCGCCGGCGAGGCGGTGTCGATCGAAGAAATCCTGCAGTTGGAGCAAGGCCTGGTCGAGACCGAGCCGGTCGAAGCGGGCCACGCGCTCGAGATTGATGACGTGCCGGGAAGTCTCCGCGATTCTCTCGAACCAGTCCAGGAGAAGCTGGCCGTCGGGGTTTTGCGTGTAGTTGAACTTCGCCTCGTTCTTGGTGGCGCCATCTTCGTAGCGAAAGGTCTTGGCGCCGGTGAAGGCCACCTTCAGTCCGGATTCGAGCGGCGTGGCGAACTTACCCAGTTTCTCGGCAAGCGCGAAAATCTGGGCCGCTTCGGAAGCCTCCAATTGGATTGGCTGAGGCTGATCGTCGTCGACAGCCTCCTTGTACTCGCCCTTGCCGGAGGTGTCGATCGAGATGCCCACATAGGCCGGGATGCTGCCGGGAAAGCTCTTCGTGAATTCGACACGCGGTCCGCCGGCGGCGAACAGCGCGGAGGCGCAAGCGAAGGCCAACAACGTTATGAGTCTCACCGGCTCACCTCGATGCGCTTCAGGACAGAGCGCTTGGTCGCGTGACAGATGGCCGCGGCCAAGGCGTCGCACGCATCTTCAGACGCAATGGGCTGGTCCAGGGCGAGCAGCGAGCCGACCATCTTCTGCACCTGGCTCTTCTCGGCCCGTCCATAGCCGACGACGCTGGACTTGATCTCCAGAGGCGAGTATTCGCCCAGTTCGAGACCGGCCTCGGCGGCGGCCAGCAGCGCGACGCCGCGCACGTGGGCGAGCTTCAGAGCGGTCTTGGAATTGGCCGCGTGAAAGACCTGCTCGACGGCGACGGCCTCCGGTTGGTGTTCGCGAATGACCTCGCGCAAACCGCTGGCGATTTCGAGCAGCCGCGTCTGGAGCGGCGCGTCGGTCCGGGTGCGGATCACGCCTGCGGCCACCAGGCGATGCTCGCGCCCGTCGCTCGCGATGACGCCGTAGCCGGTCCGTTCGGTGCCACAGTCGATTCCCAGGACTCGCATCCTGTCCGGACGGCGTCGCTATCCGGCGAGCGCCTCCATCTCCTTCTCGTCGATGTCGAAGTTGGAATAGACGTTTTGCACGTCTTCATGCTCTTCCAGAGCCTCGGCGAGCCGGAGCATGCCGGCGGCCTGCTTGCCTTCCAGCTTGACGGTGTTCTTCGGGATCATGGCGACCTCGGCGGAGACGGTCTCGATGCCCGCCTTGTGGATCGCCTCGAGAACCTTGTCATGCGCTTCGGAAGGCGAAACGACGTCCCACTGGGTTCCGTCGTCGCGCAGGTCCTCCGCCCCGGCCTCCAGCGCGATTTCCATGAGCCGGTCTTCGGTGACCTTCACGTGTTCGATGAGGATCTGGCTCCGGCGCTCAAACATCCAACCCACGCTGCCCTGCTCGCCCAGGTTGCCGCCCTGCTTGCTGAAGATGTGACGAATATCGCTGACGGTGCGGTTGCGGTTGTCGGTGGCGACCAGCACCAGGACGGCGGCGCCGCCCGGCCCGTAGCCCTCGAACATCACCTCATCGATTTGGCCGCCCTCGAGTTCGCCGGTACCGCGCATGATGGCGCGCTTGATGTTGTCGGCCGGCATACTGACGGCTTTGGCGGCCGTCACCGCCGAACGCAGACGCGCGTTCGCATCCACGTCTCCGCCGCCGGACCGCGCGGCGATCATGATTTCCTTGATGACGCGCGTGAAGGTCTTGCCGCGCTTGGCGTCCGTGGCAGCCTTCTTGTGCTTGATGGTGGCCCACTTGGAGTGCCCTGACATATGAAACCTCGTTTAGGCAGGAAATGGGCGTGACTTCTCAGCCCAAACGTGAGGATAGCATACCGGATCAACGGACGAACTGTCCCAGGGGGAGGCAGGCCGGATCAACGGTCCACGCACCAAAGAAGCAGGCGCGTATCGAGCAGCACCCTCATTTGCGGGGCTCCCGCATGCTGAACACGTCCCCTATGTCCGCCGGGAGCGTGTCGAAGTCGGGGGCAATCCAGATTTCTCCGACCATGGCGCCGGGGGTTCTGGGGCAACCTGGGCCGTGGTTGCCAACCAAGCGGGCAACCGGTTCGCCGGCCTTGGCCAGGATGACCTCGTTGCTCTTCTGGACTTCCTCCATGACCGAATCATAGCGCGAACCAGATCTGGTCTGGTGCTATTAAGCGAGTTCCCTCGCGACGGGTACGCGCGTGACCAGGCCGGGGATGGCGGCGGTCAGGACGTCTTCGATGCGGTCCACCAGGATGAAGTCCATGTCCGCACGCACCGGATCGGGCAGTTCCTTGAGGTCGGCCTGATTGGGCCGGGGCAGAATTACGCGTTTGAGGCCGGCCCGGCGCGCCGCCAGCACTTTCTCCTTCAGGCCGCCGATGGGCAGGACCATGCCGGTCAAGGTGATCTCACCGGTCATGGCGGTGTCGCCGCGCACGGGGAGCTTGGTGTAAAGGGAGGTCAGCGTGGTCGCCATGGTGATGCCGGCCGAGGGTCCGTCCTTGGGGATGGCCCCGGCGGGGACGTGCACGTGGACTCCGTACTCCTTAAAGCTGGCACGGTCGATGCCGAATTCGTCGGCATGCGCCCAGACATAGCTCTGGGCGGCCTTGACCGACTCCTGCATCACCTCGCCCAATTGGCCGGTGAGCGTCAGGCCCTTGCCGTCGGGCAACAGGGTGGCTTCGACGTACAGGACGTCGCCGCCGGTTTCGGTCCAGGCCAGGCCGGTAGCGACGCCGGGCGGCAGCTCCTTGCGAAGTTGCTCGGGGTGGAAGCGCTCGGGTCCCAGTAAGTCGGCAAGCTGATCCGGCTCGACCGTCACCGCGTCGTTGACGCCCTCGGCGAAGCGCAGAGCCACTTTGCGGGCCACCCGGCCGATGCCGCGCTCGAGCTGCCGGAGGCCGGCTTCACGGGTGTAGCCGGTGATGATGCGTTTGACGACATCGTCGCCGATCCTGCACTGTTCCGCCGTCAGTCCAGTCTCCTTGAGCTGCCGCGGGGTCAGGTAGCGCCGGGCGATTTCGAGCTTCTCTTCTTCGCTATAGCCGGGCAGCCGCAACATCTCCGTGCGGTCGAGCAGGGGCCGCGGGATGGTGTCCAGAGTATTCGCGGTGGTGATGAAGAAGACCTTGGAGAGGTCGAAGGGCAGGTCCAGGTAGTTGTCGCGGAAGGTCTTGTTCTGCTCCGGGTCGAGCACTTCGAGAAGAGCGGAAGCGGGATCGCCGCGGAAATCGCGACCGAGCTTGTCCACCTCGTCGAGCATGAGCACGGGGTTGTTGACGCCCGCGCGGCGGATGGCTTGGATGACGCGGCCGGGCATGGCCCCGATGTAGGTGCGGCGGTGGCCGCGAAGCTCAGCTTCGTCGTGCATGCCGCCGAGGCTCAGGCGCTCGAACTTGCGCCCCAGGGCGCGGGCGATGGATTGCCCGAGCGAAGTCTTGCCGGTACCCGGAGGGCCCACCAGGCAGAGGATGGGAGCCTTGGCTCCGGGGTTGAGCTTGAGCACGCCGAGGTGCTCCAGAATGCGCTCCTTGACCTCCTTCAGGTTGTAGTGGTCCTCGTCGAGGATCTGACGGGCCCTGGCGATGTCGAGCTGATCCTCGGAGGCCACCTTCCAGGGCAGTTCCAGCACCATGTCGAGGTAGGTGCGGGTGACGTTGTAGTCCGGCGCACCGGAGGGCAGTCTTTCGAGGCGGGAGAGCTCGCGCTCGGCCTCCTTGCGGACATCGTCGGGCAGGCCGGCCTTCTCCAAACGCTCGCGGAGCATTTCCACCTCGGCCTGCTCGGGATTCCTTTCGCCAAGCTCCTGCTGGATGGCGCGCAACTGCTGCCGCAGGAAGTACTCGCGCTGTTCCTTCCCCATCTCGTTGTGAGCGGTGGAAGCGATCTTGCTGCGCAGCTCCAACACCTGAAACTCGTGCGCGAGGTAGGAGTGCGTCAGGCGGAGCGCGTCGGCGCGGGTCTGCGCTTCGAGCAAGGCCTGTTCCTTGCCGACCTCGAGACCGAACATGGAGGCCAGCAGATACGCCAGCCGCAGCGGGTCTTCGGTGGCCACCAGCAACCGGCCCAGCTCCAAAGGCGCCTGGGGCTGCGCGAGCGCGATGGCCTTGGCAGCCAAATCCATCACCTCGTGGTGCAGGGCCTCCACCTCCGGGCCGGTGTCGTCGGGCAGGGGCAGAGGCTGCACGACAACCCTGGCGAAGGGCTCGGATTCCTCCAATCTGAGGAGGTTGACGCGCTCGGCGCCGAGCACCATCAACTCCAAGGTGTCCTCGGTGGGCCGCGTCATGCGCTTGATGATGGCCTTGGTGCCGACGGGGTAGAGATCGGCCAGACCGGGGGACTCGAGCGAACTGTCCCGCTGTGCCGCGATGACGATTTCCTTCTCTTCGGTGGCCAGCGCCGCTTCCACGGCCGCGACCGATGCCGGCCTGCCGACCGACAGCGGCATCAGCAGGTGCGGAAACAGCACCGTATTCTTCAAAGGCAACAACGGCAGAATCAACGGTAGAGTCTTGGTGTTCTCGTTCAAGGCCGTCCTCCCAGCGTGGTTACGCGTACTATCAGGATGCCGTCACGAAACTCGAAATCGAGCCGGGCATTCGCCAGATCGCAGGGCAACTCGACCGCTCTTTCGAAGCGGTTGTAGGCAATTTCCATGGAGTAGTGCGCGCAGCACTCCTCCATCACCCAATCCCGCCGAACGCCCGCGACCGTAATGCGCGATCCGCGAATCTCTATGGCCACGTCATCGCGAGTCACCCCGGCGAGCTCGAACTTGAGCAGCCAGCCGTTCGAGGTGCGGTAGACGTCGGCAGCGGGCTGCCAGGTCGCGCTCAAGCCCTGCGCTGCTACGGGGACCACGAAAACCGACCGGCGTTTGGATTTTTCGGACATACGCTATTTCACTCCGGCGCCCGCACTCCCGCCGGTGGAGGCGGGCTGCGGCGCGAACGTCAATTCGCCGCGTGTCGAGTCGAGACCGGCCAGGAGCACCTGGCCGTCGCGGACCTCGCCTTTCAGGATGAGGCGCGCGAGCGGCGTCTCAATCTCCCGCTGGATGGCCCGTTTCAAAGGACGGGCTCCATAGTTGGGATCGTAGCCGGCGCGCACCAGGTGGCCGGCGGCCTCCTCGGTGAGCGCAAGCGTGATGTGCCGCTCGGCGAGCCGCGCGCGCAGACGCTCCATCTGGATTTCCAGGATCTGCTTGAGGTGCTCCTCGGAAAGTGCGTGGAAGACGATGGTTTCGTCGACGCGGTTGAGAAACTCGGGACGAAAATGCTGGCGCATCTCTTCGAGCACGGCGTCCTTCATGCGCTGATAGCCGTCGCCGTCGAAGGCGCCGCGGTAGCCGAGAATGCGCTGGCTGCCGACGTTCGAGGTCATGGTCACGATGGTGTTCCGGAAGTCCACGGTGCGTCCCTGTCCATCGGTCAGCCGCCCGTCGTCCAGGATCTGGAGCAAGACGTTGAAGACATCCTGGTGGGCCTTTTCGATCTCATCGAAGAGGATAACCGAATAGGGGCGGCGGCGCACCGCCTCGGTGAGCTGGCCGCCCTCCTCGAAGCCGACATAGCCCGGAGGCGCGCCCAGCAGCCGCGCCACGGTGTGCTTCTCCTGGTACTCGGACATGTCGATGCGGATCATGGCGTGCTCGTCGTCGAAGAGGAACCCGGCGAGGGCGCGGGCCAGCTCGGTCTTGCCCACGCCGGTGGGGCCGAGGAAGATGAAGCTGCCGATGGGGCGGTGGGGGTCCTTGAGGCCGGAGCGGGCGCGGAGGACCGCGTCGGCGACGGCCTGTACGGCTTCGTCCTGGCCGACCACGCGCTTGTGCAGCTCCTCTTCGAGATGCAGGAGCTTCTGCAACTCGCCCTCGATGAGCTTGGAGACGGGGATGCCGGTCCAGCGGCTGACGACTTCGGCGATGTCCTCTTCGTCCACTTCCTCCTTGAGGAGACGGACTTGCCCCTGCTTGCCGGCGAGGTTGGCTTCGGCTTCCTTGAGCTGCTTCTCGAGGCCGGTGAGCTTGCCGTATTTCAACTCGGCGGCCTTGTTGAGGTCGTACTGCCGCTCGGCCAGCTCGATATCGTGGCGGGTCTGCTCGATCTGCTCGCGCAGGGCGCGCAGCTTCTGAACGGAGTCCTTCTCGGTCTGCCACTGGGCCTTCAGCGCATCGGCCTCGGACTGGAGGTCGGCGAGTTCTTTCTCCAACCTGGAGAGGCGCTCCTTGGAGGCGGCGTCGGTCTCTTTCTTGAGGGCCGCGCGTTCGATTTCGAGCTGCATGATGCGGCGCAGACGCTCGTCGAGCTCGGCGGGCATGGAGTCGATCTCGGTGCGCAGGCGGGCGGCGGCTTCGTCGACCAGGTCGATGGCCTTGTCGGGCAGGAAGCGGTCCGAGATGTAGCGATTGGAGAGCACGGCGGCGGCGACCAGCGCGCTGTCCTTGATGCGGACGCCGTGGTGCACCTCGTAGCGCTCATTCAGGCCGCGGAGGATGGAGATGGTGTCCTCGACCGAGGGCTGGTCCACCTTGACGGGCTGGAAGCGGCGCTCGAGGGCGGCGTCCTTTTCGATGTGCTTGCGGTACTCGTCGAGGGTGGTGGCGCCGATGCAGTGCAACTCGCCGCGGGCCAGCATGGGCTTGAGCAGGTTGCCCGCGTCCATGGCGCCTTCGGCCTTGCCGGCGCCGACGACGGTGTGCAGCTCATCGATGAAGAGGATGATCTCGCCTTCGGAGGACTGGACCTCTTTGAGCACGGCCTTGAGCCGCTCTTCGAATTCGCCGCGGAACTTGGCGCCGGCGATGAGCGCCCCCATGTCGAGGGAGACGACGCGCTTGTTCTTGAGACCCTCGGGGACGTCGCCGCGGACGATGCGCTGGGCCAGACCCTCGACGATGGCGGTCTTGCCGACGCCGGGCTCGCCGATGAGGACGGGGTTGTTCTTGGTGCGGCGGGAGAGGACCTGGATGACGCGGCGGATCTCCTCGTCGCGCCCGATCACGGGGTCCAGTTTGCCTTGGCCGGCGAGCTGGGTGAGATCGCGGCCGTAGCGCTCCAGGGCCTGGTAGGTGCTTTCCGGCGTGGCGGTGGTGACACGCTGATTGCCGCGGACCTCTTGCATGGCCTGCATGAGGCGCTCGCGGGTGAACCCGAACTGCTTGAGCAGACGGCCGGTGGCGCCGCCGTCCCCGGTCATGGCCAGGAGCAGGTGCTCGACCGAGACGTAGTCGTCCTTGAGGCGGCGGGCCTCGTCTTCGGCCTGGACCAGGAGGCGATTGAGGCGGCCGGTGACGTAGACCTGGTCGAGCGTGCCCGAGGAGCCCGCGACCTTGGGGAGGCGCTCCAGTTCCTTCTCGAGGGCCTTGAGGACGGGCACGGGAGGCACATCCGCCTTGTTGAAGATGGCCGGAGCGAGGCCGTCGTCCTGCAGGAGGAGGGCGGCGAGCAGGTGCTCGACGTCGACCTGCTGGTGGCCGTAGCGCAGGGCGGCGGATTGGGCGGCCTGGAGGGCCTGCTGGGCTTTCTCGGTGAAGCGGGCGAGGTCCATACTTTAGTGCCTACCTATCAACTATTATAAGCACACATATATTAGATTTCAAGTTCTTTTCGATGGGTTCGTGCATCTGTTGATGCTAAAGGCTTTACCATCAAAGATGGCTTCGTCTGGGAAAACACGGATATTTCCGAAATGTATTTTATAATCAGCCGTTTACAGCCCATTCCCAGGATAACTGATGCGTCCCGTGGTGCAGCGCGTCCGGTGCCGGATCGCGTTGAGATGACGGCAGATCTTTTTCTGGCGCGGGCGTGATGGGATTTAACCACGAAGGCACAAAGACACAAAGGCTCAGGAGAACCGCGAGGAGTTGGGGCGCCAGCGGGGATTCAAGCCACTGACCGAGGAGGAGACTCGGGACGCTGTCGAACGAGGGACGCCCTCTGGGCGCTACTTCTTCGGGAACTTCGGATCGGCCTTGATCTCCCGGATTTGCAGGATGTGCCGTTGCGCGTGGGTGGAGATCAGCAGCAGCCACTGGTAGGCGTCGCTCTGCTGCCTTTCCACAACGTGGGCTCGCAGATCGTCATTGGTGGTTCGGGCGTATTCCAGCATACGGGCATGCAGCTTGCGAAGGGCGTCCAGCCCGGTTTGGAGGTCGCGCAACTGCCCTTTGGGCTCTTCCGTGGCAAGGGCCTTCTCGCGTTGAGTCCGGTCGATGCCGTACCAGAGCATGCCTTCGTCGGTAGCGGGCCGTCTCTGTTTGGCCGGCGGGGCCTTCATGGCGTTCTGCAGGTCCTGCCAGTAGATGGGCTCGGCGACGTACAGGTGATCGACCACCTCCAGGATGCTCCAGGACCCTGGAGCCGGCCGGAAGCGGAGTTGCGCGGGAGAGAGCCCGGACACCTCATCGACCAGCCAGCTTCCGGTCATCTCCAGATGCGCGACCAGATGCTGCCGTTCGAGCTTGGTGAGAGACGCAGCCGGCGCGAGGTTGGCGCCAAGAGCGAGCCAGATTACCGCGGCGATCAGGATAGTTCTCATGAGATGATTCAACCACAAAGGCACGAAGACACCAAGGCTCAAGAGTAAGACGCTTTGTGGTCAATCCCCTTGATGTCGGGGCGCGATGCCTGCGCCGCTCGCGGCACGTTCCAGTTTGCGGTCCAGTGTCCAGAAGCCGCAATCCGTTAGAAGCGCCGACGCGAGCAGGTGCGCGTCGATCCAACCCAGTCCGGCCCCCCACAGCTTGCGGTCCTCGACGAGGCGTAGCGCCTCCTCGTGCGTGGCCTCGACCGCGCGCGGCAGAGCCGCCAGATCCGCGAGCACTCGATCTCGGTTCTTCAGATTCCCGCAGGCCAGTTCGCCAATCACCGCAGGATGCGCGAGCACAAGCCCGCGTTCCAGAAGCCGCGCGAGTCCCGGGCTCCCGGCGCGAAGATGCTCGATCCACACGGAGGTGTCGACGAGGATCATTTTGCGGAGGCTGGGCGGCGCCGTGGGACGGAGCGAAGCCCGGGCTGCGAACCGCCCAGGGCGGCCAGACGCCGCGCGGCTTCACGAGCGATGAGCGCCTCCAAGCCGGCGCGGACGAGGGCGGTCTTTTCCTGGATCCCGGTGAGCGCTCGTGCGCGCTCCAACAGGCCGGGGTCGATGATCAGCGTGGTTCGCATATGCATCAGTATGCATGTTTTATGCATAGGATTCAACCACACAGGCACAAAGACACGAAGGCCAAGAGCCAAAGACCTTTGTGACTTCGTGGTTGATTTCTTACGTACAGGTTTTGTTGTATGATACGTATTATGTCGAAGCTGACGCTGAGCGTCGACGCGGCGGTCGTCGAACGCGCCAAGCGGTATGCCAGCCGCCATGGGGTGTCGGTCTCCGGCCTCGTCGAGGTCTACCTGAACTCGTTGTCAAAGCCGAGTCGCGGCGGAGGCGGACCCTCCGGTGCTGCGATCCTTGCGCGGCGTAATCCGGCGGGGCAGCCGGGAAGACTATCGGAAGCACCTACGGGAGAAGCACCTTTGAGCCAGGTCCTGCTCGACACCAATGTCGTGCTGGACGTGTTGCTCGACCGGAAGCCGCACGCGACCGCCAGCGCTTCCATCTGGGCCGTCTGCGAGACGGGCGTCGCGAAGGGTTTCCTCGCGGCGCACGCGCTCACCACGGTACACTACCTTGTCGCCAGGGAACGCGGCGCTGCCGCAGCACGGGGCGTAGTGACCTCGATTCTAAGGGTGCTGAGGGTCGCACCGGTGGACGCAGGCACGATCCAACGGGCGCTCCAACTGGGCTGGCCGGACTTTGAGGACGCCGTGACGGCCGCAGCAGCCGAGGCGACCCGGTGCGACTGGCTGATCACACGGGACCCCGGCGGGTTTCGGAACTCGCCCGTGACCGCCGTGGCGCCGGAGGCGGCGCTCCCGTTACTTGGCGAACGCGCAAGAGGCCGGCGCTAGGACCTAGGTTCGTCGAGCACGGCGCCGTCGGGGGCGAATCGTCAGCTTGCGGTTCAGTGTCCAGAGGCCGCAATCCGTTAGAAGCGCGGACCTCCTCTCCCCTGCCGTCCGCCTTGCCCTAGCGCCCCCTGCGGCGCGGCTGACGATCCTCTATGTCTACACGGACAGCTTCATTCACGAGATTCCGGGGCACGTTCAGAGCTTGCCGAACCTGCCTGGCCACACGGCCCTCTGCATCATCTTCTGGCCGGACGGTCCCCTAGTAAGGTCACGAGCCTCGGCCCCCGAACCTGACGGAAGGGCTCCTCTGCATAATCGATTCTAGATCGGAAAACACTCTACCGAAAGGGTTTGCTGTTGACTGGTGTCGAAGAAGCCGAGCAGAATTGAGGAAGGGATTCCTCATGAAAGCTGCAAGCATATTGGGAGCCGTGGTCCTGGCTGCGTTGAGCGCGGAGAATGCGCCCGCGAAGTCCGAAACCTCCGTTATATCGATGACGAGGGGAGGCCCAAAGGGGAATCCCTATGTCTAGGTCTCTCGGCGCCAGGAGCTGCTGCTGGCGCGCAGGAGTGCTTGCCTGCCTCATCACTATCGCCGCGCTGGCGCAGGACGACGGCGCCCCACAGCGGGCATTCATAAGCGGCAAGGTCGTCATGGCGGATGGCCAGCCTCCGCCAGGGAAAGTTCAGGTTCAGGTGATCTGTGGTGCAGGCCAGGTTCGACTTCAAACCATGACAGACTCGGTTGGCCGTTTCCGGTTCGAATTGAGCGCCCGCAACGGGATTGGGATTCTTCCATCTGAACTCCAGTTCCCGGTATCGGTCAATGACACGAGGAGATATCAGCAAGCGATGACCTGCTACTTGCACGGAGCACTGAAAGGATATGTCTCGGAACGCGTGGATTTTGCCAGCCTTTCAGGCGCGCATTTCAGTGACATTGGCACCGTCGTTTTGCGCAGAGTCGCCGACCCAGCCAAATCCTCCCTGAGCCTCGTGCGGCTGGCGGCCATCGAGCAGAAGTGGCAGGAGGTCCTGGACCGCTCGGATGCTGTATTGAAGCTCAACCCAACTGAGCTTCCTGAGGCTTACTACTACCGCGCCGTGGCGCACTATAACCTGGAACATCTCGACCTGGCATTCGAAGACGCGCAGCAGGCCGTCAAGCTGGACGCCTCCCACACGGTGCCCCTGGCCGAACAACTCTCGGGCGTCTTGTTCTCCATGCGCGGCGACTACAAGTCGGCGGCAGAGCAGTTCCGGAACTACTTACAGCACGTACCCCCAGCGACGAACGTCGCCGCCGTGAAGGCGCTGCTTGCCGAAGCGGAGAGCCGGGAGGCGACAAGCGGGAAGTAGCCCCTCAACGGCACAAGGAAAGTTGAGCGGGTTGCTGGCTTGGATTACCGTGGCTTGGCTCAGTATTCCATCTGCTCAAGCCCAAGCTCCATCGTCGCGCTACGCGTTGAAGTGATCACGCCGGACTTGACTTCGAAGAAGTACCAAACATTTCCTGCAACGGCGACAAACGGTGCAGCCAAAGGACGGGAATTGGTTGC
The DNA here is from genome assembly GCA_963801345.1 of Bryobacteraceae bacterium. Taxonomy (GTDB): domain Bacteria; phylum Acidobacteriota; class Terriglobia; order Bryobacterales; family Bryobacteraceae; genus CAWDER01. Next base: position 22,845 of record CAWDER010000019.1, read on the forward strand.
CGTGGTCCCGTTTGATCAGCCGGGAAGGTACTTTGCAGTGTACAAGGAGCATGCTCGCTGAATCGTAGCGGAGTTCTTTGTTGCGATTGTTTGAGTCCTAGAATGTTACGCAGCAGACTGGCTCTCCGACGATGCCTTTACGAAGCAGCACGAATTTCAAGCTCGGCTGCACGGCGTCGAGGTGCTCTGACCCTCGCTTGCTCCGGCCGGCTCGCTGGTCGGGAAGAAGGAGGAGCAGTTGCGGGGACGGACGGCTTGACACGGTGGAGTGCGGGGAAGTCTACAACTTCGACACCGGGCGCATGTGGGTGGATCTCGCCGATCCGCTCGTCCAACATGGCCAGTGGGTGAAAACGGGGTCCGGTCAGTTGTCCTTACCCTCCCGGCGGTGCGGTCGCCCCGCATGCCTCCGCCGCCTGGAGGGGAGTTTGACCTCCGGAACCGCCGGTACAAGTTTGTCCTCTCGGGACGGCCCCGCGGCGCCTTGACCGAACAGATGGCAGCCCTGAATGTCAGCCTCATTGCCGTGAAGCAATTGACCAATCTGCAGCAACTGGAACGATTGCTGAAGCAGGAAGAATCGGCTAAGGCTCAAGAGTAGAAAACCACCCCGTGTCTTTGTGACTTTGTGGTTAATTTCCTACGACCGCAGCTCGTCGAGGACGGTTCCGTCGGGGGCTAGCAGTTGGATCTCGACGGGGTACTGGCCTAGGGCGTGGGTGGAGCAGCTCAGGCAGGGGTCGTAGGCTCGCACCAGCGCCGAGACTCGGTTGAGCATGCCTTCCTGGAGCTTATTGCCGTCCACGTAGTGCTTGGCCACTTGCTCGACGCCGTTGCCGATGGCCAGGTTGTTGTGGCCGGTGGCGACGATCAGGTTGGCGTAGACGCATGGCGCCGCTCTCGTCCACCTTGTAGTGATGAATCAGCACGCCGCGGGGGGCCTCGGCGATGCCGACGCCCTCGAGCGCATTCACTCCGGCAAAGGCGCGCACGTGCGGGTTGAGGATCTCGGGATCGTTGAGCAGCTTCTCCATGCGCTCCAAGGCATACAGCGCCTCGATCAGCCGGGCGTAGTGGTACAGGAAGGCGCTCTGGGGCGCGCGTCCGAAGCGCTCGCGGAACTGGCCCAGTTCGGCGTCGGCTTCCGGGGTTCCGCAGCGGTCGGCCACGTTGAGCCGGGCGAGCGGTCCGACGCGGTAGATGCCCTGGGGATAACCGATCGGCTTGTAGTAGGGCGCCTTGAGGTAGGAATGCGGGACCACGGCCTCGCCGATGAAGGTCTGGTAGTCGGACGGCTTTTCGATGACCGCCACCAATTTCGCATCGGCGTCGCGGAAGCGGACCTGCCCGTCATAAAGCTGCAGGTTGCCGTCGGCGTCGGTCATGCCGGCGTACATGGTGGGGGCGTTGCCGAAGGTCTCGATCTCTTCGGTGAAGTTCTCGATGGCTCCCTTGAAGAACTTGAGCGTGTGGCGAACGATGGCCTTGGCCACCGGCAATTCGCTCAGAATGGCGTCGCGGTGGTCCTGGGTGAGAGGCTCGTTCACGCCGCCGGGCACGGTCCAGGAGGGATGCACACGCTCCTTGCCGAGGCGCTCGATGACCTGCTGGCCGAACTTGCGCAGCACGATGCCGGAGCGGGCCAACTCGGGGAATTTTTCGAGCACGCCGATGACGTTGCGCTTGGCGGGGTCGGAATCCATGCCGAGCAGGAGATCCGGCGACGAGAGGTGGAAGAAGCTGAGCGCATGCGACTGGACGAACTGCCCGCAGTGGAGCAGTTCCCGCAGCTTGAGCGCGGTTTCGGGCACTTGCACCGCCATGATGGCGTCGCAGGCCTTCACCGAAGCCAGCAGGTGGCTCACCGGGCAGATGCCGCAGATGCGCGCCGTAATGGAGGGCATCTCGTAGTAGGGCCGGCCCTCGACGAACTTCTCGAAGCCGCGGACCTGCGTGACGTGGAAGCGTGTGGAGGAGACCTTCCCGCTGTCGTCCAAGTGGATGCTGATGCGGGCGTGGCCCTCGATGCGGGTCACATGCTTAATGGTGATAGTCTTCGGCACGGTCGTCTCCTGTTAGAAATCTCACGCAAAGACGCAAAGACGCAAAGGAAGAACAAGTTCCCTTTCTTGCTTTGCGGCTTTGCGCCTTTGCGTGAACCATTTTGTTACCGGTGCTCTGCATTTCCTGATCTACCCGAACTTCACGTGCGGCGCGACGTTGGGCCTTCGCCCTTCGAGCAACTCCCCGACGGCGAAGAGGATGGCGCCGGCGCTGGGCGGGCAGCCGGGCACGTGCAGGTCCACCTTCACCACTTCGTGCACCGGCAGGGCGTGCTTCAACAGAGCGGGCACGTTGTCCTTGGGGACGGCGGCGCCCGGCTCCCCGTTGATCACGTAGACGCTTTCGAGCAGCTTCTTCACCGGAATCGAGTTGCGCATGGCGGGCACGTTGCTGGTGACGGCGCAGTCGCCGAGGGCCACCAGCAGGCGGCTCCGCTTGCGGATGGTCTGAATCAACTTGAGGTCGTCCTGGCTGCTGACGGCGCCCTCGACGAGGGCCACGTCGACGCCCTCGGGAAACTCCTGGGCGTCCACCAGCGGGCCGAAAACGATGTCGGCTTTCTTGGACAAGGCGACGATGCCGTCGTCGATGTCCAGCAGGGACATATGGCAGCCGGAGCAGCCGTCCAACCAGACCGTTGCCAGTTTAATCTTGCTCATCGATGCGCTCCCCGATGGATTGCCAGGCGGCTGATGTTGGTATGGCTCTTGGCCATCTCCTCGACCGCCCATCCTTTCTCCGCCAGCGCGCCGGTAGGACAAGCCTGCACGCACTTGCCGCAACTGGTGCAGCTTTCGGCCTGCCCCCAAGGCTTCTCCATCTCGCACACCAGCCTGGATTGCACGCCGCGCGACATGACATCCCACACGTGCGCGCCCTCCACTTCGCTGCACACCCGCACGCAGCGGGTACAGAGAATGCAGCGGTTGTGGTCGAGCACGAAGCGCGGGTGCGAAACGTCCACCGCGAACTTCGGGTAGGCGTACGGATAGCGCACGTCGGTGACGCCCAGCTTCTGGGCCAAGCCCTGCAACTCGCAGTGCCCGTTCGACACACAGATGGAGCAGTAGTGGTTGCGCTCGGTGAAGAGCAACTCGAGGGCGATGCGGCGATAGCCCTTGAGCTTCTCGGAGTCCGTGCGGACGGCCATGCCTTCCTGGACGGGCGTGGTGCAGGAAGGCAGCATCCGGCCGACGCCGGAGACCTCCACGACGCACAGCCGGCAGGCGCCCACCGGGGTGAGGCCTTCCATGTAGCACAGCGCCGGGATGAACTTACCGCTGGCGCGGGCCGCTTCCAGGATGGTCTGCCCTTCGGCGGCGTAGACGTATTCGCCGTCAATTCGGATGGATATTTTCTGCGGCAATGCGGTCTCTCCTTCCTACTGATCCCCGTCCCGGACGTCGCAGCGCAGGCAACGGCAGCACTCTTCCATGGCCTCGACGGCGGTAAGCCCGAGGCTGGCCTCCTCGAAATTCCGCGCGCGCTCGGCGGGAGGAAGCTCGGTGAGGCGATGACGCAGGCTCTCGCTGGGGTGGGAGGGGGCCTTCATTTCGTACTCGAACTCGGGGAAGATCCGCTCCCAGCGGCGGAAGCCGACCAGGCGCTCGTCGATATTGCGCGCCGCCTTCTTGCCGTAGCCCATGGCGTTGGACACGTTGGAGGCGCCGGTGATGAGGTCGCCGCCCGCGTAGAAATTGGCGCGGCTGGTTTCGAGCGTGTAACGGTCCACCTCGACGGTGCCGGATTCTTTAATGCGCAACCCCGAGGCGCGGGCGAAGTCCATATCGACGGCCTCGCCGACGGCCAGGATGACGGTATCGCAATCGAAGCGCTGGATCTCGTCGGTGGGGACGGGACGCCGGCGGCCCGAAGCGTCGTATTCGCCGAGCCGCGTCTTGACTACTTCAATGGCCTGCACCTTGCCCTCGGGAGTGCCGATGATGCGGTGCGGCGCGGCCAGGAAGACGATCTCGGCGCCTTCGGCCTCGGCCGCTTCGGTTTCCTCCGGAATGGCCGGCATGTCGTTGCGCTCGCGGCGGTAGAGGATGGTCACCTTGGAACCCAAACGCAGGGCGGTGCGGGCCGAGTCGATGGCGGCGTTGCCGCCTCCGATGACCGCCACGCGTTTGCCGATCTGCGGGGGCTCCTTCTTGGCGACGCCCTCCAGGAACAGCAGCGCCGGCATGACGCCCTTCAGCTCGGTGCCGGCCAGGTACACCCAGGCTTCCTTCCAGGTGCCGATGGCCAGAAAGACGGCGTCGTACTGCGCGTCGAGATCGTTGAGGGTGACGTCCTGGCCGACCTTGGTGTTGAAGGTGAACTGCACGCCGACGCGCCGGATGAGCTCCACCTCCTTGTCGAGCACGGCCTTGCTCAGCCGGTAGTCGGGCAGCGCGTAGCGGAGCATGCCGCCGGCCGCTTCGTTCGAGTCGTAGACCATGACCTCGTGACCGAGCAGGGCCAGGTAGTAGGCGCAGGCCAGTCCGGTGGGTCCGGCGCCCACGATGGCGGTCTTCTTTCCGGTGGGCGGCAGGCGGCGGGCGGCGATGCGCGCCGCCATCTCGTCGAAGCGGCTCGACTAGGTAGATGGAGTCCGCGATGTGGCGATGCGAGTCGCGCGTGTTGACGGCTTCGTCGACGGCGGTGCGCCGGCAGCGGTCGTCGCAGGGATGCTGGCAGACGCGGCCGGTGGAAGCGGGCAGCGGATTGTCGATGATGACGCTCTCGAAGGCGTCCTCGAGCCGGTCCTCCTTGAAGAGCTGGAGGAAGCGCGGGATGTTCATGTGCAGCGGGCAACTGTTCTCGCAGGGCGAGAGCGCCAGGTCCTCGCAGACGCCGGCGCGGCAGCGGTGCGCGCGGATGTGGTCCTCGAATTCGTGCCGGTAGTGGCGCAGCATGGTGAGCACGGGGTTGGGCGCGGATTGCCCGAGGCCGCACAGCGATGTGTCGCGGATCATGCGGCCCAGCTCGTCGAGCGTCGCCAGATCCTCCTCGCTGCCTTCGCCGCGGGTGAAGCGGTTGAGGATGTTCAGGGCCTTGTCGAGGCCCACGCGGCAGGGCACGCACTTGCCGCAGGACTCCGAGTGCGTGAACTCGACGAAATAGCGGGCCACGTCCACCATGCAGTTGTCTTCATCCATGACGACGATGCCGCCGGAACCCATGATGGAACCCAACTGGGCCAGGGTCTCGTAGTCCACCGGCGTGTCGAACATCTCCTGCGGGATGCAACCGCCCGAAGGCCCGCCGGTCTGGACGCTCTTAATGGAGCGGCCGTTGGAGCCGCCCTCGCCGATGTCGTAGATGAAGGACTTGAGCGGCGTGCCGAGAGGCATCTCCACCAAGCCGGTGTTTTGCACCTTGCCCACCAGCGAGAAGACCTTGGTGCCGGCGCTCTTGGGACTGCCGGTTTCGGTGAACCAGGCCGGGCCTTTGACGACGATGGGCGCGATGTTGTACCAGGTCTCGACGTTGTTGATGTTGGTCGGCTTGCCGAAGAGGCCTTTATGCGCCGGGTAGGGCGGGCGCGGCCTGGAGCGGCCCGCCTTGCCCTCCAGGCTTTGAATGAGAGCGGTCTCTTCGCCGCAGACGAAGGCGCCGGCGCCCTCCACCAGGTTGATATTGAAGTCGAAGCCGCGACCCAGGATGTTCTTCCCGAGGAGGCCGAATTCCATGGCCTGTTCGATGGCCCGATTGAGGCGGTGCACGGCCAGCGGATACTCGGCGCGCACGTAGATGATGCCGTCGGTGGCGCCCGTGACGTAGCCGCCGATGATCATGCCCTCGAGCAGCGACTGCGGGTCGCTCTCGATTTCGTTGCGGTTCATGTAGGCGCCGGGGTCGCCTTCGTCGGCGTTGCAGATCAGGTACTTCTGGCTCTCCTTGGACTTGCGCAGGTACTCCCACTTGATGCCGGTGGGGTAGCCGGCGCCGCCGCGGCCGCGCAGCTTGGAGGCCTTGATCTGTTCGATCACGGTCTCGGGCTTGCCGTCGATCAGCACCTTGTAGAGCGCCTGATAGCCGCCCACGGCGAGGTACTCTTCAATGTCGTCCGGGCTGATCATTCCGCAATTGCGCAGAACGATCTTCTTCTGTCCCTTGAAGAACGGCACCTGGTGCCAGTGCGGGATATCCGGGAAACCGCTGCCGTAGCGGAGGGCGCCGGTGATGTGGTCCCACTCTTCGATCTTGCAGAGGGCGCGCTCGGGGGCGATCGTGCCGCCGGCGAGCTCGTCCAGGATCGCACCCACGTCGCTCTGCCGGACGCGGCGCAGAATCACCAGCGGCTTGCCCGGCAGGCGAACGTTGACCAGGGGTTCTTCGGCGCAGAAGCCGAAGCAGCCGGTGCTCGAAAGCTGGAAGCCGAGGCCGAGGGTCTCGATGGCGTCGGCGAAGGCGTGATAGACGCCCTCGGCGCCATTTCCCGAGCCGCAGGTTCCCATGCCGATCGAGATGCGCGTTCGGTTGGGCGGCAGCAGCTTGGCGAGTCCCGTCTCGCGGCAGGCGTTGAAACTGCTGAGGTCGGATATTCGCATTACGGCTTCCCCTTCCGGAGCGTCTGGACTTCCCGCTCGAGGGTCTTCTCGTTGACGTGGCCGAGGATGGCGTGGTCGACCTCCACGACGGGCGCCAGCGCGCATTGGCCGAAGCAGGCCACGGTGCGCAAAGTGAAGCGGCGGTCGGGCGTTGTGGCGGAGATCTTATCCGCGCTGCCTTCCTCGCCGTCGTCCTTCAACCCAAGCTGCAGCTTCAGCCGCTCGAGCAGGCTGCGCGAGCCGTGCGTGTGGCAGGCGGTGCCGCGGCAGATGCAGATGGTGTGATCGCCTTGGGGCTTGAGGTTGAACAGAGAGTAGAAGGTGGCCACGCTGTAGACCTGCGCGCGCGGAAGATCGATCTTTCCGGCCAGGTAGTCCAGGACCGTCATGGGCAGGTACTTGTGCGGCTGGCTTTCCTGAATTTCTTCGAGAATACTCAACAGCATCCCGGGGCGATCCTTGTGCCTGGAGATCAGGCCATCGATAAACTCCTGGTCCTTCTGCTGGAGGTACACTTCTTCGGCGACGGATGAATCCTTCATGAAGACTCCCTGCGAGAGGCGTTAACCTCTAGATAATCACATCGCAATGTCCGATTCAACTAGGCCCTGCCAGGCAGCTCCGCACGTCTTGCGGGGGAGGGCGCGGCGCCGCGAGAATATTGTGTCTGGCGAGGGCGCTAGGCCCATGTCGCGGCGCGGGCACGCGCGATGTCGGCATGATACTTCTGAAGCGATTTCACGCCGGCGGAGCCCGCCTGGCGCCGGGCGGCGATGCCCTTCACGGCGGCCAGAGCGCCGGCCAAGGTTGTGATGTAGGGGACCTTGTACTTGATGGCGTTCTTGCGGATGTAGGAATCGTCGTGCTTGCTCTGTTTGCCCGCGGGCGTGTTCACGATGAGCTGAATCTCGCGGTTCTTCACCATGTCCACAATGTGCGGCCGCCCTTCGTGCATTTTCCGGACGACCTGCGCGGCAATGCCATGCCGATTCAGGCAGGCCGCCGTGCCATCGGTGGCCAAGATCGTGAATCCCAATTCGGCGAACTGGCGCGCCGCTTCCACCACGGCGGGGCGGTCCTTTTCGGAAACCGTAATCAGCACGGCGCCCTCCACGGGGAGCATCTGCTGAGCCGCCTCTTGCGCCTTGAAGAACGCCTCTCCAAAGGTATCGGCCATGCCCAACACCTCTCCGGTGGAGCGCATCTCCGGCCCCAGCACCGGATCGACCTCGGGGAACATGTTGAACGGGAAGACCGCCTCCTTCACCCCGTAGTGAGGAACCGGCGCGGCCGTGAGCTTCACGTCCGCGAGCTTCCGTCCCAGCATGAGCTGCGTGGCCAGGCGAGCCATCTGGATGTTACAGACCTTGGACACCAGTGGAACGGTGCGCGAAGCGCGCGGGTTCGCCTCCAGCACGTAGACCGTGTCCTTGGCGATGGCGTACTGCATGTTCATCAATCCGACCACGCCGAGTTCCACGGCGATGCGCCGCGTGTACTCCTGGATCGTGTCCAGGTGTTTGGCGGGGATGCTGACGGGCGGAATCACGCAAGCCGAATCGCCCGAGTGAACACCGGCCAGCTCGATATGCTCCATCACGGCTGGAATGAAGACATCCGTGCCGTCCGAGATGGCATCGGCCTCGCACTCGATGGCGTTGACCAGGAACTTGTCGATCAGGATCGGGCGCTCGGGGGTGACATCGACGGCGGCGGCCATGTAGTGCCGCACCATCTCCTCGTCGTAGACCACCTCCATGCCCCGGCCGCCCAGCACGTAGGAGGGCCGCACCATCACCGGATACCCGATCCGCTGGGCGGCTGCGACGGCTTCCTCGACGTTGACAGCCATGTCCGACTCCGGCATCGGGATGCTGAGCTTCGCCATCATCTTCCGGAAGCGGTCGCGGTCTTCGGCGAGATCGATGGTCTCGACGGAGGTGCCCAGAATCTTGACTCCGTGGGCGGCCAGCTCGTCCGCGATGTTGAGCGGCGTCTGCCCGCCGAACTGCACGATGGCGCCGGCGGGCTTCTCTTTCTCGTAGATGCTGAGCACGTCCTCGACGGTCAGAGGCTCGAAGTAGAGCTTGTCGGAGGTGTCATAGTCGGTGGAAACCGTTTCCGGATTGCAGTTGACCATGATCGATTCGTAGCCTTCGTCGCGCAGCGCGAAGGCGGCGTGCACGCAGCAGTAGTCGAACTCGATGCCCTGGCCGATGCGGTTCGGACCGCCGCCGAGCACCATGATCTTCTTCGGGTTCGCGGTGGCCAGGCTCAGGTCCGGGGCGTTGTAGGTCGAGTAGTAGTAGGCGGCATCTTCGACGCCGCTCACCGGCACGGCGTGCCAGCCCTCCACAACGCCGATGCTCCGCCGCTGTTCCCTGATTGCCGACTCTTCGGCGCCCACGAGCTTGGCCAGATACTTGTCGGCGAAACCGTCCTGCTTGGCGCGCCGCAGCAGGTCGTCGGGCAATGCCCGGCCGCGGAACTTCAGGATCTCCTCCTCCAGTTGCACGAGCTCGCGCATCTGGTCGATGAAGTAGGGCTTGATGAAGGTCTTCGCGTAAAGCTGCTCCGTGGTAGCGCCTTTGCGCAGGGCTTCGTACATCAGGAATTGCCGCTCGCTGGTGGGCTGGGAGAGCATGTCGAGCAACTGCGCGAGAGTCCGTTTGTGGAAGTCCTTGGCGAAGCCCAGCCCGTAGCGGCCGATCTCCAGCGACCGGATGGACTTCTGGAAAGCCTCCTTGTAGGTCTTGCCGATGCTCATGGCTTCGCCCACGGCGCGCATCTGCGTGCCCAGCTTGTCCTCGGCGCCGCGGAACTTCTCGAAGGCCCAGCGCGCGAACTTGACCACCACGTAATCGCCCGACGGCGCGTACTTGTCGAGCGTGCCGCTCTTCCAATAGGGGATCTCGTCCAGCGTCAGGCCGGCGGCGAGCTTCGATGAAACCAGCGCAATCGGGAATCCGGTGGCCTTGGAAGCCAGGGCCGAAGAACGCGAGGTGCGCGGATTGATCTCGATCACCACCACGCGGCCGGTCCGCGGATCGTGAGCGAACTGGATGTTGGTGCCGCCGATCACCTGGATCGCTTCCACGATGCGGTACGAGTAGTCCTGAAGCTTGGCTTGCAGCTCCTCCGCAATCGTGAGCATGGGCGCCGTGCAGTAGGAGTCTCCGGTGTGCACACCCATGGCGTCCACGTTCTCGATGAAACAGACGGTGATCATCTGGTTCTTGGCGTCGCGGACCACCTCGAGCTCCAGTTCCTCCCAGCCGAGGACCGACTCTTCCACCAGGATCTGTCCCACCAGACTGGCGGCGATTCCGCGGCTCGCCACCACCTGCAACTCCTCGACGTTGTAGACCAGGCCTCCACCCGTTCCGCCCATGGTGTAGGCGGGCCGGATCACGACCGGGTATCCCAACTCGGAGGCGATACGTTCGGCCTCTTCCACCGAGAAGGCCGGCGCGCTGCGCGGCATCTCGATGCCCAGGGCGTTCATGGTGTCCTTGAACGCGATGCGGTCCTCGCCACGTTCGATGGCGTCGACTTGTACGCCGATCACCTTTACCCCATAGCGGTCCAAGACCCCACTGCGAGCCAGCTCCGAACACAGGTTCAAGCCGGACTGGCCTCCCAGATTCGGCAGCAGCGCGTCGGGGCGCTCCTCCTCGATGATCTGGATCATCCGGTTCAAGTTGAGCGGCTCGATGTAGGTGACGTCCGCCATTCCGGGATCGGTCATGATCGTGGCCGGATTCGAATTCACCAGCACGATCTGATAGCCCAGCGCGCGCAGAGCCTTGCAGGCTTGGGTTCCGGAGTAGTCGAACTCGCAGGCTTGGCCGATGACAATGGGGCCGGAGCCGATAATCATGATCTTGTGGATATCGTTGCGACGTGGCATCGATGGGTTTTCCTGGTTGAGAGTAAACAGTTCATTATGACTGAAAGTGGCGGGCGGAAAAGCGGGATACAACGGGGGTTCAGAGTTGAACCCGCGAGAACATGTAGCTGCCCAGCGCCAGCAGCGCCGCGGTGAAGAGGGACATCACCAGAAGATCGATTCCGGCGCCGAAGTGGTAGCCGCCGCCGAGCAGCGCTCCGCGCATGCCGTCGACGCCGTACGACAGACGGGTCGACGGCCGCCACGATCGCCAGTATCTTGGGGATCCCCGTCAGGGGGAAGAGCGCGCCCGAAAGGAAGAAGGTCGGCATCACCAGAAAGTTCATGACCAGTTGAAAGCCCTGGAAATCCGAAAGCGCGGAAGCGATCGCCGTGCCGAGCGCGGTGAACATGACGGCAATCAGCGCCATGTAGAGGAATGCCAGCGGCAGCGCCGCCACGCTGGCCGGCCGAAAACCGGTCAGCAGGCAGATCAGGAAAACGATGATCCCCTGCATCAGGGCGACGGTCGCGCCGCCCAGGGTCCGTCCGATCATGATGGTCAGACGCGGCACGGGCGCGACCAGCACCTCTTTCAGGAAACCGAACTGGCGGTCCCAGATTAGTTCGATGCCGGAGAAGATCGCCGTGAACAGGATCGACATGCCGATGACGCCGGGGGCCAGAAACTGGATGTAGCTGCCGTGGCCGGCCTTCTGAAACACCGGGCCGAAGCCCAGGCCGAAGCCCAACAGGAACAAAAGAGGCTGGCCCAGCGAGCCGACGATGCGCGAGCGCGATCGCATGTAGCGCTTCAGTTGGCGAATCCAGAGAATGTAGATGGCGCTCATCGCTGCTTGCGGCCCCACATCCGCGCCATGCCGCGCATCTGATCCAACCCGCTGGCGGATTCCTCGCGAATGGACGAGCCGGTGAGCGCCAGGAAGGCCTGCTCCAGGGTCGTGGAGTTGGTCTGCTGCTTCAAGGCATCGGGCGTCCCCTGCGCGACGATGCGGCCGTGGTCGATGATGGCGATGCGCTGCGCCACGCGCTCGGCTTCCTCCATGTAGTGGGTGGTCAGAAAGACCGTGACCCGCTCCTCGGCGTTCAGTTTCTTGATGTGCGTCCAGAGCTGGTTGCGGGTTTGCGGGTCGAGGCCCAGCGTGGGCTCGTCGAGGAACATGATCCTGGGCGTGTGCAGGAGGCCGCGGGCGATCTCCAGGCGGCGGCGCATGCCGCCCGAGAAGGTCTTCACCAGGTCGTTGCGCCGGTCCCAGAGTTCGAACAGATCGAGCAGCCTGCGGATGCGTTCCACGCGCGCCTTGCGGGGAACCTTGTAGAGCACGCCATGAAAGTCCAGGTTTTCGTAGGCGGTCAGCTCGTCGTCCACGCTGGGATCCTGGAAGACGATGCCGAACCGCTGCCGGACCTCGTTCTGATGCGTCACCGGATCGAGGCCGTCGATTTCCACCTTGCCGGATGTGGGCCGCAGCAGAGTGGTGAGCATCTTGATGGTGGTGGTTTTGCCGGCGCCGTTGGGGCCGAGGAAACGCGAAAATCTCGCCCTCGCCGACCTCGAAAGAAATGTCGCGCACGGCCTCAATGTCGCCGAATTTCTTGACCAGGTTTTGAGCGCGGATCATAAGAGGTTTAACCACAAAGGCACAAAGACACAAAGACAAGTCAAGTTATTGTCTGCTTTGTGCCTTTGTGTCTTTGTGGTGAACTTCAAAACGGTTTCCCCTGTTCGAAGACGACATCGACGGGGATGCCGGCGCCGGCCAGGCGCGCCAGGTCGGCTTTCAGCGTCGGGCTCATTGTGCCCATCTCCTGAGCGAAACGCACCGCGCCGTCGTAGTCGCCATCGCCTTGCAGCCGGATGATCTTCTCCGAAAGCGCGTCCACGGCCTTCTTCATGGCGTCCGCGTTGACGCTGTAGGTGCCGGTCTTCGCGTCGCGGGTGAATGCGCCGGCCTTCTCGAAGAAGTTGAAGCGCACCAGGTTGGCCACGCCGTGCGCGCTGGCGGCGCCAAAACGGATCGAACGAAATATGCCCGCCAGGAAGGTCGTGTAATTGTCGAGCAGCTCCGTGTCCTTGTACTCGCCCCGCTCCATCAGCCGGGTGACCATGTAGAGGCCGAGAATGTCGGCCTTGCCCTCTTCGAGCGCGGAGGCCTGGTCCTTCATCGCCTGCCGCACCATGCCCTTGTTCGTGAGCGTCTTCTTAATGCCGAGTCCGTGCGCCACTTCATGGAACATGGTGTCGGCGAAGAACGCGTCGAACTTGATGCGCGAACGCTGGTCCTCGGCGATCAGGACGCCGGCAATGGGGACCAGAATCTTGTCGAACTTCGCGCGCATGGCGTTCTTGAGCTGCAGCCGGCGGGTGCCCTTCTTAAGCTGGATGTCTTCATCGTTCGGAAGATTGATGGCGATGGTCTTCGAGCCCGCGTTGGAGTCTCCCGCGTAGAAGAGGACATCGTAAGCGTTGAGATCCGAATCCGTACCCGGCTTCTCGCGCTTGTACTCGTCCGCGACGGGCAGCCCCGTTTGCAGGCCCGGCAGAAGCGCGGCGTAGCGCGCCAGCCGCTTGCTCCACTCCTTGTCCTTCACCAGCACGTAGGCTTCGTAGGAGGCCTTGTAGCCGAACAACGCGTCTTCGTAGGATTCGATCGGCCCGATGACGACGTCCACGGTGTTGGTCTTCATGTCGAGCCAGGCGATATCGCTGGCCTTGAAGTCGTCCGTGAGGAGCGCCTGGGCGCGCAAGCCCAGGTACTTCCGCAGGCCGGGGTCGTCGGCGAGCTTGGCGGCCTCCCGAAGTTTCGCCGCGGCGGCCTTGAGTTGGGGCGCGAAGGCGTCATGGTAGGGCGAAGCCACCAGTCCGCCGCCCGCGGGCCGGGTCACGAGAGTGTAGAGGCTCTTCAGTTGCTTTGCGGAATCCGGAGAAGCCGAGACCGCCGCCTCGAACTGGTCCTTGGTCATGTCCACGGGGTAGAAATTCGCGCCGGGCGGCTTGGGGCCGACGCCAGGGACGAACGGCCGGTTGCCGTCGAGCCGGTCCCAGGGGCCATAGTTGATCTCCACGAAACGCCGCGCGTCGGGGTCATTGATCTTCGCCAGGAGCGCCTGTTTGTCCCCGTAGGTCTGGAGCCAAAACAGGTCGTCCATCACCTTGGCGGCATCGATGAGCAGGGGGATCATCTGCCGCTCTTTGTCCGTCAAGCCGCTGGGGTCGATTTCCAGACGGATCTGGGCGTACTTTGCCAGCCGCTCCTTCATGGTCGGTTCCGTCACCTTCTTCTCCGCCTGCTGGCGCGCGCAGCCGGCCAGGGCCAGCGCCACAACTCCAAAAAGGCAGCGGTCTTTGTCCGCATCGTCAAGTTCATTTCTCCATCGCCGATCACACCTCGTCGAGGATCGACTGGCGATCGGTTTCCAACTCCACGGCGAATCGTTCGCCGGCCAAATCGCGGGGGAATCTCACGGGAGCGCGAACATCTCATCTCGAACCAGATGCAACCGCACCCGCTCTGGCGCCGGCCGGTCGAAGCAGTAAGCCTCAACGGCCTCCCGCACGTTCTGACGCAAGTCCTCCCAAGAGTCGCCCTGAGTGAAGATGCTCTCCGTCAGGCACTCGGCACAATAGCCGCCGTCACTTTCCTGCGTCACTTCGAATACCAACTCCGCCATGATCCCTTTCATTTTAGGCCGTCGAGGCTTACTACGGTGAAAGAAAGGGCTTGACAAACAGTCGCCTATCTGGCATACTAGTTTGCAGCACAGACCAGTTTTCAGCAAGAGGACCCATGGACCAGGGGGAGTTGAAAGAGATCGAGCGGCGGCAGTTGAAGCACTGGAGCGTGGACGGCCTGCCGCAGTTGGTGGCAAGCCTGGGGTGCCTCCTTTGGGGCGGTTTGTACCTCATCGGCACCATGCTGTTCATTGGCAGGTCCTACAGAGTGTATTCGTCGGTGGTTTGGCTCGCCCTGTTTCTCTGGGGAAATGGGGTGGCTGGGGTGATTGGGAAGCTGAAGGAGCGGCTCACCTATCCGCGGGTGGGGTATGCGCGAGTGCAGAGATGCGGGCCTGGGGTGGCAGCCTACACGGTGCTTACTCTGGCGTTCGCGGGTCAGTTTGCGAGGGATTACGTTTACAGGCTCGACTTGCACGGCCTGATGCCTATTCTGGTAGGTGGAATTTTCGCGTTGGCGATTGCATTACCGGCAATGCGGCCCCGGACTGCGGACCTGGCTTGGATCTCCTTACTCTTACTTGGGATACAATTCTGGCTGCTTCAGAGGAGCGCGGACTACAGCGGGATGTACTGGACGCTGGTGTGCATGGGGCTCATAGGCATCGTATTCGGCGTGGTGCGATTGCGGCGGTTCTTGCGGGACAATCCGAAGGTGGCGGGGGCATGATGAACCTGAAGGACATCGAGCGGCGGCAACCGAGGTACTGGAGCATGGACGGTCTGCCGCAGTTGGTGACAGGCATTGGCTGGCTGCTATGGGGAGGCTTGTATCTGGTCGGGATTTGGCTGCTGGAAAGGCGATCTTACCGGGTGTACTGGGCAATCGTCACCGGCGTTGTGCTGCTCTGGGGAATCGCCGTGCAGTTGGCGCTGGGCAAGTTGAAGCAGCGGGTGACCTACCCGCGTGCAGGCTACGCCGGGATGCCAATCGAGGAGCTTGGATTTCTGCGTCACATCGTCGGCCCCCTGATGTTGGGGGTCATGTCGCTGAGCCTCATTGGTCTCAGGGTCGATCTCCGCAGCTACGGCCCGTTCCTGGCCGGTGGCTTGATTGCTCTTGCGATTGCGGAACCGGCAATGCGGCCGGCCTCCAAGCTCCACCTGGAGGTACTGTACTGGGGGTTCTTGCTGGAGTTGGCCCTGTGGCTGTCCATGCTGCTCCAGTTTCGTGACAGGGCCGGGAACAACGCCGCTGTGTACTGGACGCTGGTGTGCATGGGGCTCATCGGCATCGGGTTTGGCGTGCTGCGCCTGCGGCGCTTTCTGCGCGAGAATCCGAAGCCGGTGGGGACGGAGGTATGACGGATCTCGACCGGTTGATCCACGAGCCGGGGCGGCTGCTCATCGTCGCGCTGCTCAGCGGGGTGGAGGGAGCGGACTTCCTCTACCTTCAGAAGCAGAGCGGCCTGACCAAGGGCAATCTTTCGTCGCACATCTCCAAGCTGGAGGAAGCCGGGTACCTCGAGGTGGAGAAGAAGTACAAAGGCAAGATCCCGTTGACGACTCTCCGGCTGACGCCCAACGGGCGCGACGCGTTCGCCTTCTACAGGGAGACGATTGGGCGGCTGCTGAGCGTCACGCCGGCGCCGTAGCTCGGGCGCCGCTTCAGCTCCTCTCGCAAAGACGCCAAGACGCAAAGAGAGGTGAGTTGACTTGCGTCCTCGCACTGACGTCTTGAGGCGGATGTTGCCCGAGCGGCAGATGTGGATTGCCCTCCAATTGAAAGTGCGGTGAGGCGTGCGGATGGGGTATGTATTCGAATGGGACCCGAAGAAGGTGGAATGCTTTCAAACACGCGCGACGTTTGATGAGGCCTCAACGGTGTTCGGGGACCCGCTGGCGTTCGTTATGCCGGACCTGGATCACTCGCACGCAGAAGAGCGGTTTCTATAGCTTGGCATGTCAAATCGGCGGCGGCTCTTAGTGGCGGCTTTTGCCGAGCGGGGAGCGCGCACGCGGCTGATTTCAGCCAGACGGGCAACACGGGGTGAGCGGAGGCGCTATGAAGAAGAAGGCTAGTTCTCGTAGTCGAAGTCAGGATCGCGACACGATGCGACCGGAATACGATTTCTCCGCGGCAGTTCGGGGCGTTACCGCGGTTCGATATGCTCAGGGTACGAACGTTGCCGTCATCGACCCGGAGTTGCTGGATGTCTTTCCGGACAGCGCCTCGGTGAACCAGGCGCTCAGCGCTCTCGCGCCGGTTCTCCGGCAGCGGCGCAAGGCTCCAGCGACGCGGAAAAGCGCTTGACCCGCGCGCTCAACCCACGGTCTTGATCCGGAGGTTGCGCCAGCGGCAGACGTGGCCGGGGAGCCAGCGGTCCTGGCCCATCCACAGATCCGGGCCGCTGTCGTGCACCTCTAACGCGATGTGGCCCTGGCGGCCCAGGAGCTTGGCCGCCGACACGCGGTCGTAGTTCGGGGCTTGCAGCGTGGCCGCGTCGAGCTCGGCGATCTTCGCGCCGTTCACCCAGGTGGTGATGTGCGGGTACTCGCCCACACATAGCACGCGCATAGTATTCCAGTCCCCGAATTTCCATACGCGGAAGAATTCCTCCGGCGCCGAGTGCCAGGCCAGCTTGCGGATCTCCTCGTCGGGCGCCAGTTCGCGGACGAGGCCGGTCGCATTGCGGTTGGCGTCGAGCTTCGGATTGAAGGCGTAGTGCCGCGCGCGCCAGTTGCCGATGCCGTTGCCGAAAAACGTGGCGACCGACCCCAACATGCGGTAGTCCAGATGCACCTGAAAGCCCTGCCCGCCGATGGGTGTGGCGCGGATCATGATGCCGCTGTCCGCGGCCCAATCGGGGTTGACTTCGCCGATCAACTCGAAATCCCCGAAGGTCTCCTCGGTGATGAGGTAGGAGCCCAGCGTGGATCCCGGAGGGTCCTGTCCTCCGATGACCACGCCGTTCTCGACGACCCACCGTCCTTTCGAGGTGAGCGCCCGCTTGTAGCCGGGGCTGTCCGGCGACGGCTCCGGAGCGCCGGGATATGCGGCCACGGGCACGCGCGAGATGGCGCGCCAACCCTTCAGCGTGGCGCCATCGAAAAGAGGGCGGAAACCGTCTGCCGTCCGGCGGCTGCATCCGAGCGAAGCCGCGGCTGCGGCGCCGGCAAGAAACTGTCTGCGAGTGGGTGAGGGCCTGAGCTGAATCATGCGTCGTCCTTGTCCGAGTATAAGGCGAACTGAGAGAATGGCGGTTATGAATCAAGGCATCAAGGAAGTCCGTAAACGAGGCAGCGCCATATTGAAGGACGGCGCGAAGATGCTGCCGGCGGCGTCGCTGATGAAGGCGGAGGGTTTGATCCGCTCCTTTGACGACCTCTCCAAGCCCATCGTCACGATCATCAATTCCTATACCACGCAGATCCCGGGCCACGCGCACCTGGACAAACTGGGCGCGGTGCTGAAGGAGGAACTCGAGTCGCTGGGCTTCAGCGTATGGTACACGAACATCGGCGGGGCTGTCTGCGACGGGATCGCCATGGGGCACTTCGGCATGAAGTACTCGCTGCCCTCGCGCGAATTGATTACGGACCAGATCGAAACCATCGTGGGCGCGCATCCCTGCGACGGCTGGATCGGAATCGGCAATTGCGACAAGATCGTGCCGGGGATGCTCAACGCTATGATGCGGCTCAACATTCCCGCGGTCTACGTGAGCGGCGGGCCGATGCTGGCCGGAGCGGGCGGCACGGACCTGATCTCCATCTTCGAGGGAGTCGGCAAGCACAGCGTGGGCAAGCTCTCGGACGCGGGGCTGCGGGATTTGGCGGAGAACGCCTGCCCAGGCTGCGGGAGTTGCTCGGGGATGTTTACGGCCAATTCGATGAACTGCCTGGCGGAGGCTCTCGGGCTGGCGCTGCCCGGCAACGGCACGATCACGGCCGAGGTCTGGGCGGATGGCTCGAAGACGCGAACGCAATTAAACCCGGAGCGGCTGGAACTGGTGAGGAAGGCCGGGCGCGCGTTGAAGCGCTGCATGGAGGAGCGGGTGCTGCCGCTGGACATTCTGACCAGGCAGGCGCTCGACAACGGCTTCATTCTCGACATGGCCATGGGCGGCTCGACGAACACCGTGCTGCACGGGCTGGCGCTGGCGCATTCGGCGGGGATTCCCTATAACCTCGACCGGCTCAACGAGCTTTCCCGGAACACGCCCAATATTTGCAAGGTCGCGCCCAGCCGGCCGGAAGTACACCTCGAGGATGTCCACCAGGCGGGCGGGATCGGGACGATTCTGAAGGAAATTGCCGCCTGCGGGAGGACGGAGATCGACCTCAACACGAAGACGGTAGCCGGTACGCTGGCGGAGTACGTCAACGCTTCCAAGGACCCCGACGGCGAGGTGATCCGAAAGGCGGACCACGCATTCACCCAGGCGGGCGGTCTGGCGGTGCTGTTCGGCAACCTCGCGCCGAAGGGCGCTGTGGTGAAGGTGGCGGGAGTGGACGCGTCGATGATGGAATACGAAGGGCCGGCGCGGATCTACGAATCGCAGGAGGCCGCGCTGGCGGGAATCCTGGCCGGCGAAGTGAAGAACGGCGACGTGGTGGTGATTCGCTACGAGGGGCCGCGAGGCGGGCCGGGCATGCAGGAGATGCTCTCGCCGACGTCGGCGCTGGTGGGCTCCGGCGTGCGCGCCGCGTTGATCACCGATGGCCGGTTTTCCGGCGGCACGCGCGGATTGTGCGTCGGGCACGTGGCGCCCGAGGCGGCGGCGGGCGGGCCGATCGCGGCGGTGCGGAACGGCGACCGGATCTCGATCAACGCCATCACGCGGAAACTGGAATTGAAAGTGGACGACGCGGAGATCGGGCGGCGCCTGAGTTCTTTGCCGCCCTTCGAGCCGAAGGTCAAGCGCGGCTGGCTGGCGCGCTACCTGCAGCACGTGACCAGTGCCGACACGGGCGCGGTTTTCGAGATCTAGTCTTCTCCGATCATGTTCAAGCTCAGCGAGCATCCACACCGGCGATTCAATCCGCTGACGGGGGAGTGGGTTCTGGTCTCCCCGCATCGAACCCAAAGACCGTGGCAGGGGCAGGTGGAGAAGACGGCGCCGCCGCACCAGCCTGCGTACGACCCTGGCTGTTATCTGTGTCCGGGCAACTCGCGCGCAGGAGGCGCGAAGAATCCCGCGTACACTTCGACGTTTGTCTTTGAGAACGACTACGCGGCGTTGCGTCCGGATACACCGGCGGGCGAGTGGACCGAGGGCGGGCTGCTGGTGGCCGAGGCCGAGCCGGGCGCCTGTCGCGTGGTGTGCTTCTCGCCCCGACACGATCTGACCGTGGCACTCATGAGCCAGGCCGAACTGCGCGCCGTGGTGGATACGTGGATAGCGCAGTTCGCGGAATTGGGCGCGCTGCCCGGCATCCACTGCGTTCAGATCTTCGAAAACCGAGGCGAGATGATGGGGTGCAGCAACCCGCATCCGCACTGCCAGATCTGGTGCAGCCAGAACTTGCCGAATGAAGTTGCGAAGGAGCAGGCAACCCAGCTTACCTATCGCGAGATCAACCGGAGTTGTCTGCTGTGCGACTATCTGGCGCTAGAACGCTCGAGCGGCGAGCGCATCGTGTGCGAAAACGAATCGTTTACGGTGTTGGTGCCCTTCTGGGCGATTTGGCCCTTCGAGACAATGTTGATCGCTCGGCGGCACTTGACCGGGATCGACGGTCTCGATGACGCGGGACGGAGCGACCTGGCGGACATTCTCGGCCGGATTACGCGGCGCTACGACAACCTGTTCGACGTCTCGTTCCCGTATTCTTTCGGAATTCACCAGATGCCCACCGATGGAGCCGCGCACGAGGAATGGCACCTGCATGCGCACTTCCTGCCGCCGCTGCTGCGCTCGGCCACGGTGCGGAAGTTCCTGGTCGGCTATGAGCTACTGGGAACGCCGCAGCGCGACATCACGGCGGAGATCGCGGCGGAACGGCTACGGGCGTTGAGCGAAGAGCCCTTGGCAGGGCGGCTGGGCGCCCCCGGCGCAGAAGCCCTGCTCGACACGTAGGGCGACACGCTCAACCGCGTGTTACTGGAGAGCCCTTGGCAGGGCGGCTTGGCGCCTCTGGCGCAGAGGCCCTGCTCGGTTACGAACGGCAACACGGTCAATCGCGTGTTACTGGAGAGATCACTGTGGGCGCGTAGCGGGGACCTCGGTGGTGTCGAGGACTCTTGAATCGCTCTGGAACTTGCGGTAGTTGGAGAAAGTGACGTCGACCTCGGCGCTGAGGGATTTGATGAGCGCCAGACGCACGAACACCTTCGCGTGTATGGCCGAAGGCATCCAGAGTTCCTCCCGCACGCGGGTCTGTTCCATTGAGATTTGAGTGCCCGGCTGCAGACGGGCCAGGATCAGGCCAAGGCTGACGGTGCGCACCACTTCCGCCTCCAATCTGGCCCAACGATAATCCTCCTTCGTGATCCAGAGCTTGCCACGGAAGTTGGGGAGCAGTTTGGCGCGATCCGAACGCGGGCGGTAACCGGGGAGCGGTTCGCCCTCGATAACCCAGACGTCATGGCCGGAGACCTTGTCTTCGCCGAGGAGCCGGAAAGAGTAAGCGTCCGCCACTTCGCGGATCATGGCCTTCTGTTCTTCGATCCTCTTCGCTTCCTCGCGGGCCCGCTTCTCGCGATCTTTCTCCGACGCTTTGCTGCGATGCTCCAATTCCCGGTCGAGTTTCCGCTGCTCTTTGCGTTCCTGGTCCGGCGGGAGCGGCTTATCGTTCTTCGCGATCAGCCTCTCATAGGGCTGCCCGTAGAGAACCAGCACCTCATGGGTTTTGCTCTCGACCGATTTCACCCGGCCCGACGCATCCAGGCGCCGCTGCTCGGTACGTCTGGTGCAGGCGTAGTTTCTGGCGATATCGATGTCGCGCTGGTCCAGAGCGGCCGAGCGAAGAATGATCTCGCGTGCATCCTGCGCCATCGCCGTCCCGGCAAAAACCAGGGACAGTACACGCAATCCCCATTTCCGGAATTGGGGATTACGTGTACTGTCCCTGGTTTTACTTGTGTTGGGTGGACCAGTCGTAGTTGATGCCGGGATGGTCATAAGGGATGCGGCCTTCGTCGCTCGGGTCGTAGAAGCGGTCGGTGGCGTACACCAGCAGGCCAGGTTCGTTGCCGAGGATCTTGTAGCCGTGCCCGATGCCGCGCGGGATGAGAATCTGCCAGGGGCGCAGCACCCCGGCGTAAATCGTATTGCGCAGCCCGACGGTGCGCGAGCCCTTGCGCAGATCCACCAGAGCGATCTGGTAAGACCCCATCACGGGCGCGAAGCAGTCCGTCTGGCGCAGGTGGTAGTGAAAGGCTTTGATTGCGCCCGGGTAGTTGTAAGCGGCCGATACCTGGGTGGTTGCCGGAGGAAAGCCGGCCACCAACCCTTGGCCGGCGCGCAGGACTTCGAGGAAATAGCCCCGGTCATCCGGCCAGAGTGGCAGCGGCTCGATCCGCACACCTTCAATGAGGTCCGCGGAATCCACCGTGGCGATGATCTTGCCGAGTCCCTTTTCGCACTGGGGAAGGGCGATCTCCAGGTCATCCTTCGGCATGCTTTTCTCTCCCGTAAATGCGTTCGTAATAAGTTCGATATTCGCCGCTGGTAGCGCGGGCGATCCAGTCCGGATTCGATTCGTACCAGTGGACGGTGGCCCGCAGGCCGTCCTCCAGAGAGATCTCGGGCTTCCAGCCGAGTTCCTCGCGAATGAGCGAGCAATCGACGGCGTAGCGCCGGTCGTGGCCGAGGCGGTCCGTGACGTGCGTGAGCAGGGTCTCAGGACGGTCGAGGATCTTGAGAAGCAGGCGCAGGAGTTCGATGTTCACGGTCTCGTTGCCGCCGCCGATGTGATACGTGGCGCCGGCGCGCCCGTGTTCGAGTACCAGCATCAGGGCGCGGCAGTTGTCGGCAACGTGAATCCAATCACGCACCTGGAGTCCGTCGCCATAAACCGGGACGGGCTTGCCGAGCCGCGCGTTGCTGATGGCCAGCGGGACGAGCTTCTCGGGGAACTGATAGGGGCCGTAGTTGTTGCTGGTGCGCGTGACGATGGCGTCCAGGCCGAAAGTGTGCGCCGCGGCGCGAACCAGATGCTCCGCCGCGGCCTTGCTGGCGGCGTACGGACTGTTCGGCGTGAGCGGCGAGTCTTCGCGGAAGAAGCCTCCAGGTGGGATGCTGCCGCCGACCTCATCGGTGGAGATGTGCAGGAATCGACGCACGCGTTTCTCCCGCGCGATGTCGAGCAGCACCTGCGTGCCGAGCACATTGGTCCGCACGAATTCGCCGGCGCTCAGAATGCTGCGGTCGACGTGCGACTCGGCGGCGAAGTGGACGATGGCGTCGCAACCTTGGGGGAGCGCGGCGCGAACCGCCTCGGGATCGGTGATGTCGCCCTTCACCATGCTGTAGGCGGGGTGCCCGGCGACACTCGCCAGGTTCTCCAGATTCCCGGCGTAGGTCAGATTGTCGAAGTTGATGATTGGCTGAGAGGGATAACGGGCGACCCAGCCGCGAACGAACTGGGAGCCAATGAAGCCTGCCCCGCCGGTAACGAAGATCGCCATGCTGCCTCGTAACGACTGTATCAAAAAGCACGCAGGGGCTGATGTTAGAATTGAAATTCGGGCGCATTCGCAAGGTGGAAAATCGTTAGGCTGAACAAGGAGAAGCGATCATGCACGGAGACGAGAAAGTCATTGCGGCATTGAACGCGGCGCTGAAGGAAGAGCTGACCGCCATCAATCAGTACTTCATTCATGCCGAGATGTGCGAGAACTGGGGCTACAAGAAGCTGAGCGGCTACATCAAGAAACAGTCCATCGACGAGATGAAGCACGCCGAAGCCTTGATCGAGCGGATTCTGTTTCTGGACGGCGCTCCGAAGATGGCCGAGCCCATGTCGCTCAAGGTCGGCACGAGCGTGAAGACCCAGATCGAGAGCGACCTCAAGCTGGAGATTGGCGCGGTGGCGATGTACAACGCCTCGGCGAAACTGGCTGCCGAAGCCGGTGACCACGGCTCCCGGGATTTGTTCGTCAAACTCCTGAAGGACGAGGAAGAGCACGTGGACTGGCTGGAGGCCCAGCTAGGCCAAATCAAAGAACTGGGCGTTGAGAACTACCTGGCGCAGCAGTTGTAGGCTGGAGATGGCGCAGGCACTCGTTTTCTGTCGGCTGCGTCGGCCCGGCTGAGCGGCTTGCGGCACTTGGCAGACCACAGCGGGCGATGGTCTGCCCCACTCCCATTTTCTCCCACGAACGAGGTGAGAGACTGGCTGTATGCGCAATAAGGTTCGGTGGGGCGTGCTGGGTGTCGCCAGGATCGCCACGGAGAAGGTGATCCCTGCCATGCAGCGGGGCGAATGGTCCGAGGTGCTGGCGATTGCCTCCCGCGATCGCGGCAAGGCGGAGCAGGCCGCGGCGCAGTTTGGGATTCCGAAGGCCTATGGATCCTATGAGGAACTGCTCGGCGACCCTGACGTGGAGGCCATCTACAATCCGTTGCCGAATCATCTGCACGTGCCCTGGTCGATCCAGGCCGCCGAGGCCGGCAAGCACGTGCTGTGCGAGAAACCCATCGCCATGAACGTGGCCGAATGCCGTTCGCTGCTGGAAGCCCGCGACCGCACCGGCGTGAAGATCGGCGAGGCGTTCATGGTCCGCACTCACCCCCAGTGGCTGCGGGCGCGCGACCTCGTCCGCTCCGGTGAAATCGGGACGCTGCGGGCGGTAATGGGCGCCTTCAGCTATTTCAACCGCGATCCGAAGAACATCCGCAACGTGCCGGAATTTGGCGGCGGCGGCTTGATGGACATCGGCTGCTATCCCATCACGACCTCGCGTTTCCTGTTCGGGGAAGAGCCCAGGCGCGTGTTGGGGCTGGTGGAGAACGATCCGGATATGGGCACGGACCGCCTGACGTCGGCGATTCTCGACTTTCCGGGCGGCCAGTCGGTATTCTCATGCGCGACGCAACTGGCGCCGTACCAGCGGATGCAGATCCTCGGGACGCGCGGCCGGATCGAGATCGAGATCCCGTTCAATGCGCCGCCCGACCGCGCCACCCGCCTGTGGGTGGACAACAGCGGCGACTTGCAGGGCAGCGGCCTGAGGACGGAGGAGTTCCCGGTCTGCGATCAGTACACGATTCAGGGCGATCGCTTCTCCCAAGCGATTCGCGAAGGCGGGGAAGTGCCGGTGTCACTGGAGGATGCGATCCGCAACATGGCCGTGATTGAGGCTTTGTTCCGCTCCGCGCGAACGGGCCGGTGGGAGACGCCAGACGTTTCCGCCTGAGGCCGCCCCTACACAAGCACAGATGGAGATCGGCACCGGGGAGCGGCGTCCCTCGACCGTGACGATTCCGCTTTCGGTGACGTGGTAGCGCTGCCGGTCCTGTTCCAGGTCGTACCCGATCACGGTGTCGGCGGGGATTTTCAGGTTCTTGTCCAGGATGGCGCGACGAATCCTGCAGCGTCTGCCGATGTCGCAGTTGTCGAACACGATCGAATCCTCCACCGTGGCGCCCGTGTGGACGCGCACTCCGCGTCCGAGCACCGCACGGCGCACCATGCCTCCGGAGAGGATACAGCCGCCGGAGACGATCGAGTCAATGGCTTCCCCGCGGCGGCCTTCCTCGTCGAAAGTGAACTTGGCGGGCGGATCCGAGTAGCTGGCGGTCCGGAGAGGCCACTGCCGGTTGTAGAGGTTCAGCGCGGGAGTGACGGAGCGGAGATCCATGGTGGCCTCGTAGTAGGCGTCGATGGTTCCGACGTCCTGCCAGTAGGGCTCCACCTCGGGAGGGTCGCCGGGGATCCGGTTTGTCTGGAAATCATACGCGAACATCGCGGACCGCCCGACCATGCCCGGCAGGATGTCCTTGCCGAAGTCGTGCCGGCTCAGTTCGTTCTCGGCATCGTCATGCAGTTCGCGGAGCAGCGCGGGCGTCGAGAAGATGTAATTGCCCATGGATGCGTAGACATGCTCGGGGTTTCCCGGGATGCGCGGAGCGTCGGGGTCCTTCTCGTGGAAGCCGATGATCCGGCCATCGTCGTCGGTCTCGAGCACGCCGAACTCCGCGGCCCAGCGCCTCTCTACCGGGATGGCGGCCACGGTCACCTCGGCTTCCTTGCGCTGATGAAACTCGAGCATCGCGTGGATGTTCATGCGATAGATGTGATCGGCGCCGAAGATGGCGACGACGTCGGGACGGGACTGCTCGATGAGGTTGAGGTTCTGATGGATGGCGTCGGCCGTCCCGCGGTACCAGGTCTCCCCGGGCGTGCGCATCTGAGCCGGAACGGGGATGATGAACTGCTCCCTCAAGATGCCGCTGAACTGCCAGCCGTCGCGGAGGTGTTGCAGCAGAGACTGGCTCTTGAACTGGATGAGGACGTAGATGGAGTTGATGCCGGAGTTGATCAGGTTGCTGAGAACGAAATCAACGATCCGGTACTGTCCTCCGAACGGGACCGCCGGCTTGGCCCGTTCCTTGGTCAGAGGATAGAGGCGGGTTCCCCTGCCGCCCGCAAGCACGAAGGCAAGAACACGAGACTGCATGTGGTGGCTCCCCAACTTTGGCCGCGACGTCGGACATCCAGACCTAATTCTGCCAGTCTGGCTTTCCGGAAGCAATACAAAACATCACGAGGCGGCTGTAGAACTCGCACGCGGCCGCTCCGTTGTTGCAGGAACTCAGAACTCAGAACTTAGAACACAGAACACAGAAAGCCGCGAGAATCGCGTGCAAACGCTCAGCTCTTACGGAATCACGGCTTGGCGGCAGGAGTGGGCGGATTGGGGAGGCTGGCGGGGGTGAGGGGCTCTCGTTTGGGGCCAAGGCCAAGCCGGATCAGCGACAGGGAATCCAACTTGCCCGTCGCCTGCAACTGCTGATCGGTCTGGAAGCGCTTCAGCGCGTCCGAGGAGGGCGGGTCCCACACCCCGGTGGGGGGGTCTTGCAAGTAGCCCTTGTCGATGAGCGCCTGCTGGATCTCCTTGTTTCGTTCGGGGGTGGGCTGCTGCTGCGTCCGCGGCCTGGCGGGCGCCCTCTTTCTGGCGGTTGTCCTCTTCTTGGCGGTTGTCTTCTTCGCGGGGGCGGCTTGCTTGGGGGCGCTCTTGGCAGTTGTCGCCGTCTTCTTGGGAGGCGCTTTCGAAGTTTGGGGCGTGGCGGGATTCGCCATGCCCCAAACCAGGAGCAACGCAGAAAGAATCACTCTTCTCGGCAACCGCAAGTCCTCGCCCCGATTACTTCCGCGGCAGAGTGCCAGCCGGGAAAATGGGCTGCCAGGACGGCGTCCGGCCTCTTGCACCGAGACCGGCTATCGGGCCTGTCGGACGCAGCGCCCGAAATGCCACGCTCACGCCGGGCTTCAGCGTAGCCTGAATGCGCTGCAGGTCAGCCACCGTCTTCACCGGCTGCCGGTTGATCTCCGTGACTACGTCGTTAGGCTGAAGGCCGATGTCGTCGGCAAAGGAGGTCGGGTCCACACGAGTCACCAGCACACCGCTCTTTTCGGGAAACCCGGAATCTTCTATGTCGGCCGGTTCCAGGTTCCTGACATAGATCCCGAACATCGATTCCGAACCCTCTCCGCGGGACGACCCACCCGGGCGACTCCCGGCAACCAGAGGATTCTCGGCATAGATCTGGGCCCGGTCGCCAATCGTAACCGAAAGGTCGGTCCGCTTGCCGTCCCGGATTACACCCAGGGTAGCCTTCGATCCAACCTGAGTCTCCGCGACGGCGTTAACCAAATCGTCGCTCTTTGTGATCGGCTTCCCGTTCAAGGAGACGATCACATCCCCCTCCTTCACGCCGGCGTCCGCAGCCGGACTGCCTGCCTGCACCCTGCTCACGAAGGCGCCCTGAGACGCGCCGTACACCTTCAACAACTCGGGCTTCGCCTGTGAATCGAGACTCACACCGATCGAGCCCCTGACCACCTTGCCCGTCTTGATGATCTGGTTGTAGGTGGTTGCGGCGGTGTTGATGGGGAGTGCGAAGCCCACGCCAGCGTTGGTGGAAGTGACGATGGCGGTGTTGATCCCGATGACCTCGCCTTTGATGTTCAGGAGGGGACCTCCACTGTTGCCAGGGTTGATGGCGGCATCGGTTTGCAGGAAGTGCTGGAACTGCCGCGCATCCGGGAGGTTGCGCTCCTTGGCGCTGATGATGCCCGCCGTCACGGTTGCCTCTAGTCCGAAGGGAGAGCCGATGGCCACCGCCCAGTCGCCCACCTGAACGGCATCGGAGTTGCCCATCTTGGCGGCCACGAGCTTTCCGGGAGCATCGATTTTGATTACCGCCAGGTCGGTCTCGACGTCCACGCCGATGAGCTTGGCCTCGTAATCGGTACCGACCGGATCGCCCGTCAAATGCACCCGCAAGCGGTCGGCGCCATCCACGACATGGTTGTTGGTGAGGATGTAGCCGTTAGGATCGACAATCACGCCGGAGCCGGTCCCGTCGCGCCGCTGCTGGCCCTGAGGCGTGTCGCCGAAGGGGCTCTGGAAGAAACGGAACAAGTCGAATCCCTGCTCGTCCCCCGGATCTTGCGGCACTACTTGTTGCTGTCGCCTACGATTGCTGGCCGCGGGAGCCTGCTTCGGAAGAGAGGTGGCCGTGATATTCACGACCGACGGTTCAAGCTTCTTGGCGAGCTGCGTGAACGCATTGGAAAGCTGGACCGGGTCCGGAATGATCAGCGGCGTCGCATCCGGGGCGCCGGTGCCTTTTTGGGCGCTGACCCCATGGGTCAGCAAAGTCCCGATCAGGATGCCGATCGACAGCGTGAAGAGGAGCAGACTGAACGACAGAAGCTTCTGTTTTTGGAGCACCTTAAGGACACTCATGGTGTTAACCTTCCCCTATTCTTAACTTGATTCCAATTATAAGGCAATGCAGCGAAGGGCTCTACTGAAATGGATGCCGCCCAAGCCAGGGCGGTTTCAGTTCGGCGAGCAGGATCCCGCTCAGGATCAGTAGCGCGCCGGAAACCCCTTTCACGGACAGGCTTTCTCCCGCCACCAGGTACGAAGTCACCCACGCGAACACCGGTTCGAGCGACAGGATCAGGCCGGTTCTGGTAGGACTGAGGTGCTTCTGCGCCCAGGTCTGCACCGCGAATCCCAGGGCGGTGGCGAGCAGTCCGGTAACCACGATGGCGATCAGCAGGCGCGGGGTCCAATGGATGCGCGGGTGCTCGGCCCACCAGAACGAGCCCCCGGCGATCAGCGCTGCCGTGCAAATCTGCGCGAGGCTCATCACCTGGAAGCTGCATCTGGCCGAGTAGTGGCCAACGATCACGATGTGCGCGGCAAAGCTCAGAGCGCATACAACGGTCAGTAGATCTCCCAGTCCAACGCCCAGCCCGCTCTCCGGAAGGGTCAGCAGGGCCAATCCGGCCGTGGCCAGCACTACGCCGATCCCTTCGGCGGCTCTCGGTACACTCCTATAGACGAGCGCAGCGAGCAAAGGCACCGTGACCACCGACAGAGACGTAATGAAAGCGGACTTGGGGGCCGAGGTGTAGCGCAGTCCGGCAGTTTGGAAGAAGTAGCCCGAAAACAGGGCGACGCCCGCAAAGGCGCCGGCTGCCATCGACCGCCGGACCGCGGGGAAGGTCGAGTAGCGGCCCGCGAAGGCAGCGGCCAGCGCGACCGCAGCCAGCGTAAAGCGAAGGGCCAGGAACAGCAGGGTGGAGGCATCCTGTAAGGCCTCCTGCACGATGATGAAGGTGGCGCCCCAAATCATCACCACGAAGAGCATCGCGAGCAGGGCGGGCCGGGAGGAGCGGGACGTCATCGCTACTCATCGCCCCTTGCGAGAGCGGCGTTTCGCATAAGCAGGCTGAGCGTCAGGAGCACCCGCTTCAGACCGAGGTCCCGGCCCTGCGGTTGAAACCACTCGGCTGGTGTGTGGGAGCCTCCGCCTTGGCCGCCGGCCCCAATGGAGACAGCCTGTAATCCCCTGGAAAGAGGGATGTTAGCGTCGGTGGACGCGCAGTCCGGGCGGGACCGGATACCCAGATGGGAATCCACGGCCTGCAAGAAAACCCAGGATGGAGGCGTCCTCCGCCAGCCGTCCGCCGGGCCGCGAACCGATGGCACGGAGCCGGGCCGCCACGAATCCACCCGTGGCGCCTGCATTCTCGAGTTCGGCCCCCCTTTCGACAGATTTCGACAGAAGCGAACAAAGTTCCTCGACCATCGCGCTGCTCTCCGAGCGCAGGTCGACTTTGGCCCGCGCGGAGGCGGGAATCGAATTGATGCTGGTGCCCCCTTCCACCCATCCGAAATTGAACGAGCTCCGGGCTTGATCCGGAGAACGGCTTACGGCCTGCTGGTCCAAGAAGATGGTCACTGCCCGACTCAGCGCGTGTACCGGATTGCCGACGCCGAAGTCGCTCCAACTGTGCCCGCCGGGCCCGGTGAAGGTAACCTCGAAGCGCCGGCTCTCGAGCGCGGTGCAAGTGATGTGATCCGTGGCCGGGCCGTCCACGACGACAAAGGCCCGGGAGTCCGCTCCCAGGCGCGAATCCTCGCAGAAGTGACGCATGCCGCTTAGGTTGCCCTCGCCTTCCTCGCAAACGTTCGCCAGCAAGAGCAGCCCGCAGTGCAGGTCAGCGAGGGCAGGAGAGGCGTCCAGAGCCGCCGCCACGGCCAGCAGGGCCGCCAACCCGGCACCATTGTCGGCGACTCCGGGACCGCGCAGCCTGCCGTCGGGTTCCACGGCGATCTCGCCCGGCGAGCGCGGGGCGAGTACCGTGTCCAGGTGCGCGGAGACCACCACGCAGGGCACCGCCGGGGTCTTCAAAGGCCTGGCGACGATGTTTCCGGCTCCGTCGGTCTGCACTTTGCAGCCGAGAGAACGGAACTGGGCCGCCATCCACTCGGCCCGCTGCTGCTCGAAGAAAGTCGGCGCCGGGATGCGCACCACGCGGGTGTGCTGTTCGTTGATCCACTGGCGTTCGCGAGTGAACCACTGGAGGCACTCCCGCACGCCGGGGCTCTCCGCCAGCTCCGCGACCGATTTCACACTGGCTCTTTCGAGCAGGTTGGGCATCGATTGTCAGTTTAGCGCGTCCGTGAGGTTGACAAATCGAATCAATAAGTTGACAATTAAGGCGTATGAATGATCTTAAGGTTGACAGTACGGACGCTGAAGTTCGTCAATGGCGGGGTCGGGCTCGCGGTGAAGACGTCCGAAGATTCATCATAGAGAACGTCGGGACGCATCCAAAGAAGATCAGCGGCCTGACCGCTACTACTTTTGGCATCTCCAGACAAGCGGTCAACAAACACCTTCAGAAGCTCGTCGTCGAAAGAGCCCTCCTCGCGGCAGGAAGCACTCGCGACAAGTCATACCGTCTCGCCCCCCTATTCGAGTGGCAGCGCCGCTACAACATCACCTCCGAATTGGCTGAAGATCAGGCTTGGAGTCGGGACGTCGCTCCGGTGCTTGGCAGGCTCCCGCAGAACGTCATGGATATTTGGCACTATTGCTTCACTTTGATGTTCAATAACGCCATTGACCATTCAGGTGGGAGTGTCATCTTCGTCAAGGTTGCAAGAACGGCTGCCGACACTCAAATAGGGCTCATGGACAATGGCGTCGGGATCTTCAAGAAAATTCGAGAGGCATTGAATCTACTGGATGAACGTCTCGCCGTTGTGGAACTGGCAAAGGGCAAATTGACCACCGATCCGGCGAAGCATACGGGCCAAGGGATCTTCTTCACCTCGCGACTGGTTGATTCATTCCGTATCCTCTCGGGTGGGGTCTTCTTGACACACAAGTTCGGCGAGGAAAGCGACTGGATACTGGAAGTGCCGGAGGCCAGCGAAGGGACCACGATCTTCATGAAGCTGAACAACCACTCGTCCAGGACCGACAGGCAGATCTTTGAGCAATATACCTCGGGTGATGACTTCGGGTTTACAAAGACAGTCGTGCCTGTGCGCCTTGCCCAATACGGAGAAGATAAGCTGATCTCTCGCTCGCAAGCGAAGCGCCTGCTCGCCAGGTTGGACCTGTTTCGGTCCGTCTTGTTCGATTTTGCGGGAGTCGAATCGATAGGGCAGGCGTTCGCGGATGAGATCTTCCGTGTCTTTGCGCGCAGCCACCCAAACCTGGAGCTTGTGCCGATAAACGCCACGCCCCAGGTTCAGCAAATGATCAATGCAGCGCGCACTCAGTGGGCTGCCGTCTTGGGCGGTATCTGACCGCTTGACTGACACTCGCGAATGTGTAATTATGCAATGGAGTGAATAAACATTCAATCGACGCGATCCGGAAAGTGGACGCCGGGCGGCTGACATGCGACCTGGATTTGGGAGAGGCGGAGCTGATCTCGCTGCTGGATCTCACCAGGGACGTGAAAGCCCATCCAGCCCGCTATGCGGATGCTTTACAGGGAAAGATTCTGTCGCTGTTGTTCGAGAAACCCTCCCTCCGGACTCGTCTGACCTTCGAGGTGGCCGCCAAGCAGTTGGGCGGCGATTCGATCCTGAGCGTGGGCCCGGTGGGCGACCGTGAGCCGATCAAGGACGTCGCGCGCAATCTGGACCGGTGGACGAACTGCATTGTCGCCAGGACCTTTTCCCAGGAGACGATTGAAGAACTGGCCCGCTGGTCGGCGGTTCCGGTGATCAACGCTCTGAGCAACCTGTACCATCCGTGCCAGGCGCTGGCCGATGTGTTCACGCTGAAGGAGCATTTCGGCGATCTGCCGGGCTTGAAGCTGGCCTACGTGGGAGATGGCAACAACGTGGCCCACTCCCTGATGCTGACCGCGGCACGGCTGGGCGTGAGTGTCGCCGTGGCGACGTCCGCCCGGCTACGAGCCGAGCCACGACGTTGCGCACACCGCTCGCGGACTGGCTGAGGGCACGGGCGCGCGTGTCACGTTCACGAACGAACCGGCGGAAGCTCTCCAGGACGCCGATGCCGTCTACACCGACGTCTGGGCGAGCATGGGCCAGGAAGGCCAGAAGGCGCAACGGCTGAAGGACTTCGCCCCCTATCAGGTGGACGAAGGGCTGATGAAGATGGCCAAGCGATCGGCGATCTTCATGCACTGCCTTCCGGCGAAGCGCGGCGAGGAAGTGGTGGACGCGGTCATCGAGTCGCCGCAGTCGGTGGTGTTCGACCAGGCGGAGAACCGGCTGCACACGCAGAAAGCCCTGCTGTTGATGTTGCTCGCGTAAGGTCGCGGCTCGAAAGCGAAGGATTATGCCAATACCCAAGAAAGTAGCGCTCGCCTATTCCGGCGGGCTGGACACATCGATCATCATTCCGTGGCTCAAGGAGAACTACCACTGCGAGGTCGTGGCGGTGTGCGGCGACATCGGGCAGGGCGGCGACGAACTGGCGGGCCTGGAGCAGAAGGCGCTGAAGACCGGGGCCTCGGAAGTGCATGTCGAGGACATGCGCGAGGAGTTCGTCTCGGAGTACTTGTGGCGGATGGTGCGTGCCGGCGCGGTCTACGAGCACAAGTACCTGTTGGGGACATCGGTGGCGCGGCCTCTGCTGGCCAAGCGGCAGGTGGAAGTGGCCCTGAAGACCGGCTGCGACGCGCTGGCGCACGGCTGCACGGGGAAAGGCAACGACCAGGTGCGCTTCGAGCTGACCTACAAGGCCCTGGCGCCGCATCTGCAGGTGATCGCGCCCTGGCGCGAGTGGGACATTCAGAGCCGCGAAGACGCGATCGAGTACGCCGCGAAGCACAATGTCCCGATCTCGGCGTCCACCAAGAAGATCTACAGCCGCGATCGGAACATCTGGCACATATCCCACGAGGGCGGCGCGCTGGAAGATCCGGCCAATGCGGCGCCCGACGAGATCTGGATGCTGACGAAGAGCCCGCGGCAGGCGCCCGACAAGCCCGTGGATGTCACGATCGGCTTCACCGAGGGCAGGCCGGTTTCGGTGAACGGCCAGCATCACGTTTCGAGCGTGGGACTGCTGGAGACGTTGAACGCAATCGGCGGCGAGCACGGTGTCGGGCGCATCGACCTGGTGGAGAACCGCTTCGTGGGCATGAAGTCGCGCGGCTGCTATGAGACTCCTGGCGGCACGCTGATTCTGGCGGCCTACCGCGAGCTCGAAGCGCTGGTGCTCGACCGGAGCATCCTCCACTTCAAGCAGAAGCTGTCGGTGGACTACGCCGAGCTGGTCTACAACGGTTTCTGGTTCACGCCTCTGCGGGAGGCGCTCGACGCGTTCTTTGAGAGCACCAGCCGTCCCGTGACGGGCGAAGTGACGCTGCGGCTGTACAAGGGAAACGTGGAGCCGGTGTGCCGGAAATCGCCGAATTCGCTCTATTCGCTGGATATCGCCAGCTTCACCATGGGCGCGAGCTACGACCAGAAGGACGCGCTCGGGTTCATCAACCTGATCGGCCTGCCGATTCAGATACGCGCGGCCCTCACCAAGAAGTAGTCGCATGAAACTCTGGGGTGGACGCTTTGAACACGGGCCGTCGGAGGTCTTCGAGCGATTCTCGAATTCGCTGGGCTTCGACCGCCGGCTGATCGGTGCGGACATACGCGGCTCGCAGGCATTTGCCCGCGCGCTGGAGCGGGTCGGCATCCTGACGGCGGGGGAGCGGGCGGCCATCGTCGAGGCGTTCGACCGGATTCTGGTGGATTCGCGCGACCCGGCCTTCTTCGAAGGGCGCCACGGATGAGGACGTACACACGCTGGTCATCCGCAAGCTGAAGGAGAAGGCGGGCGCGCTGGCCGACAAGATCCACACGGGCCGCAGCCGCAACGAGCAGGTTTCGCTCGACACGCGGCTGTGGCTGCGCGAGACGATCGATCAGGTGCAGCCGCTCCTCGCCGAAGTGATGGGCGGGCTGCTGGAACTGGCGCGGCGGTATCCGGATGCGGTGCTGCCCGGCTTCACGCACATGCGGCGCGCGCAGGCGGTGCTGTGGCCGCACTATCTGCTGGCGTACTTCGAGATGTTCGCGCGCGATTGGGAGCGGCTGGGCGCGGCGCGCCGCGCGGCGAACCTGCTGCCGCTGGGGTCCGGGGCGCTGGCCGGAAGCGGGTTTCCGTTCGATCGGGAGGAGATCGCGCGCGATCTCGGATTTGAAGGCATCACGCGGAACAGCATGGACGTTTCCGCCGACCGCGATTTCGCGCTGGATTTCCTGCATGCCGCCTCGCTCGCGATGCTGCACCTCAGCCGCCTGGCGGAGGACTGGATCCTGTACTCCAGCGAGGAGTTCGGGTGGCTGGAGCTGGGCGACGAAGTGACCAGCGGGTCGAGCCTGATGCCGCAGAAGAAGAATCCGGATTCGCTCGAGCTGATCCGCGGCAAGTGCGGCCGGGTCTTCGGATGCTACAGCGCGCTGTCGATGACCATGAAGGGCCTCCCGCTGACCTATAACCGGGACATGCAGGAGGACAAGGAGCCGCTGTTCGAAGCGGCGGACCAGTTGGCGGGATCGCTGGAGATGGCCGCCGTGGTGGTGCGGTCGGCGAAATTGCGGCCCGCGAAAACCGCTGCCGCCGCCGAGGAGAGCTGGGTGGTGGCGACCGATCTGGCCGAGGCGCTGTCTCGCGCGGGAACTCCCTTCCATCAGGCGCACCAGTTGGTGGGCAAGCTGGTACTCGAAAGTGTCCGGAGCAACAAGCTGCCTTCCGATTGGACGCCCGAGGCGCTGGCGGCGTTCGCTCCGGAGTTCACGCCGGAGATGGCCCGTCTTCTGCGACCTGCCGAGGGGATGAAGACGCGGGAAATCCCCGGAGGCACGGGCCCCGCCGCGGTGGCGAAGGCGCTCGATGAGGCCGCGAGGCGCCTCGCGCAAATGCGCTTATGAACAAGAGCTATCGCCAGGGCCAGATCGTCAATCTGATCGCGGACCGCGCCATCCATACGCAGGACGAGCTGGCGCGCGCGCTCAAGGATGTGGGGATCGCCGCGACCCAGGTGACTCTTTCGCGCGACATCCGGGAACTGGGTCTGGTGAAGACCGCGGACGGCTACCGCCAGATCGGCCGCGAGCCGGGCGGCCCGGGCTTCGCCAGCGTGGCGGCCGATTTTCTCCTGGATGTGCGGATGGCCGCGAATCTGGTGGTGCTGAAAACTTCCCCTGGCAACGCGAACTCGCTGGCGGTGGCACTCGACCGGGCGCAGTGGCCGGAGGTGGTGGGCACCATCGCCGGCGACGATACCATCCTGGTGATCTGCCCGGACGACGCGAACGCCGATGACGTCCGAATGAAGCTCATCCGCATGATGGGGTGGAGCTGATCGAGCAGCCGTTCTCGGAGAGCGCGCAGCCGGCGTGCTCGAATTGAAGCGTGGTGTGCTCGATGTGGAACCGCACGCGGAGGACGTCGTTCAGGCGCTCCAGAATCCCCTGGCTTTCCGACGGCGGCACGTCGTCGATCCGCACGTGGCAGCTCAATGCGTGGGTGCTCGAACCGAGGCTCCAGATATGGAGATCGTGGACGTCGAGCACTCCGGGCACCTGGCGCATGCAAGCGGCGACCGACGGAAGCTCTATCCCCCGCGGCGTCCCTTCGAGCAGGATGTTCAGGGATTCCTTGATCACGTCGCGAGCCGTCCAGACGATGAGGGCGCCGATGAAGATCGAAAGGACGGGATCGACGAACTGCCAGCCGGTGTAGCGGATGGCGATCGCTCCGGCGAGGATTCCCACCGAACCCACGGCGTCGCCCAGCATGTGCAGGTAGGCGGTGCGGATGTTGAGGTCGTGACGCTGGTCGAGCCGCATGCTCCACATGATGGCGACGTTGACGAATCAGGCCGAGCCCGGCGACGAGGAACATGGTCAGTTCGTTGACCGCGCGCGGCTCACGCAGCCGGTGATAGCTCTCAAAGAAGATGAAGCCGGCGAGGATCACCAGCGCCAGGGCGTTGACGAATGCGGCCAGCACCCCGGCGCGGCGGTAGCCGTACGTCCTGACCTCGTCGGCGGGCTTCGATTCCAGGTAGTAGCCGAACCAGGCCAGCAGCAGAGCCAGCGCGTCGGTGAAGTTGTGGCCGGCGTCCGATAGCAGGGCGAGACTGTGGGCCTCGAAGCCAGCCAGCGTCTCGACGGCGATGAAGGCCACGGTGGCCGCGAGCGACCACTTCAGGACCTTCCCCATGCGGGAGCCGTGATGATGCGAATGCAAATCGGGTCCTCTAGCGGACAGGCTGAGGGCCTGTCCGACGTAGGACAGGCAGGTTCCGCCTGTCACCTGCTACAACCAGTTTACAGCGGTACCGGCCTCAGCACGGGGAAGCGGACAGGTGCCCCTGCGCGGCGTAGTCCAGGATGCGCCGGTCGCGGGTCATGAGCTTCAGGCCCATCAGCATGGCAGTCGCGACCAGCATGCGGTCCGCGGGGTCTCCATGCAAAGTGCCGGGCAGGTGGGAGGAGCGAACCGCGATCTCGGGTGTTAAAGCTGCGATCTGCACGCCGGGGCGCGAGAACGCCCTGCTGACGTACATTTCGGCGGAGACATCCAGCACCAGACGGCCGCGCGTCACCAATATCCCGATTTCCCACGCCGAGACGGGCGATGCGTAGAGTTCGCCGGCTCTGGCGGCGCGTTCGATCGCACTTAAGGCGGCGGGCAGCACCGGCCCCTTGTTCATGATCCAGATCAGGGCGCACGTGTCGAGCAGGATCATTCGCGCTCGGCTTCCCAGGTCACGTCAACCGGTTCCGTGAGATCGCCCACCACCTTGGCGAGGCCAGCCAGACACCCGTAAACCAAGGTCGGCTCTTCGGGCACCGGCACCAGCTTCACAAACGGTTTCCCTCTCTTCGTGACGGTAACCGAGTTGAGCTTCCGGTCATGTACGGCGGTCATCAGTTGAAGGCAGCGCGCCTTGAACTCGGTGGCGCCAACTTCTGGCGCGGCGGGTTTGCCTGACTTTTTCATGTGGTCCACTTCCAATGACCATTTTAAAAAATTCTCCCTGCGGCCGTCAATCGGGCAGGCGAAACCGCCTGCCCTACTTGCGTCCGGCGCGGAGGGACTTTGTCTACGGGCTGGTATGATGGCGGTTGTCCATGATCCTGCCGCGGTTGTATCCGATACTCGACACCGGGATGCTGGCCGAGCGGAGCTTTGATGCGATCGCTGCCGCCGAGGCGATGCTCGCGGGCGGGGCGCTCATTCTTCAGTTCCGGCACAAAGGGCACTACTCCCGCCAGGTGTTCGGGGAAGCGGAGAAGGTGGCGGAGTTGTGCCGGCGCGCGGGCTCGCTGTTCGTGATCGACGACCGCGCCGACATTGCGATCCTGCTCGACGCCGGCGTACACGTGGGGCAGGAGGACCTGCCGCCTCAGGATGCCCGGCGGCTGGTTGGTCCCGGCCGGTTGCTCGGATTCTCCACGCACAACGCAGCGCAGTTGCGGGCAGCGGCCGCGGCGCCGGCCGACTACATTGCAGTTGGCCCGATCTTTGGAACCTCGTCGAAAGAGAAGCCTGACCCCGTGGTGGGCGTTGCAGAACTGCGCAGACTGCGCGCGCTGGAGACGCGCCCACTGGTGGCGATCGGCGGCATCACGCGAGAGAATGCGCCGGCGGTGCTCGAGGCGGGCGCGGATTCGGTGGCCGTCATCGGCGACCTGCTTCCGGCCGAGTGCAATTCAGAATCCATGCGTGAACGGATGGAACAATGGCAGATGCTCGTGAAGTGAGCGCCGGACTCGTAAAGGGTCTGGGGCTCTTCAGCGCCACGACGATCGTGATGGGCTCCATGATCGGCTCGGGCATCTTTATCGTCTCGGCGGATATCGCCCGGCAGGTCCAAAGCCCCGGCTTGCTGATCATGACCTGGGTGGTCACGGCGGTGCTCACCGTGATCGCCGCTCTCAGCTACGGCGAGCTGGCGGCCATGATGCCGCAGGCGGGCGGGCAGTACGTATACCTGCGCGAGGCGTTCGGTCCGCTCAGCGGTTTCCTCTACGGCTGGACGCTGTTTCTGGTGATCCAGACCGGCACGATCGCGGCTGTGGCCGTGGCGTTCGCCAAGTACACGGGCGTGTTCTTCCCCGCCATCGCGGCCGACCGATACCTGCTGCGGCTGGGCTCGTTCGGCGTGAACACGCAGCAAGCTGCTGGCGATCGGAGTGCTGGTGCTGTTGACCTGGGTGAACACGCGGGGAGTCCGCACCGGCGCCACGGTCCAAAACATTTTCACCGTGGCGAAAACGGGCGCGCTCCTCGGTCTGATCGGATTCGGGTTTTTCGCGGTACGCGGCACGACGGGCGGCGCGGCCAACTTCAGCGGCTTCTGGCAGAATGCCGACTGGAGCCTGGCCACCATCCGGCTGGTGGGCGTCGCCATGGTGGGCGCTTTGTTCTCCGCCGACGCGTGGAACAACGTGACGTTCACCGCGGGCGAGGTGCGCAATCCGCGCCGCAATGTGCCTCTGGCGCTGGGGCTGGGCGTGGGGTCGGTGTGTCTGCTCTACATCGTGGCGAATTTCGTGTACCTGCGGTTGTTGCCGCTCGAGGCGATTCAGCACGCGCCCCAGGATCGCGTGGCAACCGCGGCCGCCGGCGTCATCTTCGGACCGCTGGCGGTGCAACTCATGGCCGCGGCCATCATGATTTCGACCTTCGGCTGCATCAACGGGATGGCGCTCGCCGGAGCGCGGGTCTACTACGCCATGGCGCTCGACGGCCTCTTCTTCAAGCCGGTGGCGAAGCTCGACCCGGCGCATCACACGCCGGCCGTTTCCCTGGTGGTGCAATGCGTGTGGGCCAGCCTGCTGACCCTGACGGGGACCTACAACGACCTTCTCGACTACGTCATCTTCGCCGTTCTGTTGTTCTACATGCTGACGATCGCGGGCGTTTTCGTGCTGCGCCGCAGGCTTCCGGACGCTCCGCGGCCCTACCGCGCGCTGGGCTATCCGGTGCTGCCCGCGCTGTACATCGTTCTGGCCGGGATGATCGAAGTTCTGCTGCTGCTCTACAAACCGACCTACACCTGGCCCGGACTGATCCTCGTGCTGTTAGGGGTGCCCGTATATTTCGTGTGGAAACCGAAGCGCGCGGCGTGACTGTGCTATACAAGCAAAGAGGCTAAACCATGGGTCTGATGACGACGAAGCCCTTGAGCCGCATCCAGGCGGAGTCCGAGGGCGGCGCGCACACGCTGAAGCGCACGCTGGGACCGGGGAGCCTGGTGGCTTTGGGCATCGGCGCCATTATCGGCGCGGGGCTGTTCTCGATCACGGGGATCGCGGCCGCCAACTACGCGGGCCCGGCCATCGCGCTTTCCTTCGTGCTGGCCGCCATCGGCTGCGCGTTTGCGGGCCTTTGCTACAGCGAGTTTTCTACGATGATCCCGATCGCAGGCAGCGCCTACACCTACGCGTACGCAACGATGGGCGAGTTTCTGGCGTGGGTGATCGGCTGGGACTTGGTGCTCGAGTACGCGGTCGGCGCGGCCACGGTCTCCATAAGCTGGTCGTCCTACGTGGTTACGGTGCTGCACAACCTGGGGATCTTCCTCCCGCCGTACCTGATTGCCTCGCCGTGGCAGCCCGTTCAGCTACCCAACGGGCAACTGGTTCACGGGCTGATCAACCTGCCGGCGGTTTTCATCATCTGCGCCGTCTCGACGCTGCTGATCATCGGGATCAAGGAATCGGCCAACGTGAACGCCGTGGTGGTGGTCATCAAGGTGGCGGTGGTGCTGGTGGTCATCGGGGTTGGCATCTGGTTCGTGAAGGGCTCCAACTACACGCCGTTCATCCCGGAGAACACGGGCAAGTTCGGAGAGTTCGGGTGGAGCGGCATTCTGAGGGCCGCGGGCGTGATCTTCTTCGCTTACATCGGATTCGACGCGGTGTCGACCGCGGCGCAGGAGGCGAAGAACCCGCAGAAGGACATGCCTATCGGCATCATCGGGTCTCTGATCATTTGCACGATCCTTTACATAGCATTCTCCGTGGTGCTGACCGGTCTGGCCAACTACAAGGACTTCAAGGACGCAGCGGCGCCGGTGGCGGTGGCAATCGCGAACACTCCGTACCGATGGTTGCATCCGCTAGTGAATCTGGCGATCATCCTCGGGCTTACGTCCGTGATCCTGGTGATGCTGCTGGGCCAGTCGCGCGTGTTCTTCTCGATGTCGCGCGACGGTTTGCTGCCGAAGGTCTTCTCCGAAATCCATCCACATTTCAAGACGCCCTGGCGCTCGAACCTGCTGTTCATGGTGTTCGTGAGTCTGTTCTCGGGCTTCGCCCCGATCTCCGTGGTAGGCGAGATGACGAGCATCGGAACGCTGTTCGCGTTTGTCATCGTTTGCGCCGGGATCATGATCATGCGGAAAACCCAGCCGGACATCCCGAGGCCGTTTCGGACACCGTGGGTCCCGTTGGTCCCCATCCTCGGCATCCTGGTCAACTTCGCCATGATGTTCGGCCTGGGCTGGACGAACTGGGCGCGGCTATTCGTCTGGCTGGCGATCGGCCTGTGCGTCTACTTCGGCTACAGCCGGCATCACAGCCGTCTGCGGAACGAGGCTGGTCCGGCACGCGGAAGGTAGTCCCCTTTTCCTCCGCCCCTCACAGGTGTTGTAAAATGTTCTCTTAAGGCGAGGAGGTGGGTCTTCTCGAGTAGCAACGGATGCCGCTCGCAGTTTCTGCCGGCTGGGGTTCGCCGCCGAGTCGCCGATCTTACGTCCTCCTTCCTTGCTCTGGTCTTTCCCGATGAGTGCCGCGTATGCGGCGAGCCCCTTCGGGAAGCATCGCGCATTCCCGTTTGCCGCGCGTGCCTCCGGGTTCCGGCGCCCCTGGCGGCCGACTACTTCTGTGTGAGCTGCCGCACGCCGTTCCTGAACAGTTTCCCTTTGGATGAAGAAGGCCGTTGCGCGTTGTGCCGGACGAATGCCCGGGGGTTTGATGCAGCCTATTCCTTTGGGGCCTACGACGGCGTTCTGAAGAAGCTGATCCATCTCCTCAAATACGACCGCATTCGAACACTGGCCGGCCCTCTGGCGGATCGTCTGGTTTCGGCCTGCCCATTGGACCAGCGCTTCGACGCCATCGTGCCCATGCCGCTGCACTGGTTCCGGCACTGGCGCCGCGGGTACAACCAGGCGGTGCTGCTGGCGAAGGAATTGGGGCGGCGGCGCGGGTTTCCCGTGGTCCGGGGCGTACGGCGCAGCCGCGCGACGCCACCGCAGGCAGGCCTGAGCGGGGCCCGCCGGCGGGCCAACGTATCGGGCGCTTTCCAGCCGCTGCCGGGGCGCCCCCTGCACGGGATGCGGGTGCTGCTGGTCGACGATGTGTTCACCACCGGCGCCACGGCGAGCGCCTGCGCGGGCGCCTTGAAGCAAGCGGGCGCCAGCTACGTGGCGGTGCTCACGCTGGCTCGAGCCGACCGCCGGTTCCGGTCCCCGTCCTCCTCCCCCAGGGTGGAGATGGCGATTTCAGGGGGAGCGTGACGATGGGCTCGGATCGAATGCACGCTCCGGTGCTGGTTCTGAACGCCAGCTATGAGCCGATCAACATCTGTGCGGCCCGCAGAGCGGTGGTGCTGGTGCTGAAGGGAGCGGCGACCGCCGAGGAGCAGTCTCACGTCATAATTCGCTCCGCCATTCACTCGATGCGGCTGCCGTCCGTCATCCGCCTTACGGGCTACCGCCGGATTCCCCACCAGACGCGCGCGCTGTCCCGCAAGAACATCCTCATCCGCGACCGTTTCACTTGCCAGTACTGCTCGCGGACGCTGCCGTCCGGCGAGTTGACGCTGGACCACGTGATCCCCCGGTCCAGGGCAGGGGAGACGGCGTGGGAGAACCTGGTCGCGTGCTGCCACGCCTGCAACAACCGGAAGGGAAGCCAGACGCCTGAGGAGGCCAACATGCGCCTGGCGCGGCCACCCCGCCCGTTCAGCCTCCACACGAGCCGCCACCTGATGCGGATGCTCGCCAAGAGCGACGAGCAGTGGCGTAAGTACCTCTTCTACTGAGATGGGTTCGAGGTTCCGGCTTCGGGTGGCCCGCCGGGGGGCGTTTGCTCGTCTTTGGACTTTTCCTTCTTGACCGCGGCTTTGATCGGGCTGATCAGCACGTGGGCGAACCGCCCTTCCAGTCTTGGCTGGCCTTCCACGGCGCCATAGGCGGTGAGGTCGTCGACGAATCTGAGCAGTAGCTTCCTGCCGATGTCCACGTGAGCGATCTCGCGCCCGCGGAACTGCACCATGGCCTTCACCCGGTTGCCATCCTGCAAGAACCGTATGGCGTGGTTCTTCTTGAAGGCGTAGTCGTGGTCGTCGGTGTTCGGCCGGAACTTGAGTTCCTTGACCTGGATGATATGCTGCTTCCTCTTAGCCTCGTGCTGCTTCTTCTTCTGTTCGTACTGCCATTGGCCGTAGTCCATGGCCTTGGCCACGGGCGGTACGGCGGTGGGCGAGACGACGATCAGGTCGAGGCCCATATCCTGGGCCTTCCGCACGGCGGCGGGAGTCGGCATGACTTCGACGGAACCGTCCGGGAAGATGGCGCGCACTTCTCTCGCGCGAATCGCTTCATTTACGTTTTCCCGGATTCTTGGACGGCGAGATGGGTAGGGTCCGCGTGGAAACATTAAGGCTCGAGTCCCTCAAGCTGGACTTTGCAAGACTTCATATGGACACCATCAAAGCACAAATCGGCCGCAATTCCAAGGGGGGAGTCCGGGCCAGATGCGGGATGAGCCTGGAGGAAGGCTCCAAGACACGCCGATGGTGGTATGCTGATTGCCGGCCGCAAGCCCATGGAAATTGTTGGTGAATCTATGAAGCGAACGACTCTTGCCGTGTTGGTAGTCTGCCTGTCTGCCCTGCCGCTGGTCGCCCAGACGCAAGCCTTGGCCGGCAATCCGTTCTTCCAGACCTGGACCACGCCCTTTGGCGTCCCGCCGTATGACCAGATCCGGAGCGAGCACTTCCTGCCGGGCTTCCAAAGGGCCATTGAGGAGCGCCGCCGGGAAGTCGCGAAGATCGCTGAGAGCGGCGCGCCGGCCACGTTCGCCAATACGGTGGAGGCTCTCGACGCCGCCGGCGGCCTGCTCG
Source organism: Bryobacteraceae bacterium (assembly GCA_963801345.1). GTDB lineage: Bacteria > Acidobacteriota > Terriglobia > Bryobacterales > Bryobacteraceae > CAWDER01. The sequence goes on from CAWDER010000019.1 coordinate 66,150, forward strand.
ACAAGGTGCAGCGCGTTTTCTCCAGCCTGACCAGCGCCGAGACCAACGATCGCTTGCAGCAGATCCAAGCTGAGGTCGCTCCCCTGCTCTCGGCCGCGCGGGACGACATCTACCTGAACGAGAAGCTGTTTGCGCGGATCCAGACCGTTTGGGAGAAACGGGCCGGCTTGAGCCTCAACGCCGTGCAGACCAGGCTGGTTGAGGAGACCTATAAAGACTTCGTCCGCGGCGGGGCGAACCTCACTGCCGCCGACAAACAACGGTTGCGCGCCATCAACGAGGCTTTGTCTCCCCTCTCCGTTCGCTTCAGCAACAACCTTCTCAGAGAGACGAACGCCTACAAGTTGGTCATCGGCGACAAGGTGGATCTCGCCGGTCTTCCCGAGGCCGTCATCTCGGCGGCCTCGGATGCTGCGAGGACCGCGGGCCAGCCGGGGAAGTGGGTCTTCACGCTGCAGGCCCCGAGTATCTGGCCGTTCTTAACCTACGCCGGGAACCGCGAACTGCGGCGCCAGATCCTGACCGCCTACTTCGACCGCTGCGACCATTTAGACCAGTTCGACAACAAGGAGTCTCTGGCGCGGTTAGCCACGCTGCGCGCCGAGAAGGCCCGCCTGCTGGGCTATCCGACTCACGCCGATTTCGTTCTTGCGGAGAACATGGCGAAGACCCCTCAGAAGGTCTACGAGTTTCTGAACCAGCTCTGGCTTCCTGCCTCTGCCGTTGCGCGGAAGGAGGCCGCCGAGTTGCAGAACATGATCAGGGCCGAGGGTACGGGTTTCCAACTCGCGGCCTGGGACTGGCGGTTCTACTCGGAGAAGGTAAAGAAGGCGCGCTATGACCTGGATGACAACGAGCTCCGGCCCTACTTCGCCCTCGACAACGTCCGCCAGGGCGCGTTCGACGTTGCCTCGAAGCTTTACGGCCTGAAGTTCGTCGAGCGGACCGACATTCCCAAGTACCATCCCGAGGTCCGAACCTTCGAGGTAAGAGACGCCGATGGCTCGCATCTCGGCGTGTACCTGGTGGACTACTCCCCGCGCCCGGGCAAGCGCGGTGGCGCCTGGTCCAGTCCCATCCGCGGGCACCGCGTGGTGGAGGGCAAGGATATCCGTCCCATCGTCGTCAACGTGTGCAACTTCACGCGCCCCGCGGCTGGACAGCCGGCACTGCTGAACCAGGAGGAAGTCCAGACGCTCTTCCACGAGTTCGGGCACGCGCTGAACCAACTCCTGTCCCGCGTCCCTTACAGGAGCCTTTCCGGCGCGCCGCGCGACTTCGTCGAGCTGCCGTCGCAGATCATGGAGAACTGGGCCATGGAGCCGGCGGTGCTGAAGTCCTACGCCCGGCACTTCAAGACCGGCGCAGCGATGCCGGACGATCTGATCCAGAAGATCAAGAATGCGGAGAAATTTAACCAGGGCTTCGTGACCATGGAATACCTGGCCGCCTCGTTTCTCGACATGGATTGGCACACCATCCCGACCGGCCAGCGCCCTGAGGCGACCGCATTCGAGAGGGCGTCCATGGAGAAGATACGCCTGCTGCCAGAGGTTGGCGTGCGCTATCGCAGCCCCTATTTCCAGCACATTTTCTCCGGCGGCTATGATGCCGGCTACTACAGTTACATCTGGAGCCAGGTTCTGGACGCCGATGCCTTCCAGATGTTCAAGGAGAAGGGTCTGTTCGATCCCGCCACGGCGGCGTCCTTCCGAAAGAACGTCCTGGAGAAGGGCGGTACGGAGGATGCCCTGGAGATGTACAAGCGCTTTCGTGGCCGCGAACCCTCCGTCGAGCCGCTGCTGGAAAGGCGCGGGTTGAAGAACTGATTCAGTTGTCAACTGACGGCGCCAGGCCGTCCAGCGTCACGCCACATGGTTGCAGGCTCCATGCAGGCGGTTCAAGAGCCGGTCTTGCCTTGCTATAATTTGGGTGGATGTGCATATCTCCGCGCACGCGGACGGAAAGGGTTCCCCACCGGAGAGAAGCCGCGTGCCAAGCCGCCCCGAAGTCCCGCCGAGTCTCTCCCAGCATCCCATGGAGGTAGCCAAACTCACTTGAGCATAAAAGCCAGTGTGCCGATCAGCCGCGGCATCGAATCCCTGTTCGGCACCCGCGACGAAAATATCCGTCTGCTCGAAAGCGGCCTGAACGTCCGCATTCACTTGCTCAACGACAGCCTGGAAATCGAAGGCGAGGAGCAGGACGTGGCGCGCGCCGAGGGAATTCTGGAGGATTACGTCGCGCTGGTCAAAGAAGGTCACGCCTTCACCAATGGCGATTTGAACAGCTACTTCCGCGTGGTCACAGAGGACCGCGAGGTGGCGCTGCGGGAGTTGGTCACGAGTGGCCGGCAGCGGAATTTCGGTAAGAAGCCGGTCGCGCCGAAGTCGGGGAACCAGCGGCGCTACGTGGAAGCCATCGAGCGCAACGATCTGGTGTTCGGCATCGGACCGGCGGGCACGGGCAAGACGTATCTGGCGGTGGCCATGGGCATTTCGGCGCTGCTCGGCAAGCGGGCCAGCCGCATCATCCTTACGCGCCCCGCGGTGGAGGCGGGCGAGCGGCTCGGTTTCCTGCCGGGGACCCTGCAGGAGAAGGTCGACCCGTACCTTCGCCCGCTCTACGACGCTCTCTACGATATGCTGGACGTGGACAAGGTGGACAAGCTGCTGGAGCGATCCGTGATTGAGGTCGCGCCGCTGGCCTTCATGCGCGGGCGCACGCTGAACGACAGCTTCATCATCATGGACGAGGCGCAGAACTCGACGCCCGAGCAGATGAAGATGATGCTCACGCGCCAGGGCTTCAACTCCAAGATGGTGGTGACGGGCGACGTCACGCAGATCGATCTGCCGGCCGGCAAACGCAGCGGGTTGCTGGAGGCGGTCGAAGTGCTGCGCGGCGTGGAGGGCATCCGCTTCATCCAATTCGACGACCGCGATGTGGTGCGCCACCCTCTGGTGCAGAAGATCGTCAAGGCTTACGAGCGGTACCAACAAGCGATCGGAGCTGGGGCGCAGCTTCAACTCAAGCTGGAAGATCCGCGGCGCGATGCCGCCGATACGACGGGAGCCTGACCGTCTCCATGCCTGCCGACGACGAACCTTTGCTATTCCGGCGTGTCCGGCTGAGGCTGCCGCGCGTCCGGCTGCGAGCTTTCGCGGAAGAGCTTCGCAACGATGTGGCCGGGGGACGCGGTTTCTGCTGCCTGCTCGCGGACGACCGTGAACTGCGGCGCCTGAACCGGCAGTTCCTCGGCAAGGACTATCCGGCGGATGTGCTTTCCTTCCCCGAGCCGGGTCCGGACGACTTTCTCGGGGAACTGGCCATTTCGGTCGAGCGCGCCCGGGAGCAGTCCGAACTCCTGGGCCACGCGATTGAATTGGAAATCAAAATCCTGATGTTGCACGGCGTGCTCCACCTTCTGGGCATGGACCATGAGAAGGACCGCGGGAGGATGGCGCGTGCCGAGAGACGGCTGCGGAAGAAGTTCGGCTTGCCGGCGGGCTTGATCGAGAGGGTGCGCGCATGACTCCAATTCTCACCATCCTCGCCATCTTGTTCGCCGTCTTGCTTGCGGGCGTAACCTTCGTCCAGGTGCTCTATCTGGAGTCGCTGCGTTTGCGGAGCCGCGATTTGCCGGCGCTGGAGTTTTTCAAGGAATCGTTGAAGGACCGCATCGGGCTGAAAGCGGAGCGAGGCGCGCTGGCCTTCTCCCTGTTGAAACACACCCTGATCGCGTTCATCGGCGTCCTCATGCTTGCGCTCACCAGTCGCGGGACCGGCGTCTCCTGGCAGACCGTGCTCGAGGCGTGTCTGGGTTCCTGGCTGATGTTGCTCACGGCGGGCTACGGCATCCCGCAGATTCTGTATCGCAAGACCGAGGGCCGCTGGGTCCTGCCTTTCGTGCCGGTTTTGCGCGGACTGGCTTTGACAATGCGGCCGCTGGCCGCGACGCTGGGATTCTTCCAGGCGGTTGTGGATTTAGGCGATTCCGAGGAGCCCGGGCGGGGAAGCTCCCAGCGCCGAAGATCACATCGAAGCCCTGATCTCCGCCGGAGCCGAAGAGGGTCTGATCGAGGAGGACGATCGCAAACTGATCCAGGCCGCGGTGGCGTTCGGCGACAAGACCGTGCGCGAGGTGATGACTCCGCGGCCCCAGATCGTGGCCATCGGCGCCGCCCAATCCCTGGAGGATCTGCGCGAGTTGCTGATCAACGAGCAGTTCTCGCGGATCCCGGTCTACGAGGGCAGCATCGACCGCATCGAGGGGTTCATCCATGCCCGGGACATGTTCGAGCTCGAGGAAGAGGAGAGAGGGCGGCGGACGGCCCGCGATCTGATGCGGCCCGTACGATTGGTTCCCGAGACCAAGCCCGTAGACGATCTCATGCGGGAGATGCAAGAGGACCGGGCGCACATGGTCATTGTGATCGACGAGTACGGGAACACGGCCGGCCTGGCGACCATGGAGGATCTGGTCGAGGAGATTCTGGGGGAGATCCGCGATGAGCACGAGCCGGAAATGGACGTGATCCCGGACGGCGAGGGCCGCTACATCGTCTCGGGCAGCTTCGACTTGGGCCGCCTGCAGGAACTTCTGGAGTTCCGGGTGCTTCCCGAAGTGGAGTCGACAACCGTGAGCGGCCTGGCTTCGGAGTGGCTCGGCCGCGTGCCTTCCGTGGGGGACGTTGTCGAGCGCGAGGGCATTCGGATCGAAGTGCTCGCCGCGAGCGACCGGCGCGTGGACCAGGTGCGCGTCATGCGCGCCGAGGGTGCTTCGGATGGATAAGCCCGCCACAGCCCGCTTTGCGAGCGGATTCGTCTCGATTCTGGGCCGGCCGAATTCCGGGAAATCGACCCTGCTGAATGCGCTCACTGGGATGAAGTTGGCCATTGTGACCTCCCGGCCGCAGACCACGCGGACTTCGATCCAGGGTGTGCTCAACCTGCCCGAGGCTCAGATAGTTTTTCTCGACACGCCGGGCATCCACAAACCCAGTACGCTTCTCAACCGGCGCATGCTGGCCTGCGTGCAGGCGGCCCTTGATCAAAGGGATTTGCTGCTCTACGTCGTCGATTCCACCTGCCGGTACCAGGACGAAGACGCCGAGGCGCTCAGCGTGGTGACCACGGCGCACACACCGATCCTGCTGCTCTTGAACAAGGTCGATCAATTGAAGGACAAGGGCCATCTGCTCGAGTTGATGGAGCGCTACAAAGCCCTGCACGAGTTTGCGGAGTACATCCCGATCTCCGGCTTGAAGGGGGAGGGGCTCGACACGCTGCGAGCGGAGATCGTGCGCCGCCTGCCGCAGGGCCCGGCGCTGTTCCCGCCAGACTACATTACGGATCAGCCGGAGCGCTTCCGGGCATCCGAGTTGGTGCGGGAGAAGGTGCTGCGCTGGACGCGCGAGGAAGTGCCGCATTCGGTCGCGGTCATGATCGAGCGGTGGCAGGAGAGCGACCGGCTGATCCGGATCTCCGCGGTGATCTATGTCGAGCGCGACGGGCAGAAGGGCATTCTGATCGGAGCGCGCGGGGCGATGCTGAAGAAGATCGGCACAGAGGCGCGGATGGAAATGGAGCGGCTCTTCGGCCGCAAGATCTTCCTGGAGATCTTTGTCAAGGTCAAGCCGGGCTGGCGAGGCGACCCGCGGTTTCTGAATGCGGTAGACTGGCGTTCGATGGCCGGTCAAGAGGTGGAATAACATGCGCATCCTGTCCGTCGTTCTCGTGTTTTCGATGCTCGCCCTGATCGCCGCACCGCTGGCAGCCGCCGGCAAGGTCCCCGACGACAAGATCTACGACGAGGTCAAGCTGAAACTCGGATTGGATACTCAGGTCAAGGGCGGCGGCTTCACCATCGATGTCAAGGAGGGCGTGGTCACGATCGAAGGCAAGGTCCAGGCCGCGAAGCAGAAAGACCGGGCGGAACGCCTCACCAAGAAGGTGAAAGGCGTCGTCAAGGTCGTCAACAAGCTGGTTGTCGAACCGTAGGGTCGCGGCCGCGGACCGAGGCCGGCAGGGAGCGGGCCGGCCGCAAGGCCAAGCACTGTGGCTGATATGGCGCATGCCCTGTCCTTTGGCAAGCTGTTACTCTGGAGTCGGAGTGAAAGGAGCGCCATGACCAGAGAATTGATATTCCTGGGGGCCCTCGGATGCGCCCTGCCTTTGTTCGGCGGCCAGATCTTCGGTACGCTGACCGAGGGAGGGAAAGCGGTTGCTAGCGGCGTGGAGGTGGTAGTCGATTGCTCCGGCGAACTAGTGAAAGGCACGACGGATAATTTCGGCGCCTATCGCGTGATCGTGCAGAAGACGGGCCGCTGTACCATCACGCTGACGTACAAGGGCCAGAAGCCGACGGCCACGATCGCTTCCCTCAGCGAACCTGTTTCGGCGGACTTCGAGTTGCAGATACAGGACGGCAAGTACAAACTCGTCCGGCGGTGACATCCATGGCCACGGAACCAGAGCCGGCTCCGGCCAAGGAACCATCGCACGCCAAGGATCCGTGGCGATGGTTGCAGATTCTGGTCATCCCGGTGACGACGTTAATCATCGGCCAGTACGCGTCCAGTTGGCAGGAGAGGGAGAGCGCGCGCCGAACCTACGCCGAAATGATGAACCGGAGGGAGGAGTCGGAGAGCGCTCTCCGGAAGGATATGTTCCAGTCGACGATCCTGCCGTTCCTGGAGCGAAAAACCGATGACATGGAGGCCAACGTCTTGCGTCTGGAGTTGCTCGCCAGCAACTTCCACGACTCGCTGGATATGAGCCCGTTGTTCAAGGACGTCTACCGCACACTGTCCGCCAGGCCCAAAGCGGGCTCCGAGGAGCTGATGAAGCGGCTGACCTTCTCAGCCCAGGAGGTCGTACGGCGGCAGGTGGACGCCATTCGGGAAGCGTCCACCGTCAGATCCGACGTGGTGGATATGGAGAGTCTCAAGCAGGGACCGGTGGCCTTGTTTGGAGACCAGGCGCTGAATCTCCCAGGGAACAGTGGGCCGCCGCGCACTTTCCGGCGTCGAGGTCCTGGACCATGACGAGAAGCGGAAGGAGTTTCTGGTCCGGCTTACAGTGTGGAATGCGGGCAGCCCGCCGGTGATGGAATTGCAGACTAAACCGTTTCATCTCGGACCGTTCGATTTCCCGCTCATCGACAACACGCGGCTGGCGGGAGGCGACCGGGTGGCGTTGACCTTCGACGGCGCGGCCGAAGGTGTGGCCCAGATCCTGCTGATTTACTTCCCGGGCTCTCGGGCCAGCATGAAGGACAAGCAATACTACGAAGACATGTCTGGCGAGTTGCTGCGCATTGAGGAGCGGAACCGCGCGAAGTCTCAGCCTGCCAAGTGAAGGCACTTTAGGCAGGCGCAACCGCCTGCCCAACTACGGCAGCCCCAGTTCTGTGAGCAGGCGCTCGGCGCCGTAGACGTTGCGCAGCGCCTCGACAATTCCCTGTGCGGCGACGTGTACCGAGCGCGCCTGTTCCTCGGTGTAGACGAACCTGTTGGGCAGGCCTTCGATATTCCCGTCGAAGAGGATGCCGACCACTTCTCCTTTGGTGTTCAACGTCGGGCTCCCCGAGTTGCCGCCGTGGGTGTCCGCCGTCGAGACAAAGTTATAGGGCATGGCGAGGTTGAGCTTGGCCTTCGATTTCAGCCAGCTTGGCGGCAGGCGGAAGGGTTCCTTGCCGGTGGCTCTGCGGAAGAGGCCGGCGAAGTCCGTCGCGTAGGGGATGTCCCGGCCGGCATTGTTGCGATAGCCCTTGACCAGACCGAACGATACACGGGGCGTGAACGTCGCGTCGGGATAGGCGCTGGCGCCTTTGACCGCGAAGCGCGCCTGGGCCACTTTGGAGCCGTTCTCACTCACCACGGCGTCTACGCGGTCTTCAAAGCGCCTGCGCAGCTCCCGCGCTTGCGGGTCCAGCGCCAGGGCCAGCCGGATCATCCCGTCCTGGGAGGCTTTGACCGCGGCTGGGTCCGCAGCCAGGCGCTTGCGCTCGGCGATGTCCTTGAGCTTCGAGGTTGACACGTACTCCTTGGCGGCAGCGGCCGGCGTCTTTCCGTTCAAGACGGCCTTCACCGTCGGATCATCCGCGCCGAGGGACTGCTTCAGGGCCGCCAGGTAGTTCGTCAGCACCGCCACTTCCATCGAATCCTCAATAGGGATCGACGCAAACAGGGAGGCCTCCACGCCGGGGAGGGCCGAGTCGCGGTACTCGCGCAGTCTCTGCTCGTTGGGCTTGCCGCGCTCCTCGGCGAGGCGGCTGACGTCCCGAGCGATGCTGAACAACTCGGAGCCACGCACTGCGAAGGACTCCAGCAGCCAATACCGCTTGTAGAAGTCGCGGTACTCCTGATAAGCGGCAGCCAGCCTGTCCCAGGCTTTACCGAAGGTTTCGTTCATCTTCGGGTCCTTGGCCACGGCAGCGCGCAGTTCCTGTTCCTCCCGCTGCTTCGCCGCCATCAGCTTCGGATCGCGCAAACCGACGAGAAAACCGGTGTAGGCTTTGTAGCTGTTCTGCTGGGTGGAGAGGTTGTCGGCGGCCACCCGTTGGTTCTCCGCGCTCTTCGCAGAGTAGGCTTTGAGGGTCTTAATCAGTGAGCCTAGCTGCGACAACACGAGCGGGTAAGCTGTATCGCGGAAGAACTCCAGTTGCGCCATTGTGTTGAGGCGTCCGGTGGAGCCCGGACTTCCGGGCACGAAGATCAACTCGCCGTCCTGGACGCCCTCTTTGCTCCAGTGAAGGTAGTCCGGTGTGGAGGCCGGCCGGCCGCCTTCGTAGGCGCGGAAGAAGACGATGTCGAGGCAATACCGGGGATAGGTGAAATTATCTGGATCGCCGCCGAAGGCCGCAACATCGGTCTGCGGAGCGAACACCAGCCGGATGTCCGTGTATTTCTTGTAGCGATAGAGGTGGTACTGTTCCCCGGAGTAAAGCGTCACAACTTCACAGCGATTTCCACTCGCGGCGCAATCCTTCTCGATGCGGGCGGTGTTCGCCCGCCGGAGCCGGGAAGCCTCCGCCGCGAGCGCATTGGGCGGCACTCCCTCCCTGACGTTCGCGGTCACGTCGGTCATGGAAAGCAGAACGTCGGCCTCCAGGTCGGGGCACTTCTGCTCCTCGCCCTCGGTCTTCGCGGAGAATCCGTTCGCCATGTAGTCATGCTCCTTGGAGCCGATCTGCTGGATGCACTCCGAGGCCACGTGATGGTTGGTGAACAGCAGGCCGCTCGGTGAAACGAAGGATCCCGAAGCGATTCCGTAGAACCTTACCGTACCGACCCTCATCCGGTCCAGGAACTGATCTGTAACATCGAAGCCGTACTTCTGTTTGACCGTTTGTTTCGGGAACTGGTTGAAGAGCCAAATGCCGTCGTCGGCCTTGAGCATGGTCGCGCCAGCTACCAGCAGAACCAAAGAGAGCGACATCCGCCCGAACTTTCGCAACGTGTCCATATCGCCTGGTGTCCTCTGTCTCCATTGTCGCCGAATTCCGGCGCCTGCCCAAGCGTGCGAAATCGGAGCCGGACGAGGAGTCCGGCCAAGGCGGGGCGGCCGGGTGGGCCGCTCCCAGGCGTGCATTGGCACGAGACGTGCTTTAGATTTTTATCTTATTGTAAACACACGACTTAACTACAAAAACACGCGGCGCGTTTCTTCCCTTTTGGGCAGCGGTGTGCGATAGTGGAAACAGGAAGTAAGTCAGATTCCCATGACGCAATTGAGCGAGGCCATCACTCGCTACCACAAACTAATCCAGACAGAACCGTTCCGGGACCTGGGTTGGGCGCAGGAGTTGAAGGACAAGATGCTGGCCGCCAACCTGAGGGAAGGCGCCAGCTCGCTGTGTCCCTTCCTGAGGCCCCATTTCCTGGCGCGCCGGCAGTATGCCGCCCTGGCGAAGGCGGCCGAAAGCCTATACGCGTCGATAGACCGCGTGTTGAGGATGGCGCTGGCGAATCCGGCTCTGCTCGGAAGGTTGGGGTTGCTGCCCGCTGAGAAGATGCTGGCGTCGCTCGATCCCGGGTACTCGTTTCTGACGGTCACGTCCTTGCTCGACACGTTCATGAACGGTGGCGGGTCGGCCCACTTTATCGGCCACCATTCGGACTCGGCGCCCACCCTGGCTTACAGCACGGCGCTCACGGACCTGTTTTACGATTGCCCCCCCGTCAAGCAGTTCCGGCGCCAGTACAACCTCGCCAAGCTCGGCGGGACGAAGCAACTGGTTGCCTCGCTCGCGGCGGCCTACAAGCAATTCGGCGGAAAGCGCAAGCCGCGGGTCGGGGTGCTGGAGTTTCGGCAGGCCTTTCAGACCGCGGAAGGCGCCGATTACTGGCTGCTAAAGGAACTCCTGCTCAACCACGGTCTGGAGGCGGAGATCGTCTCCCCGGACGCGCTGGAATACCGGAACGGGATTCTGCGGCAGGGCAACTTCGCCATGGATGTGGTGTTCCGCCGGGTGAGGGTCCACGACTTTCTTCTGCGCTTCGACCTTACGCATCCGCTGGTGCGCGCCTACCGCGACCGCGCGGTGTGCGTGGTGAACAGTTTCCGCTCCGAGTTGGCGCAGAAACGGACGATCTTCGCTCTACTTACCGATGAGGCGCTTACGGCCGGTTTCCCCGCCGCCGAACGAAGGGTCATCCAAGAGTACGTGCCCTGGACCCGCATCGTCGCTCCCGGGAAAACGAAGTACGGCGACAAGACGGTGGACCTGGTGGAATTCGTGTTGAAGAATCGCGAGCGGCTGGTGCTGAAGCCGAACGACTCAGGGGGCGAGGAACACACCCTCCAGGGCTGGAACACCGATGCCTCGCGGTGGGAGCGCGCGCTGAAGCAGGCAGCCCGCACCCCCATGGTGGTGCAGGAGAAGGTGACGCCGGAGAAGCTCGTGTTTCCGCTCCTGCGGGACAACACCCTGGAGATGAGAGAGCTTCAGGTGGACGTGCATCCCCACGCGTGCTTGGGCAAGGTCCAAGGCTGTTCCACGTGGTTGTCGGACGTCACCAATGGGGGATTCTCCAGTGTCGCCGGGCTGGCGCCGAGTTTCATCCTCGATCCGCGATCCTGAGAACGGCAGGAGGCTCCCGTTCCACCGTCACCGTAGCGCGCAGGCAGGCGACGCCGGCTGTGTGGCGCGAATCCGTAACCACAAACGCCACGGCGTCCTCCAGCCATTCGTGCAGCGCGCCGTCCGGATCGTGGGAAGCCGCGGTCAAGGTGTACTCGCGCGGACAGAGATCGCAGCGGAACGAAAACACAACTCGTAGGATCTCCCCCGCCTGGCACGGTCCGAGCGTGCGCTTCTCCAGTTCCGTGTTGGTTCCGTAGACCTCGAAACCGATGCGCGTGCGAATCATGATCCCCACGACGGGATCATCGACCGCGTCGCGATACCGCACCGTCACGCGTACGGAAGCCAGCTCTCCGCTGGACCACGCCATGGTGGGGTTGCCCTGTGCGCCGAGGGTTTCGACCGACAGCAACTGCGCGCGACCGTCCCCCCGCCTCCGAGGAGGCGACAGGAGTGCGCAACCCCCCGTGCCCAGTGCGCGGATGCGCCCCGCCACGTGACTTCGGTATTTCTCCAAAACCTCGCCCGGGTCGCCTTTGGCCGTCAGCCGGCCGCCGCTCAGCCACCAAAGTTCATCGGCGGCCGAACGCAGGAGGGCTTCCTCATGCGAGGCCAGCAGGACTGTGGTTCCCGCCCGCGCCAGGCGCACCAGTTCGAACAGAGCTCGAGCCCGCTGGACGGGGTCCCGCCGGGCGAGCGCGTGGTCCAGGAGCAGCAGGTCCACCGGCGACAAGTCCAACTCATCTTCCGACCGCAAAAGACGGCGGGAAGCGGGCCCCGACACCGTGCCTTCGAGGGGAGTCTCGATTCCGGCCGCCAGGCGCAGCAATTCGGATGCACCGCAGCCTTCCTCGCCGAGGATTCCGATCACCGCGCCGTCGGGAGCCTCGACGCTGAACTCCTCGAGAGGCCCGAACCGGACGTCACGAAACGCAATCGCCATTGTGATCAGGATAGCCTTCTGCGCGAGGCGCGTGCGCACACGAACGGCAGCGCCAGCGTGGCCAGCAGGAAGGCGGCCCAGAGCACCCCGACAAATGGCGGCGGCAGCCTCCCGTCCGACACGCGCCCGAGCATGGTGGCCAGGCCGCCGTGGCTTAGTTGGCCAAGGTGGAACGAGGCCAGCTTGCCGGAGGGCAGGTGCGCGATGAAGCCCGTGTAGTACGGCGCCAGCAGAAAGTGCGTCCCGTACAGATCCAACAGCGTGAACAAAGCCGTGGCGGCGGGGAGCGCCCACGCCCGCCAGCGTGCCGGAGAGAGCGTCCACCACCCCAGCGCCAGAAGCAACGCCTGCGCGATGACCAACGAGTACGCGTACCAGCCCGCACCGGACGACAGCTTCATGAACGAGAACGTCAGCTCATGGTAGGCCAGCCCAAGCCAGAAGAACCCATAGAAGCTGCCGGCGACGACAAGGGGGAACCTCGAGCGAAGCACTCCCGACGCCTTTCCGCGCCAGAGCAGGATCGCCAGGCCTGTCAGGGCCATCAGTGCGGCGAGGGCGAAGGCATGGTACATCCAGCCGCGCAGTCGAAGGAAACTCCAGTTGCCCACCCACAGATGCACGGCAAAGCTGGTATCGACGAAGCGCCACCAGTCCACGTGCAGCGCCTGCGCCGCCAGATCCAGGACGCTCCGAGGGGGGCCGGCGACCACCTGTTGCAGCCCGGACCAGACCCCGGTGAGCGCATAATTCCTCGCGTACCACCAGCCCGAGCCGGCGCAACCTAACGCCAGCGTCACCAACGCTTCAAGCGCAATCCTCGCGCGTTCGCCACGTTCCTGCCAAAGCCGCCAGAAGTGGATGAGCGCAATAGCCGGTAACGCCGTGATGAAGTAGGCCTTGGTCAGCAAGCCTGCCGCCAGCAGGACACCCGCCGTAAGCGGGCGAGCCCAGCCGCGCGGACGATCCTCGTGCAGCATGATCCACATCAACGCCGCGAAGATCACGGCGGAGAGGCCGTCGTTTCCCACGCGGGCCGCGGTCATGACAAATCCGGGCATGGCCGCGACCAGAGCCACGGCGCCAATCGACAGCGTCGCCGAGCCCGTCGCAAGGCGGACTACGGCGTACCCCAGCGGGATCACCAGCGAGGCAATCAGAAGGCTGACGAATCTCATCAGGAGCACCCGCGTCGGGAGAGCCGCGCCTCCCGCCGCAAGTTGCACGGGAGCCAAGATGAGGTAGTAGAGTGGCGGCTGCTGTGCCTCGTAGCTGAGTTCCGCAGAGGGTGGCTCTTCTCGCGCCCAGCTTCGAGGCAGCGCCTCGAGCTCCCGGCGGAGCTCGGCCCGTTTCGCCGGTTCGAGATTCCAGTACTCGTCGTGACTGTAGTGCGGCATCGGCAGATAGGTAAGCGTGGCGGGCAGCGGCGTGAGCCCGAGCGACGCTTGGATCTCCCGCGAGATCCTCGTTTCGGCGGGCCTCGGCAAGCCCCTCCCGGCGGCCAAGTGCTGCGCGTAGGCCACGTGCGCCCATTCGTCGAAGCCTTCCCATATCGGGAGGAGCACGGCGTAGAACGACCCGCGGGCCAGGAAGCAGAGCCAGACCAGCCAGAGCAGCCTCCGCGTCCCGATCGCCATGCAGATAGAATAGCGGTTTCATGCGAAGGCTCGTGCTGGTGGCCGCGGTCCTCCTCTGCGCCGGTTGTGCGACCAGAGAGGCGCGGCTGCGCGAGGCACTGGCGCGGGGTACGGGCACGGTGCATCTGCCCGCGGGGATCGTCGAGATTTCGTCGGAATTGGCGATACCCGAGGCGGCCCACGATCTGGAAATCCTCGGCGCGGAGTCGGGCACGGTCCTGCGCGCTTCCGCCACTTTTCGCGGGCGGGCCGTTCTCCGCATCCAAGGCGCCCGCAACATTCGCCTCTCGGGGTTCACGATCGACGGCAACCGCGCGGCACTGGAGAAGCCCGCCGGCCTTCCCGGCTCCAACGTGCCGTTCTGCCGCTTCACCACGAACAATGGGATTCTCGCCGAAAACGTGCGGGGACTCACCGTTTCCGGCGTGCGGATTCGCGAGGTGGCGGGGTTCGCGGTGCTGGTCGCGCGTTCCAGCCAGGTGCGCATCGAACGCGTCCAGGTGGAGGACAGCGGTTCCCGCAACGCAACGCGGGCGCAACAACACCACGGGCGGAATTCTCATCGAGGAAGGCACGGCCGGTTTCGAAGTGCTCGAGTGCATCGTGCGAAACGTGCTCGGCAATGGTGTCTGGACCCACTCCTTGTACACTTCGCCGCGCAACCGGGACGGCGTGATCGCGAGGAACCGTTTCGAGAACATCGGCCGGGACGCCGTTCAGGCGGGGCATGTCACGAACCTGCGCGTCGAGAACAACTCCGGCGCGCGCATCGGCTATCCGGTGGAGCGTGTGGATAGCGAAGGCGGCGGGATTCCCGTGGCGATCGACACCGCCGGCAACGTCGACCGCAGCGTGTACGCCGGCAACCGCTTCGAGGAGGTCAACGGCAAGTGCATCGATCTCGACGGCTTCCATCACGGGGAAGTCGTGGACAACGCCTGCACCAACCGCGGCTCCGCGGAAGACTACCCGTGGGGCCACTATGGCATCGTCTTCAACAACAGCAATCCCGACATGCAGTCGGAAGAGGTGACGGTAGCCCGCAACACGATCGACGGGGCGAAGTTCGGCGGCATTTTTGTGATCGGGTCGAGGAACACGATCGCCGGCAACAAGCTGACGCGCCTGAATCTGGCGGGCTGCAACGAAAGCGGGGCCAAGTTCGGGTGCCTCTACTATCCGAACGAGCCCGACCTGATGCGGAGCGGCATCTACCTGGGCCGCGGCGCCGCCCGGCCCGCGTCCGCCCGCAACAACACCATTCGCGACAACCAGGTTTCGGGCCACGGAATGAAAGCGAATTGCGTGGTCGCCGGCCCCGGCGTTGCGCTCCGCGAGAACAAGGTGCAAGGCAACCGCTGCAGTGAGCGGTAAAGGGCGCCCCCGCGCTACCGGCGGTACAGGTACAGGGTGTGGCTGCGACCTTCGCCGTCGTCTTCGATGTGCTCTTCCTTTTCGGCGGTCCAGCCGGGGATGCCGAAATCGTGGGCCACCAGGCGGGCGCCCTTCTTAAGTTGCTTCTCTAAAAGGGGCCGGATCTTCTCGGTGGAAACGGGCAGCAGGTAGACGGTCACCAGATCCGCCGAGCTGAAGTCCTGCTTGAGGATGTCGCCGTGAATGATGCGGGCGGTCTTCTGGAGGCCCAGCGTCTTGATCTTCTCGGAGCTTTGCTTCCACAGGTCGTCGTCGAATTCGACTCCCGTACCGTCGGCGTGGAAACGCTGCGCGGCCATGATGACGATCCTGCCGTCACCGCTTCCCAAGTCGAACATCTTCTCGCCCGCCTTGAGGCCGCCCAACTGGAGCATCTTCTCGACGATGGTCTCCGGCGTGGGGTAATAGGGCGCAAGCTTCTCGATCTCTTCCTTCTTCTCCTGCCCCACGAGGCTCAGGAAGGGCAGAACCACAAGCACCAGCAGACGTTTCAAACGCATAGTTGGATTCTCAAAGCTCAAGGTGAATTCGGACCCGATTGCTCTCCTGGCCGCCGGCCTCGATGAAGAGCTCGGCCGACCCGGTATCGACCACCGAAGGCAGGCGAATCTCGACGAGGTACCAGCCGATGTACCCGGGCGCGAGAGTGGCGCGCGTGACCTCCAGCGGCGTCCCGTTCAGGTAGGCTCGCACCGGCGCTACGACGCGCGGCGGATCCTGGAGCGGGGCGGCGACGCCGGTCCGCCAGGCTGGGCGGACCCGGCCAAGGCCGGTCGCGAGAATCTGCACCCGCGACCCGGAGTGAGCCGGCGTAAGCGCATCGAGGAGCACGCCGCTGTCGCCGTCCATGAGCATGGCGCTGCCCTCGCGGTCGACGAAGATGGCCGGCGAAGCTTCGCGCAGCGGGATGTTTAGCGTAAGCCGTCCCTGCGAAAGCTCGAGCGACAAGAGGGGCGAGGGCCCGCTCAATTCGAAGGGGACCTGGAGTTCGGACTGCGTGTCGGAGGCGATCAGAACCGGGGCTGACACCAAACCCGCCTGTGCCCGGATCAAGCGTCCGCCCAGGACCGTGAGTAGGGAGCCGGGGGCGGCGGGTCGCTGGCTGAAATCGGCGGCGTTGGCGACCTCCACATTGAGGAACCGGTGCGGGGCCGGGGCGGCGTAAACGCCGTAACCCGCAACGGCGATATAAATCTGGTAGCCGGTCTCATTGAGCTTCACGTCGCGGACAGGCACAGCCGGCAGATTCTCCGACATGGGAATCCAGTGGTCGCCCAGACGCGCCGAGCCGGGGCCCGCGACGCTCAAAAAGACGCCACGGTCGGTGGCCACGTAGATGGCGGTGCCGCCGGGATCGGCGGTGACTCCCCAAACCGAACCGGACGGCAGATCGCCGGACAGGTCTTCCCAGTTGAAACCGCCGTCCACCGTGCGGAGTACACGGGGATGGCCGCCCTCACCGCCGGGGTCCGTCAGGACGGCCAGGGCCTGTCCTGGCTGACCGGGGAGCGCGAAGATGGCCTCGATCGGGCTGCCCGCGGCGAGACGCGACCGGCGCCAGGTGGCACCCCGATCGCGGGAAACCCACAGCGCGCCACTGCCGGCACCGGCGTAAGTGGCATCGCCGGCGGAGGCCAGAACGGTGACGATCTCACCGACTTGCAGACTGGCGGCATACCTCGCAGCGGTCTGCTGCGCATTTGACCGATCGTTCAAGGCCCGCCAGGATTGCCTCTCTCCAGGTTCCCACTCCAGGGCGGCGCCGCTTTCCAGGAGGACTCGGGTTCCCCGGCTGCCGTCGGGAGTCGAGAGGAGGCTGCGGACGGGCAGGTTGGGCAGGGTGTCGTTGAGGCCGTACCAGGAGAGGCCGCCGTCGAGCGAGCGCCAGACTCCAAAGCCGGTCACTGCCACGACGGCGTCGGGGTCGAGAGGCGAAACGGCCAGATCGTAGACCCCGTTGCCTATGATCGACTCGCCGTGGGACGCCGTCCGGTCGACCCACGAGAGGCCGCCGTCCTCGGAACGGTAAACCTGGCGGCCGAAGGCGTACAGGCGTGCGTAGAAGCCGTCCGCCGCGCGAGCCTGCGCGTTCGGCTCGGGCAGGGTCGGCAGCGACCGCGCCAGGAGGACATCCTTTTCGGGTGGTTCGAGGCCGGGAGCAGGCTTCCAGTTGTCAAAGTCGGACGTCTCGAAGAAGCTGCCGGAAGCGGTCCGAATGAAGAGGCGGTCGCCGTCGGCGGAGAACCAAACCCGATCGACCGGACCGGTGGCAGCGGAGGCCAGCAGGGCGTCGTAAGAGGAATTCCCCAGGCGGCGCCAGTCGGGCAACAGGGTTCTCGGGGCGGGGTTGACGAATTGGGCCAGGGCACAACTTCCGCCCAGCAACCACACCGCCAGGGGCAGGCGCGTCCATTTTCGGGCTGTGGCATCCCGACACATCCGTCGAGTCTATTGTATCCTGTGCGGAGGACCGATCAACTATCCAAGACGTTGACTCGCCGCCGTTTGGCGCAAAAAAATGGCCGGATGGCTACTTGCAAAGGAAGTCAATAGTGGTAAACTGAGGGTCCTGATGCCCCCGAAAGGGGCTCGAACCGGAACAAGACGATGGCGCGATTGAGATCGGTCACTGGGTTGGCCTCGATGCTGCTGGCAGCGTCGCTGGCTTTGTGCGCCTCCCAACTCCCGTTTGGCCTGTCGAGTCCCGGGGAAGCCGCCAAGGCCGTCAGCGTCACCGGCCAAGTCTCCCTTTTGAACGACGGGCAGCCCTGGGCCTTGAACGCGGGCGATCAGGTCAAGGTCGGGCAGGTCATTTTCTCGGGGCCGGATGGCTATGCAGTCTTCCAGGTGTCCGACGGCAGCACGTTTGAAGTCTATTCGAACTCGCGCGTAGTGTTCCGCAAGACGCCCGGCAATCTGAAGGACCTCCTGGATGTGGTGATCGGGCGCATCAAAGTGCACATCGAGAAGTTCGGCGGGCAGCCCAACTTCAACCGGATCTTTACGCCGACAGCCGTCATTTCCGTCCGCGGAACCACGTTCGACGTGGAAGTCGAAGACTGCGGACGAAACGACCTTGGTGGTAGTCGAAGAAGGACTTGTGGAGGTGCAGCACGCCCACCACCCCGGTACGCCGAAGTTCTTGAATGGCGGTGAGTGGCTGCGTATTTACAGGAATCAGCCGCTGGCTTCGTCCCGAATCGACAGACTCGACATCGTCAAAGGCTCCTTGCGCAGGCTGGCGGACGCGTTGTACTCCGGGGTCTACCGGGGCCCACGGGTTTCCGGCGTTCGGCGGCAAGCCACCCATCGGTGGCGGCGGCACGCCTCTGCCGGGCGACACGGGCACCCCGCTGCCTCCTCCTCCACCTCCTCTCCCTGGCGATACCGGTGGGACCACCCCGCCGCCGCCTCCGCCTCCGCCGGGCGGCTAGGGCGTGGGACACTAGCGTAAGGGAGAACTATCGATGCGTGGCCTTGTGCCTTGGCGTGTGTGGCTGTGTGCGGCGATGGCCTTCGTGTGGCTGCCCACGGCGGGAGCCCAGCCTGCGGGACTGCCCCCGGTATGGGAAGTGCAGGCCAACTTGGCCGCACTTGCACAGCAGATCAACGGGCTGAAACCCCTGCTCGATTCGGTCAAACCGGATCAATGGACCGCTCAGGGCGCACCCGAAGCGTACAAGGCCCAGTGGCAAGTCCGTCTGTGGACGAGATCGGTTACGTGGGCCGCACGTCCGGTGAACTCTCGGCCGATCCGGAACGGCTGAGCCTCGCGCTGGAGTTGTACTTCCGGGTGCAGTCGCTGGATCAGATGGCCGAGTCCCTCAATGCGGGAATTCGTAAATACCAAAGTCCCCAACTGGCGGACCTCATCCGCGAGCGGCTCAGCGGTACTTCAGCCGAGCGGGAGAAGATCAGGCAGTACATCGTGCTGCTGGCGGCGGTCAAGGAAGGCCAGTTCAAAGTGATGGATGAGGAAGCCCAGCGCTGCCGGGGGACGCTGTCCCGCCAGGCGCCGGCCCGCGGCGGCAGGGCGCCGCAAACGGAGAAAAAGTGAGCGAGACGGGAAACTACATTTGCAGCATCTGCGGGGAAGCCTCCACCGACATTTGCGTGTACTGCACGAAGGACGCCTGCGCCAATCATCTGTGCGAGAAGTGCCATCGCTGCAGCGATTGCTGCGAGTGCGACGCGCAGCAGTCGTAGCCGCCGGCTGGTTAGGAACCTCCTAGCGGCTGGTCTTCCACCCGCGCTCCATGGCGGTGATGCGGGCCTCGCGTTCGCCTTTGCTCCAGCTTTCCTGAATCTCGTTCTCCGATAAACCCGCGACGCGCCCCAACAAGATGTAAGCGGGCAGCGCGTGCGTCAAGCTGTTCCAGCGCGCCATCTCGACAAGCTGGGGCGCCGCGCGCTGGCGGATCAGATCCAGCACCGCCTGGCTCGCGGGCCTCGGAGAGCGTGAGAAGCAGATTCACGGCGCCCGTGCGGTCGCTCCAGACGATGGAGTTCAGCATCTCGACGGGCCAGGTGGGCTCAATGCGAATCGCCGAATCGGGGTGTTTGAGGGCGTAGGCGGCGAGCGTGCCGAGCGAGTTCAGGGCATTCCGCCGCACGTCCTCGTCGGGGTCCTGCAAGGCATACTGGAGATCCTGGGCAGCCGCCGGCCTGTCGGGAGAGACGACGATTGCATGCGCCGCGATGGCGCGCTGGCCGGCGTCGGCGGACGTACGCAGAACGGCGCGCAGTTCCTTGAGGTGGGTCTTGACCAGAGCCGCGAGGCGCTCCTCCAAGGCCCCGAATTCGGGATCGACAGGGGTTCCGCAGAGCCGCTTCCTGGAGGCCGTCGAGGAAAGCGCGGTAGGCCGCCGTCATCTCCTCTGGAAGCACGGCCTCCGACTCCGGGGCCTCCCGCACTTCGAAGTGGGGCGCCCCGCGCTCCTCGATGCCGACAAACAGGATGGCGGCCTTGGCCTCGCAGCAGACCGCTTCCAGCCGTGCCAGCTACCACGCCCTCGATCGCCGTCAGGCGTTCCTCTACGTTCGCCTTGGAGGGTGGAAGCGGGTCGCCCGGCTGGACGCCAAGCTCCTGCCGGAGCTTGGCTGCCGGAATCTTCCGCAGACCGTAGAAGTCGATGGTCCCTACGCGCGGGACTTGCCCAAACGCGAGCCCACACGCCATCAAGAAAGAAACAGCGAGCCGCATGATTAATGATTGGACGGCGGCAGACCGCCCAATGGCTACGCCTGTTTTTCGGCCAGGGGGCCGATGATCGGCAGGACCAATTTGCTCCCGCCAAAAGTCTTGATCATCAGCACGATCCAGAGCACAACGGCACCCAGCCAGACAACCAGGGAAACCAACGAGACCAGCACAGCCCCCAACATCGGTATCACCGCGCCAATCACCGTGCCGAGGATCCACAGCACGATGCATTGCAGCGATGATGGCGACATGGACGAAGATGGACTGAAAGGCGTGGAAGCGAATCGCACGGTTGCGATTGTAGGGTTCCAGCACCAGGAAGATAATCCCGGTGATGAGCCCCAGGACATAACAAAGTCCCCCAGCCACGTTATCCTGCATGCCGGCCGCGGGTGCGCCAGCCGCAGGGCCGGATGCGCCGGCCGCGCGGCCGGGCGCGTCCCCGACAACCGTTCCACAAGCAGGACAGAACTTCCCTTGAACAGCAGTACCGCAACTTGGACAGAACGCCATGTTTCCTCCGGTCAGGAACTACTGTAGTCGCACGGCCCATCGTTTGGCAAGTGGGCCGTGTCCTGGTGCCACCGCGGCGCCTGGTGCTCTTCACCGGCGGGCTCAGCATCATGGCCTTTGGGCGTTTGCTTTCGTCACGGGTATCCGCAGTTCGGTAGACTGCGTCGACGGCTGGGCGTCCTCGCCGGACCAGATCTCCATCAATGGCCCAGCGACCGCGTAGCCCTGCTCCACAACCGAAATCACGAAGGTTCCCCACTGGTTTTCAGCGGACTTGCCCCAGGGACCGTTCACCACGGCGGATGCCACCAACGCTCCCGGCAAAGATATGAGCTGGAATGGAGCCTCGACACGAGTTCCCGGCGGCACAGGATACCCCGCGTCCCAATGCTGCTCAGATTGATAGCGTCCGAACGGAGGGCCCACGGGAGTCACACCGAGGCTCTTAAGGTGAGACTCAACCGCCTGAAGAGCAGATTGAGTCTGCGTATACGGACCGCGCATGGACATCACGACCGCTGTCTGCGCGGCGGCTTGCCCGATCTCCGCCCGCAAGGGCCGCGCGCTCGGAGACGGGACCGGTTGAATAGCCGAGTACCCCGCCGGAGGAGTCAGATCGAACATCGAGCGATTGATCTCCGCGTCCACTCGGATATCCGTGATGTGCATCTGGTGGGGCGGCTTGCCCGCTTCCTGAATGACGATGTCGACATGATCGACCGCCCGCGTTCCGGCATCTACCCATAGATCCAGCGTCTTGAGCCCTGGAAACACGGAGCCAAGCGGAGCCTTGCGCACGCGGTATCCGATCAGCCTCTTGCCGCCGGCCTGTTGCTCGCCGATCACTTCGTCCGCCGCGAGGGGAAGCGACTTCAGTTGTTCCATCAGTTCGGCCGAGTTCGCCAGGCTCTCGACCTTCTTGCCATCTTCCGTCAGGTAGGTCCGGGTGGCGTGCATCAAAATGAGCTGTCTGCCGGCGGTCCCGTCGCTCCTCACCTCAATGCCCCAGGAGCAATTGAGCCGGCTGTATCGCGGGCGCAGCGTAGCTGAAATCAACCGCCACGTAGGGCGTCGAATTCAGGACGATGGTGTACTGGAGCGACCGAGCGCTCCTGAGCTGTGCCGCGGCCGCCGCGTACACGCGGCCAGCCGGGGATCCCCCTGGAATGAACACAAGCGCGACGGCAACAGCCACCAGGAGGGTCGCGGTCATCGCCACCACTCGCACGGCAGGCGGGTGGGTCAGAGAATACACCAGAGCCCGCCAGCGGCTCGGTGGCCGCTGCTCCACTCTGGTCCGGAACTCCGCTAGCCTGCCGCGCAGGCGTTGTTCAACCTCGGCTGGGACTTCCACTTCAATGCTCCCTCGAATCAGCTCGTCCAGATCGTGGTTGTTGTCTTTGTCATGCATGGCTGGCTTCCTCCTTGTGGATTCGTCGGAATCGAATGCGAGAGCAGCGTACGCAGCCTGGTACGGGCGCGCGCCACGTGCTTGCGCACCGTGACTTCCCGACAACCGAGGACGGCGGCGATGTCGACGTAAGGGATTTCCTCGACCGCATGCATCAGAATCGCCCGTGCCTGGTTCTTCGGCAGAAGTCCGATTGCTCCCAGCACCTGGGCGTTCTGTTCCGCACCGGAAATGTTCTGGAGGACTGACGCTGAGGAATCCAGGATGTCTTCTGGGGTGGCGACCGCCTCCAACCACTTTCCTTGACGCACTTTGCGCCGGAGCAAATCGTGTGCCGCATAGATGCAGATCTGCAACACCAGAGCGTGGGGATTCGGGTGTGCCCGGATGCGGTCCCAGCGTTTCCAGACCTTCAGCAGGGCATCCTGGAGGGCGTCTTCCGCGTCTTTGGGGTCTCTAAGGACGCGCCACACGGCTCGCATGATCCGGTCCTCGATGGGCGCAATCAGCCGCTCGTACTCCTGCTGCCGATCGTTCATGGAGTCCTTTCCCTCTGGAGGCTTGTGCAGAAGGCCGCCAGGACAATTATTGCTCTCAACTGGGAAACGTTCGCCGCACCCCTTCCGTGGACAGGGGTACGGATTCTCTTCAAAATGAAGCCGCCCCAACTGAGGCAGAACACGGCTTCACCCGAAGTCATCCACCCCGTCCCTGATCCGCCCGCGCACATTGAGGTGCGATTCTTTGGCGGCGGAAGCACTATCTCTCTGTAGCCCCCATGGGAATACGCCTCGCCCTCGTGCTCGTCTCAGCCAGTGTCATCCTGGTTGGCCAGCCCGCCGATCCCGCCCGGCAGCCGCTGGAGCAGGCCTATGCCGCCTTGCAGGCCAAGGAATACGACGCAGCCATCGAGCTGTTTCTAAAGGCCGCCAGCCAGGCTCCGGAGCGAGCCTCTATCCGCAAAGACCTGGCCTACACCTACCTGAAGACCGGCGACACCGAGGCCGCCCGGGACCAGTTCGCCGAGGTGATGCGGCTGACCCCCGATGATCTGCACACGGCACTCGAGTACGCCTTTCTCTGCCATGAAACCGGAAAGACCGCGGAGGCGCGGCACATCTTCAACCAGGTGCGCGCCAGCAGCGATCCGGAGTTGAGGGCCACCGCCGAGCAGGCCTTTCTGAACATCGACAAGCCGCTGGCGGAGGGGATCGAGCGTTGGACCAAGGCGGTCCAGGCGGACCCGGCCGACTTCAGCGCACACCGCGAACTGGCCACCCTGGCGGAACGCCGGGAAGATCCCAATCTCGCGGCGGAACACTATCTGCAGGCTTGGCGGCTGCGGTCCGCGCAGCGGTCCCTGCTGGTCGACGCCGGGCGGGTTCTGATAGCGGCGGGCCGTCTCGAGGAGGCGCAAGCGGCCCTCATGGCGGCTGCCTGGAGCGGCGAGACGCGCGCGTCGGCGGCGGCGCGCAAGCTTCTGCCGGCGCGTTACCCTTACGTCTACGAGTTCCGGCAAGCCATCGAACTCGACCCCGGCAACCCCGATTTGCGGCGGGAACTTGCGTTCCTGCTGGCGGCGATGGGACGCACAGCGGAGTCCGAGAAGGAACTTTCCGCAGTCCCCCAACCGGTCACTGAGAGGCGCAATGGTCTTCTCGAGAAGTCTCCCCAAGAGATCCGGGAACTCGCCGAGAAAAGCTACCGCGCCGGCTACCTGCGGGATGCTCTCGAGTTCTACACCACCGCGCATGAACAGAACCCCCAGGACTTTGGGCTCATGCTCCAGCTCGGGTGGACCCACAACGTGCTGGGGCAGGACGAACAGGCTCTCTCGTGGTTCGCCCTGGCGCGGAAGAGCCCCGATCCGAAGGTCGCCCTGGAGGCTTCCAAAGCCTACCTCCGGCTGCGGCCGTACCGGGCGCGTTTCCGCCTCACGGCTTGGCTGTTCCCGAGCTACTCAACACGCTGGCAGGACATGTTCACCTACGGGCAAGTCAAGGCCGAGCGGAAGGTGGGACGGCTGCCGTTGCGCGCGTACGCTTCCACGAGATTCATCGGCGACACCCGCCGGCTCAGCAACGAAGCCCGGCCGCAGTACCTCTCGGAGAGTTCTTTCATCCCGGGCGTGGGCGTGGCCACGGAATACTGGCACGGAGCCATGCTGTGGGCCGAGGCCGGCGTCGCCACCAGCTATCTGAATAACCGGCGCAACCTGCCGCGGTTAACGGCGGATTACCGGGGTGGGATCGCCGTCAACAGGGGTTTCGGCCGGCTGATGGGCAGCCGCGAAGGCGGGCTGTTCCTCGAGACTAACGACGACGTCGTCTTCATCAGCCGGTTCCAGAACGACTTCATCCTCTACTCTCAGAACCGCGCCGGTGTGAACTTGGGCCGAGCCGGCGCGCTGGGGGGTCTGGAGACACTGCTCTATTGGAACGTGAACGTGAGCGCGGATGTGCGCCGCCAGTACTGGGCAAATACCGTGGAAATGGGGCCCGGATTGCGTTTTCGTTGGGCGTGGATGCCGCCTTCGTGGGTCTATTCGGTGAATTTCGTTAGAGGCGGCTACACCGTGATGGAAGCGAACCCCAGGAGCCGCATGTACAACGATCTGCGAATCGGTTTCTGGTATGCGATTACGCGGTAGCCTGCTGTTGGCGGCGGCGTGCCTGTCCTTGCGGGCGGCCGGTCCGCCGGCCTTCCGGGTGGTTGGCGGCGAACCCGGTCCGTGGGCGGAAATCTTCGGCGCCGTGGGGATCCGGAGCGGCGACGCGTCGCAACAGGCCGGCATTTTCGTTCTGAGAGACGGGGAAGCGACAGCCGGTGCGGACTGGGCGGCGCGAGTGTCAAGCGGGGCCTACCTGATTCTGGAGGGGGATTCCGAGGCTGGCCGCCGGTTCGGCTTCCGGCCGGCGGCGCAGCGCGTGAGAACGGTCAGCGTGGAAGATCTGCGCTATCCGCGTTTGGACATCGTTTGGGAACGTCCGGCCGAAGTCCCATTGTTCGACCTTCCCGGTGAGGCGCGCGTTTTCGCGCGAGCACGCGGGAGCGGCGCTCCGCTGGTGGCGGGGTTTCGCCGTGGCGCCGGCGCGGTGCTCTGGCTGGCCCTGTCCCCGGGCAGTCAAGGGTACGAACGGTTTCCCTACCTGCTTCAGGCGCTCTCCGACTTGGGGCTGTCGCCGCCCTTCCGGTCGCGGCGATTGTGGGCCTTCTTCGATTCGTCTTACCGGGCGCGCGTCGATCCGGACTATCTGGCCGATCGTTGGAGGCGGGCGGGGATCTGCGGGTTGCACATTGCGGCGTGGCACTTCTTCGAACCGGACCCCGTCAAGGACGACTACCTGCACCGCTTGATCGAAAGTTGCCATCGCCGGGGGATTCTCGCATACGCCTGGCTCGAACTGCCGCACGTCAGCGAGAAGTTCTGGGAGGAGCACCCTGCCTGGCGAGAGAAGACCGCCCTCCTCGGAGACGCCAACCTCGACTGGCGGAAGCTCATGAATCTTCAGAACGGCGAGTGTTTCAAGGCGGTTGCCACGGGCGTGCGCAGCCTCCTGGATCGGTTCGACTGGGACGGCGCCAACCTCGCGGAACTGTACTTCGAGTCCTTGCAGGGGCACGCGAATCCCTCGCGGTTCACGCCCATGAACGAGGATGTACGGCGAGAGTTTTCAAGGCAGGCGGAATTCGATCCGCTGGAACTGTTCAACGGGTCTTCCGGCCGGCACTGGGCGCGAAACGCGGCCGGACTGAGGAAGTTCCTCGACTTCCGGGCCGGGTTGGCCCGCTCGCTGCAGGCGCAGTGGCTGGCGGAACTGGAATCGGTGCGCCGTTCGAAACCCGATCTGGATCTGGTGCTGACCCACGTGGACGACAGACTGGATCCGAGGATGCGCGACGCCATCGGCGCCGATTCCGCTGCGGTGCTGCCACTGCTCGACCGCCACAGCTTCACCTTCCTCGTGGAGGACCCGGCCACCGTGTGGCACCTGGGGCCCGAGCGCTATGACGATTTGGCCGCCCGGTATAACGCCCTCACGGCACACCGGGACCGCCTGGCGATCGACATCAACATTGTGGAGCGATATCAGGATGTCTACCCCACCCGGCAGCAGACCGGCACGGAACTGCTGCAACTGGTCGGCCGCGCTTCACGGGTGTTTCCGCGTGTGGCCCTGTACTTCGAGAACTCGATCCTTGCCGCCGACGTGCCGTGGTTGGCCTCGGCTGCAGCGGTGGTGAATCGCTACGAAAGCGAAAGAGACCAGTTACTTGTGGAGTCGCCCAACGGCGTGGGCATCGAGTGGCGAGGGGCAGCGCTGGTGGACGGGAGCCTGTGGCCGGCGGCGGACGGAGAAACCCTGTGGGTGCCGGCAGGGCGTCACAGAGTGGAAACCGCCCCGCGGTTCCCGGCGGTCAGACTCCTCGACCTTACCGGCGAACTGATGGGGGCAGGCAGTTTGGCCGGAGGGCTGGAATTCTCCTATCGCAGCGATGCACGTGCGTTTGCAGTGGTCGATAAGCGGCCCCATCGCGTGGAGATAGACGGCGCCGTGGCGCAGCCCCAGATGCTGGATACTGTCTCCGGGTTCACGCTGTGCTTGCCCAGAGGGCAGCACTCGGTCCGAATCCACGCCGACTGAGGAATCCGCGGTGCCCGGGCGGGCCTACTTCTTAGCGGCTACGGGCGGTGCCAGCGCGACCTGTTCTCCAACCTTGAGGCCGGAGGCGATTTCGACCCGGGTCGCGCTTTCGAGGCCGATCCCCACGTCGCGTTTCTCGAACCCCTTGCCGGACTTCACGTACACGAATCTCTTACCGGCCTCAACGTGCAGAACCTCCCGGGGAAGAACGATCACATTCTCCTTGTGGCCCACGCGGATTTCCGCCGAGCCGGAAAGGTCCGGAATGAAGCGAGGATCGCGGCCCTCAACCTGGATCGTGACCGGAACCGCGCGAACGAAGTAGCTGGTGCCCATGCTCATCCCCTGCACGGCGATAGCACCCAGGCTGTAAACCCGGCCCTTGAACTTCACGCCCGGGAAGGCGTCCAGGGACACCACAGCCGGCTGTCCCACCCGGATCTCCCCGCTCTCCGTCTGATTGGCGCGAGCTTCCACCTGCATGCTGGCGGTATCCACGATCTTCACAAAAGCTTGGCCGGGGGAGACCTCGTCCCCGAGCTTGTACTGGGTCATGTCGCTGCTGCCCTGACGGGTGAAGGTCTGGATCACTACCATGCCGTCCATGGGCGCGGTGAAAGTGTAGTTCTTGAGATCGTTATGCAAGCGTTCGCGACGTTTGAGCAACTGGGCGTAGGAGATCTCTTGCGACCGGAGATCGCAGTCGATGGAGATTTGCCTGAACGGGAGAGACTTCAACTGCTGATCGTAAGTGGCTTGCTCTTCGTCGAGGCCCAGTTTGAGCAACTGCCGCTCGATGTCCGTCTTGACGTCCGCCGCCCGGTAATCGGCGGCGGCCCGGTCAAGCTCAGCCTTGGCGGAGCGCACCGTCTGCAAGCAGGCGCTCCATGTCGACGGCTTGTTGGGCCTTCCTGGTTCTCAGGCTGGCCTCCGAACTGGAAATCGTGTCCTCGAAATCGTCGATCTGCTGGAGCAGGCTCTCGGGATCCAGTTGGGCGATCACGTCGCCCTTCTTCACCTCGGTTCCACCATCAATGAGTTTGGTGAGAGTCAGCGCGCCACCACCGCGGCCCCGCTGAGCGGGGACCTTGATGACGGCATAGTTCCGGGCGGAGGTCGGCCCTGCCACCATGATGGTCCGCTCCAATGAATCCAAGCTGACCGTAATCGTCGGCACGGAGGCCGCATCCGCGGTCTTTGCGGCCTGCGGGGGCTCGTCGGCAGAATGGAGAACAGCCCCAATCGCCATGGCGGTTCCCGCCACGGCCACCCAGATCACCCGTCGCTTCCACGAACGAGGAGAGTGCGAGGCTGAACCCGGTTCAATTTTTCGCGGTGTTCCGGCCGCATCGGAAGGTGGATGGATGAGTGAAGACATGCCTAACCTGCTAGATTACTACACCAGAATGGTCGTTAGTACAGGCGTCCTCTGGGCGCCCCAAGGTTACCCGACTCGACCGCCCGGCGACCGATCCTTAAGCACCGGGGGGGACCAAACCGTCGACGCAGGGGAGAGGCCCGCAAGGCGACCTCCACTAGGCTCGCAGAGTGCTCTCGATCCGCTCACCCATGGCGTTTGCCAAATAGTTCAAAACACTAGACATCTCTTCGAGAGCGGCGCGGGCGTGGTCAATCCCGACCCACCGGCAGAAAGAGCAAACAAGACGCATCGCCTTGAAGTCGAGCATCAGCATTCGCTGCTCCATGGTCAGCCCGCCGACTTCCAGACCTGCGGTGTGCTTCGCCAGGTAGGTGAGCAGACGATAATCGCTTTCCAGGGCCTTCTGCAGAGCGGGCAGGTCGGCGAAGGGTGCCTCGCGGACCAACTGGCCCTGGATCCGGTGGAACCGCAAGCCGTTGGCGGTCGCCATTTCGCCGGCGCGGTCCTTCCCCGTGCGCGTCCTGAGGATGAGCACGCAGGTGTAACGAAACCAGTATGCCAGCAAGGCTGCCGAAACCACGATGATGAGGATGCTTGCAATCATTGTCGCAATCCGCTGTCTTTCGCGACAGTACTGGTAGGTCTAGATGCTTCCTGTAGAATGACTATAGCACCACTCGGCCGATAGAGCAAGAGATTTCTGACTCCTGGGGGGTACCAAAAAACACCTATTGAGCTGCAGGAACGGCAGCCGTTGCCGGATTCGCATCGGGGCCAACGAGGGGGAAGACCATGGCCCGCAACGGGAGGCCCAAGCGGCGCCAATAGGATTGGTGAAGATGCCATGTATGATTCTGAAATATAAGACTTTAGTCCGAATCCTAGTAGTCGCGCCGTGGCGTCGATCCAAGCTGGGGAACCCTCCAGCTCGAAAAATACGCCGATCGGCGTCTCATCCAGGGCAACCACGCCCCAGGTCGTCGCTCCCTAGGTACTCGGTGCGGTACTTCTCATAGCGGTAGACCTGCCGGAAGCCGAGCCGGTGAAGGATTTGGACGACAGGCGGCCGGATCGGAGACTCGGGTTTCCGACTCGAGCCTGGACTTGTATCTGCTTTTGGATGGTGGTCCCTTAAAGGTCAGAGTGGCGACCGAGCCGGCTACCCGGAGCCGCAAGAGCAGACTCCGCGAGCGGAGCTGGCCCTGGGGCGTGTCGAAGACCAGATTGTCCTCGTAAACACGCCGCCGAATAACGCGGAAACCCGCTTGGCGCAGCAATCGGCGGCCGTGCGCCGCCGAGGGAAGCGACAACTTGATTTCCACTTCTCGCTTGGAGCCCATAGGCGCTATTGTCTCTCATGGTAGCAGGCGCCCGCGCCCGCGCTGCGAGCAAGGATGGGCCGTGCTATGCTGAGGATCGATCGGCACATGCGCGCCCGTAGCTCAGTTGGATAGAGCGACTGGCTTCGAACCAGTAGGCCGGGGGTTCGAGTCCCTCCGGGCGCGCCACTCCTTGGCAAGGCGCACTGCTACTTCTTTGCGGAACGCAGCTTGATTGTCTTGCCGGAGACCATGAAGGCGCCTCTTCCCATGTGATGGACCGTGCGCGGGTTCTTCCTCGCCGGGTCGATCCAGGCTTTGACGACTTCGAGAATGAAGAGACAGTACCTGTTTACCTCCCTCGTATCGACCACCTTGCATTCCAGGTTGGCCCAGCACTCGGCGATGAGCGGGGCCCGCACCCGGGAGGCGGCGGCTGGCGTGAGCCCGACGGTCTCGAACTTGTCGACGTCCCGGCCAGAGCTATTCCCGCAGGCTACCACCTTTTTTGCCAGCTCAACTGTAGGGATGTTGATCACACATTCCTTCGTCGCCTTCAGAGTGTTGAAAGTGAAGTTGCGGTTGCTGACCACGCAGGCCACCATCGGCGGCTCGAACTCGATCATCATGTGCCATGACTGGGTCATGACGTTGGGCCGCCTCTTGCCGGCGGTGGTGAGCAGTACGACCGGCCCCGGCTCCAGCAGACGGTAGGCTTCAGACAGCGGGAAGGATCTTCGCGGCACATCGATACCCCGTGCTTGCAGTGTATCCCGACCAGCAGTCTCCTGCCGCGAATGCTGGCGCTCCGGAGGCTCATCGCTTTCCGAATGCTCCGTTCGCGGTCCCGGGCAGGCCAAACCGATCGACTCCAACGACACCCCGCGGGGCCGCAGCCTCCTCACCTGATCTTGAAGCTCACCAACATGCCGTCGTTCTTGTGGAGCGAGCACCGGATGACGACGCTGTCGTAGTTGGGGTTGGATTGGATGTACTCGAGGAAGCCGCGCATTTGCCGGGCGCTGACGATGACGTTATCGGCGACCAAGGTCGCATTGCGAGTCAGCTTCGGCTCAAGCGCCTTGTGGTACTTCAGGTAGTCCGGCTTGAGCGCGTCGAGAAACACGAAGTCGATTCCCCCCTCGAGGGTCGGCAGCACCTTGAGGGCATCTCCCTCGATGACGGTGACGGTGTTGCCGAGGCCGACGCTCTCCAAGTTCTTCCTGGCGGTCCGAACATTTGCCGGGTCGATTTCCACCGAGTATAGATGGCCGCCAGTTCTCTCAAACCCGATGCCCATCCCGATGGCGCCGTATCCGACGTTGCCTCCGACCTCGACGCCGTGCTTGGCGCCCCGGCTCTCGACGAGGATGCGCAGCATCATGGCGTCCTCGGGGGTCGTGCACATTTCGGTCCACGGGAACTTATCCAGGAAAGCTTTGCGAAACTCGTCGCTACTATTGACCGGCCCCTGAGCCGGCATGGGAAGCTCGCCTGCCAGAGGAACGGCTATGGAGCCAAGGAAGAAGTCGCGTCGTTGCATCGCCCAAAGATGGTATCGCGGTGCCGCCCTCAGACGCAAACGGTGTTGCCCGACCGCGGAAAAGCCTGTATTCTGAAATCCTGCCTCCGGCGCAACCGTGGTGCGTTGCGTCGTTCCTCATTGAGGGCTGGAGTGGCGGAACTGGCAGACGCACGGGACTCAAAATCCCGCGACCTTCACTGGTCATGAGGGTTCGACCCCCTCCTCCAGCACCAACATTTTAAAAAAGTTATCCAGTTTTTGTCATCCCGTTCGTCGAGCATTTTCCAGCGGACGGCAACTGTCGAATCTCAGCGTCGTCTCACTGCAGGGCTCAGTCCATGACTCAACATTCGACAACGCTCGACACATCTCGACACTTTTGGCGTATTTTGGGCGCACCAGCGCCCTTCCCCCCAGAGAACGGAACCCGCTGGGCTGCCTGTTAAACTCGGACCTGAGATGTGCAACGGAGGCTCCGGAGTCCTGCGCGCCGCCCTTGTCGCGATTTCGCTGCTGCTACTGGTCCTATGCGCAACGGGCAACCGCCCGGCTGCCGGGCGGTCCGCGCGGATTGACATCGACACGCTCTTGCAGCAGATGACCCTCGCGGAGAAGCTCGCCCTCGTCCATGGCGCCCGCGATCCGGAAGGGTTGGGTCAGGCCGGCTACTGGCCGGGGCTGCCGCGTCTCGGCATCCCGCCGTTGCGGCTCTCGGATGGACCGGGCGGGGTGAACGTCAATCGGGAAGCGACGGGGATGCCTGCGCCGGTTGGGCTCGCCGCCACGTTCAACGTCGAGGCCGCCCGTCTCTACGGCGTCTTGCTGGGCCGCGAGGCCAAGGCGCTCCGACAGGACGTGTTGCTCGCTCCGTATGTGAATATCGTTCGCGATCCCCTGTTCCGCCGCAATCACACGACGTTGAGCGAAGACCCGTTCTTGAATGCGCGGATAGGCTCAGCCGAAATCACAGGAATACAGAGTCAGGGCATCCTGGCCCAAGTGAAGCACCTGGCCGGGTACAACGGCCTCGATAACGTCGTCATCGACGAGCGGACACTCCACGAGATCTACCTGCCGGCGTTCGAGGCCGCCGTCCAAGCAGGCGTGGCTTCCGTGATGTGTGCCTACAACAGAATCAATGGCGCCTGGGCTTGCGAGAACTCCGAGCTACAGAACCAGATCCTGCGCGCGCGGTGGGGCTTCAAGGGCTTCCTCACTTCCGACTGGGGCGCCGTGCACAGCCCGCTGGCGATCGGAAAGGGCCTGGACCTGGAGATGCCGGGCCGGGCGATCCTCAATCGGAGCGGCCCGTTTTTCACCGACGAACTTGCGGCGGCAGTGGCGAGGGGCGCCGTTCCGCTTTCGGCCATCGACCAGGCGGTGGCCCGCATCCTGACGCAGATGGACAGGTTCCATTTGCTGAACCGGAAGCCGCCTGCACGACCGGTTGCCGTTGACGTCGAAGCGAATGCGAAGATCGCCCGCGAGATTGCGGAGCAGGCGGCTGTGCTGCTCAAGAACGAGGGCAACGCGCTGCCTCTCAACGCGGACGATCTGGCGTCACTCGCGGTGATTGGCCCTACCGGCGGCCAGGTTGCGGTCGGCTTCATGGGAGAGCGCGCCTACGGCTTCGAGTCCCGTTTCGTCTCTCCGCTTGACGCGTTGCGGAAGACCGCGCCGCGGGCGAAGATCGCTCACTCCATCGGAGACGATTTGACCGGTGTGCCCATCCCGGTTTCGGCTCTCTCCGAAATGACTCCTCCGCTCCCGACGTTGGACTTCCAAGGCCCTACGGCGCTCGCGCCGGAATCAACTCACTCGTGGACGGGAACTCTGAGAGTGCCCAGCGAGGGAGACTACACCTTCATGATCCAGACTGCCATCGGCGACGGCCCGGCGGGCAGCGGGGAAGTCATGATCGACGGCAATTCCGCAGTGGGTTCGAGCGGGTTTCGCGGCTTCGGCGTGGTCGAGAAGAAGTGGTCCAGTCTCCTGCCGACAACCGATGGGCGGGACAACGCCCGCGCCACCCTGCGCTTGGCCGCCGGAACGCACCGGATCGAGATCACGGCGACGTCCAGCGGCAAGTCGCCCTTGGATATCCGGTTCGCCTGGATGACGCCTGAATCGCGCCGGGCCAACATCGACGCCGCGGTCGCCGCCGCAAAGTCGGCCAGGACCGCGGTCGTTTTCGCCTGGAATGGGATGGGGACCGCGCTGTCGCTCGCCGGGGAGCAGGACGAACTGATCGGACGAGTTGCCGAAGCGAATCCACGCACGATCGTTGTCCTGAATACCGGAGGGCCGGTCAGCATGCCTTGGAAGGACAACGTTCGCGCGATCCTCCAAATGTGGTACGCCGGACAGGAGGGTGGCCGGGCGACGGCGAATCTCCTGCTAGGGCGCGCGAATCCCAGCGGCAAGCTGCCTGTTACGTTTCCTGTAAGACTCGAGGACGCTCCCGCGCGCGCCGCCGGACATCCTGAGCGCTGGGCAACGCCGGCGCCGCCAGGGAGCACAGGCTTGAACGCGGAGGCTCCTTCGGTGACCTTCTCGGAAGGCATCGCCGTGGGCTATCGCTGGTACGATCAGCAAAACATCCAGCCGCTATTCCCGTTTGGTCACGGTCTCTCGTACACGCAGGTTCAATACTCGAATCTTGTTGTGAAACGTAATCGAGAGGGGGTCGATGTGGCGTTCACGTTGCGCAACACAGGCTCGCGGAGAGGCGCTGAAGTCGCGCAGGTCTACGTGGGTCCTGCCCGCAATCAGCCTGTGCCGATGGTCCCCAGGTCGCTCGTGGGCTTCGAGCGCACTGAACTTGAGAGGGGGCAGAGCCGGCGCGTGACGGTTCACGTCGATGCCAGGGCGCTCTCCTACTGGTCCACGGACAAACACGACTGGGTCATACCTGACGGCGGCCGCCAGATCTACGTCGGTTCATCGTCGCGCGACATCCGGCTGAACGGCTCGATGCCCGCTCTCCACGATGGCGTCCATCGGACGGATTTCGAGTAGCTTGGTAGACGTGGTATGCATGGTACAGATGAGACCTCTACTTGCTGTCCTATTACTCAGTTTTCCGCTTCTTGCCCTGGCTCAGAGAAAGCCGGGCAGCCCGCTCGACCATCTGCCGAAGAACATCGAGGTTCTTACGCATTTCGGCGAGCGGGCTGACATCTCCCCAGATAATCAGCGGGTCGCCTTCATGGCGAAGAGCTTCGGCGACGCCTTCGTCATCGACCTTAAGACCAGGGTCATTCGTTGCCTGACCTGCAACGTGCCTGGGGCGGCGTTCCTGCGCGTCATGCATCTGGCGACCGGCGACTACATGCTGATCGGTCCGGATCGTTTCAAGGACATCAGAACCAGCCGGGGCGCGGATAATGAGCTGTGGTTCTTGAGCAAGCAGCCGGGTTCGCAACCGGTCCGTCTGGGGCAGCGCATGAGCGAGGGGATGGCAATCTCGAAGAAGAGCCTGAAGATCGCCTATTCAGAGACCAGCACCCAGAATCCTCAATTGCCGCCGGGCGCCTCGACGGCTGCTTGTGGCGGACCTCGATCCCTCCGCACGCAAGATCGTCAACCAGACGGTTGTCCACGAAAGTCCCGATAACCGGTGTACTCTGGAAGCCCAGGATTTCTATGACAATGACACCAAAATGACTTTCAGTTGCTACGAGCCCCAAGGCATGGCTTCCGTCATGACGATCGACCTCAAGACGCGGCAGGTGGTGAACCAATCGAAGGCGCCAGGCACGTACAACGAACCGGAGGGCATCTTCCCCGACGGGCTGTATACCTTGGTGGAAGCCGACCGGCAGGTGAAGCAGTTGGGGGGCCGCCCGGGCTCCGGGAATATCGATATCTGGAAGTTGAGGCTGGACGGGACGGGCAAGGACTTCACCCGCCTGACGAACTTCAACGACTACGAGGGAGGCAAGGCCTCCAACCCCGTGGTCTCAACCGACGGCCGGTTCATGGCCTTCCAATCGGCCAGGACCACGGACGAAGCCGGGGTCGGCTACGGCCTCCTGCTGTACCGGTTCCGGTAGGGCAACGGTCAGATGCAGTCGCTCGCAGCAGAACGCCAGAACGGTGAATGGCGCAGGGTCCGCATGTTCTCGCACGAGCAGTTCTTGGTCGATGAAGCGTGATGAAAGCGCCATCCTTGCCGTTGGCTTACCTGGTCAGCCAGTACCCAACCACCAATCACACCTATCTTCTGCGTGAGGTCCGCGGCTTGCGCGCCGCAGGCTGGGACGTGGTGGTGCTGTCCATCCGCGGCCCGGACCGGCCGGCTTCCGGGTTGAGCGGCGAGGAGCTTTCCGAGTTTCAATCCACGTTCTACGTGCTCGGCGGCGGGCTTACCGCCGCGGCCGGCGCGCATTTGCGTATGCTACTCTCCCGGCCGGCGGGCTATCTGAATGGCTTTTTTCGGAGTTTCCGGTTAGCCGGTTTTTTCGCCCGGTGAAATCCCGCGCTGGCTCCTGTTTTTCCACGAAGCGGTGGTGGCGCTCGACCGCCTGCGGAAAATCGGCGCCGGTCATCTTCACGTCCACTACGCTTCTTCGGTGGGATTGCTGGCGAGTCTCGTCGGGGGCGTGGAGGTGTCGCAGAGCATTCACGGCTCGGCCGAGTTCGAAAACCCCGGCCCGTTCCGTTTACGCGAAAAGGTCGCCCGTGCCGCGTTTGTCCGCGCGATTAGCCTTTACGGCAAGAGCCAGTTGATGCGCTTCTCCGAGCCCCGACACTGGGACAAGATCGAAGTCTGCGCGTTGGGGGTAGATCCTGCCCAATTCCCGCCCGCAGGCCGCCGACGGGAGCCGGAAGAGCCATTTGAACTCCTCACCGTGGGGCAAGTGGCACCCGCCAAAGGACAGCATATTCTGATTTCCGCCCTGGCTCTGCTCACGGCGCAAGGAAGGGGCGTGCGCTTGAGAATCGTAGGCGACGGTGCCCTGCGAGCCTCGCTGGAAGGTCAAGCGCGCCGCCTGGGCGTCCAGGATCGGGTCCTTTTTGAAGGCTTTCGAGACAACTGCGAACTGCCCGACTATTACCGCCGCGCAGACGCGTTTGTGCTGCCGAGTTTTGCCGAAGGCGTGCCGGTGGTGCTCATGGAAGCGATGGCGATGGAAGTCCCTTGCGTGGCGTCGCGCATTATGGGCATTCCGGAGCTGATCGAAGACGGGATCTCCGGTCTGCTGGTCCCGCCGGCCGATGAGCGCGCGCTGGCCGGGGCGATTGCCCGCCTGATGGACGAAGAGGACCTGTCTGGGCGTCTGGGCCGTGCCGCGCGGGAACGGGTGCTGGCGGACTATCGATTGGAAACGAATCTCGCCCGGCTCGTGGAGCTGTTTCGCCGGCGGCTGGGGGCTGGTTGAGAAGCGCGCGCGAAATCGCCTATCGGGCGCGCCAGGAGACGGTCAACCTGGCGCTCTGGTTGAGGCCGCCCCGCCCGGAGTTGCGGGTCGAATCTCCATTGCCGGGGCTACCCCATCCGGACCGGGTCGCCGAGCGACTGCGCGGTTCCGCCTATGCCCGCCAGGTGGAACAACTGGCCCAGCAAATCCTCGACGGCGGCAGCGGGGTCAATCCCCGGACCCGCTGGCGGCGCGACTCCGTGCGCGGTATCGAAACCGGCCTGGACTACTTCCGCGCAATCCCTTACCTGGACGCCGCGCGCTCCGGCGACCACAAGCTCATCTGGGACCTCAACCGCCACCAGCAACTGGTATTGCTGGCGCAGGCCTTCCTGCTCACCGGCCGCCAGGAATTCGTCACAAAAATCGCGGCCGAACTGGAAAGCTGGCTGGCGCAGAATCCACTTCACCGCGGCATCAATTGGACCAGCGCGCTGGAGGCCGCTTTTCGCGCCCTCTCCTGGATGTGGGTCTTCCACCTGATCGGCGGCCGGATTGGCGAGCCGCTGCGAAGCGAATGGCTGGTTTCGCTCTATCAGCACGGCCGCCACCTGGAGAACAATCTCTCCTACTACTTCTCCCGCAACACGCACCTGCTGGGTGAGGCCGTAGCTCTGCACGCACTCGGAGTCCTCTTCCCGGATTTCCCGCGCAGCCGGCGCTGGCGGGACACGGGCGCCGCGGTGGTGCGCGCCGAACTGGACCACCAGGTTCTGCGGGACGGTGCCCACTTCGAGCAATCCAGCGCCTATCACGTCTACGCCCTGGATTTGTTTCTGCTGCACTACCTGCTGGCCGGCCGGCCGGCCCCATATCGTCCCTTACTGGCCCGGATGGCGGATTATCTGGACGCACTCCTGGGACCCGCCCGGGAATTGCCTTTGCTGGGCGACGACGACGGCGGGCGGCTGTTCCACCCTTACGGCCCGCAAGCGGAGTTCGGGCGCGCCACGCTGGCCACCTGCTCCATCGTGCTGGAGAAGACCTGGCGGTTTGAGGCTCAGGATCTGCCCCCGCAGGCCGCCTGGTGGCTGGGGGAGGAGGCCTTCTCCGCGGCGCCCTGCGACGTCTCGCCGGCCGGATCGCGCCTTTTCGCCTCCAGCGGAGTTGCGGTGATGAATGCCGGGGAAACGCAGGTCATCGTGGATGCCGGTCCGTTCGGACCGGGCCGCGCCGGCCACAGCCATTCCGATTGCCTGAGTATTCTGGTGCGCCGGGGTCGGGAGGAAATCCTGGTCGACGCCGGCACTTATACCTATGTGGGCGATGCGCAGTGGCGGGATTGGTTCCGCGGCTCGGCCGCCCACAACGTGGTTCGCATCGACGGCATGGACCAGGCCACGCTCGCCGGCCCGTTCGCCTGGACCGGCGCGCCGGAGATCGAGCGCGTGAACTGGGTCCCCAGCGACGACACAGACTACCTGGATGCCATCTGCTGTTTCCGCGGCTTCGCGTACCGGCGCCGGGTGCGGTTCCGCAAGCCGGACCGGATCCTGATCGTCGATGACATCTCGGGCCCGGGCGTTCATCGGGTGGAGCAGTTCTGGCACGCCGGCGCCGCGGTGAGCCGTCTCTCCAGCCGGTCCTATCGCATCGGTTCGGCGCGGATCGTCTTCTCGCCCGCGCGGGAGGTCACGCTGGAATGCGGCGGCCGGAACGGCTGGCGCTCCACAGCGCCCGGCGTGAAGGTGGAGACGCCCTGCCTGTGCGTCCGTTTTGAGGGCCCGCTGCCGGTGCGCTTCGTGACGGCCCTCGAATTCGACCGCGTGGCATACTGATCGATGTATGCCTCCTGATCAGTCCTTCCAGGGAAGCCGGATTGCCGTCCTCGGCCTCGGCTATGTGGGGTGTGTGTCGGCCGCCTGTCTGGCTCACATCGGCCACCAGGTCACCGGCGTGGATAAGGACGAGTATAAGGTCGGCGAGATTCAGAGTCGACGCGCGCCTTTCTATGAGCCGGGATTGGAAGAGCTGATTCAGAGCGGGGTCGATGCCGGCCGCTTGCGGGCCACTACGTCCCTGGCCGAAGCTCTCGAAGACGCCGACGTGGCGTTGATCTGCGTCGGCACGCCGTCGGAGCGTAACGGCAACCTTGGATTAGGCCAACTCCACGCCGTCTGCACGGAGATTGCCGGCCTGATTCACGACCGCACCCGCCCGCTGCTAATCGCCGTCCGCAGCACCGTGTTCCCCGGCACCTGCGAAGAGACCGCGGCACACAACTTCGCGGGCATGCGGCATGTGGCCGTGGTTTCCAACCCCGAGTTTCTGCGCGAAGGCAATGCGGTGAAGGACTTCATGGAGCCGACGCTGTTGGTGGTGGGTGCGGACAACGCCGCCGACGCTCGCGGAATCGCCGGCCTCTACGTGCCGCTCCCGGTGGAGCCCTGCCTGGTGGCACTGCGCACCGCCGAGATGATCAAGTACGCCTGCAACGCTTTCCACGCGGTGAAGGTGGCCTTCGCCAACGAGATGGGCGCGCTGGCCGGACGGCTGGGCGTGCCGCCCGAGGAAGTGATGGAGACGTTGTGCCGCGACACGCGGCTCAACATTTCACCCGCGTATTTGAAGCCGGGATTTCCCTTCGGCGGCTCCTGCCTGCCCAAGGACCTGCGCGCGTTGGCCTTCCGCGCGTCCCGCCTGGACGTGAAGGTACCGCTGCTCGAATCGGTGCTACCCAGCAACGAGAGCCACCTGCGCCGCGCCGTCGACGCGGTGCTGGAACTGCCGGCCGAGCGGCTGGGGATCTTCGGTCTGGCCTTCAAGGAGAACACCGACGACCTCCGCGAAAGCCCGGTGGTGACGCTGGTCGAGCGCCTGCTCGGCAAAGGGCGCCCGATGCGGATCTTCGACCCGCACATCCGCCTGGATCGCATCTACGGCAGCAACAAGAACTTCATCCTGTCGACCATTCCGCACATCGGCCGGCTTTTGGAAACGGATCTGGACGGCGTGCTCGGCTGGGCCGATCACCTGGTGATCGCCCAGCGCCCGTCGCCCGAGCACGCCCACGCGCTGGCCGCCAGCGGGCTGCCGGTGCTGGATTTGACGCGGATCTCCAAGTAGCTCCGAGCTACCGCCTCAAAGCCCGGGAGCGGCTCTCAGAATCTCCTCGAAGCGGCGCGCGACTTGCTCGCTCGAGAATTTGGAGGAGACCAGTTGCCAGGCGGCTTCCGCCATACGCGAGCGCTCGGCTTCGGATTCCAGCAATTCAAGACACTGTCCGGCGAACGCATCCGGCGCATCCGCGAGCCGGATGTTCTCCGGATGCGCCACCTCCAGCCCTTCCGCTCCCACGTGCGTCGAAACCACCGGCACACGCGCGGCCATGGACTCATAGATCTTCAGGCGCGTGCCGCCGCCGACGCGCAGAGGCACCACCGAAACCTTGGCGCCCCACACGTAGGGCCTCACATCCGGCACCGTGCCGGTGATCGAGATTCGGGAATCCCGCTCCGCGATCCCGCGAATCTCAGCGGGCGGATCGCGCCCCACGATGGCGAATGTAGTCCGCGGCCGCCGGCTGAGGATCTTCGGCCAGACGTCCCTCACGAAGAACTTCACGCCATCCACGTTGGGCAGCCAGTCCATGGAACCGAGGAACACCAGGTCGGCCACCGGCGGGCTGGGTGAAACCGGTGTGAAGAAGCCCAGGTCGACGCCGGTGGGAATCTCGTGGATCCGCGTGGCGCCAAAGATCTCGCGCATCGTCCTGGCGTCTACCGGAGAGACGGCCACGATGGCCCCCGCGCTGCGGCAGGCGTGACGCTCGAAGCGGTACATGCGTTCCGCCTGCATACCCAGATAGGTTTTCCGCAGAGGGTCGCCGGCGAGCTCGGCATGGCGCCGCCAGATAACCGTTTCCACGTTGTGCTGGAACAGGACTGCGCGCCTCAGGTCCGGAAAGTGCGGCGCCGCGACCAGGAAGTCGCAGACCAGCCGGTCGAAGTTCTCACGTTCGATCAATTCCTGCACACAGCGGGCCAGCGCCGGCGAGTAGAACCGGCTGATGGCCAGCGGCACAGACGAAAACAGTCCTTGCCCCAGTTGTCCCAGGAATGCAGTGGAGCCCTTGTCGGGGGCGCGATGCGGAAAGGCGTAGCTGCGCGCCGAATACTCTCCCGCCCGCCGCGGCCCTTCCGGCGCATCCGGGTGAGCCAGCGCCGCGTAGTGCACTTCGTGCCAGAGGTGGAGATGCCGCAGGATCTCCAACGTGCGGATCTGGCCGCCCTTGGTGGTTGGATGCAGAAAATTGGGGGTCACCCAGAGAATCTTCATGGCGCGCGTTACCCCAAGCGGAAGCCGGCCAGCCCCTCGCCGCCGGCGTATCGTTGCGTCCTGCCCGTCAAGAACTGATCGCCCCAGATCTGCAAATTGAGCAAACGCCAGATGCGATCCGTGGCATCTTCGCCCCCCCGTTGATGACGAACGAGCAGAGAATCGAGCTCCGCGCGGTCCGTATAAGCGGCCAACAGCCCGTCGGGGTCCCGCAGGCACGCATACAGAGGTTCCGCCCTGGGCTCCAGCAGCCACTGGCGCAGTGGCGTCGGGAAACCCATCTTCTTGCGATAGATGATCTCGCGGGGAAGCAAGTCCTCGACCGCCTTCTTCAGAATGTACTTTCCCTCCCCGTTGCGGATCTTCAGGCGATCGGGAACACGCGTGGAGAACTCCACGAAGGGGTGATCCAGAAAGGGCACGCGGCTTTCGAGGGAGCAGGCCATGCTCATCTGGTCCTGCTTCATCAGCAATTCCACCAAGTAGGTCTTCTGGTCCGCGTACAGCAGCCGTCCCAGCGGCGAACGCCCGTTGGCCGTGTTCCAGTACCTCAGGAAATTGGCGTATACTCCAGGCGCTTCGGCCTGCCGGCGAATTCGGCGCTGCTCCTCGGCCGGGAAAGCACAGTAGAAGTTGTCGAGATACAGAGCCTCCATCCCCGCGGCCCGCCCCACTACGGTGTGCTGCAACTTGCGGCGGACGCTTGCCGACAGCAGTCCCGAGGAGGCCAATTGCGACCGCACCCAGGCACGCACGCCCGCGGGCAGCACGCCGTAGAACCTCATCCAATCCTGATTGACACGGTAGAAGTCATACCGGCTGTAACCGCCGAACAATTCGTCGCTCCCCTCGCCCGTCAGCACGACCTTCACGTGGCGTGCCGCGAGCGCCGACACGAAGTAGAGCGACACACTGGACGGCCAGGTGATGGGTTCATCCTCGTGCCAGATGAGCTTGGGGAGCGCGCCGAAGAAGTCCTCCATGCCGACGACTACGTCGCGGTGGCGGGTGCCGATCGCGGCGGCCACTTCGCGTGCGTACGGCAACTCGCTGAAAGCCGCCTCCTCGTAACCGACGGCGAAGGTCTCGACCGGCGTCGAAACCAGGCGCTTCATGATCGCGGCAATGGCGCTGGAGTCCACGCCACCGCTCAGGAACATCCCCAGCGGCACATCGCTCATCAAGCGCATGCGCACGGTCTCTTCCAGCCTGCGCCGGCACTCCCGGACCCATTCCTCGTCCGACTGCTCAACCGTCTCCGGCGACGGGATGTCCCAATAGCGCTGGATCTCGAGCTCGGGGTGCTCATCGTGGAGGCGGATGGTGAGATAGTGTCCCGGCATCAGCTTGCGAATGCCGCGAAACAAAGTCCGCTCTTCGCTCACGTAGCCAAAGCCGAGGTACTCGGGGAGCAGGGATTCTTCGAGCGCGGGCGAGATGCCGGGATACTCGAGGATGGCCTTGATCTCGGAACCGAAAACAAAGGTGCGGCCGTCCCAGAAGTAGTAGAGCGGTTTGATCCCCAAACGGTCTCGCGCGCAGAACAGCGTCCGGTTCTTTGTGTCCCAGAGGGCGAATGCGAACATCCCTCGAAATCGGCTCAGGCAGTCCGCTCCGTACTCCTCATAAGCATGCAGGATGGTCTCCGTATCGGAACGGGTGCTGTAACGATGTCCGGCGCGCTGCAATTTCTCCCGCAATTCGGCGTGGTTGAAAATCTCGCCGTTGTAGATCACCCACAGGCTCTGGTCTTCGTTGGCCATGGGCTGGCGGCCTGTGGCCAGATCGACGATGCTGAGCCGGCGGTGGCCGAGAAAGGCGTGGCTGTCCTGATAGAATCCCTCGTCATCCGGTCCGCGGTGCTGGATCGAGGCCGTCATTCGCCGCAGCGTGCTCGCAGCGTCCGAGGCCGGCCGGCCAGCAACAAATCCAGCGATGCCGCACATTCGAAACCAGTGTAGACGACGTACCGGTTCCCGTGGGCTTGACGCGATTGGAGTGTTCGGACCAGCCTAGCTCCGGAAGTCGGCTACGATGGATTCGACCTCGGATCCCCCATTGATTCTGCGGAGAACAACGAAGCGATCGCAGCGCTTCTCGAACAAAGTCACGCAGTTTCTGTCGGTCTGATCTTCCTTACGGGTCCTGCCGAGGATCCACACACCACGGTCCGTCAGACTCGAGTGCACGGCGGCCGCGCCAGCGATCATGTCCTGCTTCTGGAAGTAGCTGAGGTTCAGCACATTCATCGTCCGGATCGCCTGAACCGGCTTCGCCAGCGGCAAGAAAACGGAGTGCTGCCGGATCAGAAACCGGGACTCGCGGTTCGCGAGGAGCCGTGCTTCGGGGTGAACTAACAAAATCTTACTAATCTCCCACGGAGAAGAGACAACCGTTCGATCATCTAGCACGCCTGACCACTCCGCCATCTGAGCAGCTTGTTGTACCGCGGGCAACTGCCGCCTGGCTCTCCACCCCAGAACTCTGTTTACCGGGTAGAAGACGGTGTCATAGCGGTCCAAGGGGATGACGAATGGCGGCCTGATGAATTGGAAGGGCCGGCCATCGGGAAGTAGGACGTAATGCTCGGCGCCTGACCGTTGCAGGAGTACGAAATACAAGACGATGTCCGACGCAACCACCTTCGCGTGCGACAACCTGGGGAGAAGGTCGGCGGCCCACTCCGCGGAAGACAAGCAATCCGATGCGGCCCAGTCATGGATCTCCACCTCCTCCGAGGGGCCGTACCGCTCCTGCAACAGTGCATCTACGGTGGCATTCACATCCGTGAATCTGCCCCGGTAGGTGAGGCGGGTGACATTCCGGTCCAGCGTCAAGTCCGCGAGAACCGCTTCGAAGTTCGGACCGCCATCCCGCAGCAGCAGGCATGACAGGGGGCGGACCCGTCCGAAGATCGATCTCCGGTTTCGCAGTTCCTCGGAGGTGCAGATGCCTGTCTTATACACGACTCGCCCCGGCGCGCCTTGTGCGGATGTGACGACTGGTGGCATCCAGTCAGTGGCCGCTAGCCAGAATTACGCGCCTGCGACCACACACCCGTTCTTTGGGGTCTCGGCCGCCGCCGGCTCCATATACGATCATACACACCTAGCGTAAGGGGATCAGACCAATCGCGACGATCCTTCATGGAAGGGGCGGCACCAAAGCGCGCTTGTGACTCGGTGATCTCCTCAACGGCCGTGCGACGGAACTGTAAACGATAGCGCCAGCGGCCCTGCGTGGAGACGAGGGAAGGACGTATCATAGTCCATTGACGCCCTTGACGCCTCCGGCAACCGCAACTCAGCGCACGCCTGCCGTCAGTGTGATCATGGCGGCCTATCGGGTCACCGAGTACATCCGCGAAGCGCTCGAATCGGTGCTTGCACAGACTTTTCGAGACTATGAAATCATCGTCGTCAATGACGGCTGTCCCGACACTAGCAACCTGGAGAGGGTGCTGGAACCCTATCTCGGGCGTGTCGTCTATCTCAAACAGGAGAATGCCGGGCCGTCGAGCGCGAGAAACGCGGGCATCCGTGTTGCGCAGGGTTCGCTCCTGGCGGTGCTGGATCCCGACGATGTGTGGGAACCGGACTACCTGGAAGTCCAGGTGCGAATCATGAGGGAAGACCCGACCATCGACGTCCTCTGTCCGGATGCAATGTACTTTGGTGATTCTCCTCTCGCGGGGCGCTCGTTTATGGAGGCCGGCCCCCTTGAAGGAGCGATAACGTTCACGCAACTACTCGGGGGGAAGTGCCCGATTGCCTATTCCGTAATGGCGAGGCGTGAGGTGGTCGTTCGCGCTGGCATGTACGACCCCGCTCTTCGAAC
This sequence comes from Bryobacteraceae bacterium, assembly GCA_963801345.1. Lineage (GTDB taxonomy): Bacteria > Acidobacteriota > Terriglobia > Bryobacterales > Bryobacteraceae > CAWDER01. The sequence continues at coordinate 110,792 of CAWDER010000019.1, forward strand.
CTCGGAAGATTTCGATCTCTGGCTCAGGATATTGAAGCAGGGGGGGCGGTTCGCCTACCACCGAAAACCGTTACTCAAATACCGGGTGCGCCACGGGAGCCTGACTTCAGATCCCGTCTGGTTACACCAAAACGTGTTAATCGTCCTCGAGAAGGTGGGTCGTACGATGGTCCTCACGCCCGAAGAGCGCCGGACTCTCGATCAGGTGACGCAGAGCCGGCGCGCCTGGCTGGAGCTTGAGTTGGGGAAGCAGGCGTTCTACAGCGGGGATGCCGGCGCGGCGCGTGTCCACGTGGATCGCGCGAATCGGTACTTCCACAAGACGAAATTGTCGTTGGTGGTGGGGCTCTTGCGTTACGCTCCGTGGCTGTTGCACATCGCATCGGGGATGCGAGGGGGGCGGACATCGCCGCTACGCAGGGGATGAGAGTCGAGAATGACATTTGGGGAGGCGGTTGTGGGGCATAGCCGAGCGCCGTCTGGCCGCCGCGAAAAAACCATCGGTCCGCCATCGCTGTCCTTGTTGGGCCTGTTCCGGAACGCGGCCCTGCTCACCGAATACGGCGACTTAATTCTCACTCTGAGCCTCCATCGCATCAGGGTACGATACAAACAGTCATTGTTAGGCTGGGCGTGGGCCTTCCTGCAGCCATTGGCGCTGATGGCGATATACACCGTCATTTTTTCCAGGGTCGCCAAAATGCCCAGCGATGGTATACCCTACGCGATCTTCGTCTACGCCGCCCTGTTGCCCTGGACCTATTTTTCCAATGCCATCATGTCCTCCTCCGGCAGCTTGGTAAGCCACACTCAGTTGATCACCAAGGTCTATTTTCCGCGGGAGATCCTGCCGCTGACCTATGTGTTTGTTGGTCTGTTTGATTTTCTGGTGGCCTCCCTGGTTCTGGCCGGTCTGATGATCTACCACCAGACAGCTCTGACCCTCTACGCTCTGTATCTGGCGCCGATCCTCCTGGTGGAGACCGCCTTCGTCGTAGGCTTCTCGCTCGTCCTCGCGGCTACCCAGGTTCGCTTCCGCGACGTCGGATTCGCGGTGCCCCTGCTGCTCCAGTTGTGGATGTTTGCCTCGCCCGTGGTCTATCCGCTCAGCGAGGTGCCGCAACGCTGGCGGGCCTTGTATCTCCTCAATCCCATGGCCGGCGTCGTCGAGAGCTTTCGCCGAGTGCTGCTCCAGGGCCTGCCCCCGGATCAGAACTCATTGGGCCTGGCGGCCATTGTTTCCTTTGTTCTGCTACCCCTTGCTTATCTGTTCTTCAAGCAAAACGACGCGACCATGGCTGATATCATTTGACCGGGACTCGAGATGCCCATTGACCTGAGACTCGACGGCGTCTTCAAGAGGTACTGGATTCGCCAGGAAGGGCCGCCTGCACAGCAGGCGGGTGGATGGGTGCGCAGGCTGCACGACCGGTTCGTTCACCGCCGGGAGTTCTGGGCGCTGAGTGACATTAACTTCGAAGTGCCCCGCGGCCAGGCTTTGGGCATCATCGGGCACAACGGCGCCGGCAAGAGCACAATTCTGAAACTTCTGTCCGGCATCACGGCTCCCACTCGGGGCGAGATCAAGATCAATGGGCGGATCGCGGCCTTGCTCGAGGTTGGTTCCGGCTTTCACCCTGAGCTGACTGGGCGTGAGAACGTGTTCTTGAGCGGCTCCATCCTTGGCATGAAGCGCAAGGAGATTCGGGCCAAGCTGGACAGCATTGTCGACTTCGCGGAAGTCCGGCCCTTTATCGACGTGCCCGTCAAGCGCTACTCATCGGGCATGTACGTACGGCTGGGATTCTCCATCGCGGCTCACCTCGATCCCGACGTGCTGTTGCTCGACGAAGTGCTTGCAGTCGGCGACTCGGCCTTCCAGCAGAAGTGCCGCGAGCGCATTCATGAACTGAGCCGCAAGGGCACAACGATTGTCTTCATCTCCCATGACCTGGCTGCCGTGGAGGAGGTGTGTGACCGGGTGCTGCTGCTGAATCGCGGCCAGATCGTTTTCGGCGGCGACCCGGGCGAGGTCATCCTGAAATACCAGAAGATGGCCGCCGTGCAGCCCACTTCGGAGAACGTGGGGGCCGACGGGAGGGGCAAGAAGGCTCACATTCGCTCCGTGGCAATCTCCGATGACAGCGGTGCTCACAGCCCGGCTCTCAGGACGGGCTTCCCGATGAAGGTCCACATCGAGTACCTTGCCTTGGAACCGTTGCGCGCCGCCAACTTCAGCGTGTACTTCCATTCGCCGGATGGCATCCTGTACTCCCACCTCACGACACGTATCCGATATGGCGACATGGATGTGCAGCAGGGTCCGGGCTCGGTGGAATTCATGTGCCCCGAACTTGGTCTTCAACCGGGGATTTACAGCGTCGATGCGACGATCGAGACGGCCGACTCCATCGACCCGGTGGAGCGCCTCCGCCAATGCGTGACCGTCCGGGTGGACCCCGGCCGCGTCGTCCGCGGTCTCTTCTACGCCTCCTGTCAGTGCCAGGTGGAGGCTGCGCCGGACGGCCCCTCGCCGCAGGGGAACTAGGGGCCGCGGATGCCTGCGATATGAATCCAACGACAGGACAGAGCGACAGCCTGGACATCACAGCTTTGGTCTGTGTATACAATGGCCTCCCGGACATCGAAGACCTCCTCAAGAGCGTTCTAGGCCAGGAGCCGGACCAGCAATTCACTTACGAAGTTCTGGTTGTCGACAACAACTCAACCGACGGGACACGCGATTTGGTGGAACAGTACGCCACACAATATCCAGAGGTCTTGCGTGTCATCGAGGAAAAGCGCCAGGGCAAGAGTTACGCGCTGAACACCGGACTCGCAGCCGCGCGCGGCAGAATATGCTCGATTATCGATCATGATCTCGTTCTTCCTGACGGCTGCCTCCGGAGCATCTGGGAAGCCTTCAGAGTACATCCTGACGTCGCCTTCCTGGGCGGGAAGGTCCTGCCGATTTGGCCTGGTCCCCTGCCATCGTGGTTAACCGCCGGCCACTGGTCTCCCGTGGCGATCTGTGACTATGGAGATGCGCCCCGACGAGTGGATTCGAGTGCTGCTATCTGCCTTCTGACAGGTTCATTTCTTCGCTCCTGCCTGCTTGGGATTGGCGGATATCGGGTGGAACTCGGGCTTCGGCCCGGCCGGCTTGGTGGGGTCGAGGACGATGATGTCTACACTCGCTTAATCCGATCGGGCCATTGCGGTATCTACGTTCCAGAGGTTGTGGTTTATCACAAGATTGGCACGCGGAAGCTGACAAAGGAATACCACCGTAAGTGGCACACCGGGCATGGGCGTTATTATGCCGATATGAGATTGCCCAGCTACGAGCGATCGAGCTGGCGGGTCTTTGGCGTTCCTGGCCACGTCTACCGTCAGGCGGCGACCCACGCCCTCAAGTGGTTCAACCGAACCCTTCAGGGTGACCCCGATCAGGCCTTCTCTCACGAGCTGCCAATCCGGTTCTGCCTTGGGTTTGTCCAGCAGCGCTGGGGATTCTGAGGCCCCGATGCCCCGTGGAAGAGATGGCCGTTTCCACCCCAGACTACCGGTGGCTCTCCCTTGTCCAATCCAGGTCAAAAGCGGCGCTTCAGACGCGGCAAAACATCTGGCTGAACGAAAACGAAATTGTTGACATACTTGCCTCCGCCCGCCTGATTCTGGTGAACGTCGAGACGAAACTCTGTGAATGGAATCAAACGACCGTCAAGGAGGAAATGGGCCGAGTATCCCAGCCCGCGCAACATTTCCGGAACCCGCTGGCATGCGCCGGGATTGTGCCGCTCCTCGATCTCAATGAGCAAGGAAGGCCTATCCCGCTTCAGCGTCTCCATGGCTCCCTCCAGGACCGCTTCCTCATGACCTTCGACGTCAATCTTGATGAAGGATACAGCGCTTAGCCGATAGTCGTCCAGGCAACGTGTGGGGACTTCGATGATCTGCACCTCAGAAGAGTCGGGTACAGGCGCGGTTGGCTCAATCGTGCTCCGCCCTAAATCCTGCAAGCACAGCCGCATCCAGGCGGTTCCCGATCGGCGCGACAGCGCAACCGCCTCCACTTGGACAGGAGGACGGCTACCGTGAAAAACCTTCGCCAGCTCGCTAGCCGCCTCGGGCCGCGGCTCGAAGGCATACACGGCCCGTGAATAGCCAAGCATGTGCATGGTGTAAAGGCCGCAAGCAGCCGCTATATCAACCGAGACTCCCGCCCGCCTGCACAGAATAGGCACCAGAGAGAGTTCGGCTTCGATCCGCTCTACTTTCCACATTCGAACTCGCGCTCGCCAGAGCAGACGAGGTGCAACTAACGAGGCGGCTTTGACTATCAGGCGACGTAGCAAATAACCTCCCCTCAGTGTTGGAATGCGGGACCTCGCGAGCCGGTGCTCGTATTCTCCCCGCGCGCGAAGTACTTCGACAGGTACGAGGCCAGCTTTCCGGCGACGACGCGGCGACTGTGGAAGGCTTCGTAGGCTTGGCGGCCGCGGTGTGCCAGGGCCTCGAGCCGCGGCGCATCCGAAAGCTGGTTCAGTGCGTTCGCCACCTCTTCCGGAGTGTCGGCGAGGATGATACTCTCCCCGTTCCGCAAGCCGGGGACGCCCAGCACGTTGGTCGAACTGCTAAGAACGGGGAGGCCGCAAGCCAGGGATTCGATCATGCGCGTGCGCAGACCGGGACCTTCGTTGCACAGTACGACTTGTACATCGCTGTCCCGGTACACTTGGCGTAAGTCCTCCACATAACCAAGCACCTCAACCTGTGGATACTGCGAGGCGAGGTCTAGGATTCGCCGGCACTTGGAGTTACCGGGATCCAAACGGCCGACGACCCTCAAGGAGAGACGGCCGAGCAGAATAGGAGGCAGCTTCGGAAAGACCTGATCGAGCAAGAACTCCAGGGAGCGATACGTAGGCAAATGCCCCAGCGCGCCGACATGTAAGAGAGAAAGGCGGCCGCCCGAAAGCCACTGCCGCCGGGTCAGAAAACCTTCGTCGGGCGCGCTCATCGGCAGGTACTCGGCCTGGGGGCATTTCCACTCGCGCCGCATGACCTCGCGGTCACGCTCCGTAATGCAAAGAACCAGCTTGCTCCGGCGCGCGATCTGGCGCTCGAACCTGCGCGCGAAGAGAAGTTCACGCCGCTCAGCCGCCGAGGCTGGCCGCCGATCTTCCTCCTGCGAGATGCGCTGAACCGCAGCCACGGTATCGCTGCCAATTTCGTGGGAGCCCCATATCGCATTGAGACGGCCCAGAAACGGAATTGCGTTTGCATGACTGTCTCCTTCGAATTGGTGTAGGGCGCCAGGATATTGCCGCGCCCGCTTCTTTGCCTCCGAACAAACTGTAGCGTGGCAGTCATAATAGTAGAGGCAGGCGAGTTTCCCAGGCATCCCGGCGCGATACTCAATCCGCCCGAGAATCGACGGGGACGGCGGCCCGGCCACGGCCCGAGTCAAACGCAGCGCATCCATGCCGGCACCGGCCACTGCTGTGTCCGGGCTATTCGTGACCTGCACCAATTCGGCCTCGAAGCCGAGGTCCAGGTACGCCCGGATATTCGAGTACAACCGCAGGTGGGCCCCGGATCCTGTCGTCTGCGGCACAGTATTCGTGTAGACGAATACCCGATTCGATCCCGCTGTGCCCGTACCCGTGCACATAGAGGGGCAGTGTAACATAGCGTCGCCGGAGCCAGCGCCACTCTCACTCTAGCGCCAGCGCGAGTTCCCTCGAAGCCACTTGGTAAGGTGTCCGCGCGATGAGTACGCTCCGAGAATGTCTCGATAGTACGCTGCCATGGACTCTGCGAATTGTGCTTGGCCGAAGCGTTCGCGGCAGAATTGCTGCCCGGCCCTGCCGAGTCGCACCGCGCCCTCCGGGTCTTTCAGGAGGAACAGCAACTGGTCCCCGAGTTGCACCGCATCCTCATGGGCATGCAGCAGACCGGTCTCGCCATCTTTAATAACTTCTGGAATGCCGTCGACTGCCGTCGCGATGACCGGCTTCGCATATGCCATGGCTTCCAGGACCACCAGCGGCAATCCCTCCGCGTGGGTGCAAAGGACGATAATGTCGCTCGCCGCCACGAGCCGTGACGTATCGCTGCGATAGCCGGTGAAAGTGAATCGGGCTATCAGACCGAGCGATTCGATCAGGGTCTTTAGCTCTGCAAAGTACGTTCGAGCCTCTGCCTCCGGAGAGGGAAACGCGCCGACCATGAGAAAGTGGACGCCAGGGAACGTGGCGGCAACACGTGCAGCGGCCCTGGCCAGCGTCGGATGATCTTTCGCCGCCCCGAGCCTGGCGACCATTGTTACGACTTTCGACGACAAGGGAATTCCGAATTCCTGAAGTACCTCGCGGCGGAGGTGCGGCAGCGCCACTTGTTCTTCAGGAACCTCAATTCCGTCGTAGATGACCTGCCCGCGCTCGGGGCCGACCCGAATCCCGAATTCTTGCCAGGTTGCACGAGACACGAAAGCATACCGGTCCACGGGGCAGAGGAAGCCGCGCTCCCGCAGCGAGATTGCGTCCCGTCGGCTCCGGATGTGGCACATCACCGGCAGACCCGCGAGTCTGCCGGCAAGGCCCGCGTAGTAGGCGGCCAGGAGATCGGAACAATGAACCAGATCGATCCGCCTCCGCCGCAGATCGTCGGCCAGCCGGATCGAATTCTGCAGGAAGCGCCGCGGACGAATGTAGCTCGGGAAGACCGGATCGTAGGGTGCTACTTCCAATTCCGCTATTCGAAAAAAATCCGCCACCGTAGTTGCGGTGCGGCAGTAAAACGCCACGCTCTCGAATCCCAGGCTCGATACGGCGCGGGCGATCCTGAGCGTGGCGTGCTCGGTTCCGCCGACTGTGGGAAACGGAAGCACGTGGCCAATCCTGACACTCCGCTTGCCGGCCGTCGCGCTTGGGTGAGTGCCCAACCGAATACTTTCCCCCTCCACAGTCTAGTCGAAGCAACATCGAGTGTGCCATGCTGAATCGTAAGTTCAATGTCCACGCCCATCCTGCTGCTGTCGAGGCAGCTAGAGTTCGGAGGAACGGAGCGGCAGCTTAGCCTGTTGGCCATGGGAATGGACCCATCGCTCTTCGAGGTCCATGTCGGCTGCTTCCATCCCGAGGGAGCATTTGGCGACGAGTTGCGGGCCGCGGGCGTACCCGTGACTAAGTTCCCTGTCCGTTCACTTCCGCAACGCATCCGCTCTGATTGGCGCCCGCCAGATGCGCGCGTACTTCAAGCGGCATCGCATCCAATTGGTTCACACACTCGACGCGCCCATGAACGTCTTTGCGGTTCCCGTGGCTCGCGCTTCCGGCGTGCCCCGCGTTATCTCCAGTCAGCGCGCGCAGAGGAGCCTGTCAAGCCCTGGCATGCGGATGCTCCTTCGGCTGTCCGACAGAATGGTGGATGGGATCGTGGCCAATTGCGAGGCCGTTCGACTGGAGTTGGTCCAAGGGTACGGCCTGCGTCCTGAGTTGATACATGTCTGCTACAACGGCATCGATCTCGCAAAGTACGCCCCTTCCGACAGAGTACGTCCAGCGCCCCTGGCCGATGCATCTTTGGTTGTCGGCACGGTGAGCGTTCTTCGGGAGGAAAAGGGCCTGCAAACCCTGTTGGAAGCCTTCGCCGAAGTAGCGGTGTCGGACTCCCGGCTGCGTTTGGCGATTGTCGGAGGCGGACCCAGTCGGGACAGGCTGCGCGGGCAGGCGGATTCACTCGGGCTTGCGTCCAGATGTTGGTTCGCCGGCGCAACGTCTCAAGTTGCGGCGTGGCTTCGCGGCATCGACATCTTCGTGCTGCCTTCCTTGTCCGAAGCCCTCAGCAACTCCCTGATGGAGGCAATGGCCTGCGGCTGCTGTGTCGTGGCCTCGAACGCGGGCGGCAATCCTGAATTGGTGCAGGACGGTAACACGGGGCTGATCTTTCAGAAGGGAAGTGCCGTGGATCTCGCGGCCAAGCTTCGCCTCCTTTTTAGCCGGCCCGACTTGCGCTCGCGGCTTGCCTTGGCCGGCTGCTGAGTCCGTCACGCAGTACTCGGTTATGGCCATGGTGACCCGGATGCAGGAGATCTACTGGTCGCTGGGCACTACTCAAGGCGCTGTCAGGAACACCCCGTCCCGCCGGTAGGAACCTGAACAGAGGATGCGATAGAAATACCGTGTATTCGCGCTCAGCCCGGCAACCTCCACCACCCGGTCCCTGTTCCCACCCCCATCGGTAAGCTCAAACACCGTGGTCGCGAGGTCTGGTCTGTCGCTTACCGTCACCTTGCACGAATCCACGTCGTAGGCCGTGAACCGAAGGCTCGCCGAAGTTCTGCCCGGCATTGCTGCGCGCACTCGGAAGTCGAGATAGGGATTACCCGCCCCGTCGGCGGCGTGCTCCGTGCTCCACTCGACGATATCGATATCCGCACCTGCATCTTGGCCCATATGGCTCCATCGTTTGTAAGGACTGGTGGACTTGAGACGGAAGTCTTGGCCGGTGAAATCCACAAAGCCTACGTCATGATTGTCGCCATTCTCCCAGTACCAGGGTCCACCATCCGGGGTGCCGAGCGCGCACGATGGGCATTGCAGGGTGCCGCTGTAGGGGGGCTTATCGCTGGCGATCGCCAGATCCATCGTGGTCCAGTCCCCCTCCGCCCTCCGGTTGATGTTGTCAAGCACCACGTTCTTACTCATCTCCCGTGACGGGTAATCCCACTGTGAATCGAGGGCGTTCTTCGTGGCCGCGTTCCCCTTGCCGAAATCCCGCCATCCTGAGTACCGGAACCCCACGATGTTCCCAGAGAACGCCATGCCGTAACTAAAATCGCCGGGCTCCGACCCATTCATCTGGAACACCTGTCCATAGCCAGAAGCGGAAGATGCGTCGATGATGGTGTTGTTGGTGTACCGCATCTTATCGGTCTGCTGGCTGGACTGTGCGAATACAGAGTCCCCGTTTGAGAAGGGTTCCCCACCCTGCCCTGTGAACAAGTTGTTGCGAATGGCGATGTCGTGAATACGCTCGATGTACCCCGTCGCCCCGTTGCCACCCGCGCTGAAGCTCCAAGGCGTGTTCGCAATGCGGTTGTTCTCGATCACGACGTACTTAATAGTGGAGTAGCGATCGTAGATTCCGCCAACCGGGTAGTAGCCAACTTGATTGAACAGGAACGCAGCGCCTTTCTGGCCTTGCGCGGCTGGTAGCCAGGCGTTCTCAATCAGGTTTCCATCCACCCACGCCCGGCTCGCGTTCTTCAACTCGAAATGGTTCTTCTGCCAGTAAGTTCTGAGCGCGGGATATGCCGCCGCTGCGATCTCGGCCCAGGTCCCCGATTGGCACTCCCAGTAGGTGCTGTTGCCTGTGTTGTGCTGGAACTCACCGCCCCGCGCGTCCCACATACAAGTGCCGGTGGGGTCGGCGGTGACGTCTTGAAAGCGCCACTTCCAGGGGCGGTAGTAGTGATTGCCGAGAAAGATCACATCGGTTGCTCTAGTTCCAGCGATGGGTGGATCGGCCCCACCCATTAGCGTCGTAATCGCCGCCGCCTCCAGGTGATTGTTGCGAAAGACGAACGGACCAACGCCGCCCACGTTGAGGATAGCCTTCGCCTCGCCGTCGGCGTCTTTGATCTCGCCGAACCAGGAGTTGGTGATCTCGGTGTATCCGGTCTCCAGGTATGCGCCTACCCGAGGTCCGTTCTCGGCCGCCAGCCCGTGAACGTAGCATCGGTCAATGACAATGTGGTGGGCGCGGTCAGCCGGGTCGTGGATGTCGAATAGCCCCGTGGCAGTCGCCGGGTACAGCGCGACAAGAGCGTAGAGGAAGTTCCCCGTGGCCGGTGCTATCTCCAACCCCTCAAGACGGTAGTAGGATGCGCCCTTCTCTACGGTCACTACCAGAGAGGTGTGCTGCAGTTTTGCCATCTTCGGGGTATCGGAGGTGGCGACGCGCACACCGCCCGGCAGTTCCCCGGCCCTGCTGCTGCGGATGACGATGTAAGCTGGCGTGCCGGTCTTGTTCTTCAGTTGCAGTTCGCCAGAGAAAGTTTCGCCCGCGGTCAATTCAATGATCCAGCCAAATTCAGCGTCGTTGATTGCGGCTTGCGGAGCCGTGTAGTCGCACCCGGAAGCACAGACGGTTTTTCTGGTAGAGGCAAACGCCAACCCCGCGGAAAGCAATAGAGCCGCTAGAATCTTCATTGGATTACCCTCCCCCTCAACGTCACCCGGCCCCGGATGATGCGCGCGGCGCCCGAAGTCACGTTCGCAATCGAAAGTGAGAACGCCGCATCGGCGGTCCCGGCGGTGTTGGTAGCCCTCACCGTGAAATTGTAGACTCCCGCCGTGTCGGGCGTGCCGGAGAGCAGGCCGCTCGATGAGAGGGTAACGTGATCGGGGGCGCTTCCGTCCGTTATCGCCCAAGTGACGTTAGCATCGCCCGTGGCGGTCAACTGTTCGGAGTAAGCCTCGCTCACCGTTCCGCCCGTCAGCGGAGAAGTGCTAGTGATCGTAGGTGCGGTGGGAGTCGCCCCTCCACCCGCATATGCTCCCATGTTCGGCGTCAGGCCGAAGGCCTTCCCCAGAATGTCGAAGATCGGTGTCGAGTTGGGAGTCCCCGTCCCAATCGCCGGGCTTCCTGTTCCAAGCCGCAGATCGTAGCTTCCGGGCGCAGCCGATGAGCCAATAGCCGTAAACAAGGGATTGGCATTGGTGCATCCCGACACCCCACCACCGCCAGTCATCACCCCACTCGCCCCCGCGCAGGAGTAGGGAACGTAGGAGTAGGACTTACCATATCCATAACCCAAGAAACGATGTGTCTCCGTCGAGCAATTGATATAAAAAGCGATCGACGGTGGTAGTGGGCGCGGAAACGGGAGCGGTGTCGTCTACGAACGTTAGAGGCGGAACGGCGTTCCCTCCAGCGAGACTCCCATAGCCCCGCTCGACCACGATCATATTTCGGAAGATGTTTTGCGCCTGATCGGTGGCAAGGCACGCATCGGTAGCACACGATCCGATGCTCGCCCGTGCCGAAATGATCGCTGGGTGATCGGCGTCCCCGACAATCTGGCGATAAGACGTGATTTGGCGAAACTGATTTCCCCTCGTGTTGTAGGGACAGATTGCGTGCTCATTGGGAGTCGGGAGGCATACACACGTCTCATCGGCGCCCGGCCCGCAGCCTCCGCCACCTTCGTTTCCATCGTAGGTGTAGAACACGATCGCGGAACTTGCGTTATCGGTCGTCGCTACGTTCTGGACGATGGCCGAGCTTACGCCTTCCTCGAAGGAGATCGTGGCGATTTCATTGTTGTAGGCCTGCACTCCGTCTATGAGAAGGTGGTCAACCCGTCCATTATGTTGAATCGCGGTAAACCCATTTTCGTAGGAGAGTATGCGGCGCACTACAATGTCGTGGTTGATGTTGAACTGAGAACCCAGATAGATCCCGTGGTGAGCGTGCCCATAAGTAACGATGTCCTCCCACAAGCAGTGCAACATGTTGTACATCGCCCGCACACCGTTCTCCGGGCCGCCCGGCAGTTCCAGGTTGCGGAAGACGTTGTTGTGGAATTCCGAGGGGAGCACCCCGCCGGCCTCATAAGTCCCGCCGTTGATCGCGCTCGTGTCTACCCCGTTGAGCTTGAACCCATCTATCACAATGTTGCTGATGTAGTTGGTAGACACCGCCTGCCCGCTGGTTGCCTTGTTGATGTAGGGAAGTTCGCCGGGGTAGGCCAAATAGAAGACTGGGTTCCCTGCGGCGCCTCCCACGGGAGTTAGTTGCTCCGTGTAGGTTCCGCCCCGGAAGAGTACCGCGTCTCCCGCCGTGATCGACGCCGAGATCGCCGCCCACGTCGCGTAGGGCAGGCAATCGCCGCCGCCGCCGCCATCCAGGTTCGCGGGCGTGCAAGACCGGCCCGTGCCGTTGCTCCCGTTCGTGGCTATGATCCAATACTTGTCGGGGTAGTAGCCTCGGTACTGGAAAAAGGTGTTGAGATTGGTGTGTCCGGCCACCGCTTGGGCCTTGGTGTGGACCGTTGCGTCGTTGTCGTCCGCGTCCGCGCCCGTGCACCCCGGCCCTACCCCGTAGCCGTCGCCGTCCTTGTCCAGGCAGGTGACCGTGGAGGCCCCCAGACCGGGAATTTTGGGCGGAAGCGTGGCGACCCAGATCGTCGCGTTCACCCCCAAATCGTTGGTGTACGCCAGCAACACGAGCTTGTTGTTGATGTCGTCGTAGACCATCTTCTCGGTACATTGAGTCATGTTGGTGGGAGCGCATACCGGCCCCGCGCTCACTCCATGGTCCACCCATTGGCCATTGCCATTGATCGGATCGAGCGACCACATATGGCCAGTTAGGTTGGCCCAGACGTATACCCGCTCGTTGCGCGTGTTGTAGGCCATCGCAGCCTGACCTTTGAGGGGGCTGGAGTACGGGACCACTGGCGGCGAGGCCGACGCACCGGAGTTGAGCACTCTCCACGTCTTCGTCGGGATGTCGTACTCCATCGTCTGGTTGTAGGTGGTCGATCCCCCGCTCTGCGACTGCGTGCCGCCAAACAGGATGACCTTCCCGCCCCGCGTGTAGACCAGATTTGCATGGTGAGCGGCATTGGGGAGCGACCCGGACGAAGCGACTGCGGCCCAGTCGTCCGCGACACAGCCCGCTGCGCTCTGGATGGGGGTGAGCGTTCCGGGGATCGGGTTCAGGTCGGTGGGACAATAAACGAACGTGTGCTTCCCAGCACTGGCCGCGGACCCGTATTGAACGACAATGTTATCCTGCCAGTCGAACGCCGATCCGCCACTCATCCACTTGTCGGTTCCTCCAAGATGCAGATATGGAGACTGGGCAGTCTCTAGGCCAGTCCAAGTGTTCGTCAGCGTACTCCAATACCACATAGTTACCCGCCCGGGCGTCTCAGGGTCTTTCTCGCCGCACACCCCGCCAGTCACATAGATGCGATGACGGTTGATGTCCGCCCACCACTGCCCCATCGGGTGACGCGACGGAGGTTGGATACCCATGTCCGTCCAGGTCACGCCGCCATCGACGGTCGTGGCGCCGGCGTGGTTCCAGGTTGGTTCCGACGTGCCAGAGGTGCCCGCGACTGAAACTACCTGGAGATGATGGGCGGAATCCGTGTACTGCTGATGGACTGCATAGGCAAACCCGGTTGTCCATGCCTGAGCAAGCGTGCAACCGTTGGATGTGGTGCTCTCCCCCGTGTAGGAAAGTTGAGTGAGCGTTTGGGTGGGTTCAGCCCACTTTAAGAAAGTGCCTGCGTAGATAGGCGAGCCATCGTCGCCCCGTCCCTCGTACAGGAACACCGTTCCGTCCATGTACCGCAGAGAGTTGTAGCCACGGTACTGAAGCAGGGCGCTGGAGACGTCGTAGTGAGTCCAGCCTGTCGGACCCTGCGCGAAGAGAGAGGGCGCACACAATATCAGTGATATCAGTAAGCGTTTCATTGCGCTATAATTACCCGCCGTCGTACCCCGGCAGGGGCGCCGCCGGCAATCGGGATCGCCACTGCACCCATCACGCCGTCGCACCAATCGGGAGGGCCCACGAAAGCGGGCATCAGATTGGTCTGCGTGGATGAGAATATCTTATACTCCAAGACGATTTCCTTGGCCGTTTCCACGTTACTCCCACCAATGGGCGTGGCCCAGCCGTTGCCGGTGTCCGCCGTGACATGCAGGGTGTTGTACCACGTCCATGCGGCAGCAATCACGATGGTATCCTCCGTAGTGGTGGTAAGGCCCGTAGTAATCTCCATGGAAGCGGTGCCAGCCCCAGCCCCGACATCGAAGGCGTCAATCGTTCCCGCCGTTCCAGAGACGGCCGCGGCAACGATCTTGAAGTTGTCGACTGCGGAACTTGCCGTGACTGTTACGGTATTATCTGCATGATCTGCTACTACCGTGTAGTAGAACTGGCCCCCGCAGTTATAGGGCATGGAGTTCAATGAGCCGATCTGGGTGTAGGCGTGGCTATCCGAATCGGTCACGCTCAGAGTAATGGCGGCACACCCGGAACCTTGTGCGGTGAACCCGGCGTAGACGTAGACAATGTCCCCGGTCGCAGCCGCCAGGGTACCCGTGGTCGCCGTGGTGCCGCTATCGGAGTTCCCGTTCGCCGCGGCGGGTGTTCCGATGGCTCCCCACGACGACAGCGCCGCGACCAGTAGAAGCAAGGGTAGAAGTCGTTTCATGGATGCACCCCTAGTCAATCGTGTACCGGATGGTCACGGCCAGTTCCTTGCCTGCACCGCCCGCCGAGACCATCGTTACCCCAATGCTCTGACCGTCCGCGAAGTTGTCCTCGTTGGGGTCGAGGGTTCCAGCCGCGGCGGTGGAGGAGCAATCCAGGCCGGCTCCGGAGTTGTTCGTAAGCATGGCAGCGGGAGAGCCATCGCGCCTCACCAACTGGATGCGCGAGGCTGTTGCGCTATCGGTCTCGCAACTGACGTGCGTCACTGTGACCGCAAAACCGAGGTCGTTCTTCCAAATGTAGGTGAGAACGTCGTCGGTGTCTTGAAGCAAGCCGCCAGTTCCGCTCCCGGAAATGACGGCGGTGGCCACGCGAGTCTTTAGGGGCGCTGTCACGTTGGCAACGGTAGCCTTCCCAGTCGAATCTCCCAACGCCACATATTTCTGCGTCCCGCCGCTCAAGATCCATGCCGGAAGCCCGCTCGCGCGGTCGAAGAACGAAGTGAACTGGTTGGCCCCGCCCGGCGCGCTCGGAGCCGCGTCGTCCGTGTACCCGGTCATGTTCCAGGGGTCCGTGCCGGAGCCGGAACTGAGGCTCCCCGGCGTCACCATGTCCCCGGTTGAGGGGTCGATCGTAACCGGGGTTTTCTCGAACGCGCGTCCGCTGGTGCCCACGCTCACCGGCACGGCATTGTCTGTGTTGTTCTCGGTTGCCAGGGTCATACCTGTGGCCGTGGCCGTAGTGCTGCACGTTCCATCTGACTTCAGGTAACCGGAGCAGGTCGTCCACAGCGCGACTATGTTTCCGTACGTGGCGCTTCCAAGTCCATCCCCCGAACCGCCGCCTTGAGCGGTCCAGGTGTTGGTGGCCGTACACCCTAAGAAGTTACTGCCTGCCGTCGCATCCGTATCAAAGAAAGTGTCTCCAACAGCGCAGGTTCCCGGAGGGATCGTGCCGCTCTTGAAACTGGCCGTTCGTGAAGCGCCGCTCAGATCATTGGACCCCGTCCAGGTGTTCGATCCGCCGAGTTGCGGAACCAGCGCAGTGTCGATCGACACGCTTGCACCGCCGCCTAAACTGGAGATCGCGATCCCCGTGCCGGCGGAGATCTGGCGAGTGCTCATGAAACTGCGCTTGTCGGTGGCGCTGTTCCAGGCCCCAGCGCTGATGGTCACTTCGGCGAGCGGCACCCCATCGACTGCCATCGCCGGCACGACCACCTGATTCACCACGCAGGCGCCCGCGCACGACGCTATGACCCCCGAGGACGCGGGCACTTCCAGCGTTACCAAGCCGTTCCCGCTTCCGTATACGTACGCTGTGCCACTTCCCGTTCCGGCCACTGTGCCTCCGCCGGAATAGGAGCAGCCGGAGCCGTTGACATTCGCCAGAGTAAGTTGCCTGGCCCCCGTCACTACGACGCTGAAAGTCCCGTTGAACATCCCGCAACCGCTTCCGTTGACTCCGGAGATGCTCACCGTGTCCCCATTGCGCACAACGCCGACAACGTCCTCGGTCAGCGTGACCGTGGCCGGATTCGCCGCCCCAACCGCTTGCACGCCGAAGCTTCGTATGGTGATGGTCACTGGGGCTCAGGGGGAACGTAGAACTGTCGACGCCGAATGCGCCACCTGCCACAGCCAATACCGTGCCGCTGGTTGCGGTGACTTTCAGGTCGGTCAAGTCCTGGCTCGGACCATCAACCCATCCGCCCTGGACTGACCACGTGTTCGGCGTGGTGCAGCCGTAGAAGTTCCGCCCGGCGGGAGCGTCGGTTTTGAAGAAAGTCCCGCCGACGGCGCACTCCATTGGCAGTGCCGTGCCGGACTTGAAACTCCGGGTTGACTCGAACGCCGAGAAGTCGGCGTTCTGGCTTTGAGCCTGCAGGTTGATTCGGGTCTGGCACAGTCCGCCGGCCGCCGAGGCCAGAAAGATCGCAGAGATGCGGATGCTGTTTCTCATAGGGGTGCTACCTCCGTCCAATGAAGGCGCCGGATCGCCCTCTGTGCTCAGTATATCTGCCAGGCACAATGGCAAAAGACGGGCATTTGTTGGAAATGCTTGAAAATGAAGTGAACAAAAAACTCGCCCGGACGTGACTCACTAAATCTTCCAGCCATGTTTCAGGAACTGCCCAGACGGCTAACCCCGGAATTCCTTACCTACCGCCGATGCTATCCTTGTACGAAAGGATGCGCGAACCGGCGGTTCGGGTGGTCCCTTATCCCCCGCCATGGCGTCGGCGAACACCAGAGGAAAGCTCATGTCGAGATCGCTTGAACCGGCGGTTGGCCCGAGGTCGAAGCACGGCCGCAGCCCCGCTCGGCCGCCCACAGCTAGCGGGGAGACTCTTGTTGTCGGGCAGGCCGGTCCACTGGGCCCGTTCCACTCGCCGGCACTCGGTCTGGCAATCGCTGTCGTCTTGATCATTTACAGCCGCTTGAGCGAGGTTCTGGCCGCGGCGCTCGGCTTCAATCCCTACCTGGTCTTGCTCTTGTCCGTCTCCGCGTTCCTTCTTATGATCCCGACGGGCGGACTGGCTCGCGCGTTCTTTGCCAAGCCCGGCATTTTCCTTACCCTTTTCACGGTCTGGATGTTGTTCGTCACACCCTTTAGCGTCTGGAGGGGCGGCAGCATCCAGTTACTGAGAGACTACTGGTCGAAATCCTATGTCTTGTATCTCATCCTCGCGGGGCTGATTGTCAGTGTCGGCCATTGCCGCAAGGTGCTCTACGCGATAGGTATCGCGGGGATGCTGGTCGAGATCATTGCATTCAGGGAAAGAGTTTCATCGGCGGAACGGTTGCTGATTGGGTTTGGCTCGTTCTCGAACCCAAACGACTTGGCTTTCTACTTGCTCTTTAGCTTTCCGGGGTGTCTGCTGCTGATCCTCGAAGGAAAGCCTTTCAGTCTCCGGAGGCTGTTTGGACTGGCCAGCGCGGTCTTGCTTTTCTTGTTTGCCTTTCAAACCGGCTCCCGGATGGCACTCATCATGATGATGGCGGTCCTCGCCTTCCTCATCCTGACCGCGACCTTCTTGAACAAGGTGAAGATCCTGGTGGCGGTCGTCGCTGTGGGAATGATCGCCTTCGCCACCGGCGGCCCCGGTACGATCCTCCGCTATCGCTCCATTTTCGAGGATGTGGCGCCGCAGGCCGCGGACTCCCTCGAAGTCGGAAAGGCGGCGGGCTCCACCCAGGCGCGGAAAAACCTTCTCAAGGCCAGCTTGATCATGACCATGCAGAACCCGCTCCTGGGCGTCGGCCCCGGCATGTTCAATGTGGCTGCTTCCGAGGATCCGTACACCGCCAGAGTGCTTTTCGCGGCTTGGAAGGAGACCCACAACACCTTCACGCAAGTCTCCAGCGAGACCGGAATCCCGGGGTTTCTCCTCTACCTTGGCGCCATGGCGTCTTGTTTCTACATCGCGATCCGAGTGTACCGGGACACCAAGCAGCGTCCTGGAATGGAACTGCACCGGAAACTGGCGTATTGCCTGTTGGTCGCGTGCATTAACTATGCGGTCGGCGCCATGTTCGGCAGTTCAGCCTACAACTTCTTCCTCCCAACGCTGGCCGGCCTTTGTGCTGCCCTGTACCGCTGCTACCGCATCGACTTGGCCTCTCTCTCGGTGTCTCAGGTGCCTCTCAGGGAGTCTGTGCACGGCCTCGGTCGGATCGAGCCCGCGTCCGCGTCAAAACGACAGCCTTGGCGGTAGTGGGGTTACTCGGTGGCCCAGCGGAATCCGGCGTATCTGGCTTGCCGTCATCGCCCCGATCATGCGAACCCGACCAACGCGACGCACGGGGTGTTGCACGGGGAGCGGGTGGCAGCGGATGTGCCGCAGGCGGCTATATGGGAGATCGGCCCGGTTTTCCCCTGAGAAACGTCAGCACCTCCGTGCCATCTCTGGCCTCCCGACGATCTCGGTATTCCAAGACTCGCGGCAGCGGCGCAGACGCTCTCGAGTTGGCGCACGCTGGAGGACTTTCCCGGCGTTTGAGGCCAAGGGGCTTGGAAGATCGTCCGCACGGGTTTTGTGCGGATCTTCCCGCCTGGGGCCTTTGCGCGCCGGTTGTGACTTCGACTTCAGGCAACCACCGTGTCGCGAAGAAGGACTTCGCCCGGGGGTGTTTCCGCCTCTCCTGTCAAAGGTCGCGGAGGTGCGCCGTACCTACCGGTTGCCCCCCGACGTCGAGCAGCAGAAGCAGTGGATGCGCCCCATGGAGGAGTTGCCGGCCAGGTTGGGTTGAAGGCCCGTGCGGAGCAGGGCCGAAGAGAGCCCCTCTTCAGCCCTGACACCGTTTCCCGGCCGCTACCCGCTGAAACTCCCGCCACGGCAGGAACGGACCGTCGATGCAGGTGAGCGCTCCCGAGGGGCTCGAGCACTTGCCGCAAATGCCCACGCCGCAACTGGTCATATACTCGATCGATCCGAGAATGCGGTCCTCCGGCGCCAGTTCCCGCTGAATCTCGAAACAGCGCCGGACCATCGGCGCCGGGCCGCAGTTGATGAACGCGACGCGCTCCCGCTCGCGCGCTGGCAATCCGGCAAGCGCTTCCCCCAACA
Organism: Bryobacteraceae bacterium; assembly: GCA_963801345.1. Lineage (GTDB taxonomy): Bacteria > Acidobacteriota > Terriglobia > Bryobacterales > Bryobacteraceae > CAWDER01. Next base: position 129,606 of record CAWDER010000019.1, read on the forward strand.
GCTCCGGGACGAAGCCGTGGTGGCCGGCGGATCCATCGTCGGTGGCCAGCGAAACCGGGCCCAACGAGCGGAACTTGTCGAGATCGAAAAGATGCCCGCCGGTTCGCGCGCCCAGAAGGAAGATCTCCTGGTTGTTCGGGCGCAGTTTATAGGCGATTTCGAGAATCGAAGCGATCCCGGTTCCGCCGCCCACAAACACGATCGTGTGGTCCTTCCATGCGGGCACTCCCTGGCCATAAGGCCCCCGCAGCAGGATCTCCGCGCCGCCGCCCAATTGCTCCAGGTGCGAAGTGAAATCGCCAACCGTGCGGACCACCACGCTCTTCTCGGAGGTCGAGAAAATGGCGAAGGGCTTCTCGCCGACGCCGGGCAGGCAGAGGAAGTAGAACTTGCCCGCCAGATCCCCGTCGTTCTGGCCTTCCGGCAACCTCTCCAACAGAAGCTTGAAGAGGCCTTCGCCGTAGTCCACTCTCGACGTCACACGCGTCTTCACGTAGTCCATGCGGATCGCGGATTCGCACGAGCGCACATAAGTCCGCTCGCTGCCGCGGCACACGTCCTCGTGAAGCTGCGCCATGTAGTCGCGCATCTGGCCGCCGTTCAGGCCCGTAAGCGCGCTGCCGATTCCGAACAGATCTGCGCCCGCGGCCGCATATTGACGCACGTGCTCCGGCGACGCGATCCCTCCCATTCCGATGAGGATGGGTTCGGTTCCCACCGCCTTGCGCACCTGCTCGACGGCGCGCAGCCCCATCGGCCGGATGCCATCGCCCGACAAGCCCCCCAGCCGGTTGTGAAGGATCGGATCCGTGCCCACCGCCGCCAGGGCCGGGCCCACCGTGTTGATGAGCGTGAAGCCCGCCGCTCCCGCCGCGACTGCCGCCCCCGCCGTGGCTCCCAGGTTCGGGAGAGTCGAGGAGAGCTTCACGAATACCGGCACGCCCGTCGCCCGAACCACTGCCTCCGTGATCTTCCCGAGCAGTTCCGTATCTTGGCCGATTTCCGCGCCGTATCCCTTGGCGTGGGGGCAGGACATGTTCAGCTCGAAGCCGTCCGCGATCGGCTCGAGCGTGAGAGCCGCCGCCACGAAGCTGTCCACATCGGAGCCCATGATGGACACCAACAGGAATTTGTCGCCGGGAGTCTGGATTCCCTCAAACTCGGCCCGGTAGGCTTCCGCTCCGGGATTCGCTAGGCCGACGGCGTTGATGTAGCAGCCCGGCGCATACCGGGCGTAAATCGGCTCGCGATACCCCTTCCGCGGCTGCACGCCGATGCTCTTCGTGGTGATGACCCCGATCGAGGCGACTTCCTGGAAGCAGCGCTCAATCGTTGCGGCGTGCGTGCAACGGATTCCGGAAGGGATCACAAAGCGGCCTGTAACGGTCTTGTGCCCTAATCTGTAGGGCTGGTCGAAGGAGCTATGCAGCATGGCCGGAGGCGGAACACCTGATGATAACAGGAACCCGTCCGGGCCGGCCGTAGTGCGTGCAGAAAAAGTGCCGGGCGTCGTGCGACGCCCGGCAAGCACCCTCGAGCCGCTCGCGGGGAACGGCTTCGGGGGGGTGGAGGAACCCTTCCGTTAGCCGAGTAGCCCGCCGTTTCCCAGGCTGGCTACCTCCCAGCCCGAGATGCGGTACTTCGCCAGCAGCGGCGCCAGCAACAAATCCACGACGTTCGGTTTGGTGGACCGGTAGCACCCCGGAGCGCAAACAATCGGGACATCATCCTTGTATGCCAGGAGCAGCAGGTTGCCCGGCTCGACCGGCGCCAGGAAGCGTTCGATGAGGCAACCAGCGCTCTGCAAGGCTCGGCCAACCGCGTCGTCAGGCCCCGCCGGCGCAGTCGAGGAGGCCACCAGCGAGTACCGTCGGCTTGCAGCGGATAAGATGCTGAAGGGCTCGTGCAAGCATGCCCTCGTCCTCTGTCGAGGCCAGACTCATGCCAATCGAGACGCCAAAACGCTCCAGGCGCTGGCGCATGATGTTGTCGAACAACTGGCGCGCACGATCTCCGGCCACCGCGTCCGAGTACAGGACGGCCACCGTGGGCTGGCGCAGCGGGCGCGCCTGCAAGATCGGGCCGCGCTCTTTCAGAACGGCGACCATCGCCTCGAGTTCGGTGCGCGCAATGGCAAATGGCGCGCTCTTCACAGTGGCGACGCGCTGCTCTGCCACGGCGAAGCTGAAGTTGGCCAGCGTGGCGATGGCGGCACTCGATGTGCAGTTGATCTGTCGCAGTAGCTCGTCGTCCACCAGCACGCAGCAGTCCTCGGTGGCTACCAAATTGGCTCTTCCGCCGGCCGCCAGCCGGATTTCCAAAGAACCGCAGGCCACCTCGTCGGCCACGATCATGACCGCCTCGTCCTCGGCCACCTCTCCCTCTTCCAATTCCGTGACCCAGACGCTCCGCATCCCCTGCGTCTCGAGAAGCCGGATATCCTCCTCGCTGATCATGTGTCCCCTGGCCAGGAGCTTCTTGCCGCCGGGGCGGAACACCGTACAGCAGAGGATCCTGCCCGTGGACTCTCTGGTTTCGACCGTCTGCGCTTTCATGCCGCTCTCGAGAGTAGTGGCAGCCCGCGCGCATATATTTCTCAGGGAAATGAAAAAGATACGGCTGGCTCAGAGCGAGCGGTTGGCGCCGGCGAATGTCGGCAGGACAATCAGGCCGTTGGAGGCTTCCTCGGAAGCAGCCTCGACTGTGAGAGGCGTCGCCGCATCCGCCGGAATAAGCAGCTTCTGCATGGCGATCTCGTCACAGCACTGCAATTTAGGGCAGCGCAGGCAGTCTTTCCAAACCTTTGACGGGAGCAGACGCCGGTCGACCTCCACGAAATCCAGCTTCAGGAAAAAAGTCGGGACGTAGGTGAAGGCAAACAGCGCTTGGATCCCGTGGGCGACCGCGTCGGCTTCGATGGCCCCCATCAGACGTTTCCCAACGCCGTGCTGCTTCCAGTCGGGGTGGACGGCCAGCGAGCGCACCTCGGCGGTTCGGGTCCCATAGAAATGCAGTGCGCCGCACCCCACCAGTGCGCCGCCAGCGGCGGCGATGGTGAAATCACGAATGTTCTCGGCCAGTTCCAACTCGGTGCGAGGCAGCATGATGCCCTGCGACGCGTAGCCGTTTACCAGCGCCAGCAGAGGGGTAACGTCGCTCAGCAACGCGCTGCGAATCAGTACCCCGTCGCCGGTGGGGAGGGCTTCAGCCATGTTGCTGCTCCTTGTAGAGCCGGGTCCCAACGGAATCTCCCGCCAGCAACCGGCTCAGGACGCCATCCCGGCCGCCGGGCGCAATCACCACTCGGGGGATGCCGTTCCGCAACGCCTCCCCTGCCGCCCTGAGCTTGGCCAACATGCCTCCGGTAGCTACCCCCCGGTCGATGAGGTGCTGGCTGGCTTCGAGGCTGAGACGCTCAATCGGCCTCTTATCTCCGTCTAGCACGCCGTCCACGTCTGTTAAGAAGACCAGCCGCTCCGGCTGGAAACCGATCGCGCAGGCCACCGCCATCTGGTCGGCGTTCACGTTGAACATGCGGCCATCGCGGGCCCCGGCCACGCAGGCAACCACTGGCACGAAGCCCGCACTCTCCCAGACAATGCAGCAACCGCGGCTCCGAACGGACCGGTCGGCCGACATGCCCCAACTCGGCCCGCAGAGGCTCCGCCTCCACCAGGGAGCCGTCGATACCGGAGACGCCCACGGCGTTCACGCCACTCTCGATCAGGGCCGACACCAGTTGTTTGTTCACCGTGCCCGCGAGCACCTTCAGGACCGCATCCAGGGTCTCGTCCGTGGTGACCCGCAGACCGTCGACAAAGCGGCTTTCGACTCCCCGTTCTTCCAGGAATCGGGTCATCTGGCGGCCACCGCCATGCACCACCACCACCTGGTGTCCGCCGCGCACAGCTTCCGCAATTCCGCCCGCCACACGGAGCCTGGAAGCCGCTTCGTCGAGCAGTGTCCCGCCGATCTTGATCAGGAGCCTCATTGATTATTTATTCACTTCCATGAATAAAAATACCACAACTCGGCGGGCTAAATCCAGCCCTCGGAGGAAGTAGTAGCCGGTCTTGGCGGTTTCGATGACCAGATCCTGGAAGGCGTCCCAGCGCCGGTCCCAGTTCGCGGCCCGTTTGCGCGCATCGGGGATGGGCCGGGCCAACACGGCAACCCCTGCCTTGCGAAAGGCGCGAGTGGCACGGAATACGTGGTAATCGCTCGTTAGGAGCACCGCCCGGCCTGGGAGCCCCTGCAACATCGGCCGGAGGAAGAGGGCGCTTTCCCTGGTGCTGCGTGCACGAGGCTCCACGACCACGGTCCCGCTCGGAACGCCACTTGCCCTCCAGATAGTCGCGCATGCTTTCCGCGACAGGCCTGCCCGCCTCACCCCCGCCGCTCACAATGATTCGGTGCACACCGCCTTCGCGATAAACCAGAAGAGCGTAAACGCACCGCCAGTACGTGCTCGCGCCGATAACGTCGGAGCCCATCGAGGAACCCGCGAGCACCACCAGCGTCTCGCCCTTCGGGTCGTCCCAGGGTCCGGCGAGCGCCGTGCCCCACCAGAACACCAGCGGGGTGAAAGTCACCGCCACCCACAGGAATCCGATCGCCGCGACCAGCCGCACGGGCCATCGAAACCACCGTCTCACGCCGTCCGGGTTTCCCCGCCGGGGGGCGACGCGATGGAAGCGGTCCTCACAGGAGGCCTGTGGTCTCGGGATAGCCCAGCAAGAGGTTCATGTTCTGCACGGCTTGGCCGGCAGCGCCCTTGACCAGGTTATCGATGACACTGACCACCACCGCCCGGCCGGAGGCCGCGTCCACCTTGACGCCGATGTCGCAGTAGTTGGTGTGCCGAACCGAGTGCAGGTCGGGCACCTGGCCGGGGTCGTACAGCCGGATAAACGGCTCGCCGCGGTAGCGCTGTTCGTAGGCGCTCATCAGGGAGGCGGCATCGTGGCCTGGGTTGAGACGGAAGTAGATGGTCTCCAGAATCCCACGTTCCACGGGGAGCAGGTGAGCCGTGAAGCTGAATTCGGCCTCTTCGAGGCCGGAGGTCAGCAGCACCTCCGGAACGTGACGGTGGCCCAGGATGGAGTAGGCGGAGAAGTTCCCGCTCAACTCGCAGTAGCTGGTCTTCAGGCTGGGCTTGCGCCCCGCGCCGCTCACGCCGCTCTTAGCGTCGCAGACGATGCCGGAGGAGCGATCGACGAGCCCTGCTTCGACCAGCGGCCGGATGGCCAGGTTGGCCGCGGTCGGGTAGCAGCCGGGATTGGCGATCAGCCGTGCCGGCCGCACGGCTTCGCGGTTGAACTCCGGCAGGCCATAAGCGGCCTCCGCCAGCAGCGCCGGCTGGGTGTGTGGGTCTCCGTACCACCGGACGTAGGTGCCGGGAGTCCTCAGTCGGAAGGCCCCGCTGAGATCGATGACCTTGGTGCCGGCATCGAGAAGCTGAGGCGCCAGTTCCATGGAGACTTCGTGGGGAGTGGCGAGGAAGACCACAGCCGCCCCCTCCTGGCGGACAGCTTCTGGCATGGACTGTACGCGCGGGTGTCCCCGATGCCCACGGGGGCGCGGGGAATCCGCAGAGTCCGCGAGGTCCGCCAGCAGCAGACGCTCCACAGCGGGATGGCGCTCCAGGATCGCCACCAATTCCGCACCGCCGTACCCCAAAAAGCCGACCACCCCGACCTGCATGCTCATTTGATTAACTATTCACCCCCGTGAATAAACATACCACAGGTCGGGGAATTACTTCTGCTCGGCGACGGAGCGTTCGGCGAGCTCGCCGAGCAGGGGGAGCCTGAAGCGAATACCTTCGCTGGCCTTCAAAAGCATGAAGATCCAGCAGCCTAGGATGACCACCTTCAGCGCGCCCCCGAAGAAGAAACTGGGGTTCGGCCAGAATGTGATCGGACGCGCGATGAAGTGGAAACCGCCGATGGGAGCAATCACCCAATCCACAACCAGCCAGGCCACGAAGAGGTAGATCCCCTGAAACGCATGGAAACGAACCGCGGTGTCCTGCCGGAAGCGCTGCGAAGCGAGGACGATGATCGCAGCAATCCAGCCGAACCAGGGGATATAGCAGAGGATGGAAGCGGAGCGTGGAGTGATCCCGTCGGCGATCGCTGAAGTCACAGGCTGCCGGGCGCCGCAAACGCCGCAATAAACGTCCGCGTTCTGGGCCTGAGTTCCGCACTGGCAACAGTAGGGCATCTTTTTCCGGTCCCGCTATTCTCTACGTTACGCCGAAGTGGTTTGTTCCTTCAAGTTCCGCGGCCCACCCGGCACCCGCTGCGATCCCCCATGCTAGAATACAGCGCAGACGTCGGCGCCACATCCCTAGGCTGCGGCCGCCTCCGTCATACGGGAGGACTTATGAGAGGATTGGGCACTATTCTCCAACGGCGAAGTACTCTGGCGCTCGTGGCGGCCGGGATCCTTGCCGGCACAGCCGTGATTTGCAGCGGGCAACTGGGCGAGGAGGGCACGCCGATGCTGCCTGGCATGCCATGGCGCGTGCACGATGCCGCGCGCCCGCGCCCGCGGGTCGTCACGCCGGGGACGGAAAGTACCCAGGCGCAGCCCGGCCAACCGCCTTCGGACGCCATCGTGCTGTTCGATGGGAAGGATCTGTCCAAATGGGTGAACCGCCGCAACAGGACCATCGCGGACCCGGCCAAGTGGAAGGTCGAAAACGGCTACGTGGAGGTAGTGCCCACGGTAGGGGAGCTGCTCACCAAAGAGAAGTTCGGCGATATCCAACTTCACATCGAATGGGCCTCCCCGTCGGTGGTGACGGGCTCCAGCCAGGGGCGCGGCAACAGCGGCGTCCTGTTCATGGAAAGGTACGAGATCCAGGTGATGGATTGCTACAACAATCCGACCTATGCCGACGGATCCGCCGGCGCAATCTACGGCCAGTGGCCGCCGCTCGTCATCCCTTGCCGCAAGCCCGGCGAATGGCAGACCTACGACATCATTTTCGAAGCTCCGAAGTTCGACGGCGAGAAGGTCGTGAAGCCGGTGTACTTCACGGTCTTCCACAACGGCGTGCTGCTCCACAACCACAAGGAATCCATGGGGCCGATGGTGTTCCGGCAAGTCGCCCACTACACCCCCCATGCGCCGGAAGAGTCCCTGATGCTGCAAGCTCACAATAATCCGGTGCGCTACCGCAACATCTGGGTCCGGCGCATCGGTGAGTACGACAAGCCGTAGACCACAATCCAGGACCGGCTCTGGCCAGCCACTTCCGGGCGGGAAGGCAAAAGGGCATTTCTGATATACTTCCGTTCGCAGATGTTCGCTGCCAAATCGTTGCTGAGGAGAATGCCTCAACCATGAGAGCGTCACGAATACCAACCACTTTGTTATTGGGAATTGCGCTGCTGGGTCTTTCGCAGGTTGCACCGGGGCAGGCTCCAGCTAAGGGTGCCGCCAAGCCCAAGCTGTACAACACGGCCAAGCAGAAGCTCCTCGACCACAAGCAAATCTTCAGCTTCACGCAGTCCAGGCCGGATCCTGCGAGCTATTGCGAGTCGGCCAAGCACTACGACTATGCGTGGATTGATATGCAGCACAGCACGCTGAATTTCGGCGACGTGGAGAGGATGCTCACCGCCTGCCCGCACTCCAACGCCATTCCCATCATCCGGGTGCCGGACGCGCAGGAATGGATGATCCAGCAGGCCACCGACGTCGGCGCGCTCGGGATCATTGTTCCGACCGTGGACGACGCCAGCAAAGCCCGTGAGGCCGCCAAGTGGCTTCGCTATCCGCCGATCGCACATCGCAGCTCCGGCGCGGGGGTATTCCGGACACTCTGGGGCGACCCCAGCTTGAACTATCGCCAGACGATCAATGACAACATGCTATTGGTAGTGATGATCGAGACGCCGGTCGGCGTGGCTAACGCATTTGAAATCGCCTCCGTGCCTGGCGTGGACGTCGTGATCATCGGCAACAACGATTTGACGCAGTTCTCCGGCTATGAGGCAACCGACCCGAGGTACCAGGCGCTGGTCACCAGAATACACGATGACACTTTGCGGGCGGGCAAGATCTTCGGACAAGCCAATGCCGCGTTTGCGACGGGCCATCCGCTCAGCGGGTCCTCTTTCTTCTTCCAGAACGGGCCGTCCAATGATGGCTGGACGCCGCCCGGCCGCGGGGCCGCCGGCAGCCCGCCTGCTACGCCGCCGGCGAAGCGGTAGTCGTCAATCTGAACGGCGGAAAGGAGTCGGAACATGCGGTTGAATCGCAGGTTCTTCCTTGGGTTCGCGTCCCGCGCGGGGGCGATTGCCGCAGCCCAGGGGCTGGTCTTGCACGCGCAGCAACCGCTGCCGTATAGGCCCCCAGTCGATCAAGGGGCGACGCCGCAGGACCCCCGCATGGGCACGGCCGACGTGGCTAAGTTGTTCAAGTACTCCGATCGCCGCTCGAAAGTGTCCCTGATCAAAGGGGAGAACCGCCGCAAGAACATTTTTGAGGCGCTGGTCGCGATTGACGACCAGATCCGGCCCGCCCTCAAGACCAAGAAGTACGTTCTCATCAAACCCAATGGTCTCAACCCAGGCAGGCAACTGATTTCCACGCACGCCGATGCCGTGCACGGAATCCTCGACTACCTGGCTCCCCGCTTCAAGGGACCCGTGGTGGTCGCCGAATGCGGCGGAAGTACGGCCAAACAGGCCGTCGATGAATTCGGCTGGGGCAAGATCTTCGCCGAGCACAAGCCCCTCGCCATCACCCTGGACGTTCCCAACGAGGAAGGCCGCTACGAGCTCATGCACGGGATCGACTACGACATGCATCTGATCCCCATCCGGTTGGCAGCTCGATTCCTGGACCCCGACGCCTTCCTGGTTTCCTCGTCGGTGATGAAGACGCATAACATGGTGGTGGCCACCATGTCGATCAAGAACGTCATCCTGGGAGCCCCGCTGCCCCCGCCTCCTGGACAAACTCTCGCTTGGGGGGCGAGCGATAAGCGCAAATTCCACGTCGGCATCCGGGCCGGCAACTACAACATGTATCTCGCCGTCCAGCGGATGATTCACAACTGGGGGGTGGGACTCGTGGACGGGTTCGAGGGCATGGAGGGGAACGGTCCCGTGTCGGGCACGCCGGTGCCGCATCGTATCGCCTTGGCCTCGACGGATTTTCTGGCGGTGGATCGCGTGGGCCTGGAGTGCATGGGAATCGATGCCAGTTGGCCCGGCTATCTTAACTACGCCTACCAGGGCGGCCTCGGTCAGTACGATCTTGCCAAGATCGACGTGGTTGGCGGCAAGATCGCCGAAGTGAAGAGGAAGTATCTGCTCCACGGGGACGTGGATCGCATGCTGCAGTGGCGCGGCCCGATGGAGGACCTGCCACCGAACCTGGGCCGGAGCCGGCCACCGGCGGAGGAAGATCTCTCCACGTACGCGTAACAGGCTGTTAACTGAAATGGGGAATCCCTTATGAATCGACGAACTTTCATGCAATCCGCCGGGCTCCTGGCCACGGGCCTGTCGGCCCAGACTCGGCCTTCCAGGCCCGCCAAGGCCGGAAACAAGGCAACGTTGATGCTCGAGATGCTCAAGGGCACCATCGAGGAGGAGTTTGAACTCGCGGCCCGCGCCGGCTTTCAATCCGTCGAGTCGCTGACGCAATACGCGGCCTGGACGGATGCCGACATCGAACGCGTCAAGAAGCTCCTCCGCTCCTACCGGCTGGGTGTGGACACGGTCCTGGCCCAGCAGGACTGGAAGAAGCGGCCAGTGTCGATCGTCGATCCCGCGCACCGCCAGACTTTCCTCGGGGACGTGCGCAAGGCTATCGTCTGCGCGCAGAAACTCGAGATCCCGCACGTCAGTGTGACGAGCGGCCTCTCGCCGGCGGGCAAGTCGGTCGGAGAACAGTACGCCAGCCTCACCGAGGGCATCAAGCGCGCAGCCGACCTGGTGGCCGCCGCCAAGCTCACTCTGCTGGTTGAGCCCCTGAACTCACTCGTCGATCACCCGGGCTGCTTCCTGACGAGTTGTGTGGATGGGCTGAAACTGGTCCGGGAGATCAACCTCCCGCACGTGCGGATGCTGTTCGACATTTACCACGAGCAGGTGATGCGAGGCAACGTCATCCGCACGCTGACGGAGGCCGCGCCGTTCGTGTCGGTTTTCCATGTGGCCGACAATCCGGGCCGCAACGATCCGGGCACCGGTGAGATCGACTTTCCCAACGTGTACAGAGCGATCCAGAAGACCGGGTACACCGGCTACATCGGCATGGAGTACCGCCCGCTCGGGGACCCGCTGGCGAGTTTCACCAAGGCCGTGAACGGCCTGCGGGCGGCACTGGCCTAGGCAGGACAGGCGGTTTCGCCTGTCCTGCCCGGCCTTCCGCGACTATTTCAGTATCCTCTCTGCTTGTCGACCACGTTCATCAGCGGCAGCCCGCTTGAGTAGCGCCGAACGTTTTCCGCCAACAGCCCCATCAGACGAATTCGGCGCGGTGGCGCAAAACCGGCGGTGTGGCAGGTGATGATCAGGTTCGGGCAGTCCCAAAGCGGGCTGCTGCTCGGCAACGGCTCGGTCTTGGCCACGTCAAGTCCGGCTCCGGCGATCCAGCCTTCTTTCAGCGCCCGGGCCAGCGCGTCCTCATCCGTGAGGGTGCCGCGGGAAAGACCGAGGAAGTAGGCGGTCTTCTTCATCGACCGGAAGACTTTCTCATTGAACATGTTCGCGGTCTGCGGGGTGGCCGGCGCGGCGCCCACCAGGACGTCCACTTGCGGGACCATTTCCATGAACCATCCCGGCTCCCGGAGGGTGTCCACGAAGAAGGGCTTGGCCATGGGCTGGGCATCGGTCGCCAGGATCCTCATGTTGAAGCCATAGTGCAGCTTCGAGGCGACAAACTCCCCGATCCCGCCCATTCCAACGATCCCCGCCGTCATGCCATCGATCTCAACCAGGTTCCGCTCGGCACTCCAGGTCCGCTTCTGGAATTGAGGCACGTAGTACTTGACGAGGCCGCGGGTCAAGGCGAGAAGCATGGAGATGGCCGTCTCCGAGATAGCCGGCGCGAACATCCGCGCCATGTTCGTCACGACGACGTTGCTCTTCACCAGTTCCGGAAACAGTAGCCTGTCCATGCCGGCTTCGGTGGCCTGCAGCCAGCGCAGATTCTTCGCCCTGGCAAACATCTCCGCGTTGAGGGCCCCGAAGACGACGTCCACCTCGGCCAGCGCCTTGTTCATCTCGTCGACGGTCTTCGGCAGGATCAGATCGACGTTCCTCCCCTGGGACGTAATCTGCTTCACCTCTTCCGCGTTGTACTGCGGGGCCGGGACCACCGACTGAGCAACCGCCGTCAAAATCCGTATGCGATCGGGCGGTGGCACGAACTCCGCGATGCGGTCCGAAACCGCCATGGCAGGGGCAGCCGCCGCCGAAGACAGGAACAGCCGGCGGGATACCGGAAGATCAGTCATGTTCTCTCCTTTTGTAGCCGGAATTTCAGCCTGGAATCCCGGCCACACGTCAGTATACTACCGGGCAGGTCCGCAACGTTCCAGCTCTCGTCGGCTCAAATCGGCCAGAGACCGTGTGTGGATCCCATCGAGGAAACCACGTATTGACGGCCTCTCGGAAACAGGCTCTTGACACTCCTCTCAGGTCGAGTACAATCTGAGAGTCGCCAGTCTTCGTCCGAGAAGCGCGAATCCATGCCCAAGCCCATGAAGAAAAGCCGCACTGAAGCGCCCCCGCCGCCTGGATCGTACGCCAGCAGCGAAGTTGCCAAGGTTGCCAAAGTCAGCCTGAGGCAGTTGCAGTGGTGGGATGAGAAGCACGTCGTCTCGCCCCGTCATGAGGGGCACCGGCGCATGTACACTCCCACTGAGGTTTTGGAGGTGACCGTCATTGCGGATCTACGCCGCAAGGGCTTCTCCCTCCAGAAACTGCGCCGGGTGCTGCGCTATCTGCAAAAGGACTTGGATCGACGCCTGGGCGACGTGCTCGCGGGGGACTCCAGCCTGCACCTGCTCACCGACGGCAAGTCCATCTTCCTGGAGGATCGCCAGGAGCGCGTGATCGACATCCTGAAGAATGCGCGCCAGCCGATGTTCCTGGTCTGCGTGAGCGACCACGCCCGCCGGCTCGGGCAGAATGGGCGGAAGCCGGCCCGCTCGGAGACGGCGCCCGCCGTCCGCAGGGCTCGCGTAGGTTAACCGAAGCCGCGTGGTAGGACTGGCGGTTTCGCCTGTCATCTGCGGTCTTTCGGCGATCCTTCCACAGTCCCTGAAGTGACCGGCTGAGGGCACGGGGAGTGCAATTCCCGGCTGACCCAGAATCCCGCCGGCCGGCGCCATACCGTGTGAGCTATAATTAGGATGTGCTGGGGACTATTCTCGGATGAAATCTACACGCCGCCTTCTGTTTCTCGCGCCTCTCGTGATTCTGGCCTTCTCCTTTCTCGGAGGAGTCTACGCTCCAGGGGCCGCGGCTGTTTCCGCGGCGTCTTCCGAAGACGACATTCGCGCCAGTGTAAGCACTTTCACTAAAGTCTACAGCCTGGTCGAACGGAACTTCGCCGATCCGCTGGATGCCGACAAAGCCATCTACAAGGGCGCGATCCCGGGAATGTTGCGGACTCTGGATCCGCACTCGAGCTTCTTCGATCCGCGGGACTTCCAGTTGCTCCGCGAGGACCAGCGCGGCCAGTACTTCGGCGTCGGGATGAAGGTGGGGGCGCGCAACAACAAAACCATCGTGATGGAGATTTTCACCGGCGCGCCGGCTTACAAAGCGGGGATCCGTCCGGGTGACATCCTTGCCGCGGTGAGCGACAAGCCAACGGACGGCATGAGCACGTCGGATGTCGCCGACCTGCTGAAGGGCCCCCGCGGGACCACCGTCAAGGTATCGGTGGTGCGCCAGGGACACAGTGAGCCGCTGGTTTTCGAAGTGACACGAGACGCCATTTCCCGCAAGAGCGTTCCGGACGCGTTCTTCGTCCGCCCGGGGATCGCCTACTTGCAGATCATCCAGTTCAACGAAACCACCAGCCGCGAGATGGACGAGAATCTCAAGCGGCTCGGTGAGCAGAACCTGAAAGGGCTGGTTCTCGACCTGCGCGGAAATCCCGGTGGGCTTCTCAACGAAGGCGTGGCGATCGCGGACCATTTTTTGCAGAAGGGTCAGGTGATCGTTTCTCACCGCGGCCGGTCTTCCGCCGAGAAGCAGTACACGGCGCACGAAGGCAGTAGCGGGAGGGATTACCCCATCGTCATTCTGGTCAACCGCTATTCCGCCTCGGCGGCGGAGATTGTGGCGGGCGCGCTTCAGGATCACGACCGGGCCTGGGTGTTGGGAGACAACACCTTCGGCAAAGGCCTGGTGCAGACGGTCTATCCGCTCTCGGAGAGCACCGGCCTGGCGCTGACAACCGCCAAGTACTACACACCGAGCGGCCGCCTGATCCAGCGCGACTACTCCAGCATGTCGTTCTTCGACTACTACTACCGGAAGAACACCGACACGCAGAATACGCAGGACGTGAAGATGACCGACAGCGGCCGCACCGTGTATGGCGGCGGCGGCATCGCGCCGGACGAGAAGTACGTACCCCCGAAGTACAATCGGTTCCAAATCGACATGCTGCAGGAGTCCGCCTTCTTCACGTTCACTGCTAAGTACTTCGGCACGAACAGCTCCAAGCTGCCAAAGAACTGGGAGCCCGATGCGGCGGTCGAGAACGAGTTCCATCGCTTCCTGGTCGATTCTAAGGTCACCTTTTCGGAAGCGGACTATGCCTTGAATCACGCATGGCTGCGGAACCAGTTGAAGCGCGAGATGTACGCGTACGCCTTCAGCATCGACGAGGCCAATCGGGTTGCCGTCGAAACGGACCCCGAGGTGGGCAAGGCCGCCGAGGCCATGCCGAAGGCCAGGGCCCTGCTGGACACCGCCAAGAAGCTGCTCGCTCAGCGCAGCGCGAAGCAGACCAATTAAGGCGTGGATACCCTCCAATACGCACCCGAGCCGCAGATCACGGTTCTCGACACGGGGGGACAATACTGCCACCTGATCGCGCGCAAGGTCCGCGATCTGGGAGTCTACAGCGAAGTCCGTCCCAGCGAGACTCCCGCGTCGCAGATCGCTTCCCGAAAAGGCATCATCATCTCGGGTGGCCCGAACAGCGTTTACGAAGAGGGCAGCCCCACGGTGGACGCCGGCATCTTCTCGTCGGGGCCGGCCGTGCTCGGCGTCTGCTACGGCCAACAACTGATGGCCCGCCTGCTCGGCGGCGTTGTCGAAAAAGGAGTCAAAGGGGAGTTCGGTCTGGCCTTGCTGGATCTGGAAGCGCCGTCGCCTCTCTTTGAAGGTGTCGCGAATCACCGGCAGGTTTGGATGAGCCACCGGGATGCGGTGCGATCTCTGCCGGTCGGTTTCCGGATACTGGCCAGCACCAGCACCTGTGCCTTCGCCGCCATGGGCGACCGGGACGGCCGTCTTTACGGAGTTCAGTTCCATCCCGAAGTGGTCCACACGCATCCGGGCCTGGAGATTCTGTCGAATTTTCTGTTCCGGGTTTGCGGGTGTCGGAAGGACTGGAATCCGAAGCACAGGGTGCCTCTCATCGAGGAGAAGATCCGTGAAGCCGCGGGCAGCCGCAAGGTGTTCTTCTTCGTCAGCGGCGGCGTCGATTCCACCGTGGCATTCACACTCTGCCTGCGCGCCCTGGGCCCGGACCGCGCGCGCGGCATCTACGTCGATACCGGTTTGATGAGAGAAGGCGAGACGGAGTTCGTCCGCGACATCTTCCGCGGCGACGGCGCCTCCTTTGCCGTGCTCGATGCGCAAGAGCGTTTTCTCGGCGCGCTGGCCGGCGCGCGGGACCCGGAAGAGAAGCGCCGCATCATCGGCGAGGAGTTCGTGCGCGTGCAAGAGGAAGCGCTGGAGTCCGGTCATCTGCTGGATGAGGGCTGGATCCTCGGCCAAGGCACCATCTACCCGGACACCATCGAATCCGGCGGCACCGTCAAGGCCGCTTTGATCAAGACCCATCACAACCGCGTGCCGGGCATCCTGCGCCTGATGGAAACCGGCCGTATCGTAGAACCGCTGAGTTCGCTGTACAAGGATGAGGTTCGCGAAGTGGGGCGGGAACTCGGCCTCCCCGCGGAACTCCTCGAGCGCCACCCGTTCCCGGGGCCGGGGCTGGCTGTGCGCTGCCTATGCGCGGCGGTTCCGCCGAGCCCGTCTCCGAAACCGCGGAAGGCTGGTTGCTGCCGGTTCGCTCGGTCGGGGTCCAGGGCGACAGCCGCAGCTATGCCCGCGTGCTCTGCATCGACCGGTTTCCCGCGCCGGAAGCCAACCTGCAGCAGGCCGCCACGGAGTTGATCAACACCCTTTCCGGCGTGAACCGGGTTGTGGCGCGAGTCGGCAGCAAAGTCCCGCTCTCGGAAATGCAGGCTCTCGAAAGCTCACTGACCCCCGACAGGCTGGACCGTCTCAGGCGCGCCGATGCCATCGTGCGCCGTTTGTCTCAAGAGAGCGGTTTTGACCGCACCGTGTGGCAGTTCCCGGTGATCCTGATCCCGATCGGCCGGCCGGGAACGCCGGATTCGGTCGTGCTCCGGCCGGTGGATTCCGTGGACGGCATGACTGCCCAGTCCGTCGCCATGCCCGAGGCGCTCCTCTCCTCAATCGGCGAAGAACTCCTTCGCCTGGAGGGGATCTGCGGCGTCTTCTACGACCTGACCCACAAACCCCCTGCCACAATCGAGTGGGAGTAGCGGCGCGCCGTCCTACATCTCCGAAGGCACATGCACATGCGTCGTGCTTCTCGCCGGTTGCACGCACCAGGAAGCCGTCAGTCGCCTGCGATCCAGACCTCCGACAGAAAGCGTTCATCCGCCACGGTGTCGAACACCAGGCGCGCTGCTGTGGCTGACTTTCCGGTCTTGGCCAGCCGTGTGATGACCGGCATCTGGCTGACAACCTTCTGGCTCGAATCGCGCACTTCCATGCGCGTTGCGGAGGCCAGGCTCGCGAAATAGTAGGTTCCGGCAGGCAGATGGGTGTCTCCTATCGTGAACTTGAACGGTACGCTCACTTTCTGGGCGGGTTGCGCAAAGGCAAACCCCGCCGCCAATACCAGCGTCAGCAACAGACTCCCAGCTTGCAAAGTGATCTTCTTCATCCCCTAAGCTCCTCTTTCCTCGTGAAGGCGCGCAACTTCCGCGCCCGAACCCCTCGCACTACTCTCTGAAAACCCAGATACTTTGAGATTACGGCCACAGTAGCGCAGCCGCAAGTAAACTTCCGAGCCATCCCCGTTGCTCGGCGCCCGTCACCCAAGAATTTGGATGACCAGGACGCTCCGAAGATTCGCAAAAGGGGTTCAAAACGAAAAATGGCTGGATTGCGATGTCGGCGGCCTATGGTCCAGCTAGCCATTTCTCCGCGGGTTGGGTATAGAATGTGAGTTCACTCTTTTTCTGGGAGCTGCAAATGAGTGCATCCGCGAGCGGCATGGTCCTGGGCCGTGCTGCGACTTTCTATCAGATTCCCATCGGCAAGAAGGTGCTGACGGCCGCGACGGGCGCCATGCTCTTCGCCTATGTTCTGGCCCACCTCTTCGGGAATCTCCAAATCTACGCCGGCCGCGAGCAGATCAACCGCTATGCCGAGTTCCTGCACTCCCTGCCGGGACCGCTCTGGGTGGCGCGCCTGGTGCTGCTGGCCGCCGTCTCGCTGCACGTCCTCACGGTGTTTCAGCTCTGGCTGCTGAAGCGCAAGGCCCGCCCCATCGGCTACGTCAAAGGGGGCAACGTGCCGCCTGGCTACGCCTCGCGCACGATGCTCTGGACCGGCCCGCTCATCGCCCTCTTCGTCGTCTACCACGTGCTCCATCTGACGCTTGGCTCCATCGGCCTTCCCTTCCGCGAGCTGGACGCGTTCGACAATGTCGTGAACGGTTTTCGCATCCCGGCCGTCGCCATCTCCTACATCGCCTTCATGCTGGTCCTTTGCCTGCACCTCTATCACGGGCTCTGGAGCATGTTCCAGTCCGTGGGCGTCAGTCATCCCCGGTACACGCCAATCCTTAAACACCTCTCGGCGGGCTTCGCCATCTTCATCGCCGCTGGTAATATTTCGATCCCGGTCGCGGTCTGGACTGGTTTCATCGGTAACTGAGGAGCACGAGAATGAAACTGGATGCCAGAATCCCCTCCGGTCCCGTTGAGCAGGCCTGGGACAAATGCAAGTTCGACATGAAGCTGGTCGGCCCCGCCAACAAGCGGAAATACAGCGTCATCGTGGTGGGAACCGGCTTGGCCGGCGGCTCGGCCGCGGCCTCCCTCGCCGAGCTCGGCTACAACGTCAAGTGCTTTTGCTTTCAGGACAGTCCCCGCCGCGCCCACAGCATCGCCGCCCAGGGCGGCATCAACGCCGCCAAGGCCTACCAGAACGACGGCGACAGCGTCTTCCGCCTCTTCTACGACACGGTCAAGGGCGGCGACTTCCGCTCCCGCGAGGCCAACGTGTACCGCCTCGCCCAGATCAGCAACAACATCATCGACCAGTGCGTCGCCCAGGGTGTGCCCTTCGCCCGCGAGTATGGCGGCACGCTGGCCAACCGCTCCTTCGGCGGCGCGCTGGTTTCCCGCACGTTCTATGCCCGCGGGCAGACCGGCCAGCAGTTGCTCCTCGGCGCCTACCAGGCGCTGATGCGGCAGGTAGGCGCGGGCCGCGTCGCCATGTTCCCGCGCACCGAGATGCTCGACCTCATCGTCATCGACGGCCGGGCGCGCGGGATCGTCACTCGCGATCTGATCTCCGGCAAGATCGAGACGCACCTGGCCGACGCGGTGGTGCTGGGTTCCGGCGGCTACGGCAATGTCTACCACCTGTCGACCAATGCCCAGGGCTGCAACGCCACAGCCATCTGGCGGGCGTATAAGCGCGGCGCCGCTTTCGCCAATCCGTGCTTCACGCAGATCCATCCCACCTGCATCCCGGTCAGCGGCGACTATCAGTCCAAGCTCACCCTCATGAGCGAATCCCTGCGCAACGACGGCCGCATCTGGGTTTCTAAGAAGGAGGGCGACCGCCGCCCCGCGGCTCAGATTCCCGAAGACGAACGCGATTACTACCTGGAGCGCAAGTATCCTAGCTACGGGAACCTGGCGCCCCGCGATATTTCCTCGCGCGCCGCCAAGCAGGTTTGCGACGAGGGCCGCGGCGTCGGAGAAACGGGGCGCGGCGTGTACCTCGATTTTTCGGAATCCACCGCGCGCCTGGGCCAAGACACCATCGCTGAGCGCTACGGCAACCTCTTCGAGATGTACGAGCGCATTACCGGCGAGGACCCCTACGCCGTCCCCATGCGCATTTACCCCGCCATGCATTACACCATGGGCGGTCTGTGGGTGGACTACCGCCTGATGAGCACCATCCCGGGGCTGTTCATCATCGGGGAAGCGAACTTCTCCGACCACGGCGCCAACCGCCTGGGGGCCAGCGCTTTGATGCAGGGGCTTGCCGACGGGTACTTCGTCGCGCCCTATACCGTCGGGGACTACCTGGGAAGCACCAAGCTGGAGAAGGTTACCAGCGCTCATCCCGCCTGCCGCGAGGCGGCGGACAACGTTACCGGCATCACCCGGCGTCTTCTCGCCGCCAAGGGCAAGCGCACGGTGGACTCCTTCCATCGCGAGCTCGGCAAGCTCCTGTGGGAGAACTGCGGCATGGCGCGCAACGCAAAGGACATCCAGCACGCGCTCGTTAAGATACCCGAGCTTCGCGAGGAGTACTGGCGCGACGTGAATGTCCTCGGCTCGAACGAGGAGTTCAACCAGTGCCTCGAACGGGCCGGCCGCGTGGCCGACTTCTTCGAGCTGGCCGAGCTGATCTGCCTGGATGCGCTGGCTCGCGACGAGTCCTGCGGCTGCCACCTGCGCGAGGAACACCAGACGCCCGACGGCGAGGCCCTTCGCGACGATGCCAACTTCTGCCACGCCGCCGTCTGGGAGTACCAATCGGGACGGCGGCCCGAGCGGCACACCGAGCCGCTCCAGTTTACGAATGTGCTTCCGGCGCAGCGGAGTTACAAATGACGATCTACTTACATGTATGGCGGCAGGCCAAGGCCGGGGTTCCCGGACGCATGGTCCGTTACGAGGTCAAGGATGTCAGCCACCACATGTCGTTCCTGGAGATGCTCGACGTCCTGAATGAAGAGCTCATGAACAAGGGCGAGGACCCTATCGCCTTCGATCATGACTGCCGGGAAGGCATCTGCGGCATGTGCGGCTTCATGATCAACGGCGTCGCCCACGGGCCGATGCCCCGCACCACGCTCTGCCAGCTTCACATGCGCCACTTCAAGGACGGCGCGGATTTGTTTCTGGAGCCGTGGCGCGCCCGCGCCTTCCCCGTGATTCGCGACCTGGTCGTGGATCGCGGCGCGTTCGACCGCATCATCGCCGCCGGCGGCTTCGTCTCCGTTGCCACCGGCAGCGCGCCCGAAGGCAACGCCATCCTGGTCGCCAAGGAGAATGCGGAACGCGCCATGGACGCGGCCGCCTGCATCGGCTGCGGGGCCTGCGTGGCCGCTTGCCCCAACGCCTCCGCGTCGCTCTTCGTCGCCGCCAAGATCTCGCACCTGGGCCTGCTGCCGCAGGGCCAGCCGGAGCGCGACTCGCGAGCCCGCAAGATGGTGGCGCAGATGAATCAGGAGCTCTTCGGAAGCTGCACCAACATCGGCGCCTGCGAAGCCGTGTGCCCGAAGTCCATCCAACTGGAAGTCATCGCGAGAATGAACCGAGACTACATCAAAGCCGCCTGGACCCACCGCGGCGACCCCGCCCGCGCGGAAGGAGCGTAGCGGGGTGAGGCGTCCGTGCGGCTCCATCGGCTGAGATGGACTTCGGATGGTCGGCACCACGACTAAAACAGGTTGGCGGGGGAGCCGGCAGCTTTACGGTATAGGCGTTTCCCGTCAGAGTGGCTGACTCACGAGGAATCGTGACGCGGATTCCCAAGCGCTCTAGCGATCACGCAGGTTCGAATCCTGCCACCGTCACCGTTGCGTGGCATTAATCATTCAAGCCAGTCAACGCAAGAAACCATTCTAGAGAACCACGCCCCTTGAAGGCAGGTCCTTATGTCCAACGGTGTACATCTCACAGAACCCACAACTGCTGCAAGGTCGCGCCGACGCCGATGGCCCCGAGAATCACCGAGCCAGAGAGGCAGGCCAGGCGCAGCGCTACGGCCGGGCGCCGCCCCAGCCCAACGGGAGAGCTAAGCGCCATGACGACCGCCGGCGCCATCGGAATGAGGTAGCGGCCCTGGAATCCGTCAATAGCCGGCGCGGCAACACTTGTCCACACTATGTAGAGCACGGCCAGCGTCGCCACGAAAACGATGGCCGCGAGCAAAAGTGACGCCGCACGCACCGCTGGCTTGATCGCGGCGGCGCGCTCGCTTGCGAGCAAACTGGCCATGGCAATCGCATAGGCGAACGGATAGGTCCACCTTCCAGGCAGCACAACGGTGATCCACCCGAGAACTCCAACGAACATGCGCGCCCAATCCAAAACGGATGCGGTCACCGTGTTCCAGAGTGTGGCGGCAAACCGCAGAGGATGCTCGACAACGAACGAGACTTGGGCGTGCGCATCGACGTGAACCCAGGGTTCAGAGTAGTGCTGCCGAACGGCAATGATGTCGGGGCTGAGGGTCATGGCCCAGGCGCCGGCGGCCAGGAGGGGCACGCCGATCACGACGAGTTCAAAACGCATGTTGCGACGATCCCCGCGTCTGCACAACAGCATGTCAAGCAGGCCCAGAAACAACAAGGGAATGTACACAAGTTTGCTGGCGGCTAGGACGATCCCACAGCCAATCCGCAACACCTGGGAGGTCCTATGGGAGCGGCTGGGACGGTTGAGTCCAAACGCTACGACCACGAATCCGCAACCGATCATCAAGGAATCACAGGACATCGAGGCCTGCAAGACTGAGTCCCATGGGTAGCAGGGCGATGACAGCCAGCGCGGTGGCCCCAACCTGCGTTTGCCGAATAGCAAGGGCGACCAGCGCAAGATAACACCCCAAATCCAACAGCCGGGCAAAATACAGACCGGCCATAACAGGACCGTGCCACGCCCGCACGCAGGCCAGGGCCACAGCTTGCGGAATATAGGCGACAGGCGGATAGGCCGCCGTGTTGTCGAAGGGTTGGGGCGACCGCGGCCCGTCGAAACCGAAGGCAAACCCGTAGCGCAGTCGTTCCCAGGAGGTCTTTACCCGCCCGGCCGGCATGAGATCGAAGAGTTCAAGCTGGATCAGGCTGCTCACGCCCTCCGGCAGATAGCCGCCGACCCTGCGGGCGGTCCAATTCCGGGACCTGGGCCGACACTCTCGGCTCTCATCCGGAGCTCCGAGACCTGTACCGCCCGCATTAGATGAGCGTTCTCGTCAGGCACCATCAGGGGCGGGGTGACCACCACGAACGCCAAACCCAGCAGGCCGCCAATCGCCAGGAAAGCACGATGAGGTACGGTTATTACTTCGATTGCCAGAAGCAGCCCGCGCATCCATTGATCCGATATCTGCGTAGCTTACTACGTCAGGATCTCACAATATTGATTTGCAGAGTCTAGAACACGAGGCGGGCGGCCAGCCGAACCCTGTCGCGGTGGGATTGGTTTCAGACGACGAATTTCAGGGATCATTCGGATTTCAATAGAAACGCGCCTTCCGCCGGGCCGCTTGCGCGATTCGGCAAAAACAGCCGGTACCGCGCAAATTCGCGAATTGGCGACTGACGGCCCTCGTCCAGAAATGACGTACAGTCCCGTGAACCAGGCCGGGAGTGGGCACTGGGGAACAAACCGGGGACGGACGTCCCCTCGCGACTCCACCATCCGTACCGGCAAATGCCGTTCCCTGACCGCGCCGTTCAAAGCCGCCTGATTCCCTCGAAGCCCTTGAAACCACGGGTCGAAGCCCGGCGGACGGTAATCCGCTCTTGCGCACGCCTGTTATGGTGGGAACGGCGTAGGCCGAGCGGTTGTTCGACCCCGCTCGACAGAATTCGACACTTCTTGTACTTGAGAAACCCCGGCAGCTACAGGGACAACCGGATTCCGGTCACGGTCCCGGAGGATCCGGCGACGGTTGCGCGGAGTGCTGCTTTGGCTTGTCAACGCAAAGCCCCGACCGCGAGGCCCTTCGCGACGATGCCAACTTCTGCCACGCCGCCGACTGGGAGTACTAATCGGGACGGCAGTCCGCCGAGCCGTTCCAGTTCACGAACGTGCTTCCGGCGCAGCGGAGTTACAAATGACGGTCTACTTACGTGTGTGGCCGCCCGCAAGATGGTGGCTCAGATGAATCAGGAGCTCTTCGGAAGCAACTGCCGCGCCCTGAGATCCCCGGATCGGACGGTCGTGTCCCAAAAGCGGACAGTGCCTCCGCCGGTTGGATGACTGGATCGCCTTACTGCAGAACGAGATAGCAGCTTCCGTCCACTGGCACGCCACCTGCACTTGTCATTGTACCGATATGGACATCCAGCGCGAAGGAGCCGCCCGCAGACGCCTGATCCGCAACGTCGTTATTGGCGTCGTGGTCGTAACAGTGGTTGCCGCCGTCAGCCTCGCGGTGGCACGGCTGAAACCGGCCGCCCCCACGGTCGAGCGCGCCACCGTCTGGACGGACACGGTGAAGCGCGGTCCCATGACCCGGGAAGTCAGCGGGTTGGGTTCTCTGGTACCCGAGCAGATCCTGTGGATTCCGGCCACCATGGGCGGGCGTGTCGAGCGGATCAACGAGTTGCCCGGCGCCTTGGTCCAGGCGGACACCGTACTGCTAGTGCTGAACAATCCCGAGTTACAGCTCTCGGCGCTCGGCTCCGAATACGACGTGAAAGGCGCGGAGGCGAATCTGAAGGACCTCGAAGTGCAGCTCGAAAGCGATCGCTTGACCCGGCAATCCACGCTGTCGAGCGTCCAGTTTGCCTACCAGCAGGCGCAGCTAAGGGCTGCCCAGGACACCGCCCTCAACAAGGCGGGGCTACTCGTCGATCTCAACCTCAAGCTCTCGCTCTCGAACGAAGCGGACCTGGCCAACCGTAAGAAGATCGAAGAGCAGCGCATGGCGATACAATCGGATTCGATTACGGCAAAAATGGCGGTGCAACGTGGGCTACTGGACCAGTTGCGGGCCGTGGCCGCACTGAAACGCGAGCAGGTCGCGTCGCTGCGTGTGCGGGCGGGCGTCGAAGGCGTACTGCAAGAAGTGCCCTTGCAGGTGGGCCAGACCGTCGGCGCCGGGACAATTCTCGCCAAGGTAGTGCAGCCGCAGAAGCTCAAGGCAGAGCTGAAGATCTCGGAAACGCAGGCCAAGGACGTTCAGAAGGGGCAGAAGGTGAAGGTGGACACGCGCAATGGCGTCATCGCGGGCTCCGTGTCGCGCATCGATCCAAGCGTCCGAGAAGGAACCGTGACGGTGGACGTCAAGCTCGAGGGCGCGCTGCCGCCGGGCGCCCGGCCCGACCTGAGCGTCGATGGAACGATCGAACTGGAACACCTGGACAACGTAGTATATGTGGGACGCCCCGCGACGGGACAGCCGAACAGCACCATCAGCCTGTTCCGGCTGGGTCCCGATGGACGAGAGGCGTCGCGTGTCGCGGTGAAGCTGGGCCGCAGCTCGGTAAGCACCATCGAGGTCGTGGAAGGTCTGCGGCCCGGCGATAAGGTGATTCTCTCGGATATGTCCCAATGGGACGCACAGGACAGAGTACGGTTGAACTAAATCACGCAAAGGCGCAAAGACGCAAAGGAAAACCACATGGACTCATCGGCAGAACCACTGATACTGCTTGAAGCTGTCACGAAAGTCTTCTACACGGATGAGGTGGAAACGCACGCGCTCTCCGGGGTGCATCTGGAAATTCAGAGAGGCGAGTATGTCTCGATCGGCGGCCCGTCGGGATGCGGCAAATCGACGCTGCTCTCGATCCTGGGGCTGCTGGATACGCCCACCGAGGGCCGCTACTCGATCAACGGCCGCGCGGTTGAGAAACTCAAGCCGGCCGAGCGGGCCCGCATCCGCAACCGCGAGGTGGGCTTCATCTTCCAGGCCTTCAACCTGATCGGCGACCTGACGGTTTACGAAAACGTCGAGCTGCCTCTGACCTATCGCGGCATGCGCGCCGCGGAGCGGAAGAAACGCGTGCATGAGGCGCTGGAGAAGGTCGGCATGTCGCACCGCATGAAGCACTACCCGTCGCAGCTCTCCGGCGGCCAGCAGCAGCGCGTGGCGGTGGCCCGCGGGCTGGGAGGGAACCCCTCGATCCTGCTCGCCGACGAGCCCACCGGCAACCTGGACTCGACCAACGGCCAGGCGGTCATGGACCTGCTCAGCGACTTGCACAAGCAAGGTGCCACGGTTTGCATGGTGACGCACGACCCGCGCTACGCCAGCCTCGCCGACCGCACCGTACACCTGTTCGACGGCCGCGTCGTGGAAGAGTCCGCCCCAGCCAGCGCCTGAAGGTGAGGACCATGCTACTGCGCGATATCGCTTACGCAATCCGGATCCTGCGCAAGGAACCTGCGTTTACGGCGGTGGTGGTGATCTCCATCGCACTGGGAATTGCCGCCAATACTACCGTGTTCAGCGCCGTGAACGGGGTGCTGCTCGGCGTCTTGCCCGTGCGCGACCCAGGGAGTCTCTACGTCGTCTCCGGCGGGAACAGTTTCGCCTACCCCGATTATCGGGACTATCGCCGCGACTGCGCGGGAGTCTTCGAAGGTTTGGCAGCGCACTTTCCTTTTGCACCCGCGAACCTGGCCGGCTCGGGAACCCCTGAACGCATTTGGGGGACGCTGGTCTCGGGGAACTACTTTTCGACTGTCGGCGTGCCCCTGGCGTTGGGCCGTGGAATCGCGCCCAGAGAAGATGAGGTTCCGGGACGGGACGCCGTGGTCGTGCTGAGCGACAGCCTGTGGCGCAAGAGGTTCAACGCCGACCCGGCCATCGCCGGCAGGACGGTGGTGCTGAATGGCCGCCCCTATTCTGTCATCGGCGTGGCCGCGCCTGGATTCACCGGAACCGACAGCGGCATCGTATCCGATTTCTGGGCTCCGCTGGCGATGCAGCCGGATCTTCTCCCTGAGATGTCGAAGGACCGGGAAGCCCGCACTACTTACTGGCTCACTCTCAATGGCCGGTTGAGGCCAGGCGTCAGCCGCGAGCAGGCTGTCGCCGCCATGAACGTGGTGAACAAGCGCCTTCACGACACCTATCGCAAAGCCCGCCGCTTAGAGCCGATTACGCTTAAGGTATCGGGCGGAGTGCCGGGCGAGCGGGGCCTGATCACTGGCTTCCTCACTCTGATGATGGTGGTCGTCGGGCTGGTGCTTTTGATCGCGTGCGCCAATGTCGCCAACTTGATGCTGGCCAGGGCGGTAGGGCGGCAGCAGGAAATCAGCATTCGTCTGGCGGTGGGGGCCTCACGCGGCCGTCTTATCCGGCAGTTGCTGGTCGAGAGCGTTCTGCTCTCGCTCCTCGGCGCGGCCTGCGGTTTCGTACTGGCATTCTACGCGGCTCGCGCGCTGGCCTCGTTTCCGCTTCCGATCCCCTTCCCCATCGCGTTCAATCTCACCCCGGACCTTCGCGTGCTCGCGTTCACCGCCGCCTTGGCTGTGGCGACCGGGATCCTCTTCGGCCTCGCGCCGGCGCTGCTCGCTACCCGGCAAGACCTCATATCGGCGATCAAGCGGGCCGGCCCCGGCTCGGGGGTGTTTCGCTCCTTTGGGCTGCGCAATCTGCTCGTCGGGTTTCAGGTCGCGCTTTCGGTAGTCCTGCTCATCGGCTCCGGATTGTTCCTGCGAAGCCTGCAGAGGGCGGCATCGATGGATCTCGGCATCCGTCCGGAGAATGTTCTCACGCTGGCTGTCGATCCGCGGGCGAACGGGTATTCCGAGGAACGCTTGCGCGATTTTCTTACACGGTTGGATCAAAGAGTGACATCGCTCGACGGGGTGCGTTCCATGAGCGCGGTGGATTTGATGCCGCTCAGCTTCGCGGAGGCCGGCCGGGAATTCAGCGCCGAAGGCCGGGAAACCGGCGCCGGCATCTTCTCGGTTCTGCCCCGCTACCTGGAGACGATGGGCATTCCCCTGCTTCGCGGGCGCGATTTCGATCCGACCCGTGATCTGAAGAGTCGCAGTCTGATTGTCAGCCAGACCCTGGCCCGCCGGCTCTTCGGCGACCAGAATCCCATCGGCCGCACGGTCCGCTCCGGCAAGAGCGATGTATTCGAGATCATTGGAGTCGCCGGCGATGCGAAGACGGTGACGCTGGGGGAAGATACCGGAGCGTGCGCGTATCTGTACCTGCCTCGCGACGCGGCGACGGTCACCAGCATGTTCGGATTGACGATCCTGGTGAAGACCTCGGGGAACCCGGCACGGCTGCTGCGTCCGGTTCAGAACGAGATCGAAGCCCTGGACCGGAACCTGGCGGTGTTCAACGGGGGGACTCTCGCCAACCACGTGGCGAAAGCGTTCGTGGTTCCGCGACTCTGCGCCATCCTGTTCGGCATCTTCGGCGTGGTCGGCCTGACACTCGCCTGCGTGGGACTGTACGGGGTGGTCAGTTACTCCGTGCGCAGCCGCACCCGGGAAATCGGCATCCGCATGGCGCTCGGCGCCGCGGGCCCGGCCATCATGCGGCTGGTCTTGCGGCAAGCGTTCACCCTGGTGGCTGCCGGCCTGGGGGTTGGTCTGGTGGCGGCTTTCGTGGTCAGCCGGTTTGTCGCCAGCCTCCTCTACGGGATCAGCGCCACAGACCTCGTGACCTTCCTGGCGGTGCCGCTGGTGCTCGCCGTGGCGGCGCTGCTCGCCGTCGTAGTCCCTGCCCGCCGGGCCTGCGCGGTGGACCCCATGCGCGCGGTGCAGTCCGAATAGAGGCCGCCGCCTGCGTTTACATACAATGGGACTCGTGGATACTGCCGGGCCGCGCATTCTGATCGCCGACGACCAGAAGGACATCCTCGAAGCTCTGATACTGCTGCTGAAGCCCGAGGGTTTCCGGATCGAGACGGCGGCGTCGCCGGCAAGCATCGTCGCTTCGCTCGAGGCCGGCGACTTCGACGTCATCCTCATCGACCTCAACTACGCCCGCGACACCACTTCCGGGCAGGAGGGCCTGGATCTGCTGGAGCGGATTCGCGCCATGGACAGCACGCTGCCCGTGGTCCTGATGACGGCCTGGGGCTCGATCGAACTGGCCGTGGAGGCCATGCGGCGCGGGGCGCGCGATTTCGTTCAGAAGCCCTGGGACAACGCGCGGCTGCTGGCGATTCTGCACACGCAGATCGAGCTCGGGCGGGCGCTGCGCCGCGGCGAACGGCTGGAGGCCGAGAACGAGATCCTGCGCGGCGAGGGACAGCCGCGGATGATCGCCGAGTCGGCGGCCATGCGGCCGGTGTTGCAGATCATCGCGCGGGTGGGGCCGTCGGACGCCAACGTGCTCATCACGGGAGAGAGCGGCACTGGCAAGGGTCTGGTCGCGCAGGCGCTGCACGCGGCTTCCCAGCGCGCGGGCCGGCCCTTCGTCACGGTCAACACCGGGGGCCTGACGGAAACGCTGTTTGAGAGCGAGCTGTTCGGGCACGTCAAGGGGGCGTTCACCGACGCCAGGACCGACCGCGTGGGCCGCTTCGAGCTGGCCGACACCGGCACGCTGTTTCTCGACGAGATCGCCAACGTGCCGCTCGCGCAGCAGGCCAAGCTGCTGCGGGCCATCGAGACGGGCGAGTTCGAGCGGGTCGGCTCGTCGCGCACCAAGCGGGTGAGCATCCGGATCGTCTCCGCCACCAACGCGGATCTGGCGGCGGATGCGGCGGCCGGACGCTTCCGGGAGGACCTGCTGTTCCGGCTCAACACGGTCGAGATCCATGTGCCTCCTCTGCGCCAGCGGCGGGAGGATGTCCCGGCGCTGGCACAGCACTTCCTGGGAATCCACGGGCGGCATTACAGGAAGGCGGCGCGCGGCTTCGAGCCGGCTGCCATGCAGGCGCTTCTCTCGTACTCCTGGCCGGGCAATGTGCGGGAGCTCGATCACGCCATCGAGCGCGCGGTGCTGATGGCGGCGGGCGAAACGATCGGCGTGGCGGACCTGGTTCTGAAGACACCGCGCGAAAGTACGAGCAGGCTCGAGGAGATGAGCCTCGAAGAGGTGGAGAGCTACCTGATTAAGAGGACGCTGGCGCGCTTCGGCGGCAACGTCAGCCGCGCGGCCGAATCGCTGGGGCTTAGCCGGAGCGCGCTCTACCGCAGGCTCGAGCGATTCAGTCTATGAAGTTCAGGCTGGCATACGAAACCCGCCTCACTCTGCTGGCTCTGATGACGGGTTTGCCGGCCCTTCTCGTCGCGCTCTTTCTGCTCTGGACGGGCGGCTACGGCGCCAGGGTTTACTGGACCGTGGGGGTGTTGCTGGGGGGCTTCTGGTGGGCCTGCGCTTTCGCGTTGCGCGAGCGCGTGGTTCGGCCTCTGCGGACTCTCTCCAATATGCTGGCTGCCTTGCGGGAAGAGGATTTTTCGATCCGGGCCCATAGCGCGCGGCCGGATGACGCGCTCGGGGAAGTGTTTCAGGAAGCGAGCAGCCTTAGCCGGACGTTGCGGGAGCAGCGGCTGGGGGCGCTCGAAGCCACCGCGCTGTTGCGGGCGGTAATGGCGGAGATCGACGTCGCGCTCTTCACCTTCGACGGCGAGCAGCGGTTGCGGCTGGTGAACCGCGCCGGCGAGCAGCTTCTGGGGCGGGCTGCGGGGAAGTTCCTGGGAGCCACGGCCGAGGAGTTGGGGCTGGCGCAGTTTCTAGAGGGGGAGAGCGCGCGCACGGTGCAGATGACATTTCCGGGGCGCGCGGGGCGGTGGGGTGTGCGGGTGAGCACGTTCCGCGAGCGTGGCCTTCCGCACCGCCTTTTGGTGCTCACCGACCTGACCCGCACGTTGCGCGAGGAAGAGCTGCAAGCCTGGAAGCGCCTGGTGCGGGTGCTGGGGCACGAGCTGAACAACTCGCTCGCGCCCATCCAGTCGATCGCGGGAAGCCTGCGCAAGTTGCTCGATCGCGATCCGCGCCCGGATGATTGGCTGGAAGACGCCCGGCGCGGGCTGAGCGTCATCGAGACGCGCTCGGAGGCCTTGAGCCGCTTCCTGGCGGCGTATGCGCGCCTGGCCAAACTGCCGCCGCCGAGGCTCGCGGAAGTGGATGTCGCGGCGTGGGTAGAGCGCGTGGTGCGGCTCGAGACGCGCCTGGCGGTGAGGCTGGCGGCGGGCCCGCCGGTCAAAATCCGCGCGGATCGGGATCAGTTGGATCAGCTTCTGATCAACCTGGTGAACAACGCCGTGGAGGCATCGATAGAGACCGGCGGCGGCGTGGAGATCGGCTGGGCGAAGCAGGCTGGCAGGCTGGAGCTGTGGGTCCGCGACGAAGGGCCGGGGCTCGCGGACAGCGGCAATCTCTTCGTGCCGTTCTTTACGACGAAGGCAGCGGGATCGGGAATCGGGCTGGTGCTGAGCCGGCAGATCGCCGAAGGCCACGGCGGCACGGTGACGCTAGAGACCCGCACCCCCGGGCCCGGCTGCGAAGCACGCGTGCGGCTGCAGGGGTGAGCCCTTCTCATCCCACATCTCCTGCGAGTAGATGTAGCCCATGTTGCGGAGGTACAACTCGGCCAGACCGTTTTCGCTCCAAGCAAGGACCCTGCCGGAAAACCCCACAGCATTATTGCTCCCGCCGCAGGCGCCGAATGGCGGACGCCGAGGGCCAAGCCTGGGCGTTAGCGACGAAACGGCTCAAACCCACGTCGCAAACGCGAAGCAGCTTTCGGCGGGTGTATAGGTCACCATGATCAGCCCCCAGGAGCTTGACCCAACTAGCGATTCCGCTCAGGCGCGGCCACGTGGACCGAAGCAGAGGCTGTCCCGCTGGGAGCAAGTCTGACCGGCGTTGCCTGGTCTTCGAAACGCTTCACGAAGCCGGGGTTCTCGAGATCCTCCTTCGTGACGTCGTCCCAGGCCAGCAGTTTGTACTCGCCGGGTGGGACGCCGGTGAAATGGAACACGCCCCGCGGGCCGCTGTTCAAGGATCGCGTCGCGCGTACTCCGTCCGTCGGTACTAGTGCCACTACGGCGTTGGCAAATGGGTTCTGGTCCTTATCCACCGTAGAGCCGTCCACCCTGGCGCCATCGGTAGCGATGGTGATTTCGAGCGGCGCGCCGTACGAGTATTCGATTCCACTGTCCGGAACATCTCTTCCGCCGTACTGAATCGAAAGAACGTAGCAGTCGTCCGGCGTCTCGGAAACCGCAACCGAAAAACTCGCGAACTCCCTCCCAACCACCGGGTATCGAAATTTCAAATCGTCGGTGAGCTTAACACGGCCCGGCATAGGATACGAGCCCGGCATGAACCAGATTGGCCGAATGCTCACCGACATTGCGCTGAGATCCACCTGCCGGCTAGCCGACTTCACTATCACGCTACCCCGAATCTCCCCGGCTGCGGCAGAGAGAATGAGGCCATCGACATCGTCCGACTTTACATCTACGAGTTGAGTGGCCCTGACGCCAGCTCCCGCCATCGAGTATCCGTAGACCACATACGATCCTGGCGGGACGCGGGGAAAGTTGAAGAGATAATCAGGAAGCCGTGCTACGGACTTGGCGAAGATCTTCGATGGGTCCGACCGCTCCAAAAGGAATACGGCGGCCTCACGACCGTCTGGAGAATGGAACCTCCCTCTTACCTGGTATACCCGGATGGGCGCAACGCGCATGTCTAGGCCACCGATCTCGTTGCCATCCTCCCGAACCTCGACCATCGATGCCTGCGAAGGCTCCGAAGCGTCCGGGTAATACCTGGGCGCATAGGTTGTCTCGAGTCCCGAAGAATCGGTTGCCGTGGATCCGCATCTCACCAAGTACCGCCCCGGCCCTACCCTCGGGACCCGGTATTGCCCATTGTCGAGCGTCGTCGCAGAGGCCACTTCCGCCCAACGCGGGGCGCCCTCGGCATATCCGGCCTTAAGGACGGCGACGCGCAGGCCTTCTACGGGCTCGCCATCGTTATCCAAGATGCGGCCCGCGATCACTGATTGGGGGATGAGTTTCAGGACCAGATCTCTAAGTTGCTGCTTGGGCTTTACAGTGATTCGGCGGCCCTGCGGATTGAACTTGCTCGCCTCGTACCTTCCGGTCGCAAAGCCACGCCTGTCGGCCGTCAGTTCCCAGTCCCCGCTAGGAACAGCCGCGAAGTAGAAACGCCCTTCCTCGTTTGTCTGCTGCGTCATCGGTCTGGCCACGGGCTTCTTGAAGGATTCCTGCACTTGCTCTAGCAAGACAACCGCGTTCTTGAGCGGCGCTCCCGTGGTTTCGGAGATGACCACGCCTTCCATAGACGCGGTGTCCTGAGATCGCGCCTGTTGCCCGAACGTAACGACGCTGGCAGCCACCAGCCACCCTACGACGCATGTCCGCATTGGCCGTCCTTCCTCTCTGACAGTATCTAGTCGGGATTCTCCATTTTAGAGTTCGTATTTGCGTCTCACTTGGGGATCCAGGCGGGTCTGGAAGGCTCGGTCTTCCAGCCCCCGTTTAGCGTGATAGGTCCGGGCTCCTGAACGAAGAGCAACACCTCCGCATCCGGCACCGCCACATTGGACCCGGGCTCCAGGACCACGCTGCGGATTTCCGATTGGGCCGGCGTCGCGGCGGGCTGCTGGCCGGCACCCGTCGTAACCGCGACGGACGCCAATAGAAACGCGGTCAAGGTGTAGATGGCGGTCTTCTGCAATGAGTTCACCGATCGGTTCGGTTTCATCTCATTCCGACTTCAGCGCGATCATCGGATCGACCTGAGTGACGCGCGATGTCGCGAACCAGACCGCCACCGCGGCTGTAGCGGAGAGCACGAGACCCGCTGCCACACAAGTCCACGTGCCCAGTGGCTCGGCGGACTCCATCAAGTGGTGCAGATACTTCCCCAACCCGATTGCACCCGCCACTCCGACGATCATGCCCACGAGCACCGGCATCAGACTCTGGCGCAGGAGGCTTGTGCGAAGCCGGGCCGGCCTGGCGCCCAACGCAACGCGCACGCCCAACTCGTGGGTGCGCTGGGTGATGGAATGCGCGGCCACTCCGTAGATCCCGATGACCGCCAGCAAGAGCGCGAAGGCGCCGAGGAACAGGATGGCGGTCGCATAGAACCGCGGCCGCGCCAGGACTTCGTCTAGCCTCTGCTGAAGGGTCTTGACGTCGTAGACCGGAATCCCGCGATCGACTTGGTGGACTGCGCTTCTGCAAAGCCGGACGTAATCGGCGGCATTCCCACGCACACGCGCGACAAAAGTCATTGCCCCCTGCGGACGCTGCTCGACGGGCAAGTAAACTTGGAGAGGCGGGACGGATGCCGGTCCGCCGAGTCGAACGGTTCGCACAACCCCCACGATTGTGAATGTGGGCGCATACGTAGCGTGGTAGGGTCTGGTCATTCTCCTTCCCACCACGCTCGCCACGGGGCCGATACGCCGCGCGAACTCCTCGTTGACAATGGCGACAAGCTCTTTCCCTCGCCGCTCCGCCGCCGTGAAATCCCGGCCTGCAACGACGTTGGTTCCAATTGCCTGGAAGTAGCCGGAGGTGACTGGGTTCACCACAACGGCTTCCCTCAAATCCTCGCCGGAATCGAATTTGTACCGCCCTCCCATGTACTGCCAATCGCTCTCCACCAGGGGCAGATAATGCACGGCCCCGGCCGCTTCCACGCCAGGCACTGCACGCAACCGGTCCAAGGCGGCGTCCCAGAACTGCGCCTCGCGCAGCTTCTCGTAGGGGGTTCCGGCTACTGAAACGGTCATGCTCACGAGGTGATCGGTCTGGTAACCCAGATCGGCGCCGAGTAGCCTCAGAAAACCGCGGCCCAGGGTAATCGAGCCTGCCAGCAAGATTAACGTGAGCGCAGCTTGGGCCGCGATCAGGCCCAGTTCGCAACCGGCCGGCACGGGAGCCGACGATACCCGGCTGGCTCCGAACCAGCTCCGTGCGACGGCTGCATGCGCCCGATCAAGAAGGCAGGAAGCACTCCAAAGAGCACGCCAGTCAGTACGGCCACCACCACCGCGAACCCCAGCACCCGCCAATCCAGAATGGTGTACGCTTGCACGGCCAACGGGGCCGGCTGAGCGTTGGCGGCAAGGCGCGTCGCCCAGGGCGCTATCGTCAGACCGACGGCTGCCCCGACTAGTGTCAGAGCGATGGCCTCGGTAATTAACTGCTGGACCAAGCGTGCGCGGCTCGCGCCTAGCGCCGCCGCGAATCGCCAGTTCCGGCCTCCGCTCGGCGGTTCTGGATAGGAGCAGCAGCGCCACGTTGGCACACGCGATCATCAGCACCAAGGTGGCGGCGATGAGCAAGACCATGAACGCCTGCCGGACGGGACCGGCCAGCTCATTCCGAAGCGACGTCAACCGAGAGTAGCTGAGTCCCACTTGTCGCGTGCTCTCCGGGTAAGCACGCCGCATCTCCGCCAGGAACATACCTTGCGCTTGTGCGATGCCGATTCCCGGCTTCAGGCGTCCGAGGATCTCAGAGGTTACAAAGCCGGCCTGCCTCGGCAGGTTATGATTAGCGGTCGCGGTCCAAACCTCCGTCTTGGCGGGGTAGTCGAGAGCAGGCGGCGCCACGCCAATCACGATCAGCGGCACCCCGTTCAGCGTAATCGATGAACCCAACACCCGGGGATCCGCGTTGAAGCGCCGCCGCCACAGCCCATGACCGATCACAACGACCTTGTCCCGTCCGGGCACGTCCTCGTCCGCCGCAAAGGCACGGCCAAGCACCGGCTCGGCCCCTAATACGCCGAAGAAGTTGGCGGATGTCTCCGCCACTTTGACGTGCGTCGCTTCGGCCACCTGTCCCAGGGTCACCTCGGATGAGATGTACTCGGCGGCGCCCTCCAGGTAGGCGCTACGAAGCCCCCACTTCTTGACTCCATCGTGACCGGCAACCTGGGAGAACATGCGGATCTGCACGAGCCGCTCGGGCTCCCGGAAGGGCAATCCACGGAGCAAGAGCGCACTCACGACGCTGAAAATGCCGGTAGTCACCCCGATTGCCAGCGCCAAGGCGATCAGTGCGAGCGCGGTGGTCAACGGCCGCCGGCGGTACACCCGCGCGGAACGGCGAAGGTCTTGCCACACCTCGCGTAGGATTTCCGACGGAATCGAAATCGCCAAATCCCGGAACGCGTGCAGCCAGAACGCCAAGCGGGGCCAGGTTCCGCGCTCGTTGCGGTAGTCATCGCGGAATTGAAGCTCCATCGGCGTCCCGTACTCTTCTCGAAACCTCGCCGGGTAGAGTCTGAGCAGCAGGCGGTAGATAGTGGTGGGGTCGGCCACGGGTCACCTCAGGCAAGTTCCGGCACGCCCAGTTTGGTTTCTGCCAGCCGGAGCAATTGCCGCAGCCGAACGGCTTCGGCCTGCGCCGCTTGCCGGCCAAAAGCCGTGATTCGGTAGTACCGGCGCCGCTCGTCGTCCAGATGTGCATCCGGGCGCTCGTCGGACTCCTCAATCAACCCTTGCTCCAGCATCTTGTTGATGGAGCCGTACAGAGCACCGGAGCCCAGATTCAACCTGCCGCCGGTGCGTTGCAGGATTTCGCGCTTCAGGGCATATCCATGGCGATCCCCCTCGCTCAGCGCCAGAAGCATGTGAAAGATTGGCAGCGGCAAGGGGAGAAGATCTTCGATCGGGTTTCCCTCAGTTTTTGGCATTGTCTATCCAATATTTGCATAGTACTACATAAACTGGGCTACAGTGTCAAGCGCCGAATTGCAGATCGTCGGGCGAGGGCTGCAAAGCGCGCCTGCGGCTGCCGGTCAAGGCAAAAAAGCCTCTCCTGACTTGACCGGTCACAACCA
Organism: Bryobacteraceae bacterium; assembly: GCA_963801345.1. Classification (GTDB taxonomy): domain Bacteria; phylum Acidobacteriota; class Terriglobia; order Bryobacterales; family Bryobacteraceae; genus CAWDER01. The sequence goes on from CAWDER010000019.1 coordinate 164,615, forward strand.
CCTCGACCTGTCCAACTTACTTAAAACATTCGCCAAAGTCACTACGGCGCGTAGTTGAGTTGGTGCCTCCGTGCTAGCGTCGGGACGGAGGCGGCTCTGTGGGGCAGGCGCTTTCGCCTGCCAGCCGCCCGACAGAATTCGACACTTTCGACAGTTTTCAAATGGAGGGGAATCCATGAATCGAACTAGCATGCGCCGCGCCACTATGTCATTGGCGCTGGCAGTCGTCATCTTCGCTCCGGCTTGCCGCCGGAGCACGCCGCTGGAGCTCGAGAAGACGCCGGCACAGCGAGTCGCCGTCTACAACGGCGTTCTGGCTGAATCGGTTCGCGGGGCGACCGAGACGGCGATTACTCTGGAGCGCTCGGGAGTCCTCACGCGCGCACAAGTCCTTCAGGTGCTCGATTATACCGAGCGCGTGGCCAACACGAGCAAAGCCGTGGCCATCATCCAGCAGACGCCCGGCGATTGGGCTGTCCTGGCGCCGCAAATTCGGGCTGTACTCAACAGCATTTCTCCGCCGGGCGACTTCGCCAGATGGCTGAGCGCAACGCCTGCGGAGGCGAAGGCATTGTCCGCGTGTCTGGACGCCATACAATCCACCGTAACGATTCTGATTCGGGAGGTTTCGAAATGAGCCTGGCCAATGTGACTCTCATTCTGCAGATCATCAGCGCGGCTCTGCAACTGGTGCCGCTGGGTATGGAAACCTCGGCGCGCATCAAGGCGCTGCTGGCTCAAGACCCCGCCATTGCGGAAAACCTGGCGGCCATCCTGGCGGGAGCCATAGAGACCGACGCCGCTACGCTAGCCATGATCCGTGAGTACCGGACAGCCGTCGAAACCCTCGGGTAAGCGATCCGGACTACACCAGCCCGTTGACCAGGCGCGCCAGGAAATAGGCGGCGCTGGCGGCGAGGCTGCCGACCAGGGCGGTTTGCAGCGCGGCTTTGACCATGGAAACGCCGGCGAACCGCCCCTTCACCGCCCCGAATACCAGCAGCGCCACCAGTGTGATGGCGGCGCTCCACAGCAAGGCCGTCGTGACGGGGACCTTGAAGGCGTACGGCGCCAGGGGCAGGATTCCGCCGGCGATGTATGAGAAGCCGATGGTGGCGGCGCTGTTGCGCGCGCGCTGGGGGTCGGGCGGCTCCAGGTTCAGTTCGTTGCGCATCATGAAGTTCAGCCAGCGCTGATGGTCCGCGGTGATGGCGCCGACCGCGTTCTCGAGCGGCTCATCGCGCAAGCCATAGCCGGCCAGAACCACGCGCACCTCTTCGGTCTCCATCTCCGGGACGGCCTGGATCTCGCGGTCCTCGCGCGCCAACTCCGCGTGGTAGTGCTCCTGATCGCTGCGAGCGGCGAGGTAGCCGCCGAGCCCCATCGCGATGGACCCCGCCACGATCTCCGCGAGACCCGCGACCAGCACGAGGAAGCTTGACGTGACCACGCCGGCCAGGCCCGCAGCCAGCGCGAATGGCACCGTCAGGCCGTCCGACATGCCGATGATGACATCCCGGACTACTGCGCTGCCGGTGAAGTGGGCCTCGGCGGTTGCAGGGTGCGAGTACATACACGGATTGTAGCGGGATTCCGGAACGGACGAATCGCCCCCGAGCCTACTCCGTGCTGTAGTTGATTTCGATCTTGCGGATGACGCGCGCGGCGAGCCAGAGCACCAGCGCCGTCAGGCCCAGAACACCGGCGATCGCGACGGGGGCCGAAGGCGGCGCGGCCGGCGCGAAGAACAGCCGCACAAAGGCCGGCATATCCGGGTCGGTGGGCACCGGCACCGGGCAAAGCGCCTGCACATAGTGCAGCACGCTCAGCTTCTGCAACATGGAGGGCAGAAACCCGGCGACGTTCTCCCAGAGCAGCAGCACCGCCGCGGGGATGATGGGGTTCCGCACCAGCAGGCCCGACGCAACGAAGAAGCTCCCATAGCCGACGCAGGCGAGCAGGGCGGAGGCGGAGTACCAGAGCGCGTGGGTCAACGCCTGGTCGCGCAGGTACATCTGAACCTGGGCCGGATCCTGCGGCCAGAGCATGGCGGCAAAACACAGCAGCGCGCCCAAAGTGAAGATCAGCGACGCGGCCACCAGGCCCGCCAGATACTTGCCGCAGAGCAGCACTTCCCGGCGCACGGGCGCCAGCAGCCAGAAGTGCAGCGTCTTATCCAGCATCTCGCCGCGGAAGAGATTCATGAAGATGCCCAGGCATCCGAAGAAGATGCCGAGCCTGAGATAGAAGAGCTGGAACACGCCGGCGAAAACGCTGCGGTCCTGCCTCGAGATTCGCTAGCGGCCTCGATCGCTTCGAGTCGAGGAGCCCGTTCTTGAAGGTGAGATCGAAGCGGCGAGTCCCGTCGAAGAAGCCCATGTACCGCCACCGGACGGGGAGCGCCTGGCCGCGTTCTCTCCGGTAGTTTCTCTGGCCGCCGGGTCCTCTGGTCTCGACGGTCCTCCACTCGCGTCCACTGGTCCAGGTGCGGTCCTCGAAGGGCTTGCCGGTGCGGGCGAGCACCAGTTCGGCGACGTCGCCTTCGCGGACAGAATCCAGCACCGCCGCGGGCGTTACGCCGCGGGCCGTCCACCGATTGCGCTTGATGAGGATGTCGATCCCGTTGCCGATGAAGATCACCGACGGGAAAAGTGCCAGAAGGTAGACCCAGAGGGCGCGCTTGGAAAAGAAAGCGCGGCGCATCTCCAGACGCGCGATGATCCAGACCTGACGCAGCCGGAAAGCGGTGGTCATTGCCGGCCTCCGATCAAGTACTCGTAAAGGGCGTCCACGTCCTCATCGGTGGGGACGACGCTCTCGATTTCGTGCCCATCGAGGGCGAGGCGCGACAGCGCCTGGGCGAACACCTCGCGGTTCGTGGTCAGCACGAGCAACCCGAGGCGGTCCGCGTCCAGGCGGACCTCGGCGACGTGATCCTGCGTGAATAACAGCGAGGCGACGCGCGAGGCATCGCGGCAGCGCACCAGGAACTGGCTGGGGCGCTCGTGCATCTCCTCGCGCACGTTGCGGATCTCGCCCTCGGCGGCGATCATGCCGTTGGCGATGAGGATCACCTGGTCCGAGATGATATCCACTTCCTGGAGCACGTGGCTCGAGAGAATCACGTGCCGGCCCTCGGCGGCGTACTTGCGAAACAGCGCGATGGTTTCGGCCCGCACCAGCGGATCGAGGCCGTTGAGCGGTTCGTCGAGAACCAGCACATCCGGCTCATGCGCGATGGCGTGGGCCAGGCGGATGCGCTGACGCATGCCCTTGGAGTAACCCGCCACTTTGCGCGGCGCGGCCTCCGTCATGCCGACGATCTCGAGCGCTTTCCAGGCCAGCCGGGCGGCCTCCGAACGCGAGTGGCCGTAGAGTTCCAGTCCGGCCGAGACGAAGTCGAAGCCGGTTGTGCCGCGCGGCGCCGCATCGTACTGGGTGGCGTAGCCGGTCGTGCGCATGAGGCGCTCGGGATCACGGGGCGAGATCCCGCGCACGGTGATGGTCCCCCGGTCGGGCTGAATGAGTCCCGCCATTAGATTCATGAGGGTGGTCTTGCCGGAACCGTTCGGGCCCACCATGGCGGTGATGCCCGGCGGAATCCGCAGCGTGACGCGGTTGACGCCGAGGATCTCGCCATAGAACTTGGACACGTCGTCGAAGAGGACCTCGGGGGCGCTCACGAGACCACCTCTACGGGGCGCAGTTTGCGCTCCAGGATCCAGCACAGCAGGAGCGTCATCACGCCGAGCGACAAGGCGCACTCGAGCGCGCCCGGACCGGGTTTCAATTCCACGCCCAGCATCACGCTCCAGATCCGATTCATGGCCTCGCCGGGATTGAGCGCCAGGGCCCACTCCGCGCCGGTGACCGCCTTGATCAACTGCGCGGCCCCCGCCAGCACGAAGAAGAAGGCCAGCACCAAGGCTCCGGCGATGATGCGCCAGCGCACGTAAGCGGAACTGGCCATGGCCACCAACCCGAGCAACAGGCTCCACAGCATGAAGCCGCCGGCCACCGCCGCACCGAGCGTCCAATTCACCTTGAACCAGCTCCAGCCCGCCATGCCAACCTGCATTCCGAACAGGAGGAGCCCCGGAATCCAGGTGACCATCGCGAGCAGGCCGGCCAGCACGAGCAAGCGCGCCAGCACATAGTCCAGGCGGGACAACGGGCGGCTGAAGTACAGAGGCAGCGCGTTGTTAGCGAGATCGGGCGCCACCAGGCCGGGGCCGGCCAGCGCGGCCAGCAGGACGGCGAAGAAACTCTGCGCGCCCATGAAGGTGAGGAAGAACGTGCCGTTGATGTTCAGGAAGTTCACCAGGGCGCCGCCGAGTCCCTGCAAGAGTTCCGTATGGTTGGAGATGTAAACGAAGGCGCCACAGGCCAGCGGCCAGAAGAGGGAGGCCATCAGGACGATGACCACCAGGCGCTGGTCCATGAGCCGCCGCCAGGAGAAGCGCGGGAACGCCAGCAGGCGCGTGAGGTGCGTCGTGCAGGGCCCCTGATAGCGCTGGTAGCCACGCTTATAGATGGCCATGGACACTCACCTCCTGCCGCCGGGCCTCATCGCCGGGCGTTTCGCGAATGTGGCCGACGGCCTTGAGGAAGATCTCTTCTAAAGTATCGCGCCGGTGGGTCAGCTTGTGCACACCGAGGTTCTCGCGGGCCAGCAGCGCCCAGAGTTCCGAGAGTTCGATGTCCGGCGGCAGCACGATGCGCCAGCGGCCGCAGCCTTCGGTGACTCCGTCGGAGCCGTGGCCGCGCAGGGCGGCGCCCAGGTTGCTGTCGTCGCCGGTGACCTCGAGTTCCACGAAGCGACGATTCGAGCGCCGCTCCGCTTCGAGATCGGAATGATGCACCAGGCGCCCTTCGTGCAAAATGATGGCTTCGTCGCAGACCTCCTCCACGTCCTTCAGCAGGTGGGAGCAGAGGATCACGTTCATGCCGTGTGCTTCCTTCATCTCACGGATCAGCTCGAGCATGCGGCGGCGCGCCGCGGGATCCAGGCCGTTGGTGGGCTCGTCCAGGATCAGAACTTCCGGCCCGTGCACGATGGATTGCGCGAACTTGGCCATTTGCCGCATGCCGAGCGAGTAGGTTCCGACGGCGCGGTAGCGGGCCTCTCCCAGCCCGACGTGGTAGAGCACTTCGTGCGCTTTCTCGAGCGCCACTTCGGCGGGCAGCCCGGAGATCTCGCCCATCAACCGGAGAAACTGAACGGCGGTGAGGTTGGCGATGATCGATTCGTTCTCCGGCATGTAGCCGATGCGGGTCTTGACGGCGAGGGGGCAGCGGTGGCAATCGTAGCCGAGGATGCGTGCGCTGCCTTGGGAAGGGCGGTGAAAGCCGAGCAGCGTGCGGATCAAGGTGGACTTGCCCGCACCGTTCGGGCCCAGCAAGCCGATGGCCCTGCCCGCACCCGAAACGCCGAGCCGGCAGGTGATCCTCTGCAGGATCTCCCGCCGGCCCAGCCGAACGCTCAAGTTCTCAAGCTCAATAACAGGCGTCATACGCTCCAGCAGGCTAGCGTGAGGCGCCGGCAAGGCGCTTCGGCTCTCCCGCCAGCATCGTCGTGAACAGCATACTCATCAATCGAGTACGACTGGCAGCCTGAATTCGTTCCGCATCTCCGTTCACAACCACAACAATTGGTTCACGGCTCTCGAGCAACGCCTTCAGAGACCCGCTCCCGAGAAGGCCGGCGACATCCGCCAGCGGACCCTGCGTGTTCAGCCAGAAGAACCCGGACTGATGCAGGCCGGTGGCAGCCGGGAGTTGCGCGCGGAACTTCTCCGAGCGAACCAGGAAAAGCCCGCCATTACGGGTGGCGATCGCTTGCGAGGCGAGGTCGCGGTCCGTGCTGACGATCATGTAGCCCCGGTCGTAGGTCCAGGTGAGGGTGAGCGCTACACCCGAAGGCCGCAGCGTCACCCAGGTGCGTCCGTTCACGATCTGTTCGTCGACAGCGACGGCGGCCGGCTTGCCCACCTGCGCGAGCTGGGCGTTGGCGGCCGCGGCGAGCCGGCGGACAGCGGAGTCGATCAGACTGGGTTGGCTGACCTCCAGCGCGGCCACCCAGCCGGGAATCGGAATGGTGGGCCGTTCGATGGCGAAGGTGAAGTCCGTTCCGAAAGCAGAGGCAATGTCGTTCGCCACGCTGACGCCGGTCTGCGACTCCATCTGCGCCAGGCCCTGGGAGAACTTGGGATCGACCCGGCTCAGCAGACCCGCGAATTCATCGAAGGCCTCGCGGGGGTTGCGGGTGGCCGCCGAGACGGCCAGCACGGCACCGCTCGAGATGTACTCGGCCGACCCAGCCGGTCCGGGCGAAGCCAGCCAACTGGCGACGCCGGTGCGGGGGCCGTCGAAGACCACCGCGGCCTGCAGTTCATCGTTGCCCTGGACGGAGCGCTGCTCGAAGAAGATGTACTTCAACTTGTTCACGCCCATCGCGGCGGCGCCCTTTGCCGCGCCGGCCATGCTCGTCGTGGATACGGATGCGACGTCGAAGGCGAACAGCACGCCCACGCCGCCCTGATAATGCGTGGCGACTTCGTTGGCGAACGGACTACCGGCCCCCTGGCCGAGACCCGCCACAACCGTGCCGAGGTGCGCCGGAGAGTCAGAGATCACCAGCAGTCCGCCGGAAACCTGATACGGAGCCGCGGCGCCCCCAACGAGTTGGGCCAGAGCTTGCTTCAAGGCGACCTCCTGTCCAGGTTGCACCTCGGCCAACAGCGCCGGAACCGACGCCGTAGCGAGTGGCGCGCGTGACAGGACGAAAACGATCTCGCCGCCGATCAGCGGGGAGATGGACTGCACCTTTCCGATTAAGAGCTTGATCTGCTCCTTGTCGGCGGAAGCCCACCACTCGCGCAGCGTGGCGTTCTCTTGCGAGCGCTGTTCGATCAAGCTCACGGTCTGCTGGATGGCATCGCCGAAGTTCGGCGCCGCAAGGTACAGGAACGTTCCCGCCGGCACGTAGGACAACAGTTTGGACTGCGTGCGCGGGGCCGGCGTGGCCCTTTCGGCGACGGTCTTCCCGATGCTCGCGAGCTCCGCGAGCACGGCGTAGTATTTCTCACGGTCCTGGCTCCAGGCGACGGTCTCTCTCACGGGGACGCCTTCGAGAGTGCGTGCTGGAGGCGGCCAACTGGCCGGGGCTGAGCAGGACGCTCGCCGCCGGGTTGTGCGACCTGCACCGAACCCTCAACCACTGAAACCAGAGATCCCGCCAGGCCCGTGGAGACGGCGAAGACCGTTCCCTTGACGGAGGCCACGGAGTCGCGGGTCACCACGCGCAGATGGCCGCGACGCTGCTTGGCGGCCTGCACGATGATGTCACCCCGTTCCAGGCGGATCGACTGGCCGCTCCAGGCGGCGTTGACGGAAAGCTCGGTACGTTCGTTGGCCTCGACGAGGGAACCATCGGCCAGACGCAGCACGGCGCGGGCGCCGTAGCCGGTCCGGACCACTTCTCCGTCCGTCAAGGTTGCGCCGGCGGCCAGGGCGCCCTGCGGCAGCTTGTAGAGGCTGCCAGCCACGTTGACCACGGTCGCACGGGGACCGGAGGGGGCTAGTGCCGTGTCGAGCGGGCCGCGGCCGAGATAGAGCGCCAGGGCGGCGACGCCCGCCGCAATCGCCCAACGCGACCAAACCGGCAGCGCCCTGCGGCGCACGGCCGGCATCGGCTGCACTTTGCGCATGCCCTGCAATTCGGCCATGGCGCGCCGGCAGCCTGTGCAGCGGCTCAGATGATCTTCCAACAGTAGACGGCGGGAGGATTCCAGTCCGCCGGCGGCGTACTCCTGCAAGCCGGCGCGAAACTCGGTACACAGCGCCGAGTCCGCACCCGCGAGCTTCTGCCATACACGCGCCCGAGCCGCCGCGACTTCCTCTGCCGGCACGCTCTCGTTCTTCATCTCGTTCAGTACTTGATCCAGGCGATCTTCCGACATGGTGTGCCTCCCTTTCAACGTTCGATCACTTCCCGCAGAGTCTGGCGGATCCGAAACAGCCTGCTACCCACGGTGGCCCTCTCGATGCCGAATTGCTCGGCCAGTTCTTCGCCCGAAAGACCTTCCACGTACTTGAGGACGAAGAGTTCGGCGTCTTGCGGCTCGAGCCGGCCGAGGGCCTGCCGCAAGCGCTGTTTGAGAAGCGCGGGGCTTTCCTCGGCCAACTGCGGCAGGATGCCGTCGAGGGGTGTTTCCGCCTGCCAGGCGCGGCGGCGGAGGATGTCGATCGAGGCGTTGGTGGCCGCGCGGCGGAAGTAGGCCGCCGAGGACCAGGCCACCTCGAAACGCTCTTCCTGCTTCAAGATGCGCAGGAAGACGGTCTGCAGGGCGTCCTCCGCGTCGGCGGCATTGCCGGTGACGCGCAGGGCCGTGAGGTATACGACATTCGAATATTGCTGGTAGAGTTCCTGGAAGGGCGCTGGTCTGATCATTTGATCCGGCACCGCTTGGACTGCCAGGCTGCTGGTCGCCATCTTGTTGCTCCCATACACCTGAACGCGGCCCGTGGTCCGATTATTCCACGGGGGGAGGGAGAAAGCTGGGGCCTGCGGTTAAATCTCACGCCAAGGCGCAAAGACGCAAAGGAAACAACGCATTTCTTGGCGGCTTTGCGCCTTTGCGAGAGCCTAATTCAAGGTGTAGAACTGGTACCGGGTTTCCCACTTCTCGGTCTTGCCCGAGGGAACCTTGAGTTGGATATAGGGCTCCGGGCACACGGTTTCCTTGCGGGTCCAGAAGTTGAAGCGGACGATGGGTCTGTCGCCGGTGATTCTGACCCCGGTGCCCGCGAGCTTGTTCTCGATGGCGATATCGTAGTCCTTGGCGGTAGGTCCGTAGCCCTGGAGCAGGCTCTGGGCGGACTGGTTCCCCGTAAGTTCCTTCAGGAACGTCAGTTCTCGGCCTTTAGCCTCCAGCATGCCCCTGAAATCGGCAACGGCCTTAACTTCGTAGGGGAATTTCAAGGTGACGCCGGGACCGCTCATCTTGCCGTCCATCACGAAGAAGTTGTGGTTGTACTGGGTGGTCGAAATCATCTGATTCCCGGTGTTCTTCAGGGAATGGCCGATCACCATTTCAGGTTTGCCCTCGACCAGGGTGATGCGCTTGGTGTAGACGTAGGCGTAGCCGATCTTGCTCGTGAGCGTCTGCTGGAATTCGACCCAGTTCTTACCCTGAGAGACCTTCCACTTCCCCGGATCGACCACCTTGTAGGTCTTGAACGCGCTGAAAGAGCGCTCTTCGGGCTTCTCGACGACGCCCACGCCGATGCGGATGAACTGCCCGCCGGCCTGCGCTTCGGCGTATCCGAGGCCGGCGCCGTCGGTATCGAACGATTCTGCGGGTCCGGTGATCGCGTCGTGGACCAGTGGATCGTGTTTCGGGTACCACTGCCCGAGGTACTGATGGCCCTTGAACTCGAGGCTGTAGATGATGCCCGACCAATCGAAGCGCGTCGCCCGGTAGGAGCCCTTTACGGCGTCGGGAAGATAGAGCCCGGCTTTGATTATGCCGTTGTCGATTCCAGCCCTGGGGTAGTCCTGGCCGTAGAGCGGCGCCAGAAGGGCGGTCGCCACAAGGAGGGCAAGAGTAAGTGTTAGTGGTCGCATGGCTGTGTTCAGTTGTTAAGCAAGCTTGAGGCTCGCGAGCGCGTCATCCCACGGTTTCCGGTAGGGCCGCACAAGCATGGCGGATGCCTCGCGGTCGCCGATGATGTCTTCTTTCACGGGATCCCAGCGCACCATCCTACCCAGGCGCAGGGAAATGTTGGCGAGGTGGCAGGCCGTGGCGACGCGGTGGCCGTCCTCGGCGTCGGCGAAGGGCTGCTTGCGGGTGCGAATGCAGTCCAGCCAGTTGCGCTTGTTGACCAGCATGACGTCGTCGGTCTTGGGGCGGTCTTTGGCTGCCGCGATCCAGGGCGTAGGCTGGGTGTTGGAGCCGACTGGACCACCCGGCGGGTGACCGTCCCAGCCCGGGATCTGGTTGGTAGGATCGCCTTTCATTTCGGGGATCACTTCGTAGCCGCCTTCGGTAAGGATGATATCGCCCTTAGTGCCCAGGAAGCGGATGCCGGTGATGTCGGGCCGCGCGTTGGCCTCGCGCACCGAGTAAAGCATGGTGAAGCCGGGATAGGTGAAGACGGTGTCTTGCAGGTCGGGCGTTTCGCAGTCGTCCTCGAGCGCGTAGCGGCCCCCGCCGGAATAGACCTGCGTGGGTGCGTTGGCGCCCATGACATAGTGGATCTTATTGATATCATGCGCGGCCAGGTTGGTCATCTGGCCGCCGGCATAGTCCCAGAACCAGCGGAAATGATACAGGCTGCGGTGCCTGGTGTAGGGGGTCTTGGGGGCGGGGCCGAGCCACATGTCGTAGTCGAAACCGGGCGGCGGATTGGCGGCAGGCGTCTTGCCGAAGCCCGGGTAAATGTTGCGGATGGCGGCGGCACGCACGGTGTGGACTTTGCCGAGCAGCCCGCTCGAAACCCGGTCGCGACCGACCTGGACCTCGGGGCTGTGCTTGCGTTGCGTGCCCACGGCCACCACGCGCTGATACTTGCGCCCGGCGTTGACGATCCAGCGTCCTTCCCGGACGAAGAGGGTCATCGGCTTTTCGACGTAGACGTCCTTGCCGGCGGCGCAGGCAAGCACCGTGAGCAGGGTGTGCCAGTGGTCCGGCGTGCCGACGACAATGCCCTGCAGGTCCTTGTTGTCGAGCATTTTCCGGAAGTCGCCGTAGCCCTTGGCCTGAGGGCCGCAGTGCGCGAGGCCCGCATCGAGGCGGGGCTTGTAGACGTCGCAGAGGGCCGCGCAGTCGACGTCCTGCATGGTCTTAAGATCCGTGACGTGACGCTTGCCGATCAGTCCGTAGCCGATGAATCCGACCTGTATCCTGCTATTGGCGCCGAGGATGCGCTGGTATGAAGCCGCGGTGACGGCGGTCGTAAGAAACGCACGGCGGGTGGCCGGCGCAGCCGCATAAGTTCTGGTTTGACATCGAATCTCCCTAGACAGCCAACAAGTATATCTCAGGGATTGGGCCGCATTGCGAACGCCCGGATCATTTGGGGTGCTTGCCGGGGAGGCTGGCGGGGTTTTCGTGGACACGCTCGCGGAAACCGCCTTTCAGGCCGGCGGCGAGGGAGACGGCGGATTCGCCGTAGCGGTCGCGCATGTGGTCGGCGGCCGAGAGCGCTTTGCGCCACCGCTCGCCTTGTTCGGGTTCGAGCAGGCTCATCTGGCCCTGCAGCCGCTCGAGCGAGGCCGCCTGAACGCCGAGCAAGCGCACCGCCTTGCGGTTCCAGTTCTTCTCGAACAAGGACCGTATTTCCCGGTAGAGTTCGGTGTCGAGTTGCGTCGTGCATACGAGCGTGCGCGAGCGGGTGATGGTGCTGAAGTCCCGGTAGCGCAGTTTGAGTTGCACGGTGCGGGCGTGCAGAGCGTGCTCGCGCAGGCGCCGGCCCACCATCTCGGAGAGGCGCGCCAGCGTGGATTCCAGGACTTCGAGGTCCGCCGTGTCCCAGTCGAAGGTGTGCTCGTGGCTGATGGACTTGGGATCTTCCTCGACACCGATGACGCCGTCGAACCAGCCGCCGGCATCCTCGCCACGGGATTTACCCGCCATAGCCAGTCCCCACTTGCCGAAGTGCTTCTCGAGGAAGGACTCCTCGAGCCGCGCCAGGTCGCCGACCTTACGAATGTTGTAGGCGTGCAGATGCTGCTCCGTCACCTTGCCGACGCCGGGGATCTTGCGCACGTCGAGCGGCGCGAGCCAGCGTGCCTCGCGCCCGGGCAGCACCCACAGCACGCCGTTGGGCTTGGCCTGATCGGAGGCGACTTTGGCCACCAGGCGCGAGGTGGCGATGCCGATCGAGCAGTTCAGCCCCGTCTCGCGCTTCACCGCTTCGTGGAGCTTGTGCGCGGCGGCGAGCGGGGGACCGAGCAGGCGCTCGGTGCCGGTCATGTCGAGGTAGGCTTCGTCGATCGAGGCCATCTCGACCTGCGGGCTGAAGCGGCCGAAAACCTGGAAGACCTTCTCGGAGTACTCGCGATAGCGCTGCGGATGGCCGTCGAGGAAGATGGCCTGCGGGCAGAGCTTGTACGCCGTCCGCAGCGGCGTCGCCGAGTGCACTCCGAACTTGCGTGCCGCGTAGGACGCCGCCGAGACCACGCCGCGCTGGTCCGGGCGCCCGCCGATCACCACGGGCTTGCCTTTGAGGGAAGGGTCGAACAGTTCCTCCACCGACACGAAGAAGGCATCCATGTCGATGTGGAAGATGCATCGCATAAGGATCGCGGCACGTGAGCTGCGGTGCGCGCAACCCACGTCCCACGCTCTACATTCTACCCGGCGGCTCAAGCCGGCCGGGGGCTGCGTGTTAAACTCGTTAGCGTTGCGATTGAATTGACTCGGCGAAGAGCGGGCCCTTAGCTCAGCCGGTTAGAGCAGCGGACTCATAATCCGTCGGTCGTAGGTTCGAATCCTACAGGGCCCACCAAGCATTTCAACAACTTGCGGCTCACGGAATGCACCCATGTTCCGCGACGGCGAACGACGTCGCGCCATCCTAAGAACCGTGCCAGCCGTCTACCCCGTTTTCCTTTCTGGAATCACCCCTCCGGGGTATTCACCGCGGACTGCACCGTTGCTAACCTGGAATTGCTATGAAGGTGATCTTCTCCGACCTGGACGGGACTCTCCTGCATCCACAGACCTATTCGTTCGAGGCAGCCGAACCTGCGCTGGCAGCCATTCGCCTTGGGAAGACTCCTCTCGTGCTGTGCACGAGCAAGACTCGAGCCGAGGTGGAGGTATGGCGCAAAAGGCTGAAGAACGAACATCCGTTCATCGTCGAGAATGGGGGTGCGATCTACATCCCTTCCGGCTACTTTCCGTTTGAGGTCCCTGGCGCGATAGAGCGCGATGGATATGAGGTAATTGAGCTTGGCGCCCCGTACCTTGAGCTTGTCCACACCTTGCGGGAAGCGGCCCTGGAGACCGGCTGTGATGTATTGGGATTTCACCAGATGAGCCTTGCGGACATCTGCCTTCGCACGTCGTTGCCAGTACACCAGGCTGAATTGGCGAAGCAGCGCGAGTTTGACGAGCCGTTTGAAATCCTCGGCTCCGGTACCCACGCACTTCTGACGTCGATCGAGAGCCGGGGAAAACGGTGGACTCGCGGCGATCGCTTCTACCACATCACCGGCGCGACCGGCAAAGCCGTGGCTGTCGGCAGCCTCATCGAGTTGTACCGGCAGCGGTTCGGGCGCGTTAGCACGGTCGGCGTTGGCAATGGGCATAACGATGAGGAATTCCTCCGGGCCGTCGAACTACCTGTGATCATTCGGTCGCAGTTCGCGGTAGTGCTGAAGCGCGCGGTGCCGCACGCTCAGGTCACCTTCGCCCCCGGGCCGCACGGCTGGAATGAGGCTGTTTTGCCACTCGTGGCCCGGCAGAAGATCCCGCCCGGCCAACGAGGGGTTCCGGTCGTGCAACGCGCTGGTGAAGGAGAGTTGCGCTAGGCGTTGCGGGTAAACCGCGCCTGCTCGGCATCGCGGCAGTATACCAGTTCTCTCAACGACTTGCGCCTCATTGCCGCAACCGTCTCGCGTTTGGCGCTCATGCGGGTGTCTGAGGAATCTCTTGAAAGGAGACAGCTGCGGGTTCTTACGTACCCGGGTGTCGAATCGAGGGGGCCAGGAATCGAAGAGGGAAATTCTATATCATGGTATGCTCCCTTGGGCCGGACGGCCTGTCAGGGGAATTGGAGATCACATCATTTCTTTTCGCAAGGAGGCACTCATGTCGAAACCGTTGGTGAATCGCAGAGGTTTTCTGAAAGGCGCGATGGCGGCCCCAGTACCCCTGATCGGGACGGCGCTGGCGGCGGGGGCCTACCAGCCAACGCAGGTGGGCGCACTGAGGGGGTCGGCGAAATCCGTCCTCATTCCCACGCACGAATTGTCCGGCATGCTGGACGAACGTTTGGACTTCCCTTCGAACTGGGATATCAACGTAATGCACATGCGGGGCTACGGCGCACCAGTTCTGACGCAGGAACAACTCGCCGAGCAGATGAGCAAGCCGGTTGGCACTGCCCCGCTCCGCGAGATCGCCGCGGGCAGGAAGACGGTGGCGATTACCTTCGGCGAGATGTCGCGCCCGACTCCCACCTACGAAGTTGTACCGTGGGTGCTGGACCAACTGACAGCGGCCGGCATCCGGGACGAGAACATTCTGTTCATAGCCGCTATAGCCAACCACCGTCCGATGACTCAAACCGAAGTCGCAACGAAGCTCGGCATGGCGGTCATCAGAAAGTACGCCTGGGTCAACCACTCCTGTTTCTACGGTTGCAAGGAAATCGGCACCACCAGTCGCAAGACGAACGTCATGGTGAACCAGACGTTCATGGACGCCGACCTGAAGATCACGCTGAGCGGCATCAAGGTCCACTTTGACGCCGGCTACGGCGGCGGCGCCAAGATGGTCCTGCCGGGCGTGGCCCATATCGACACGGTGGAACACAACCATAATGTGGTGCTGCGCGAGACCAAGACGTCCGGACCGGTGAAGACCTTTAAGAACGAGATGCGCCTGGACATCATCGAGGCCGCGCGTTTGGCCAAGGTGGATTTCAGCGTGCAGTTGATGTACGACCACAAACTGCGGCCCATTCAGGTTCGCTCGGGGGACATTGTGGAGTCGCACAATTCCATCGTCCGAGTCGCGGCCAAGACCTACTGCACTCCCGCGTTCAAGGATGCCGACATCGTGGTGGCCAATGCTTACCCGAAGTGCTCCCAGGCCAGTGCTTCGCAGCGTTGGATTAACCTCTGCGCAAAGGACGGCGGCACCGGTGTGTTGATCGTGAACCACCCGTGGACAGTGGATCCCATCCACTTTTTGAACAACCGGACCGCCGCCCGTCGCGGCATGAGCTACTACAATCAGATGGCCAACCGGATTTCCGGCGGCGGACGTGGGGGACCGGGTGGGCCGGCGCCGGCACAACCAGTCGGAGGACCGGGGGGACCGGGAGCACCGGGAGTACGCCGCCGGGAGATCGGCCTGATTGTGTACTCGCAGTACATGACCCGTTCATTCATGAATGGATTCCCAGCGTCGACCCAGTTCGCCTCGACGTGGGAAGAAGTGGTTAAGATGCTTCAGGAGCGGCACAAGGGCCCCAGCGTTCGGGTGGCGGTGTACCCGTACGGGGGAATACAGCACGAGGAGATCGAGCTGGACGGGTGATCCGGTTTCGCCCCAGGCTGATCGAATTCAGCAGGGCCCACGGACTCCTTCACGTGGCCTGGTGCCAGTTCTTGGCGCGGCCCACAGCCTCCATCCAGCGCGCCCGCAAGGAGGAGGCCTGGGAGGCGGGCATGCGCGGCTCGAATCGGGCGCCCTCGTGCCAGTGCGAGCTGACTTCCTCGGGGCTCTTCCAGAAACCCGTTGCCAGCCCGGCCAGGTAGGCCGCGCCAAGCGCGGTGGTTTCGGCGACACCGCAACGCACCACCGGCACCCCTAGGATGTCGGCCTGGAACTGCATCAGCAAGCCGTTGTTGGAGGCTCCTCCGTCCACGCGCAGCTCGCTCAGCCGGATGTGGGAGTCGGCCTGCATCGCATCCAGAACATCGGCCACCTGGTAAGCGATGGACTCGAGCGCGGCACGCGCAATGTGGGCGGCGGTGGCGCCGCGCGTCAGGCCGAACATCGCCCCGCGCGCGTACTGATCCCAGTGCGGGGCGCCGAGGCCGGCGAACGCGGGCACCAGGTAAATCCCTCCGTTGTCGGGCGTCGAGGCCGCCAGCGGCTCGATTTCGGGAGCGGACCGTATCAATCCCAGTCCGTCGCGAAGCCACTGCACCACCGCTCCGCCGATGAACACGCTTCCCTCCAGAGCGTAGGTGGTCCGGCCCTGGAGACGCCACGCCACGGTGGTGAGCAGCTTGTGCCGCGATTCCACGGCCTGGTCTCCCATGTTCTGGAGCATGAAGCAGCCCGTGCCGTAAGTGTTCTTCGCCATGCCGGGGGCGAAGCAGGTTTGCCCGAAGAGCGCGGCCTGCTGATCGCCGGCGATCCCGCCAACCGGCACGCCCAGGGGCCCGAGGGGGTTCGAGACTTCCCCGTAGATCTCGCTCGAGTCGCGGACTTCGGGGAGCATCGACGGCGGGATCCGCAGCAGGCGCAGCAATTCTTCGTCCCACTCGCCCGTATGGATGTTGTAGAGCATGGTGCGGGATGCGTTGCTCGAGTCGGTGGCATGGACGCGGTGCGAGGTCAGCTTCCACAGCAGCCAGCTATCCACGGTGCCGAAGGCGAGCTGGCCGGCCTCGGCGCGCTTCCGGGCGCCGGGAACGTTGTCCAGTATCCAGGCGACTTTGCTTCCGGAGAAGTAAGCGTCGATCACCAGACCCGGTCTTGCGGCGAACCAGGTCTTCGGCCCCGTCCGACTTCAGCTTGTCGCAGATCGTGGAGGTGCGGCGGTCCTGCCACACGATGGCGTTGAAGACCGGCTCGCCGGTTTCGCGATCCCATACGATGGTGGTTTCCCGCTGGTTGGTGATGCCGATCACGGCCACCTCTCGCGGGCGAATGTCCGCGCGGCTCAGGGCCTCGGTGACGACGGCGATCTGGGACGACCAGATCTCGTTCGGGTCGTGCTCCACCCATCCAGCCTGCGGGAAGAGCTGCTCGAACTCCTTCTGAGCGACGGCGCGGATGTTGCCGTCCCCATCGAAAAGAATGGCGCGGGAACTCGTGGTGCCCTGGTCGAGTGCGAGTATCAAAGACATTCCGGTCTCCCTGATGGTAGAATCAACCCCTCATATGGTACCCAAACGACTCGGCGCGGAACTGCTGGCGGAGTTTCTCGGAACGCTGGTTCTGATCCTGTTCGGGAACGGCGTGGTGGCGATGGTGGTGCTCTTAGGCACCGGAGTACCCGGCGAGGTGGTGAAGGGCGGCTTCACCAACATCGTGCTGGGCTGGGGGTTGGGCGTCACCTTGGGCATCTATGTCGCGGGCAAGATCAGCGGCGCTCACCTCAACCCCGCGGTCAGCCTGGCGCTGGCGATTTTTCGCGGCTTCCCGTGGAAGAAAGTGATTCCGTACAGTCTGGCGCAAACGGCCGGAGCCTTCTGTGCCGCCGCTCTGGTGTTCTGGAACTACCGGCCGGCCTTTGAAAAAGTCGATCCAGGGCTGTTGAGTACCGCCAGCATCTTCACGACGTTTCCGGCGTTTCCAAGCGCGCCGGTGTACGGATTCCTCGACCAGGTGATCGGCACGGCGCTGTTGATGGGGCTGATTCTGGCGATCACGGACGAACTCAACATGCCTCCGGGAGCGAACCTCACCCCGCTGATGATCGGCCTGGTAGTGGTGGCGATCGGCATTTCGTTCGGCGGGATGCACGGCTACGCCATCAACCCTGCGCGTGACTTTGGGCCGCGGCTGTTCACGGTGGTGGCCGGTTTCAAGAACAACGGCCTGACAGATGGCACCAACATGTTCTGGGTACCCATCCTGGGCCCGCTGGTGGGAGGTATCATCGGCGCCGCCATTTACGACTTCGGGATCCGCCGCTATTTGAAAGGCTGATTGCCGGATTCGCAGGCAACCGCTCCCTCACGGTCGCGGCTCCGTTCCGAGCCGCGCGCGTTAGCAAGCGGTCTTTCGGCGAATCTTAGGCTACCAGGCCCGGGACCAGGGTGGCGCGCTGCCGGGATTGTCGCGCAGGGAGCTGTCCACTTTAGCGCGAAGTTCGAGCAGCCGGCCGAAGAGCCACAAGACGTCCGACAAGCGGTTCAGATAGGCCAGAACGGGCGGATTGGAGATGACGCCTTGCTCGGTAAGGTGAACCGCCAGACGCTCGGCCCGGCGGCAAACGGCGCGCGCGACATCGAGAGCCGCCGAAGCGGGCAGTTCGCCCGGGAGAGCCCAGTCCTTGAGGATTCCCTCGGTGGCCTCCGCGCGCCGCACGTGTTCATCGAGGACCGCGATCATCTCGGGCTCGATCTTCGTAGCCGGCCTGCCGAATTCCGGAGCCACGCTCATCGCCGCACCCACTTTGAACAGGTCGCGCTGCATGGCCTTGAGCCACTGCTTCATCTCGGCGTCCTCGCAGATCGAGCGGGCGACGCCTATCTGCGAGACCAGCTCATCGATGACGCCGTAGCACTCCACGCGGGGATCGGCCTTCGAGACCCGCTCTCCGTCCGGCAAACTGGTTTCGCCCGAGTCTCCGTGCCGCGTTGCGATGCTCATGTCAGGTCCACTTTCTTCGCCAGGATCTCGAAGTTGCTGCTCAGCTTGCGCAACCACGGCACCCGTACGACAAGGTCGTCCACGATTCGGGCCACTTGGTATCCTGCCGCCCAGGACGGCGCCAGTCCCGCCAGCGGCGTCGAGCCAAAATCGTAGTAACTCAGCTCGCAGCCGAAGCCGTTCGCCTCGAACAGCCGCTTCACTCTTTGGGGCGCCAATTCCGCCTCGCCGGGCGACTGGTATTTCTGCATGAGCTTGGGGATCAGCAGCGAGCCCACCGCTCCCGACAACCGGTAAAGGCTCGGGTCCAGCGAATAAAACCTGCCTCCAGGCTTGAGCAGTTCCATGATCCGGCGTGGCGCCCGGGCCAGCTCGGCTTCCGGCAAGTGATGCAGGAAGAACACCGCGAACACCACGTCAAAACCACCGCCGGCGGTGTTCTCTTCGAGGGTGCCCTCGATGAATTCCGCGTTCCTCGCGCCGCTCTTTGCGGCGTCGGCCCGAGCCTGCCGGATCCCGGCGGGAGAGAAATCCAGGCCCACAATCTGCCCGACCCGCGGCGCCATCAGGATCTCCGTGTCGCCGATTCCGCAACCCACGCTCAGGACGCGCGACGCGAGCCCCGCACCCGTCCGGCGCAGGATCCGCCCCGCCAGGTGCGCCCGGAAGGCGCGCACGGCGCCCTTGGCAAAGTGCTGTTGTGCGAAGCCTGAATAGATCCGCTCGTGGTATTCCAGCTCGCCCTGCGGGGCGGATTGTGTATTGGAGGCAGGCACTCGTCATGAGCATAGCACCCGCCGGGGGCGTGCTTGCCGCTGCCCGGCTCACCCGATAGAGTAGAGTAATCCCCGGATGATTCCGCTCATCACAGATGCGGGCTTGGCCGCCGTCGTCACGGCGATCGCGTTGATCAGCGCGGCCGTCGGGATGCGGCTCACCGCCTCCCCTCGCATGGGCCGCGTGCTGGTGCCTTTCGGCGCGGGCCTGCTTATGGGAATGGCCCTTTTCGGCATCTGGCCGGAACTCTCGCAGGCCCTCGGATGGGCCGCCGGACTGGGCGCTCTGTCGATCGGTTTCGTGCTGTTGTGGGCGGTGAACCGCTTCATCTATCCCGTTTGCCCCTCGTGTTCGGCGGCTCACGATCATGGCACCTGCGCGGTGACCCTGCATGGTTTTGCGCTGCCGCTGGTGGCGGCAGCCGTGTTGCACAGCCTCATGGATGGTCTGGCGATCGGCGCGGCGCACGATGAGGGGCAAGGGCGGCTCGCCTGGGGCATCTTCCTGGGGATCGCGATACACAAGATCCCCGAAGGCCTGGCCTACGGCACAATCCTGCGCGCGGCGCTCCGATCGCGCGTTTCCGCTCTGGGGTGGTGCGCCGTGGCCCAGGCACCGACGATTCTGGGGGCGATGATCGAGTCCGTGGCGACATACCAATTCGGTGTGGGCTGGCTGATAATTCTTCTGGGCTTTGCGGGCGGCAGTTTCCTCTTCCTCGGCTACCACGCCATTCACAGCGAATGGCGCAGAAGGGGCATGCTGCCAGCTTTTGGTCCGGCGTTGACGGGAGCGGCTGGGGCGGCTTTCCTGCAGGAGGGGCTGAAGGCCTTCTTGCGGTAGGGGCGGTCCGGAATTCGCAGGCGACCGCTCCCTCGCGGTCGCGGCTCTGAAACGACAGTAGGTCATAGAGCCGCGCGCCTCAGCACCCGGTTAAGGTAGGCTCAGCGGGACCAATTCAGAGAGCCAAGTGGACATCTCGTCTTCCTTGCGCAGGAGGTCGCGTAGGGTGGTGCGGCCCAAAACATCGTCCACGGCGCTCTGCACGGTTTGCCACAACGAGCGGATGGCGCAGTCCGTCGAGTGCGTGCAGATCCGGACAGCGCCCTTGTGGCTTTGGCAGAACTCCTCCTCGTACAGCCGGCCGCCCAGGGCCGCCAGCACGTCCAGAAGCAAGATCTCTTCGGGAGGCCGGGCGAGCGTGTAGCCGCCGGCCTGCCCGCGCGCGCTCTTCACCAGACCGCCCTGCCGCAGCATCTGCAAGACCTTCCCGGCATGCGGCACGGAGATACCCTCCCGGCGGCTCACCTCGGGAATCGTGAGGACCCCTTCGGGCCAATGTTTGCCCACCTGCAAGAGGCAGCGAAGGCCGTATTCTTCGTC
Source organism: Bryobacteraceae bacterium (assembly GCA_963801345.1). Lineage (GTDB taxonomy): Bacteria > Acidobacteriota > Terriglobia > Bryobacterales > Bryobacteraceae > CAWDER01. The sequence continues at coordinate 185,065 of CAWDER010000019.1, forward strand.
GGCGGTCAGTTTCATTCGGTGGTCACCGCCTCTCCGATTTGATGCAGCGCGGCGCGCAGCGTGTGCCACACCAGCGTCGCGCACTTGACGCGCACGGGGAATTCGGAGACCCCGGCGAACACCACCAATTTTCCGAGCGACGGCCCCTGCCCGTCCGGCGTCCCGCGTGTTACCAACTCGTGGAAACTGAGGAATAGCGCCTCGGCTTCCTCGCGCGTCTTGCCCTTCAGAACTTCCGTTAGCAGCGAAGCGGACGCCGTGGAGATGGCGCAGCCGTTGCCGCGAAAGCTGATATCGCTCACGCGGTCTCCCTCGAGCTTCACGTACACAGTGACCTCGTCGCCGCACAGCGGATTGTGCCCCTCGGCCGTCGCGTCCGCGCCTTCCATCGCACGGCAGTTGCGCGGGCTCTTGCTGTGATCGATGATGAGCTGCTGGTAGAGCTCCCGCAAGTCCGGCATCAGTCGAAGATCTCCTTGACCTTGGCGATGGCGCGCGCCAGCGCGTCCACTTCTTCGATGGTGTTGTACATCGCGAACGAGGCCCGCGCCGTGGCGGCCAGGCCGAACCGCTCCATGACAGGCTGAGCGCAATGATGACCGGCTCGCACGGCGATGCCTTCCCGATCCAGGATGGTGGCCACGTCGTGCGCATGCACGCCTTCGATGACGAAGGAGATCACGGCCGCCTTCTGGCGGGAGGTCCCCACAATCCGCACGCCGGGAATCGCAACGAGGGCGCCCGTGGCGTGACACAGCAACTCGCCTTCGTGCGCCGTAATGCCGGCCAGGCCCACGCTCTCGACGTAGTCGATCGCCGCGCCCAGCCCGATGGCACCGGCGATGTTGGGCGTGCCGGCTTCGAACTTGTAGGGCGGAACGTTGTACTCGGTCTTCTCGAAGGTGACCGAGCGGATCATGTCGCCCCCGCCCTGGTAAGGCGGCATGTCTTGCAGGTGCGCGGCCTTGCCGTACAGAACGCCGATGCCGGTTGGCCCGTAGACCTTGTGTCCCGAGAAAACGTAGAAGTCGCAGTCGAGACCCAGCATGTCGAGCCTGGCGTGGGGGGCCGCCTGCGCGCCGTCGATCAGCACGGGCACCCCGCGGGCGTGCGCCATTTCGACAATCTGGCGCACGGGGTTGATGCTGCCGAGGGCGTTCGAGACATGGGTCACGGAGACGAACCGCGTGCGCGGGCCGAGCAGGCGCTCGAACTCCTCGAGGATCAGCTCGCCGCGATCGTTGATGGGCGCCACGCGCAGATGCGCCTCTCTCTCGGCGGTGACGATCTGCCAGGGAACAATGTTGGAGTGGTGCTCCATGGCCGTGATCAGCACCTCGTCGCCCGCGGCCAGCCGCGGCTTGACGAAGCTCTGGGCGACCAGGTTGATGCCCTCGGTGGCGCCCCGGACGAAGACGATCTCGCGAACGTCAGCCGCGTTGAGGAACCGTTGCACCTTGCCGCGGGCGGCTTCGTAACTGTCCGTCGCCCGTTCGCTCAACAGGTACACGCCACGGTGAACGTTGGCGCAGTCGCGCGTGTAGAAGCCGGTGATGGCGTCGATCACCGACTGGGGCTTCTGCGAGGTGGCGGCGTTGTCCAGATAGATGAGCGGCTTCCCGTAGACAGTCTGCCGCAGAATGGGAAAATCCTGGCGAACGCGCTCGGCCAGGCTGGCGGTGGCGGCTCTCATGCGCGGCCCGCCTCCAGGACCTCCGACAGAATCTTGTGCAACACGGCTGCGAGCTTCTCGCGGGCGGGCTGCCATTTCATGTGATCGAGAACCTCCCCGGCGAACGCGTGAATCAACAATTGCCGGGCCGCGCCGGCCGGAATCCCCCGGGACTGCATGTAGAACAGCGCCTCCTGGTCAATCTGACCCACCGTGGCACCGTGCGTGCAGCGGACGTCGTCGGCGAAGATCTCCAGTTGCGGCTTGGTGTTGACCACCGCTTCTCCGGAGAGCAGCAGGTTCCGGCTGCTCTGGATGGCGTTGGTCTTCTGAGCGTCCTTGCGGACCACGATCTTACCGTTGAACACGCCGACGCCGCGACCGGCCAGTATGCCCTTGTAGAGCTCCCGGCTCTGGCAGTGCGGCTTGGCGTGGTCGAGCATGGTGTGGTTGTCCACATGCCGGCTGCCAGCGGCGAAAAACAGCCCGTTCAAGAAGCATTCCGCTCCTTCGGCATCGAGCACCGAGTTCACATCGTTGCGGGCGAGCGCAGCGCCGAGCGCCACGTTGTGCGATGAGAAAACACTTTGGCGTCCCTGGATGGCCTGCACCGTCGCGACGTGGAAGGCCTGGTCGCTTTCCTGCTGGACGCGGTAGTGATCGAGCACCGCGCCGTCGCCGAGCACGATCTCCGTCACTGCATTGGTGAAATAGGCGGCCCCGCCCGCACCCACGTAGGTTTCGATTACCGAGGCCTGGCTGCCTCGACCCGCTACGATCAGGTTGCGCGGGTGGCTCACGGTGGGACCGCCATTGGGAACGGAGAGAAACAGCAGGTGGACGGGCTCGCCGGGAACCGCGTCCTTGTCGACTTCCACCACCGCGCCGTCCTCGGCCAGGGCCGTGTTCAGCGCGACGAAGGCTTGCTTGTCGAAGCGGGCATAGCGCGCGAAGTGCGACTCGACGGTCTGGCTTCCGGCCAGCAGCAGCTCCTTCAGGCTGTGGACGCGCACGCCGCGTTGCGCGTGCTCCAGGCTCGAGAGGTCGCGCGAGAAATGCCCATTGACGAACACCAGCCGGGTGGCGCACCCCATGTCCGCTAGCGGGAAGCGGTCCGGCACCGCCGCGACCATTTGGCCGGGCTCAAAGCGGGTCTTTGCGATCGCGCTGACGTTCGTGTACTTCCAATCCTCATCGTGCGTGGTCGGGAAGCCGAGCTCCGCGAAGCGGTCGAAAGCGTTACGGCGCAGCTTGGCCAGCCAGTCGGGAGCGCCAACCGACAGTGGCAATTCGATCTCGTTCAGGCGGATCATCGCACCATCTCGCTCACGGCCAGCTCGTCCACTTCCGCGTAGCCCTTCCGCTCCAACTCCAGGGCCAGGTTCTTGTCACCGGATTTCACAATCCGGCCGTTCGCCATCACGTGTACGTAGTCCGGCACGATGTAGCTTAAGAGGCGCTGGTAGTGGGTGACCACCAGGAAGGCCCGCTCGGGGCTGCGCAGCGAGTTGACTCCCTTGGCGACGGCTTTGAGGGCGTCGATGTCCAGCCCCGAGTCGGTCTCGTCCAGGATGGAGAGCCGGGGCTCCAGCAGAGCCAGTTGGAGAATCTCGTTCCGCTTCTTTTCGCCGCCCGAGAAGCCCACGTTCACGGCGCGCTTCATGAGGCCCTCGTCGGTCATATCGAGAAGCGCCATCTTCTCCTTGACCAGGCCCGTGAAATCGAAGGCGTCCACTTCGGGAAGGCCGCGGTGCTTTCGGATGCTGTTCAGCGCCACGCGCAGAAAGTACGGGTTGGAGACGCCGGGGATCTCCACCGGGTACTGGAAAGCCATGAAGATGCCCGCGGCGGCGCGTTCCTCGGGCTTCAGAACCAGCAAATCCCTGCCGTCATAGGTCACCGAGCCCGCCGTGACCTCATAGGTTTCCCGGCCGGCCAGAACCTGGGCCAGCGTGCTCTTCCCCGATCCGTTGGGCCCCATGATGGCGTGTACTTCGCCGGCCCGGACCTCAAGGTCGATCCCTTTCAGGATCTGTTTTTCGCCTGCTCTCGCGTGCAAATTCGTAATGGTCAGCATCCCGGTTTACCCAACGCTCCCTTCGAGACTGATTCCCAGCAGCTTCACCGCCTCCACGGCGAATTCCATCGGCAGCTCGTGGAAGACCTCCTTGCAGAACCCGTTCACGATCATCGACACGGCGTCTTCGGTCGAGAGGCCGCGCTGGCGGCAGTAGAAGATCTGGTCCTCGCCGATTTTCGAGGTGGTCGCCTCGTGTTCCACCTGGGCGGTGGAGTTTTTGACCTCCAGGTAGGGGAAGGTGTGCGCGCCGCACTTGTCGCCGATCAGCAGCGAATCGCACTGAGAATAGTTGCGGGCCCCCTCGGCGCCCTTGAGGATCTTCACCATCCCCCGGTAGGTGTTCTGCCCGTGCCCGGCCGAGATGCCCTTCGAGATGATCGTGCTCCGGGTGTTCTTCCCGATGTGGATCATCTTCGTGCCGGTGTCCGCCTGCTGGTAGTTGTTGGCGACCGCCACCGAGTAGAACTCGCCCACCGAGTTATCGCCCATCAGCAGGCAGCCAGGGTACTTCCAGGTGATGGCGGAGCCGGTCTCGAGCTGCGTCCAGGAGATCTTCGAGTTCACGCCCAGGCACTTGCCGCGCTTGGTGACGAAGTTGTAGATGCCGCCGCGCCCTTCCTTGTCGCCGGGATACCAGTTCTGCACGGTGGAGTACTTGATCTGAGCGTTGTCGAGGGCCACCAGTTCCACGACGGCCGCATGCAACTGGTTGGTGTCCCGGATGGGCGCCGTGCAGCCTTCCAGGTAGCTGACGTGACTGCCTTCGTCGGCGATGATCAGGGTACGCTCGAACTGCCCGGTGTCCTTGGCGTTGATGCGGAAGTAGGTGGAGAGCTCCATGGGGCAGCGCACGCCCTTCGGCACATAGCAGAAGGAGCCATCGCTGAAGACCGCCGCATTCAGCGCGGCGAAGAAGTTGTCGGTGTAGGGCACCACCGTCCCCAGGTACTTCTCGATCAGCTCCGGATGCTCCCGCACGGCCTCGGAAAACGAGCAGAAGAGGATGCCGAGGTCCCCTAGCCGCTTCCGAAACGTGGTGGCCACCGACACACTGTCGAAGACCGCGTCCACGGCCACGCCGGCCAGCTTTTGCTGCTCCTGCAGAGGAATTCCCAGCTTCTGGTAAGTTTCGATTAGCTTCGGGTCCACATCGCTCAAGCTCTTGGGCCCGTCGGTGACGCTCTTCGGGCTGGAGAAGTAGACCATCTTCTGGTAGTCGATGGGAGGGTAGTGGAGATTGCCCCAGGTGGGCTCCTTCATCGTCTGCCAGTGACCAAAGGCCCGCAAGCGCCACTCCAGCATGAACTGGGGCTCGCCTTTCTTGGCGGAGATCAGGCGGATGACGTCTTCGTTGAGGCCTGGAGCAATGGTGTCGGCCTCGATGTCGGACGTGAAGCCATACCTATACTCTTGATTCGCAAGGGTTTCGATTTCTTGTGTGCTACTCATTGCACCCCCCGGGTGAAAGCTCGTGCCTCTAGTATATATGAATCTATACAGTATTGTAAAGATTCAAAGCGGACGTGAAAAAGGGCCCCTTTTCCCAGGGGCCCCGATTAGCACCAAACGTCTTCGGTCAGCCTTTGACGTGGCACTTGCTGTTGGCGCAATTACCTGCGGTGGCAAAGGCCGTCCCGCCGGCCACGTGGCACGCCGCGCAAGAGGTCTTGCTGGCTTCCGCCGTCTTGTGCATCGCCGCCTTGTAGTTCAGCGGAGCCTTCGCCGACTGCTGGAAGAGCTTGTCATGGCAAACTTTGCAGTCGTTCTTGGCGCGCTCAATGTGCTTGCTATGCTGGAAAGTGACGTTCCCCATCTTCGTTGGGAAGACGAGCTTCTCCGGCGGCTTGTCCGCGGCGATTCCCAAAAGGGCCGCCACAAGAAGACCTGCCACCAACAATGAAAAAAGCCTTTGCATCATGCTCCTCCTAATTCCTTTCAACCTGGGTACTTACCTGCAATATAGCTGCTCAACTGATGAATCGTTTCCGCCTGTGCGGATATGATTGAGTTTACTAGGTCGCCGATAGAAATCACTCCCTCCAGCCGGTCGCCATCCAAAACCGGCAGATGGCGGATTCGGTGGTGGGTCATGATCCTCATACACTCTTCGACGTTCTGTTCTGGCGTAACGGTTACAACGGAGCCGGTCATGACCTCCCGCACGAGGGTGTCCCTGGAGGACTTACCGTGGAGGATGATCTTGCGCGCATAATCCCGCTCGGAGAACATCCCCACCAGCCGGCCGTCGGAAACCACGATCAGCGCGCCGACATCTTTTTCCGCCATCGACAAGAGAGCGTTGTAGACGGAAGTCTCCGGCAAGACGGACCAAATCGCGCCGCCTTTGGTCTTTAACACAGAGCGCACAGTTTCCTTAAATGCCATGGGAGCCGATCCCCAGTTGGAGCTACCTATACTCTTTCATAGCTTGCGGATGGCGTCAAGGTGGGGGTGCCCCACGAAAGGTCGGAGGGAGGCCGTCAAAGGCTGCGGACACCCATCGCCACAATGTCGTCCACACGCAGCATCTCCTTGATAACGAAGGGCTCGCCGTAACGGACCCCGGCCTGATTGCCGTAGAAGCGCGCCACCGCCGTAAGCCGTTCCCGCAGCTCCGGCTCGCTTGTGAACAGTCCGCGTCCCTCGCCATTGCTCGCCCCGTACTGCGAGCGATAGCAGAGCAAGGCCTGCATGCGGTGCTCGAACTGCGCGCTGATATCCACCACAAAGGAGGGCGTCACGCTGGCGTAGAGCGAAGCGTAAAGGACCTTCTGCGGCCGGTGTGGCTCGGTCGATTCATCCAGCTTCCGAAGCCCGGCCAGAAAGCAGGCCTCATAGCCCATCTCGCTGGCGCGGTAGTGATCCGGATGGCGGGCTTCCCAATAGGGGAGAATGACCACGCGAGGGCGCAGTTCCCGAATCTTGGCCCCCAGCGTCATGCGCGAGGCCAAGGTGTTCTCCAGGCGGGCATCCGGCAGGTGCAGGTTCCCTCGCCAGGCGAGCAGCAGGTGCCGCGCGGCGGCCCCGGCCTCCTCCAGGCGCGTCTCCGGAGTTCCCCGCGTTCCCATGTCGCCGGCGGTGAGATCGAGCACGCCGGTCCGGTAGCCCTTCTCCGCCATTCGGATCAGCGTGCCACCACAGGTCATTTCCACGTCGTCCGGATGGGCGGCGATCGCGAGCACGTCGAGCGGAGGGTTTGTGTCGGGGGGCATTACCAATGCAACTCCTCGCGCCGCCGGAAACGCTCGCGGGGGCGCAGCGCAAAAATCAACAAAATCCCGGCCAGGAAGCCGCCAACGTGTGCGAACCAAGCCACGCCACCCTGCGAAAGGTGGGAGGAGGCGATCGACCCAACACCGTTGAAGAACTGCAGCACGAACCAGTAAACCAGGATCAGGCCGGCGGGGATCTCGATGGTCGTCAGGAAGAAGAGGATGAACACCAGCGTGACAATCCGTGAACGAGGAAACTTCACCAGGTAGGCGCCCATGACGCCGGCGATGGCGCCGCTGGCGCCAATGGTGGGCACCCGGGAGTCCATGTTAAGGGCCACCTGGAAGAGCGCGGCGGCCACGCCGCACAGCAGGTAGAACAGCAGGTATTTGGCGTGGCCCAGGATGTCCTCCACGTTATCGCCGAAGATCCAGAGAAACCACATGTTCCCGATCAGATGCAGCCATCCGCCGTGGAGGAACATGGAGGTCACGAGCGATGACGCGTGCAGCCGGCTGGGAATCATCCCGTAGGTCGATACAAAACTGTTCAGCGAGAATTCGTCGAGCGTCAACTGAAACAGGAACACGAGCGCATTCGCCGCGATGATCGCGATGGTGACGTAGGGCTTGCTGTAGCTCTGCAGCGAGTCGCGTAGCGGGATCATGCGTCTACACCAGATTAGCGCGTAAAGCGCGCCGCGTGCTCTGGGGAGGGCGTGGCGTGGGGGAGTTTCATTCCACGGGCGGCATGCGATAGACGTAAATGGTGTGCACGCGCTGCAGGACGGACACGCTCTCGACCCGCTGCGGCTTCCATCCCGGAATGGGATAGTCGTGCGAAACCACGCGGGCGCCCGGTTTCAGTTGCTTGCGGAGGTTGGGTTTGAGTCTCTCGTTGGAAAGCCTCATCAGGTATAGGGTCACCACGTCGGCCGCCTGGAGGTTCACGTCCAGCATGTTCCCTTCGATGACCTTGACCTGCCGCTGCAGGCCGAGTCGCAGGGCTCTCTCGGTGGCATCCTTCACCAACTTGGAGGACAACTCCACGCCGACGGCGTTCGCGCCGAATTTTTGCGCGGCTACGAACAGAATTCGCCCGTCGCCGCAACCCAGGTCATAGAGCGTTTCGCCCGGCTTCAGCTCCGCCGCCTCCAGCATTTTCACTACGACCAGCTCCGGCGTGGGCACGAACGGCGCCAGGTTGTCGGCGGAGATGCGGTTCTGGGAGGATGCCACGCCGGTCCAAAGCACGGCGGCGAGAGCGGCCCATACCGCGATGGAAGTCCTGGACATGATCACCGGCCCGCGGCGCTGGCGGAGCTCAGCGCTTGCCTCTCCTCCCCAATGCGCGTCACCATCTCGCTCAGGGCGTTCCACAGATCCTTCGGGCGGGAGATCGTGTATTCGGCGCCCCTAAAAAACCTCACCACGTTGCCGATGGCGTCCCTCCAGGGAACCGCCTGCGGATTGAGAATGTAGTTCATGTAGAACATCGGTGAATCGACCCGCCCCATCTGCTTGAGATCCTCGGCCGGCACGTTCTCCTCGAGCAGCGCCTTAGGGCCGGCGAACACCACCGCGTCGAACTTGCTCCCCGCCCACTTCCCGCTTCACGAGACTGGACAAGAACTGCGTGTCCCCGTGCTTCTCGCCGAGTCGGCGTACGTCCACCGTGCCCAGAGCCAGAGAATCCACCGCCGTTCCCAGCGCCGGAAAATCGATGCGCGAAGCGGCCTCCTGCCGGAAGATCACCCGCTGCTGCTGAAGATTGAAAGCAACCACGGAGAACATCCCGATGCGGGGGTCCCGGTAGACGCTGCGCAGTATCGAGACCAGCGCCTTCACGTCGAGCGGGCGCAGGACGACGGAATTGGCTCTCTGCGGGGCGAAGTTCACCAGCACCTTGACGTTGAGCGGACGATCCTGTTGGATTCTCTCGATGGGAGGTTCCTCCCGGAATGGCTCCAGCTCCGTGGCATGAACCTCCCCGGGGGGAACCACCAGGCTCACATCCCGGTCGCTATCGGCGAGAGCCGCCTCTACATCCCAGTAGGACGAGCACACCTTCTCGGCGGGATCCCGCATCAGCCAGTCCACGTGATAGGCGCCCTCTCCCAGGTCGAAGCTGCCTTCAATCTCGACCTCTCCCCGGGCCTCATCGGCGATGAGAGGCATCCGGACCCGCTGGCTGAAGTAGACGGGCTGGTCCTTGTGCAGAGCCGGAGTCACGCGAAAAACGATGGTCAGGATACCCTGGCTCCCGGCCAGATCCTGGAGAGGAACGACTCACCTCGTAGCCGGCGTGCAAACGAAGGTCGAAGCCCAGCGCAGGCTTGACGGGCGTGACTGTACAGGGAAGGTCCTTACGGGGCTCCTGCAGTTCCAGCACGGCCATGTCGGTTTGGACAAGATGAACGGCGGCACCGGGGGTGAGGCCTCCGATGACGGACTGGCCGCAGGCCGGCCGGCCGACCAGCAGAAGCAGACCCGCCAGTGCACTCAGAGGGAAGGAACCAGATCGCGTTCGTTCGGTGCATCCGCATATTCCCAGCGACCGCGCGCGTACGACACCTATTCTACACCCGTGCCGGCGATGTGATAGAGTGCATGAAAGTATGGCATCCCGAAGCGTCAACAAAGTCATCCTCCTGGGAAATCTCGGCAAGGATGCCGAGACCCGGTTCACAACAGGCGGCGCCGCCCGCACAACCTTCTCCGTAGCAACCAGCCGCAGATGGAAAGACCAGGCGACTGGAGAGTGGAAAGAGGAGACGGACTGGCACGACGTCGTCCTCTGGCGCCAGGGAAAACCTGGCCACCTACCTGACAAAAGGGCAGCGGGTCTACGTCGAAGGCCGCATTCAGACGCGGAGCTACGAGGACAAGGAAGGCAAGAAAGTCTACAGGACCGAGGTTGTCGCCGAAGAACTTCTCCTGCTGGGCGGGCGTGGCGAAGGCGCGGGATCGGAGGATTCGCAGTCGCAGGTGGTCTCCAGGCCCCGCAGCGCGGATCGCCCGGCCGCTCCTCCAGCCGAAGAACCGCCGGCGGAATTCGGCGCAACCGACGACGACGTACCGTTCTGACGGCGCCCCGCGTGACCCTTCAGTCCTGCTGGGGATCCGTTCGCGCGCCGACGGTCTCAGACCCACCCGCGGTAGCCGATCTGGATTCCCCAGTGGGACGGCGGCGCGAGACGCGCGTGCGCTTTCTCTTGCGGAAACTCACGAAGTTGCATCGACAGCGCTCGCATCGGTAGGGGTGCGCGCCGAAGAAGAGCAGCAAGCCTCTCCCGAAGCTCACGTGGTAGTGATTGGGGGACCAGGTGGTGAGGTCGGCTCCCATGCAGGTGGGACACCGCGCCTGCGACAGATTCGAGAGATTCCAGGTCCGGTGCACGAACCGCTGCCGGCAGTCCCGGCAACGCAGCGGCCGGACGCCGGCCAGCTTCGCGATCTTCTCCGAAGGGCCGCGCAAGTGGGCGTAACGCAGATTCCGACTGCCACAGCTCTGGACACTTTGGAACCATCCGATCCTCTCTATCGCCGATACCCTCGTCTGCGGCCATATTCAACTGGGCTGCGACGCTCCGGACGCAGCCTGGTTCGCCTTGACGTAGTTCCGCACGTACTCCGAGAAGGCCTCCGAAACCCGCCGCCGCACATCCCCTCTCTGCCGCACCTGGATGCCTTCGATCGCCAGCACGGACAATAGGTTTCTGAGTCGTGGATGTGATGAAGACTTCGTCGGCTTGCTCCAAGTCCTCCAAGCGCTAGATCCTTTTCCTCCACGACGATTCCGGGAACGTGGGCGCCGCTGAGGAGAACGTCCCGCGTCACCCCCGGGAGGCAACCCGAACCGAGCGGCGGAGTGTAGACCCGGTCCCCCACGGCCGCGAAAATGTTGGCTGAAGTACACTCGCTCACCCGGCCATGCTCGTTGAGGAGCAGTGCCTCGTCGTAGCCCCTGGACTGCGCCATTTCGTACCAGCAGAGATTCATGGACCAGGAGAGACTCTTCACCCCGGCGAACATCTGTGCGCTGTGGCGCGCCTGGGGAACCACCGCCAGCCGCGTGCCTTCGCCCCAGTCCTTCAACTTCGTGGTCAATGCAATCAGATCGTAGTCTCGATCGAGCCCCGGCCCTTCCCAAATGCCTCCGCGGTTGCGGACGACCACAATTCGCAATGTGCCCGTCTGGGCCTGGTTCGCCTCGACCAGCCTCAGCAGCGATCCGCGGACCGCCTCGCTGTCGGTTGGGAATGGCACTCGCAGCAACTTCGCATCGTGCTGCATGCGCGCCCAATGGCGCTCCCAGGCGAACAGCACGCCATCGGCAACACGGATTGTGCTGAAGACCCCCCAACCGGAAAGGAGTCCGATCTGCCCGGGCGACAGGACCCCGCCGGCCGCTTCGCGGATCTGATCGTTGTAGAGGATGAATGAGTGCACCACTCGACTATTCTATACAAACCGGGGCGGTCCCCCGGCGGTCACCTCCAGTTGGGGAAAAGGCTCGGGCCGGCTGCGGCGGCAGGCGGAGATGAGATCCGGGACCCTGCGCCGCCGCCGCATCAGGTTCTCGAGCAGATCGTCCAGGGCCGCCGCGTCCCCCTCGACCCACGCCGGGGGCGCCTGCTTGCGTGCCTGGTCGGCCACGGCCTCCGGGAAATGGGTCACTTGATCCAGCCAAGGCTGGAAATCGTCCCACGATTTGACTGCCTCATAGACCAGCGGGCGCGGCGCCAGTCCGTCCAGAGGGGCGTCGCGGTATTCCCAGTGCGGGCCGTTGAAGACGAACCCGTGATCGATCATCTGCGCCAGGAAGCCGACCTTCCGCGGATGCGCGCCGGACGTAGCGGCCCACTCCCCCAGGCGCGCACGGAAGTATATAGTCTGTCGGGCATCCGCGTTTGCCAGCCACTTGTCCACTACCAGCGCTCCGGCGAAGTGCTTCAGGTTCGCGACTTGCGGCAGAAGCGCATCGGGGAGGAAGTCGTACACCGCCAGACGAGCCGGATCGCCCGGGTAACGGGAGCCGAAGTGCCAGCCGGTCTGAACCGGCACGGTTCGAGAGCCCAATTGGATGCAAGCTTCCGGATTCTCCAGCACGAACTCGCGGGAGATGGAAATGACGGCGGGCTCGGGCGCCGCAATCTGCAGATAGCGGAGGAAGCAGGAGCCGACCAGTTCGTTGACGAGGATGCGGCGATGTTGCGGATTGTTCAGGAACTTGACCACATAGTGGTGGCCATCCTCCGCTTCCACAAGGTGGGCCTGTGCCCCACCCCGCATCTTCCGTAGATGACGACGGGCGCCGATCGGCATGCTCGGGAGTGGTCGGATCGCGGCTTCACGGTGGGGCAGACGGTTTCGCCTGCCTCGACTTCTTCCGCAGCCTCCTGGAGGACGCGAGCGCCACCGTACCGGCCGCCCGTCCTCCTCCCTCCGCGGCGTGGCAGCGCCGGTCTACCTCCTGCGCGCCTGTCTTAGCAGGCTTCCGCGCCGCCTTCTTCGCGGCTTTCTTGGCGACCTTTTTCGGCGCCTTCTTTACGGCGGCTTTCTTGACCGCCTTCTTCGCGACGGCTTTCTTGACCGCCTTCTTCGCGACGGCTTTCTTGACCGCCTTGCTGGCAACCTTTGCCGCCGGCTTCTTGGCGGCCTTCTTCGCCACCACCTTCTTCGGCGCAGCCTTGGCAGCCTTCTTCACGGGCTTCTTCTTTGGAACCGCCGCCACCGGGATCACGACCGGAACTGCGGCCGCGGGTTCCTCCACGGCGGGCTGGGCAGCGGGCACTATTGCTGGTTCCACGGGAATTATCATCTCAGGATCCATCTCAAGTTCCTCGTCATCATCGTCGTCCGGCCCGTATATGCCGAGCTCGGGTTCCAAATCGATGTGCTCTTCATCGTAGGCGTACTCATCCTCGTCGTCAAGAGCCAAGCTTCGATAATCGGACATTCGCCGGCCTCCTCTTCACTCCTGGTCAAAAATAGCATAACTCGTTTTTGCGCGGAGGCAATAAGAAAAAAGCGGCCGGGCTAGCGAATCGTGCCGGAGGCCTGCTTCGAGGGAGAGGCCTTCTTTGCGGCGACCAGAGGCGACTTGGCGTTCTGGGCCTGCGGTTTGGGCGTCTGCCGCGCAGCGGTGGCGGGGCTGGCGTTCCGCGCCGGTGGCCGAGCGGCAGCCTTGGTCGTGGGGCGGGCGCGCTGGCGGACGCTCGCGACTCGCGGCTTCGCCGCGGGCTTGGGCGAGACGGGCATGGCGGGCACGATCAACAAGGCGCCCGCACTCAGGTCCTCCATGCCGGCGGGATTCTCGGCTGCAATCCGCTGGGTGGTTGTGCGATAACGCCGGGCGATCGCCTCGAGGGTGTCTCCCTCGGTGACGCGGTGCAGACGCCAGGTAGCGCGGCCCGCGGCGGGGACGAGGCCCAGCGCCGAGACCACATGGGCGTCGCCTCCGGCGGGCACGTGCAGGCCGTACCCCGCTGGAGCGACGTTCGTCAATAGGGCCGGATTCAACGTCCGGATCTCCGCTACGGGTTGTCCCGTAATGTCGGCGATGAGATCCAGATGAGTGGGCGCGTCCATGGCCACAGTGGTGTACTCCAGTGCCGGCTCAACTTCGATCCCCTCCAGCCCGTAATTGGCGGGATTCTTGGACATGATCGCCATGGCCAGGATGATCGGTACGTAGTTGGCGGTCTCCCTGGGCAGCACATTCCGCCGCTTGAGTTCCCAGAAGTCGGCGTACCCGGTGCGGGCAACGGCCTTCTCCACATTCAGGGGTCCGCAGTTGTAGGCCGCCATCGCCAGGTACCAGTCGCCAAACTCGGTGTAGAGGTCGCGCAGGTGCCTGGCGGCGGCTCGGGTGGCCTTTTCCGGGTCCAAGCGGTCGTCTGTGGTCTTCGTCCTGGGGAGCCCATACCTCACTCCGGTGGCCGAGATGAACTGCCACATCCCGGTGGCCTTCATCCTGGAGACGGCACGGGGAGCGAAGCCCGATTCGGCCTGCGCCAGGTGAATCAACTCCTGGGGCATGCCCTCCTCATCGAAGATCCTGTAGATGAGCGGGCGGTAGCGTCCCGCCTGCCGCAGCCCGTTCAGCAGGATCTTCCGGCCTTTCCCAGTCGAGAAGAAGTTGATGTAGCGAAGCACCTCGTCGTTCAATTCCAAGGGAAGTTGGGAGACCGTGGTTTTCAGTTCCTCGGTCACCCGGTTCCTCAGCTTCGGGTCGATGGGAAAGGTCGGTTCGGGTATCTCCTCGAGCGGCGGTTTGACGAAGACCGATTCGCTGTCGGGAAGGCCCGCCCCCAAGCCGGAGATATCGTATCCATGGATGGCGTCGACGATCTCGCTCAATTTCCGTTCCACGGTTACACCGTCCGCGTCGTTCCGGGGCGCATTCAGCAGAGTCTCGACCGCGCGGTCGAATTCGCGCCGGGCGGCATCCATGTCTCCGGCACGGTAGGCCCGCCTTCCAGCCTCGAAACGCGTATCGACGCGTCTCAGGGAGGGTGCCAGAACCGATGGCTCCGGCAGGGGCACATCGGATTCCTTGAGGAGCTCGGGGAGCTCATTCCTGTAGGCTGCCACCTCGGCCTGCGGAGCGCCGGCCGGCGGCACCATCCCATCGGCGGCCGCAGGCGGAAAAGGCGTACGAAACGCGGGCTGCTTGACCGGGGCACATCCTGAAAAAGCGACGAGAAGTGGCGTTGCGGCAACCAGGAACCAAAGGTAGGGCGAACGCCTGTCCGTCATGCGGCTCTTTCTAACAGGAAGTGGGGATCACAGTCGGTCTACTCGCTCAGACCCTTGACTTTAGCGTATACCCACCCGAGGGTCAAGCCGGGCTGTCGGGCTCGCACCGTGGTCCTCTCCGCGGCGCACCTAGGCCCGGCGCGCTTGCACTTTTTCGCTCGATGCGATCTGATGGATTCATGATCAATCGTCGGTCTTTTTGTGTCTCGCTGGCGGCCGCGCTCCCGGCTGCGTTCAGCCAGCAGCGTTCTCCCGGGGGGGAATCCCTGGTCTATTTCGGCACCTACACCCGCAACAAGAGCAAAGGGATCTATGTAAGCCGGTTTGCGGCTGCCGATGGGCAACTGAGCCCGCCGGAGCTGGCCGCCGAGACCATCAACCCATCTTTCGTGGCCCTCCACCCCAAGGGGCAGTTTCTGTATGCCGTCGGCGAAACCAACACCTTCCAGGATCAGAAGACCGGCTTTGTGGCGGCTTTCTCGATCGACCGCTCTAGCGGCCAACTGAAGCTGCTCAACCAGCTATCCTCCCGCGGCGGAGGGCCTTGCCACCTGGTTGTCGACCGGACCGGCAAGAATCTGCTGGTCGCCAATTACGGGTCGGGCAGCGTGGCCTGCTTCCCCCTGAAGCCAGACGGAAGCATGGCCGAATCGTCCGCGTTCATCCAGCACACCGGCTCGGGTCCCAACCGTTCCCGGCAACAGGGACCGCACGCGCACCAGGTGGTCCTGTCGCCCGACAACCGCTTCGCCTTTGTGCCGGATTTGGGGCTGGACAGCATCATGATCTATCGCTTCGATCCGGCCAAAGGCACGCTTACGCCACACGACCCGCCCTTCGCGAAGACGGCGCCGGGGTCGGGTCCAAGGCACATGGCCTTCCATCCCAAGGGACGTTTTGCGTATGTCATCTGCGAAATGGCCAACACGGTGACGGCTTTCTCTTATGACGCCAGCAAGGCGGTCCTCACGGAACTGCAAACGGCGACGACGTTGCCCAAGGACTTCACGGGCAGCAGTTCGACAGCGGAAATCGAGGTCCACCCCAACGGGCTTTTCCTCTACGGTTCCAACCGAGGGCACAACAGCATCGCGAGGTATTCCCTGAACGCCGCCAAGGGGACCCTGACCTACCTGGAGAACGTGCCGACTCAGGGGAATTCGCCCCGGTGTTTCGCCATCGATCCGTCGGGCAGCTTCCTGATTGCAGTGAACGAGCGCTCCGACAACGCTGTGGGTTTCAAGATCGATCCAAAGACGGGAGGCCTTACGCCGACGGGTCAAACCCTGGAAGTGGGAGCCCCGGTGTCCTTACAGTTCCTGAGCCGGAGATAGGGTAAGCCGTGGCTGCCCGCGGCCAGCCACGACGTCTACATCTCCTCTGGAAGGGACGGCCGCCTGGCGGGCGCTGGAGAGTCCGTGGCGAGGGCGTGGAGGCCCTGGAATGCCCCCATGAGCCGTTCCAGCCGCTCCTCGCGGGCGTGCATGGCATTGTGCAGGGTGCGGATCACACCGGCTTGGAGTTCCAACCGCCGGTCGAGCTGCTTCACTTGCTCCTGATTGTTGGAGGAGTTGCCAAGGCTTCGAAGCGCGTCATCCGCCAGGGCGATCCTGGCGGCAAGTTCGTCCTGCGTCTTTGCAACAGTCTCGACTGTTCTGGCCAGGGCCGCAAGGTCTCCGCGAACGGACTCCACTTCCCGCGAGGTCCGCGCGAAGAAATCGAATACCTCTTCCAGCTTGCGGCGGTCTTCGCTCACCAGAGAGTTGATTTCCTTGACAGCGCCTGAGAGGCCGCCCAGGAAGCTGCGCATAAACTGCTCGGCGAATTGCTGGAACTCGGGCGAGCCGGAGACCTCCGGGATACGCTCCTGCCGCGCGGCCGGCGCTGGCGGAGGCGGTGGCGGCGGTGGTTGGGTCCGGGGCGGCTCCGGCCGGTTCTGGGCCTGTTTGCGAGCCCAGGCAGGCGGCGTCCCGGGCGCCTTCTCCACGGGAGGTCCCGTCATGACCGCGGCTCCCGGCGCAGGTGGATCGTCACTCCCTGGCCGGCGTTCCACTCCAAGCACATTCTGGAGCCGGTTCAGCGTTTGCTTCCTGTCCGGCGTTGGCTCGAATTCCTTCTGATCGAAGATGTGCAGCATGAACCTACCTTCGCCGACACCAACAGTTCCTCGTGCGGCGCCTCTATAAGATGTGTATTATATTCTTGACCGTCGTTCAAGACTCGCAAAGGGTAGCTAGATAACGCTAACCAAAGTTAACCAATAGGAGGTCCCGTGGAGGAACAGACAGCTCAGCCCGAGAGCATGGGCGAAATCGGCCGCCTGACAGGCATCATTTGGGAGCCCAAGCCGGTGTTCGAGAATCTCGCCGCGCGTCCCCGGTGGTGGGCGCCGATCATTCTGCTGACCATCCTGGCGGTGGTCTTCATTTTCAACTTTTCCCGCAGGGTGGGATGGGAAGGGTACGTCCGCCAGCAGATCGACAAGCAGGCGCAGACGAATCCGCAAATGGCCCAGATGAGTCCAGAGCAGCGGGAGCGCGCGATCTCGCTTTCCACCACCATCGCGAAGTACGGCGGGCTCGGCGGCTCCCTCGTAGGAGTCACGATCTCGACGCTGTTGATTGCGGCCATCATGCTCGGTTCGCTGAACCTGCTCGGCGGGGCCGGCCTGAAGTTCCGGGAAGCGTTCAGCGTGACCAGCTATTCCTTCCTGCCTTCGGCGATTTCGAGCGTGCTGGCCCTGGTCGTGATGCTTTTGAAGAACCCGGAGGATTTTGACTTGCAGAACCCGCTGCCGACCAATCTGGGGGCCTTCCTGAGCACGCAGACGACCCCGAAGTGGCTGATCGCGCTGGCGGGCTCCTTCGATTTGTTCGTCTTCTGGATCATGCTGTTGATGGCGCTCGGCTTCTCGGTCTTCGCGAAGCGGCTGAGTTTCGGAAAGTCGCTGACGCTGGTGCTGATCCCCTGGGCCGTGTACGTGCTGATCAAGGTCGGGGTGGCGGGGATAACGGGCTGAGTGGCGCAGGCGATCGTCTTCTGTCGCCTGCGGGAGACCACGGACAGCGATGGTCTGCCCCACTAAATCCTGTGGAAGCCGCGCAGGATGTCGCGGGTGGCGTAGCGTAGGGCGACGGGGCGCCCGTGCGGGCAGGTCATCGGGCAGTCCGTCGAGGCCAGGGCCGCCAGCAGCCATTCCATCTTGCTCCGGTCGAGTCTCGTGTTGACCTTGATGGCCGCCCGGCAAGCGATCGAAGCAGCCACCGCCCTCCGCAGATCCTCGATCGACAGGCCCCTCAACTCCGTTTCGGCGATGTCGAGGATTTCGGCCACCAGCGTCTCGACCTCTCCCGGTCCGACTCCGGCTGGCGCGGCCTTCACCGCGAGCGTGCGCTGGCCGAATGGCTCTG
This sequence comes from Bryobacteraceae bacterium, assembly GCA_963801345.1. GTDB lineage: Bacteria > Acidobacteriota > Terriglobia > Bryobacterales > Bryobacteraceae > CAWDER01. The sequence goes on from CAWDER010000019.1 coordinate 203,203, forward strand.
TCTCGAACCCGGCAGCCTCCAGCTCCCCGGCAATGCGGGCATATTCGATCTGTTGCCCCGCCGTGAGTTGCATCACCATGGGCATGAGCAGCCGCTGCGATTCCGCTTTCCCGGCGGCCCGGTCGCGAAGCACCTTCTCGAACAAGACCCGTCTCGTGAGCCACGTGCTGGTCGATAATCCAGAGGCCGTCGCGGCCCGCGGCAATGATGAAACTCTCGTGGAGTTGCCCGAGCGGCCGCAGATCGGCCAGCACGGCCAGGCTCGCAGGCGCCTCCAGAAGCGCGTCCTCGGGGAAACCCGAATGGGTGTCCGGAATCCGGACTCTAAGAGGCGTTTCCGGGGCAGGAGCCGGGCGCGGCGCGGGCAGGGTGTATTCAGGCAGGCTCTCGGAAGTTCCCTCGGGCGGAGGCGGTATTACAGTCGAGGGCTCGGCCGGCCAGGACTGGTTCTCCAGCCGCGCCGTGAACTCGGAGAATGGCAGGGCGGCGGCGCGCTGTGGAGCCTGGTCGATTACCGGCCGCCCCGGTGGGGGCAGCGACGAGACAGGCCTGGACTCGATGAGCACCTCCCGGATTGCGTCCCTCACGAAATCGTGTACGAACGACCCGTGCCGGAAGCGCACCTCGGTCTTCGAAGGGTGTACGTTGACGTCGACCTCGCCGTAGTCGCACTCCAAGAAAAGCAACACGAAGGGGTGGCATGCCGGCGGCATCAAGTTGTAGTACGCCGAGGAGATGGAGTGCAACAGGAGCCGGTCCCGAATCAGACGGCCGTTGACGAACAGAGAAGATCGAGTTGCGGTTCAGCTTCTGGTATTGGGGGCGGGAAGCGAACCCCCTCAGGCGAAAAGTGCTGGTGGGCTCCTCCTCGGGCGCCTCGGAGAACGCCGCGACAGCCTGCGTGGGGGGGACGTAGGGAGGCGGCAGTTTGAGCTCGCGCTCCCGCCAGCCGATCTCGACCAGTTCTTCCAGCATCTGGCTGCCGAAGACCTGGTAGACGCGATCGCGCAAGCTCTCGGTGGGCGCAACGTGCAAGAGTTCATTCGATCCGCTGCGGAGCAGGACGCTCTTCGCGGCGTGCGCCAGGCTGTAGTGCGTAACCAGCGAGGCGATATGGGCCAGTTCGGTCTGCTCGCTGCGCAGGAACTTCTTCCGGGCGGGGACGTTGTAGAACAGATCGCGCACCGTGATCGTGGTGCCGGGCGCCAGCGCGGCTTCCTCGGCGCGCAGCAACTTGCCGCCGGCGAACTCGACGCGCATCCCCGTGGCTTCCTCCGCCGAGCGCGTTTCGAGCACCAGGCGCGCGACCGAGGCGATGGAGGGCAGCGCTTCGCCTCGAAATCCCAGCGTGGAAATCGAGACCAGGTCCTTTACGTCGGAGAGTTTGCTGGTGGCGTGCCGCTCGAAGGCCAGGAGCGCATCGTCGCGCAGCATGCCGCTGCCGTCGTCGGAGACGCGAATCAGCTTCCGGCCGCCGCTTTCGACTTCAATCTTGAGGTGGGTGGCCCCTGCGTCCAGGGAGTTTTCCAGGAGTTCTTTGATCACCGAGGCGGGGCGCTCGACGACTTCGCCCGCCGCGATCTTGTTGGCTACCTGGTCGGAGAGAACACGGATGCGGCCCATGGCGGAGTGTGAGTCGCGGACCGTGGAGCGCAGGGCCTACGCTCCACGATCCGCGTCCCGCTTTACTCTACCACGATGCCGCGCCGCTCCAGCAACTCGCCGGTGACGCGCTGCAAAGTCAACTCGTTGCGGTGATAGGTGATGTACGCGGTCGACAGATTCGATTCGGCGTCGGCAAGCCGCTTCTGGGCGTCCAACACGAAATACATCTCGGTGGTCCCCAGGTCGAACTTCTTCTGCCAGGACTCTTGATCCTGCTTTGCGAGGTCACGCTGGATCTTGGCCAGCTTCACCGATTCGCGGCTCGACTCCAAGGCGGTAACCGCGTTCAGCACGTCCAGCCGGATTCCCTGCTCGCTCTTGCGCAGGGCCAGGGTGTCCTGACTTCTTGGTCAAGAGGCTGTTCGCCAGATTGGCAGAGGCCGCCCGGTCGCGCAGAGGGAGAGACAGCCTTAGCCCGAAGCTGTAGGTCGGGTTGTCGCGCGCGAAAGCGGTCCCGAGAGCGTCCGAAAACCCGCCGACTAAAATCGGGACCGGATTCCCCTCGGCGTATCTCGTTCCGCTGGTACCGCTGCCGCTGTAACTGCCGGTGAAGGTAAGCTGAGGCCGCGTATTGTTGATGGACTGTTTCAGGTTCAGGTCGTCCGTCTGCAGGGTTAGCAGCGCTCTGGCGAGGTCGGGCCGGTTGCTCAAAGCCTTCTGCGCAAGCGCCTCTCTGTCGAGGACGGTGGTGTCCTCGGGCGGCGCGACCGCTTCGGTCAGCTCGATCGGCAGGAGCCGGATGGCGGGGTCCAGATCGGCGCCCATCTGCCGGCGCAGTTCGTCTTCCACGCGCATCAAGTCGAATTTGGCTCGGGAAACCGAGATCTTCGCTTGCTCAAGCTGGGCCCTGGGCTGGAAGATGTCCAACTCCGCCATAGCGCCTAGTTCAAGCATCTTATCGGAACGGTCCATGGATATTTGCTGGAGATCCAGCGCCCGCTGCGCTACGCTGAGGCTATCCCTGGCGCCAACCACCGACCAATAGGCGAGCTCCGCGCTCTGGACGTAGCCCATCATCGAGTCCTTGTTACTGAGCACGGCGCTGCGCAGGCTGATGCGCGCTAGGGTGATCTGCATCCGCACGATGTCCAGACTGCGCCCGCGTAGCAAAGGCTGCGAGAAGTCGGCACTGAAGGTGCCCCCCAGGTTCGGATTGTTCGTGACATTGGCGCTATTCGACGTACCCTTGGTCAGGCCTAGATTGGCGTTGATCGAGGTCCCGGTGGACAGCAGTTGACTGAACCCAAGACTGGAGGTTTGCCTCAGGCTCTTGAGCTGCGTAACCGCGTCGAAGCGGTCCGTCGAAGTCGAAGTAGACCGCTGATGATTAAGATTGAGGCTCATAGTCGGATCAAACCGCGAAAACGAACCGTAGAGGTTGTTCTGGGCGCGCTCCACGGAAAGCCTCTGGATGGAGACGTCGGTGTTGTTCGCCATCACCAGATCGAGATAGGCCTTCAGCGACAGGACCAGCTTGCCGTTCTGCACGTAGTCGGCCAGCCGCGCCGGCGGCTGCAACTCGATGTGAGTCGACGGCGTCGAAAAAACCTTTTTGAAGTAGGACGGACTGGGGAACGCCGGCGTCCTCGCATCGGTCCATGGCGATTTCAGCTTCTGGAAGAAGGATGGCTGCGGCTCCACGGGCGCCTGCGCGCTAAGGCACACGGCGCAAATCACTGCGAATGCAATCAGCTTCATTTTCATAAAAATTCTCGCTACTCGTACCGGATTGCCTCGATCGGATCCAGCTTCGCCGCTTGCACGGCGGGATAGATTCCGAACAGCAGTCCGATGAATACGGACACCCCAAACGCCACGGCGATCGAACTCCCGGTGACCACCGTGGACCACCCGGCGGCCGCCGCAATCACCTTGGAAAGACTGAATCCGAACCCAACGCCGATCGATCCGCCCACAATGGAGATCAGGACCGCTTCGGTCAGGAATTGCCGGACGATGTCCGACTGGCGGGCGCCGATGGCCCGGCGGATGCCGATCTCGCGGGTCCGCTCGAGCACCGTCGCGAGCATGATGTTCATAATGCCGATGCCGCCGACCAGCAGCGAAATGCCCGCGATGCAAATCATGACCACTTCAAAAATGAACTGCGTCCTGCGCCTTTCCTCCAGCAGGCCGGCCGGCACCACCGGCGTCCAGTCGCCGGCGTCCTTGTGCGTCGCCGCCAGAATGGCCCCTACGACTTTGGCGGTTTCAATCGAGTCTACGCCGGGCTTAACCCGGATGTAGATGCCGTCGATCTCGTCCTTAAGATAGCTGTTGCTGTCCTCAAATCGCCGCATGACGGAGTTGAGGGGCGCGATCACCATGTTGTTACGGTTCAGCACCTCGACGCCCTCGACTTCGGTCTCCGCCGTCGCCGCACGCTCCATGACGCCAATCACCTGCAGCCAGGTGTTGTTGATCTTGACGTACTTGCCGACCGCCCGCTCATAGCCGAGCAGGTTGATCTTGGTCGATTCGCCCAGCACACAGACTGGCGCCGAGTTCAGGTTGTCCTCTTCGTTGAAGAAGCGGCCTTCCACCATCCGCAGGCTGTTGATCTCCTGAAAGTTCGGCAGCACGCCGATGAGCACGGGCGGGTCCTGGGTGGTCTTCGGCAGGACCTTCGTGGGCTTGAAGCGTTTCCGCGGAGTCGAGGCCTGAATCCCCTGCACGTTCTCCACGATCGCGCGGTAGTCCCGGAACGTCAGACCCGGCGAGATGGCGCGACGCGTCTGCAGTTCGTTGCGGTCCACCGATTCCTTGGCTTCGATGATGATGTTGTTCACCCCAAGCAATTCGATGAAGCTGATCATCTCCTTCTGCGCACCCGCCGTGATCGACAGCATCGACACCACGGCGCCGACACCGAAGATCATGCCCATCATGGTGAGCAGGCTTCGCAGCTTGTGCACCATAAGGCTGGAGAGCCCCATGTACAGCTCGGGCAGAAAACTCTTGACATCAATCATGACTTCCCTCTGCTCTCGTCCCGAATGACCATCGCCTCTACGACTTTGGAGCGCTCGCCCCGACGTCCATCGGGCCGGCTCCGCCATCCGACTTCTTACCCTTCTTCGAGCCCGACTCGGCGGTCGGATCCGACAGCGCGATCACTTCACCGAGCTTCAGCCCGTTCGAAATCACCATGGTGGATTCGCTGCGACGCAACAGTTTGACCGTCCGTTCCTCAAATCCCTTGCCAGCCTGAACGAATACCACATTCTTTCCTTCCTTCTCGAAGACCGCCTGCGCGGGAATGTTGATCGCATTCGGGATTCTCTCGACGACAATCTCGACGTCCGCCAACAGACCCGGCCGGAGCAGAATCTGCACCCCGGCGGTTTCCTCGGGAGGAGGAGGCAGTTTGGCGTTCGCCAGCTCCGCGTCGGTGGGCCCGCCGCCACCGCGACCCCCGCCGAAGCCTGGGCCGCCTTCCCCTCGACCGCCTCCTCGGCCCCCGGCGACCTGGCCGTTAGCGCCGCCTCGCCCGCCGCCTGCTTGTGCAGCGCCGCCACCCTGGTCGGGGGAACGCCTGCGCCCGCCACCGGCCTGCGCGGCGTCTGTGCCACCGGCGGCGACTCTGGCGCCCCTGCCGCCGGCCTGCGCGTCTGCACCACCGGCTCCAACTCGAGTGCCCCTACCGCCCATCTGCGCGCCAGGCTGCTGCATCCCGAACATCATGGCGGCCGCACTGGGGTCCATGCCGCCTGCAGGACCGCCTTCCATCATGGCGAACGCGGACACGGAACGCGTGACCGGACGGGTGCGGTTCCTCTCCGCCGTAGCCATCACCTCGCGGATCTGCTCGGGCGTGGCGCCCACAACTTTCAGCAGTTCCTGCATGTCAATCGAGAAGAGGACATCGAACTTCTTGGATGGGTCGCCAGCCTGGACGTTCGCGCTGGCCGTCGCGCTCAGGCTCTTGATCTTCCCGTGGACGACTCTTGCCGGCCAGAGCGTCGAGCTGAATCAGCGCCTCCTGACCTTCCACCAAATTGGCCCGGTCCAACTCGCCGACCTTGGCCACCAGTTCCATCTCGGAAAGATCCAGCACATCGGCCACCGGCATGCCGGGCTGCACCTGGTCGCCCTCCCGGATGTCGGGCACCTGCGCGCCCATCTGCCGGGAACCGCCGAAACTGTTCTGACGAATGGAGACCAGCCCGGTCATGGTAGCCAGGAGCTTGGTCTGCCGCAGGCGTTGTTGATCGCGGGCCAGCTCGATGGCCGACCGCTGGCGCTGTTGCCGGGCCAGTGCCAGGGACGCGTCCGCCTGAGCCCGGCGGGCCTGCATGTCGTTTTGAAACTGCGCCAGCCGCTGCTTGGCCTCATCCAGACTGAGAGTGTTCTTTTTCTGCTCAATGGCCGCCAGCAAGGGGTTCCGCTTCACCTGCAACTCGGCCCGCTGGACGGCGAACTGATTGGAAAGCAGGTCCACCTGGTCCTGGTTGGCGCGGATCGCCAGCTCGGCCTCGGATTTCTTGATGCTCATGTCGGTGGATTCCAGCCCAAGTTGAGTCTCCTCAATCCTGGAGAGCACCTCGGAATCGTCTAACTCGACGATCAGGTCCTTCTCCTTGGCAAAGGCGCCAAGGGGCGCCAGTCGCGTGACCTGCACCGTCCCGTTGAGATTCGGCGCCACCAGCGCTTCGGAGCGCAGCGCTCTCAACTCCCCGCGCGTGAAAGCGCGAATCACGACATCGCCCTGGCGAACCGCGGCGACGGGAATCGCCTGCTGCTTCTTTTCCGGCATACTGCGCACGTAGCCGTACGCGTACCAACCCGCCACCGTCAACACCGCTAGTAGCACAACCCACTTTATGAGCTTCTTCATCGGTCACCTGCCAACGGACGGACCTGCTCCGCCCTCACAATTTCTTCTTCGCTCTCTTAGCCGCTTCCTTCGGGTCTTCCAGGGTTACCAGTTCCCCTTCCTTGAGCCCGCCGGTTACCACGATCTCCGTTTCGTTTCGGGCGCCGACCTCGATCGGGCGCGAGTGGAACTCCGTGCCGTTCTGGATGAACACGCTGGGCTTGCCGCCTTGCGTGAAGCTGGCCCGAATGGGAATCAGCAGCACGTTGGGCTGGCTGTCGATGATGATGTCGATCGAGGCGCTCATGCCGGGCCGCAACCGGGGATCGACGCTGGCCAGCGTGCCATAGGCGGGAAACTGCTTGTCCGCGTCGCGAGAACCCCGGAACTGAAGCGTCGCAATCGGGCTGATCCAATCCAGCACGGCGTCGAACTCGCGGTCGGGAATGGCGTCCACCCTGATCTTTATGGCCTGGCCGAGCTTGACTTTGCCCCGGTCGACCTCGTCCAACCGCACCTCCACCCGCATCTTACTGAGATCCGGAATCTCGGCAATGGCCATGCCGGTCGGGACGGTGTCGCCTTCGCGGAAGGGAATACCGGCCGACCCGAAGTCGCCACCCGACCGGAAGTTCGAGAGAATGTTCACCACGCCGTCGACCGGCGCACGCAAATTCATGTTGCTGACATAGCCTTTGATGCGCTCCATGTCGCGGTTGGTCTTATCGATGTTCACCTGCAGCCGCTGCAAGTCCGTCTGCTGCGACACCAGGTGCGCGTTGACCGAAGCACGCGTCAGATCGAGGCTGCCTTCCGCGGTACCCACGTTGATGCGGCTCTTCTCTTTCTCGATATTGGAGACGATCTCCGCCTTGCTGGCCTCCAACTTCGCCCGCTCCAAACTGTAGGCCGAGGTCATCAGGCTCATCTTGTCGGCCTCGTTGGTCATCTTTTGCGAGGCCTGCATGTTCACCTTCTGGCTCTGGACCGTCTGCACCTGCAAGTTCATCTGCGTCAGGGCCTGGTCGTTGGCGGCCCCGTCGAACTCGACGACCACCTCGCCCGCCCGCACCGGCCTGCCGGAGACGGCCAGCTTCGTGATGCGCAGGTTCGGAACCTGCGGTGCGAGCAGCAGCCTGGTGTTAACGCTCTTCACCTCGCCCCGCACCCGCACGGCCCGCACAAAGTCGCCGCTCTTGACGCGCGCCACCGCCACCTCGACCACCGTGCGAACGCCGTAGTAGTAGGTGGCGTAGCCGACCCCGCCGCACAGCCCTAGACCGAGAATCCAGAGGGCGATCTTTTTCGGAAGGGATCGCGCCTTTCTTCCAATCCTGATCTTCGGTTTGACGTCCTTAGAAGACATGGTTTCCCCGCTCTTTCGCCGCTATTTCCGCTTCTCGCCGGAGGCCGCCAATGGCGGGCGCTGCCGGGCAATGACCTCGCCCGCCCGAACACCGGAACGGATCGAGGCCGAAATGAAGTCCATAGGTCCCAATTCAACGTCGCGCCGCACCCACCCCGCGGGATCCCGAACAAATACGTAGGGATTGCCGTCGGGGCTGTCCCGGAAAATCGCTTCCCGCGGCGCGACCACCGCCTGCGGCACCGTCTCCACTGTAATGTCCGCGCTCGCCGTCAGGTCCGGGATGACCCGCGGGATCCATCGCCAACAACCGGAGCGTCACCGGAATCTCCTTCACCCAATTGCCGGCGCCTCTCCCCCCCTGCCGAGTCATGGCCCCCACGGAGTAGACCTCCGCGGGCAGCACGATATCGGAGAATGCATCCAGGCGCACCACGGCTTTGGCGCCCACGCGAATCAGCTCCGCGTTCACCTGGTTCACGTTGGCACTGACAATCATGGAATTCGTATCCACGATCTGCATGACTGGCTGCCCAAAACTCACCGTGTCGCCCACTTTGATCTGAGCCGCATCGCTGCTGCCGCGCCTCTGGACGGTCTGGATGACGACCAGACCCGTGAAAGGCGCCCGCAGCGACTGCTTGTCGAGGTTGGCTTCGAGCCGCTTCAGTTCGGCCTCGCCTTCCTGCAAAGCCAACTCCGCGGACTTGAGCCCGGAATTGAGGGAGGTCTCCATGAGAGGCACTTCGTTCAGGGATTGCTTGTAGATGGCCTGCGCCTCCTCCACCTTCAGACGCAGATTCTCCGCATCGATGGCGGAGCGGACCGCCTTGGTCTGGTAGTCCAGGTTGGCCACGTCCAGATCCGACTTGGCCTGGCTGATCGACAACGCGTGCGACTTGCGGGTCACCTCGAGTTGGGCCAGGAGAGTGCTCATGTTGGCGCGGTTTTGCTTGACCGTGGCCCGGAATTCTTCCAGCCGCGTCCGCATATCCTCATCGTCAAAACGCGCCACGACGTCGCCCTTGTTGGCGATACTCCCCGGATTAGCCAAATCCGTGATCGCCAATCCGGGCCCGCCACCGCCGCGGCCCATATCGCCCCCTCTGCCACCAGCACCACCTCCACCACCGCCGCCCGGCAGGCGAGCCACGTTGCCGCCGCCACCGCCGCCACCGCCGCCGCGCCCCTGCCGGGCGCCCGTATCTACCCTGGTCGCTACTTCACCCAGAGAGCTTCCCCGCCCCCCTCGCATCTGGGGAACGGTCAGAATGGCGAAATTGCGTGCCGCTGTCGTGCCGGTAAGGCGGATGACCTTCTTCAGGTCCCTCGCCACAACCGGGGCCGTCGGCACAGTCAACACCGTGGTTCCCGAACCAGTCGTAGCCTGCGGCTGCACGCTGCGGAAGTAAAAGACAGCCGCCGCCACGACGGCCAGCAACACCGGTGCTATCCACCACCTCCGCCGGGGCTTCGTAGGAGGAGGTGCGACCGGCTGGGGCCGGAGTGGCTCACGCTCGGGGCGTGGCAATGGGGCAGGAATTCCACTCGTCATAAACCGCTTCCAGGTGCCTAGTGAAGGAGACCGAACGATCCCCTCTCGTGGCCTATCTAGCTGCCTATCCTCGGATATAAAGACGACGGCCGGTCGCCAAAGGTTATCGGGGGCGCCGCGAATTCGACTTTCCGACCGGCTCGCCGCAAAAACACCCTAACCGCTCATCGCGCCCAGGAACTCCGCGTTGTTGCGGGTCTTGCCAAGCTTGTCGAGCAGCAACTCCATGCATTCCACTTGGGACAATGGGCTCAATACTTTACGGAGGATCCAGACCCGGGCCAGTTCTTCCCTCGGCTGCAGCAACTCCTCCTTGCGGGTGCCGCTCTTGTTGATGTCGATGGCGGGGAAGGTCCTCTTGTCCACCAATTTCCGGTCCAAATGGATTTCCATGTTGCCGGTCCCCTTGAATTCTTCGAAAATGACATCGTCCATGCGGCTGCCGGTATCGATCAGCGCCGTCGCCACGATGGTGAGCGATCCGCCCTCCTCGATGTTCCGGGCCGCCCCGAAGAACCTCTTGGGACGTTGCAAAGCGTTGGAATCCACGCCGCCCGAGAGCACCTTCCCGCTCGGGGGGACCACCGTGTTGTAGGCCCGCGCCAGACGAGTGATTGAGTCGAGCAGGATCACCACGTCCCGTTTATGTTCCACCAGCCGTTTGGCCTTCTCGATCACCATTTCGGCAACCTGGACGTGCCGGCTGGCCGGCTCGTCGAAGGTGGAGCTGATGACCTCGCCCTTCACCGACCTCTGCATGTCGGTCACTTCTTCCGGACGTTCGTCGATGAGCAACACGATCAGGGAGACTTCCGGGTGGTTGGCCGTAATCGAGTTGGCGATGCTTTGCAGAAGCATCGTCTTGCCGGTCCGCGGCGGGGAGACAATCAGCCCGCGCTGTCCCTTGCCGATCGGCGTCAAGAGGTCCATCACGCGGCCGGAGTAGTTCTCCTTTACCGTCTCCATCCGCATCCGTTCGTTGGGATACAGCGGTGTCAGGTTGTCGAAGAAGATCTTGTTGCGGGCCTCCTCGGGCGGCTCGAAGTTGATCGCGTCCACCTTGATCAGGGCGAAATAGCGCTCGCCTTCCTTGGGCGGCCGGATCTGGCCCGAGATGGTGTCCCCTGTCCGCAGGTCGAAGCGGCGGATCTGGGAGGGTGAGACGTACACGTCGTCGGGTCCCGGAAGGTAGTTGTACTCCGGAGCGCGCAGGAACCCGAAGCCGTCGGGGAGGCATTCCAGGACGCCCTCCGAGAAAATCAGACCGCTCTTCTCAGCCTGCGCCTGCAAGATCTTGAAGATCAACTCCTGCTTGCGAAGGCCAGCCGCCCCCTGCACGCCAAAATCCTTGGCGATCTGGTTGAGCTGCACGATGCTCATCTCTTTCAGCGCGACCAGATCCAGCGTGGCCGGGCCCGGCGCCCCGCCCCCTTGGGTAGCCGGACCCCCATGACCCTGCCGTTTGCGGGGCCCGCGCATAGGCGGTTGGGGCGGCTGAGGCGGCTGAGGCGGCTGAGGCGGCTTGGCCTCCTCGGCTGGGGGAGCCGCCGGAATTTCATTTGGTGCTTGTGGGTTCTCCAGATCGTTTGCCAATTTGACCTCGTTGTGCGGCCCCGGGGGCCGGCTTGCATGCGGTTGCTCCCTCCAGGCTGGTTCTGGGATTGCCGGCGGCGCCCTCTACCACCGAGCGCTCATTCCGGCCAGCCTCACGGGCCGGGAAGGTCAACCTATCCAGTTGGTATTCAGTGCAGCTTCTCTTCGCTATGTTGAACCGCGGCTTCCACTTGTGGCGCGACTGGCGTCAAGGGCAGAGCCTCGATCTCCCTCTCCAGCGCAATCTTTAGCACTTCATCCATTGAATCGACAAAATGCAGCACCATGTCCTTGCGGATCGTCTCCGGGATATCCGGCAAATCCTTCTCGTTGTCCCGTGGGACAATCGCCTCGCGGATCCCATGACGGTGCGCCGCCAGGAGCTTCTCCTTGAGGCCTCCGATCGGCAGCACCCGCCCGCGCAAGGTGATCTCGCCCGTCATCGCCACGTCGTGGCGCACCGGAATCCTCGAAAGCGCGCTGCAAATCGCCGTGGCGATCGTGATACCGGCCGACGGCCCGTCCTTCGGAATGGCGCCTTCAGGCACATGCACGTGGATGTCCAGGTGCCGGTAGAAATCCCTGGGCAGCCCCAACGATTGAGCTCGCGAGCGAATGTAGCTCATCGCCGCGTGCGCCGACTCCTGCATCACGTCGCCCAGCTTCCCGGTGATGGTCAGCTTGCCCTTGCCGTCCATGATGGTCGCCTCGGTGGTCAGGATTTGCCCGCCCACCTCGGTCCAGGCCAGCCCTACCGCCGCTCCGATATCGTTCTTCTTCTCCGCCATCAGTTCCCGGAACTTGAGCGGCCCCAGGTACTCCGGCACTGTCTCCTTGCGCACCAGGACCGGCAGCTCGGCAGGCTTGCCGCCTTTCGTCCCGCTGACCACCGCGCGGGCCACCTTGCGGCAGACGTTGCCAATCTCGCGCTCCAGGTTTCGCACGCCGGCCTCGCGCGTGTAGTACTGAATCAATACGGCCAAGCCTTCGTCGGCAAACTGGATCTGTTCGGCGGTGAGGCCGGCCTGCTCGGTCTGTTTCTTCACTAGAAAACGCTTGGCGATCTCCGCCTTCTCTAGTTCCGTGTACCCCGCCAGACGGATCACTTCCATGCGGTCCTGCAGAGCCGGAGGAATCGTGTGCAGAACATTGGCGGTGCAAATGAAGAAGACCTGGCTCAGATCGTACTCGACGTCCAGGTAGTGGTCGACGAACATGTAGTTCTGCTCGGGATCCAGCACCTCGAGCAGCGCCGCCGAGGGGTCCCCCCGGAAGTCCATGGACATCTTGTCGACTTCGTCCAGCATGAAGACCGGGTTGCGCGTGCCCGCCTTCTTCATCATCTGAATAATCTGACCGGGTAGGGCCCCGATGTAGGTTCGCCGGTGACCCCGGACTTCCGCCTCGTCACGCACGCCGCCGAGCGACAGCCGGACGAACTTGCGGCCCGTCGCTTTAGCGATCGACATGCCCAGAGAGGTCTTCCCGACGCCCGGAGGGCCCGCGAAACACAAGATCGATCCCTTCGGGTGCTTCACCAGCCGCCGGACCGCCAGGAATTCCAGAATTCGCTCTTTGACCTTTTCCAAACCGTAGTGGTCCGCTTCCAGAACCTCCTCGGCATGGGTCAAATCGCGGATTTCTTTGCTTTTCGCTCTTCCAGGGCATCGCCAGCAGCCAGTCCAGGTAGTTACGGGAGACCGTCGACTCCGCCGACATGGGCGGCATGCCTTCCAGGCGCTTGAGCTCCGCGATCGCCTTTTCCCGGGCGTCTTTGCTCATGCCCGCGGTCTCGATCTTCTTCCTGAGCTCGTCGAACTCGCTCTTCTCGCCGCGCCCTAGCTCCTTCTGGATGGCCTTGATCTTCTCGTTGAGGTAGTACTCCTTCTGCGCCTTCTCCATCTGCCGCTTCACGCGGCCTTGGATGGTGCGATCCACGTTCAGCTTCTCGATCTCGATATCGAGAGTCTCGGCAACCCGCGTCAGCCGCTCGAGCGGATCGAAGATTTCAAGGAGTTCCTGCTTCTCCTCGATGTTCAGTTGCAGGTTCGCGCCCACCGTGTCGGCCAGCCGGCCCGGATCGTCCACCCGGATGGCCGCGATCATGGTCTCGTAGTTCAGGTTCTGGCTCAGCTTGACGTACTGCTCGAACAGTGAGGTGACCCGCCCGGTCAACGCTTCCAGGGCCGGCCCCTGCTCGAGCTTGAAGCTTACCGTCCGGACCACCGCCCGAAAGAATCCCTCGTCGTCGCTGACCGATACGATCTTGGCCCGCTCCACCCCTTCGACTAGGACCTTGATGTTCCCGTCGGTCAGCTTGAGGCTCTGCACGATGTTCACTACCGTGCCCACCGGGTAGATCTCGTCCGGCCGGGGCTCGTCGACGGAGGCGTCGTGCTGCGTCGCCAGGAAGATCCGCTTATCGCCGGCCAGCGCCTCTTCCAAAGCCCGGACACTCGATTCGCGTCCCACCACGAACGGCGTCATCATGTGCGGAAAAATGACGACGTCCCGCACGGGCATCATCGGCAATCGTTTCGTCTCGGACCGTTCCTTGACCGTCATGATCTCCCAATACTAATGAATCGACGCTTGCTTTGGGGAACCCCTGCGCCTGCGCCTTCCCCCGTCCACGACGGAGGCCGTCCCGGCAAGCTAGCCGGCTTTCTCCAGCAAGGCGAGGTTGATCTTCTGCGTCATGACTATCTCCTTGGTCACGAGAAACTCGCGAACCTTCCGGTAGGAGGGGAGATAGTACATGAGGTCCAGCATCAGGTCTTCGAGGATCATGCGAAGGCCCCGGGCGCCCACCTTGCGATCCATGGCGAGCGTGGCCACCGCTTCCAGCGCGTCGTCGCTAAACTTCAGTTTAACATTCTCGAACTCGAACAGGCGCTGGTACTGCCGGATGATGGCATTCTTCGGCTGCGTCAGGATCTGCATCAGCGCGTCCTTGTCCAGTTCGCCCAAGACCGACATCACCGGCAGCCTGCCCACGAATTCGGGAATGAACCCATAGCGGATCAGGTCCACGGGCTGGATGGCTTCGAGCAGGCTCGGATCCCTCCGGGCTCCTCCCCAGCGGCTGCCCTCGGGCTTGACTTCCTCGTTATTCAAGAAGCCCATCGCCTTCCGGCCGACGCGGCGGCCGATGACCTTCTCCAACCCCACAAACGCGCCGCCGCAAATGAACAGGATATTGGCGGTGTCCACGGGCGTGAACTCCTGGTGCGGATGCTTGCGGCCACCCTGCGGGGGAACGTTCGCGATGGTGCCTTCCAGAATCTTCAAGAGCGCCTGCTGGACACCCTCGCCAGAGACGTCGCGGGTGATGGACGGATTCTCGTCCTTGCGCCCGATCTTGTCGATCTCATCGATGTAGATAATGCCCTGCTGGCATTTCTGCACATCCCAGTCGGCGTTCTGCAACAGCCGCAGGACGATGTTCTCCACGTCCTCGCCCACGTAGCCGGCTTCGGTGAGGGTGGTGGCGTCCACGATGGCGAAGGGCACGTCCAGAATCCGCGCCAGCGTCTGAGCCAGCAGAGTCTTGCCCGTGCCGGTCGGCCCGATCAACAGGATGTTGGATTTCCCTAGCTCCACGTCCGTCGTCCGGTGCCGGTTCATCTGGACGCGCTTGTAGTGGTTGTAGACCGCCACCGCCAGCTTCTTCTTCGTGGACTCCTGGCCAATCACATACTGATCCAGGTATTCCTTCAATTCCAATGGCTTAGGAAGTCTGTGCGCGGTGGTCTGCGGCTGCTCGCCGCGGTCGTCCTCCAGAATGGAATTGCAGACGGCAATGCACTCGTCGCAAATGTAGGCGCGCGGGTAATCGCTGGGTGAAGAGATGAGCTTGCCAACAACCTCTTGGCTCTTGTGGCAGAACGAACAGCGCAACGATTCGTCGGAACCCGTTCTTTTCACAACCTATCCCCCACCCAGCAGCCGCTCCGGGGTTTCCGCATCGGAGGCAACCCTCCTCAATTATGACCTACTTGCCCCCACCCAATCAATCGCGGGAACGCCACGTGCCGCGGCCCCCCCCGCGGGTCTCAGTCCTGGGCCACCTTACGAGCCTGTTCGAACAGGAGGTTCAACGTCTTGTCGGTGCGGATCCGGGATGCGATCCGGCGCAGCCCCCCGTCCTCTTCCAGCCGCTTGCGCACCGCGGCCAGGGGCTCCCGTCCCTGCCGGGCAATTCGCTGCAACTCCCGATCCATTTCCTCGTTCGTGACTTCGATGGTCTCCCGGTCGGCGATCCGTTCCAGCAGAAGGGAGGCCTTAACATCCCGGGCGGCCCGCTCGCGCTGCGACTCCCGGACTTTATCCCAATCCAGTTTGACATTGCGCAGATCTTCCCCCCTGGCCGCCAGAGAGCGCAAGTACTGTTCCACCTGCATCTCGATCTGCCGTTCCAGGAAGGCTTCCGGAACCGGAAACTCGTGCATGTCCACGAGTTGATCGACGAGCTTCTTCTTCGCTTCTTGCGACGCGAGGAATTCGGTCTCCCTCTGCAGCGACTTGCGGATTTCGTCCTGCAGCTCCTCGAGGCTCTTGAAATCCCCCGTCTCGGCCGCAAAGGCGTCGTCGAGCCCGGGCAACTCCTTCCGGCGGATTCCCTTGAGGATGACCCGGAACCGGATCGTCTTGCCGGAAAGCTTTGGGTCGCCGTAGTCTTCCGGATAGCTGACGTCGAACTCCTTCTCGTCGCCCGGCGTGCCGCCCCGGAGATTCGTGCTGAATGCCTCCAGGGTATCCTCTGCCGCCGATGTGCACGGTCAGTTCGTCCTGCTTGCCGATGCCCTCTGCCGCCGGCCCCACCGCCTCGAGCGAGATCACCGCGTAGTCGCCGTCGGCGACCGGCCGAGGATCTACGTTGACGAACTCCGCCTTCTGCTCCCTGAGCCGCTCCAACCGCTCGGCAACCTGTTCCCCGGTCACCTCGGGTTCGCGATAGGCGACCGTCAGGCCGAGGTAGTCCTTCAACTCGAAGTCCGGCGCAACTTCGAACTCGGCCTTGAACGTCAGCGGCTCGCCGGCATGGAAGTGGACGTCGGTGATGTCGGGCGTCCCCACGACGTGCAGGTCCTGATCCTCCACCTTCTTGTGGAAGTGCTTCGGCACCAGGCTCTTGATCACGTCTTCCCGGACTTCGGCGGCGAAGCGCGACCGTACCAAGCTGGAGGGCGCCTTGCCTGGCCGGAAGCCGGGCAACCTGACCCGTTGCTTCAATGCCTCGATGACGCGCTCGGTCTCCTGTTCGACAGCCTCGACCGGTACCGCGATCTCGAGTGTGCGCTTGCAGCTCGCTTCCACGGCTGGCTAGGTCCCTTCCGACCACGAGGCGAGATACTTCTGCTGCTCGACGGTCAACCGGTCGATCTTCACCCCCATCGAATCCAGCTTCAGCCGGGCAATCTCGCGGTCCAGTGCATCCGGGACCGCATGCACGCGCTTCTCGAGCGAGGCGTGCTGCTCGACCAGGTACTTCGCCGAAAGAGCCTGGTTGGCGAAACTCATATCCATGACCGAAGCGGGATGTCCTTCGGCGGCGGCCAGATTGATGAGGCGGCCTTCCCCCAGCACGAAGATCCGGCGGCCGTCCTTCATGACATACTCCTCGACGAATTCGCGAACCTGCCGGCGGGAGGCGGCCATCCGGTCCAGCGTCTCCAAATCCACCTCCACGTTGAAGTGGCCGGAGTTGCAGAGGATGGCGCCGTTCTTCAGCTTTTCGAAATGCTCCCGGGCAATCACGGATTTGTTCCCGGTGACGGTAATGAATACTTCGGCGATCCCGGCGGCTTCATTCATGGTCATGACCCGGTAGCCGTCCATCAGCGCTTCCAGTCCCTTGATGGGGTCCACTTCGCAGACGATCACGTTGGCCCCCAGGCCCCGCGCCCGCATGGCCACGCCGCGCCCGCACCAGCCGTAGCCCACCACCGCCACCGGCATTCCCGCCAGCAGCACATTGGTTGCCCGAAGGATGCCGTCCATGGTGCTCTGGCCCGTACCGTAGCGATTGTCGAAGAGATGCTTGGTCTGGGCATCGTTGACCGCGATCACCGGGTACTTCAGGACGTCGTCCTTCGCCATGGCCCGCAGGCGGATCACGCCCGTGGTGGTCTCTTCGGTACCGCCCAGGACGCCCGCCAGCAGGTCCTGCCGCTTGGTGTGCAGACTGGTCACCAAATCGGCCCCGTCGTCCATGGTCAAATGCGGCTTGTGATCGAGCACCGCCGCCAGGTGCGAGTAGTAGACTTCGTTGTTCTCGCCCTTGATGGCGTACACCGGGATCCCGTAGTCGCGGACCAGCGTCGCCGCCACATCGTCCTGGGTGGATAGCGGGTTGGACGCGCACAACACCACCGAAGCGCCCCCGTCCCGCAGCGCCACCATCAGATTGGCGGTCTCCGTGGTCACGTGGAGACAAGCCGCGATCCGAATCCCGGCCAGCGGCTGCGTGGAGATGAACTGTTTACGAATGGTCTGCAACACCGGCATGAACTGAAACGCCCATTCGGTGCGGCGCTTGCCCTCGTTGGAGAGCGAAATGTCACGAACGTCGTATCCCTCTGCGGGAACCTGAGTGTCTATTGGCATGCGAATCCTTAATTGTAGACTGCGAGGCAATGCTGCATTGTCTTCTTCACTGCGCCGAGGCGAGCGCCACCCTTCACCCTCGCGCGGCAAGCGCCACGCCGGCAGCCTGGCTGAGCGCCCCGGCCATGTCGGTGGCTTCCCATGTCAGGGCCTCTTCGGTGCGGCCGAAGTGCCCGAACGCCGCGGTCTGCCTGTAGATGGGCCTCCTCAGATTCAAGTGCCCGATCATACCCTTCGGGGTCAACGGGAAATGCGCCCGGATGAGTTCCACCAGTTGCTGCTCGCCGATCTCCCCGGTCCCGAATGTGTTGACCATGACCGAGACGGGCTCCGCCACACCGATGGCGTACGCCAGTTGCACCTCGCAGCGGCGAGCCAGGCCCGCGGCCACCAGGTTTTTCGCCACGTAGCGCGCCATGTAGCACGCCGAGCGGTCCACCTTCGTCGGATCCTTGCCGCTGAAGCAGCCGCCTCCATGACGGCCCATGCCGCCGTACGTATCCACGATGATCTTGCGCCCGGTCAGGCCGGTGTCGCCGTGCGGGCCGCCAACCACGAAACGGCCTGTCGGGTTGATGTGGTACTTGGTCGCCTGGTCCACCATGGCCGGGGGAAGAACCGGATCGATGATGTGCTTCTGGATCTCCGCCCGCAACTGCTCGGTCGAAACCTTGTCGCTGTGCTGGGAGGAGATCACCACCGCGTCCAGCCGGACCGGCTTGTCGCCGTCGTATTCCACGGTGACCTGCGACTTGCCGTCCGGGCGCAGGTAATCCAGCGTCCCGGCCCGCCGCACCTCGCTCAGCCTCCGTACCAGCTTGTGCGCCAGCATGATCGGCAGCGGCATCAACTCCGGCGTCTCGTCGCAGGCATAGCCGAACATCAGGCCCTGGTCGCCGGCCCCGCCGGTGTCCACTCCCATGGCGATGTCCGGCGACTGACTCTGCAACACACTCACCACGCCGCAGGTTTCGCCGTCGAAGCCATAGGTGGCATCCGTGTAGCCGATGTCGTTGATGACGCTGCGCGCCAGTTTCGGCACGTCCACGTAGCAGGTAGTGGTGATCTCTCCGGCGACGATGCACAAACCGGTCGTCACCAGGACCTCACAGGCCACCCGGCCAGTCGGATCATCCGTCATTACCGCGTCCAGAACGGCGTCGGAGATCTGGTCCGCCATCTTGTCGGGATGTCCCTCGGTCACCGACTCCGAGGTGAAAAGCTGTCTTTGGAAACCCACTTTAGAAATCCTCCTTACTGCGGTTGGGGAGGGGCGCTGACACGTTTTCGCTGGCAGGAAAATCGCCCATCCCCGCGGTCGTCAACGAACCCAGCCCTGAGTACTTCGGGGAAACAGACCGAAACGACAAGTCTATCGGAGCGGCGCGGTGGCGTCAATCGCGCCCCGCCCGAAGTTTACACCTCGCCTCCCGCCGGGCGGCGGGGCAAGATGGCCCCTGCGCAGCGGTTGTCACCGCCGCCCGGGGCCGATTGCCGACCGGCCGCGGCTTTACGAGCTGCCCCACAAGCGGGAAGCGCCAGTTGACGCATCGGTTCCGAGGTCCCTACAATAGGAGGTGCAAGGAGGCCGCATGTTAAGAAGTATTGGTCTTCCTGAGCTTGCGATTATCTTGGGAATCGCCGTCCTGCTTTTCGGTGGGCGCAAGATTCCCGAGCTGGCTAAGGGCTTGGGTGAAGGAATTCGCAACTTCAAGAACGCGTTGAAGGGCGAAGAAAAAACCGAAGAGAAGAAGCAGGCTTAGGCTTCCTTGCGCTGCCCGCAGGCGGGGCAGTCAGCACTCCGGTTCTCAAAAAAACAAAAACCCCGCGATTGCTCGCGGGGTTTTCCATTCCTAGGGATGTCCGCCAGCTACTTCTTCTTGGGCGGAACAATCGCGTCCTTGACGGCCTTTGCGACGCGGAACTTCACCACCTTCTTAGCCGGAATCTTGATTGCCGCGCCGGTGGCGGGGTTGCGGCCCATGCGAGCCTTGCGGTCCACCTTCACCAGTCGTCCGATGCCGGGCAGTACGAACACACCACTCTTCTTCGTCTCTGCAACCGCGACGGCGGCGTAGGTGTCGACGAAGGACTTGGCGTCCTTGTTGCTGACGCCGCACGTGGCGGCGATCTTTTTCACCAATTGGCTTTGCGTCATCCGTTTATCAGCCATAAACCTCCTTCATGATTCTTCCCAAATTGAACTCGGCAGCTTGGCTCCCTGCGCCTCATCGCCTGCATGTGGCCCGCGATGAAATCGCGCACGTGCCCGCCCTGCTCGAATCGCTACCTAATGATAAGAGAAGTCCAAAACGATGTAAAGAGAAATATACGAAAATCGCCCGTTTTTCGGCCTCTTTCTTGATCTGGCGGCGCGGGAGCCCCCGAATTACGGCCCTTGCGGCCTCGTCTTGCTCCGCTTCCTCGTTGGAGCTACTGTTGATGCAATAGGCCGTGCGTCGCGTGTTCATCTGTTGTGCCGCCCTGATATCGGGGGCGATTGCTCTGAGCCAGTACCACCTGTGGAGCGGCTCTCCGCGGCCACCCAAGCTGGTTCTGTGGGCTTGGGAGCGCCCCGAGGACCTGAGCTTCATCGACCCGAGTGAGATCGCGGTCGCCTACCTGGCCGGCACCATCCACCTGCGCGGCGGGGCCGTCGAAGCCGTGCCCCGGCTGCAGCCGCTCCAAGTTCCCCCGAAGACGCGCGTGTCGGCCGTTGTGCGGATCGAATCCGCGGGGCCCGCATCCACGCAACTCACCGCAGCGCAGCGGGAGCAGGCCGTTTCCGCCATCTTGTGGATGACCAACCGGCCTGACACCGTTGGGACCCAGATCGATTTCGACGCCCGGTCTTCGGAGCGTGCCTTCTATGGCGATCTGTTGCGCGACCTCCACCGGCGCCTCCCCGCCGGCGTGCCGCTCTCCATCACCGCGCTGGCTTCCTGGTGCATGGAGGACGACTGGATCGCCGGTCTGCCCATCGAAGAGGCCGTGCCCATGCTGTTCCGCATGGGACCTGGCGACGCCGAGGTGCGCCGGCGGCTGCGGCGCGGGCAGGACTTCACGGACCCCGCCTGCCGCCTCAGCGCCGGTGTTTCAACCGACGAACCGCTGCCCCGCCTGCGCTACGGGCGCCGCGTCTACATTTTCCATCCCCGCTCGTGGACGGCCGCCTCCGCCACGAACATCCTGAGGGAGGTAAGGTCATGGCAGTGAAGGCGCTTTCTGCGGTAGCAGTCGTGATTCTGGCCGCATTCCTCCTGTATAGCCCACCCCAACTGCCGAGTTGCTCCATTTCGGTGAACGCGGTGTTTACGCGCGCCCGGGATTTCTCGCTCGAAGACGCGTCCATGGGACAGTGGGAGGTGCTTCAGCCCGGCTTCACGCGTAGAAGTCTGATCTTGGCGTACAGGTACATGTCCGGCCTGCGTCTCAACGAGGCGGAACGGAAAGCCCTCTCCGCGGCAGCTCCCGGCATGCCAGTACCAGGGCCGGACCCTCAGGTCTGGCTCGACGCGAGGGCAAAGGCCCCAAACGCCACAGCGGCTTCCTACATCAACGCCTACCGCTCGCAGGCCGGGAGCTATTCGTCCTACACGAACTGCCTCGGCGACGCGTTCATAACCGCCGCGAGTACGCTACGTGCGCGCCAAGCGCAGTTCGGGATCGACAGCCCCGCCGTCGCCGACTGGGTTCTCGCCCAGGACCTGGTATTTCAGAACTGCTCGGCAGACAGGCCAGCCGTAATCCCACAGGCGGCAGCACCGAACCTACCCCCGATGATTCGGGCTGACCGGGCTTACCAAATTGCCGCGGCGCATTTCTATGCAGCGCACTTCGAAGCGGCCGAGCAGGCGTTCCGTGAGATCGCGCGCGACACAACCTCCCCCTGGCACACGATCGCTCCATATTTGGCTGCCCGATGCATTGTCCGAAGGGCCACCGTTGGTGTAGCGTCGCCTGCCCCCACCCACCTGGCGCGGGCTGAGGCCGAGATCCGGAAGATCCTGGACGATGCCAGTCTGCAGGGAATCCATGAACCAGCCCGCAGACTGCTGGCCTATGTCCTCATCCGCCTGCATCCCGAGGAGCGACTGATCGCTGTTAGCCGCGCTCTGCTGCAACCGTGGCCGAATGAGGATCTGGCACAATCGCTAACGGACTATTGCTACCTCATCGGCCGCTCGGACTTTGCGGAACGCGAGCGCCTCTCGCTGGCCGAACACGACGACCTGACCGACTGGCTGCTCACCTTCCAGGGCCAGGAAGCCTCACGCCGCGACCACGCTTATCGGAAGTGGCGGGCCAGTTCCTCCTTGCCCTGGCTGGTTGCAGCCATCGCCACGATGCCGGCGACGGATGCCGGGGTCGCCGATCTCCTCTCGGCCGCCGCAAAGGTCAAGCCGGATTCTCCCGCCTATCCTACCGTCGCTTTCCACCGTGTGCGTCTCCTCACGGACAGCGGTCGTGGGGACGAGGCCCGCGACACGCTGATTGCGCTGCTTTCGAAGGATCGGGCGCGGATGACGCTCTCAGCCCGGAATCTGTTTCTGGCGGAGAGAATGAAGCTTGCCCGCAACCTCGATGAGTTCCTACGGGACGCCCCAAGGGTCGGTGTCGGCTTAGCGTATGACGGCGACCTGCAGCCCCCCGGGCCGAAATTCGAACCTCAGCCGTTTTTCGATGCGGACTCGGCGTTGATCCTCCGCGAGAAATTGCCCCTGCGCATGCTGTTCGAGGCCGCCGCCAGCCCCCGATTGCCTCGGCGTTTGAGACGGGAAATCGCGCTCGCCAGTTGGACCCGGGCCATCCTGTTGGAGAATACCCAGACAGCCGCCGAACTCGTCCCGACCGTCGTCGCACTGGAACCGCTACTGAAGTCCGATTTCAACCGCTATCTCGCGGCGAACAACGCCGAGGACCGCGGCTTCGCCGCCGCTTTCGCTATGCTCCGCAACCCCGGCCTCAATCCAACCGTACGGCCCAACTTGCTGCGAGCAGTGTCCGTGGACTCCAGGGGAGACTTCCCCAACGACAATTGGTGGTGCAAGCTGGGCCAGAGCCAGGAAGCGGCGATGGACTACAACCCGCCGCTCCTGCTGGTCTACCCGAAGAGGCGCATCGAGTCGGTTGGCTTCCTGGATGAAGCCAGCCGGCAGCAGGCCGCCAAGGAATGGGAGCGGCTGTCCTCGCTTCCCCCGGCTGCGAATCGCCTCGGAAGCGACGTGATCGCTTATGCCCGCGCTCATCCCAACGACCCGCGCGTGCCGGAGGCCCTGTACCGGGTGGTCCGGGCCACCCGCTATGGCTGTACCGATGACAATACAGGCAAGTTGTCCAAGCAGGCCTTCGATCTGCTTCACGGGCGGTACCCCAAGAGCCCTTGGACCGCGAAGACGCCGTACTGGTTCCGCTGACCAGCCCGGCCGCGAGCGGGGGGGACAGCCCGGTTGCACGCCGGCGCGGCGCGCTGTTAGAATTTAGATTCCCACTGCGTAGAGAGGAATCCCTTTTCATGGCGAGAGTTTGCGAGATATGCGGCCGCGGTCCTCAGTTCGGACACCGGGTCAGCCACGCTAACAACATGACCAACCGGCGCTGGAACCTAAACCTGCAGTCTGTTCGCGCCTTGGTCAACGGTGCTGCCAAGAGGATCCGAGTTTGCACGAGCTGCATTAAGAGCAGTCTGGTTCAGAAAGCCGGACGCTAGCAGCCTGCCCCCGCCGCCCCTGGTCTTATGCGTCTAGTTACGTTTAGCCGTGGAGGCAACGCCTCCGAGCCGGGTGTGCTGCGCGACCGCGAGGTCGTTGGCCTCTCCGGACTGGGCATCCCCGATCTGCTTTCGCTTATCCGCGGCGGCACGCAATCCCTGGCACGGACCCGGGCTTGGGTGGCGGAGGCGCCCGCGGACGCGATTGTCGCTGCTCGACAGCGTCCAGCTTCTGGCGCCGCTTCCCCGCCCGCCGAAGATCATTTGCGTCGGCTTGAATTACAAAGACCACGCCGAGGAGAGCAAGATGCAGCTCCCCTCCGTGCCGACCATTTTCGCCAAGTTCCCGACCGCCGTCATCGGCCCCAATGCGAACATTGTCCTCCCCAAGGCGTCGACCCAGGCAGACTACGAGGCGGAATTCGCGTTCGTGATTGGAGAAGGCGGCCGCCACATTCCTGCTTCCGCGTGGCGCGAGCACGTGTTCGGCTACACCATGCTGAACGACGTGAGCGCGCGCGACTACCAACTGGCCACGTCGCAATGGATGATGGGGAAGACCTTCGACACCTTCGCGCCGATGGGGCCCTGGATCGTGACCGCGGACGAGATCGCCGATCCGCACGCGCTGGACATCTCGCTCACCCTGAACGGGGTGCAAATGCAGAACTCCAACACGCGCAACCTGATCTTCCGCATCCCGGAGTTGATCGCATTCTTGTCCAGCGTGTTCACCCTCGAGCCCGGCGATGTGGTCTCGACCGGCACCCCCTCGGGCGTCGGGTTCGCCCGCAAGCCTCCCGTCTACCTGCAACCGGGGGATGAAGTGGTGGTGCGCGTCGAGGGCCTCGGCGAACTTCGCAACCCGGTGGTTGCCGAGACCGTCTGAGGACCGCCCGGCGGCCGCATGCCTGAGAAGAAGCCGCAGAACGCTTGGGAGCAGGTCGGGCGCTACAGTTCTCTCGCTTTCCTGTTCCCCGCCGCAACCTTCGCCGGCTACGCTTGCGGCTACTTGCTCGATCGCTGGCTGGGGACGAAGTTCTTCACCGTGGTCTGCCTTCTGCTCGGAATCATTGGAGCGTTTGTCCAATTCTTTCGACAAGTACTAAAAGAGGGCAAACGTGACGACGGATGAGGCCCTCTTCGAGCAGGCCGTCGGGCGCATGCAGACCAGCATGCTGTGGCTGAGCGGCGGCGGCGCGCTGGCGGCCTGGCTGCTGGCGGGTTGGCAGTGGGGGCTGGGCTTTTTGGCCGGCGGGCTGGCGTCCTGGGGCAACTTCTATTGGCTCCATCAGTTGACGGCCTCCTTGGGAGGCACTCTCACCGGCGCCCGCAAGCGCATGGTCCTCTACTTCTGCCTGCGGTACCTGCTGTTGGGGGCGGGGGGCTATGTTCTGGTGAAGGTGTTTGGGTTGAACCTGACGGCCGGGCTGCTCGGCTTGCTTGTCGCGGCCGCCTCCGTTATCCTTGAAATTCTGTACGAGTTGATTTATGCACGATGAGCTGTGGATTACAGCGTTGTTCAACAAGTACCTGGCGGGCGTTGCCAACACGCTCCTCTCTCTAGTTCACTTGCACGCCGAGAGACCCGGCCAAGCCCTGGGCCAACTTCGTGACGATGCAATTCCTGGTGGTCTTCGTCTTTATTGCCGTGTTCGCGTATCTGCGCCCGCGGCTCTCCGCGGACCGTCCCGGCCGCATGCAGCACGTATTCGAGATCGTCTACGGGTTTCTGCGGGAACAGACCGATGACGTCGTCGGCCACGGCGGCACGAAGTACCTGCACTTTTTCGGCACGATCTTTCTATTCATCCTGTTCTGCAACCTGATCGGGCTGGTCCCCACCCTCGAATCGCCCACCATGTTCACGCCCGTTCCGCTGGGCTGCGCGCTGGCGGTTTTCATCTACTACAACATCGTGGGTCTGCGAGCGGTGGGGGGCCTGGGCTACGCCAAGCACTTCATGGGACCGGTCTGGTGGCTGGCGCCCCTGATGATCCCGATCGAGTTCTTCAGCCACCTCGGGCGGCTGCTCTCGCTCACGGCCCGTCTTTACGCCAACATGTTCGCGGGCGAGAAGGTGACCTGGTGTTCATGGCCCTGGTCCCGCTCGGCGTGCCGGTCATCTTCATGGGGCTTGCACGTCTTCGTGGCGTTTTTGCAGGCTTTCGTTTTTATCCTGCTCACGATGAGCTACGTCTCCGGAGCAGTGTCGCACGATCATTAATACCGGCTTTATCGCGCTTCCAGTGTGAGCCCGGCTGCAAGAGGATGACGGGAACCACCTCCTGGGAGCGAAATCATAATGAGAAGGAGAAACATCCATGAAGGTGAAGTTGATGTTGACGATGTTCGCATTGCTGCTTCTGGCGAGCCCTATTTTCGCCCAGACCGGCCAGGGCGGCATGAGCGAGCGAAGTTGGGTCGTCATCACGTCCGGATTCTCGATGGCAATCGCCTCCGGAATCTGCGGCCTGGCCCAAGGCAAGGCCGTGGCGGCCGCCGTCGAGGGCATGGCGCGCAATCCCTCCGCGGCCGGCGCGATTCGCCTGTCGCTGATCATCGGACTCGCGCTGATCGAGTCTCTGGCTCTGTATACGTTGTTGATTATCTTCGCCAAACGGTTGTGTAGTATCCAGCGGGGGCCGGGTACGCCCGGCCCCCGCAGCCTCATGAAACTCCAAGGCATCTTTCCCCCCATCACCACGCCGTTCGATCACAACGGCGATCTGTTCCGAGCCAAGCTCAAACACAACGTCGAGAAGTGGAATCTCACGGCGCTGGCCGGCTACGTGGTCTGCGGCTCCACCGGCGAGAGCGTCATGCTCACGGTCGAGGAGAAGATTCAACTTTGGGAGTGGGTGGCGGAGTTTGCGGCGCCCGAGAAGCTCCTGCTCGCCGGCACCGGCGTGGAAAGCGTGCGGGAGACCGTTTGGCTCACCAATAAGGCGGCCGAGATCGGCTACAAGGCCGCCATGGTGCGCACCCCGCACTACTACAAGAACCTGTTCAGCCGCAAAGAAGCCCAGACGCTCTACTTCCGCTCGGTGGCGGATCAATCCAAGATCCCCATCATGATCTACAACTGGCCGCAGGCCACCGGCGTCGATATCCCGGCCGAAGCCGTCGCCGAACTTTCCGATCACCCCAATATCGTCGCCATCAAAGAGAGCTCGGGAAACCTCGAGAAGGTCATGCAGATGATCCGGGAGGTGAAGCCGGGCTTCCAGGTGCTGGTGGGCTCGGCGCCGACGCTCTGGCCGTCGTTCGCCGTGGGCGCGGCAGGCGCCGTGCTGGCCTATGCGAACGCCGCTCCCTATTCCACCATCGCGATTTGGGAAGCGCACCGCACCCGGGACGCGGAGGCGGGCCTGGACTGGCAGAACCGCATCGGCCGCGCGGCCTGGCTGGTGACGGCGAAGCACGGGATTCCCGGGCTCAAGCACGCCATGGACTTGAACGGCTACTACGGCGGCCCCTGCCGCTCGCCCCTCGCGCCGCCCACCCCCGAGGCCAAAAAGGAAATCGAAGAGGCGTTCCGGGACTTGAAGGGCTGAGGTAGGACAGGCTTCAGCCTGTCCTTGGGTTTTTCGACGGAAAAGTTCGCAGGCAAGAAACAAAAATGGTTCCAAGTGACCCACTTTCCAGCTTGCTCCCCGGTCTGCGCGCGCAGCCTGAGCGTGGCATCCAGCAGATCCGGGCGTCCATCTCGTCGCTCCGCGCAATAGGTTTTGCCCCGCTGCGCCTCAAAGCTTCGAACTACGCCTGCCTGTTCTGCCGGTAGAAGCTGACGCCTGATGACGGCCTTTCCCTCCCCCGCATCGGTGGTCCCCAGATGGAACCCCCAAGACGGGATCAACGTTCCCGGCCTGCCACTTCAGCATCCCGCTGAGCCCTCAGCCAGCCCGTTCGGCCTTCGAACTCCCTTGCCCGCCTTCCGGTTGACGCCGGAGGGGTCAAGATCAATGTCCTGAGCCCGTTGCCAGCCGCATGATTCAGCGGCTTCGAGGTCTTCCCGATTCCCCGCTCCCCTCCTGGGCTTTCACCCATCGGGATCATAGCGCGCGATCCGGTTCCGCCTCGCAAAGCTTACTTCTCCGAGAAGCCCGATTCCCCTTCGCTCCCCGCCTGCAACGCTTTTAACATGTGCAAGCGGCTCATCGTTCCGGGTCCGCTACTTCCCGTGAAGCCCGCTGTTCCGTGAACCTCTTGGAACCAACCCAATCATGCTCCCAAACCTCTTTGGTGTCAACAACAATCGGCATGCTCGCCGGGTTTTTCCGACGCTTATTTTTGCCCTGTTTTCAATGGGATGGGATCCGGCCTGCGTGAAATTGCTGTGGATAAAACAACACCGGGAGCTTTTGTTCTCTAGTCCGGCTGCAGCCGCAGGATCATCCCCGTGTCCGTGGCGATCCAGGCGTGGGTTTCGTCGACGACCGCAAGGATCGCATTCGTGCCGACCGCGCGATAATCGACCTGCATCTCGGCCCAGGTCCTCAAATCCGTACTCTTAACCACCTTCAACTTGCCCGGAACAGGCCCCCAATTCATCTTGCCGGGAGGTTCGATGGCGACCGCGTAGGCGGTTCCGCCGGCGGTCAAAGCAATGTCGGTAATCGCACGCTTGGTGCCCGCAATCGCGCGGGTCGCGCCTCCTGTCTTCCAGTTGATGGCGTGCAATCTCAGCGGGATGGTCGAAGGCGCCCCGAAACTGAAACAGCGAGAGCGCTGTCCCGTCGGGGATAAGAGCGACCTTGGTGACCTGTCCGAAGACGGACGTTGTGGTGGGCTTCCAGGTTTTCCCGCCGTCGCGGGTCTCCAGTACGATCGTCAGGTGCGGCAACTCGCGCCGGTTGGACAACTCAGGCTGCAAGTAGGCGGGCAGCCGGTCCGGTGGGGGCGGAGGAGCGCTCTGACCGACGATCATGCCGTTCAACGCATCCGCGAAGGCGATCGTACGGAAAGTGGTGTTCTCGGGTTTTGTGTTAACCTTTTCCGCGGCATCCACCCGGCTCCACTTCTTCCCTCCATCAACGGTCATGTAGACGCTCTTGCGCTCTCCGATGGCCCATCCTTTGTTCTCGTCGAGAAAGCAGACCTGGGTCAGCCACTTGGTGGCGGCGCTCCGCGGCAGCTTCGTCCAACTCCGTCCGCTCTCCACCGTCTTCCAAAGCCCCTCGTTGGTCACCATCCAGCCCAGGCTGTCGTTCAGAAAAAATAGCGACCTGCCGAACTCCTGAGTTCGCTGCGGTGGTCCACGTGACGCCCCCGTCGCTGGTAGTCAGCGACACCGGGCGACTCTTCTTTCCGCGCTCCGTCAGGAACCCCACCGCCACGCCCCGCCGGAGGGAAGGGAACTTGATGTCCTCGATGGCAAGCGTGGAATCCTTCACGTCGTGGAAATACTGGATGGCCCACCGCTCGGCCGCCCCGAGAGTAGCGGATGACAGCAGAAACAGAAGCAGCGAAGCGACTGCCCTCACGGGAGCTCTGGTGTGTGCATTCGGCACGCTCCAATTATCCTATCCTCGGACGAGCCCTGCTCACAACCGGGGTGGCATCGGAACAGCCCCTAAGACCTTAGTACGCGTGTACTAAGGTTCGACGGTACCCTACAGTATTTACAGGGCCGACTCCTCCGCTTATTCTTGAACAGAGAATAGGTGATTTGACAGAGGGAGGAACCGGCGTGCCGAGCCTTCTCACGCAGTTCGCTTACCTGCAGTTGCTGGATCTGCTGACGACGCTGACGTTCCTGGCCAGTGGCGTCGGAGAGGCCAATCCGATGGTCCGTTTCTTGGTGGTCGGCGCCGGCTCGGCACTCGGCGGGCTGCTGGCCGCCAAGTTGGTAGCGCTCGGGCTGGCTTATCACTGCTGGCGCGGACAACGGCTGCGACTTCTCCGGCGAGTCAATCTATTCTACGCGGGCCTGGTAACCTGGAACCTCATCGCGCTGCTGGTGAAGACTCTGGACTCTGCACCCGTCTGAACCACGCGAGAATCATCTCGACGCCAAAGTGCCGGCAAGAGCTACCAGATGATCTGGAGTTGGGCGCCTTGGATCTTGGCATCGCGGCTCACTAGAGGGGCGTTCCAGGCCAGGGCGGTAGCCGCGATCACCCTGTCCGGGAGGTCCGGAACCGCCGCGCGGTCAATGCGCTGGACAGCTTCCGCCACGTCGCCGTCAAGCGGGGCCAACTCGTAAGGTCCGTCTGGGTCCGCCAGTGCTTCTATGAGGCGTTCGCGAGAGGCGGCAGGCAAGCGACCCTTCTCGACGAGGTAGGTGAGCTCGACAAGAGTGATCGAGGGGATCAGAATTGGGTCACCGGATGCACTGGCCCGATCGAGAGCAGTGGCGGCAGTGGGAGATAGCCGTGGATCATCTGCCAAGTACCAAATGATGGCGTGGGTGTCGGCGACAAGGGCAGGCATCAGGCGTCGTCACGCGGGAAGTTCTTCCAAAGGTCGCGGCGCAACTGGTCGATTTGTTCGGCGGGGAGAGAGACTACGAGGCCGGCCCAGAGGCCACGGCCGTTCTTGCGGGGTCTCTTGAAAGCGGAGTTGCGGAGCTGCTTGGCATGCTCCAGGATTTCGCGCTGCCCATCCGGCGGAAGGGAGCGGATGGCTTCCAAGATGGATCGTTCCAGGGTGATCACGATGCCATGTCTCCTCCCTTGATTATGCTCCTTTCCAGGGGCCAAGGGACGATTGGATTAGGATGCACCGTGGCGATGTCACGCGATCCGCATCACCGGCTTACGAAACGGTTACCGGCCACCAGGAAGCGCAGCGGCCTATCCTTCTCCTGGCGAATCCCGATGCGCGGTGTCACGATCACCTCGAAGGCGGGTTCGTCCCGGAGCCTGCGAACTGTGAGCGGCCCGCGAGTCACGTCGGCGCCATTGTGCCGGCGGGTGATCGCCATGGCCCGCGTCAGTTTGCCGGGGCCGGAAGTGGGGCCTTCGATGCCGGCCAGCGGCTCAAGGGCCCGGATCAGCACGCATCCGGGCTGGCCGTCCGGCTCGGCCACCAGATTCAGGCACTCATGCATGCCGTAGATCAGGTAAACGTAGGCGTGGCCCGGCGGTCCAAAAATCACTTTGGTGCGCTGGGTGAGGCCGCGCGATGCATGGGCGGCCCGGTCGTCCAGTCCCAGGTAGGCCTCCACCTCGACGATCCGTCCGGCGGCCTTCTCGTGAACCAGGATCTTCCCGAGAAGATCGCGGGCGACTTCCGCCGTGGGCCTCTCGTAGAAGGAGCGGTCGAGGATCGGACCATATCTTTCAGCCATTTCGATTGCAAACAATCCTGGATTCGGCCACAATGGCTACCGTAAGGAGAGTAGCACCCTTACGCCGGAAGATCGATGCGCCTATTCGCCGGGATTGACCTACCCACCGACGTGAGGGAGAATCTCGCCGCTTTGCTCGGCGGTCTTCGGCCCTGCGCCCGGCTAAACTGGAGCCCGGCGGAGAATCTCCACATCACGACGAAGTTTATCGGCGAGTGGCCCGAGGCACGGTTGGACGATCTGATCTTGGCGCTGCGATCCCTGCCTGCCAGACAACCAATCGGCATCGCTCTTCGGAGCTTGGGGTGGTTCCCCAATGCCCGCGCGCCCAAGATCTTCTGGGTCGGCGTGAAAGCCGATGGAGGCTTGGCGGAACTTGCCCGCCACACCGACGAAACGGTCGCGCGGCTGGGGGTCCCCCCGGAGAAGCGGCCCTTTTCGCCGCATCTCACCTTGGCGCGTATTCGGGAACAGGTTCCGCTGGCCCGCTTGCAGGAAGCCGTGGCGGCGCTCGCTTCGGAGGACTTCGGGGGATTCACGGCCAGCCGCTTTCACCTCTTCCTGAGCCGGACATCCCCCTCTGGTTCGGTATATTCAAAGCTGGCGGAATTCCCTTTGGCACGATCATGAACATCCTTCTCGCTCTGCTTCTCGCGTACTTGCTGGGCGCCATTCCGTTCGGCTACATTCTGGTCAGGTTGACGACGGGAGGCGACGTCCGGGCCACCGGCAGCGGCAACATCGGCGCGACCAATGTTCTGCGAACGACGGGCCGCACGGCGGGAGTCGCTACGCTCCTGCTGGATATCGGGAAAGGCTTTGCCGCGGTTTGGCTGGCCTCCCGTCTCACGGGGGGGGCCGCGCTGTGGATGAGTTGCGCCGCGCTGGCAGTCATGGCGGGACACACATACCCTGTATTCCTGGGGTTCAAAGGCGGCAAGGCCGTCGCCAGTTGGGTGGGGGCCTTTCTGTGCCTGGCCCCGGCGGCTCTGGCCGCAACGCTGGTGGTCTTCGTGGTCACGGTGGCGGTCTCCAAGTATGTCTCTCTCGGCTCGGTTCTCGCGGCGGGCTTGTTGCCGCTTGCCATTTGGCTGATCTCGCACCCCCCCCTGCCGGTTGTGGCTGCTGCCTTGGTCGCGGGGGCGTTCATTATCTGGAGGCACGAGCCGAACCTCGAGCGAATACGGTCCGGCGAGGAGCACGTCCTTTCCTTCCGGGGTAAGCGGCAGTGAGGACCCTCGCGATTATCGGTGGCGGCAGTTGGGGGACCGCTCTCTCGATCGTGCTTTCACCGCGATTTTCGCGGATCCGGCTTTGGATCTATGAGAAGGACCTCGCTCTCCGCATGTCTCGACTTCGGGAGAACGACATCTTCCTGCCCGGTTTTCAGTTGCCTTCCAACGTGACGGTGGGAACGGAATTCGGTGAAGTGCTGGATGGCGCCGAGGTCGTCCTGGGTGTCATGCCCTCGCACCACGCGCGGAGCATGTATTCGGAGATGCTGCCGCACCTGCGGCCATCGATGATCGTTGCGAGCGCTTCCAAGGGCCTCGAAGAAGCTACGCAACTGCGCACCTCCGAGGTGATGCGGCAAGTCCTGGGCCGCCCGTTCGACCGGCGGATCGCGGTGCTGTCCGGGCCCACCTTCGCGCGAGAAGTCGCCCGGGGGGAACCGGCCGCCGTGGTGGTGGCCTCCCCGGAGGCGGAGTTGGCCAAGACTCTGCAGAGTGCACTCTCCGGACCGACCCTGCGCTTGTATACCAACACCGATATCATCGGTGTCGAATTGGGCGCCGCTTTGAAGAACGTCATCGCCATCGGGGCCGGCGTGTGCCACGGGCTGGGGCTGGGAAACAACACCATGGCCGCGCTGATCACGCGCGGGCTGGCCGAGATTACGCGGCTGGCCGTCGCCATGGGAGGCCAGCCGCGAACACTGGCGGGGCTGGCCGGCCTGGGGGATCTGGTTCTTACCTGCACTGGGGATCTCAGCCGCAACCGAACCGTGGGCCTTAAATTAGCGCGAGGTCACCGGCTGGAAGAAATCCTGGGTTCCACCCAGATGGTGGCCGAAGGCGTGCGCACGACTTCCGCAGCCGTCTGTCTCGCACGCAAGTGGAACGTGGAGATGCCGATCGCCGTTCAGATGCACGAGATGCTGGAACGCGAAAAGTCGCCACGGGACGCCATCCGTGATCTCATGGAGCGCTCCCTGAAGGGCGAGTAGCGAGGACATCCGTCTCTATCGCCCCCTTTCCCCACACCGTTTGGCGCCCCACCCCGGTCCACCGCGCGGCTTGCAAATAGGGCAAGAACTCGCCGAGGTCTCCCGCGTACTCGATTTCGCCAATGAAGCCTTCCAGCGGATGCACTTGCCCCGTCTTCGAGGAGCGCCGTGATCGACTCACGCGGCGGATCGAGGTGCGAGTCCGGCGCACTCCCGCTGCGCGCGCTCCCAGCGCTTTGAAATCGACATCCAGGTGACCTGCCCCATACAGGGAACGCAGTGTGCTCACCCGATCGCGAGCTCGTGCGAGCAGCACGTCGAACTCCGGCGGTTGCTGCAAACTCTCCCCGCCCTTCAGTTCCGTGGGTGTGAGGAAGCGCACTAGGATTCGGCGGATGGACTCCGGTGCGGGGCTCAGCTCGACCACCACGGGCGGCCCAGGCTGCTCCCCGGCGAGAGCTTCGCCGTTGTAGAGCCGCCTGGTGGCGTTGCCGGCGGCATCGAGCAGATCGACGCTCGTGAGCGAGGCGTGCCCGCGGGTGCGTCCGAGTCCCTCCTTCGCCGCCAGGACGAAACTCTCCACGAAGTAGGCGATGGGAGGATTGCGGACATCGAACAGGTGGACGTCAAACGAAAACTCGGCACCTTCGGAGACCCGGCTCTCGCCGCGATCCGGCACGCGGAACACAAAGGGACGCGGCCAATTCGCGAGTCCGGATGGTCCCCTGCCCGCAGCGCCCGGCTCGAAGATCCGGGCGTAAGGACACTCGCCGCGCACCGGGCAGGTCCGGGGCCCCGTGCAACGCGGATCGCAGACCAGCCTGCGGAGAGCGCTGCCAAATGCCCCGCGCAACAGGTTCGACGGACCGCCCGGGGGAAGCTCCAGGCTCTCCAATGCCAGCAGGTGAAAGCGAAATGGCAGCACCTCGAAGGCTTGAACCATCTAGCCCGCCATTCTCCCATGGTTCGATGCGAGACGCCCGATCGGAGGCGATCAGCCTCTCCCGCTCCTCACTTCTCCGGTGCCGCGAAATCTATGAAACCTTCGGCAGAGAGCAGAAAACGATCTGCAAAATCATCGCAGCCGCTTGCCGCGCGCAAGATAACGAGGAGCGCAGTACCTGTCGCCGCGCATGGGCGCGGATGGCCTGGTCATGTCGCCATAGGGGTCGTCGAACTGGTCCATTAGCTCATACATCCGGGCGCGCATGTCGTCGACATACGGACGCTTCTCTCCGGTAGCAGCCAGGTTTCGCATCTCCTGGGGATCCTCGACCAAATCGTAGCATTCGTCGGTGTCGAAACCGTTGAAAACGTACTTGAAGCGATCCGTGATGGCAATCCTCTGCGTGTAGAGGAATTCCCCGCCGTAATAGGCGCACAGGATATGATCGGGCCAGGCGGCGGCCCGTGGGTTCTCGAATAGGGGTTGCAGCGCGCGGCCGTCCTGGTAGGGCATGTCTCTGGCTCCGGCAGCCGCCACGTAGGTATAGGCGAGATCGTGCGTTTGCACGAGGCGGTCCGTTTGGGAGCCCGGCGCGATGCGGCCGGGCCATCTGACGATGAGCGGCGCCCGGTAGCATTCCTCGTACGGGATCCAGCCCTTGATCCACATGCGGTGCGCTCCCACCATGTCCCCATGGTCGGTGGTGGCCACCACAATGGTGTTGTCCTCCTGGCCGGTTTCCTTCAGCGCTTCCAGGATCCGGCCGATCTGCGCATCCAACTGTTCCACATAGGCGTAGTAGTGAGCACGGCTGGCGCGATAGTCGTCTTCGGTGACATTGCCCCATGTTTCCGACTCGCGCTTGTGCAGGCCCGGCTTGCCCTCGAACGTATCGTAGAAGTTCATGGGGATCGGAATGGACCTCGGGTCGTAGCGGTCCAGATACTTCTTGAGCGGCATGTAAGGATCGTGCGGCTGCACGAAATGCGCCTCCAGGTGCCAGGGCCGGGCCTCTCGGGCATAACGTTTCAGCATGCGGATGGCGCACTCGGCGCGGAAGTACTCGGGCGTGGCCTCTTCGGGTCCTTCGCGATGGCCCCACATGGTGAACGGCTGCGATCCGGGCCACTGCATCTGGCGATCGGGGACGGATCTGATCCCGCCGGGAACTCGCTGGACATTGTCCGGGTTGTTCTGCAGTCTCTGGATGAGCCGCGGGTCGCAGCCTTCGAGGTTGGCGACTTCATGGAAGCCGAAGTCGAGCGGCGTACGTACGAACGAGGCGTGCCATTTTCCGACGTATCCCAGACGGTAGCCGGCGTCGCGCAGGCGATTGGAGTAGAGAACCACGTCCGGGTTCATGTCGCGATGGACCGACGGCGTCGAATGGACCTGGTTGTACACGCCGTTGTGCCAGTGATACGCTCCCGACAGGATCATCGCCCGCGCCGGGCAACACACGGCCGAGGGAGTATAAGAGCGCTCGAAGACCATGCCCGATTCGGCCAGGCGGTTGAGGTTCGGCGTTCGGCATTCCGACCGGGAGGCGATGGTTCCCCATTGCTGCTGGTCGGTCATGATATGCAGTATGTTGGGAGGCTTTGTTGCGCCGCCAGCGCCGCGGGGAAGCGCGGAACCGGCCAGCGCTCCCGCCAGCAAGCTTCTGCGATCGATAGAAATAGGCATGCGATTCTTCTCGTGCGATTGGGCTTCTATGGGTACGGAAAGTACGCGGGTTCCATGGTCGAGCGCACTCCGCCGGCTTCGAAGATCCGTTCCGCCAGGCGCCGGCGGAGTTGTCCGGAGACTTCCGCGTATTGCCGGTTTCCCGCCAGGTTCACATGCTGGTGGGGGTCGGCGTAGAGATCGTAGAGTATGTACTCCACGTAGCTGTCGCTGGCCGGCGCCTCCGTTGCGTTCGCGCGCTTCGGAACGGCTGCGGCATAAGTGTACTGCGGTGTTCGCAAGCCCCGGCCGGTCATGAACTCGCTCATCTCGAAGTAGGTTTCGTTCCGCCAGCCGCCCGTGCGGCGGTCGATCAGGGGCAGGAAGCTGCGCCCCTGCATCGATTCGGGAACCGCCAGGCCCACGGCAGCCAGAAGCGACGGCGCCACATCCACAAGGCTAACCAACTCGGGTATCTCGATCGACCGGTTAAATCCCGGTCCCTCGACCACCAGCGGAATGTGAATGGAACTCTCGTGCGGGCTGCGCTTGTACTCCGCGTTGCGCGTCCTAAAGTGGCAGCCATGGTCGCTGAGGAAGACGAAGATCGTGTTCTTGTCGAGCCCCGTCTCCACCAGGGTCTTGCGGAGAGTGCCCACCGTTTCATCTATCCTCGCGACGCAGCCATAGTAATCCGACAACTGGCTGGGCCACGAACCGGGCAGGGGCCGCAGATCCTCGGGGATGAAAGGATTCTTGTAGCGTCCCACGAATTCTTTGGGAGGCACATACGAATCGATGTCGTTCTGGTGATGGACTTCGAGGTAGGAGAGCGCCAGCAGGAAGGGCGACTTCGCCGACCGCAGGAAACGCTGGGCCAGGCCTGTCATGAAGTCCACTCGGTACTCGCCCGAGAAGTGGATGGGTTTCCCATCGTTATCGTAGAGATCGCCCTCGTAAGCGTGCGACGTGAGTTCGAGGACGTTGGACGCCTGCCAAAGGTCGAGGAACCCGCCGCGATGCTCCGGGGTGACAGGTCCGGTCGTCTCGCGCTGGCCGGCAATTCCGTTGTTTCCCGCCAGGTGCCACTTGCCGATGTAGTTCGTCGAATAGCCGGCCGACCGAAGGGTCGTGGCGATGGTGGTGGCGCTGGGATCGAGGCCTATGCTGTTGCGCCACACGCCGTGCCTGCTGGCGTACTGCCCCGTGAAGATACTGCCGCGGGCCGGGGCACACACCGGTTGATTCGAAAAGGCGTTCCGGAACATGACGCCGCGCCCGGCCATGGCGTCGATGTTGGGAGTCAGGTTCATGGGGTTGAGCCCCGCCGCTCCGACGCAATCCCAGCGGAACTGGTCGGAGATGAGCAGGACGATGTTGGGGCTTTCGGTCCGGGTCCCGGTCTGCACCGCCCCGGCGGCAAAAGGCGCGAGTGCGGCGGGAGCAGCCTGGAGCCAGGATCTTCGTGTGACTCCCGCGGGTTGGTCGTTTAGTTTCTTCATTGATGACGTCTCAGAACCAAAACCTCAAACGAGTGCGGCGCCGGCGCTAGCGGCGACCTGATCGTCCGGCACATGCGGATTTTCACCGGTGGCGTCCAGAGCCCGCCCGTCTCCAGCGTAGGATAATACCATGGTCTGATAGGCGTCACTCGGGCCAGCCTTCAGCCGATCGAGTCCTGCGCGCAGTTCCGCTGCCAACGCCGACTCGGCGGCGGCGAGGTTGCGCTTCTCCGCCACATCGGCCAGGTTATACAACTCGAACGGCCCGGGGGGAGCAGCCGGACCGGCCGGTTGGCGCACCAGCTTCCGGTTCCCGCGCCGCAATGCGATGGCCTTGCCGTACCTCCAAAACAACGACTCGTGCTGCGGAGTGGCGGTTACGCCCATTGCCAGCGCCAGCGGGTCTGCGCCATCAACTCGAAGCCGGCCGGCATCTACGAGCCGCGGACGCCGCCCTCCCACAGTTGCCCCTTGAAGCCGCGCAGCGGCGCGTTGCTCGAAGTCAGTTCCCCGGTGGGGCCGCCGTTATCACTGAGGAAGATCACGGCGCCGCCCGGCCACCACCAGCGTATGTGCGGGCGGCAGGAGCGCGGCGGCTGCCGCCAGCCATCCCGCAGTCCGTCGAGAGTGGGCTCCGCGGATACCGGCGCCGCAAAAACCAGCGAGATGGCGCCCGCGCCAACGCCGGCGAGGAAGTCGCGACGCGTGGCTGTGTCCACCGGCGCGCCACACGAATGGCGGCGGGCATGGACTCAATGGGCCCCGGGAGTCTAAAATGGACATCTTGGTCAGTAGGGAATTCTGGAGCGGACCTAGTAGAAATGGATGTGCTCTCTCCCGGCAATCGCGGCACGCGAACCACGGCCAGCCAGCACCGCGCCATTCCCGCCAAGCGGTTGTCCACTTTACCGGTGAGGGACACCGCCACCATCAACTTCCTCAGCGCCACCGTCCGCGACCGGCTCTATACGCGGCCGGGCTCGAACATCGCCTACGCCACAGTGGCGCGCAGGCAACTCCTCCCCCCCAACCCGCAGTTCAAGAGCATTGCCGCCGATGCGACGCTGGGCTACTCCTGGTATCCCTCCCCGCAGAAAGCGAACGGCTGATGTCCCCTTGCCAGAGGACCACGGCCATGCTGCGACGATCCTTCCTCGCCAGTCTCGGCGCCGCCGCGCTCCAAGCCGTGCCAATACAGAAACTGAACTTCGTCATGATCCTCGCCGACGACCTCGGCCGTTGCGATCTGGGCTGTTACGGCAACCGCTGGTTCTCTACGCCCAATCTCGACCGGCTCGCCGGCCAGGGCGCGCTCTTCACCAACGCCTACGCCGCCTGCCCGGTCTGCTCACCCACGCGCGCCAGCATCCTCACCGGCCGCTACCCCGTGCGCACGGGCGTCACGGACTGGATTCCCGGCCGCCCCAGCGACCCGCGCGGGTACATTGTCACTTCTCGTACCGCGACCGAACTCAGACTGGCGGAGGAGACCATCCCCGAAAAACTGAAGCCCGCCGGCTACCGCAGCGCGAGCATCGGCAAGTGGCACCTTGGCGGGCCAGGCTTCTATCCCACAGACCAGGGTTTTGACGTGAACATCGGCGGCAATCAATCCGGCAGCCCGCCGTCCTCGAAGAATCCGTATTTAGGCCCCTTCGAGCTACCCAACCTCAAGGCCGGGCCCGGGGAGTTCCTCACCTCGCGGCTCACGCGCGAGGCCGCCTCCTTCATCCAACAGAACCGGGCCAGTCCGTTTTTTGTCTATCTGGCCCACTATACCGTCCACATCCCGCTGGGCGCGCGTGAGGCCGACATAGCCCGCCACCGCGACAGGGCCGCCGGCCGCTACAATCCTGTTTATGCAGCCATGGTGGAAAGCCTGGACGAGTCGGTTGGCGAGGTCCTTGATATCATTGACGGCTCCGGCCTGACAGATCGCACCCTGGTGACATTCTTCTCCGACAACGGCGGTCTGCGCTTCGAGGGCGCCAACCGCGCCGCGGTGACGGACAATGCTCCGTTCCGCGCCGGCAAGGGCCATCTGTATGAAGGCGGCATCCGCGAGCCGCTCATCGTGCGCTTCCCCGGTGTGGTCAAGCCCGGAATAGTGGTCGATACGCCCGTCTCCAGCGTGGATTTCCTGCCCACTTTCTGCGATCTCGCCGGTGTCAAACCCGGCCCGGTGGATGGCGTCAGCCTGCTGCCGCTCCTGCGTGGCGGAAAGCTCAAGGACCGGCCGCTGTTCTGGCACTACCCGCACTACTCGAATCAGGGTGGGGAACCATCTAGCGCCGTCCGTCACGGCGACTGGAAGCTAATCGAATTCCACAAGGACGGACGCCGCGAACTGTTCAACCTGCGTGCCGACGAGAGCGAGCAGGTGAACCTCGTCGAGCTCCAGCCCGGCGTTGCCAGGCGCCTTGCCCGGGAGCTCGCGGCCTGGCGCAAGAATGCTCGCGCCATCATGCCTCATCGCAACCCGGATGCCGACCCGGCTTGGCCTGGTTGGGACCTTACTGGAGAAGAGCAACCCACGCCGCCCGCCCGCTCAGCAGGCCGCCCGGCGCTGGTTTCTCAACCGGTGGATCGGGGTACCCCAAGGTGATTGAACTGTCTCTAAACGCGCCGTTCAGGGCGGGCGCGCCTGGTATCGCCCCTATAGCGGCGGAGGCGCCGCTTTCGGAGGTTTTTCCGTGAACATCAGCCGACGCAGCTTTCTGAGACTGGCCGCCGCGGGTACGGGAGCGGCGGCGGGGACGGCGGCCGCGCCCGCCCGCCCCAATATCCTGCTGATCTACTCCGACGACGTCGGCTATGGCGATCTCGGCTGCTATGGAGCGACCTCCGTGAGGACGCCCAACCTCGACCGGCTCGCCCGGAACGGCCTTCGCTTCACCGACGCGCACGCCTCGTCGGCCACTTGCACGCCCAGCCGTTACTCGCTGCTCACCGGTCAGTATGCATGGCGTAAGAAAGGTACCAGCGTCTTGCCCGGCGATGCGAGCCTGATTATCGATCCCGCCCAACCCACGCTGCCGCGCATGCTGCAGAACGCGGGCTATCGCACCGGCGTGGTCGGAAAGTGGCACCTGGGCCTGGGCGACGGGAACCTCGACTGGAATGCCGAGATCAAGCCTGGGCCGCTCGAGGTCGGCTTCGATTCGGCGTTCATCATGCCCGCCACCGGCGACCGCGTGCCCTGCGTCTATATGAAGGACCGCCGCGTGCTCGGTCTCGATCCCAAGGACCCGATTCGCGTCGACTACGAGAGACCGATCGGCAATGAACCGACCGGGCGCAATAACCCCGAACTGCTGAAACTCCATCCCAGCCACGGCCACGATATGGCGATCGTCCGCGGTGTGCCCCGCATCGGGTATATGACCGGCGGCAAGTCGGCGCTCTGGGTAGATGAGGATATGGCGCAGACGTTCCTCGACAACGGCATCCGCTTCATCGAGGAGAGCCGCACAAAGCCGTTCTTCCTCTACTTCGCCCCCCACGACATCCACGTGCCACGCCTGCCGAACCGGCGCTTCGCCGGCAAGACGACCATGGGCGCGCGCGGCGACGCCATCGCCGAATTGGATTGGACGGTCGGTAGACTGCTCGAACACCTGGACAAGCGCGACCTTACCAGGAACACGATGGTTATTTTTTCGAGCGATAACGGCCCGGTGGTGGACGACGGCTACAAAGATCAGGCCGTCGAGAAGTTGGGCGGCCACAGGCCGGCCGGACCTCTACGCGGCGGCAAGTACAGTAACTTTGAAGGCGGCACGCGCGTGCCGATGATGATTCGGTGGCCGGAACGCATCAAACCCGGCACGTCCGATGCGATCGTCGGGCATTTCGACTTCATTGCTTCCTTCGCCCGCCTAAACGGTCGGGAGCTTTCAAAGGATGTAGCGCCAGACAGTTTCGACATTCTGCCCGCACTGCTGGGTGAATCGCGCACCGGCCGTGAGTGGATAGTGGAACACGCCCGCGCTCTCTCGCTCCGCAAGGGCGAGTACAAAATGATCGAAGCCAGTCCCGGCCCGAGAGTGCAAGTGACCACGAGCACCGAAATGGGGTCCGGTCCCGCGCCGCAACTCTACCGCGTCAGTGTCGATCCGGGCGAGCGCAACGATTTGGCCGCCGAAATGCCAGACAAAGTCAGGGAGCTCGCTGCGATTCTGGAAGAAGTGAAGGCCGGCGGCCGTTCGCGCAAATAGGGCTACGGGACTTTGATCGACGTGAGCGCACTGGGCAGGAGTTTGGGATCCCGAACGGAAACCCTTGTCCAGTAGACTGTCGTAAGTAGCCGGACGATAACGGCCGGAGGTCGAAAAATGAACGGATCGCGACGAGAATTCCTTCGGGCCGGGGCCGTTGCTCCCTTCGCCGTAGCCGGTGCCGCGGCGGCGCCGGCCGGGCCCGTGCAGCCGAGTATTGTGCTGTTCATGCCGGAAACCCTGCGCTCGGAGAGCGTGGCCTGCTACGGCCATCCGGTAGTGCGGACGCCGAACATCGACCGGCTGGCGAAGGAGGGCGTGCGCTTCGAGCAATGCCACGCCCAGAACCCCGTCTGCGCGCCCTCGCGCTGCAGCCTGCTTACCGGATGGCCGGTTCATGTGCGCGGCCACCGCAGCCTGTACTACCTGCTGCGGCCCGATGAGCCCCAGATTTTCCGCTACCTGAAGCAGCACGGGTACGACGTGTTCTGGTATGGCAAGAACGACCTTTTGGCCCCGGGGAGCTTTGCCGGCAGCGTCACCGATTACGCCGCGCCCCGTGGCGCAGAGCCCGCCCCCGGCAACCCGTGGTCCCAGGACGATCCGCGCTTCTATTCCTTCCTCTACGGCCCATCGGGCGACCGCCGCGATACCGACGACTACGCCAAGGTCCAGGCCGGCATCCGCGCCATTGAGCGCGCCCAGCGGCCCTTCTGCCTCTTCCTGCCCCTGCGCTTCGCCCACCCTCCGTTCTCAGCTCCGATGGACTTCCACGACATGTACGATCCGGCCAAACTGCCGCCGCTGCGTCCGCCGGACCTCGCGGGCAAGCCCAATTTCCACCGCCTGATTCGCGAGACGCGTCGGATTACCGGGCTGAACGACGCCGCGCTGCGCAAGATCCAGGCCGTGTACCTGGGCATGATCACTTACAGTGACTGGCTTCTGGGCGAAATGCTGGAGGCCCGAGAGCATCACCCGGGCCTCCATGGTCCGCACTTCGGAGGCCAAGTTGATCTACCGCCCGGATGGGGAGAGCGAGTTGTACGACCTGAAGCGCGACCCGCGCGAATTGCACAACCTCTTCGCACAGAGCGGCGCGGCGGCAATGCAGGCCAG
Organism: Bryobacteraceae bacterium; assembly: GCA_963801345.1. Lineage (GTDB taxonomy): Bacteria > Acidobacteriota > Terriglobia > Bryobacterales > Bryobacteraceae > CAWDER01. The sequence continues at coordinate 245,487 of CAWDER010000019.1, forward strand.
CCTCGAGCGCCGGCTTCTGGACTGGTACGCGCGCACCGCGGACACCGCCCCGGTGGACAAGGACCCGCGCGGCTTTCCACCCAAACCGTAGCGCCGCCGCGCTTCGCCGTGTGGTGTTCATGCCCGACGCGCCCGCACTACGAAGACCTGTGCGGCAGACACTGCCACCGCAGCAGCAGGAGCGGGTGGAGGAGGCAATCTCACTCGAAACATCTCCGGGATGGCCGAGAGCAATTTCTTTCGGGAGCAGAGGGATCCTGGCGCTCAAAGTGCGGAGGACTGGAGAGACAAGAAAGGTGTCTTCAGTAGCAGCAGCACGCTGTACATTGACAACGCAGGTGAGAACGATGTTCAGGTAACAGTCTCGTCGCGAGTCTCGAAAACGCTCCTGCAAGGCATCGCTCAGCGATCTGGTTCTGAATGACAACCAGGCGCGAGCGGCCAAAGAACAATTCCTCCACCGTGTGTTAGCCGGACGCGGGGTCACCGACGGGGCAGCCGGGGACCACGGAGTAGGACCTTCACAATGTCGTCCCCCATTGAGACGGGATCAAGGAGGATCGAACCAAACTTGCAGAAACAGCCCGTCCAGCGCGCCAAGCAGAACGGCGGCGATCCGTGAAGCGTCGGCGCTGCGGTCGAATTCGCCCTCTTGTTGGCCTCTGTGAATTTGTTCGGCAATGAGCCTGCGGAACTCCGGTATGCCTGTCCGGCGAGAACCTGGGTCGCGGCCCGAAGAACGGCTCCGGTCTTGGCGGCGCGGTCAACAATTCGCGCGGCCATGATTGACCGGCCAGTCGGTCATTATTGCTATCAAATCCTAAGGGTGGAGTGTCAATGGCCCCGTCTTCCGCTCTTGCCGCTTGCGAGACGCGGTCCTCTGCCGCGCGACTCGGGAGCACGACACGCCACCCTCATGGAGGCTTCGGTGCAGGGTGATGATCCGGCCGTTCTCGTCGATGAGCTTCACGGAGATGTGGGGACCTATGGCGGTGGGAGTGTAACACGAGGCGAGCAGATCCTCGCTGAGGCTTGGCCTAAACTTGAATGGGAGGGGATGTGTGATGGGCACCAGATCCGGACCTGCACAGTACTTGGTGAAGTTGAGGAGGCGCACTGAAGTTGCTGAACGTACCGTGGCCTTCTCGTTCGCGAAGCCGGCGAATTTCGCGTTTAAGTCCGGCCAGTTTTTGGAATTTGCCCTGATGAGTCCTCCGGAGACGGATGCGGAGGGTGACGGCCGTGCGTTTTCGATCGCGAGCGCTCCTCACGAGGAGATGCTCATGATCGCAACGCGGATGAGGGACACGGCCTTCAAGCGCGTTCTCGGCAGCATGCCGCTAGAATCCGAAGTCAGAATCGAGGGTCCGTTCGGCGATCTGGTTCTGCATAACAACCCGGCGCGGGCGGCAGTTTTTCTGGCCGGGGGCATCGGCATTACCCCCTTCCGGAGCATGGTTGTGCGGGCGGCCAAAGAACAGCTCCCCCAGCACCTGTTCCTGTTCTACTCCAACCGGCGGCCGGAAGACGCTGCCTTTTTGGAAGAGTTAAAGGGCGCCGCACTGGGGAATCCCAACTTCAAGTTCGTTGGAACCATGACGGAAATGGCCAAATCACGCCGTTCCTGGGATGGCGAAACCGGCTTGCTCGACTATGAAATGCTCTCGCGATATCTCAAGGGTGCGAATTCGCCCATCTATTACATTGCCGGTCCACCCGGCATGGTCACCGCGTTGCGGGACATGCTCACTCATGCCGGCGTCGATGACGACGACATCCGCGCGGAAGAGTTCGCCGGTTACTGAATCGTAGCCCGGTCTCCCTGGCCGGTCTATCTTCGATTTGCGGTGGTACGGTGAAAGAGAGCGGTTGAGTTCTGGGGCGCATGGAGAAGGATTACAGGATCGAGCGCGACAGCATGGGCGAGATGCGTGTACCGCGCGAGGCACTCTACGGCGCGCAGACCGCCCGGGCGGTGGAGAACTTCCCCATCAGCGGGATGCGCTTTCAGCGGCCGTTCCTACGCGCCCTCGGCCTGATTAAGGCCGCCGCCGCCCAGGTGAACGGCCGGATGGGCCACCTGCCGCAGTCCAAGGCTTCTGCTATCGAGGATGCCGCCAATGAGGTTGCCGAAGGGCGCCACGACGACGCCTTCGTTGTGGATGTCTTTCAGACCGGGAGCGGCACCTCAACCAACATGAACGTCAACGAGGTGATCGGCCATCTGGCGGGCGCGCACCCGAACGATGAAGTCAACCGCGGGCAGTCCAGTAATGACGTGATTCCCACCGCCCTGCACCTGGCCGCCGTTGAGACGCTTCGCAGCCAACTGCTGCCGGCCATGCGCGACCTGCAGGGGGCGCTGGAGGCGAAGGCCCGCGAATTCGACGATGTGATTAAGATCGGCCGCACGCATCTTCAGGACGCCGTTCCGATGCGGCTGGGACAGGAGTTTTCCGGATACGCGCGGCAGGTGCAAGCGGCAGGGGAGCGGGTGGAGGCGGCATTGCCGGGCATGTGCGAGTTGGCCCTCGGAGGCACCGCGGTTGGTACCGGGCTCAACGCGCCCGAAGGATTCGCCGCCGCGGTCATTGCAGAACTGACCATCCGCACCGGCCTGCCGCTTCGCGAAGCTGCCAACCATTTCGAGGCGCAGGGCGCGCGTGACGCCGCGGTTTTCCTGTCCGCCGCGCTGCGAAACTACGCGCTGGCACTCGTCAAGATCGCCAACGATATCCGCTGGCTGGGCTCGGGACCGCGCTGCGGCATCGGCGAACTTCAACTGCCCGCCACGCAACCTGGCTCGAGCATGATGCCCGGCAAGGTCAACCCGGTGATTGCCGAGAGCCTGCTGATGGTGTGCGCGCAGGTGATTGGGCACGATTCCGCCATCGCGTGTTGCGCCGCGGCCGGCAACTTCGAACTGAACGTCATGTTGCCCCTCATGGCTTGGGATCTGCTGGATTCGATCGAGCTGTTGGCTGCGGGTACGCGGAATTTCGACACGCGCCTGGTGCGCGGGCTGGAAGCCAACCGGGACCGCGCCGCGGCATACGTCGAGCAGTCCTTGGCCATGGTCACCGCGCTGGCTCCGATCATCGGCTACGAACAGGCCGCCGCGCTGGCGAAGGAAGCGAACGGCAGCGGGCGTTCGATCCGGGAGGTCGCCCGTGAGCGCAGTGGCATCCCGTCCGCCGAACTGGAGCGGTTGCTCGATCCCCGCAGCCAAACGTGAGCCCCGCGAGCATAAGCGCGCCGGGTCACGTTCCTTTCTTCACTCCATAACGCAGGTAGAGGTGTCCACCTCGTTGCCTGGCACTCACCAGATGGAACCACGGCGCCGTTTCGGGAAGGAAATCCACACCAGCCACCATGCCAGGTCGTGGGCGCTCCGTCGTCCGACCGGCGATCTGCGGCGCGAGCGTAAGGAAGACCTCATCCACCAGCCCGTGCGCCATAAAGTGGCCGAAGAGAGTCCCTCCGCCTTCATGGAGCACCAGTCGGACACCGAATTCATCATGCAGTAGCGCGAGGATGACGGAAGGGTCGATCAAGCCGCCGGTGTCGCTGAGCGCCTTTACTTCGGTTGAATCCAGTGCATTCATGCCGCTGCGAACCAACTGCTGCTTGCCCGACTCCGTGGTGACGATCAGGACTCGGGTGCCGGGCGTGTGGAAGATAGCTCTGCTTAAGTCCAACCTACCGCTCCCGCTGACGATGACGAGCAGAGGGTGCCCAGCCTTCTGGAGAATTGTTCGGCGGTAGCCGGCATAGAGATCCTCAGCCTCGGGATAGATGGATTCTGCGATCCAAAGGTGCGTCGGGCTTACCTGGTGAACGGTTCCCGCCGCGACGACGATGGCATCGACCGAGGCCCGGAGTAGTCCCATGACGAAACGGTCCGCTTCGTCAGAACCGCTGATGGTGCCCCCGCCCGACTGGCCGGGGATTTCGAAGCTGATCACACCGTCGAGCGTCGACACGAAATTTCCGACCACGTAAGTGCGTTCGCCCGAAAGTGCCGGAAACACCAGGTCGCCGCCGTACAGTCTCCGCAACTCATCGGGCAGCAACGGACCAAGTGAGGTGTCCCGCGCGTCAACGAGTGTTCTTACTGGTTCCATGAGCAACTTCAGCGCCGCATTCGACGGTTGCCTCTCCGCAGGGCACCCCCTCATCGCTCCAGTTCGCCAGGCATGACCTCGTCAACATAGCACCACAGCCATGCTTCCCCTGGTTCGATGGAACGGATCAACGGGTGCTTCGTCTCGCGGAAGTGCTTCGTCGCGTGCTTATTCTTGGAAGAATCGCAACACCCTACGTGCCCGCACGTCAAACAGAGCCGTAAGTGCACCCACGTGTCGCCTGTTTTGAGGCACTCCTCGCAGCCCTTCTTGTTGGTCTGCCGGATTTTGATCTGATCGAGATGTTTACATTTATCTGGCATGTTCAAAGCTCCAATGTGGCGCGATCCCATTTGGCCAATTTCGCTCCCGCGTCGTAGGTGCTTTCCAGAAATTCGAGTAAAGCTGCTTCGGGCGAACCGGCACGGCGCACGTCGTCATACATGAGAATAAATTCCGAGAGCTGTCCGTTCCACAGCGCTGCATCAGGCCGCACCCGCGCCTCTTCGATGCCGGCAGGCGGCGGAACGGTGTAGGAATAAAACGCCGGGCCGTCCATGGCGCCGCCGCCGGGCCAAAAACCGGCGCTACAGACCTCGTGCGAGTAGGCGGGCCCGCTGATAACACCCCGCCGCGGCGGGGCCGGCCGACCGGAGAACCGCGTGCACGCCAGGTCACAACTGCCCCAAAAGAAGTGGACAGGGCTGCACTTGCCGATGAACTTCGCGCGAAACTGTTCCATCACTTTGGAGGTGGAAACGAGGATGCGCCAAAACCGGTGCGCATACTCGGCGTCGTAACAGCAGTTGGTGAAATCACGGTCGAACGGCACGGCGTCAGGGACCTCCTGCGGCGCGGGATTGATTGTCACCGCGATACCCAGCGAAGCCAGAGACTCCATAATCCCGCCGTAAAAGCTGGCGACCGACTCCGCTACGAGCGGCCGGGAAATGTTCGCGCCCTCGCTGGTGCAAATCTGAACCGCATGCTTCTGGAAATCGAACTCGATTTCGAACACCCCTGCCGGGTACGGCACCGGTCCGGTGGTAAGGCCACGCGGATTTACATATAGGGTGACGTTCCACCAGTGATTCAATGGAGGGGAGAGCGTCATGCGGACCTTGCCGACGATTTGGGTCCACATGTGAAGGGAGCGATACGTATCCTGCCATTCGTTCAGCGGCAGCGGCGGCCAATTCTGTATGTCACTCATGATTTTTAGCCTCGCACTAGCTGCGCCGCCAGGCGCCCAGCGCGCGGCGCAAGTAAACCAGTTCGCCCAGATGGTAGGCGTTATGGTCCGCCACCAGGAGGGCTTCCCGCAGTATCGTCTGGCCTTCGCCGTGGGGAATCCTGGCGAACAAGTCCCGGCGCGGGCTCTTGACCAGAGTCATCATTGATTTCAAATCAGCGCGAAAGGTGCTGATGCTCTTGTTCCATGCGCCCGGGACAGGCGGGGCATCGGTTGCGGGCCAATACCCTTCAGGCCATTCAGGCGAGACGTGTTTGGGATTGTGGCTGAATTCGAGGATGTCCCACTGCGCGATGCGCATATGTTCGAGAAGCTGCCAGGCAGTGTGCGGCAGTCGCTTGGGCTTAGTTCCGCGGAGCTTGGCAGGCCAGCCGGCGATGGCCGAATCAAAATCCACGTGAGCCCCACCACCACCCAACAGGTAGAGCAGGTGCTTTCGAAGCGCGCTACTGTCTGTCACTGTTCATTCTCCTCGAGGAAAGTGTCTTCAAAAACTCGGAAGCAACCTCAGTGGTGGAACGGTGTTTCCCGTCCACCTCGTAGTTCAGCTTTTGCATCGCCGGCTCGGAAATCTGTCCCGAGAGTTCCTCGAGCGCGGCTCTCAGTTCGGGATATGCCGTCAGGGTGCTCTCCCGGACGACGGCTGCGCACTGGTACGGTGGGAAGTACTTCTTATCATCCTGGAGTACCCTGACGTCGAGCACCGAGAGCAGGCCATCGGTCGAGTTGGCTGCAATCATGTCGACCTGGTCGTGCGTGAGCGCCTGATACAGCAGGCCCAGGTCCATGGTCACTGGCGAATCCTGGATCCGAAGCCCGTAGGCTCGAAGAAGACCTGAGAGCCCGTCGGGCCGCTGGAGAAACTCATAGCCCGCACCCAGCCTCCACGGCCGTGGTGAGCGCGCAGCGTCGGAGAGCGTGTTCAGTCGTTCCGCCCTGCCTACTTCTCCTCGAACCGTCATGGCGAACGTATTGGCGAATCCCAGCGGCTGGAGCCACTCCAGGTGCCAGCGCTGATGATAGGCCGACTTTACACGCTGAAAGACAACCTCTGCATCCGAGGAAGGCGGCTCTTTCAGAATCGCCGTCAGCGCAGTGCCCGTGTATTCGGGATAAAGGTCCAGCGCGCCGCTCACGAGCGCCTCCTGTGTCAGCAGGGTGCCGCCGAGGTTGAACTTGCGCTGCACGACCAATTGCGTGCGTCGCTCGAGTTGTTGCGCCAGGATCTCGCCCAGGATGATCTGCTCGGTGAAGTTTTTGGAGCCGACCACGACCGACGGCTGCCGGGAGCATCCCAGAGCCGCCAGCAGCGTCAGGCAGGCGACAATCTGTGCTCGACCCATCCTAAGGCCTCGTCCGCCAGCAACGCCATCACCGCAGCAGGGATCGCGCCGGCGAGGATTTGTGCCGTATCCACCATCGCGATTCCACGAAAGATGAAAACTCCCAAACCGCCGCCGCCGATCACCGCCGCTATGGTGGCTGTGCCGATGGTAGTGACCGTGGCGATGCGTATGCCTGCCAGAATCATGGGGACCGCCAGAGGCATCTCCACCTGGAACAGAAGCTGCCAGTCGGTCATGCCCATCGCGACGGCGGATTCGCGCACCGACGGGTCAATCCCCAGGATGCCCACCAGCGTGTTTCGCAGAACAGGAAGCAGGGCGTAGAGCACCAAGGCCACGATCGCGGTTCGTTTTCCCACGCCGCCGATGAGCGGCACCGGAAGAAGGAGCCCGAACACCGCGAGGCTGGGGATGGTTTGCACCACGTTGGCGAAGCCAAGCAGCCAACGCCGCAGCCTGGCGCGCCGGGTTAGAATGACCCCGCCCGGCACCGCCAGCGCGACCGCCAAAGAGACCGAGATGCGCACTAACCAGACGTGCTCCAGCGTAAGCGCGAAAACGTCAGAGGCCAGAGATCGCGTCATCGTGTCCCCACCTAATTCTCGAGGCAGGCCAGAAATGCGCGTGCCTCGTCAAGCTGGGACGCCAGAAACTCCTGCGGCGTTGCCACAAGCTGCAGCCGGCCGTCTTTCAGCAGCGCTATGCGAGTCGCCATCGTCAGGGCCTCGCGCACATCGTGTGTCACGAACACGGCGGTCTTCCCGAACAACTGCCGGAGGGCGATAAACTGCCGCTGCAGTTCCAGGCGCATGATCGGGTCGAGAGCGCCGAACGGTTCGTCGAGCAGGAGCAGAGGCGGGTCGGCTGCAAGGGCTCGCGCCACCCCCACGCGCTGCCTCTGCCCTCCCGACAGACTCCGGGCGTAGCGTGCCGCGAACTGGTCCGGTGGGAGTCCCACGGAGTTCAGCAGCAGTTCGACGCGGCTTCGGCGCGTCTCGGGAGCCCATCCCTCGAGCCGGGGCACCAGTCCTACGTTGTCTTCCACGGTCAGGTGCGGGAACAGGCCCGCGTCCTGAATCACATAGCCGATCCGCCTGCGCAGGCGGATAAGGTCCCAGCGGACGGTTGCCTGGCCCTCGAAGAGCACCTCGCCTTCGGTCGGACTTACCAGTCCGTTGACCATCTTGAGGAGCGTGGTCTTTCCAGCGCCGCTCCGTCCCAACAGGACCAAGGTTTCGCCCTGGTCCACCGTCAGCGTGATCTCGCGCAGAATCCACTGGTTTCCTACGCGATAGGACACCTTCCGGAATGCCAGTATGAAACGTTCCCCGTCACTGGCTGCGGCATCGAGGCTCATACTCGGGTGGCCCCGGCGATCAGGAGATTCTCCGCGAAAGGCCATTCCTGGTCCACCCACTGCCGAACGCAGTTGAACCCGCTGCGTGCCGCCAGGGTCCTGACCTCTGAAAGCGCGAACTTATGGGAAGACTCCGTCCAGATGCTCTCTCCGCGCCGGAAGCGAACTGCGAATCCGGCGTCCCTGATGAACACCTCCTGATCGCGACGCGACCGCAGGTGCATCTCGATGCGCCGGTCGGATCTGTTGTAGAGCGCCTCGTGAGCAAAGTCCCGGATGTCGAAGTCTCCACCCAATTCGCGGTTGATCCGCGCCAGGAGGTTCAGGTTGAAGGCCGCTGTCACCCCCAGCGGATCGTCGTAGGCCAGAGTCATCCTGGATTCCGACTTTTCCAGGTCCGTCCCCAACAGGAGCGCGTCACCGGGGCGCAGCCGTGCGCGAACCTCCCGTAGGAACGGCGCCATCTCCGAGCGCTCGAAGTTGCCGATGGTGCTGCCGAGAAACAACGTGAGGATCCGCTCCGGGGGCTTACGAAGGGAGACGGCCCGCGTCACGCCCTCCAGATAGGAAGCCTCCACGGGCACCACCTCGGCAACATCGCTCAGTTCCCTGCGGCAGCATTGGAGGGCCGTCGAAGAGACGTCGATCGGACAATAGGTGACACTGGCGCGCGCCGACAGGGTCTCCAGAATCCGACGTGTCTTGAAGCCGGTCCCGCTGCCGAGTTCCACGACCGCCACGGGAGTGCGAAGCAAATCTGCCAGTTCCCCGGCGCTTGCTCGAATGACACGGTCGTCTGCCCGGGTCAGGCCGTACTCGGGAAGCAGGCTGATCGTTTGGAAGAGAGCGGTCCCGATGTCGTCATAGAAGTAGCGGCAGGGCAAGGTCTTCTGGCCCGCCTTCGCCAGTCCGGTATGAACCTCGAAGGCAAATTCAGAAAGGGCCAGGGGAGTGCAGGGTTGCGCGGACATTCAGTTCTCCGCCACTCGAAAGGTGGCATAAGCGTATGGATACGAGTTCCGGAACCAGTTGCGAAACGAGGGCCGGACCAGTTTCGCCGCGGTTCGCTGCGACGCGCCTTTCATCACGTAGTGCTGGCCATCGAAGAAATTCGCCGAGTAGCCCGGGTAGAAGGAAAATGGTTCGAAGCCGGGGAAGGGCTGGAACACCGTGGAAGTCCACTCCCAGCCATTGCCCACCAATTGCACCACACCGAACTGGTTCTCGCGCGAGGAGCTGACTGGCACAGGGTCCCACTCGTGGAAATCGAAGTTATCTCGAGCCGGATCGAGAGTCAGCCCGGCCTTGTCTCCGGGGCCGAATGCCGCGAGCTGATATTCGGCTTCCGTGGGTAAGCGCTTTTCAGCCCATGCCGCGTATGCCGCAGCCTGATCATGTGAGACATATACCGGCCAATCGAGCGGCAAAGGAATCTCCTCGAACATTCCCCGGTAAAACCAGCGGCCTGACCGGGAGACCCAAAACGGCGGAGCAGCAGCGCCCGCCTCGACAAAGGCGAGGTACTCTCCGTTCGTAACCTTGTACTTGCCGATAGCGAATGGAGCAACCTCTACGCTATGCCGCTGATACTCGTTGTCCCAGCCGAACACCTCCCCCTTTTGCAGGCCTAAAACGGCCTTGCCGCCAGGGACCTCCACCATGCCCGGTTCGAATCGCCGGCCGTTTCCGTGAGGTGCGGCGCGCGGACCTGTCTTCCGGTCGAACGGAAGGTTGTGAAGCATGTAGGCGAAGGTCTCGGCGTGCATCAACCTGTGTTCAATCGCCACGTGCAGCAGTTCTTGCGGGACCTCTCCCAAAACGCCGTCGAGTGTATCGCGCACACGAGAGTTGTACCCGTTGATTTCTTCCAGGCTCGGCCAGTCAGCGGGTTGGTCTTGTGGCAGGCCACTCGAATCGGGATCGATCCCGAAAGCAAACAGGCCGTCGAACTTGGCTTGGAAACTGGGGATGTCGAGAGGACCCCGGCAGATCAGGTTCCAATCAAAGGCCTCCAGATGTCCCAGATAGAAGACCATGCGGTGGCGCTCGGGAATGGGGCGCTCATACAGGGAATCCGGTCGAACCCGAGAAAACAGGGCATCCGTGCATGCGCGCGCCGATTGCAGGGCAGTGACGAGTACCGAGTTGGAATTGTTAGATTTGGTAGGCATAGCGACACAAATGAAATCGAATCCGCGCGCCAGCCTCGAAGGAAGCCCCGGCGGCGCGCGTGCGGCATTGTCATTGCGATCCCCTCCAACCACCAAGAAAAGCGCATTGAAGGGTCGGTAACCATAGGAACGGCGGTCAGTTCACCGCAAGCCAAACTCTCATCTACACAAGTAGATGAACTTCCGCCCCTCCTGAGTGCGCAATTTTCCTTCGGCGAGTGGAAAATCTCCGGAAGCGGTCTGCGTTCGGTTCCGCGGGCAACTGCGGAAACCCTTGGGAAGACAGGGGTTGTCGACCGTCTTCGCCGGCCACTGGGGCAAGCTTTACAGGCTGCGGAAGAACAATGGGCGGCTTCAGATCTGGCTGTCTGCGACGGCATACCGGCCCTGCGCATCTAATGAGAGACGCGCGGGACGAACCCCAGCCAACTCAATGGTTCGGTCAATGAAGCAGTTCCCGGAGGCCGTCCTCTGCGTGCCTTTGAAGCCGCTGGTGGAGGCGCAATTGCGGACTGAGAGCGCTCCGACAATGAACGGCGCGCTTCATTGCCTTCCCAGGAAGCCATAATGACGCCTGATTCCGAGTACTTGTTTATGACCAAGGCGCATCGCGAGGCACTCCTCGGGATGTTCAACGCGATCGAGCGGCGTAAAGGGTTGGTGGTGTTGACCGGGGAAGCGGGGACCGGAAAGACCACCCTCGTGCGCAAGGTCATGGCATCGATGCCGGCAGCCAAGGCGAAATTCAGCCTGGTGCTTAAGCCGGCGCTCGCACAAGCCCAGTTCGTAAAGTCCATACTGATCGATTTCGGCATCGCCGAAGTGCGCCCTGGCGAGGAACTGGGGTTGGTCCTACTTCAGCAGGTCTTGCTGCAACTCCATGCAGAGGGGAAAGCAGCAGTCCTGGTGGTGGATGAAGCTGACGATTTGAGCGCGGAACAATTGGAGGAGATCCGGCTGTTGACGAACCTGGAAGTGGCGGAGGCGAAGCTGCTGCAAGTAATCCTGGTAGGCCAGAAGGAACTCGACTGTCTGCTCGACCAGAATTCTATGCAGGAATTGAAGCAACGCGTGACGGTCCGCTTGACTTTGAGGCCGTTGTCTTCCCTGGAAGCTGCGGGGTACGTGGAGTATCGCTGGTGCAAGGCAGGCGCGAAGACAAAACACCCGTTCGCGGAGGATGCCCTTCGCGGCATTGCACGCTACTCGCACGGGTCCCCGGGTTTGGTGAACGAAATATGTGACAACGCTCTCCTAATTGCTAACGCCGATGGAGCAGCCTTGGTTGGTGAGAACCAGGTCCTCAAGGCCGCGAAGGATCTGCAGTTGTGCCCAGAATCCGCCAGCGAAGGAGCGAGCGGACAAGTCGTTTCCCCGGCAGCGGTTGGAGGTGAAGGGCCGGCGCCCGCCCTGCGTCCGGCGCCGGACTCGCGCCCGAAGACCATCCCGACGCCGGAGCGGCGGCGTGCCTCCCGATCCCATATCCCCGGATTGTTCGTGTATTACTGGACTGGAGGCGTTTCCCCGCCCCACAAGGTCCTTGATATCAGCGAAATCGGCGCCTGTTTCGAGACACGGGACCGATGGTGTGTCGGAACCATGATTGAACTGACGCTTCAAAGAACGCTCAGAGCTGGTGGGAGTCCCGCGGACACGGACACTTCACTGCATGCAGCGTCCCAGGTGGTGCGTTCCAGTTCTGGCAGCCTCGTCGTAACGTTCATCTACAAGCAGCGTCAGGAACTCCAGCGCATGCGGGAGTTTCTGGCACTAGCGGTGGCCGCATAACAGAGCGGTTTCCCTTTCTTCCGGCGCACAATCCGAATCGGGTCGCCGAAGTGCGAAGCGTGAGGCCGGGAGCTTGTTGGTCTCGATCGGACTGACAGCACTCCGCAATGTCCGAGCGTCGCCGCCGTCCGAACCCACAAAGTGCCTGGCACGCTGGATTCTGCTGCGCGGCTTTCGACGGGAGGTCCACTTGAAGCTCTAGCGGGCGAGGCGTCTTCCCCTCGAGGCGCAAACCGAGAGGGGTGATGAACAGCGGCGCAAACCCGGATTCGACCCACGCAATTGCGCTCATGGGGTTCCTGAGCTGCAGCAAAGCTGCTTTGCAGATTTTCTGAGTTGTTCGTTGTTTGGCGGTGAGGGTGGGATTCGAACCCAGAGGCCCCATTGAAAACACGCAACTTATTGATTCTACAAGCTCACAAAACGCATAGAACGCAAGAAACGCTAGTCTCATTACGATCCTATTACGATCGGAGCTGGAAAAGCCGGTTGGGCGGCACTTCCGTCAGCGGCAGCACAGGACGGCGAAGCATCGATTCCGGAAGGGTTTCCGCTTCATTGCCGCTCCAATAGTACGGCAGCCGTGCATCGCGAATCTCCTCCGTGAGAGACGTGCTGACGGCGGCGGCCATCCGATCCGAACAGGCGTGAGCGTGACGAGGACGGCCAGCAGACAGGCCAATCGGACCTGTCCACGCACATGACCCGTGGCTCTGTCGGGCGCCACCCCATACCACCCCGCCTCGACGGTGAGGTTCAATTACAGTGCGGACTTGTGGTCAATGTCTGCGATCTGGAGGACAGTATTCACTCTCTCGGGACGACACAACAACTCGGGAAACAATGGGATTCTCCTCAATCATCTCCGTGATGACCAGGGCGGCCTCCGTTCCATGGTTGCCGAATCCGCGCTGATCCGGCATCAACTGCTGATCCTCAATCGCGCGCGCAAGCGTGCGCCCAACCTGCGCGCCTCGGATCGCATCGCCGCCGGTTTGTTCACCCTTTTCATGAGCCCGGCACGCATCCTCCGTTCCGCCATCGTTCTGAAGCCCTCCACCTTGTTCCATCTGCACAGCCTGTTGAGGGAACGCAAGTACCGCCTGCTGTTTTCGCCGCAGCGCGGGCGTCGACCCGGCCCGAAGGGACCGAACCAAGAACTCATCGACGCCGTCGTGGCCATGAAGCGGTGCAATCCCAGTTGGGGCTGTCCTCGCATTGCCCAACAGATCGCGTTGGCCTTCGGCGTCGAGATCGATAAAGATGTGGTTCGCCGTATCCTGAGCGCTCACTACCGGCCGGAATCGGGTTCAGCAGGTCCATCCTGGCTGACGTTTCTCGGCCACATGAAGGACAGTTTGTGGAGTTGCGATTTGTTCCGATGCGAATCCGCCACCTTGAGGACCCATTGGGTTCTCGTTGTGATGGACCAATTCACGCGTCGCATCATTGGGTTTGGCGTCCACAGCGGGGCCGTGGACCGAGTGGCGCTGTGCTGCTTGTTCCATCGCGCGATTCGCGGACAAGGTCTGCCCAAGTACCTCAGCTCGGACCATGATCCGCTGTATCGGTTCCACCAATGGAAAGCCAATCTTCGAGTACTCGAGGTGACGGAGATCAAGACTGTCCCATACGTGCCGCTGTCGCATCCGCTCGTAGAGCGGCTGATTGGGACGCTTCGGCGTGAGTACCTCGACCGGACCCTATTCTGGACGACCGTCGATCTGAATGCAAAACTAACCGAGTTCCAACATTACTATAACGGCCATCGCGCGAATGCCGGGTTGGAAGGGGGTCTGCCAGAACCGGGTGCTGCCGGATCGGCATCACCAATCGATTTCGAATCCTACCGGTGGCGCAGACACTGTCGAGGGTTGTATCAGACTCCAATCGCGTCATGATTTATGAATTCGCCAAGGTCAGGTTGTCGGAGTGCCGTGGACCACGGTCCTTTTGGCCGCGCCTGCTCATTAGCGCATGAGCATTCTGGTGTTGGGTCAGGACGCAGCCTCGAGAAGGCTGGCGCGGGCGGTTCGATTCTGTGCCTTGCCACCACATCCCAGACCACTTGGCAAGAGCAAAGAACCACCAAAATCACCGCGGGGTACATATAGGGTACATCACACGGTCTTCGCGGCCCCGCCTTTTTCTCTTCCTTTCTGTTCCCAGTCTTGGTATTCTGGGAACCCCTCCAAGGGAGGAACCATGATACAACGTAGTTTTGCCCTGATGGCATGCATCATCGCCACATTGCTTGCGGTTAGGCCAGCATCGGCACAACCCGCCGGCACTTCGGCGTTCTCCGAAGTGCAGCTCCAACCGGTCTACATGCCGGCGGCCGGCGGCACTCTCGGCGTGTCAGTTACAATAACCGATTCCGTTGGTGCCCAGTCCGCCTGGGTGCAGGTTCGCTACCCCGACGGGAACGAAAGCAAGTTTGACCTCCAGCGACAGGGATCGTCTCTCACCAAGGCCACTTGGTCGGGCACGATAACCTTGGACCGCAACTGGGCGGAGGCGGATCAGTTTCTCACCCTGGTCTTTTCCAGCAAGAACTCGCTGGGAAAGTACAGCCGCTCCGCTGATACCCAAATCCTGCAGGAATCGCTGCCGCCGAACCGGCCGCGCATCTCCATTACCACCATGCCCCGATACGCGTACGCCGAAAATACTGCGGGCATAGTTTTCAACGCCAAGCCGGAGGACTATGCGGCCGCAATACTGATCTGGGTCCCAAGCTGGGGTTTGGTATCAAAGCCCTACTGCAGCAGCATTTTGACCGGCCTCGATCAATTCGGCCGCTTCAGCCAGGCCTATGCCACCGGCGGGAACGATGGCAGTGCCATCTGGCTTACCGCCTATCTGATGCCCAGAAACGTGAGCTTGCCGTGCATTAACGCCAACGGGCCAGCGACGCCGTATGAAGATGCCGCAGTCGCGCGGGCCGGCGGTTACCGCGACGCCTTCCAACCCGCCAAGCAGTTCAAGTTCGGCGGAATGGACTGGCAGGCCAGAACCTCGATTGTCGGCTACAGTTATTTTATCGGAGACGAGGTAACTGTTGACAGCCAGGGCATGCACTTCAAAGTGGCACCTTGCCACAACCCCGGCAAAGCCGACCCCAATGCGCTTATGTGGTGCTCCGCCGAGGCCAGGCTACTTCGCCCGGCGGGCTATGGCACCTACACGGCGACCGTGACCGGACAGTTGGGCAAGCTGGCCCCTGATATCTATGGCGGCCTGTTTGTCTACGGCGACCAGGTTAGCTTTAGCCACCGGGAAATTGATCTGCAGTTCTGGCAGGATGCCAAGATCGATCAGAACCAGCACCAATTTGTCGTTCAGCCGGCTGGCACGGACACGCAAAAGCGTTACGCCGTGCCCGCGGACCTTTCGGTTGCGACTTTTCGGTTCCGCTGGGAGCCGAACCGCATCACCTATACGACCTGGAGCGGCAGCGCTGCCGAACCCACGCCGCAGACGCAGTTGGCAACCTGGACTTTTGACCGCACCTCCTCGGCGACGGACGTGCCGGCGATAGGCGACCAGCAGGTGCACTTCTCTCTGGGGATAAGAAAGGCTCGGGGCACTCCGAGCACTCTCGCCGACCCGGGAGCAGAGGAAGTGATTCTGAACACCTTCCGCTACGAACCGTTAAAGCCCGGCTTGGTGCCGATTGGGGTGACCAATGCCGCCAGCTACACGAGAGGCGCGATATCTCCGGGAATGGTAATTTCCATTTTCGGTTACTATTTTGGTGGCGAATCGGGATCGACCTTACGGCTGCAAGACGGGAAAGTCTCTACCGAGCTTTCTGGCACGCGCGTATTCTTTGACGGTGTACCTGCCCCGCTGCTCTACGCCCAATGGGGGCAGGTCAATGCCGTAGTGCCGTTCTCGGTTTCGGGGGCAACGACCAAGCTGGAAGTGGAGTACAATGGCGCTCGTTCCGATCCGGTCATCTTGCCGGTCGTGCCGTCGCTGCCTGGTATTTTCTCGCTCTATGCCAGCGGCCAAGACCAAGGCGCTATCATCAACCTGGATGGGAGCGTTAACGGGCCTGGCAATCCCATTGCCCGCGGCAGTTACGTTTCGCTGTATGCCACCGGGGTTGGGGCCATGTCGCAGTCCGTCACGGATGGCACGGTTACCGGTTACCAGAATATGCCGTTGCTCACGCTGCCTGTTAAGGTCACGGTGGGGAACATTGATGCGAAAGTGACATACGCAGGCGCAGCATCGGGCATTGTGGCCGGCGTAAACCAAATTACTGTCCAAGTACCGGCAAGCGCGCCGGTCGGCGCGGCTATCCCTGTACTGATCCAAGTTGGCGGCCGCCCCAGCCAAGGAGCTGTCACCCTGGCGGTTAAGTGACGCAATACAACCCGTAGCGCCGCCGCCTTTGCCATCGGCAGCGATTGTTGTGCGCAATCTTGGTATTCTGGGAACTCCTCCAGACAGCTAAAATCATTGACGACGTGTCTCGTACAAGTTTTGGCTGAAACAATAAACCTTGTTGGAAACTCCGTGCTTGGCGTCTCAGTTCTTTAGATCTAACCGAAGCTTGAGAGATGCAGGCTTCTTGCCCGGGCTTACAGCTATAACGGCATCGGCACTCTCCAGACACGCCTCCACCTTCGTGAGGTGAGGACGCAATCCGACGGCGGACATCGTCCATGAAATCCCCAGGCCATTGCCTACTTCAGGGGTACCGCAGGGAGAGCGGCCCCGGGGCGGGAAACGAACCGTTCCGGTTGTCGCTGTCGTCGCGTTTGGAAACCTGCGTGTCAACAACTTCGCTCCGGTGGCGGGCGCGAGTGCGCTCCAAGATCTCGTCCAGATCGGGCGCTACCCCGGGTGCCCAGCACGGCAAGTCATACGCCGCCGCTCTCGGCACCTTCGGGTGGCAAAGCCTTCGCCAGCGCCTCTTCCAGATCTGACCCAATGATGAGCTGATTCACCAAACCCTGCCGGACAGCCTCCAGTACGACTTCCACGTGAGAGGCGCCGAAGCTTAGCAGCGTCACCCCGGGCCGCGATTTGCTTCGCTCGGAAAAGGCGCGAGTTGAGCACGCTTTCAGGTGCTCAATCTTGAGGCCAGTCCACCTCTTTCTAAGTTCCTGGACCAGAGGGTGAGGCAGAGGCTCACCGCCTCTTCTTCCTGAAGTTTCAGAGAGGCGCGGAAGCAGCGCGCCTCCAATGTCGCCGTAGATGTTCTCAGCCAGCGCTCTGGATTCGGCTTCCTTTAGGCCTAAGAGCGGGTTGCGTCCGAAACCCAGGGGGCGTTTCGACGGACCGGCAGCGGTGATGATCATATGAAGATCGCCGGCGATAGGCGCCGGCATCGGCCGGGAAGCCGGGATCCTCGGGCCGAAGATGCGGGCGTACTGCGGGGCGAGATCGATGAGCCGATCGATCACTCGAATCTCATGCCGCTTGAAGGCGCGGGGGATGAATGCGGGAACGAGTCCCAGCCATGCGGGCCGTGGTTCATCGCCGTTTACCGCCTTGCTGAGATCGCTCACAATCCGGGAGGATGTCCTGTCGGCGTACCTTTCTTGCGGATCGATCACGATCAGAGGGTCGCCGCAGAGCGGGACGAATTCGATCGGGATTCGCTCGCGGAACGGACGCAGAGGAAGAATCGACCGCAACGCCTGTGTGGTGTGCCAGAGGGTGCTCCCCCACGCCACCCCAACCCGTCCCCGGACTTCTTCGAGCAAGTCGCGCAGCGCCATTGCCGCAGGAGTCGCAAACGCCTCGAATTGGGGCCCTAACTCCGTAACCTCCCCAAGAGGCACCACCAGGACACCCGGCGCCGGTTGTCCGTGCGCCAGCGCGAGGCGTGCGACCCTATCGCCAATCTCGCGGTGCGACATTCTTCTCCGGACCTCTTGCTGAACGTCTGGGGCGAGTCTGTCCCAACGGAAGCTCCTCTCGATCTGGATATAGTCCTGTACATCTCTAAGAACGCGGGAGACCGCCGATTGGCTGAGATCGAGCTCCGCAGCGATCTCGCTCTGGGTCTTCCCCTGTGCGGCTAGAGCGGCGGCAGCGAGTGCGTCGATAGAGACTTTCCGTGCAATTTGCATAGTCAGTTCACTCTGGGGGTAGCATAGCATTTCCAATTCATAAAATGGCTATGCAAAGCTGGTGGCTGAATGGAATATGCAAATTACGCATATTATATTCTTGACACGGAGCACAATAACACCTATACTTGCGCCTGGATGGATTCATCATTCTGCCGTATGCCGCCAGGCGGCAGCGGTCGGGGGGCTTCATGATCCGCGTTAGATCACGGGTGCTGGTCCCGAGGGAGATCAAGGCTCGCGCAGGGGGGGAATGAAATGTTCCCCGGCGGGGGCGACGGCGGCAAGAAGAATTCGCGCGTCCTTGTGCCGAGTCTCCTCAAGGACACGATCAAGGAAGTGGAGCGGCTGGAGAGGAGGCGACGGGAAGACGGCGAAAGGTTCGATAGAGTCTGCCGGAAGCTCTACAACCTGGAGAAGGCGGTGGAGGACCAAGAAGGCGGGGCCCCGGCGCGGAGGACGAGGCGCGTGGCCAAGTTGCCCCCAGGACCCGCGTCCACGGTACTGGATTTCCATATGGAGGTGGTGGGGGGCGGGAAGGTCGTCGTGTCCTTCGACAACGGGAAGCAGGTGACGCTGTCCCCGACGCTCAGGGAAATACTGGTTCTCTTGGCGCGCGATACAGGGGAGTCGCCGGACGATCTGGTGGCCTGGAAGAGTCTCGACCGGTTGGGTGAGTTGCTCGAAAAGCGGCTCGGCCGCGAGTTCGACCATCACGCGGTTTCGCAGCTTCTGTGGCGTTTGCGCGAGGCGTTCAAGGCAGTAGACCTGGACAGGGGCCTGATCGAAAGCGCCCCGGAACTGGGCGCGCGGCTGCGGCTCAAGCGCAGGCCGCTCCTTGTGCTCTATGCCGGGTAGCGGCGCAGCGGCGGTTTGCGGCCCGCGCCGACGGGCGGCCATGGGTGCGCGAGTGGTGCCCCGTTCGCCAACTCAACCGCGCCTGCTTCGAAACCGCTTGGCCGGAGTGGCGGTCCTTGTGATCGCAGTCTCGGCTCACCAGATTCCCCGATCATCTCTCCGCGGCTCTTCCACTTCTGCATGTGATCGCACCAGCGGTGCGGCATGGTGGCGTTTTTGTGCGATGTAGAGGAATGGCCGGCCTCGCCCGGCTTGCCCGGCCCTCCGGCGTTGTTCGGAAAGGAGGCAGAGTTCGATGGCGCATCTGTGGTTTCGCGGCGTTGAAGATATCTGGTCCGTCATGCCGCTAAGCGGGCACGCGGTGGACGTCTCGGCGTTCCCGCCACGCCCGTTGGCGGAAGGATTCCGGCTTGGCGAAGACACGCTGGCTGCGGTGATTCGCGCGGGGGCGAGAGACTCCGCGGCCTGGGTGTTGCTGGTCGCCGCGGTAGGCGAGGTACGCGTCAACGGCTTCGCTCCGGTGGCAGGCGTGCGCGTGCTCCAGGACCACGACGAGATCCGCGCAGCGCCGACCAGCACGCTGTTCTTCTCCACCGAGACGCTGGCGCGCGTGGAGGAGTTCTCGGGGGCCGAGCGCACTCTCTTCTGCGGGCGCTGCCGCCAGGCGATGCAGAACGCAGAAATGGCCGTGCGTTGCCCGCAGTGCGGCATCTGGTATCACCAGGGCGAGAAGCTTCCCTGCTGGACGTACTCGCCCTCGTGCGGCTTCTGCCCGCAGTCCACTTCGCTGGACGCCGGGTACGCTTGGACCCCGGAGGCATAGGGCCATGAGCGAGAAAACCATCGTAGTGGCCGGCGCTGGAGGAAACATCGGTTCGCACCTGACGGGGAGCCTGGCGCGCATGCCGGAGGTGGGGCGCGTGGTCCTGATCGATCGCGACGTCTACGAACCGCGCAACGTGGCCAACCAGGATATCGTGCCGCCCGACGTGGGGAAACCCAAAGTGCTGGTGCAGGCGCGGCGGCTGGTGGAGATTCGCCCGAACTTGGAGGTCAGCGCCATCCACGCGCCGCTGGAGAGCCTGCCGCTGGGCGCGTGGCGCGCGGACCTGATCGTGGCTTGCCTGGATTCGCGGGCGGCGCGCCAGGCGGTGAACGAGCGTGCGTGGCGGCTGGGCGTGCCCGTGGGTGGATTCCGGCGTGCTGGGGTCGGAATGGCTGGCGCGCGTGAACGTCTACGCGCCCACGCGCGACGCGCCGTGCCTGGAGTGCGCGTGGTCGGACGAAGACTACCGGCTGCTGGAGCAGCAATACCCGTGCGGCGGGGCGGCCGACGCGCCGGCGCCGAACGGGGCGCCCTCCGAACTGGGCGCGCTGGCGGCGGCCATGCTGGCGTTGGAATGCCGGAAGATGCTGGCCGGCGAAATCGACTGCGCCGCGATCGGGCGGCAGGTCACGCTACAGCGCGCGGTGGCATCGGCTTTCGGTGATGTCGTTCCGCCGCAACCCGCGCTGCCGGTTCGATCACGCCACATGGAGCATCGAGCCACTGCGCTGCCACACGCGCGACATCGCGGATCGCGGACCTGCTGGCGATGGCAGAGACCGTGCGCGTGCCGGGGCAGCGTTTCGTCCGCCGGCTGGTCTGCTCCGCCTGCGGAAGCGAGAGGCGGCTGTTCCATCTCGCGGGCTCGCTCGACGCGGCTTGTCGCCGGTGCGGTGCATGCGGGCGGCCGATGGTGGCGACGGGCTTCGACATCGTCGAGAGCCTGGACCGCGATCTACCGGCGGATGTAAGGAACCAGACGTTGGATGAAGCGGGCCTGCGCTACGAGGATGTGCTTCAAGCCGGTGATCGCTATTTTGAGATCGCCGCGAACGCTGTGATGGAGAACAACAAGTGAAACGGACTCATGCACTTTCACCTGTGATGCGAGGCAGCGAGGCGGCGCTTGGCGCGGTCGGCTCTAGCATGGATCAGAGGCCAACGATGATGGATACCCGACCCGGTCTTCCGCGCATTTCTGGAACGGCAGTCCGAAGAGGGCCGGGCCCTGGCGCAGGCCAGCGACATCCTCGACCTGGATTGCCTGGCGTCGGGCCAGCACTTCATCGCGCATTACGCCTGCCGCGGGCTAGTGAAGGGGTCCGACGACGTGGTGCGGCAGGCGGAATCGTTCCACGTGGGCGTGTACTTCGGCGCCGACTATCTGCGCACTGTCAACCCCTACGAGACGCTGACGCTGTTCGACCCGCTCAACACCTACCACCCCAATGTGGCATTCGGCGCGCCGTTCATATGCGTGGGCCGCATCGCTCCGGGCATGCCGCTGGTGGATCTGCTCTACCAGGTCTACGAGATTCTGACCTACCAGAAGCTGACGCCCCGCGAAGACGACGCCCTCAACAAGGAAGCCTGCCGCTGGGCTCGCGCGAATCAGGGGCTGTTTCCCCATCGACCGTCGGCCGCTCAAGCGGCGTCAACTGGAGCTGGAGGTGGAGCGCATATGACCATGCTCGATAAACACCTGGCGCGCTTTGCGCAGGAGTGCCAGCGGCTGGATGCGGACCGTTGGCGGCTGGCGCTGACCAACGGCCATTCGCTGACGGTGTCGGCGCGGCGCGACGAAGACTTTCTGCTGCTCGATGCGGACACGGGCGTGAGGCCGGCGGCGGAGTTGCTGGTTCCGCTCGCGGAGCGCTCGCACGAGCTTCCGGCGGCGGTGAAGTTCGCGCTCCGCGGCTCGACTGCTCTTCGGCTGCGCGCGGAGTTCCCGCTGCCGGAGGAGAGCAGCGTGGCCGCGGACCGGATTCGCGGGCATCTGGAAGGGATGCGGAGCGCGTTACATCGGCTCCATGACTGGGTCTCCCGCGAAGCTGCCGGGGAGGGGATGGCTTGTCCGGAACCGCAAGGGGACGGGCAGGCCATCCCCGGCAGCCTGGCGGAGTTGTTGAAAGAGGCCGGTTGGGAATTCCACGAACGGCCCGGCGGCGAACTGCTGGCGGATCTCGAAACCGGGAGCCAGTTCCTTCAGGCCGAGATCGAACCTTGCGGCGCAGGCGCGCGCTTCCGGCGTGACGCTGTATCGCGACGACGCGGCCGGCGACGACGCGCAACAGGCGCTGTGCCTGTACCTGCTCGAGGCCAACGCCGCGCTGCGGTACTGCCAGAGCCTTCCTTCAGAGGGAGGGCGAGGGCATCGCGGCCGGTTTCGAGGTGCGGCTGGAAAGCGCGCCTACGGCGGCGGAGGCGGGCCACGCGCTGGCGGCGCTTTCGGTGGCGGGCCGGCAATGCGGCAGGGAAATGGAAGTCTTGAAGGACGACGCGGTGGCCGGCATCTACCGGTCGGCGCGGGCGCCCTTAATCACCAAAGTAAAGGAGCTTGAACCGATGGCAACAACACAAACGCTGGAGGGCATCAGCCTGACAGTAAGCGACGTCTCCGGACAGAAGGTCTTTCGCGTGCCCAAGGCGCCCCCCGACGCGACGGTGGGCGAACTGGTGCAGAGCCTTCTGTCTCAAATGAACTTGCCGGCCAACGATCCGAACGGCCAGCCGCTGTCGTACCAGGCGCGGTTGGAGCGGGAGGGCCGGCATCTGAACGCGGCCGAAAGAGTCGGCGATGCGCTCGAAACGGGCGACAAGCTGATGCTTCAGCCCAACATCGACGCCGGTTAGTGGGAGCCCCAAGGAGGCCCCGAATGGTGGTGAACGACTATCGACATGGCTTGCTGCTCTTTCGGAGAGATGGGTCCGCCTTGGGCTCAGCGTCGGTGAAGATCGACTGGGAACCGGCGGCGGAGTGGACGCGCTTCTATCACGCCCGGCGCGGCGCCGTGCCGCTGTGCGGGGAAGGAAGCGCGTCCATCGAGCCGCTCTGGGATAGCGCCGAGGGCGAGCCCTATATGCAGGGCTTCCGTGTGGTCTATGACAGCGGTGGGCGGAAGGTGACCTCGGACTTTCCGTCCAGCTACTTCAGCGAGGCGGCGGCCCAGGTTTCGGCCGAATTCGTCAAACGGGGGAAGCTCGAAGCCGGCGATACCTACCTCTTTCAGGCGGTGGCGTATACGAAGAACGGGGCCGACAAGCCGACTGGGGGCCTGGAACTGGAGGTAGTGGAGGAGAAGCCCGCCCTGGAGTACGTCGAATCGCGCCTCGACGATTTTCGGCGCCGTTCTTCGCCGGCGGGCGTGGTGGCCGCCGACGATATGCCGGTCTTCATCCCGCAACGGGTGCTGGACGAAGCGGCCGCTCTCACGCGCGGCGCGGAGGGGCGCGAGACCGGCGGCGTTCTGATCGGCCGCCTGCATCACGATGCCGCGCTGCCGGAGATCTTCGCCGAGGTAAGCGCGCAGATTCCGGCCGAACACACGCAAGGCACGGTCGCCAAGCTGACCTTCACGGCCGAGACCTGGACCGCCGCCAGCGCCGCGATTCGCCTGCGCAACCAGGCGGAGGTCTACCTGGGCTACTGGCACAGCCATCCGGTCCGCGAGTGGTGCCGCGCCAAGGAGTGCACGCCCGAGAAACAGAAGAACTGTCGACTGGCCAAGGACTTCTTCAGCGAGGACGACCGGGCTGTGATGAGAGCTGCCTTCCCGCGCGGCCTACAGTCTTGGCCTGGTAGCAAACGACACAGCGTTCTTGGATTTGAGCTTCAGTCTATTCGGCTGGCGGGAGGGGAAGATCCACCCCCGCGGCTTCTATCTTTTGGAGGAATCCCATGCGTAATCAGGCACACCCGCCCGACAGCGCCGCGGCTCGAGGTCTTCCAGGTTCTCATGGCATCGGGCGGCGCGCCGCACGATCTGGAACAGAACGTCGGGTTACTGCAGCAGTTTCGCACCGCGTCCCCAGAGGGCGGCACTCAGGTGGATCGGCTGCTGGTGGAAGAGATTGGCCGGATGCGGGCGGGGCTCGAAACGGCCCGCGAGGCCCAGGAGGCTGTCAGGCAAACCATCGAAGAACTCACCGCGCCTCCGTACTTTCCGGCGGTGTTCCTCTCACGAATCGAGCCTGGCCTGGAGGAAAACGCCATGGTGCGGGCGGGCGGAGAAGTGCGGGCGGTCGGCTTCGGCGAAAACAATCCGGAACAGTTTCAACCCGGTGATGAGTGTTTGCTTTCGCACGAACGGAACTTCATATTCCGAAAAACGACTTCGAAGACGTTCACCTGCGGCGAGACGGCGTCGTTCGTCCGCTGCGCCGGTGAGGGCCGGCTGGTGATCAAGGCGCGGGATGAGGAAATGGTGGTTCTGCCCGCTGCGGCGCTGCGGGACGCGCCGCTCAAGGCCGGTGATCTGCTGCGCTTCGACCGCGGCGCCTGGGTGGCGTACGAAAAGATCGAACGGCCCCGCGGCGACGAATACTTCCTGGAGGAGACGCCGATCGAGACATTCGACAGCGTTGGTGGGTTGGATCGCGAGATCGGAGACCTGAAGCGCTCCATCGAACTGCATTTCCACCATCCCGAAACGGTGCGCAAGTATCGCCTGCGCCGCAAGAAGGCGATTCTGCTCTATGGCCCGCCCGGCACCGGCAAGACGCTCATCGCGCGCGCCTTGGCAAACTGGCTGGCCGGCCTGTCCAAAGCCGGGCGCTCCCGGTTCATCAACGTGAAGCCGGCCGGTCTGCATTCTATGTGGTACGGGCAGACGGAGGCCAACTACCGCGAAGTGTTCAGCGTGGCTAGAGAAGCCGGTAGTAGCGAGCCGGAGGTCCCTGTAGTGATTTTCTTCGGACGAGATAGATTCGATCGGCGGCGTGCGTGGCAGGTCGCCGCACCAGATCGACGACCGCGTTGCCACACGCCTTCATGGCCGAACTGAACGGCCTCGAAGAACGCGGCAATATCCTGGTTGTCACCGCCACCAACCGTCTGGACACGCTGGATTCGGCGCTGACGCGGCCGGGCCGCCTGGGCGACCTCATGCTGCGCATCCCGCGTCCCGGCCGCAAGGCGACGCGGCAGATCCTCGAAAAGCACCTCCCCAGCGAGGTCCCCTACGCCGCGAACGGCCACCCGCCGGAGCAGGCGCG
Source organism: Bryobacteraceae bacterium (assembly GCA_963801345.1). Classification (GTDB taxonomy): domain Bacteria; phylum Acidobacteriota; class Terriglobia; order Bryobacterales; family Bryobacteraceae; genus CAWDER01. Next base: position 270,515 of record CAWDER010000019.1, read on the forward strand.
GAGAGACGCCATCGACACGGCCGTCTCCATGATCTTCTCGCCGAACGGCGACGGCGAACTGGCGCAGATCATGTTCCGCGATGGCAAGCGGCGCGCCGTGCGTGCCAGCGACCTGATCAACGGGGCCGAAATCGCCTCCATCGCGCAGTCGGCAACGGAACGGGCTTGCGCTCGGGAGGCCCGCGGGGGCGAAAGCGGCCTACAGACAGCGGACGTGGTGAGCGCGGTAAGCGATTTCTTCGGGTCCGCCGCTCGCGCGCTGACGCCCCGCAATTGCCGGAACTACCTTGACGACCTTCCGCAGGATGTGGACGTCGTGCGGGTGGACCCGGTGGAACGGAAGGTCAGCCAGCCTTACCGGTACATCAATGCGGCTTGAGGAAAGCGAACCATGAGCGAACTCTGCGCCCCCCGATTGCCCAAGCTGTGCGGCGGCGATATAGAGCTTGGGACCTTCATGCTGGGCCTGCCCGGCCTCGACACCGGCGCCTTGGCGTCGCGCGCGTTGCTGGCCGAGATCGAAGGCCTGCCGCGCCAGCGAAGCTTCTCCTACACTCCGTACACAGGGAACTGGTCGTCATACAGTTGTGGGCGATTCAAGAGCGAGAGCCGGGACGACTGGGATACGCGAGCTTCGGGCGGTTGGAACCCGCAGGACTGGGGGCGCAAGTACTTGTCCACCAACGGCGGCTGCATCTACATCGACCTCGAAAAGCTCGAGTTGTGTCTCCCAGAGGCGCTCAGCGCCTGGGACCACGCGGCGGCCTGGCACGCCATGTTGCGCATCGCCCGCCGACGCCATGGACTCGGCGAACGCGCGCCTGCCCGAGGGCCGATCCATTCAGGTGCTGGTCAACAACAGCGACGGCCACGGCCACTCCTACGGCAGCCACCTGAACTTCCTGGTGACCCGCCGGACCTGGGACAACATCATCCGCCGCAAACCGCACTACCTCGGCTGGCTAGCTTCGTTCCAGGCGTCGAGCATCGTCTACACCGGGCAGGGGAAAGTGGGATCGGAGAACGGTGCGCCGGAAGTTCCCTTCCAGATTTCCCAGCGCGCGGATTTCTTCGAGACGCTGGTGGGCACGCAGACTACGTTCGATCGCCCCATCGTCAATTCGCGCGACGAGGCATCTCTGCGGGAACTCGCGGTGGTCGAACGACGGGGCCGCGCCCGCGCGGCTGCACGTCATCTTCTTCGACAATACGCTGGCGCATCTCTCCTGCCTGCTTAAGGTGGGGGTGATGCAACTGGCGCTGGCCATGATGGAGGGCGAGAGAGTGAACCCGGCGTTGGTGCTGGACGACCCGCTGGAGGCACTCGGCGCTTACAGCCACGACCCCACCCTGCGCGGCCGCGCGCGGATGGCCACCGGCGGCGAGGCCACGGCTGTGGAACTGCAATTCCTGTTCTTGGAGGAAGCCAAACGCTTCGCCGCCGAGGGCGGCTTCGAAGGCTTCGTGCCCAGGGCCGCGGAGATCCTGGACCTCTGGGAGGACACCCTTCGGCGGCTGCGCGCGGCCGACTGGATGGGCCTGGCGCCCAAGCTCGACTGGGTCATGAAGCTCATGATCCTCCAGAGGACCTTGAGTCAAAGACCGTCGCTGACCTGGGATTCGCCCGAGATCCGTCACTTGGATCAAGTCTATGCGAGTCTCGATCCGGCAGGCCTGTACTGGGCCTACGAACGCAGCGGGTTCGCGGAGCGGCTGATCGACGAAGACCGCATCCAGCATTTCTGTTCGGAGCCGCCCTCCGATTCGCGCGCCTGGACGCGGGCCATGTTGCTGCGCACCGCACCCCCGGACTGGGTGGACAGCGTGGACTGGGATTCCATTTCCTTCCGCCTGCGTGACGGCGGGTATTGGCCCTCGCGGCGCAGCATCGACATGGGAAACCCACTGGGCATGACGGCGGCTGAGGTTGCGCCGCTGTTCGCGGCGGGTGGCAGTTTCTCCGACCTTTTGGATGCTATCGAGGCGGCCGCCAACGGTTCGGGGACGGAACAGAGGCATCTGACGGTGAACTGAGTTCAGGTTTGGAAAGGAGTGTGACCCATGCAGCAAAAGGAACGGCAGGAAATCAGGCCCCCCACAGGGGGCGGCGGCGATCACGAAGGCGGCCTGGACCACCTGCGGGAGCAGGCCAATCGCTTCCTGGCGGCCGGGGATGAGGCTATCAACCGGGCTCTCGCCAACAGCGACAGCGAGACGTTTCTGAGAGCCAACCGGCAGCAAGGCGGGGAGTGACCCATGGTCAGGCCGATGTTCGGGGTGGAGAGCGAATACGCAATCGCCGGTATGAACGGCAAGGAGCCGATGCGCCGCGACGACCTCGTGAACCGGTTTGTGCGGGTGGCCAGCCGCCGGTTGGCGCACCTGCCGGACACCTGCTCGTCCTCCGGGATGTTTCTGGAGAACGGCGCCCGCTTCTATATCGACTGCGGGCTCCACCCCGAGATGACCACCCCGGAGTGCACTACGCCGTGGGAACTGGCGCGCTACATCAAGGCTGGGGAGCGCATTCTGGAAGGGCTAACACAGGAGGTGCAGGCCGAGGCCGGCGCGGCCACTGAGGTCATGTGCTTCCGCTGCAACGTGGACTACAGCGGGTCGGGCACGACCTGGGGGTGTCATGAATCGTACCTGCACCGCGCCAACCCCGCGAGCCTTCCCGACCAGCTTATTCCTCACCTGGTCACGCGCGTCATCTACACCGGCGCGGGCGGCTTTAACCCGCTGGTGGGCCGCCTGGAGTTCTGTGTCGCGCCGCGGCTCATGCACATCCAGCACGCGATCTCCAACGATTCCACCGGCAACCGTGGCATCTTCCACACCAAGAACGAGCCCCTGGCCGGCGACGGATACAACCGGCTCCATATCCTTTGCGGCGAGAGCCTGTGCTCGGAAACGGCCATCGTGCTCAAGATCGGCGCCACCGCGCTGGTGGCCGCCATGGCGGAGGAAGGCCTGAAACCGGGGGCCGAGATGCGGCTGGCGTCGCCGCTCGAGGCGCTGCACGCCGTCTCTTCGGACATTACCTGCAAACGGAAGCTGCGCCTGGCAGGCGGTGGGGAGGCCACCGCCATCGAATTGCAGCGGCGGCTTCTGCAACTGGCTGAGCGCAACCGGAGTGTGTTGCCGCCGTGGGCGGACGCGATCTGCTCTTTGTGGCGGCTCACCCTCGACCGGCTGGAGGACGCGCCGGATTCGGTGGCCACGGTTCTCGATTGGGCCATCAAGCGCCGGCTCTTCTATGACCGGGCGGAGCGCCGCGGCGTTCCAGTGGAGCGGTTCGCGCTTCTGAACTCGATCGTCCACCGCCTCAACGCGGCGCTTGCGGGCCTCAGCGTGAAGGACCGGGATGTTCGCCTCAGCGTGGTTCTGGGGCCCACGAGCCCTATTCCCGAGGAAGTGGTGCGCATCAGGAGCCTTCTGGCTGCGGAGGGGCTGGCGTGTGACGATCTCGAGCGCTTCCTCAAGCTGCGGGACGAGTTCTACCAGATCGACACCCGGTTCGGGCAAATCGGGCCGCGCGGCATCTTCACCGAGCTGGATCACCGCGGGGTGCTCGATCACAAGGTGCCGGCCGTCGATGGCATCGAGGCGGCGATGCGCGAGCCACCCGCCGTGGGCCGCGCAAAGCTCCGCGGGGAGGCCATCCGCCGCCTGTCCGGGCAGGGCCGGGCTGGGTGCAGTTGGATGGCGGTTTTCGGCCCTGACGGGCGCACCTTCGACCTGAGCGATCCCTTCGCCGCCGCCGAGGTGTGGACCGGTCCGCCCGCGCCGTCGCCGGGTACTGCGCAACTGCCGCTGGATCTTTCGGCGGACGATCTGTTCGGCGAGCCTGGCCGCTTTCAGCACATGCTCGATGCGATTAGGAGGAGACATGGTCGGCCTCGAACCCGGGCTCAAGGCTCGGCTGAAGCAACTGAAGATCCGAATCGATAACGCCGACGACGACACGCTGTTGCTGCGCAACGTGCCGGCCGATTCGCGCTGCTTCAGCAAGCCGCTGACGAGCATTCTGGTGAAGCGCCCGCGCGCCGGGCTGCCCTTTCTGGTGTGCGTGGACGAGGACCTGGAGTACGTGGGTCCCGACCGCGAGTTGGCGCGCGTCTTCGCCGCGGCGGATCGCCAGCAGGGGTGGCGCGTGGTATCGGCGGGCTCCGGCGTGTACCCGCAGGCGGAGGACGCAGTGCAGCAGGCGCTGGCCATGCTGGGCGCGCCCGGTGAGGCCGCCATTCCGGCGAAAGCGGACGCTGGACCGGCCGCCAGCGGCCTGCTCGCCCGCTTCGCCGTGAACATCACCGCGCAGGTGCGCGACGGCTCCGCACCCCACACCGTGGGCCGCGAGGAAGCGGCTGAGCAGACTGCCGCCAGCCTCCTCTCCTGGCAACGACGCCTCCCGTTGATGGTGGGCGCCCCCGGGCTGGGCAAGACCAATCTTCTATATAAGGTCGCCGGCTACCTGTCCGAGGTCCGCCCCGATTGGGATCTCCTCTCTGTGGATCTCTCCAGTCTGCTGGCCGGCGCGCTATGGGAAGGCGAGCGCGAGAAACTGCTCAACGTCGTGCTGGAAGAAGCTGTCGCCGGCGGCACGGTGGTGCTGGTGCTGGAGCGATTGGAGTTGGCGGTGATGACCGCGCCACTGACTCCCTGGCTGCTGGCCAGCACGCTCGACCGCGGTGCGCGCCTGGCCGGCACCTGTCTTCCGCCCTTCTTCGAAAAGCTTGGTCAGGGCCCGCTGGAGCGCCGCCTGGATCCCATCGAAATCAACGAGCTTGCGCGCGAGGACGCCGCCGCCGTGCTCGGCCACCTTCGCGATACGCTCGTCGCCCATCACCGGGTGGCGATCGACGCGTCGGTGGTCGAGGCGGCGCTGGCGCGTTCGTGACGCTCGCCGGCCGCCTGCCGGACAAAGCCATCACGCTCCTGGACGCCGCCGCCGCCCGGGCCGCTCTATTGAAGCAACCAGCGGTAACGGTGTGCGACTTGTATCTGGCGGCCTCGCGGATGAAGGAGGCGTAGGATTCGGGCGTGCAAGGGTGTACTCTTGCGGTGAAGGCGCGCATGCATCGAGAAGTGGCCACTCTGCGGAAGCTAGGACGGCCGACGAATAGCCAGCTTCCCCGCAGCGCACCAGGCACAGGAGCTGACGAGAATGTGGCGCCTCAGTTGGAGTATCGATGCCGCCATCAAACGGTCGGACCGGAACGTCCAGGCCGAACTGGCCGGATTCGGCATTGACCGATTGCCGTTGTCTCCAAAAACGGGATCTGCTTCAGAACGTGCAGGTTGCAGAGCCCGTTCCAGCAGTCGCGGCTGCTATTCTGACCCCTCGCGCCGCACCTTCGACCCGCTTCGACTTCGGCTGACGCCCGTCGATGGCTGGGTCGTGCTCGGCGACGAGGAGGCATTGGAGCAGCAGGTTTGAAGTCGAGCGGGGCCCTACCGTCCAATCTGCAATTCATCCAAGCTCTCCGTGATTTCGTTGCGATCGGGGATTCCAAGCCACCCTCAAACTATTGAAACTAAAGGGCGAAAAAACTAGTGAGGATTCCTTTTCCACCCACGGTGCTTTTGTTTATTTTCAATAAACTACGGGCAGATTAAAAGACGCGAAAAATCGGCTAAACTACTGATTTATTTCCTATTACATGGCGGTGAGGGTGGGATTCGAACCCACGATAGGTACCTAGAATCTGCAACTTGCAGATTCCTCGTTGCCAGGAGTGCCATATCTCCCAGGGCTCCCGTCGCGCATTGCCCAAAATTGCCCAAAGAGAACGGCGACAGCCCGAAACGAACTCAGGGGAGCCAGCCACAAGGACGTCGGAACAAGAGGCGCTGTTGGGCTGCTCCGGCCGTTCAGCGTGTGCCCCGCAGTGCTTCCTGAATGGCGAGTCGTGCGTGGAGGTCAGCTTCGTGATCGGTTCGGTTGGTCTCGCGCGCGCGTCGCAGGATCTGGTTGAGCGCTGCCTCAGCCTCCGCTCTCCGGTTCACTCGAACGAGCGCTGTCGCGGGCCCGGTGTGGGCCAGTATCGGAAACGAAACTTCGAGATGCTTGCCCGCAACATCGCGGGCTCGATCCAGATGTTCAAGTCCCTCTTCGGCCCGGCCCTTCTCCACGAAACCCTGGCCGATGATAGTGAAGCCGTTTCACTGACGACCCGCCGGCCACGTTCGGCTCCCGGGCGGTGGTGGAAGTGCCCAACCTTCAGAGGCTGTCAAGGCAGGTGTGCAAGAACGGGTTTTGAACACCTCGCTACGGTGAACGCATCCCAGTGCGTTGGCCTGCTGGCCGAGGCATTCGAGTCGGAATCGCGTATCACCCCGCAACCGTGGCCAGCATCTTGTCTGCCCAGCAGCGACGGTGGATTTGTGGGCTCTTCGGATCGGGTCGCGATGCCTGGACTTGAGCACCGGTTGTTCAGTAGGAAGGTGTTTCTTTCGATTCCGCTCTGCCAGGAGTAGGTTGCCCCGTACAATCGCCCCACCATATGCGGCGAGGGAGAAGTTCAGAAGCGGAATGTGTAGTTCAGCTTGACGCGGAAGCGCGTTTGCGCGCTCTCAAAGCGGTCCAGCCGGTCCTGCTCCCACCCCTGGTTGAACACGATGAAGAATTCGTTGCCCGGCGTCAGGATCCAACGCAGGCGGCTCTGCAAACCGATGTTCTGCGAGTCCGTGTCGTACTGCACGAAGCTTGTCAGGCCGATAAGCGGCGTGAAGGAATAGTCCAGCCGGTACATGAGCACGGTGGCGTTGAAGCTGCCTTCCTTCAGGCGGATCCAGTTCTGCTCCACTTCCAGCGCTGTGCTGAGGTGGCGATTCTTCCTCCAGGTGAATTCAAGCCCGAGTTCCTTACGGGTCCCCGAGTAGAAAGAGCCCGTGGCGAAGTCGGCGCCGATGGAGAACGGCTTGGTCTGGGAAGTGGACCCGCGAACGGAGTGCGTACTGAATCTCTGCTTGCCCGCCGGGACGGTTATCCCGTCCCGAATTTCCCATGGTTCAAAGAGCCGCTCGGTGCTGCGCGACCACTCGTAGCTGAGCTCCTCGCCTCCGTTGAACTCCACGGACAGCGGACTCACCTGCAATTCGGTTGTCTCCGCAGCACCCTGCCGCAGATTGTAGTAGTCCGAGTAGTTCAGACTGAATCTCATCTGGCGGATGTTCCAGATATCGGGCCGCGGGGCGGCTTCGATCCGGCCGGAGGAGATCCGAACACCCGGGCGGGGAACGAAGCCCAGGGCCGGGTTGAAGTTCTCTTCCATCTTCATCCACTTGTACTCGGCCGAGATGAGGTCATTCGGGTATGAGAGCACGCCTCCGTAGGCGGTGTCCCGCCCTCGGACGCCGCTCGTCCGGGTTTTCGCTCCGAACAGCGTCAAGCTCAGGTTCTTCTCGCTCTTGAGGAAGTTCGAGGTGGCCAGTTTGAGATCCGCGCCGCCCAGCGAGTTGTGCGTCAGGCCGGTGGGATCGCCACTCGTGAACATCGCTCCGAGATAGGACTGGCTGAGGAAATTGGCTTTCACCCGTCCCACGGCGAGGTTCGCCGCCGGCACCAGAACGTTGCCTTGCTCCTTGAGATCGCCTGCCCGCACGTCCAACAAGCCGACGTCGAACCGTCCCAACTTTCCGGTTAGTTTCTCGCCGATCCGAATGGGCACTTCCCGCTCGTCGACCAACCCGATTTTCCTTGAGAAGAAGGGCAGCAAGTCGTTGCTATGGTGGTATCCCCCTCCCCCAGATTGCGCGAAATCGAAGACGCCGGCGTCTTCGAGGAAGAAGGAGCGCTTTTCGGGGAAGAACAACTCGAAGCGGGTCAGGTTGACCTGCCGGGCGTCAACCTCAGTCTCGGCGAAATCGGTGTTGATGGTAGTGCTGGAGACCAGGTTGGAGGTCACCCGATAGAAGAAATCCACGCCCGCGTCGCCGGTCGCTTCTGTCCCTTTGCCGGTTTCGATGTCCCGGTTGAAACCGGCGATCCCATAAGGTTTCACGTCGAGGCCGACGCCTTGCGAGAGGCCCTCCAGCCCCGTGATCTCGCCTGCTTTAGCCGTGTGGGACAATTGCACGTCCAGGGAAGGCGAAGCCCACCGGGAGGTTTCCAGCAGCCGGGCCACACGCCGGGAAACGTTGAAGCCCCAGGTTTGCATGCCGGGGCTGAACCCCATGGTCTTGAATGGAATCTCGAACTCGGCCGTCCAGCCCTGGTCGTCAATGCGAGTTCGGACGTTCCAGATCCCGTCCCATTCCGTCCTCGGATCCTGGTTCTCGGTGATCCGGCCATCCACCAGGGCGCCCACGGCGTTCGTGGCAAAGTAGTATGCGTTGCGGTGGTCGTGGTAGGTATCGAGAACGATCTCGATGTTGTCGTTGTCATCCAGGTCCGCGTCACGGCGCATTTCTGTGGCCACGACCTGCCGGGGGCTGCGATCCTGGCAGCGGACCGCGATGTAGAGTGCATCCTTGCTGTACGCCAGCCAGACCTGGGTTGCCTCGGTCGGGGAGTCGCCGGAGTGCGGCGCGTTCTGTACGAAGTCGCCGATGTTGGGATAGTCCCGCCACACTGGTTCGTTCAAGAGCCCGTCGACCTGGATCTTGCCGGTGACACGCTGGACGGCGGCCTGACGGACATCCGCCGCCCGGAGGTGCGGGGGGTGAAGTCCGCTGACGAACGCAACAGGCACGCAAATGAAAACAGTTTGAAGTAGCCGATTCGATAGCTTACGATGCATGTATGTTGTGGCCGAATGGTTGCTCCCTGCGGGCAACCCTTGAATTCACCGCTGGCCTCCCGCCTGAAGCAAGCCAGGATTTGGCTTGGCGCCGCGCGGTTAAGCCGCCTCCATCCCCCGTAGCGATGGTGGGCCTTTAACGGAGTCTATCACCGCTGTCCGATTAGGGGCCGAATGGACTCAATCGGTTGCCGGCCTCGACCAAATTGCTCTCGGCCCCCTCAGGCTCTAATCAAAATCCAGCATTCTCCCCAAGAAGCCCTGCCGCTTCCGGTCCTTGGGCATTTGATGTTCGCCTTGCCTTTGGTAATCGTCGTGGTGATCGCGGTCAGATTGCTCAGGCCGGCCATGAGACTGCGGCGAGTCGGAACGCTCAATGAGCTTGTCGAGTTCCCCGCGATCCAGCCATACTCCGCGGCACTTCGGGCAGTAGTCGATTTCGACTCCCTGGCGATCCGCCATGCTTAAATCGATGCTGCAGACGGGACATTTCATTGGTTCATCTCCTTTGACTTACGGTCCTTCTTAATCCAGCGATTGACGCGCTCTTTCCACGGGCGGATCACGGGATGGTCGGAGCCCAGCACCGCAACCGCCGCGATGAGAAACGGAGTTCCCGGAACGATCGGGAGCAGCACACCGGCCACCCCCGCCACCAGCAACACGTAACCGAAAGCAGTCCGAAGCCTGTTCCACATGAAAGGCGCTGTCCTACGCAACAAGCGAACCACGCTCAAGCGCCAGCGTCTCGAGACGCTGGATGCGCGCTTGGGTCGGCGGGTGAGTGCTGAATAGGCGCATCAGGCCGGCGCCGGAAAATGGATTCAGAATGAACAGGTGGGCTGTCGCCGGGGTACCTGCAGTCATCGGCAACTCCCGGCTGATCGCTTCGATCTTGCGCAATGCGCTGGCAAGGGCAAGCGGGTCGCCGGTTATCCGGGCGCCACGCTGGTCCGCAAGGTATTCTCTGGATCGAGAGATCGCCATTTGAATGAAGGTTGCCAGGAACGGCGCCAGAATGACTCCGATTAGTCCTCCCAGAGGGTGGGACTCCTCGTCGCTGTCGGACGACCGTCCGCTTGAGAACATCATGCCCCACATGGCTGTGTTCGCCAGCATGCTCAACGCGCCCGCGATGGTAGCCGTTGCCGTCATGATGAGGGTGTCTCGGTTTTGTACGTGGGCCAACTCGTGCGCAATCACACCGGAGAGTTCCTGCCGATTCAGAGAGCGGAGTAGCCCCTCGGTGACGGCTACGGCAGCGTGATTGGGATTGCGCCCCGTGGCGAAGGCATTCGGGGCCTCCTCGGGCATCACATAGACTTTCGGGAGCGGCAGATTGCCCCGTATCGCCAGGTCCCGCACCAGCGCATGCAGGCCGGGAGCGGCAGCTTCAGTTACTTCCTGTGCGCCGTGCATGCGCAATACGATCTTGTCTGAAAACCAATAGGAAGCGAAGTTCAGAGTACCGGCAACTGCGAGGGCGATGAGCAGACCGGCTCGTCCAGCCAATGCCTGCCCCACCCAGAGCAGAAGTGCGGTCAACATCGCTAAGAGCACCAGCGTTTTCATTCGATTCATATAGACGGTCGTTTCACTCGCGGCTGCGGCCTCCGCCCAACTCCGGCAACGCGACTTCCAGCGGACACCATCGCCCCGCGGACCCCTGTCAGCCTGCCCGTCCCCGTGACCGCTCGGTCCGTCTGGAGGACCTTTTCGGGCCGTGGTGCCTCATTTGGGGCATCGACCCCGCCCTGGTCGCACTCACGCCGTGCCTGCTGAACGCTTTTCGGGTGCGACGGTTGGCGCCCTCGGCCGCCGCAGTTCACGTTCAGCGAGAAACCAATCTTCTTCAGGACTTCCCTCCGGACACCCACGATCCAGCCAAAGGCGATGCGCAAGTGCGGCGATTCCGCTTTCATCCGCGGCGGTTCCGTTCATTGAGGATGGTTCCTGCTGTGCCTGTCCTGGTGTGGTTACTGCTTTCATTCTCGACATCAGTGTCTCCTTGAGAAAGAACCTTGCCCAAAAAACGACCTCGCACTCCAGGGCCAGGTCCGGCGAGCATCCACTCTCGCTTTGCGCCGCGCGGCTACGCGGCCTCCATCCTCGGAAGCAATCGATGGGCCTTTTGGGGAACTGCACTTCTAGAGCAGCGTGGCCGGGGGTGTCGGAAGGCGTGCGACCGTCGTCGCGTCATGGCGCTTGGATTGCCTATCCAGAGGGAGAAGGTTGGCGGTGTTCCACCAAATGGATCGCACGTACTCTAGCGACGATTTCATCGTTGTTGAGGATTGAATATGCACTTCACCAAAAAAGCAGTTTGGGTTGCTATCGTGACCACCCTCGTTGTAGGCCTCGTTGTTACCGTCGGCGTTGCGGTTGGGATCGTCAAGTTCTGGCCTGTGGCCCGGGCGTGGGCCCAGAACGCGCTTGGAGCGAGCAATGTCGACGCGGCGCGACGAGTAGTTGCTCAAGTCGGCGTCCGGCTCGGCGACGACCGCATCGTGCAGTTGAGCCGCACAGGCGAGGGAATAGCGGGTTTGGCCGGATTGGCTGGCAATCCGGAACTGGCTCAGGTTCTCAAGTGGACTGCAGCAGTGCCCGCGCTCGGGCCGTTACTGCAAAACGGCAATTACCAAAAGGCTTTGGAGGAGGCCGTGCGCCAGAACGTCCCCAACATCGCACAGATCAGGCTCGATCAGGTTGCGTCTCCCGAAGTTCGTGCCCAGCTTGCGGAGGTTCAGCAAGTCGTTGGCAAGAATCCGCAGGCTGCCGCAGCGGCTTCCACGGTGAACGCGAATGTACTCAACTTGTTGAAGACTGAGGCTTATGCGCGTCTCCGCCAGAGTCCCGGCTTCGCTCTGTTTTTGTCCGGCGCTGAGCCTACTATGGAACCCGAGTAGTTTG
>CAWDER010000020.1:0-384837 GCA_963801345.1 Bryobacteraceae bacterium
GGGGGACAGATCACGGTCAACAGCGGCGTGACCCTGACCGTCGCCGCCGGCCCAGGCACAGATCTAGACGTGTCCGGCATCGTCCAGAACGCGGGCACGATAACGATGACTGGGACGGCTGCATTTAGCGCCGAGAGTCTTTACCAGCACAGTCAAAACGGTGGAACGATTCCCACGGCGACTTGGGATGCCAATTCGACGTGCTTGGTCACTGGAACCACCAGTACCCTGCCCGGTGGTCTGGGTCAGACTTTTGGAAACCTTACCTGGAATGGCACTGGCCAAACCGTCAGCGCTCTTCTCGGTAGCCTGCTCACAGTTGCGGGAGACTTGACGGTCCAAAGCACGGGGGGGACCGGCCAGCTTACCTTGGCCAGCGGAACGTCCACAATAGCGAGTGACTACTTCCAGACCGGTGGCACAGTGCGGCTGGCGACTTCATCCGCTGCTCGGACGTTGACAGTCGGTGGCAATTTCAGCTTCAGTGGTGGGACTCTAACTATGTCTGACACCGGGGCTGTAGGCACCTTGAACGTCGCTGGCAACTTCTCGCACACGGGCGGCACCATTACCGAGACCAGCAGTGGCAGTGGGGCCATCATATTCAACGGAACCGGCACCCAGACCTACACGTCGGGCGGCACGGTTAACAACACGATCAATTTCACCGTCAACAACGGTGCCACATTGATGACGGGAACCAGCTTGGTCGGCAACGGCAGCAGTGGCACGTTTACGCTTAGTTCCGGCGCGATTTTGGGAATCGGTGACCTGTCGGGCATCACCAGTTCGGGAACGAGCGGTAACATCCGCGTCAGCGGTACGCGCACCTACAACCCCGGCGCCAAGTACATATACAATGGAGCTGCGGCACAGGCCACAGGCATCGGCCTTCCGACTAACCTTACCGGCAACCTCACGATCGCCAATGCGTCTGGGGTTAGCCTGAGCCAAAGCACTACGCTGGGCAGTCCTGGCACGTTCACGGTGAGCAGCGGGATCCTGACGTTGCCAACCGGGGTCACGCTCACGCCGAACAACGGTGGGACGTTGACTGGCGGGCTTACGGTTGCGGACGGCGGCACGGCGGTTCTGAGCGCCTCCTCGGTTCTGTCGGGAGAGGGAACGTTCACCCTTGCGAGCGGCGGGAACCTGCAACTTGCCTCCGCAAATGGGTTGGATCCGGACTCAGGGAACATCCGGACCACCACTCAGAGTTTCAGCGGCGGTGGAAAATACACTTACAACGGTGGGACGCAGAACACGGGCAGCGGTCTTCCAACCACCATTACAGGTAACGTCACCATCGCCAGTCCCAGCGTTACGACTCTGACCCAAAACTCTGTGATCGATACTCCGGGCGTCTTCACGGTAAACAGTGGCGCGGTCTTGATTCTGGGTGCCGACACTAATCTTACGGGCACGGGAACATTCACCCTGTCAAGCGGAAGCGGTCTCCAGATCGGCTCCCCTGAGGGCATAGTAGCGCAAGGCGGCGCCGCATCCGGAAACGTGCAGACCACAACCCGCACCTTTAGCGCCGGGGCCGACTACACGTACAACGGAACGGGAGACCAGGTCACGGGGACCGGCCTGCCTGCGACGGTTTCTTCTACCGGTAGCGTCACCATCGCGAGCGGAAGCGTTACGACCTTGAGCCAAAGCACTGTGATGACTGCCACCCCGTTCATGGTGAACAACGGTGCAACTCTGATCCTAGGATCCGCCATAGTTATCTCTGGTACAGGATCATTCACCCTGGCGAGCGGAGGCAACCTCCAGATCGGCTCCCCTCAGGGCATAGTAGTGCAAGGCGGCGGCGCGACCGGAAACGTGCGAACGACCACGCGCAACTTCAACGCCGGGGCCGACTACACGTACAACGGAACGAGTGCTCAGGCCACGGGGACCGGCCTCCCCACGACCGTTTCTACTACCGGCAGCGTCACAATCGCGAGCGGGAGCGTTGCGACGTTGAGCCAGAACACTGTTATGACCGGCACACCGTTCACGGTGGACAATGGTGCAACTCTGATCCTGGGGCCCGCCATAGTCATCTCTGGTACGGGATCGTTCACCCTGGCGAGCGGAGGCAACCTCTGGGTCGGCTCCCCTCAGGGCATAGTAGTGCAAGGCGGCGGCGCGACCGGGAACGTGCGGACAGCCACGCGCAGCTTTAACTCCGGGGCCAACTACACGTACAACGGAACGGCAGCACAGGCCACGGGGACCGGCCTTCCCGGTACGGTGAACGATCTGACCATCAACAATACCGGTAGCAATCTCGCTAACTCGACTGTCACTCTTACCAGTGCCGTCACAGTCGCAGGCGCACTCGCTCTCACGGACGGCGGTGTCGCCGGCCCGATCACCTCCCAGGGCAATGTCACCGTCAACAGCACCTTTTTGGGCGGCACCACGGCGCTGACTTTCAGCGGCGGGAATGCACAGAGCTTCACCACGAGCGGCAGCGGTGTTGAGCCTAGTGGACCCTGGACGATCAACAAGACCTCAGGCACGACCTTGACGCTCGGCAGCACCGTTGCCCTCGGAACCAGTCAGACAGTAACTGCCACGTCGGGACAGTTTATTCAGGGCTGTAGCAACAGTTTCACCGCTGGCGTACTCACGCTGAACGGCGGGAATTACCTGCACTGCAATTCCAGCAGCACGCCGGACTCAGGAGGCACTCTAACACTAGCGGGGCTTGCGGTGAACAGCGGGACCTTCGATTATGTTGGGACCGCTCAGATCAACATGAACGGTAGTGTCTCAGCGGGGAGCGACGGAATCGTTAGAATCAATGGCGGGGGTTGGGACGATAATGGAGCGGACTGCAACAGTGAAAAGGTCCTGATTACCTCCACGGGCGCCAGGACATGGTCGGGAACCGGAAAGTTCCTGCTGGCGGACTTGAGTTTGAGCAACCAAGCGTTTAACCCGGCAAATCCGGGCGTCGCGGTTTACGGTTCGTGTACGGGCTGCACTGGCACCAGTGGTAATGGGTTTACCCTAAATTCCAGTTGCACTTCTGCCCCCACCCTGGTCAGCTTCCACGCCTTCGCGGCCGTGCCGCAGGATGGCGGGGTGTTGCTGAAGTGGCAGAGCGGCGAAGAGGTTAGCAACATCGGGTACCATGTTTATCGCGATGGGGTGCGGATCACGCGGTCGCCTATCGCCGGGTCGGCGCTGCTGGCCGGGCCGCGCACGGTTCTGACGGCCGGGAATTCTTACACCTGGTTCGATGCGGACGGGACCTCTTCGAGTACCTACACGATCGAGGATCTGGACCTCAACCGGACCAAGACCAGTCACGGGCCGTTCTATGTGGATGCAACCGCGGTCGCTGCCAGCGTTGGAGTGAGCCGGCGCGAGGGGGCGAGCGGGATCATGAGCGCTCGTCCGAGGCGGGTCCGGAGGGGCGGCGGCGGAGCCCGCTGTTGAGCGAAGTTGGGCGAGCCGAGTCGGGCAGCGCGCGATCGTTCGACACGAGCGCCCGCGCGGTCGTCGGGAAGGGGCCGCGGGGGCACGTCCGCGATCAGCCAGCAGTACGCGCTGGCGGCCGCCAAGGATGCGGTGAAGATCGGCGTGCAGCAGGAGGGCTGGTATCGCGTGAACGCGAGCCAGTTGACGGCCGCCGGAATGCCGGCCTTCGTCAATCCCCATACGCTGCAACTTTTCGTGAACGGAAAGGAGCAGGACATTCTGGTGCAGGAGCAAGGCGGACAGGTGAGCGCCGTCGAGTTCTACGGGACGGGCGTGGACACCACGTGGTCCGACACGCAGGTCTACTGGCTGACGTGGGGCACGCGGCTCGGACAGCGGATCCAGTCGCAAGGCGGAAAGGGGAGCGGGACGGCGCCGACGAGCTTCCCGTTCACGGTGCAGTGGAGGCCGCGAACGCTTGTACTTCGCGGCACTGGTCAACGGCGATGCGGACAATTTCTTCGGGCCGATGCTGGATTCGACCGCGTCCGGTGACGCAGACGATCACGATCGGCAAATTGAGCACGGGCACTGCCGGGCAGCTCGACGCTGCAGGTGAGGATGCAGGGGGTGTTGCCGGGCGCGCACGTGGTGGAGGTGCGGCTGAACGGCAAGACGGTCGGGACGATGACGTTCGACGGGCCAGGCCAACAGCGTTGCGACGTTTCGACGTCCCCAACGCCGACCTGGTGGAGGGCGCGAACACGCTGACGCTGACGGCGCTGGGCGGCGAGGACGATTTGACGCTGGTGGACACGGTGCTGCTGACCTACCCGCACAGCTACGCGGCGGAGGCGACTGCGCTGCGATTCACGGCTCCGGCGGGGCCGCAGGTGACGATCACGGGCTTCAGCAAGGAGCAGATCCGGGTGATGGACGTGACCGATCCCGGCCAACGTGACCGCGTTGCAGGGGACGGTGGCGGCGCAGACGGGCGGCGGATATTCCATCTCGGTGGTGCCGCAGGGCGGGGGCACGCGGACGTTGCTGGCCTTCACCGACGAGCAGATACAGGCGCCGTCGAAGCGTGGCGGCGAACCAGCCTTCGTCGTGGAATGCTTCGAAGACGGGGGCGGACATGGTGATCATCAGCCATGGGGACTTCATCGGCCAGCCTGGCGCCGCTGGTGGCGCTGCGGCAGTCGCAGGGGCGGAAGGTGGAGGTGGTCAACGTGGAGGACCTGTACGACGAGTTCAACTTCGGCGCGCAGAGCCCGTACGCGGTGAAGAGCTTCCTGCGGACGGCCAACAGCGGCGTGGAAGAAGAAGCCGCGGTGGGTGCTGCTGGTGGGAGATGGCACGATGGATCCGCGGGACTACTTCGAAACGCACCAGGTGGATTACCTGCCGGTGGAGCTGGTGGGCACGACGCAGATGGAGACCGCTTCGGACGACTGGTTTGTGGATCTCAACGACGACGGGATTCCGGAGATGGCGGTGGGGCGGCTGCCGGTGGGCGTCGGCTAGCGAGGCGGCGGCGCTGGTGGGGAAGATCGTGGCTTACGAGAATGCCGGCGCGGTGGATTGGAAGAACAAGGCGCTGCTGGTGGCGGGCACAAACGACGAGGACAACGACTTCGAGAAGTACATCGCGGCGGTGGCAGGCGTCTGCTGCCGGCGTCGATGACGGTGTTCGACGATCATGCAGGGCAGCGACCCGAACGCGGCCGCGCAACTTCCTGACGGCGTTCAACAGCGGGCAAGGGCTGGTGAATTTCACCGGCCACGGCTCGACGGAGATTTGGAAAGGCGACCTGTTCAATTCGGCGGCCGCCGTGTCGCTTGACCAATGGCGCGAAGACGCCGTTCGTGATTTCGATGACGTGCCTGAACGGGTACTTCCAGGACGTGTGGAGTGACAGCCTGGCGGAGGCGTTGCTGAAGGCTCCGGGGGGCGGCGCGGTGGGGGTTTGGGCGTCGAGCGGGCTGACCGAATCGGCGCCGCAGGCGACTCTGAACCAGGCGATGATTCAGGCGCTGTACGGGGGCGCGTCGATCACGGTGGGCGAGGCGGCGGTGGCGGCGAAGAAGGCGGTTTCCGACCCGGATGTGGTCAAGACGCTGGATCCTGTTCGGCGATCCGGCGATGATGGTGCGGTAAGGCGGGTTCACCGCTGAGGCGCGGAGAACGCAGAGAAGACGGGGACCGGGCGGGCGTCCGGTTCCCGTTTTTTGTTTCTTGGGGTTCACCGGAAGGTCGCAAACTACTGGTGGGTGCTGGGTGGGAGGCGCATTTCGAGGGCGAGGACGCGCTGCTCGAAGGCGTCCATGCGCGCGAGGGAGGCTAGGCGTAATTGTGGAAGGCGGTGAGCAGGCTGGTTTCGATGTGGCGGATGTGCTCGGTGAGGCGAGTCTCCGACTCCGTCAGGTCCTCCCGGACCAGGGCCAGGTCGGCTTCGGTGGCTGGCTGCTGTTGCTCGTTCATGCGCGCGATTATCAGTATACGGAGGGCGCGGAGGAAATGGGCTATTCTGAGAGAGTGCTGCCACGCAGCTTTCTACCTTCCTCGGGCGGGTAAGCCCCTCCCGAGACCCAACCCGGAGGCCTCCGCCCAGGGGGAGGTCGGTTTCGAGGTTCCGGGCGACTACGCCGTTCCAATCCGCTGAAAACATGCTTCGAGAAGAGAACAAGCGCGCGGTGATCCTGGTCCTGTGGGGCGTGCTGATGGGGTGCGTGGCGGTGGGGTCGCTGTTGCCGGCGGCTTCTCCGGTGATGGTGGTGGTCGGGAGCCTGCACGTGAGCGATAAGGTGCTGCACTTCGGCGCTTACCTGGCGCTGTCGTTGTTGCCGGCGATCGGGTTCCGGGACCGCCGGCGAGGGATTGTGGCGGGCTTGTCGATGTTCCTTCTGGGACTGCTGCTCGAAGACGGGCAGCACTACTCGCCGGGCCGCGCGGTGGAACTAGGGGATGTGATGGCGAACGGCCTCGGCGTCGGTTGCGGGGTGCTGGCTGCGGTCAATGTGCGGTGGGGAATTTTCACCACAAGGGCACAAAGACACTAAGAAGACAGGGGTTAGGCAAAACGGGGAGCGGGCGGGCCGGAGGTGTGTTTCACGGCGGAGAAGGTCGCAAACTACTGGCGGGTGCTGGGTGGCAGGCGCATTTCGAGGGCTTCTCCGCGGCTTGCTGGGAGTGAAACAAGGCGCCTTCCACGTCAGCCGGGGTGGCCGCGAGTAGAATCTCGACACGCCGCAGATCCTGGAGAGTCTTCACGAGCCACTCTCTGGTATCGGCGGTTCGAGTGCCGTCAGGCTGCATACAGAAGCTTGCCCTCTCTCTCATAGAGGCACGGCGTCACGGAGGACACGCTCACGCACACGCTCCCGCAACCCGCGCGACGAGACGACGTCGACTTTCCCGCCCAGCAGGCGTTCCAGGTCCAGTTGCTGTCCGCCTAGATCCATGAGGGGGCTGTTGTTCGTTGTTCATTCGCGCGATTATTAGTATTCACCGCAGAGGCGCTGAGGGCGCGGAGAAGGCAATTATGAGGGCGAAGTTACGGCGGGCTTTGGGGCAGGTTCGTTATTTGCCTCGGGCTTTGGGGTTGGTTTGGGCGGCGGCGGGGCGGTGGACGGCGGCTTGGGCGGTGCTGCTGGTCTTACAGGGGCTTTTGCCTTTGGCTACGGTTTGGCTGACTCGGCCTTTGGTGGATGCTCTGACGGCGGGGGCGGTGCGGCCAGCGGTTTGGGCGGCTTTGCTGATGGCGGCGGCTTTGGCGGCGGGGGAGATCCTGCGGAGCGTGGCGGGGTGGGTGCGGACGGCGCAGGCGGAGCTGGTGCAGGACCACATACAGGGGCTGATCCACCGGCAATCGGTGGCGGCGGACCTGGCGTTCTACGATTCGGCGGATTTCTACGATCATCTGCACCGGGCGCGGGCGGAGGCGAGCTACCGGCCGGTGGCGCTGCTGGAGAGCCTCGGCAGCGTTTTGCAGAACGGGATCACGCTGGTGGCGATGGGGGCGGTGCTGGCGCAGTTCGGGCTGTGGGTGCCGGCGGCGCTGGCGGTGAGCACCTTGCCGGCGTTCTGGGCGGTGGTGGGGTACAGCGTGCGGTATCACGCCTGGCGGCGCGCGCGGACGCCGGAGGAGCGGCGGACGTGGTACCTGGACTGGGTGCTGACGACGGGGTCGAATGCGGCGGAGGTGCGGCTGTTCGGGCTGGGGGAGCATTTCCGGGAGGCGTACCAGGCGCTGCGGGGGAAGCTGCGCGGGGAGCGGGTGGGGCTGGCGCGGCGGCAGGGGATGGCGGAGTTGGGGGCGGGGGCGTCGGCGCTGGCGGTGACGGGCGGGGCGATGGCGTGGATGGGGTGGCGGACGCTGCACGGGCTGGCCACGCTGGGGGAGATGGCGCTGTTCTACCAGGCGTTCCAACAGGGGCTTCGGCTGATGCGGGGGATGCTGGAGAATGCGGGGCAGTTGTATTCGAATGTTTTGTTCCTGGGGAACCTTTTCGAGTTTCTGGCTTTGGCGCCGCAGGTGACGGACGGATTGATCACGCAAAGGCGCAAAGACGCTAAGAACCTTAGTTTTAAGAACGTCACTTTCCGGTATCCGGGGGCGGAGCGGGCGGCTCTCTCGGATTTCAGCCTGGAGATTCCGGCGGGTTGCATCACGGCGGTGGTGGGACCGAACGGCGCGGGGAAGAGCACTCTTATCCGGCTGCTTTGCCGGTTCTACGATCCGGAGGCGGGGTCGATTGAATGGGATGGGCGGGATCTGCGGGAGTGGCCTCTGGAGGAGCTGCGGCGGTCGATTACGGTTTTGTTTCAGGAGCCGGTGCATTATAGCGATACGGCGGGGTGGAACATCGCATTGGACGACTTTGCGAGCCTGGCGGGGGTCGAAGAGGCGGCTCGGGCGGCGGGGGCGGACGAGGTGGTGGGGCGGCTGCCGCGGGGGTATGGCAGCCTGCTGGGGCGGATGTTCGCCGAGGGCACGGAGCTGAGCACGGGGGAATGGCAGCGGCTGGCGCTGGCGCGGGCTTTCCTGCGGCGGGCTCCGCTGATCGTGCTGGACGAGCCCACCAGCGCGATGGACCCGTGGGCCGAGGCCGACTGGCTGAAGCGGTTTCGCGCGCTGGCCGAGGGGCGTACGGCGCTGATCATCACGCACCGCTTCACCACGGCGATGTTCGCCGACGTCATTCACGTCATGGAAGGCGGCCGGATTGCGGAGTCCGGGCAGCCACGCGGAACTGCTGGCGCTGGGGGGGCGCTACGCGGCGGGCTGGTCGTCGCATCCGTAACTTTTCCGTAGGGTCCTAGGGGTATTCACGCCGGTGCGGCTGCGCTCCCATCCGATGAGACGGACGGGAGCACACCGTGGAAAAATGGAGCTGCCGGCTGGCAGCGCACGGGCTACTCGTGTGTCTGCTGGCGGTGGGAAGTGCGCACCCGTGCTTGGGGCAAGCCAGGCGGGGGTGGAAGAAGATCTGGACGGTATCGGTGGCGGTGCTGGCGACGGCGAACGTGATGGACGCGCGTTCTTCGGCAGGCCGCTTTGAGACGAACCCGCTGTTGCAGAACGGGCAGGGGCGCTACAGCGCCGGGCGGGGGATTGCGGTGAAGTCGGCGGCCTCCGGGGGGATGATCCTGGTGCAGATGCTGCTGCAGCGGCGGAGGCCGAATCAGGGGCTAGAGAAGCCGGCGGCGATCGTCAACTTCGCAGCCGCGGCGGTAGTGGGGGCCACGGCGTACCGGAACACGAAGATCCACTGACGGTGCTACGGGGTGCCGCTCGTGCTGAGGGGGGCGTCGTCGCCGCGGGTCAAGGCGATACCGGCGGCGGTGCCGCCCGCGGCTGCGGCGATGATCACGACGGTGGCGGTCTTGCCGCCCATTGCGGCGAAGACGGGGCTCACGGTGCAAGGGGACTTGCCTTCGGCGAGGGTGCCGGTCACGGCGTCCACCTTCAACGTATTCGGCTCCACCAAGGTGACCTGTCCTTCGAACGGCGCTTGCGCCACCAGGGACTTGCCCTTGCCGCACACGGCCACATTCGCGCCCGCGACCACGCTCAACTTCACCGAACCCTGGAGGAGGTAGACGCAGGTGCTGCCGCTGCGCTGCTCGAGCTTCACGCGCGAGCTGGGGTTCAGGGTGAGCCGGCTCTGGTCCTTGAACATGACCACGGCGGGAGACGCAAGGGTCGCCAGTTCGTCGCCGCTGGCCACCGGCCAGGAGGAGACGGAGCCCGGGGGCACGGGCGTACCACGCACGGTCAGCCCTTCGCCGCTCACGACTGTGGCGATGGGGGTCGCCGCGGATAAGACCGAGACAAGCAGTACGACCAAGATGTTGACAAATGTAATCCGCATACTAAGCACTGACCTTACAGTGTTCATCCATTCTACATCGATGGCCTGTCACTTTCAAGAGAAATCAATGGTTGTACTTCGACAGTCAGGGGGGTACCGGTGGACCATGCCGGCAACGGATTGAAGGAAAACTCGAGGCCCGAGGCAATGCCGGTAATCCAGGCCAGGGCCATGGCGTTGGCGGGGATATAGAGGTTGAAATCGGCCAGGCTGTGCAACAAGATAGCGGTCATGGCGCCGGTAGTGGCGAGGCCCAGCCAGCGTGTCTCCGGCTCGGGGCGGCTGGCGGCGCGGGCTGCGGCGCGGAAGAGCCCAAGTAACAGGAGTGCGGCGAGGAGAAAGCCTACAGTGCCCATTTCGGCCAAGTACTGGAGGTAGTCGTTGTGGGCATAGTCGTCGCGAAGTAAGGGTTCGGTTACCTTGAACTCGCGAAAGGCGGATTCAAACCCGCCGAGGCCGCATCCGAAAACAGGATAGGCGGCGATGAGAGGCAGGGTTTCTGCCCATAACTCGATGCGCCCCTCCGAAGTGAGCGTGTCGGAGGCGGTGATTTCGGCAAAGCGCATGATGAGGCGGTAGGGGGGGAGGAGGGCGAAGCTGGCCAGGATCAGGAGGGCGACGCCGCCGATGGCGATCCAACGCCTTCCCGGGGAGAGCCGGGCGCCGAAAGGGACGGCTCCCATGACGAACAGGGACACCAAAGCGGCGACCGAGCCCATCCTGGAGAAGGAGTAGATGATGCCCGCCAGGATCAACCCGGCCAGGACGAGGAACGGGGCGGCCTTGAAGACGGGGCCGGCGGGCGACCGGCGGCGCGAGCGATTCCTGAGGATGACCGCCACGGGGTAGAGGATGGCGAAGGGCAGGGCCATCTCGAGAAGCCCCGCAAAGTGGTTCCGGTTCACATAGGTGCCTCTGGCGATGCCGTCGGGCCACGCGGAGAAGTACTGGGTCAAGCCGATGGCAGCCTCGAGCGCGGCCAGGAAGATCAGCGGGAAGGCCAGCGTCCACTGGCGCTCCGGGCGGCGCCAGGCCAACTCACGGATCACCAGGAAGATCAGCAGGCAGGCGGCCATGGTGACGGCCAGGCGCAGGGTGGCGGAGGGCATGACGCTGAGAGGGGCGAAGCGCATGCGGCCCGCGACCGGGACCAGGGCGTCGAGCTGTTCGGCGCGCGCGGGTGACAGCACGCGCAGCAGGGCGAGGGGCAGCGGCACGCACTGGAGGGCGGCGTAGACCGGCAGCAGGAGGGCGGGCCAGCGGATCCAGGGAGAGAGCCGGGGGGCCAGACTGGAGCGCCGCGCCAGCAGGAACAGTACCAGGGCTACGACGGCGAATCGCCAAGGCGGAAGTGAAGCGGTCGGCGGGCAGTACCGCACCTTTGTTGGCCACCGCCCAGGCCAGCGCCACACCGCATGCGATCAAGTAGCCCATTGAGAAACAGCTATTCTCTCATCCCTGGGGGGGTGAACGGATGCGGGCTTGGCCCCGACACGATTGTCGAGGCGGCACGCGTGGCGCGCGCGTGGGCGCGTGCGCTACTTCGGCGCGGACATTCCGGTCGCGCCCCTTCTCTCCGGATTGGTACAATGCCGTGACATGGCGCGCGGGATGGTACTGCTTGTCGGGTTGGTGGTGGCCGTCGTGAGCCTGGCGGGGGTGTTCCTGTTCCAGGCCGAGAGGACGCTGATCGAGAGCGGGTATCAGGCGATGTACCGGAGCGGCCCGCAGAACGCGAGGCAGGCGCTGGAGGCGTTCCGCGAGGCGCTGCGAAGAGATGCCGCATCTCCCGATCGCTGGTGCGACCTGGCAGCGGCGCTGGCGCAGTACGCACAGCCGGAGCAGGCACGCTATTGCTACGACCGGGCTCTGCACCTGGCTCCTAACTCGCCGCAGGTATGGTTGCAGGCGGCCAATTTCAGCTTTGCCAGCGGCGACAACCAGAAGGCGGTGTCCCGGTACGCCAGGGTCTTGCAGTTGACGCCGGTGTATGAGCCGGTGGTCTTCAGCTACTACGATCTCATGGGCCTTCCGCTCCGCGAGATCCTGGAGCGGGGGATTCCCGCGGACCGCGCGGTGGCGCAATCTTATTTCCGGCACGTGCTGGGGGCCGGCCGGGAAGCGGGAGGTGGAGGAGGCGTGGCGCTGGGTGACGTCGCGGTCGTTCGCCGACGACCGGTTAGCAGGTCAGTATGTCGATACGCTACTCGGTGGTAAGAGATACGAGGAGGCCGCCGCCGGCTGGAAGCAGTATCTGGGCGATCGGGGAGCGGGATACTTACAATCGAATTACTTATATAACGGCGGTTTTGAGGACGATCCTACCGGGAGCGTCTTCGACTGGCGCCTCAGCCCGACGGACGGGGTCGAGCCTGGAGATGGACCAGAGCGTCGCGCACTCGGGGCGGCGGTCTCTGCGGGTGGAACTGGGAGGAAAGGAAAACCTCTCGTATGGCGCGCGTGGCGCAGAGAACGGTGATCCGGGAAGGGACTTACCGGCTCCGCGCTTACGCAAAGACGGAAGGGCTCAGCACGGACCGGGGCCTGTCGGTGAGGGTGTTCGACGTCGAGTCGCCGGGACGTCTGGATGCGCGCACGGAAGAACTCACGGGAACGCAGGAGTGGAGGCTGCTGGAGAAGACGTTCCGGGCGGGCCGGGGGACCCGGTTGATCGAGGTTCAATTGAGCCGTGAGCCGTCGCTGAAATTCGACGACAAGATTCGAGGCACACTGTGGATGGATGGGGTGACGCTCGAGAGATTGCAAGGGAGAAACGGCGATGCCGCTGCTGACGAAACTGTTCCGCGGTAGGGGCGGCGCGGGCCCGGGACATTGCGACGGCCGTCAAGGAGTTTGGGGAATCGCTGGTTGACTGATGCGAAGTTCACGGGAGGGTTGGCTTGCAGATTGAGAGTGACGCCGGCGCGGAATTCGGCCGCTGGACCGTGGACGGACATCCCCAATCCATCGAGTTCCCTGGGCCTTTCTGGGGGGAAATTCTTTCCGCCGTGATGGCGGACTTCCTGTGCGTGCCGTGGGGCGGGCCGGAAGTTGGTGGCGTCCTTTTCGGCCGCCGGGAGCCCGGCTCGGTGCGAATTCTGGCCTTTCGCCCGTTCGAATGCGAGCACGCCGATGGCCCGGCGTTCGAGCTTTCGGAAAGCGACGAGGTCCGCCTGACCGACATCCTGGCGAAGGCCGGGACGGATGACGAACTGGCAGGCCTGGAAGCCGTGGGTTGGTATCACTCCAAGCATTACTGGCTGGTTCTCACCGACCGCGACATCAAGCTGTACGATCGATACTTCCCCAAGCCCTGGCAGATCGCCATGGTCCTTCTCAGGCGGAGATCGCAGCCTTGTATGCTCGGGTTCTTCTTTCGTCGCGAGGACGGGTCGATCGCCTCCTCCCACCGTGAATTCAGCGTGCGAGAGGCGGCCCCTCCGCCCGGGCCGCTCGGGCCTGAGACCTCCGAGGCGGCGCCTCCCCAGCCTGAGGCTGCGACCGAAGCCGCACCGGAGGCACAGGAGATCGCCCCTCCGCGGACTTTTTGCTCCTTTTGGGGAATCCGCGAAAAGCCGTCCTTTGATCCGGCCGCTCGTTATTGGAGTCCACAGCACGAGGAAGTTCTATCGAAAGTGATCCGCGCTTTCAGCGGCAGGATGGGCTTGATTGTGGTGACCGGTGAGGCGGGAGCGGGCAAGACCACCCTCCTTGAGCGGCTGGGCGACTATCTCACCGAGGAATCGATGGAGTTCGCCCTGCTCATGGATCCCAGGCTTTCCGCCGAGGAGTTCTACGAGTTTCTGGCTTACGACCTGGATCTCCCGTGTTCCGGCAAGTCAAAGGTGGCTGTTCTGACGGCGCTGCGCGATTTGCTGATAAGACAGGCGGGAAGAGGCAGCACCGGAGCGCTGCTCATCGACGACGCCGATCGTCTGGAGTGGGAGGTCCTGGAGGAGATTCGCATGCTGGATAACCTCCAGCAGCGCACGGGCAGACTGCTTCAGACGGTCCTCTGCGGCTCACCCGAGTTCGACCGGAGGCTCGACTCGGACGAGTTATGCCAGTTCAGGGGGCGCGTTGCGGTAAGACTCCACCTGCGGCCCCCGAACGAGGAGGAGACCGGCCAGTGGATTGAGCGGGCCTTGACGGACTGCGGCATGCCGGCCCAAACGGTTTTCACGCCGGAGGTTCTCTCTGCGATTCATGCAAGGTCGGGCGGATCGTTACGGGTCGCCGGCGCAATTTGCGATGGGCTGCTGGAGGCCTGTTACGCCCGCGGGAGCAGGGTCGCGACGATGGCGATGCTGGAAGCGGTGTGGGCTGAGAGGCAAGCGGCGGGCGAGTGAAAGCCTGGCAGGGACAGGCGGAACCGCCGGTCCTACTACGGGTCAGTTTTCCTAGTACCAGTTGTAGCGGACGGTCTGGCCGTCCAGGCGTCGGCAACCGCGGCGCCTACGCCCAGAAGAAACGATCAGCGGCCGGGGCGTTCGTCATCGTCTTGCATGGTTACTTGTAGCGGTAGACCGTCACGCGCTGAACGGTGTTGGGACGCAGAGAAAGGATCTCGCCCTGTCCGGTGTCGTCGCCGCCCAACTGCCGGACCACGGTCCACTTGCCGTCCACGAATCGGCCGACTTGCACGTCTCCCTGCCCTACGACCGGCGGGCCCGGCGTGTTGGGGGTGAACGCGATTCGGAGGCCGTTGGTTCCGCCCATGAAGTACTCATCCGGCCCGTTAGCAACAAATATCGCCAGCGCTTCCGTCGAGGCTTGGGCTCCCCCTCCCGCCAAGCCGCGTCCCCGCGGCAGGTTGTCCCGCTGGAGCCGCCTGGCCGCGGCCGGGCGCGGGAGTCTGGCCCGCGGGCGCAGCTGGTTGCGGTGCGATGGGGGCGCGACGAGCGCCCAGGAAGGTCAACTCCAACGTGTAGTTCCCCAGGGAGATCTTCTGAGGCGGATCGCCCTCTTTCATCTGCACCAGGGTCATGCTGTTCTTGCCCTGGTGCGCCAGGATCACGGGGGCCATATCCGCGAGCAGACGATACGCTCCGGCCAAAGGAGTGTCGGGTCCCACGCCACGTTCGATGAAGAAGGGGGAGTAGCCGATCGCGCCGTACTTGGTGAAGGCGAGAATCGCATTGGCCGCATTCGCGCTGGTCTCCGGAATGAAAAGTGGATTCCCGTTGCGGATCCACCTCTGGCAGGTTTCTTCGAACTGCGGGATGTAGATGTCCGGAGCTAAGAAATCGGCCGCCGGCGCACCGGCCCGCCAGATGTCGTGTACCTGCGGCAGGGGCCCACCACTCGGGTACGTCCCGGGCCACGCCATGTTCGCTTGCTGCAGCCACGCATTCACGAACATCGGAATGGGATACTCCGCCTTGCCTTCCTCGATAATCTTGTTGATGTACCTGGCGTAGTGCCAGGCCATGAAGACTTCATCGACGGGCCAATGCAGTTTCTGCCAGGCGGTAGCGTGTTCCTCCCGGCTCATCGGCGGGGTGGTCGTCTGGATGGGCATCTCGATGTTCTCGGGCAGGCCGGGGCCGAAGACCTGCTCCCAGGTTCCCGAGGTCTTGTTGCCGTTCGCCGCCCATACATCGCGGAACTCCGGGATCAGGTTGGCTTTGTTCTTCACCAGGTAGTCCATCAACTCCTTGGGCACGGGCCCCGCGAAGGCCTTGTTCGCCGCGGCTGACCGGTCGCGCGAATCGCGCAGCACGCCGACCTCGTTCTCCACCTGCATCATCAGGACCGTGTGCTGCTTGCCGTCCACTTCCCGGATGTGCCGCATCAACGCCCGGAACGCCCGAGCATCGGCGTCGCGAGTGGCGTCGCCGAAGGTGCTCAGCAGTTCCATGCTCTTGCCGTTGCGGAGCTGGATGCGCGGGTACTTCTCGAAATCCTTCTTGACCCAATAGGGAGCGTAGCTGGAGAGGCCGTTCTTCCAGCTTCCGAACCACAGGAAGACCAGCTTGAGGTTGTTCTTGCGGGCGTCCTGGATCACGCCGTCGATCACGGCGAAGTCGAACTTGCCCTGCTCGGGCTCCATTTGGGCCCAGGAAATGGCCGCCAGCACGCAATTCAGGTTGCCGGACACCAACTGCGGCCAGATCGGCCGCATGCTCTCGAGGCTGCTGGCGGTGTTGTTGCCCAGTTCCCCGGTGAGTGCCAGGAAGGGCTTACCATCCACGACCAACTGCGTGACCGTTCCCTGCTTCTGCAAGCGCGGGATGCCGGAAGTGGCTTGTCCGGAACAACGGGCGGTAAGGAAGATGGCACAGCACACCAAAGTCGTGCAGGCGAGGATTCTGTGCTTCATGACGGTCTCCTCATCGGACAGGGGGATTGTTCCCCTCCGGCAAATTGAATCTAGTTATCGCAAAAGTTATCGTACTTCATCCCGGTTCAGGGGGCAACGGTAAACCGTCCCAAAGCGCGTCAGTAGCATGGACAGGCGTTTGGATGTACAATCTTTGGCGGCGGGGAAGCGGTTGGGGGAGTCCCCGCCGAAAGCACTCCAGCGCGTCTGGAGATAGGGAGGGTTCGAGATGGCACTCAAGGAAGATTTGAACCGTCGCGAGTTTCTGGCTCCGGCGGTCGCCGGCGCTGCGTTCACCATCCTGCCCCGGCACGTGCTGGGCGGCGCGGGGTTCGTCGCTCCCAGCGACAAACTGGCGATGGCACACATCGGTTGCGGGACGGAAGGGCTGCGGGAAATGGCGTCCGGATTGATTCAGGACCCAAAGGTGCAGATCGTGAGCGTGTGCGATCCCGTCAAGGACAGCACGAGCTATCTGGATTGGTCCAAGAACGGGATCCGCGACAGCATCCGCAGGTTGCTCGCGGATTCCAGTTGGGGAGAGGGCGTGCCCGGAATTCGCGGCGGCCGCGATCCTTTCCAACAAATCGTGCAGAGCTATTACGCGAAGAACCGGGGAAGCGAAAACTTCAAGGTATCCGCCTACGCGGACTTCCGCGAGTTGCTCGAGAAAGAGAAGAGCATCGACGCGGTCAAGATCATGACCCCCGACCACCTGCACGCCACCATTGGCGTGGCGGCCATGAAGAAGGGTAAGCACGTCATGGTACACAAGCCGCTGGCCAACCGGATGTACGAGGCCCGGCTGGTCATGGACACGGCGCGCCAGACAAA
Source organism: Bryobacteraceae bacterium (assembly GCA_963801345.1). GTDB lineage: Bacteria > Acidobacteriota > Terriglobia > Bryobacterales > Bryobacteraceae > CAWDER01. The sequence goes on from CAWDER010000020.1 coordinate 16,961, forward strand.
GGTCGCCACGCACTTTCTGGCGTACCAGGGCAACGCCACGGCGGAGAGGGTCGTCGCCAGCATCAAAGAAGGAGTCATCGGTCCGCTGCGGGAAGTACACAATTGGACGGACAGGCCGGTGTGGCCGCAGTTCACGGAGCTCCCCACGGACCGGCCGCCGGTGCCGGCGGGATTCGATTGGGACCTGTGGCTGGGGCCCACGCTCGACCGCCCCTATCACCCGAGCTACACGCACATGGTGTTCCGCAGTTGGTACGACTTCGGCGGCGGGTGCATCGCGGACATGGGGATCTACAGTCTCTGGCCGGTCTTCACGGCGCTGAACCTGGGTCCTCCGCTGAGCGCCCGGTCGTGGGCCACGCACACCTGCAATATCGTGGATTCGGCGGCCACCCCGATTGTGAACGACTTCGCGTTCCCGACTGCCTCCATCGTTCAGTTCGAGTATGCGGCGAGGGCGGATATGCCCCCCGTGAGTGTTTTCTGGTACGACGGAGGGATGCTGCCGCGGATCGCCGAATTGGATGCGGAAGAGGCGGCGGTTCCACCGGAGGGTCTGCTGTATGTCGGCGACAAGGGGAAGATCCTGTCGGCGGGCCGGGGCGCCCCGCGGTTGATCACCGCCAAGGGGAGCGAGCCCCTATGGAGAGAGACGCCGGCTCAACCGGGCGCCGGAAGGGGACAAGCCGCTGCCGGGCAGGCTGCTTCCGGAGGCCGGGGCAACGTATGGGTGGAGGCCTTCCAAGGGGGCGCTCCGTCACCAGGGAACTTCCTGAGCGCGGGCCCGATTTCGGAAACGGTCTGTCTGGCCGCCGTTGCGCTGCGGGCCGGGCGTCAGAAGAGCGGCACACGATCTTATCCCGCACCGCTCAAACTGCTCTACGACAGCGCGGGCATGAAGGTCACCAATATGGCCGAAGCCAACAAATACCTGACTCGCGAATACCGTCCGGGATGGGAGCTGTGAGGGCGGTTCGGAAGAGAGGATAGGGACTACCGTGATGGAGACTATTTCAAGACGGCAGTTTTTGGGCCGAAGCACGGCGGGGCTGGCCGCTGCAGGATATCTGGCGGCCGAGCCATTCGGTATGCCGGCCGGCTTCCAGACCTACCCCATCGCCAAGACGTTCGTGGCGGATGTAGACGGCACACTGCAGCAGTTGGCGGCGATCGGGTACCGGTCCGTCGAGACTTGCTCGCCGCCGGGCTACAAGGACCTGTTCGGACCTCTGATTTCGATGCGTCCATCCGAACTGCGCGAGCGATTTCGAAAGGCAGGTTTGGTTTGCGATAGCAGCCACTACCAGTTCGGGGAGCTGAAGGAGAGCCTGCCGGACCGTCTGGCGTACGCGAAGGAACTCGGCCTGCAGCAGATGATCATCTCCAGTTTCGGCCTGCCTAAGAGCGCCACGATGGACGACTGGAGGCGGGCTTGCGACGACGCCAACCGGATCGGCGCCCAAACCCAGAAGGCGGGGATGCCGCTGGGCTTCCACAACCACGGCATGGAACTGGCACAGATTGACGGCGTGCTGATCTTCGACGAGATGATGCGCAGGCTCGATCCGGCTCTGGTCAAAATGCAGTGCCAGATCGTAAACGTGGTGGGGGCGGGGCTCGATCCCGTGGCATTCATCACGAAATACCCGGGGCGTTTCATCTCGCTGCATCTGGCGGATCAGACGGCCGAGAAGCGGCAGGCCCCCGTGGGCAAAGGCGCGATCGACTGGAAGAAAGTCTTTGCCGCCATGAAGACGGGGGGCATGCGGAACTACTACGTCGAGATGAACATGGACGCGCTCAAGGAGAGCATCCCCTTCCTGCGCGGCCTGACGGTCTGACGAGCACGCTCCCGTTCGCGAGTGGTCTGGGATTGCTCCGCAGTTTATAGTAGAGCCATGCGACTCAAACAGTGCGGGACTCTGTTGCTGGCGCTCCTGGGCGTCGCCGCCGTGTGCGCGGCCCAGGACGCGCTGGACGAAGCTATCGCCAAGACCCGGATGGGAACGCTGGTGATTCGTGCCGCCCCCGGCGCCAAAATCAGCGTCGAACAACTGCGGCACGAGTTCTGGTTCGGGGCCACTTTGCCCGACGGGATCTTCAGCGGCCGGTCCAAACCCGAGGACATCGCCAAGTTCAAGGAGATCTTCACCAGCCACTTCAACTCGGGCGTCCCGGAAAACGCCCTCAAGTGGCTCAGCATGGAGCGGGAAAGAGGCGTGGTGAACTATTCAGCGGTCGACACCATGCTCGACTGGGCCGACAAGGAGGGCATCCTGCTGCGCGGCCACTGCATTTTCTGGGGAATCCCGAACCGCGTGCAGAACTGGCTCAAGGCACTCCCCGACGAAGAAATGCGGCTGGCCATCGAGCAGCGGGGGAAGGCCATCGGCGCGCGCTACAAGGGCCGGTTCACGGAGTACGATCTCAACAACGAGATGATCCACGCCGACTATTACGCCGAGCGGCTGGGGCCGGAGTTCATCAAGCAGATGGCGCTGTGGGTCAAGGAGGGCGATCCGAACGCCAAGCTCTTCGTCAACGATTACGACATTTTGACCGGCAACCGGCTAGCCGATTACGTGAAGGACATCCGGCGGCTGCTGGCGATGGGTACGCCCATCGCGGGCATCGGGGTGCAGGGGCACCTGCACGGAGACAGCTTCGATCCTGTGGCCCTGCGGAACGCTCTGGACGAGCTCGCGCAGTTCAAGCTGCCGGTCCGGGTCACGGAGTTCAACTTCCCGGGGCAGCGATCCAAGTTCTACACCGGCGACCGGAAGGCGCAACTCACGCCGGAGGAGGAACAGGCCAAGGCCGAGGCTATCCGGCAGTATTACCGCATCTGCTTCGCCCACCCCTCGGTGACCGGCATTTTGATGTGGGGTTTCTGGGAGGGAGCGAACTGGATCCCGCAGTCCTCGCTCTACAAGCGGGACTGGACGCCGACGCCGGCCGCGGCAGCCTACGAGGACCTGGTCCTGAAGCGTTGGTGGACGCGCTGGAGCGGCACCGCCGGCCCGAAAGGAGTGGTCGAGGTGCGCGCGTTCTACGGCAAGCACCGAATCACGGTGGGCGGCAAGCAGGTAGTGGTGGACCTGAAGAAGGCGGACGGCGTCGCGACGGTGCAGGCGCCGTAAAGGCGGCGGGCGCAGGCGAGGCCCGAATGGGCAGGCGGAAGCGCCTGCCCCACCGGGCAGTCCTGCCGGCGGGGGAGCATCATCGTACAGCAGGTGTCGTAAAGGGCGCCGTTGTTGTATACTCACACGCTTATGTCCTCTCGCCTGCGTGCGACGATTGTCGGGCTGCTTTGCCTCGGCGTGATGATCGCCTACTTTGACCGTGTGAACCTCTCGGTGGCCCTCGCCGACAAGGACTTCAGAAGTTTCTTCCAGCTCAGCGACCAGGATCGCGGACTGCTCAACTCGGCCTTCTTCTGGTCGTACGTCGTGATGCAGATCCCCGCCGGTTGGATCATCGACCGCTATGGGGTGAAGTCCCCTTATGCCATCGGGTTCTTTGTTTGGAGCCTGGTCTCGGCGGGAACGGCATGGGCGACTTCGCTTCGCCAGCTATTCGCGGTTCGCCTGCTGCTCGGTGTCGGCGAGTCCGTGATCACGCCGGCGGGGGTGAGTTGGATCCGCTACCACTACCCGGAGAAGCGGCGCGGGCTGGTGCTGGGCATCTTCATGGCCGCGGCGAAATTCGGGCCCGCGATGGGAGCGCCGCTGGCGACCTGGTTGCTGATCGCGTACGGCTGGCGTCCCATGTTTGTGATTCTGGGAATCGGCTCCCTGGTCTGGCTGGTGCCGTGGATGATATTGGTGCGCGACGACAGACCGAGGATCGAGACCAAGAAGAGCGCGGCGCAAACGGCCTCCCAGGTTCCATTCTTTCGTTTGGTGATGAGCCCCGTGATCCTCGGCACAGTGATTGGCACTTTCTGCTACATGTACTTCGTGTACTTCAACATGACCTGGCTGCCGGCGTATCTGGTCGAGGCGCGTGGTCTGTCGCTCGCGTCCATGGGCGGGTACACCGCGCTCACGTTCTCGGGAATGGCGGTGGTGGCGATTGCCGGCGGCTGGCTGGCGGACCGCATGATCGAGCGCGGCGGAAATCCCGTGAAGGTGCGCAAGGGCTTCGTCATCACCGGCTTCCTGCTGGCATCCACGGAAGTGATCGGGGCCCTTTCGGACTCCGCTTCCGTGGCGCTCTTCTTTGCGGTTTTCTCCCTGAGCGCGCTGGGCCTCGTGACCGCCAACTACTGGGCGCTGACGCAGACTCTGATGCCGGGAGAGGCCGTCGGACGCATTACCGGGGTGCAGAACTGCGCGGCGAATATCCCCGGCGTGGTGGGACCGATCCTCACTGGCTGGCTCAAACACACCACGGGCAGCTTCGAAGCGCCGATGCACGCCATCTGGATCTTCCTGCTGCTGGGCGTGGCCTCCTACGTTTTTCTGGTGCGCGAGAAATATGTTCCGCGGCGAAATGCAGATTCCTGAGAGGGGGGTGAATGAAGCGCATCCATGAAGGCCCGCTGGCGCGGGTTGCGTTGAAAGACCGCGTCGCGGACCTCATCAAGGACGCGATCCTCGCCGGCCGCTTGGGCTCCGGCGACCGCATCGTCGAATTGGCACTTGCGAAGCAGTTGCGGGTGGGAACGACCGCCGTCCGCGAAGGTCTGTTCGATCTGGAATCCCAGGGGTTCGTCAACCGGGTTGCCAACAAGGGCACATTTGTGACCAAGCTCAGCCTGCAAGACGCGGAGGAAATCCTTCAGGTGCGCAGGGAGTTGGAGGGACTGGCCGTCGAACTGGCTGAGGGGCGCAGGACCGAGGAAGACCTGGCTCTCCTGGAGGAATGTACCAGCCGGATGGTGACGGCGGCGCGGGCCGGGGATTGGCCGCGCTTTTACAGGAGTGATCTGGAGTTCCACCGCAACATCTGGAGGATTTCCGGCAACCGCCATCTGGCGAAATCTCTGGACGTACTCGTGGTGCCGCTCTTTGCGTTTTTCATCATGAAGATCCGGAGCGACCCCGGTGAGCTGAAGTGGGCCGGCGTGGAGAAACACGTGGACATTGTACGCGCCCTGCGGGACGGGCACGGGGCGCGCAAGTGCATCGAGACCTCGCTCGGGTACTTCGGGCACATGGAGGGGCGCATGCTGTTCGGCACCGGTGACGATGACGGCAAACCGCAGATACTGGGGAAGGAGAAGCGATGGATCCCACGATCACCAGCGTCAGGTGCGGCTCATGGTGGACGGGATCGCCGGGGCCAAGGCCGCCTCGGCGACGGCGCAACTGCTCTCCCACGCCGATTTCAATGCCTGCATCACGTTCGACAAACGGAACGAAGTTGTCCCGAAGCCGCACGCGGTGAACATCGACGGCTCACGGCTGCAATTGGAACTGCCTCCCATTTCGATCGCCACCGTCTCCGTGCGTCTCTGAGTCTACGGGGCTGCTGAAGCAGCCGCTGCAATGGGCCGGGAAGGCTCGGATCCTGCGACTCCCGATCCGATCTCCGGAAGGGCACTCTCAAGAGCGGCGGCGATGGCGTCGACGTTCGCCCCCCGGAACATCTCGACATGGTTGCCGGGAACATCCACGGTGCGCAGATGGGGAACCAGTCTGGTCCAGCCGAATGCAGGGTCGGCGGAATCGCCCGCGGGCCGGGACGCGGGCCGGAGCAAGAGGGTGGATCCGGGGTAGGGCCGCGGCGAGTATTCGGCGGCAGCGAGTTTGAGGATCTGTTCAGGATCCCGGAGACTCGGGTCGACATCGCGCCCGGAGTCGATGCGGCGCCGGTACCCGGCTTGCCAGAACCTGGTCCGGAGCCGCGCGGCCAACGTCTGCGCGCGGTCGCGCGCGTAGGCGAGAACCCCGGCGGCACCCAGACGCGAAACCGAGGCCAGGTGGAACCGCACGCGATTCCGGCTGGGCCAGAACCCACGCCGCACGGCCGTGGGATTGAAGGAATCAAAGAGCACCAACAGGGGGACGGCGATACCGACATTTCGAAGCTGCTGGGCGATTTCGTAGGCGAGCACGCCATCCACGCACCACCCGGCAAGCACCAGCGGGCGTCCATCGCCGAAGCCGCGGAGGAGTCCCACATACTGAGCCGCGATCTCTTCCAGCCGGTAAGGGAGAGGGAGCGTGGACGTGTCGAAGAGCGACAGCCCGTAAAGGGGTTGGTCGGCGGGCAGCCGTGAGGTGAGCTGGCGGAAGATAGGCTGCAGACCCACCCACACCAACGGCGGGCGCGAGCCCGCGGTCCAAAGGGGAATCAACTGCAATGCGGGCACGGCGCCGTGAGCGCCCTCGATTAGTTCCAGCATCCGCGCGGCTGTGGGAGCCTGAAACAGACTGACCAGGGGGAGCTTGACGCCGAACGCCTTCTCGACCCGGACCAGCAAGCTAGCGCCGAGCAGGGAGTGCCCGCCCAACTCGAAGAAGTCGTCGTCCAGGGCGATGGGCCGCCGCCGCAGGACGTCTTCCCAGATGTGGACCATCACGACTTCGGAGCTTGTGAGCGGCGGCCGATGAACGCACGAGCGGTCGAGGACTCCGGATACGGGAAGTTGGAGTGCGTTGACGTCGACTTTGCCATTTGGCGTGAGGGGGAGTGCCGGAACGCCGATCAGGACGCTGGGCTGCATGTAGGCGGGGAGGGTGCGCTGGAGCAACTTGCGCAGTTCGACGTCGGAGAGGGCGCAGTCTGCGTGTGCCACGAACCAGGCCGCCAGTCGCCGGTCGTCGGGGGAGAGTTCCACCACCTTAGCGACTGCTGCCTGCACGGCAGGGTGTCCGCGGAGGACGGCTTCGATCTCGCCCAACTCGATGCGGTAGCCGCGCAGTTTGACCTGGCGGTCGATGCGGCCCAGGAAATCGATGTCGCCATCGGGCAACCATCGCACCAGGTCGCCAGTGCGGTAGAGGCGCGCGCGCGTCTCCCGGCTGAACGGATCGGGTACGAAGCGTTCGGCAGTCAAATCAGGCCGCCCCCAGTAGCCGCGAGCGAGACCGTCGCCGCCAATGTACAGTTCACCAGGAACACCGGCCGGCACGGGCTGGCGGTTGCCATCCAGTACGTAGGCAGTGGTGTTGGCGATGGGCCTGCCGATGACAGTGGCCCGAGCGGGGTCGTGGACGCGGCAGCCGGTGGAGTAGATGGTGGTCTCGGTGGGGCCGTACAGGTTCCACAACGCGCCACAGCTAACGAGCTTCGCGGCGATGGCCGGAGTCAGCACTTCTCCTCCGCTGATCATCCGCATTCCCAGCGCGGGCGTCCAGCCCGATTCGAGCAGAAGCTGCCAGCTTGCCGGTGTGGCTTGCAGGATGGTCGCGCCGGATCCTTCGATGGCGCGTGCCAGGAGGCGCCCGTCTGTGGCGGCGTCCCGCCCGATCAGGGAGACAGACGCGCCGGAGATCAGCGGAAGGAACATCTCGACCGCGGCGATGTCGAAGGAAATGGTGGTGAGGCCGAGCACGACATCCGCGGGCAAAGGGGTGAGCTCACTTCGCAGGAACGAAAGGCAATTGGTCAGGCCGCCATGCCGTACGGCAACCCCCTTGGGCCTGCCGGTCGAGCCGGAGGTGTAGATGACGAAGGCGAGGTCATCGGGATCCGCCGGCGCAGAGGCGCAGACGGGACCCGCGGGAACGACGCCGGCGAGGTCCAGTAGGGGAACGGCGAGGTCACCCGGAGCGCCGCGAAACCGCGCTTCTGAGATCAGCGCGGCCGCGGATGCGTCTTCGAGAATGAAGGCCAGCCGCTCGCGCGGGTACGAGGGATCCAGCGGAACATAGGCGGCTCCGGTTTTCCAGACGCCCAACAGCGCACCGAGCATCTCGAGCGTGCGCTCCACCGATACCGCGACGAGCGTCCCCGCCCCGACGCCCATATCGCGCAGCCGCGCGGCAACGCCGCCCGCGTAGCGGTCCAGTTCCGCGTAGGTCCAGCGACGGCTGCCATGTACGGCCGCCACAGCGGAGGGTGTACGCGCCGCCTGTTCCTCGAAGAGCACCAGCACGGACGCGCGAGGATACTCGGTGGATGTTTGGTTTCGCTCGTGGAGGATTTCGTTTCGTTCGGTCTCGGAGAGCACCGGCAATTGGGCCACGGCAACGTCGGGGGTGCGGATGGCGGCCTCGAGCAGCGTCCGGTAATGGCCGAGAATGCGGCGGGCTGAAGCCGCATCGAACCGGCCGCTGCTGTAGGTGAGCGCGCAGGCCAGACCGTCGGGAGTTTCGGTCACTTCCAGGAACAACTCGAACTGCGCGGTGCCGGGATCGATGGGGATGACTTCGGTGCGCAGTCCCTCCAGTTCGTAGACGACATCCGGGAAGTTACGGAGTTGAAACATCACCTGAAAGAGCGGCGAGTGGCTCAGGCTACGCTCGGGCTGCGCGATCTCCAGCAGTCGCTCGAGCGGCATGTCCTGGTGGTCGTAGGCGCCGAGAGCCGTTTCCCGCACGCGCGCCAGGAGCTGGCGGAAGCTGGGGTCTCCGGCCAGGCTGGTACGCATGACCAGAACGTTGACGAAGAGTCCGATCAGGTGCTCGGTCTCCCGGCGCACACGGTTGGCGATGGGAGCGCCCACCGGGATGTCGGTCTGCCCCGAGTAGCGGAACAGGAGCGCCTGGAAAGCGGCGAGAAGCGTCATGAACGGCGTGACGGATTCGGCGCGGCTGAGTGCGCGCACGGCAGTGGCGAGCGAGGCCGGCAGGAGCATCCGCTCGATTCCACCACGGTAGCCCTGGCGTGCGGGGCGATGGCGGTCGGCCGGGATGTCGAGTACGGAAGAACTACCGCGCAGGCGTTCGGTCCAGTATGCGGTGAGGCGATCGCCGGCATCCCCCACCAGGAGGCGCCGCTGCCAGACGGAGTAGTCGCCGTACTGAATGGGCAGTTCCGGAAGATCCGCCGGAGACTGGGTGAGCGCGGCCCGGTAGAACTCGGCGAGTTCGCGGAAGAAGATGGACTTCGACCAACCGTCGGAGACGATGTGGTGGAAATCGAGCAGCAGCACGTGATCGCTGGGGTCCCGGCGGAGGAGCTGCGCGCGCAGGGGGAGATCGGACGAGAGATCGAACGGGCGGCACACTTCCTCCCTGACAATCCGCTGCACGCGCGCCTCGAGGTCGGATTCGGAGAGAGTGCCGAGGTCGAGAACCGGCAGCTCAAGCTGGCGTCCGGCGTTCAATACCTGAACGGGAATGCCATCGCTGCTGGCATAGGTGACGCGAAGCACCTCATGACGGTCGAGGATGGATTGCAGGGCGGCGCGGAGACCATCGACGTGCAAGCGCCCCCGCATCCGCACCGCGGCGGGCATGGCGTAGGCGGCCGCCTCGTCTTCGAATTGGGTGACGAACCACATGCGCTGCTGGGCGAAGGAGAGCGGCAGCGGGCCGTCGCGCGCCACGCGTGAGATGCGAGTTTCCGCAGACGCGGCCGCCCGGGGAGCGGAGTCGATCCACGCGGCCAGCGCGGCCAGCGTGGGCGAATTGAACAGGTGGAACAGAGGGAGTTCCACGCTGAACTCGTCGCGCACCCGAACGACGAGCTGAGTGCCGAGGATCGAGTCGCCGCCGAGATCGAAGAAATCGTCGTTGGCGCCCACCGACGGAACATCGAGAATTTCGGCCCACAGGGCCGCCAGGTGCAACTCGATCGGAGTGCTTGGCGGGGGAGCAGCGCCTACGACAGGGGTCTTCGGAGAAGCCGGTAGGTTGAGGCCCAGGCGGGCGGCGAGGCCGATCCGCTGGGGTTTCCCGGTTGGACCCTTGGGCAGCTCCGTCAAGAACACAATGTGGCGGGGCACCTTGAACGTGGCCAGGCGGCGGGCGGCGAACTCCAGGAGCTCGGTCTCCGCGAGAGAAGCGTTTTCGCGAAGGACAACCGCCGCGCCCACCTCATCGCCCAGTTGTTCGCTGGGGATGGAGAACGCGCACGCCTGGCTCACGGCGGGATGATCGAGCAGCACTTCGTCGATTTCGCGCGGCGAGATCTTCTCTCCGCCGCGATTGATGATCTCCTTGATCCGGCCGGTCAGAAACAGGTAGCCATCGGAGTCCAGGAACCCCTGGTCGCCGGTGCGAAACCAGCCATTCACAAAGGACGCCGAGGTCGCCGCGGAGTTATCGAGGTAACCACGGGTGAGGTTGGCGCCGCGGACGACGACCTCGCCCGTGGCGCCAGCAGGGGTCGCAGCGCCGGTCGCATCTATGATCCCGACTTCGCAACCGGCGGCCAGGCCGACCGAACCGGGCCTGCGTGGGCGCGGCGGCAGTGGATTGACGGCAATCTGGTGCGAGGCTTCGGTCATCCCGTAGGCCTCGACAACCGGGACCGAAAATGCCTCCTCCAGGCCGGCCATCAGCTTGGGTGCGAGCGCCGACGAGCAGGACCGGATGAAACGCAGACGGGGGCATGGGAGGATATCGGAATGCCGGGCGGCTCTGGCCAGGATGGCGTGGTGCATGGTGGGGACGGCAGTGTACCAGGTGGGCCGGAAGTGCTCGAGCCAATCGAAAAAGCGCGGCGCTTGGAACCCGGGCGTACAGGCCACGGATGCGCCGGCGCTGAGCGACGCGAGAACGGCGCCGACCAATCCATGGACATGAAACAGCGGCATGATGTTGAGGCAGAGGTCATCGGCGGAGAGCGACAAAGACTGCCCGATGTTCCACGCGGAGTAGCACAGATTGGCTTGGGTGAGCGGCACCATTTTTGGGCGAGACGTGGAGCCCGAGGTGTGAAGCACCAGGGCCACGTCGTCGGATCCCGCTTCACCAGGCCGGGGAGGCGATCCGGCGAGGGTGCAACCATCCAGGCGGCAGACGCCTGCCGGCCGTTCCGGACAGAGGTGGAGCCGGAGAACGGCGATGCCGCGCGCCGAGGCGACGGCCACGACAGGAGTGTCGGCGCCGGCTTCGACGATTACCGCGCGAGGCTGCAAATCGGAGAGGTAGAACTCCAGCTCGGCGACTGTGTAGGCTGGATTAAGTGGCGCGCTAGTGCACGCGGCGGCGACGCCGAGCGCGCAGACGGCCATCGCAGGCCCGTTGGGAAGCGCGATCGCCACTCGGTCGCCGCGGCCGATGCCGATAGCGTTTAGGGTCCGCACGAACGCTTCGGTGTGCGAGGCAAGCTCCGCGCGAGTGAGGGGTGCGCGGCCTAAACCCAGGATGGCGGGGCTGCCTGGAGAGTTCTCTGCGGCGGCTCGAAGCAGGTCGGAGATGCTACCGTGGGGACTCATTGCCTCCGGCCGCACGTTCCCCCGAAAGAGGCAGCATATTCCCGCTACTATAGCAGGTCGAGGCTATCCGGCCGGTGTGATGAAGGCTACTGTCGCCCGGGACAGGGCAGCTCCGGGCAGGTGGTCAAGACGAGAACGCAGGCCTATGGTTCTTGGCGGCGGGTGAGGACGGCGGTGCCTGAAGCGAGGCCCATCTGGGAGCCGAGCTCGGTGGCGATCCAAGTGAGTTCCACCTTGTCGCGGGAGATGAGCTTCAGTTTGAGATCCCCCTTGGCACCTCCCGCGCCTGTCCAGGGCAACTCGGCCGTGCGAGGATTGTGTCTGCCCTCGAAGCGGAAAGCGACTTCAGCCGAGATGGGCCGGTCCGGGACTCTGTAGCGCGCCCGGAAGCGGCCCTGGAGGGTCGCCGCTCTGCTCGACGATGACGGCCTCGACGTACTCCGCCGGGTACATCGGCAGTTGCGAGGGCGAGATGCGGGGAAGCACGTAGACCCACGTGCCAGCGAAGTACGGACTCTCGTTCGGAAGGCGCAGGCGAGACGGCGGCGGGCGTTCGTACACCGACCACTGCGACCGGCGGCGGCAGACTCAAGGACTCAACCACCCGGACGGGGGGCGCGAAAGCCGATTCCACGGGGGGCGCCGGCATTGGCTAGTTCCGCGACGGCGGCGTCCCTCTCCGCGCGAAGCGCCTCCAGGCGCCTCCGCGCCTCCAACAACTCCGCCGACACCCTGGCGGATTCTTTCGGCTCCGGCTTGGTGGGACGTTGCGCCGCCGGGGCGGGCTGGCTGGCGGCGCTCCGCGCGAGATCCGGAGCAGGCGCCCTGTGGAACGGCCTTTCCGGCAAGAACCAGAGTAGCGATCCCAGGGCCACCCCGGTTGCGAGCAGTCCTAGATCTCTTCCCGTAAGAGGCAACTTCCCGCCGGCCCGGCCGGCGGGTGCCACAGTAGCAGCGGACGGCGTCTGTAGCAGGCTCGCGTCATATCGGCTCCGGAGCACCGGATCGGCCAGCACGGCGTGAATGAAGTTCAGGCGCCGCATCTGGACTTCCGCCAGACGTCTCAACTCCTCGTCCCGCTGTTGGTCGGGATGCAGCAAGCGCGCCAGGTTCCTGTAAGCCGACCGAATCTGCTCGGTCGTCGCGCTGCACCCCAGGCCCAACTCCTCGTAGTGGTTCACTAGCAGGTCCGGCGCATGCGTCTGGCCAGCCAGATTGCCGCCAGTCCCGTTGCGCCCAGCACGAGCCCTATCGGTTCGGGAGTCTCCTCTCCCGGAATCGAGGCGTACGAGAAGTTGTCAATCATCGTGAGCGTGTTGGTTGCGCTGAACTTGATGTCCGTGATTGCGATGTCGGACGTGATTCCCCAGAACATCATGGTGGAATCGGTAGGGCTGGCGATCGTATAGGTGTCTCCGCTCGAGAGCGAAATCAGTACGCTGCGCCCTTTCACTTCCGTGGCGATGTCCACGGCCAGCGCGAACACGCCCCCGGCCGGCAGGGTGGCCACCAAGTTGTTGGGCGACCATCCGCCACCCAGAGATGGGCCCGATCCCCGTTCCAACGTCGGGCTGTAGGCAGGGTTGTACACCTTCAGGTTGTAAACTCCACCTTCTCCCGTAAAGCCGACGAAGTTGACTTCGCCCACGGTGAGTCCGGCAGAGGTGTTGTACTCGGTGTAAGCAGTCGATCCCGCCTGAGCCGTAAAGGGGACCGTGATGATGTTGGTCACCGCGGCTGTCCAATCCGTTATCGTTGGGTAAATGGTGGGTGATGCGCCTGCCGGGACGGCCAGGAGCATAAGGGCGATCATGACGATCAGGTAAGTCGTCCTGCATGTATGGTGGGACATTTATTTTCCAAGAGCCACTGACGCTTAGAAAAGAAACGTGTCCCACAAATGCAAATTATCTCAACGCAGCAGTATCGGCCTGGCGATTATATAGCAGTATTGCCGGCCCGCCTCCGACGGAGTAGGAGGGGTACTTCCTTCGGGACTACATCCCCGTTTCGTCGGCAGAAGGGCCGTATATCGCGGGTACCGGCACGTCGTTGAGGCGAAGGTAGATCCCCAACTGCGCGCGGTGATGAATCGTGTGGCTCATCACGAAACCGCGCAACACGGCGATCTTCGGCATCGTGAGAACTACTTTGCCGCCGGAGAGCAGCGACCACGGCAGCATCAGTACCCGATCCTCGGCGCCGGCGATGGCGGCCCTCGCCGCTGCGACGTTCTTGTCGAAGGCCTCGAGGATTTCGCTTCGTGAAGCCGCGGGCTTCGCCGGTTGAGGACGCTCGCCCTGCGGAGCGATGTCGAACGAATCCTGCGCAAGGGTCACCGGAACATATGCGGGAATTTCAGAAAGGTGGGCTGACAGCCAGCCCAGGGTACCGGATTTCTCGTGGGGCTTCCAGCCGAACTTGTCCTCGGGCACGCGCTCCAGCGACTTGCGTGTATTGGCCATCTCATGGTCGAATTCGGGCAGCAGTGCGTCTCTCAGTGGCATACGTCCTCCCTTCTTACCATTCTACTCCGAGGTTCCGCGTGCGCCTTGCGACACTAGCGGACGGAAGCCTCGACCTTGCGGCGATACTTCTCCGCTTCGGCCAGCACGGCGGCGCGGTCGAGCGTAAGCATCCTGCCCGAGCGCACAATCCAGCGGCCGTTCACCATGACCTGCTCGACGTCGCCGGCCTTGAGCGAGTAAACCATCTGCGAGTAGACGCTGTAGAGCGGAACGGCGTTCGGCGCGTCCAGGCGCACGCCGATCAAATCCGCGCGCTTGCCGGGCTCGATGGAGCCGATCTCCTTCTCCATGCCGAGGGCGCGGGCCGCCAGGATGGTGGCCATTTCGAGCGCCTGCGCGGCCGGCAGGGCCCGCGGATCGCCGGTGGCCACCTTCTGAAGCTTGGCCGCCAGGTCCATCTCCTCGAACATGTTGAAGTCGTTGTTGCTGCCGGCCGGCCCGTCCGTCCCCAGGCCGACGGCGATCCCCGCGGCCAGCATCTTCATCACGGGCGCCACGCCGCTCGCGAGCATCATGTTGCTCGACGGGCAGTGCGCCACCCCGGCGCCCTTGCCGGCCAGCACTTTGATGTCGGCATCGTCGAGCCAAACACAATGTGCGGCGACCGTGCGGCCATCGAACATGCCCAGAGATTGCAGAACCTGGACCGGGCTCATGCCGCGCTTAGCAACCGAATCGTCGTTCTCCTGCTTTGTCTCCGAAACGTGAATGAGCAGCGGGACGCTGTACCGGTTGGCCAGCGCGCGCGCGGAGCGCAGGGATTCGTCGGTGTTGGTGTAGAGCGCGTGCGGCGCCACGGCCGGAACGATGAGCGGATCGTCTTGAAAGCGGCGGATGAACCGTTCCGTGAAGGCCAGCGCCTCCTGAGGAGTCTTCGCGTCGGGGGCGGGGAAGTTGAGGACCGTTTCGCCGAGCACCCCGCGCAGGCCGGCCTCCTTGGCCGCCTCCGCGACGATGTCCTCGAAGTAGTACATGTCGGTGAATGTGGTGGTGCCGCCCAGCGCCATCTCCAGACAGGCCAGGCGCGTACCCCATCGAACGAACTCGGCGTTGACGTTCTTGGCTTCCGCCGGGAAGATGTACTTCTCGAGCCAGTCCTGGAGCCGGAGGTCGTTGGCGATGCCTCGCAACAGGGACATCGCCGCGTGCGTGTGGGTATTGATCAGACCGGGAGCGATGAGCGCTTGGGGAGTCCGGATGCGCTGGCGCGCCTGAAACTTCGTCTCGATGTCGGACAGCGTGCCCACGCCAACGATGCGGTCTCCACGCACCGCCACGGCGCCATTCTCGATCACGCGACGCCCGCCGTCCATGGTCACGACGTAGCGCGCGGACCAGATCCAATCGGCCGGCTCGGCTGCCAGCGGCCACACCAACAGCAGCAGGCTACATAGAAGACGCATCGAATGGCCTCGGGAAAAGGTCTTTGAGACGGAAGGATTCCGTCTTGCCCTGCAAGTTCACCAGGACCAGCTCAATATCGCCGCAAAACTCCCAGAGGATTTGCCGGCAGGCGCCGCACGGTGGCGTCAAGTTCCCGGTGTCCGCGGCCACGACCACTCTCCGGAAGCGGCGCGCGCCCTCGGAGATCGCTTTGAAGATGGCCACCCTTTCCGCGCACAGCGTCAGGCCGTAGCTGACGTTCTCCACGTTGCAGCCCGAGTAGATCCGCCCGTCGCCGGCTTCCACCGCCGCGCCCACTTTGAATCCGGAGAACGGAGCATGCGCATTCTCCCGCGCGCGGATGGCGGCTTCGATGAGTGCATCCATCTCACACCTCCAATTGAGGGACGATGGCTTTCAGAAGGCGGGTGAGGGTTTCGCGAACCTTGGCTCCGGTCTCCAGAACTTCCTCGTGCGAAATCTTTCCCGTCTGCAGGCCTGCCGCCATGTTGGTCACGCAGGAAAGTCCCAGCACCTTGATCCCCATGTGGTTGGCCGCGATCACTTCGGCGGCGGTGGACATGCCGACCAGGTCGGCGCCAATCGCGCGAAGATAGCGGATCTCCGCGGGCGTTTCGTAGCTTGGCCCCAACAGGGCGGCATAGACGCCTTCGTGCAGCACGGATGCCGAGGCCCGCCGCCGCCTCCCTGGCGATCACGCGGTAGCGCTCCGAGTAGGCCTCGCTCATGTCGGGGAAGCGCGGACCCAGGCTGTCGTCGTTGGGCCCCGCCAGAGGATTCGATCCCTGCAGGTTGATGTGGTCGGAGATCAGGACCAGCGCGCTCCGTTGAAAGGCAAGGTTGATGCCGCCGGCGGCATTCGTAAAGATCATTCCCCGCACGCCGAGCTTTCCCATCACTCGCACCCCAAATACGGACTGCGAAGGAGTGTAGCCCTCGTACAGGTGCGCTCGCCCGGACAGCACGGCAACCTCGCGCTGACCCAGCTTGCCGAGAATTAACTTGCCCGCGTGGCCCACGGCGGTCGAGCGCGGCCAGTTCGGGATCTCAGCGTAGGGGATCTCGACCGGGTCCTCCAGTTCCTCCGCGAAACCGCCGAGCCCGCTGCCGAGGACGACCGCCACCTGGGGCCGGACAGCGGTAATCGACTGAAGATATTTGAGTGCAGCGTCGTACATGCGGGGCGCCTCCTCTCTATACTACAAGAGCATTCCGGCGATGCATGCCGACATGAAGTTCGCCATCGTCCCCGCGGCCATGGCCTTGAGTCCGAGCCGCGCGAGATCCGATTTTCGGGTGGGGGCCAAAGCGCCAATCCCGCCGATCTGGATGGCGATCGAGCTGAAGTTCGCGAACCCGCACAGCGCGTAGGTCGCAATGGTGAAGGATCGCGGATCAAGCTGCGCCTTGATCGGCCCCAGTTGCAGGAAGGCGACGAATTCGTTGAGCACCATGCGCGTCCCCAGCAGATTTCCAACGGTCGTGGCATCCTTCCAACTGACCCCCATCAGCCAGGCCACCGGGGCGAAGACGAGCCCGAAAAGTTGCTCGAGCGACGACGGCAGCCAGCCCAGCCAGGGCAGGCCGTGGACCCAGTTCAGCCCGCCATTCACCATCGCGATCAGCGCCAGGAATGCCACCAGCATGGCGCCGATGTTCAGCGCCAGTTGCAGTCCGTCTCCGGCGCCGCGCGATGCCGCGTCGATGATGTTCACCCCGGGCCTCTCGATGTGAATGTCCACTTTGCCGGCAGTGGCCGGCTGGTCGACCTCGGGCATCAGCATCTTGGCGAGCATGATGGTCGCGGGAGCGGTCATGATCACGGCGGTGAGCAGGTGCTTGATCTCTACGCCGGCGATCTTGACGTAGGCCGCCATGACGGCGCCCGAGACGTGCGCCATCCCCGCCACCATCACCGTAAACAACTCCGATTGCGTGAGACCCGGAAGAAACGGGCGAATCGTCAAGGGCGCCTCGGTCTGGCCCATGAAGATACTGGCGGCTACGTCGGTCGATTCGGCGCCGCTGGCGCCCATGACCCGCTGCATCACCTTGGCCATCGCTCGCACGAGGATCTGCATCACCCCGAGGTAGTACAGGATCGAGAAAAGGGACGCGATGAAAATGACGATTGGAAGGACCTGGAAGGCGAACACCACTCCCAGGGAACCGCCCTTGGCGCCGAGTTGATCGCCGAATACGAATTTACTGCCGGCCTCGGCGTACTCGAGCAGAGCGTTGACGGCGACCGTCGCCACCTCGAAGGCCCTTCCGGCGCCGGTCTTCAGCACCAGAAACGCGAACGCGAACTGCAAGCCGAGGCCCCACAACAGCAGGCTGGGCCGAATCGCTTTGCGGTGCGACGAAAACAGGTAGGCAACGCCCAGGATCGCGATGAGCCCGAGCAATCCGGTAAAGCGGCCCATAATCGCGGAGTGCTAGCCGACCACCTCGAGAATCAACTCGCGCTCCTCGGGCGGGCGGGCGGAGATGCGGAAGGCGTCTTCGACATCCTGAGCCGCTTCTTCCACTTGTTCCTCGCTGGTGTAGTACAAACGGCAGAGGACCGAGCCCTCCTCCACCTTCTCGCCGACCTTGATTTCCAGAATGACGCCGACCGCCGGGTCGATGGCGGCCTCCTTGGTGTCGCGGCCGGCGCCCATGGCGGCGGA
Organism: Bryobacteraceae bacterium; assembly: GCA_963801345.1. Lineage (GTDB taxonomy): Bacteria > Acidobacteriota > Terriglobia > Bryobacterales > Bryobacteraceae > CAWDER01. The sequence goes on from CAWDER010000020.1 coordinate 34,843, forward strand.
TGCTCTGCCAATATCCCCAGCGTCGATGGCGCTCACAAATCCCGCGCGCGGCGAGGTGATCTCGCGGACCCCCGTCGCGTTGGGGAGCAATTCGAACTTGTCGAGAACCTGGGCGTTGCCGTTCTGCGCGGCGATGACTTCCTTGAACTTGCGGTACCCCGAACCGTCGAGCAGCTTCCGCTGGGCCACGTCGCGGGCCTCATCGAGCGTGGGCGTGATCTTCCCGAGATAGATCATGCGCGCGGCCAGTTCGAGCGACAACCGCGTGAGATCCGTCGGCCCGACGTTCTGCAGCGTCTGCGACGCTTCCATCACCTCCAGGGCGTTGCCCACCGCGTAGCCCAGAGGCTGGTTCATGTCCGTGATGAGCGCTTGCACACGCTTGCCCATGCGGCGGCCGATGCCCACCATCATCTGGGCCAGACGCCGGGCGTCGACCTGCTTCTTCATGAACGCCCCGGCCCCCACTTTCACGTCGAGCACCAGCGCGTCGAGCCCGGCCGCCAGCTTCTTCGACATGATCGAGGAGGCAATCAGCGGGATGGATTCCACGGTGGCGGTCGCGTCGCGCAGCGAATAAAGCTTCCCGTCGGCGGGCGCCACCTGCGCCGTTTGGCCCATGAAGCAGAGGCCGCATTGCTGCAGTTGACTGACGGCTTCCTCAATGCTCAGATCGGTGCGCAGACCGGGAATCGATTCCAGCTTGTCCAGGGTTCCGCCCGTGTGCCCGAGCGCGCGGCCCGAAATCATCGGCACGATGACGCCGGCCGAAGCCGCCAGGGGCGCTGCGATCAAGCTGGTCTTGTCGCCGACCCCGCCGGTGGAGTGCTTGTCCACCTTCACGCCGGGGATTGCCGACAGGTCGATGGTTTCCCCCGACCGCAGCATGCAGTCGGTCAGGGTGGACACCTCGCTGTCGGTCATGCCCGAGAAAAACACGGCCATGAGAAACGCCGACAACTGGTAGTCGGGGATCCGGCCGGAAGTGTAACCTTCCACCAGATAAATCAGTTCTTCCGGGACGAGCTCTTCGCCGTCACGCTTGCGTTGAATCAGGTCGACAGTTCTCATTATCCTGTAAGATCTTCCAGCCTAACATCTTACCCGCCTGAAAGCAAAGGAAAAAGAAGGCCTCTGCCAGTCTGGGGCCACGGACCGTTCGAGACGGCCGGAGGCTAAGACCAGCGGCCGGGTATCCGTGCGGAACAGCGCCGGGCAGCGGCCTTCGCCCGTCAACCTGCACGCCGCCACCCTAAACCCGTGGCGCGTCACGAGCGTCTCCCCGCAGTCCGGACAAAGCGTGTTCTCCAGATTCCCAGTCCTGCCCGGGAGGTTCCCGGCGTACACGTATCGCAGCCCCGCCCGCTGCCCGATGCCGGCTGCCCGAACCAGGGTCCCGGCTGGAGTGTTCTCCGGGCCGAGCATCTTGTAGTCCCGATGGAAGGCCGTCACGTGCCACGGGATATCGGGCGATACCCCGGCCAGGAAACTGGCGATCCGGCCCAGTTCGGCGTCGGAGTCGTTGAAACCGGGGACCACCAGGGTCACCACCTCCAGCCACAAGCCCATCGAGTGAATCTGCCGGATGCTGTCCAGGATGGGTTGGAGCCGCCCGCCGAGCTGGTGGTAGCGCTGCTCGTCGAAGCACTTGAGGTCGACCTTAAACAAGTCCAGGTGCGGCCGCAGATATTCCAGCACCTCCGGCGTGGCGTTTCCATTCGACACGAAGCCGGTGAGCAGCCCGGCCTCGTGCGCCTTGCGGAACACCGCCGCCGCCCACTCCGCTGTGATCAGCGGTTCGTTGTAGGTGCTGACGACGGCCTCGGCCCCCGCCTCGATCGCCGACTCTATCAGCGACTCCGGAGTTGCCGTTCGGATCGGCGCCGCCGCTTGGGGATCGCGGAGGGCCTGTGAGGTGACCCAGTTCTGGCAGTAGGAGCAGTGCAGATCGCAGCCCAACATTCCGAAGCTGAGGGCCAGCGCACCCGGGCGGACGTGGAAGAACGGTTTCTTCTCGATGGGGTCGTTCTGCACCCCGGCCACGTAGCCCCAGGGAACGTACAGGGCGCCGTCCCGGTTGAACCGTACCTTGCACACCCCCGGCTGCCCATCGGCGATCGGACAGCGATGGCCGCAGGCGTAACAGCGGACCCGCTTGTCGCCCAGAGGCTCCCACAGGTCCCCGAGACGGACATGTCCGGCGAGGGCCTCCGCCAGAGTCGCCATACCACCTCCAGTATCGCTCCGGCAGAGTGGGGCAGGCGGTTTGGGGGTATCAGGCGGCGCTAGATCGCTTCGGCGGAACCCGGATCAAGCGGTGGAGGTAGGCCCGGGAGATTTGCAGACTGCGCGCGGCCACGGTCTTGTTGCCGTTTGAATCGTTCAACGCCTTCATCGCCAGTTCGATCTTGTACTCCCGAAGCTGCTCCTCAAATGAAAGGGGCTCTTCCGGTTCGCCGGCGGGACGCGGTACGGCTTGCTGCACGCCCGGGGGCAAGTCCTCCGAAGCGATCGTTTCGCCCTGGACATGCATGAGGGCGAATTGCATGGCGTTCTCGAGTTCCCGGACATTGCCCGGCCAGCGGTAGGCCAAAAGCTGTTCCATGGCGGCCGGTGAAATCTCCCGAACCGGCTCATCGAACGAAGCGGCAGCTTCCAACAGGAAGTGACGGGCGAGCTCGGGGATATCCTCCGCCCGCTCGCGCAGCGGTGGGGCCTCAATCGTGAGGACGTTGAGCCGGAACATCAAGTCGACACGAAATGTGCCCGCCTCCACCATCTGCTCCAGACCACGGTGAGTGGCCGCCAGAACCCGTGCCCGCAGAGGAATCAACTTACAACTCCCCAGCCGGCAAAACTCCCGTTGCTGCAAGACGCGGAGAAGCTTCACTTGTGTCTGGAGACTAAGCTCGCCAATTTCATCCAGCAACAGCGTGCCTTCTCCGGCCTGTTCCAGGTAACCCTCACGGGCTCCCGTGGTTCCGGTGAAGGCGCCCTTCTCGTGGCCAAACAGCTCAGCTTCGATCAAGGTTTCAGGAATGGCCCCGCAGGGAACCGCCACGAAGGGCTGATTGGCCCGCTTGCCTAGGTTGTGGATGGCCCGCGCGATCAGTTCCTTTCCCGTGCCGCTCTCGCCGCGAATGAGTACGGGCGCGTTCAGGTTAGCGACACGGCGGATCTGGTTATAAACCACCTGGGCGGGCGGGCTCGATCCGACCAAGCGATCACAAGCACGAAACCGCTTGCAGCTTGTTCTTCGCGCCCTCCAGTTCTCGTTTCAGGGCAACGCGCTCGTACGCCCGGCCGAGAACCACGCGGAGTTCCATCAGGGAAAACGGTTTGCGGAAGAAATCATATGCGCCCATCTGGATCATTTCCAGAGTGGCGGAACGCCGGGCGTCATCGGTCATGACCACCACGGGAATATGAGACTTCACCACCGAGTCAAACACCTCAAAGCCGTCTTCGAGTGAGCCGTAACTGGAGTCGAAATCCAAAATCACGACGTCCGTCCGTCCGTCTGCGATGGTCTGTTTGAGTGCCGACTTGTCCGATTCCAGAGTCAATTCGTAGCCCGGCCCCAGCGTCGGACCCAGAATCGGGCGGAGCTTCATGTCGTTCGAGTAACAGAGGACCCGGATCATTGGCGATTACTCCCAGCAGTTGCGATCGTCGCGAGCTTCCCCGCGAGCGACATCCAGCCGAAGTCGCTTCAGCGTCGGGAAATTCATCGATGCTTTCCTGCTACATTACCTTACTGCTCCATCCCCCAGGTAGGGCACCTCTCGATTCTGGGCAATAATATGGGGTATGTCAATAGTATTCTACGAAGACCGAGTTACAGTACTGGGGATTTCAGATCATTCACGCGGATTTCGGGTAGAATCCCGCCATGCATCGTAACTATATGATTTTAATGACAATACCGCAGCTACTGCGGAGGGCGGAGATTCAGCGGAGCAGTCACCTAAAGGTACCAGTACTCGGAGCAGATGGGGCAGGCGAAACCGCCTGCCCCACTTGCCTACGGTGCTTTGGCGGGAGGCGGTCGCCTGCCGGCTGCAGAGCTGACGGTGCTGGCGAGGTGGCCGCCGGCTGCACGGGAGTTGGCATCTGGGTACGCGGCCGCCAACTGCTGTCGGGCAAACCGCCGGCCCCGGTTCCTCCAGTCGAGTTCGCTGCCTGTTCCCGCTTGAGAGTCTCCAGCAGTCTCTCGACGGGCATAGGCGCCGCCGGTTTCGCTCCGGACGGCGGGATGTATCGGGTTGCCGGGCAGACTGTCGGCGCCCACGCCGGTCAGGGGCTTGGGCAGTTCCACTTCGGGCAGAGGTTGACCGGCCTCGATCGGCCGCACCAGTTCGGGCGTCACGATCACGAGCAGTTCCGTATTGGTTCGATCCAGCGAGCGCGACTGGAAGAGTTTCCCAAGGATGGGCAGACTCGACAGGAACGGTATGTTCTGCTTTGATTCGGTGAGGCGGCGGTCGAGGAGTCCACCGATCGCGAAGCTCTGGCCCGCGGAGAGTTCCACGCCGGTGTTCACCCGGCGGACTGTCAATGCCGGGATGGTGAATCCTTGAAATACCAAGCCGTTGGCAAAATCGAGGGCGCTCACCTCGGGGGCTACCTGCAAATGGATGGTCCCGCGCGGTGTGATGGTCGGCAGGAAGTTGATCCGGACGCCGAACTCCCGGAACTGAATCGTGACCGTGCCGAGGCCCGACCCTCCGCCTTGCAGAATGGGATACGGGTACTCGCCGCCGGCGAGAAAGCTCGCCTGCTGCCCGTTGATGGCCAGCACATTCGGCTCCGCGAGGATCTCGAGCAGCGCCTTGCGCTGCAGCGCTTTGATGGTGGCCAGCAGGTTGAGGTCGGGGCGGAAGAGGAATATGTTCAGAGCGTCACTCAGGGTGGCCGTCGTCTGGCCGCTCGCGTCGGTTTCCACGACGGGCGGGCTGAACTGGCCGGTGGTGGTCCGGCCGATCGGTGTTCAAGGCGCCGAGGCTCGCCAGGTTCACGCCCAGCTCGCTCGAGGCCGTACGGTCCACACTCGCAAAGCGGACCTTGAGCAGGATCTGGTCCTCGGCGGCGGGGACGTCCACGTAGAGCAAATTAACGGTCTTCCCGACCGTGGCGGCGATGGTCAGCCGCACGGTCGGAACTGGTCAGATCTCTGACGGTGCCGCGCAGAAAAACGGTATCGTTCTCCATGCTGGCGGTGATTTTCTGGCCGGGCAGTTCCTGCCGGAGTTCCCTCCGCAGGCCCTCGAGTTTGATGTTGGTGACGGCGGTATTCGGGCGCACCACGACATTGAAGAAGAGCTTGCCCCCGTTCTCCTGCCAGACAATCAGGCTGGTGGAGCCGGGCGCCTTGCCGCTGACCAGCAGCTCCCGCGGTCCCACCGCCGCGGCCTCCGCCACTTCGCCAAATCCCATTGCGATTCGCTGAATCACCGGCACGCTCGACACGATGACCGATTTGCCGACCGTCACGAACAGTTCGTGCTCGGTCTCTTCGGCCCCCGTGGCGCTCTGGGACTCGGCGGCAGGGGCTTGAGCCTGCGCCGCCGCACCGGCGAACAAGCCCAACGCCAACAGCGGCACAAGCATACCGTGAAGCATGATTCCGCGGACTCGACGCTGCGATTTCACTGTTTTACCTCCCCCGTCTTCGGGCTGGCTTCTTCCGGCTTGTTGAACTTGGCTTGATCTTTTCGAGGTCCGTTGATCACTTCAATGAGATAAATGGCAGGCGGCGCCTGCACTGCCGGCGCCTTCGGCGGCGCCACGGGCGGCTTCGCGGCGGCAGGGGCTCTCCGAACGGGCGATGCCGCGGCCGGCGCCCCAGGCCTGATCCCACTGAAGAGGGTCGCCATGTTGCTTCCTTCGGTCTTGGATGTCTCCGTATCCAACGGGTTTCGGAGGATCAATTGGATCTTGGATTCGTTGCTGGCCAAGCTGAGAATCTCGGCCTGTTCGGGGGTGACCAAGAGGCTGACCACCTGAACCTGCGCCGGCTTGCCCTCGGCGTCCTTCTGGATGTTCTCTCCCGCCGATAGCACCTGTACATTCTGCAGGACCGTCTTGACCTTGGCTCCATCCGTGGGCGTCCCTCCCGGCGGGGAGCCCAGGATAAGGACATCCACCCGCATGCCTGGCAAAACGAAGCCCGCCACACCCACCACCTGATCCACCTTCACCGCGCAAGCCCGCATGCCGGTGGGGATGGTAGCCGCCAAGCCCCCGCCAGCCCCCCGGTCGGCGAGCCTGGTTTCGAGCAGCGGTTCACCCTCGTACACGGTGGAGACAATGCCCCGGTCCAGGACATCCGCCTCGCGCGTAGCCGCCCCCTTCGGCACGGCGCCGACCCATGGCGCCAGACCCACGTCGCCTGGCTTGACGATCGTCCCGAGCGCGAGATTGCGCTTGGCCACAACGACCTGGCTGGTCCCCCCGGCGGGAATGCTCCTGGCCAATGTGTTCCTGACGAGACGATACGCGACGTAACTGGACCCGGCGGCGACAACTAGCGCAACCAGGAGAATCACCATTACTCTTCGTGGCATCCAGCCTCCTTTTCGGGCCTGCAATCCGTGACACGGGCGGTGCGCTGGCGCGGCAGCACCCTCAAGTTGCATGGCAAGTATGGGACCATTCGGGCTGGAGACCTCAAAAACGCTTACCCGCCAGTGCGATGCGGCAAACGCCGGGAGTTTCAGCCGTTAATGTGTGTACCTAGGTTTACATCGGGGAGCGCCGCTTGCGCCGTTCAGTATACAGTTGCGCCGATACCATCCCGATGGGGTGGTGGCTCTTTACTTGCTATGATCCAGGAGGGATGCAAGGCCTCTCGCTAGAGCTGTCCGACGATCCGTCGCTTGTGGCAGACCGTCCGCTGTTCAGCGGGCTGCTTCCGACGGCCCATAACTGGGCGCCGGCGGCGGTCTCGTCGGTGATTCTGCACCTGCTGATGGTAGTTAGCGCGGTCCTGGCGCAGGAGTATCTCCCGATGTTTTGGCCGGCTTCGCTCGACGAACGCTTTGCGTTTAAGACCTTCCCCTTGAACGTGTCACAGAGGCTGTACTACTTCGTCGAGCCCCAGACCCAGCGGCCCGCGCCACGCGAGGCGGCTCCGGTAGTGACCCCGTCCGATCCGGGCGCCCAGCGGCGCGACCGGCTCCGGCTCAGCCCCGGAATCATTATTCCCCCCATGCCCGAGCCGCCGCGGATAAGCTCTCTGGTGATTCAGCCCTCGAAGGGTCTGGCCGACCTGCTGTCCGCGATGCCGGCCATCAGCGCGTGGGCCCCGCGCGAGAGGCCCGCCCCGAAGACTTTCGTCCAGCCCGGCCGTACGCGTCCCGTGCCGGAGCGCCCGGCCCTCGACGCGCCACCCACGCTGGCAAGGCCCAACAACGAGCCGCGCCTCGCCGACCTGAACTTCGCCGCGGTACCCACGGTTGCGGCCCCGGCCCTGCCGCGCGCACCGTCGTCGACTACCCCGGTCCGCGTCGTCCAGCCCTTCAAGCCGCCCGCCGAGGTTCTGAACGCCGGCATCGGCGCGCGTGCAGGCGACGCAGTCAACCTGATCACCGCCGGGCCGGTGATTCTGCCGCCCAACACGTATGTGAGTGTGCCGCCCGGGGTGGCCGGGGTGCTCCCGGAGACCGCCCCGCCCCCCCCCGCCGCCCCCGCCGCTGCAGTGGCCGCCGGCAAGCCGGGCGAGGCACAAAGCGGCGCCAAGGCCCCTTCAAGAGTGTCGGCCGCCGGTAGGCCGGACGCTGCACCAGCCGCCGCCGCGGGTGCTCCGGCAATCGAGTTGACGGCCCCCCGCGAGGCCGCCCCTCCGCCGGGCTCGATCCGGGTGACGAAACCCAAGGACGGGCGCTACACGTTCATGGTGACGGGATCGAAGCCGGAGGAATCCTTCCCCGAAGCGGCCGGCATGCTGAGCGGCAAGCTGGTCTACACGGTATACCTGGGCATCGGCGCGCGGCCCGATTGGATCCTTCAGTACTGCCTCCCGCAGTCGTCCCCGGTGGCCGCCGCGGGAGTGCTCGCGGCGCCCTATCCCTACCTGATGTTCAGGCCGGCGCTTTCTTACGATTGGGACGGAGAGCACCTGTTTGTCCACGGCATGCTTAAACGAGGCGGGAAAGCTGGAGCGGCTGGAGCCGGTCGGCGAGGCCACGCCGGCTGACAAGGCAGCTCTGCTGGCTTCCCTGCTCCGCTGGGAGTTCCGGCCGGCCTCCCGAGGCGGCCAGCCGGCCGCCGTGGAAGTGCTGCTGATCGTCCCGCGGCCGCAGCCCTGAGCGGAGGCTGCGTAGGGCGGCTCCCGGTCGGCTTCGTGCCGCGCTCTCTACTGCATCAGGTGGCTGATGGCGCTGGCGACCTGGCGAAAGGCACTCATGAGCTGGGTGCTGGTGGGTGCGTAGACGTAAAGTCCGACCCGCTGGCCAGCAAACCGTATAGGGCGCCACGTTGGCCACACGCTGCAGCGTAGCCGTGTCGACACCGGCTCCCAGCCCAATCACCATGATTCGGATCGTCAGCGGATCTAGCCGCGCGGACTGCGCCACGTTCAGCAGCATGTTCTCGGCCTATGTTGAGAACGTTGTCCCGCTACTCGTGCTGTTCAGATTCACCGAGTTGAGACCAAGAACGGAGACGGGGACCGGGGCGCGGGCCCGATCGGCGGATCTCCAAGTGGCGCGGAATCCCGCCCCGTGAGGAGGTCGGTTGTTGTCCATCCATCGGAGTTCAGACCGGTACAGCCGCTGATGAGTGCGTAGTCCGGAGTGGGCCAGGTACCCGGAGCAGACGTCGGCTGTAGCGTCATTATGCCGTAGACCGGGTGCGATACCCGGCGCCGGAGCGCCACCTGAGTCAGCCATGAAGACGCCGTCCTGCGGCGTGGGGGGCACCTCGGGGAGCCGGTTGTGCGAACGTCGAACTTGCCCGGGGAACGCACTCGACACGGCCGTCCGTGAATAACACTATGACATTCTCCCTCGAGGGGTCGTTTAGGGTTCTGAGCGCGTCGTACCCCAGGTAGAGTCCCAGGGCCGAGTTCGTAGCGTTTCCGGTGGCGAGATTGCATGTTGCTGATCGTCGTCAGCAGGGTAGGAGCCGTGGTCCTGAAGTCTAACCTTAGGAGCGAAATCGATTCGCGCATTCGAGCCGAAGCCGACGAGGCCGACCTTGTCATGGGCGTCGTCAAACTGTCTGAACGAAAAAGCTAGCTGCCGCCTGGACATCATCCCAAGCCCCAGCGTCTACAAGGGATCCCGAGCGGTCCAGGACCAACATGATGTTGAGGTCACGCCGGCCTCCTTTCGCGAAGGCGCTCACGTCCCAGCCGCTGTAGCCAAGCACTCCGCTGAAAAAGGATGGGGACCTGGCAGTGCCTCTCACCGTGATGCTTCGTGATCCGTCGGCGTCTCCGTAGAGATCGGGGTCAGTACATACGACGGCGCGCCGGCGACGATGTAGTTATCGGGCAGATTCGCATGGAACGTCCTGTCAACCGCGGCTTGCGACGGCAGGGTCTCCCGTTTACAATGGCTCGCGCGCCGGCCAGCGCGGAGGCATCGACCGCCGTGACGAGGGCCGCCTTGGCCATGAACGCATACACCACGTCGACGGCAAGCGCCACAAAGCCAAGCAGCAATGGCAATATCACCACGAAAAGCACGAGGACTTGGCCTCGGCGGAATTGTCGGCGTCTTATCATAGTGCTCAGATCCTCCGTGAGAGCCCCTAAAAGAAGGCCCGAGAATAGAATTGATTCATGCTCAAGAGACCCATATAGCCGCCGAGGTCGACCAGACTGTCGCAGACCTCGACTGCGAATACACGCTCGTTCACGCCGATGTTGCCGAAGCCGGCTTGGAGAGTAGGGGCACGAGCTTGAGGATTGGTGTCATAGTTCGGCACTGGCCCGTTTGGCGTCGAGACTAGCGTGGCGATGCGACTGGCGGCGAAGCCGGTGTCCCCGATCACGAAGCGCTCGGAAACCACAAGTGGGCCCGGGTTCCCGGAACCATCGATGGATCTCACCACCGTCGAAAGATAGATCACTCCGGTACCCGCGGTGCGCGTAATGCCCAAGCCGCCGGCTCCCTTCAGCAGCAGGTCCTTGTTGGCCGCGACGCTGAAGTCCGTCCCCCGGGCGTACATGCTGCCGGCGTACCGTACCACTTGGAGCACGGTGAGAACACGGTCCAGGAGCAGGCTCGTTGTGAGAGCCCCGAAGATGATGGTGAGCAGGAGCGGCAGGATCAGCGCCATCTCGATCACCGAAGCACCGGCGCAAGAACCAAGCCTCCTGGCTCGCCGGGGCCTCGACATCGCAATGAGGAGTGCGTTCATAGGACATCCTTTCTCCGCTATCGAGTTGGTGGAGCCCCCGGATAAGGTTCCACCTTGTCGACGGCCCGAACCGTCATGCCGCCCGGCACCTGAACCCCAAATAGAGGGGCAATCGTGGCCGGTGTGTAATTCAGGACAGAGACGACGACGACGTTGCCGGCTGCGTTGCTCGTCGTAAAAGTCCCGTCCGGCGCGTAATAGTCCACCGTGATCGAGTTGGCTGGCGTCAACAGCCCGAAGGCGTTATCCCTGACCACCTGCCGGATCGAGGCGTCCTGCGATCCCCCAGTGGTCCGGCCGGTGATCGCATATCGCGCCCCCTCGCGGACAGCATTGTGCAGTGCTGCCTTGGCGAAGGTCCAGAAGAAGAAGTTAAACGACACGAAGACGATAGACAGGAACATGAGCGCCACCAAGGCGAATTCCACCGAAGCGGCGCCCTTCGCTTGACAGCGTGCCTTCCGGGGTCTGACCAGGTTCTTCACAGCTCCTCCTCGAAACTCGCCGCAAGACCGCTTGCCGAAACGCGCGGCGGCCCTGGAAGATGTGCTGGGCTGGACGTAGCGCACGCGCCCACGCGTGCCGCGTCGACGCCTTCTTGGACCGCGTCTCCAAAGGAGCGGTCCACGATGAACTCCCGCATCATGAAGTCCTTCGGGTCTATCGTTGCGCAGTCTGCAGCAGCCAAATCCCCCGGAAACTCCGTTTTGGCGCCCAGTCGCCAATCAGTATAACCCATTTGCCTCCCGCCGAGCCCTCCGGAACGTCTTCATTACGTTTCAATTGACTTGATGGCCGCCACCAGTTTCTTAACACCGATGCGCTGGACCTGGGACGTAAACAGGAACCGCACCCCGACGCCGCCCTCTCCGCAACGGACCACCCGGCACGGAAGGTGTACGGCCAACCGCGACTCCGACGGCTCGCCGCCCTCAGCCGCCATCTGAAGCGTCAGCTCAATGACAGTCCCTGGATACCACTGCCGGGGCGTGCTGATGTAAGCCCCGCTGGTGCTGAGGTTCAGCACCGCGTGAGGCTCGGGAGTTCCTCCCTCCCAGTAGAATGCTACCACCCCCGGAATGGCGCACCTGCTTGCGAGCCTGCGGTCCCTAAGGTCTCGGAACCTCCTCGTGATCCGCGCCAGCCAGCTCCCTTTGTGCGTCGGGCCTGTAACCAGCGGGCTCCCCTTCGAGGCTTTCGCCCATAACCGACCGTCCTTCCTGGCGGTTTCTCTGGCTGAGAATTCAAAAGAGCCGCCAGTTCTTCGGGGGAGCAGATGACAAACTGATCCCCAATCTGCGTGTTCGAACAAAAAACACTTTCCGTCGGCAACTCCAAAACGCTGCGGGCGTGTCTCCGCAGAGGTCCTATATGAAAAGGTCCAAGGTGTTGGACCAGGTGGATCACGCGAGAATCGGCGTCCAGGTACACGACGTCGACCGGAAACGTCAGCCCGATCGTGTGAATGCCCTGGGAAGGAACCACCCAGAGCCCGTCGTCGGCCCGCAACCGCACATTGCCCAGTAACCCGCGCAGCCGCGCCCACTGCGTGTCCGCCACTCTTACGCCGAGGCTCAAGAACGACTGGCGCGTCAGGTTGTAGACACAGACTCTCTCCTTAGTCATGCTACGCTCCCGCACATTCTCGACAACGGGCCTGGAGATCACTCCTTGCACACTTCCCCTTCACTCTCTTCGTGGACCGGACCGAGCGTCAATGCCGCTATCGAACGCGCTTACGCCGCCGCTGGATCAGAATCACCAGCACCACCACAAACAGGATTCCTGCCACCACTCGAATCAACGTTATATTGTCCATAATTCCTTCCTTTCATGACTCCAGTTCAGCTTTCAAGGAAATTCTTGAAACCCTCCATCATCTTGATCATGGCCGGACCGAGAGCTACCACAAACAACGACGGGAAAATAAAGAAAACCAGGGGAAACACCAGCTTGACCGGGGTCTTGGCGGCCTGTTCCTCCACCCGCTGCCGCCGCCGGGTGCGCAGCGTCTCGGAGTGGACTCGCAGCGCCTTGGCGACGCTGGTGCCATACTGATCGGCCTGGACCAGGGTGGCCACCAGGGCCCGTACCGCGTCCACGTCGGTGCGCTCCGCCAGGTTCTTCCACGCCTCGGCCCTCGGCCTTCCGGCCCGCTGCTCCAGGTTGACCGCGGCGAACTCCTCACTGATCTCCGGCCGGCTGATGCTGAGCTCTTCGGCCACCCGCTGGATGGTCTGGTCCAGACCCATTCCTGCTTCAATGCAGATCGCCATGAGGTCCAGGGCATCCGGAAGACCCAGCCGGATGTTGAGCTGCCGGTTGTGGATGCGGTTTCCCAGCACGAAATCCGGCAGAAGAAATCCGATGGCGAGCGCGAGGCGTATAGACAAAGAAGGCCCCGTATTCATAGGCGCCGGTGAGCGTCGCGACTGCCACCAGGAACAGAGGGGTCACCACTTTCAAACCATAAAAGAGTCTGACCGCTCCGCTCTTCCGGTATCCGGCGCGGATGAGCCTCTGTTGAATGACCGAGACCTCGTCCATGGTGCGGGGCAGCACTTTCTCGAAAGAGCTGATGAATCCCGAGACAGCGGTCCTGGAACGGGCCTGGCGCAGCCGCTGCCACCCCGAAGGCGCCGAGGACGAGGTGACGTTCGTCAGGCGATTCAGGGCGGCGTCCCGGTAGAACAAGAGCAGCCCGCCGCTCGACACCAGCAGAAAAACCGCCAAAAATACGAGAAAAGGAAGGTTCGTCATAGGCAGCCTCAGACCCGCACTCTCACGATCTTCCGAATGATCAGGGTCCCGATCAGCGTCAGTCCCGCGGCGCCATAGAGCATCTTCAGGCCCGTTGGATGTGTCCAGAGAAGGCTCACGTACCCCGGATTCGCCAGGTACAGCCCAACGCCGAGCACCACCGGCAGGCAGCCCAGAATCCACCCCGTGAGACGGCCCTGGGCCGTGCGCGTGCGAATCTCCTGCTTCAGCCTGAACCGCTCCCGGATGATGGTGGCGACGTTGTTGAGCACTTCGGCCAGGTTCCCCCCGCTCTCCTTCTGGACCAGGATGGCCGTGACGATGATCTTGACGTCCTGGATGGGCACGCGCGTCGCCATGTTGAGCATCGCCGTCCTCAATTCCAGGCCGAAATTTTGCTCGTCGAAGCACTGCCGGAATTCCACGGCAATCGGTCCGCTCATCTCTTTCGCAACCGCGCCGATTGCGGAGTTGAGGCCGTGGCCCGCCCGCAGGGCGCTCACGATGAGGTCCAAGGCCTCCGGCAACATCCCCTCGAACGTGTCGAAACGGCGGGTGCGCTTACGCAGCAGCAACAACCAGGGGATCGTGCCGGCCACGGCCCCGAGCAGCACGGCCGGGACCAGCGTGCCTGTGCGTAGGTACAGCAGGGTCGCGGCCAGGGCCCAGCACCCCAAAGTGGCGGCAACCAGGCCTCCAACCGTCCAGCTCGCCTCCGCCTGCCGCAGCAGAAGACGCAGCCTCCCGAAGAAGTCGAAACTCCGCAGCCAGCGGTCGAACCACGGGATCGAGCTCAACAATTCCTCCCGTTTGAGAAGGACAAACTCGTCCACGTGCGCCCGCTTGGCCGGCAGTGTGACGCTGTCGAGGCGGGTCAGAGTCTCTCTCAGTGCCTTGGAGGCGCCTGCCTGCGACGCCGCCAGCAGCAAGACGGCTACGATGAAAGCGCTCACGAATACCAGCACAACCACCGACAATACCGGTCCCATGGGCTAGTTGACCTCCATCGTCTGCTCGAAGGCCTCTTGCGGCAGGATGATGCCGCAGACCCGCAGCCTCTCCATGAAGCGCGGCCGAATGCGGCTGGGCTGAAATGCGCCAATCATCCTGCCGTCGGTTCCGATGCCCTTGCGCACGAAGGTGAAGATCTCCTGCATGCTGACCACATCCTCATCCATGCCCGTAATCTCGGAGATACTGACCACCCTCCGGGAACCGTCGCTGAGCCGGGAGATCTGCACGATAATCCCGATCCCCGAAGCAATCTGCTGGCGCACGGCGCGATCGGGAAGATTTAAATTGGCCATGGCCACCATCGACTCGAGCCGGGCCAGCGCGTCCCGGCAGGTGTTGGCGTGGATGGTGGTCATGGACCCCTCGTGGCCGGTGTTCATGGCCTGCAACATGTCGAAGGCTTCGTCGCCGCGTACCTCGCCAATGATGATCCGGTCGGGACGCATGCGCAAACTGTTGATCAGGAGCTGCCTTTGGTGGACGGCACCCTTACCCTCCACGTTCGGCGGCCGGGTCTCCAGGCGCACGATGTTCTCCTGCTGTAACTGCAATTCCGCCGCATCCTCAATGGTCACCAGGCGCTCGGACTCCGGAATGTAGTTGGAAAGCATGTTCAGGAAGGTGGTCTTCCCGGCGCCCGTCCCGCCCGAGATCAGGATGCTGATGCGGGCCCGGACAGCCGCGCTGAGCACTTCCAGCATCTCCGGAGACAGGCTCTTCAACGCCAACATACGCTCGGCGCTGAGCGGGGCGGTGCCGAACCGGCGGATGGAGAGCGCCGGCCCGTCCAGGGCCAGCGGCGGAATGATGGCGTTGACCCTCGATCCGTCCGGCAGCCGGGCGTCCACCATGGGGGACGATTCATCAATCCGGCGGCCTACCCGGCCGACAATCCGGTCGATGATCTGAACCAGGTGCCGGTCGTCGCGAAAACGAATGTCCACCTTCTGAAGGATGCCGGCACGCTCTATATAGGTAACATCGCAGCGGTTTACCAGAATGTCGGAGATGGTGGGATCCTTGAGGAGGGGCTCCAGCGGCCCCAGGCCGAAGATCTCGTTGAGCAGATCCCCCAACAGGCGCTCTCTCTCCGCGGTGTTGAGCAGCACCTCTTCACTCGAGAGAATGTCCTGCACCAGCACCGTGACCGTCTGCTTGGCTCGCGTGCCATCCGTGGTGGACAGCCTCTCGAGGTCCAACTTGGACAGCAGAGTTCGATGCACGTCGGATTTCAGCTTCTCAAAACTGGCGTCATCCATATCCCCTCACCTTCGCCCGCAAGATTCGCCGAAAGCCAGCCTGTTAACGCGCGCTGCGCGCACCCGAGCCGCGGCCGTGAGGGAGTCCCCATGGCCCTTTGCGGGCCGCCAATGGCGGCTCGACGTAGCGCACGCGCCCACGCGTGCCGTGTCGGCACTCCCGCCGACATGTTTTTGGACCGCGTCTTCAAAGGAGCGGTTGCCTGCGAATTCTGCAATACCCTCTCCCGACTTGCCCAAGCTCTCTTTCTCACAGGTTCCTAAGGGAGCGGTCTTCGACACGATTGTCGAGGCGGCACGCAAAGTCCGTGCGCTACGGAGATGTTCGAGAGCCTTCTCGGTTCCCATTTGCATGTTTCTCAACCGAACAGCCGGAGCCCCTTCTTCGTCGGCGGCCCGGCTGGTTTGCCACAGGCTTCCCGGGCCATCTGGCGGACTACTCGGGAAATCGGGGAATCCGCCAACGCCAGCGGCACGGCCGTATTGTGCGACTTGCGCACGGCGGCGTAATCGTTGGGAACCTTCCAGGTGACCGGCACGCCGACGGCCTTGGTCACGTGTTCCTCGTCGATGTCGTTCCGGCGCGAGTCGTAACGGTTGAGGACCAGCCGCACCCTCTCGGCGCCGAAGCGCTGCATGTGGCTCACGTAGCGCTGCGCGTTGCGCAATCCGGGGACGTCGGCCTGGCTGACAACGTAGATCGACTCGGCCAGTTCCATGAGCAATTCCGTACCCCTTCCGAGGTTGGGTCCCGTATCGACCACCACATAGGCGAACTGCTCTTTCAGCAAGTAGATCAACTTGGTGAGGTCGCCGTTCTCGAACGCGGCCGGACCTTCGTACTCGTCGGGCCCGGCCATCACCACCAGCCCGGAATCGTGCTTGGAGAGCAGTCCCGTCAGAAGCTCCCGGTCGAGCCGCTTGGAGTTCTTCACCACGTCCAGCAGGGTGAAGCGCGGCTTGATGTCGAGCAGCAGCGAGGTTTCGCCCAACTCCACATCCAGATCGAGGAGTGCGGTTTCCGCCTCGGACTCCTGCCGCAGCGCCAGCGCAAAGTTGGTCGCAATCGTGGTCACCCCGGTGCCGCCCTTGGCCCCCACAAAAACCAGCACCTTGCCGGCCCGCTTCGACCCGTTGCCTTCCGCACGACGTGCGGCGGCGCGCAGCAGCGCCTCTGTGAGGGTTCGTGGCGGGAGCGGAAACCTGAGGAACTCGCGCGCCCCGGCCCACATGGCGCGCATCAGCATATTAGGCTCGTCGTTCGCCGAATAGACCATCAACGTGGACGCGGCGGTCTTGCCGGAGATGGTCTGGGACACAGCCAGGCACAGATCCGGATCGGAATCCAGGTCCAGCAGCGCCACATCCCAGTCGTCCACGCCGGGCTTCAACTGGCGCACGGCGGTGTAGTCTTTCAGTTCCGCGACGACCGTCACCTGCTGCTGGGTGAGCTCGGCAAGCACGGCCTTGCGCCGTGCTTCGTCCGGGCCGACGATAATCGTTCTCAGACTCCTCACTCTGCCTATTCCACCTTCCCGCGGGCCGTGCTAAAGGCCCAGCGGCATTCTACCCGCAGCTCCCGGCGCAAACCGCCTGGGACCTGCCCGGCCTGCGACGATTCTGTCCTCGTGGGGCGGTCCCCCTGGACCGCGCCGAACCCCCTGGTTCGGCTTTGCTGCGCCCATTTCGCACTATGCCACGTTAGCACCTTGCAGCCCACCGTGGCACTGACTCTAGTCTGTGCGCAGTCACTTGACGCCGTGTTTACTTCGCCAACAACGCGAACACCGTACCGACCGCAATGGCCGGTGCGTAGGGCAGCGTGAAGGCCGCCGGGTCGTCGATCCGCAACCGCGTGGGCAGCTTATACCCCGTGCCGCGCCACAACAAGGCTGCCACCGCCGCAACACCGCCCGCCACACCGGTCATAATCAAGGCCAGAATTAACTGGCCGGGGCCGAGCCACGCTCCCACTGCGGCGCACAGCTTCAAATCGCCCCAACCCATCCCTCGCAGGAGGCAGAAAACCCCCAGCAGCAGGATGGCAAGGCCCGCCCCCGCGGCGCACTGTGCCACACCCGCGAGGCCGCCCGTGAGGCCCCCCACTGCCAGTCCGGCGGCGAGGAACGGCAGCGTGAGCCAGTTCGGGATGCGGCGGCTTCGCAGATCGGTGACCGTCGCCACCACCACCAGCACCAGCACCGGCCACCATGGGACTGATTCCACGGACTTTCGCCCTCCGTTCTAAGAAGCTAGGGGCCCTTCAACATCATTGGCCTTTAACCGGGCCCCCCTCGCGTATGTGACCTCATTGGGCTCTCTGGGCCCAAATGGGATCCAACCTTGCTGAATGCCAGATTGATTTTGGTTGCGCCCGAGTTCATACCAAGTACCGCGGCGAAGGCAATCCAATCCACCACCACGGCGCACTCGATGAGGCCAGACCTGCACCCGGACAGAGGCTTTCGTTCGCAGGTTCTGCGTGTTCCAATATGCTTGATCGAACCTTGGTTCTGCACCCGCGCCTTAGCCATTGATACAACTCCGCCCCGCAACGGCCAAACACCGCCACCTCGGTACTCTTTTTCCACTTCAGAGAGGCGATGGGGGCACCGCGTCCGCATGAACGTGAGCAGGCCCCCTTTGTGGGAGCGGTCTCTACGTAATGGCAGAACTCAGCTTAGTGCCGACCTTGCTGAACGCGAGGTTGATCTGGGTAGCGACCGTGCCCATGCCGACGATCGCGGCGAAACAAATCAGAGCCACGACGAGGGCGTACTCGATGAGGTCCTGGCCTTGCTCGTCTCGCCAGATCTGCCCCCAAACATAGGCTTTCGTTAACAGGTTTTTCATGTCACATTCTCCTTTGGCTATCTTTCAGCTCCCCCAAGGGGGCATCCCACACAATGGCAATTTGACGGCCAATCCTCGAAACCCCACCCCACCGAGGCAAGACCATGGGAATACACGGGTGCCGTGGTCGCTTCTTGACGCTGGTGTTCTCGGGAGTAAACGGCTCAGCCCCGCACTGTAGCCCAGCGTACACAGCGGTGGCAGAGGCTGCAGCCCGTGGCGCGGCCGTTTCACCCGCCGCATCCCGTCTGCCGGCAGCCCGGACCGCCGGGTCCAAGAGAGCGCTACTTCCCTTCCCGGAGGACGTCCGACCTCCAGAGGCGCTGTGGCGCCCTAGGTCGCCTTTGGCCCGCCGATTGCATCTTCTTTTCAACCTCCCGCCCGGGTTGAGTCGGCCGGGGCTTCGAAGGGTACGGGTCAGCGCCCAGGGGAATGTCCATACTGATTGAACACAAGCGCCGGCTGAAGGATTGGCGGCGTTGCTAAGAATGGAGAGCCGACAGCTTGCAGTCTCCGAAATAGGTTGGTAGCTGCCCCATGCCCGCTTCTTTGCCCGAACTCACCGCGGACGCAAGATCCTCTGACTTGACAGGAGGTCTGACTTGACAGGAGGAAGGTTGACTCTGGCCTCTGCCGGCCTCACCAAGGACTCATGCGCTACAAGTTGAGCGAACTCTTCCGCGCGGGTTGGCGGCCCTCTCTGGCCGACGTGGTCCTAGCCGCGGTGACGGCCCGGCTGCTGGTCTTGGGGAAGGGTTGGTCGGCCTTGCTGGCCGATGGCGACACCGGCTGGCACATTCGGGTTGGAGAGTGGATGCTCCAGCACCGGTCAGTTCCCACGACGGATCTCTTCTCTTTTTCTCGCAGTGGCCAGGAGTGGTTCGCCTGGGAGTGGCTCTCCGATGTGGTTATGGCGTTGTTTCATCGGCACTGGGGGTTGGCTGGGGTGTCGGTCCTGGCCTGCATTGTTATCGTTCTTGCGGCCATGGTTCTTTTCCGGCACATGTTGTGGCGCGGCGCCAACATTGCGGTGGCGTTCCCGGTCCTGTTCGTGGCGGTTGGGGCGGCGTCAGTCCACTACCTGGCGCGCCCGCACGTCTTCACGATTCTGTTCATGGCCGTTTCGCTCTGGCTCGTGGAATGCGACCGGCGCCGGCCGGGACGGCTCATATGGCTGCTGACGCCACTGTCGGTGGTCTGGATTAACTTGCACGGCGGCTTCTTCGCTCTGCCGGCAAGCTTGGCTGTCCTCGCCGCCGGCTATGGCGTCGAGGGCTGGCTTGACGGCGAACGGCGTTCTATCAAGTGGAAGGCCGGCCGGCGTTACGCGGCAGTCGCCGCCGCAACCCTGGCCGCATCGGTTGTCAACCCTTACGGCATCGCACTTCACCGCCATGTGGGGCGCTATCTGTCTTCAGACTGGATCCGCAATAAAATCGGCGAGTTCCAATCCCCCAGCTTCCGCTCCGAAGACATGCTTCAATTCGAGATCCTCTTGGTGGTCAGTCTGGTCTTGACGGGATTGCTCCTGGCTCGCAAGCGCGTGGCGGACGCGCTGCTGATCGTCATGTGGGCCCACTTCGCGCTCTCCTCCGCGCGCCACATCCCTCTCTTCGTCGTGGTCGGCGCGCCTCTGGTGGCGGCCGAGATCAGCCGGTTGTGGGAAGGTTGGGCGAGCCGCATCTCTCCCCGGTCCGTGGGTCATGTGCTGTGGAGCCTTGGGACGGACTTGGGGCCGAGCTTCCGCCGCTTCAGCATCTGGGCTCCCGCCCTGGCCGTGGCGGTGATGCTTCTGACGCCGGCCGCCCGCTGGCCTACGGATTTTCCGGAAGAGAGCTTCCCCGTGTCGCTGGTGCGCAGAGAATCCTCGCGCCTGGCCGCCGCGCGGGTCTTGACCTCGGATCAATGGGGGGACTATCTGATTTATAAAGGCTGGCCAAAACAGAAGGTGTTCTTCGACGGGCGTAGCGACTTCTATGGCCCTGCGCTCGGAGACGAGTACTTGGTCCTGATGGGCGGCCGGCGAGGCTGGACGAGCCTGTTGGACAAATACCGATTCAACATGGCTCTCGTTTCTCGTGACGGGCCCTTGGTTTCGCTGTTCGACCGGCAGCCCGGCTGGACGCGCATCCGCGAGGACAAAGTGGGCGTAGTCTACCAACGGTCGGACGAAAATCATCCGAGCCGCAGTCAATAGTAAGCAAATGACACAAGTCGGCCAACGGGCGACAACAGCTTAATTGAGAAGTACGAACTTGTAATTTGGCACATCAACTGAAGATAACGGCCTCTTTGAGGGAAAGTACGGGATGAGGATTCAACGCTGGATTC
This sequence comes from Bryobacteraceae bacterium, assembly GCA_963801345.1. Classification (GTDB taxonomy): domain Bacteria; phylum Acidobacteriota; class Terriglobia; order Bryobacterales; family Bryobacteraceae; genus CAWDER01. Next base: position 55,428 of record CAWDER010000020.1, read on the forward strand.
TGAACGCGGGCATAGTGGTCGCCTGTGGGCTGTTCCTCTGGAACGCTCGCGTGGAGATTGAAACGGCGTGGTACAAGGCGCGCGGCATTACCACGTGTACATGGGGACGAATAGTGACCCTGCCGGTCCAGGAGCGCCGGCTCGGGACAATGATGACCGGCACGTATGCACGCGTCACGCTGCGTGAGCGTGAAGGCGGCGTGGGCCTCTTTGACACGCCGCAGCGGCCGTACTGGATTGTGCTTGATAGCAGCAAGACAGACGATGGGCACTGGCTGCTCTCGTATCTCATCGCCGAGCACCTGTGGATGGAGGATCAGGATCCGAAGCAAACCGTTCGGCCCGGAGATGTGGTGTTCGACTGCGGGGCGCACGTGGGAGTGTTCACGGGCTTCGCGCTGCTCCACGGCGCTAGCAAGGTGGTGGCGATTGAGCCGGACCCGATCAATTTGGAGTGCCTGCGCAGGAACTTCGCCGCGGAGATCGGCCAGGGGAAAGTTGTCGTCTATCCCAGGGGAGTCTGGAGCTCCGAGACAAAACTGCGCTTCTCCACGGGCGGCCAGAACTCGGGCATGGGCACCGTAATGCAGACCGGCAAATCCAGCGATTTTGAGATCCCGGCAACCACGATCGACGCCATTGTTAAGGAGCTTCAATTGCCCCGCGTCGACTACATCAAGATGGACATCGAAGGGGCTGAACGCGAGGCGCTGAAGGGAGCTTCTCGCGTCCTCGGGGAGAACAAGCCCCGCCTGATGATTGAGATGTATCACCGGCGCGACGACATGGAGGTAATCCCGCGAGTCATTGCGGGTGCTAACCCGGGCTACGTTCAAACATGCGGCCCATGCGAGCAAAGTGCCTTCGGACCCAAATACTCACTAGTGCCTCACGTGGTCTATTTCAGATGAGATATCGTGGGGAAAGGAGCGCTTGGGCCGAACGGGGAGCGCCGGAACTAACTCGGATTAGTGTGATGATACCCGCCTGCGGTTGCCAAGGGTGCTGGCTGCGAGAGACGACATTGCTGTCTACACCTGGTGCCGGCGGGCGATTCATGTCAGTAATACGCTCGCCAGATCGTGATCAGAGCTAGAATGTTGATGAGCGCCACAGACCCCAAGGCTATCGCCAGAAACAGCCGAGTCAACTGAATCCGGCCGTTTCCGATGATTGCCAGTACGGGCAAACCGAGCGGCAGGAAATAGCGACCCTGTATCCCCGATACGGAGACCGGCCCGGCGAGCGCCTGACGGAGCACCGCCGTGTCGGTCTGAAAAACCCACAATAATGCATGGATCGATATAACCGTGAGGGCCACGAAGGCGGCCAGGATTGCCCTCTGCGGTCCGGTAAGCACGGCCCGCGGCTGCGTCCAGGCAGCCAGGATGAGTAGGGCGATGTATACGGCGAAGAGCGGCCCGGGCAGGGGGATCGTCACCCACCCGAAGACGCCGACAAACTCCCACAACCATGCCCCGACCATCGAAAAACACGTTGTTTGTACGATTCCAAGGAATTTCACGGGGTGATCTTGGAGGAACGCAATGTTGTCCACCACCACTGTCCCGTGGGCGGCGCGCATCGCACCGTATGCCGCGATGGCTGAGGCGTTGATTCTCTGCCAGCCGAATCCGGCAAGGCAGCAGACCAACAGGCAAGTACCCGCGAAGACAACTGCCCTTCTCCGAGACCCAAATTTCTTAGCCGGGATCAATAGCACCAGCAGGCTCATCCAAACGTTGAACTTGCACAGCGTCAGCAGCGCAAGCATCACGGGCACAAGAATCCAATCCTGGCGGCGCACCGAGAGGATCCCGTCATCAATAGCCAGTCTGAATAGGAACGCCGTCAGCAGAGCCGCAATTGCCAGTGTAACGGAGTCTGCCGAAAACGAGGCCGCGAGGTTAAGCGACATGGGGGTCAGCGAGACCATGAGCAGAGGTAGCCGGAAGTCGGGCAGCATCCTTAGTGCCAGGTAGACCATAAAGACGTAAAACGCGGCATTGGCCAGTCTTCCCGCGTAAATCTGCGCCAGGGGCGAGACCTCTAACAGGCGTCCCATCCGGAGAACCAGAGCGGCAGGCACATAGGGCACAAAACTGTAGAGATTCGCGGCTGGGTTCACCACGGGAACAGTAGAATCGCTTCGGAGCGGCTGCCGCAGCCAAGTAGCGAGTTCCGCTCCCGAAGACATCGTCTTCGACGGACTCCCTTTGAGGGTCGGAGGAAACCGTTCATGCAGCCGGAGAAAGCTCGCTGGAATTTGCGTCACTGCCGGGCCGGCCAGTTGCAATGCGGAAACACTGAAGGCACGCCAGAGGTGCCGATCTTCGTCGGCCACCTCAAAGGGCGGGACGACGAATGCATGCATAACTGCAAACAGCCCCCCGAGGATGAAGAACAATCCAGGCAATCGTTCTACGCACCTTCGTGCGGCGGGCGAACCCCGCGGCACCGTCTTCGCCACGGGGCTCTGGGTATCGAGTTCAGACTCTGACATGTCTTAGACCAGCCGTCGATGTGCCTGCGATGAGATTGCCTGTCCTCGTCATCGCGACACGCCGCTTGGGGAACAGGGCTCTCCCTGCACCGTTCGCAGAGCAACGTGACCCTGTCCTGGCCGCGAGTCACCCACGGATTGCTTTGCTTTAATGTACGCGCAAGCGCCCAGTTGGGCGCTATGAGCCGCAATTCTCATTTTGCACTCCCGGGTCCCGTTCAGTATACCCCCAGCCGCTATCTTCTGCCCCGGCGGGTTGCATTTTCCCCCGCCGAGTAGAGATCACCGAAAGCTCACGGACGTGGCTCTTGTGGTAACTCGACGTACGGGGAAATCCTGAGGGGCGCGATGTCAGGCTCGACCAGCCACACCACGCGGTCCTTGAAGTAGCGGATCAACTCCTGGTTCCGGTCAGCGCCCATATCACGCGCCCAAACGACCTTCGAGCCGTCTATGTCCGCGGCGTTATAGACCCAGTCGTCAAGAGGGTTGTGGCCGGGGAAGTAGCGGACGATGGCTAGCTGGCGTCCGGGCAGCGCCTCCAAGTGACGCAGCGCCCCAGCGCGTTCAAGACCTAATGGAGCTGTTCCGTACCACATGCTTGGAAAGCGAGGAATCATAATACCAAGCGGTGCGGCAAATGCACGTACTCCAACCAGCAGAATGCAGGTACAAACCATCGCCCGGATGAGCGCCAGCCCCACCGGCGCGCCGCCTGGGCGGCACATCCGCAGGCGTCGCATGGCTTGGAGAAGGAGCACATACAGGATGCACATGCCCGGGGCGGCATAGTGCGGGAAAAACCAGGCATTCAGCGCGAGCCCCACGGCGAAGAAACAAGCCGTCCAGACCAGGAACCGGATCCTTCGGTGCACGCACGGCCCAAGGCAGAAACACCAAGGGCGGCGCCAGGACCACTCCAAAGAAGAAGAACCCCCCAACCGCCCAATTTTTCTGACGGTCTTTCCTGCGAACCCAGAGGCGGTGCGGGACGCCTCCATTTGCGGGGACCTCCATGGATAGGTAGAAGTCCCGCATGATCTTGTGGCGGTATTCCGGCGGCTTGCGTGGCGCCTGCCAGGGAAAGAACTCGCGCGACCTCGTATTGGGCGCGATTGACCTGAGACGGCAGGGTGAGCGGATTCAGAAAAACTCGGGAGTTGTAGAAGGCCATCGCCCCGGCCGCTGCACCCCCCAGCAGGACCATCGGGATCACTACGCGTCCCAACAGAACCGGCAGTGACGGTCGGGTCTTGCGGGAGACCCACACGGCCAGCCGCACGGCAACCGGAACCGCGAGCAGAAAGCCCTCGTAAGGGCGCGTGTTGGCAAGAATCACCAGGCCCGCAGCCATCCACAGCGTGTCGCGCAGGCGGATTTGGCGCATCAGGCGCGGAAGCGCGCCGAGGAGCAACGCCCCGCCAAGCGCCGGCAAGGCCCCGCCCCAGTAACTGTCCATCCAGTAGCTGAACAGACCTAGCCGCATGGCCGCCAGCATTCCGCCCAACAAGGCCCAACCGGGGGGCAGCCAGCCCTGCAGCATCCAGCAAATCGCGGAGCACATCAGGCCGGCGCTAAGCCATACCCCGAACCACGGATTCCCGAACACGACCTTTCCCAACGCCAGAGCCATGCCCTGGCCGGGCGGATACATGGACATGTACGTGGGCACGTGGCTGATATGGAAGCTCTCGAAGTGAACCCACAGGGGATGGGTCGGATTCGTCAGCCTCCCCGAAGCGTACGTGTCGGCGGCGAGCAGGTAGCTGAATTCGTCGTGTACAAATGGCTGCGGCACGGGTTGAAGAGGCAGCAGGAGGAGGCGCAGCCCCAGAACGGTGGTTCCGACGAGCGCCACCGAGAGCCCCTTGCGCCTTGCCAGGCGTCCAAACCACTGTTCCATGCGCCGGAAGCTGCGCGAGCCGGCCTGGGGGAAGGCAAATGGCAGCCCCACCATGACGGCGGTAACTGCGATTTCTATTACGAACAGCGTGGGTCCGCTTGGGGCCATGTCAATACGTCTCTAGGTGGCGCGGGCCTGAATCCGCAACTTCCAACTCCCAATTAGCATACACGAGGCCGTGAACCAGCAAGGCACGGGAGGACGCGCTGCGGCGGCCAGGCGAGGCGGCTTGAACACTTGGTTGTTCGGGGCCACGGCGTCCGTAGCGTAGCGTTCAGCCAGAGCAAGGAACATCGGATCCGGAGGATTTTCTGATTTGAAGAGCACATCTGGGAAATCCTGGTTATACTTGCCTTTGGTCTCGTGAGCCCTAACTCTCCTTGGAGGCCTCATTTCCATGCCCCCAACATTATCGCGCCGGGCTGAACGAACCCTCGGCCCTGCCCTAACGCTCAGGGAGCTCAACTTGATTTGTTGGGGGTGTTTCATCGCCTTTTTGGTCCTTCCTCTGTGTGTGGTGGTGAGAGGTCGGACGTACTTGCCCGACGTGGACTTCGTTAATTTCTACGCCATGGGCCGCATCCTCAACGAGTACTCGCCGGACAAGCTCTATGATGCCGATTTGCAGACTAGAATCCGCACCGAGGTACACCCTTTGAGAATGGGCGCATATGCCGCCGTGCCCTATCCCCCGTTTGTGGGAATCCTCTTTCGCCCGCTGGCCCGGATGCCTTATCGTGCCGCGTATGCCCTGTGGCTCACGGTTACCCTCATCCTCTATCTTGCGGGACTCGCCATCCTCAGCGCCCGCTCTTTTCGACGTGAGCCACTGCGGCGGTCGCTGATCTTCTGTTTCGCTCTGGCATTCTACCCGTTTGTCATGAACACGCTGATCAATGGGCAGGTTGCAGCCATCGGATTCTTCGCCCTGATTCTGGCTGTCCGCGAAGAGGATTTAGGGCGTCCTTTCCTAAGCGGCCTGGCGCTGTCTGCGTGCCTGTACAAGCCCACGCTCCTGGTGCTTGTGTTGCCGATGCTGTTGGTCACCAGACGGTTTAGATCTCTTCTTGGGTTCGCAACCGGGGCTATCGCCTTGGCGCTCTTGACCGCTGCCGTCGAAGGGGCCCGAGTCTGGTCGGGCTACGTCGATCTGCTGCTCCGCTTCGGAAAGGACTCGGTGGGGGTGCACACCCGCTCCTTCCTTCCCCTTCCGAACTACGTAGACCTCTCGACGTTCTCTTCTCTTCTCCCGGGCGGCCGTTCCTGGCTGGGTCTCGCTGTGCTCTCAGGTCTGGCGTGCGTGGCGGCGCTCTCGCTTTTCCGGGTCTGGTGGAAGTCCACGGGAGCGGGGGAAGCCGCGCGAACTCTAGCCTGGGCGGCGACGCTGACCTGGACGCTCCTGCTGAACGTTTACGTCCCCATCTATGACGCCATCCTGGTCGTGCCCAGCATCGTCGCCACCGCCGGAGTATTGAAGGCTTGTCCGAAGGGGGGCTTGCATCGCTGGTTCACTTTCGTCTGGCTCCTGATCTTCGCGTGCTCGTGGGTCACGGTAGGCGTCGCCGAGGCCACTGGGCTTCAGATCATGACCGTCCTACTCGCCGGCCTGGGAACGCTACAGTTAACCGCCTTCTACCAAATCGTGGCCTCACGGCAGCCACTGGCGGGCAGGCTGGCCCGGCGTTGCTGAGCCATAGTCCGGACTAGAGGTGCTCGAAGACGACCTTTCAGCCCTCGCAAACTCCTGACCCAAAGGGCCCGTTCACCCCGTCGCCGAATCTCCAAAACCATCGACCAAAATGACTCTTCAGTATCCTGCTAGCCGCTCCCCACGTCCTGTAACATTGCATCGGATCGGCTATAATGCGGGGCAACGGCTTGAATCCTCCTGATGCCGGAAGCTAAGACAAAGGTCGTAGTCGTCATGCCGGCCTACAACGCCGCCGAAACCCTCCGCATGACATACGCAGATCTGCCTCACGACAGGGTAGACCTTGTCATCCTGGTGGACGATGGCAGTTCGGATGAGACGACTCGCATCGCCCGCGAACTGGGACTGGAGTTGTTTATCCACAACCGCAACTACGGCTACGGTGCGAACCAGAAGACCTGCTACCGGGAGGCTCTCAAAGCCGGGGCTGACATCGTGGTGATGGTACACCCGGATTACCAGTACGACCCCAAACTGCTGCCCGAGGTCATTCGTCCGATCGAGCAGGGCCGCGCCGATTTGGTGCTCGGCTCGCGGTTGCTAGGTGGCAACCCGATCCGGCAAGGGATGCCATGGTGGAAATTCGTCGGGAATCGATTCCTTACCTGGCTCGAGAATCTAGTATTCCGTCTCGATCTGGCGGAATATCACACCGGCTACCGAGCCTTCCGGCGAGAGGCCCTGGAGGGGGTTAACCTGGAGACCAACTCCGACAACTTCATCTTCGATCAGGAGATCATCGCCCAATTGGTGGAGCAGAAGGCCTGCATCGTGGAAGTGCCAGTGCCCACGCGCTACTTCCCGCAGGCATCGTCGGCGACGTTGGTTCAGAGTTCGATATACGGGTTGTCCATCCTGTGGCTGCTCCTGCGCTTCACACTGCATCGCTTTGGGATCTTGCGCCAGCGGCAGTTTGAAGGGCTCAGGAATCGGTATGCCCGAGCAACCTTGAAGCCCTGAAGGCTGAAGGGCCGGGCCGCGCACGATTCCCGGAGCCCCGACATCGATGAGATGGTTCAACGGGGGTGGCTGGCCAGGAGCATAGACAGGTTCCACACGATCACCGCCGAATAGAACAGGTTGACGCCCCAGAGCAACCTCTCGCGGGACCGTCGCCAGCAATACAGGGCGACGGCGAAGGCCAACAATTTGGTCACCACCAGCCCTGCGATCGGGGATCCTGCGGAGTGCATGAGTAGATTGACCAGCGGATTGGCTTCCGGGCCTTGGTGCGCAAAGTACAGTAGCGTCGTCATCACGTCCAGCAACTGAAGGTAAGCGAATTGGGCAAGTTGGTTCCGCAAAGCGTCCTCGACTTCCGAGTCTAACCGAGAATTCTACTACGGATGCGAAACCCAGGTCCACGAGCCCTTGCGAACCGCTGGCCCACGGGGCCCGGTCACGTCTACCAGAAATCTGTAATCCAATCAATCAAAAGGACTTTTTGCGTCATGCTGGCCGCAACTCACGTTCCATGGTCTACAATCTAGTCGGAGGTGCAAGTGTGGAAGCAACCGATTTCACCCGGCGAGCCAGGCCCGTCCCTCGCCAACACGTTGCCCTGACCCGCACGGACACCTGTTACCCAAGCGCGCGCCTACACCAGAGAAAAAACTAAGTGGTTGAATTCAAATGGGGGTTTTAGGTTCGTTCCGTAAAATTCGTTTTTTCTTCGCCCCGTCCCAAGCCCTTCCGGAAAGTGGGCCAGGACAATGGGCGAATCCGCCGAAGGAGCCAACCTAACGAAGGCCGCTCGAATTTTGAGCGGCCCTGGTCAACTTCGAATGTGTGGTGCGGAGAGGGGGACTTGAACCCCCACGAGATTGCTCCCGCTAGCACCTCAAGCTAGTGCGTCTGCCAATTCCGCCACCTCCGCGTGTGTCGAACCTTTCCCTGCCGCTACTTGGTGGGGGCCTTCTGCTGCTGCGGCGCCGGCGCGGGCGCTGCCGGGGCCGGAGCCGATTGCTGTTTGGTGGCCGGCCGCCGGTCCAGGACCGTGCTGCCGGCGGCGCCCTGTCGCGTCGCCGCAATCGACAGCGTGATCGAGGTCAGCATGAACAAGACCGCGGCGATCGTGGTCGCTTTTGAAAGTATCGTCGCCGAGCCTCGCGGGCCGAACGCCGTCTGCGAACCCATGCCGCCAAACGCCCCCGCCAGATCGGCCGCCTTGCCGCTTTGCAGCAGCACCACGACCACGAGAAAGAAACAGACGAGGATGTGAACCACCGTCAGCAGAATTACCATATATGGCTTGCCTTCCAAGGACGGAGCAGCCGCTGCCGCTCCCAACTGGTCCATTCCAGTATAGGGAACCCGTGGGCGGCGGGTCAAACGGAGGGGAACGGAGAACTCAGAACACAGAACTCAGAACTCAGAATTCCGAACACAGAACACAGAACTTAGAATGTTGGGAGAATCACTGGGGGCTTGAAGCCTGCTCCCAGCAGGACGATGCCGAGCTGGCGTTGATCCCCGGGGACCGAGAATACTCTGTCCACCGCGATGGTCACGGTGGCGGACTCCGACTGTACCGTCACCGGGCCGGAGGTCAGCGTGTAACGTGCCGGGCGCCTCGAAGGTCTTCTCGATGACGGGCACGTCGTCCACGCTCAGGGTGACGCGGCGGGCCGGCGCCTGGTCCGGGATGCTGAAGACGGCTTCCACCACCGGCCGCGGCGCGGCGGGCGGCTTCAGCAACAGAATCGCTTTGGCGGACATCCAGCGCCAGCGGCCCTGTTCCAGGTCGTAGAGCCCGCTGATGATGTGCTGCGGCGCCTGCGGGGCGTTCATCTCCAAATAGGAAAGGACCGGTTTGCGTTCGACCACCAACTCCGCGCGGACCCGGTCGATGGGGCCGCTGGACACATCAAAAGGACGGAGGCCGAAGGAGCCGGCGTCGGAATAGCCCGACTTCGACCCCAGTCCGATCAGCCGCAACGGCAGCCAGGCGCGAATTTCGCGCTCGGCGACCGGGACCAGCGCGCCCCCGCCGGTCGCAAACGGGATGGGGAACGCAAGCTGGCTGGTGACCACCATCTCCCCGGGGCGCACCGCTTGCCCCTGCCGCAACCCCAGCGCGCCATCGCTCTCCAGGTAATAGCGCAGGCCCAATTCGCTGTTGATCCAGACCCGCCGCGTCGCGCTCTCCGAGCGGAGGCTGGCGGCGAACTGCCGGTAGCCGTCCCAATGCTGATAGTTCACGAAGCTCAGGCCCAGGCTCAGCGTCATTTGAGCCGCCACGCCGGCCGCCAGCCACCCGGGACGCCCCGCCAGCACGCGTGTGGCGAGCAGCGCCACCGGCGCCACCATCGGCAAGAGGTAGCGGGCCGAACCGGCGAAGAAGATCGCCAGCGCGCCCGCAAAGAAGATCAGCACCCAGAGAGCGAGGAACCGCGTGTCGGCGTCCTGCGTCTTGCGGACGCGCGCGCCGCACCACAGGAAGAGCAAGGCGCTGATTCCTACCGAAGCCCAGAACAGCGGGTTCCAATCCAGGAATGCCGCGGCCGCGGCCAGTGCGGCGGCCACCAGCCACAGCCAGCGCCGCGCGGGTTTGAACGCCAGCGCCACCAGCACGGGGCAGATCAGCCAAGCGGTGTGTCCCGTAAGCGCCGCCGCGCTCACTGCCTTGGCGGAGAGCCGCTGAAACCCATACGACTGGAAGTAGCCCGCCAGAACCGCGGCCGGGGCGCTGCCGCTCGACACCCGCTCGAAGAGCTGCCACAGCCCCAACGCCGCGGGCGGCGCCAGCAGGGCGGCCCATGCGGGCAGCCAGCCGCGCCGCTTCGTCCAAAGGTAGATCGCCAGGATGGGCACGATCAGCATCGCCTGGTAGGCGGCGAGCGCGGTGAGCGCCAGGGTCAGGCCGGCCCAGGCCAGGCGTCCGACGGAGCGTGCGTCCACGGCGCTCAACGAACAGCGCGATCGAGGCGATCCAAAGAGCCAGGAAGGGCACGTCGGCTTCGAAGGAGTTGCCGTTGACGACGAAGGCGGGGGCGGCGAGAAAGAGCAGCGTGGCGAGCAGCGGCCGGGGAGAGAAGCGCCGGGCGAGCGACCACATTCCGAGCGCCGCCACCAGCGAGAAGAGGATGTAGGCGGCGTGAAACGGAATCTCCCGGATGTCGCCGACGAGCGCGAGCACCGCGCCCAGGAACCAGAGGTTGAACGGGGGGTGCGAATGCCCCTGCATGGTGACTTCCTGGCCCAGAAAGAGATAGCGCGCGTGGGTGGGATGCAGCGGGTCGATCTGGGCGTGCTCGGCGCCCGCCAGATAGTTGGGGTCGTCGCCTTGAATCGCCTGGTTCAAGAACGGCAGGCGGATCAGGAAAACGACAGCCAGCACCAGGAGCAGTTGACGCGCCATAGACGGAAGCGGGACTCCTATCCTGTATACCACCGATGCGGGGAGCCGGTAGGGAAGAAGAGCGGGAATCAGAGTTCGAGCTTGCCTTGGTAGATCATCTCATCGACATAGAAGGACTGGGCGATTTCGAGGCGGCCGATTTGCGCATCGAATTCGATGCGCTTGTCGCCACGGGTGATTTCGGTGGAGCGGGGAAACAGGAAGACGATCACCGGTCCCGCCTCCTTTTGGAGCACCTTCACGCTCGAGGGCTTCAGATCCTTCTTTCCTTCGCGCTTGATGGCGGCCTGTTTCTTGAGCTCGTCGACGAGGGTTCGGGAGCCGGCATCCGCCATCCTGGAGGGAACGCCGTAGACGGTGATGGCGTAGGAGCCTTCGTCCAGTATGGGTGCGTTATCGTCATGCACGATCAGTTCGGCCGAGCGGACGGGCAGGGCGCTATCCCAGCGCAGCGTCAGGGCCGGCGGTTCGCTGGAATCCGCACCGCCGCTGGAGTCCCGGGGGTCGCCGCCGCGCGGATAGCCCCCACCGCCCGACCCTCCTCTGCCTCCGCGTTGTCCTACGCCCCCAATCCCGGGCAATCCGATTTGAATGCCGCCGAGGTTGATCCCGCCACCCCGGCCGAGGCCCCCACCCGAGCGCCGCTGGCCGTTGCCGGCGGGCTTGCCCAGGGTTGGCGTGGCGGTCTTTACCCAGGGGGAATCGGCTAAGACCTGCCTGGCATCCGCATCATTCCATTCGGCGATCGGCTTGTCTTTCCAGGTTCGGTCCCCAGCCATTAAGAGCGCCGCCGAAATGGGAAGCAGACAGAACGTACACGTGCGCCACATAAGCTTGCCCCTCGACCTCTGACAATATATACGCGGCCGGCCGCTCCTCCGTTACAGTGCAGGAGGTCGCGGGCGAGCAGAGGCGGGGAAAGCCTGCTACGCTTGAGTCACTATGTCAGCCCGTAATGGAGATAAATCGCGCTTCCACCGCGACCGAAAGAGCTAAGATCGCCCGCCGGGAGCGCACCCTGGCGCTGCGGAAGAAAGCAGTCGTTGAGCCGCCGGAGCCTCCGAAGGCTATTCTGGAGTAATGGAAATCAATCGGCGCGAGTGGATGGTGCAGACCGGCGCGCTGGCGGCGGCCGGCACGGCGTTCGGCCAACCAACCCCGGCCAAAGGCTGGTTCGACCGGCCGATGCGGTGGGCGCAACTGGCTTTTGTGGAGGACGACCCGGGCCGTTACGACCCCGCCTTCTGGCTGGATTACTTCAAGCGGATTCATGCCGACGCGGCGTGCCTCAGCGCGGGCGGATGCGTGGCGTTTTATCCGACCAAGGTGCCGCTGCACTACCGCAGCAAGTTCCTCGCGAACGGCGACGCATTTGGCGAGATGCTGGCCGGCTGCCGCAAGCTCGGCATGAATGTGATCGCACGCGTGGATCCTCACGCCGCGCATCAGGACGTCTACGACGCGCATCCGGATTGGATCGCGGTGGAAGCCAACGGCAAGCCTCGCCGCCATTGGGCGATGCCGGAGTTGTGGGTGACCTGCGCGCTGGGTCCCTACAACTTCGAGTTCATGACCGACGTCATCCGCGAGATCATGACGCTCTACAAGGTGGACGGCATCTTCGCGAACCGCTGGAACGGGTCGGGCATGTGCTTCTGCCAGCACTGCCAGCGGAATTTCAAAGAGTTCAGCGGCTTGGAACTGCCACGCACCACGGGGGCGAGCGACGCGCGCACGCAGTACACCGCGTGGCAGCGGAAGCGCCTCCTGGAGATGTACACCCTTTGGGACGCGGAGATCAAGAAGCGCAACCCGGAGGCCGCGTACTTCCCGAACGGATACGACCAGATCCGGGACAGCGTTTCGGTTCCGATCCTGTTTGCGGACCGGCAGGCCCGCTCCGGCTATACGATGCCTTGGGCGAACGGCAGAACCGCGAAGGAATCCCGCGCGACCTCCGGAACGAAGCCCATCGTGGGCATTTTCAGTGTCGGACTGGAAGCGCCTTACCGCTGGAAGGACTCCGTCCAGAACCCCCATGAGATCCGGCTTTGGGCCGTGGACGGCATCGCCCAGGGCTTCCGGCCCTGGTTCACCAAGTTCAATGCGAAGCCGCTCGACAAGCGCTGGTTCAAGCCCGTGGAAGACCTTTACGTCTGGCACTGGAAGAACGACAAGTACATGCGGAACGAGCGCCCGCTGGCACGGGTCGGGCTGGTGGCGGCGTCGCGCCCAGCACAAGACCACATGTCGGGGTTCTACCACGCCCTGGTGGAAGCCCGGATTCCTTTCGAGATTGTCCGCGATAGCCAGTTCGACGAAGCGCGTGTGCAGCAACTCAAGGTTCTGGCGCTGCCGAACGTGGTCAACTTGTCCGATGCGCAGTGCGCGCAGTTGAAGGCGTTCGTCGAAAAGGGCGGCGGGCTGGTGGCCACGCACGAGACCTCGCTCAACGACGAGCGGGGCAGGCGCCGGGACGACTTCGGTCTGGCCGGGCTGTTCGGCGCGTCGTTTGCGGGCAACGTGATCGCGCGCCAACAGAACGCGTACCTCAATCTCGAGGACCGGGCGCATCCCCTGCTGGACGGCATGGCGGATGTGGGCCGCATGATCCACGGCGTGATGCGCGTCGAGATTCGCACGGCGCCGGGCTTGCGCGCGCCGTTGATGACGGTCCCCACCTACCCCGATTTGCCGATGGAGGAGGTGTACCAGCGTGAAACCAAGACGGACATTCCCGGCGTGATGGTGCGCTCCGCGGGCGCCGGCCGCGTGGTCTACTTCCCGTGGGATATCGACCGCACGTTCTGGGAAGTCATGAGCCAGGATCACGGGATGGTGCTTGCCAACGCCGTCCGCTGGGCCGCGAACGAGGAGCAGCCTCTGCGCGTCCAAGGGCCCGGCGTGCTCGACGTGTCGCTGTGGAAACAGGCGTCGTCGATCACGGCGCATCTGGTCAACTTCTCCAACCCGATGATGATGAAAGGGCCGTTCCGCGAGATTCTGCCGGTCGGCCCCCAGAAGGTGCGCGTGAGATTGCCCGATGGCGTGAAGGCGCGCGACGTCAAGTTCCTGGTCAGCGGGACCAAGGCGCAGTGGCGTCAGAGCGGGGCGTGGATCGAAACCACCACTCCGCCCATCGAATTGCACGAAGTGGTGGCCATCGATCTGTGATCTGGAGCGGCTGCCGGCGCACTGAAGCGGGCCGTCAGTTTACGATCGCGGAGCCATAAGTTGAAGGGTGCGGTCCTGGCGTTCTTCCACCGACTGCAGGTCTGTGCGGTATTGCATGAATCAAATCTAGTGTCCTTAGTTGTATAACCAAGGACGTCCGCACGAGAGTTTCTAGCCGGAGATTCTGGCAACACTCATGGTGTAACCCGCCCAGAACCAACCTCGCTTGCGCAAAGTGCCGACTCGGAAGGCAGTGACGGTTGCTGGAAAAGGCTGCCGCGTGACGCTCGAATCGAATTCTTGCGCACCGCAGGGTGCAGCGGGCGTCGCACAACCAGGCCGCCAGTCTCGCAGCCGACTTACGGCGTGCCTTCGAGCCGCGATCAGTCTCGGCCGGCGCAAATCCTGACAGCAGGCGAAGTTTGCGAGAGGCACAATGTTGACAACGGCGTATTTTTCTCTTGAATTCCTATCTACTCCGGCTCATAATGGGTCGGACAGGAGGCTCTGGGATGAAGCTTGGTTTATGTTGGCAGTTTCTGCCTAGTTGCGGCCCGGTGTCGGCATCGGCCGGCTGCTTCAGGAAAACAATGAAGATCATGCTCGCGGCGTGGTTCTTAACCACGCTTGTCTCGGCGGTCTTGTGGGGGCAGGAGTACCGCGGGAGAATTCAGGGTACCGTCAGGGACTCTAGCCGGGGTGTTGTCGTCGGCGCAATGGTCACGTTGCGCAACGTTAACACTGGCGTTGTAGTTGAAAGAAAGACCCGCGACACGGGTTCTTACCTCTTTGATCTCGTGGAGCCAGGTTCCTACACCATTACGGTCGAAATGCCGGGCTTCTCCAAGTTCGTGCAGGAGAATGTACCGCTCGCAGGTCGGGGAGACGTTACCGTCGACCCGGTCTTGACCACCGGCAGTCTTTCGGAAACCGTCACCGTGAGTGCGCAGGCAGTCCAGGTTCAGTTCAACACGAGCAAGCTGGACACCACGGTCGAGAGCAGGATCGCGGAAGGGATTCCGCAGCTCTATCGCAGCCCGTTCGTGCTGGCCACCTTGGATCCCTCCGTGATTAAAAATGATGCCAACGCGGAATACAATCCTTTCAACAGTTGGGGAGCCAACCAATTGCAGGTAGGCGGCGGCGCGAACTACACGAACGACCTTCAGGTGGATGGCAGCCGCGTTGGTATCAGCGTGAAGACCGGCTATGTTCCAACGCCCGACATGGTCCAGGAAGTCAACATCTCGCAGAACACGGTGGACGCCGAGTTCGGGCGCGGTTCCGGCTCCGCGATCTCCATCGTTACCAAAGGTGGGACCAACGAATTCCATGGAAGTGCATACTACTACGGGCGTTACCCGTGGGCGGCCGCCGTCTCGAACCGCCTGTTCCGTACCGTCAACCAGGACCGCCAGCATATGTACGGGGGCACGGTCGGCCACCCCATTGTGAAGAACAAGTTGTTCAACTTCGTGTCCTTTGAGGGATGGAAGTGGGCGCAGGCCAATGTCTATACGGCGACGCTTCCGACCGATCTCGAACGCCAGGGAAATTTCACCCAGTCGATCAACGGCGCGGGCGCAATGAACCTCATCTACGACCCCTGGTCCACGCAAACTTCCGCGGACGGCAAGACCATCACGCGCACGCCGTTCGGCGGCAACATCATTCCCAGCCAGCGGCAGGATCCCATCGCGGTGAGGTACATAGGTGCACTTTGGAAACCCAACGGACCCGGCAAGGGCTACAACCACCTCCAGAACTACGCCCTTTCGCTGCCGACCAACTACCCGTACAAGAACTTCGCCGACCGTGTGGATTTCCACGCGAGTGACAAGCTCTCGGTCAGCTTCCGTGCACAGATCTTCCGCACCCCGGTCGGGGTCACCAATCCGACGGGTTCGGAGATCTTCGTCTCGGACCGGGGCAGCCAGCGTGATGGCAATACCTATTCTGGCAGCGCCACATACACGCTTGACGCACGAACCGTCATCAGCGTGAGCGCCGATTACCACAACTTCGTCGACGCCTCGCGGTTCGGCGAGCAACCCGCCGGATGGGACTTTGCCTCACTCTACCCTAACTCCAACTTTTACAAGGATGTGTACGCGGATCCTTCCATCCCCGTGCTGATGGTGCGCATGTCCATCACCGGCGACGGCGGCCGGTGGGTCAACATGGGGCCGGGCGGCGGATACTGGGACCAACGTCCCAGCGGCAACGGCTTCAACGCCAAGGTCTCTCAGCAGCGCGGCGCTCATTACCTGAAAGCAGGCTTCGAGACTCTCGGCACTCATGCCCCCAGCCTGCTCCAAGGGACCAATCCCGGCTTCGGGTTCAACGGGGATATGACCAACTCCACCTACGTCAATCCGAACTTGGCGGTCGCAGGGAACCCTTATGCTACGTTCCTGCTCGGGGCCGTGGTGCCTACCGGCAGCCCGAGCGGCTGGGACAGCGGCGGAACCACCATGCCCAGCCTGATCATACCGAATGTGTCTACCCGTTCCTTCGGGGGCTTCGTTAACGACGACTGGAAACTCACCAAAGACCTTACCCTGAACCTGGGTCTGCGCTATGAGTACGAGGTGCCTTACAACGAAGCGCAGAACCGGATTACCGCCCCGCTGGACCTCACCGCGCCCATCCCGGAACTTCAGGGACTCCAAATGCCGGCTACGCTCAAACAGTTTTACACCGGCGCCTGGACTCTGAACGGCGCATTCCAGTTCACCAGCGACAACCATCCGGGAGCGTGGAACTCCGATAAGGGTACTTTGTCACCTCGCGCGGGCTTGGCCTACCGGCTCAGCGACAAGATGTCCTTGCGTGCGGGATACGGGATGTACCTAACCCCGTGGAACGTGGGCGCGCGAGATCAGTTCGGCGTCCCCTATACCGGCTTCGCCAACTACACCGACGCCCAACCGTCTGTTCAGGGCGTGCCCAAAATGCAGTTGTCGGATCCGTTCTCTTCGGCCTGGCCAGTGGTCCCCTCCTACGGCAAATCCTACGGCACGTATACCGGGATAGGAGATGCCGTCACTTACTTCAATCCGACCCGCTACCACCCAGCCAGCCACCGGATCAACATTTCGTGGCAAAGGCAGTTGCCCGACGGTATCGTTCTGGATGTCACCTACTTCCTGAACCGGTCAACCCACGTGACCAACATGAGCTACAACATCAACCAGGTTGATCCCAGGATCGCCATCCAGTATGGAGCCGCGACCAACGTGCAGGTCACCAATCCTTTCTACCACCTCACTACCCCCAACAAGACCCCCGGGCCACTTTGGAACCAGGCGACGGTTGGGGTCACCACGCTGGCTCGCCAGTATCCACAGTATGGAAACCTGAGCGTGTTCGATGCCATTCCCGGAGGCAGCTCGACTTACAACTCCTTGCAGATCAAGGGGACGAGGTCTTTCAGTAAAGGTTACACGCTGCTGGTCGCCTACAACTACAACGTTCAGTCCAGCATGGGTTTTTACGACAACGTTGATACCTATCTGAAAACTATACTTCGATTGCCTCCAGCAACTACCGGCACCGGCTCGTAGCATCCGGTACCTGGATGTTGCCTGTTGGCAAGGGCCAAGCGTTCTTGAACGGGGCCCCCCGGTTGGTGGACGCTGTCGTGGGGGGCTGGAACCTGGCTGGAGTGATGACGTGGCACACCGGCAACCTTCTGAGCTTCGGCTCCATGCTGGTGAACGGGGACCCGCATATCTCTAATCCGGGACCCGACGCCTGGTTTGACACCTCGGTATTCAAGCAGTTGCCCGCGTACACCAGGCGGACGAATCCTTTGGACTACGCCGACATTCGGGGGCCGCAGTACTTCCACATAGACGGCACGCTCAACAAGGACTTCGCAGTCACTGAGCGGGTTAAGGTCCAGTTGAAATTGGACGCATTCAACGCTCTGAACAACATGAACTGGAACAACCCCAACATGAGCGTCACAAGCAGCCAGTTCGGCCAATCCACGGATATCTATTCGCAGGATTACGGACGGCGATTGCAACTCGGGGCGAGACTCACTTTCTAGTCCGAAGCACTCTGGTCTGACAAGCCTCCATGCCCGCTCTTTGGCTGGCATGGAGGCTTTTTTTGTCGCCCCTCAGCGGGCGGGAGACGAAGGCTGGCGGATGTCGCGGAAGGGAGTACGCGCCTGGTAGAGCGCGAGCCTTGCCTGGAGAGCTTCTGCAAGGCGCTGGATTGTTCTGCTGCCGGGCGAAGTCCAGCACGCGGTTGGTGATCTCAACTGCTTCGGGGAAACGGCCCGCTTCGGCGTACGCGGCGGCCAGGGTATCCAGAATCGCCGGGTCTCGTCCACCGGACACTCGGACCGCCTGTTCCGCGAGCCGGACGGCTTGCGCGCCGTCCCGCAAAGATGCCTCGGGGCTGGTGGCCAACACCCAGGCCATCTCGTTCAGGGCTGCCACATGGTTCGGATCAATGTGGAGCACCATGCGCCACTGCTCGAGCGCTTCCTCTGCCCTTCCCTTCAGGTAGTAAAGCGCGTCGCCCAGGTTGAAATGGGCTTCGGCGTATTCCGGGTTGATGGCCAGCGCCCTCTCAAAATGCACCATCCCCTCGTCCACGCGTCCTTGCCGCACCAGGGCGACGGCGAGGCCGTTGTGGGCCTCGGCGGAGTCGGGGCCCAACGACAAGGCCTTTTCAAAATGAGCGATGGCTTCGTCGAGCCTCCCCTGCCTGGCGAGCGCAACGCCGAGGTTGTTCTGGATTGAGACGGAGTCCGGCGTGATTTCGACGGCTTTCTGGTAGTGCGTAATCGCGTCGTCCAGCTTGCCTTCCCGGACCAAGACGCGTCCCAGGTTGTTGTGGGCCTCAGCGGAGCCAGGATTGACTTCCAGCGCCTTCTCGAACTCCCCGATCGCCTCGTCGAGCTTCCCCATACCCGCTAGGGCGACCCCCAGGTTGCTATGGGCATCGGGGTACGCAGGGTTGACCTTCAGGGCCTCTTCGAAATGGGGGACGGCTTCGTCGAAACGCCCGATACTGGCGAGGAGCAGCCCGGCGTTGTTGTGCGCTCTGTCATCTTCAGGGCTGAGTTCCAAAGCCTTCTGCCACTCGGCGATCGCCGCCTCATACTGGCCCTTCTTCGCCATGTCGAACGCGTTGTCGACTAGCCTGTAAAAGTCGGTGGCAGGAGTGTCGATCTTCAGCAAGCCGTCGGGCGGGATATTCACGAATTCGGGTATGTTGACCGCCCGGTTGGCGGCGGTCGCATTCTCGATCAGGATGGCAGGGCTGTCGCGGCCATCCTTGTCCAGATGGGTCAGGAACATCTGCGTATAAGGAGATCGGCTCTTGGAGGAGAAGACCAGCCAGCGGCCGTTGGGCGAAAAGCTGTGCCACGAGTTCATGAGAGGTGTATTCGCCTGCATCCGCCGGGCCTTGCCGCCCTCCGCCGGGACGATGTAAAGCTGGCTGTCGGGACGCATCAGCAGCCCGTTCCGGCACTGCACGAAGACGATCCAGCGGCCATCGGGCGAAACCTTCGGAAAGGAATTGCTCATGCCGTTGCGCGAGGCGCCGGCAATCGCCTCCGGTTCGCCGCCTTTGCCGCCGTTGAACGGAATACGGTACAGATCGTACTTGATTTGGGTTTCGTTCGGATCGTTCGCCGACTCGGCCGCCTTCGCGCCTTCGGAATACGGAACCCTTGCCTCGGCCCTGGCAAACACGAGGTACCTGCCATCCGGACTCCAAACCGCGTTGGTTTGCACATAGCGTGGGTCATCGGCCCCCGGCAACGGTTGGAGCCGGCCCGTCGCCCGGCTGTACCAAGCCAGTATCCCGCGCGTCGGATAGAACACCTGGAGAAAGCGGTAGTCCTTGAAATTGGCGACGTAGTAATTGCCCTCGAGGTCTTTCCGAAGCTGCGGCTTGTCCGGCTGGGCACCGGGACGGGAGATGCCTGGGACGGACGGCAGGCCGACATCCGATCCGTTGACCATGGTCACGACGAACTGACCATCCGGAGACACCTGGGACATGAACCCGACCCGAATCTTCCCTCCCAGCTTGCCCCGGAAGGAACTCCACTGGATCACGTCTTCATTGCGGATCGACATTTGCCTGGAGACGGGCACGAGGGCGTACAGGCCCTTATCGTTCTGAGGCCCGTCCATATCCATCCCCAGCGTCTTGCCGTCGCGGGAGAATGAATGGCAGTTGGCGCAGGTGTGGAGGCCTTCCATCATCAGGTGGCTGCTGGACTCGCCGACATAGCGGAGACGCCAGGCGATCAGCGGAACAGCCTCCGGAGCCAGAGGCTTGATGACACCCTTTTCCACCTCGGAGGGCATCAACGGCACATCCCGGTAGAATATGGGCGCACCCACCGGATCGCTGGAGGTCTCGATGGCGACCCGGCCGCGGGAAACGGGCTGGTTCGGATTCTGGCCCGAGAAACCGGCGATGGTCACCGTCGCCGCGCGCCCCACCGAGTGTTTCTTGATGCTCTCCCACGTTCCGGCCTCTGGAGTCCAGGTCCTTGCCGCCGCCTGTTGCGGGGTCAGCTTGGGCAACTGGTTTGTTGGTGCGACGCAACGGGGGTCGATCTCGCCGACGGTGGCTCGCTCCCCCTTCGAACTCAGGTGCAGCGCGGGCGAGCCGTCGGCAAAAGCCACATCGATGCGCCACACCGTATTCGTTTCCACGGGATCTCGCCACAAGAAGGTCGGGGGCGCAATTTCAGGCGGGAATATCGACTTGCCAGCCGGATAATCGATTGTGATGGCGGCCGGCTGCCGGCCACGCTGCGCGGCGAGCCGGCAGGCGCAGATTCCCGATGCGGTGACCACGGCGCCGATAACGAGTTTGCGGACCACAAGTCGATTCAGTCGCATCGGCATCCATTCAAGGCGCGGTACAGGCCGGAAACAGCAAAGCCTCGAGTCCCCCGGCGCAGGAGCACAGCGGGTCGGAGGAGGCGGCGGACTTCAACCGGGCGAGAGCGCAACGGGTGGCAATATCCTGCGACCCCAGCGCCACGGCGGTTCGGAGCTTCTGCGCCGCTTCGCGGGGTTGAGTACGCTCCAACAGCAAGCCGTGCGCCAGGTAGGGACGGTCCCATTCCGGCCACTGGGATTCGATATCTCTAAAGGCTTTCTCCGCGGCGGAATTCCGGTCCATGAGTCCCAGCACGATGGCCCTTGTAAGCAACAAATCAGGATCGGTTCCCGCCGCCCGGTCCAGGAGATCGAGCGCCGCGTCCTTCCGGTTGTGGCGCACTAGTAGCAAGGCGGCCTGCTGTGCAATCCGCGGCCGGGAGATCGAGAAATGCAATCCCTGCTCAAGGACCTTTTCCGATTCTTCGGTTTCTCCAGCCGCATCCAGGATTCTGGCCTTCATGAGCAGATAGTCTCCGCTCCGTTCCGCATCCGGCACTCGCGCAAGCACGTTCAACGCCTTGGCCGGGCCTTCGACAAAGAAGACCACAAGCGCCAGGTCCACATTGGCGGCCGGTCTTGCGGCCGCCGCGCGTTCCAGGAACTCTCGCGCCAGTGGATACTGCTCGAACCCAAGCAGGAGGTCGCCCGCTTCCTGCCAGACGCGGTTCTCCGCATTCCTGGTAAGGAGAAGGCGAAATTCGACGGAAGCCTCGTCAACTCTGCCATCCGCCAGCAGGAGACTAGCAAAGTGCAGTTGCAACTCCGGGTCGTCAGGATGGGTGCGTGCGTCCTGCCGCAGGCGCTCAATCTCCCGCTTGGTCCGCTCGGGAGCGGAAAGGCTCGCGGATTCGATCATTCCGGCCTGCTTCCAGGGCCCACGAACTTTCTTCGGCCGGATTCGCTGGAACTTACTCAGATATTGCTGGCCTTCGTCTTCCTGCCCCAGGTCCATCAGTGTGCGGCCCAGGTGCATCAGGACGTCGGGATCATCCGGCGCGAGCGCCAGGGCCTTGCGAAGCGCCTTCTCGGCGTCAGCGGGACGGTCTAGAGAGCTGTAGGCGAGCCCAAGTTGATCCAGCGCGCGAAGGTTCCGCGGATCGAGTTCGACGGCCCTCTGAAGGTCGGGGACCGCTTCCGAGGCGCGTCCGATCCGGTTGAGCAGCCAGGCGCGGTTCACGTAGGCCGCCACCAGTTTCGGGTCCAGGCGAACCGCCCGCGCCAGTTGGTCGACGGCCTCCTGAGGCTCGTCGCGCCACGTGAGCTGCGCGAGATTGTAATAGCCCAGCGGGTCACCCGGATGGTCGCGAACATACCGCGCCAGCTCCTTCAAGCCTTCCGCCTTCCGGTTGTCGGTGAAGCCGCAGACCAGGGCGCGGTCGCGCCGCGCGACGGCATCGCCGGGCCGGAGTCGCAGGTATTCGTCGTAAGCCAGCGCAGCATCGCCGTAATACTCGCCACCCTGGGCGGCGTGCGCGAGCTCCAGCAGAATCTCGGGCCGTTGAGGCGCTAGTTTCCTGGCTTGAGCAAGCAGATAAACGGCCCTCGTGTAGTCTCGGAGGGCGAGGCTTACAGCCCCAAGTTCCACCAACGATTCCACACTATCCGGGCGAAGTTTGAGCGCCACTTCCAGGGCGCGCTGGGCACGATCGTAATGCTCGGCGCGGGCCGCGGCCCGGCCCAGGTTGAGGAGGACGTCGAAATCGTCGGGGTGCTGAACGAGCACGGAGGTGAACGCGCCCTCCGCCCGGGCGTAGGCTCCAATTCTGGCGCAGGTCAGCCCATACAGGAAAAGCAGACGGGGGTCGCCGCTGACCTGCTCTTGAACACCGTCCAGCACGGTCAACGCCTCGGCTTGCTTTCCACCCCAGTGCAGCGCCTCGGCGCGCAACAGGCGGACCGCCGGCTGGGGATCGTTGACCCGCGACAGGTATTCGAGCGCGCGCCCTCCCTGATGCTGGTCGGTGGCTATGCGAGCCAGTTGCAGATTGGCGTTGGCATGTCGCGGGTTCAGCTTGAGCACACGCTCAAAAGAAGATCGCGCCTTCTCCGGATCTCCGCACAGCAGATAGTGGTTGCCGAGGTTGTTCCAGAGCGCCAGCGAGGGCGGCCCCTGCGCCAGCGCTTGCTGGTAGAAGCGCTCCGCTTCGGCGCACTTGTGCTCCGCGTCCAGGCGGGCGGCTTGCCGCAGGGCGCTCTCTTGGGCGTGCGCTGGGAAGAATAGAACCAGTAGCAGAGCCGCGGCCCCGATCTTGGAGCATCTGCCGCCGGCATTATACACTGGAGATCTCCGGCCGACTGGTCCCGCTGATATGAGTTCCCGGCCCACAGCACTCAGTCCGATTCCCGTGATTGTCGGCGCCGCGGCGAGCGTTGCGATGCTCCTGTTCTTGGCGGAGGCAACCCGGGGGGCGGCCGCCCGTCCGTATTTCACCGACATTGCCCCGCGTTCCAAGATCACCTACATTACGAACAACAATTATACCGGCCGAAAGTACTTCCAGCAGCCCATGTGCGGAGGCGTGGGCATTCTGGACTACGACAACGACGGCAAGATGGACATTTTTTTCAGCAACGGTGCCCAACTGCCGGAGCTGAAAAAGACCGACCCTTCCTATTACAACTGCCTGCTGCGCAACAAGGGAGATGGAACCTTCGAGGACGTGACCGCCAAGGCGGGCGTCGCCGGCGAACGCCTGGATTTCAGCTACGGTGTTGCGGCCGGCGATTTTGACAATGACGGCCGGCCGGACATTTTCATCGCCAACACCGGCAAGAACACGCTGTACCACAACAACGGGAACGGCACGTTCACGGATGTGACGGACCAGTCCGGACTAGGAGCTAAACCACCGAACACGCTCAGCGTCCAGGCGGCGTGGTTCGACTACGACAACGACGGCCTTCTCGATTTGATCCTGTCCAACTACACGCTGTGGACCCCGGAGAAGGACCAGCGCTGTACGATGGGCGACGTCGAGACTTACTGCCATCCGCAGACGTATCCCGCGGTGCCTCATCGGCTCTACCGTAATCTCGGCAACGGCAGGTTCGAAGACGTGACAGAGCGGTCCGGCCTCGGCAAGTCGCTGGGCAAGGGCATGGGGATCGCCATCGCCGACTTCAACAACGACGGGCGAATCGACGTTTTTGTGGCCAACGACACCGAGCCGAATTTCCTTTTTCTCAACCAGGGAGACGGCACGTTCAAAGAAGCGGCTCTGGCCTATGGCGTGGCCTACAACGACGACGCGGCGACCGTCTCGGCGATGGGCGCGGATGCGAAGGATTATGACAACGACGGCTTCGTCGACATCTTCTATAACAACCTCATGCGGCAGACCTGGGCTCTTTTTCGGAACCTGCGCGGCAAGTCTTTCCGGTACGCTTCGCCGACGGCCAGAATCGCCCAGTTGAGCCAGCATCTTTCCGGCTGGAGCAACGGCTTCATCGATTACAACAACGACGGCTGGAAGGACATCTATTCCTCCAACGGCGATGTCGATTACCTCACCCCCGCGTCCAAGCAGCACGACACCATGTTCGAGAACGTGGACGGGAAGCAGTTCATCGATGTCTCTTCCGAAATGGGGGAAGACTTTTTGAGGATGGGTTACCAGCGAGGCTCGGCGTTCGCGGATCTCAATGATGATGGTTTCATGGACCTGGTCGTGACATCGCTGAACCAGAAGCCTCGCATCCTGCTCAACTCCGGAGGCAACGGCAGCCACTGGTTGTTGATGAAACTCGTCGGCGTGAAGAGCAACCGCGATGCGATTGGCGCAAAAGTCAAAGTCACAACTCACTCGGGCCGCCTTCTATACAATCACGTGACGGGTTCGGTCGGTTTTATGTCCACGAGTGACCTGCGCGTGCATTTCGGGTTGGGCGGGGAGACCTCGGCCTCGACCATCGAAATCCAGTGGCCCAGCGGTGCTGCTCAGACTCTCAGGGATGTCGCCGCTGACCAGATCCTCAGGGTGGAAGAACCTCACTAACACCCCGCGGAGGTTCTGATGCACGGCCACAACCTGGCTGCCGGGCAAGGGGCGACATTGATCTGTGATCCAGGGGGCCTGCCTCAGCGCCGGGCGCTCGGATCTCCTGTGGGGGGCGGGGCGTGGTCTTCCTTCGCGGGCGGGCCGAGCAATTCGGTGAAGATGGGTTTCAACCCATCCGCCCAGACCTGGTAGCCCTTGACCGCAGGATGCAGTTTGTCCGGATTCATCATGCCGTCGAACAGCTTGCCGTCCCGATCCGCCAGCTTGTCATTGACGTTGAGATAACGGATCTTCCTGCCATCGGCAAGCCGGGACAGATTGTTGTTGATCTTGTCGATCACCGGCATCACCGCCATGTTGTCGTTGCGCGGGAAGATGCCCGTCACGATGATGACGGCGCCGGGAGCCTTCGCCTGCATGACGCTCAGGATCGCCTGTAACCCTTTGGTGATGTCCGCTACTTTGGCTTCATCGCCCTCAGGGGGCACTCTACCGCCGACGTTATTGGTCCCAGCGAGCAGGACGATGATCTTCGGATTGACTCCGTCCAGTTCCCCGTTGTGGAGGCGCCAGAGGATGTTCTGAATGCTGTCGGCGCCCCAGCCGAAATCGGCCGCATTCCAGCCGAAGAAGTTCTGCTTCCAATTCGCCAGCAGCTCGGGATAGTCCGTCGCTCCCCACCGGCGCGTGATGGAGTCCCCTTCGAAATAGATGTCGATGCCGCCAGCCTTGGCTTTCTCCAGTAGCTGGGCGTGAGCGGTCAGGGAATTCTGGTCGGTTCGCGAGACTGGTTGATCGGCCGGGACCCTGGTCTGCGCCAGGGCCGACCCCAGGGCCGTGAGAAGAAGGACTGCGATAATTCTGGTCCGCATTTACTTTGCCGGAGCGGGCGGAGGCACGCGTTTGAAGAACTTGTTGGCCCAGGGAATGAAGTACTTCCAATTCGGGCCATCGGTGTGCCCGCCGTCATGCTGGCGCCAGGCCAGTTGACCATCGAGCATGCTCACATTCACGGCCGGCATCTTCTCCTTGTTGTAGTCGTCCGAGGTGCCCAGGTCCTTGGCTCTCAGAAGCCGGAATACCGGACCGGCGGCGACGGCAGCCATGTAGCTGCCCTGCTGGTCCAGCCATTTCGCGTCGCCCTTCTCGGGCACGCCGTAGCTGATGAAAGTCAGGCGCGGCGCGCACAAGGCGATCAGCTCATGCGCATCCACGGGGATGTCGCCGGCGTTCTTGCTGCCGAAAGTGGCCTCCGCCGCGCCGTACTTCAGGAAGTTGCCGGCCATCCAATGGTATTCGCCCGAGCCCGTGAGATTCTCCACGGCTTCTCCCCAATTGCGGCGATGCAGTTTGGCGCCGCCCTCACCGGAAGAGCCGACCAGAACCACCGCGAAGCGGGTGTCGTACGCCATCGTCACCAGGGCAGCCTTGCCATAGCGGGAGACGCCTTCAATCCCCACGTGCTTGGCGTCCACGGCTTTGTCGGTTTCAAGATAATCCAAAGCGCGGGCGGCGCCCCAGGCCCAGGCCCGCAACGAGCCCCAGTCATCCGGCTTGCGGAACTGGCCCTTGTTGACCAGTCCGATGATGCCCTTGGTCAAACCGGCGCCGTTGTCGGCTTGGATGCTACCCGGATTGATGGTGGCGTAACCCCAGCCATCGGCGATCAACTGGTCGGTGGCGGGCGGATCGCCGCCGGCGGGAGGGCCGAAGCCGCCACGTCCGGCGGGGCCGCCAGCGACTCCCGCGGCAGGTGCGCCGGGGCCACGACCGCCGCCAGGTCCGCCCGGAGGGACCAGACCCGGCAACCCGCGGCCACCGAACATCATCATCACGGGGACACGACCCTTCGCGTCTGCCGGGGTCACCAGGGTCATCTGGATGTCGACCGTGATCTCCGGGTACGCCGAATTGTCCACATGACCCATGACCAGCTTCCCAACGACCGGGCGACCGGCAACCGTCGCGGTCACAGTGTTCGTGACCGTCCACGTCACCTTGGGCACGTTCTTGGGGACACGGCCCAGAACCTCGCGGTCGAAATCCTCGACGATCTCAGGGCGGCGCTGCTTCCACCACATGTCCGCTGTGGTGACCTTCTTGCCGTTCTTCAGCGTCAAGCACTTCGGGCAGGTTCGGGAACGGATTGGCCGTGGCCTCGTCGTAGTTGGCATGATTGGGCGCGGACTCGTTGCCGCTGGGGCCCGGACGAAGAGCCTTGATGCCAAGCTGATCCAGCATGTTCTTATGATCTTGGGCGGTGGCGTTCGCCGCTCCAGGTTGCTGCCCGAACTGACCGGTCGCCGGCAGAACTGCCAGAAGCACGGCCAAAGAACAAGATGGATGAAGCAGCCAGCAGACGCATTGTCGGTTTCATATTGACTCCCGAAGTCGCAGTGCTCGCCGTTGAGAGCGACCTCCCCAATTAGTTCACGAGTGCAATCATATCAACCGGCTTTCGTGAAGACAAGTCTGTCAAGGCCAACCCAGCGGCGCTTTCGCGTGGGCATCGTCGAGGGAGCGCCGGCATCGCAGGTAAGCGTCGGGGCCGGTGTAGGATCAAGCGATGGATGGTGAACTCTCGAACGGACTGCCGTGCCTGACGACCTTGGACAATCGAATTGCCAGGGCCGACACGGGGGCAACTGTCCTTCTGCGTGGCTTGAACCGGTCGGGACTTGAATACGCCGATCCGGATGAACAAGGCTTTCTCTCCTCAGCCGCGATCTCCCGCTCCGAGATCCGAGTCATTGTCCAGGAGTGGGGCGCGAACATCATTCGCCTACCCTTCAACCAGGACTGGGTCCTGCGCGGGCGGGGCAGTTGGGGGGCGGACGCATATCGCAGTGCACTGGATCAGGTGATCCAATGGGCCTCCGGGTTTGGCGCTTACACGCTGCTGGACCTGCAATGGCTCGATGCGGACCGTCCCTACGGCGGGCCCCGCAACTTCGTCGCTCCATTGCCGGACATGCAATCCATTGAACTGTGGAGTCTGCTCGCCACTCGTTACCGCGGTGAGCCGGCTGTGTTGTACGACATCTTCAATGAGCCGCACGATCGACTTCCCGACGACCCCTATCCGCTCAACCGTGAGGACGGGACAACCTACCCGGCCAGCCTGAAACGCGTAACCATGGCGGAGTGGCAGCCCTGGGCTCGCACGCTGATCGCTGCGATCCGCGAGGCCAATCCCGACTCCTTGGTATTTGTCAGCGGCACCGATTGGGGATACAATCTGCGAGGCATGCCGATGGACATTCCACGCCTGGTCTATTCCACCCATGTCTACCCGTCAAAGGGAGG
Organism: Bryobacteraceae bacterium; assembly: GCA_963801345.1. Classification (GTDB taxonomy): domain Bacteria; phylum Acidobacteriota; class Terriglobia; order Bryobacterales; family Bryobacteraceae; genus CAWDER01. The sequence continues at coordinate 83,315 of CAWDER010000020.1, forward strand.
CGACTGGCCAGGGGCGTTCGGCCATCTTGCGGCCAAAGTGCCGGTGTTTGCGGGAGAATGGGGTGGCACCGACAGTGATCTCAAGTGGGGTAGGAAGCTCGCCGACTATTTCGACAGCCTCCAAATGGGTTGGACGGCGTGGAGTTGGCACAACGCCCCTCTCCTCGTTCGGAAATACACACCCACCCCGTTTGGGCGAATCGTCCGCGCAAGCCTCTCCGCCGAATCCTAGCCAGGCAGAATGCCTATATCCCTGGTGGCGCAGGCGATCATTGTCTGTCGCCTGCGTGGCTAGCCTAGCGGTTTGCGACGATTGGCAGACCACATACTGCAATGGTCTGCCCCACAGAGCATCGGGCTACTCCCCTCACTTCACCGGCGATTCACTTGGATATTGAGAACTCGAGCGGCATTGAAATCCATGGAGCAACCGAAGTCGAAGATGTCGGTCGCAAGCGAGTTGGTGGCAGTTACGGCGCCGGACACCCACCCTGATCGTTGATTGTCGATCCCTAGAACCAAACCGCCCGTTCTCTCGAGGGCGCCGCTGCGGATGGACGCGCAGATGCCGGCGCCTCCCCAGTGCGCACGCCGCCCAGGACGCCGTGGGAGGAGTATACTCTGATCGGGTAGGAGCCGGAAGGCAGGAACTCCGGTCTGTTCGCTCAAGAGAATACACGCTGTCAAGGAGACTCACATGCTGCATTTCCTGTGGATGTGCATTATCGGTCTGGTGGCCGGCGCACTTGCCAAATTGATCATGCCCGGCAAGGATCCCGGCGGGATCTTCATCACGATTCTGCTGGGCATCGCCGGTTCGCTATTGGCTGGGTTTTTGGGACGAGCCTCGGGTTGGTATCAGGCGGGTCAAGGAGCCGGACTGATCGGGTCCGTGGTTGGTGCTATCTTGCTGCTTTTTGTCTATCGTCTGCTCAAGGGGCGCCAGGCCTAGGCGGGCGGCTGAGGGCGCTGACTGGAATCGTGGTCGGAGAATCCAGCTATCGCTGGGGAGAGGAGGGTGTATGAGCCTGTTCGATGATGTTGCAGGCAAGTTGGCAGGCCGCGCCCCGGGCGGCGTGGGTGGACAGGGGCTGGTAACCTCCATTGTTGAAATGTTGAGCAGCCGGCAGGGCGGCCTGTCCGGCCTGGCGGAGGCATTCCAGCAGAAGGGCCTCGGAGACATCGTTTCGTCCTGGATTGGCACAGGCCAGAATCTGCCGGTCTCTGCCGACCAGGTTCAACAGGTGCTCGGGGAGGAGCAAGTTCGAACTCTTGCCCAGAAGTCGGGGATTTCCACCGACGCAGCCGGCTCGCAGTTGGCCGACTTGCTGCCCGGCATCGTGGACAAGCTAACCCCAGGCGGCCAGATCCCGCAAGGTGGGGACCTGATGTCCTCTGGCATGGGATTCCTGCAGAATCTGATGTCCGGAGACAAATCGGATTCCTAGGCCGGCTCCCGCGCATACTCGTTTCGAATCGGCAGTCCGAAGTGGTATTTCGATTTAGAGGAGGCAGCCATGAAGCGAATCCTGACCGCGCTCGCTATCGCGCTGGCGTTCACGTTGACCTGCGCAGCACAACCCGCCAAGAAGGGCGATGTCAAGAAAGACGCGGCCATCGCGAAGCAAGCAGCAGTTCAAAAGGCCGGTGACCTGATCGATATCAACACCGCCACGGCCGACCAGCTCAAGGCGATCCCAGGCATCGGCGACGCTTACTCAGCGAAGATTATTAAGGGCCGTCCGTACAAGGCAAAGAACGAACTTGTGCAGAAGGACATCCTGCCGCAGGGCGTCTACGACAAGATTAAGGACCTGATCATCGCCAAACAGAAGTAGGGTGGGCGACGATCGGGCGGGCGCCGGCCCGGGCGGTGAATCTGGCCGCTGCTGCACCAGAAGAGAAGATTGGACCATGGAAACGCTGTTGCCATTCGCGTCGGCGCTGGGGCTGGGGATGTTGGCCGGTGCCCGTCTCTACGCGACTGTGTTTGTCATTGGTCTGCTGCTGCGCTTCGATTGGGTCGCTCTCCCCGCCGCCTGGCAGCATGGGGCGGTGCTAGCGGACACTCGGGTTCTGATTGTCGCAGGTGTCGCGTGCGCAATCGAATTCCTCGCGGACAAGATTCCGTGGGTCGACAGCGCCTGGGACTCCCTGCATGCGTTCATTCGTCCAATCGGCGCCGCCTTATTGACCTCCTCCCTGTTTTCGAACCTGGAGCCCGTATATCAAGTGTTGTTGGTCCTACTGGCCGGCGGGGTAGCGTTGTCCGGACACGCGGCAAAGGCCGCGACGCGGCTGGCGGTGAACCACAGTCCCGAGCCATTCAGCAACGTCGCTGTGAGCCTGGCTGAGGATGCCGCGGTCGGCGGCGGCCTCTATTTGCTGGTGAAGCATCCGTGGGTGATGGCCGGCATCGCGTTGGGCTTCCTCCTGTTATTCGCATGGCTCGCACCGAGGGTATTTCGAGCCCTCCGCGCGGAGTGGACGACGTTCGGCGCCCTGCTGCGGAGTTGGTTCGGAGAGGTTCGCAGACCTCAACTTCGCCCCGTGGAGCAACAATGGCTGGGAGTGCAGTGGATGGGCCGAGCGCCGCGCCAACTGTTCGCGGTGATCGCCACAGCCGACCTGAAGGGAATGCGCAACCGAGTGGGCACCCTGTGCGTGGGGGACCGGGAGGCTGTGTTCCTTTCCCGGAAGTGGAGACGTCTAGTGGCGCACCAGATCGGTCCGCTGACTGCCGTCGAAATTGAGGATGGACTTCTGGTGGACGAACTCGTGCTGGTATTGGCGGACGGACCTCAAAAACGGTTCACTCTGCTCGCGGGCCAGCAGGAGAGTGCGCGGGAAGAGATGCAGCGCTGGTCACCGGCCACGCCTATCCCTTGATTGCGAAACCGACCCGCCGACCTAGCGCGCAAACGCGATGCCGATGCCGGTGGTGTACAGAATATCGTTCTTCTTGCGTCCTGGGACCGGGTTACTAAGGTAGCGGTCGCTGAAGCCGAGGTTCCAGGTGAGCCACCTCAGGAGCCGGGTATTCGCCCCCAGGTCGAAGTTCATGCGGTACTGCCCGGTGTCGGACAGGTTGTTGAACATGCGGAAACTCTGGACCACGGAAGTCACGGCGTTGAGCTTGTAGCCGGAGTCTTCGCCCCAGTAGGCTTCTGCGGAGTTGCGGGTAAACGCCGGCGCCGGCGAAGCCGGTGAGAACTTCTCGCGGTTGTATGCGAGGCCGCCGACCAGGTCCAACCGGCCGCGCTCCCCCTTCCAGGCTTTGTAGCCCAAGCCTCCGCCCAACACGAACCGCAGGTCGAGGTTCTGAAAGCGGTCATATTCGTAATCGTTGAAAGCGCTCACGAAGAAGCGGGAGGTGACCGTGTGATTGTAGCCCCAGCCTCCCCGAACCGCCTGGGCGGTGCCTGCGTCGACGCCGTTGATCATGGCCGAGGCTTTGACGGCGTTGAAATAAAGGCTGGCTCTGTCCGTGTTGGTGGTGCGGGCCGCATTCAAGGCCACGGTGAACGTCCGTGTCTGCGCATTTCCCTGCGTGCCCGCGAAACCGATGGTTGCCGTGCCGGCCCAGAGCCGGGTCCAGGGCGGATTGAGCAACCGTTCGTAGGACTTCTGCTCGTCCGCGTTGCGGATCGTGCCCACCTCCGCCAGCGTGAGCGTCTGTCGCGTCTCCTTCAGTTCCACCTTCCCCGCGGTGGTCTGCAAGGTTGCCTGGACCGTCTTGCCATCGGGCAACACCACGTTCAGGGGAGCATCGGATTGGATCGCCGTTACTTGATCCCAGGGCAACGTCACAGTGCCGACGGAGTCGGTCTTGACGGTGAGTGTTTTGTCGTCCTTCTTGACGATCGCGCCGGTCAGCCGGTCCCCATTCTTCAGCGTGATCTGATCCGCCAGGACTCCTTGAACCGCCAATAGGGAAAGCAGCAAAAGGACCTGCGGTTTGTAAGCTGTTCGAGTCAACTTGGACCCTCCTCTGTCTTCGTTTGGCCACACCCTGCACTCTTATCCGACCAGGCTTTCCGGCGGGCCGCAGAAGATTTCATGATAACCTGCGGGAAGGAGGGGACGCGATGACTGGAAGACGGTTGCTGCTTGGTTTTTCTGCTGCAAACTTGCTCCTGTTGCTGCTGGCGTTTTCACCGCTCTGCGCACAGCAGGCAGGGAGTGGGTTTTTGAAAGTCAAGGCACATCCCGGACGGGCCGGTGTGTTTGTGGACGGCAAGTACGTTGGTCCCGCGGCCAATTTCGGCATGGCGCGGAAGTACCCGATGGCGGTGGGCGAACATGAAGTCATCCTTCGTGAGCCCCGCTACCAGGAGTATAAGACGACTGTGAAGATCGAGGCGGGTAAAACCGCCACCGTCTCGCAGGCGCTCCAAGCGCGCCCGCTGGCCAAACCGCCCTTCGGGAGGATGAAAGTAAAGGGCTTTGAGAAGTACGCGGCTGTGTACGTCAATGATGCGTACATGGGGCATGAGGACGAATTCAACGGACCCAACCAAGGCCTGCTCCTGAATCCCGGCGACTACAACGTGAAGGTCACCTCGCAAGCGGGTAACACGCTGCTGGAGCAAAAGGTGACCATCCAGCAGGACAAGATCTCGACGCTCAAGGCAAAGTAAGCGATTGCGCGTGTGGTCCGCTAGTCCTTGTCTGCTGCAATCAGCGGGTAGATGATGCCCCCGAGCGCCGCTCCGACCAGCGGCGCCAGCCAGAACAGCCAGAGCTGCTCCAAGGCCCAGCCGCCCACGAAGATCGCGGGCCCCGTGCTCCTTGCGGGATTGACAGAAGTGTTCGTCACGGGGATGCTGATCAAGTGGATCAGGGTGAGGCACAGGCCGATCGGAATCGGCGCGAAACCGAGAGGCGCCCGGCGGTCCGTGGCCCCCAGGATTACCAGAAGGAAGAAGCAGGTGAGCACGACCTCCGCCACCAGCGCCGCGAGCATGGAATAGCCGCCCGGTGAGTGGGCATCGTACCCGTTGGAAGCGAAGCCGGCGGAAACGTCAAATCCGGCCTTCCCGCTGGCAATGACGAAGAGAACGCTCGCCGCGGCGATGGCGGCGATCACCTGCGCCACCCAATAGGGCAGCACGTCCTTGGCCGGGAATCGTTTCCCAACGCAAAGGCCGAGCGTGACGGCCGGATTCAAGTGACACCCCGAGATGTGCCCGATCGCAAAGGCCATGGTCAAGACCGTGAGCCCGAAGGCCAGCGCGACTCCCAGGAACCCAATCCCGAGCGCGGGGAACGCAGCGGCCAGTACCGCGCTGCCGCAGCCTCCGAAAACAAGCCAGAACGTACCGAAGAACTCGGCGAACAACCGTTTCGACAGGGGCATGTAGAACCATCCTTTCCGAACCAGGATATCGGTGCCGGGATCCCGGCCGCCGTCCAGTATACAGCGACGCGCTACCGCCCGGGAGGGACAGGCTGGAGTTTCTAAATGTGGACCCCGCACGCGGCAGGCCACAGAAAGCGATGGCCTGCCGCACGCAAATCACCAGTAGGACCGTCCTTCAGGCTGTCTCCCGGTCCAGGCTGGAGAGGAGCACCCCGGTCGCGACCACCACCAGGCAGCCGATCACGTTGTACCAGAGGAAGGCGATCCGGGTGTAGAAGTAGCAGGCGAAGATGACGGCCTCGCCGGCCAGCACGCCGTAGAACGCGCCTCGCCCGCGGACGCGCGGGAAGAAGAAGGCCAGCACGAAGACTCCGAGCATTCCGCCATAGAAAAACGAGCCCAGCAGATTGACCGCCTCGACGAGCGAGCCCAGCCCCTTCGCGAACTCGGCCGTGACGATGGCGTAACCGCCCCAGAACAGCGTCGCGATGCGCGACACGTTCAAGTAGTGGCGATCGGGGGCGGCGCTGCGGAAATGGCGCTTGTAGATGTCCACCATGCTCACCGTCGCCAGTGAGTTCATCTCTCCCGAGATGGACGACATGGTCGCCCCGAAAATCACGGCCAGAACCAATCCCACCAAACCCGCCGGAAGGTGCTGCGTGACGAAGGTAAGGAAGATATAGTTGGTGTCGCTCAATCCCTTGGGGCCGCCGGCCTTCTCGATCAACCCCACGCTGTCGCGCCGCGCCGCGTCGAGTTCCCCTTGCGCCTTTCCGTATCCCTCCAGCCCTTGCTGCCAGAGCCCGGCATCGCCACTGTGGCGCGCCTCGATCAACTGGTTCGCGGCGGCCTTGCGGCTCTCGAACGCCGCGTCATAGCGTTCGGCGACGGGCCCGTACTCGGCCCGCATGGCGGGCTGCTGGATGCGCTCCAGTTCGGCCGTCTGGAAGAGAATCGGGGGCTTCTCGTAGATGTAGAACACGAACACCATGGCCCCGATGAACAGAATGAAGAACTGCATCGGGATCTTAACGACGCCGTTGAACAGAAGGCTCAGTCGGCTTTGCGCGATCGACTTGCCGGTCAGGTAGCGCTGCACCTGCGATTGGTCGCGTGCCGAAATAGGCAAGCGCCAGGAACATGCCGCCGATCAAGCCGCTCCAGAGGTTGTAGCGGTCGTTCCAGTCCATGTTCAGAGTCACGGCGTTGAGCCTGCCCGCGGCGCCGGCCAGCGTGACCGCGTCCAGAAACGAGACGTGGCCCGGCAGCAGTAGGACGGCCGTCACCAGGGCCGCCACCAAGCCCAGCGTCATGACCAGCATCTGCTGTACGTGCGTCCAGGCCACGGCCTTGATACCGCCGAGCGTGGTGTAGAGCACCGCCACGGCGCCCATCACCAGCGTGGTCACGCGGTCCGGCCAGCCGAGGATCACGGTCAGCACCACCGCCGGGGCGTACAAGCGTGATGCCCAGCGCCAGACCCCGCTGGATCAGGAAGATCACGCTGACCAGGGCCCGCGTCCTCGCGTCGAAACGCTGCTCCAGGTACTCGTACGCCGTGTAGACCTTGGCGCGGTGGAAGATGGGAACGGCGGTCACCGAAATAATCACCATCGCCAGCGGCAGGCCGAAGTAGAACTGCACGAAGCGCATGCCATCGACGTAGGACTGGCCGGTGGTGGAGATGAAGGTGACGGCGCTCGCCTGCGTCGCCATGATCGAGAGCGCCATGGCGTACCAGGGCATGGTCTTGCCCGCGAGCAGGTACTTGTTGACGCTGTTGCTGCCGCGCCCCCGCCAGAGGCCGTAGAGAACCATGGAGGCCAGCGTTGCCGACAGCACCAGCCAGTCGACAGGCCTCAAGGGGCGAACCTCCGGCTGAAGCCGTAGAAGAGCAGAATCAGGAAGGCGAGCCAGGCGATGACCGCCGCGTACACGCGCCGCCACGAGCCCAGAAAGGGAGGCGGTTCCTCGCTCCGTTCGGACCGGTCCGGTTTCGCCGCGGGCTCGTTCATGGCGCGGATTTAGCGGCGCTCAGGAAGTTCGCGAAAATGCGGAATGCTCCGGGCACGCCGGCGGGCAGTTCCCGAAACCATGCGTAGGCGGTGAACACGTACGCGCCCTTACCGTAGCGCGCGTACAGCGTGCCGCCGGGCAGCGGTTGCTCGCCAGGGTCGTGGGACTCGAAAACCGTTTCGTAGCGCGGGTCCCACTGGGACGGGAAATTCAAGCCGCGCTCCTGAATCCAGCCGGTGAAATCCTCCGGGCCGATCTTGTTCGGCGTGTTGAGCAGCACATGCTGCGGATTGGGGAAGGTGACCGGCGCCTCTTCGACCGTCACCCGCGAGGCCCCGACTTGGATCGGGTAAGGCCCGACCCCCTGCGCGCCGGCGGTGTTGTACTGCACCACCAGCGTGCCGCCCTGCTGCATGTAATCCAGCAGCCTCTGCTGGTTGGCGAGGAGGTCCGACCGCACGTTGTACGCACGCACGCCGGTGACGATGGCGTCGAAGCGGCTAAGATCGCCGCGAGCCAGATCCTCCGGCGCTGAGCAGCGTGACTTCGCAGCCCAACTGCCTCAGCGCGCGCGGCACTTCGTCGCCCGCGCCCATGATGTACCCGACTTTCTTCGCGAGCGTTCGGACGTCCGTGCGCACCAGCTTTGCGGTGGAGGGCGGGAAGACCGTCTGCGGCGGGTTGTCGGGGTACTCGATCACGAGCATGCCGGAGGAGATCTCGCGGCCGCCCACTTTGGCGATGGCCCGCAACTGGCCGCGGGCGGCGCTGGCGGGCGGAGTGACGGTAAAAGCCACCGTGGTCTCCCCGCCGGTTGCCGCGATTTGGAACGGCGCCGATGCCGGCCGAACGCTCCACCCTTGAGGCGCCACGAGCGCCAGTTCCCCGGACATGGCTGGTGCGTTGCCGCGGAGAAGTACCTCGACGGTCTTAGGCTTCGGCGTCCGGGAACATCACCACAGGTTCGGAAATGCTTACCGCCACCGGCGGTACGACCACGAGCGGCCTGGTCGTTTCGCCCTCCGTGCGGCTGACGTAGCGGCGCACCACCGGGCGGACGTACTCGATTTCTTCCGAGCCCGCCTGAATGCGGATGCGCGCGCGCAGAACGGGCGGGGTCTCCGCCAAACCCACGAGCTCCTGGTCCTCGACGACGTAGGTAAAACCGTTGCCGGGTTTTCGCAACCAGTATGGCTGCGAGTACGGCTGATCCTGCGGGATGGTGATCCGGAGCGAGCGGCGGTCGGGCTGGTTGTAGGCCAGCGCAGCCGGGGGGAAGTCCTGCGACGGCGCGCCGTCCATGCCTTCCAACTTCAGGCTCTTCAGGGCGAGCGGGAAGCGGGACCGGCTGGTGGCCTCGAAATTCACCTGCAGCGTTTCGCCGGGGACCACTGCGTAGCGGTCGGTCGAGGCGTCCAGATAAAGCCCGGCGCACAGGGCGATGGTTTCGTCGAGATCCTTGAGCTTCAAGGCGGCCCAGGGATCTTTCAGAGCGGCGATCAGCGGGCGCGCCTTGAGGAGCAGAGGGATGGTCTTCTCGGGCTGCTCCGGCACGAAGGTACGCGCGGCCTCTCCGAGAATCTGTCCCACGGCGGCTCCGCCCGGCAGCCGGTTCCAGGTGATGTCGATTCCGTCGAAGATGTCGCCGGAAGACGGCTCGCCCGACACGACGGACATGGAACTGTTCGAGGGACCGCGCCGCTCCGGCGCGCCCATGCCCTGCGTCCGGTGCATGCTGCGGCTCATGCCGGCGATCTCGGTGTAGGAGAACCCGAGCAGCGGATCGAACTCGCCCGTGTCCATCCGGATGTCGCCCGCGGCGCCGCCGCCGCGCCCGCCGCCGAAACCACCCGAGACAAGGCGTGCCGCTTGCCACGGCTCCACCCAGCGCAGTTGTTCGGGGAAGCGCGTCTTGTCGGCCGCGGCGGCGTATGCCTCCCGAGTCAGGATTCCGGCCGCCTGATGGTGCCCGTGGCCGCCGCTATTGCCGATCACAAGCACGTCGGGGCGGAAGCGCCGGACGGTCCACACCACGTCGGCCAGAATCGCCTCGTGGCCCCACTTCTCGAAGGTCTCCTCGGCGGTCTTCGAGAAGCCGAAATCGACGGCGCGCGTGAAGTACTGTTCGCCGCCGTCGATTCTGCGAGCGGCCAGGAGTTCCTGTGTGCGCACCAATCCCAGCAGTTCGCCTTGCTCCGACCCGATGAGGTTCTGGCCGCCGTCGCCGCGGGTCAACGAGAGATAAGCCGCCCGGGCCTTGCGGCCTCTCGTCAGGTACGCGATGAGGTTGGCATTCTCGTCATCGGGATGCGCGCTGATCAGCAGGACGCTGCCCAGAACCGTGCAGCCGCTCCAGCGCAAGCTGGGTTTGAACGGCTCCCGCCAGGTTCCTTTGGGCGGGAGCCGGAGTCTGCGAAAGGCATAGCACCACGGCGGCGCCGGCCCAGAGCCTGTGCCCCATCTGATTTGTGGATCCCATTACTTCACTGTAAACGGTACGGAGGCGATGAAGTTGTCCCACTCCAACTGGAGCTTCCCGGCATTGGCGCCCGTCGCGGAGAGGGTCATCTTGAAGGTCTCAATCCGCGCGGGAGGCTTGCTCATGTCCATGGGCACCCGGCCGAGGTCCTGCTTCTGGTCGTACGCGAGGCCCGACTGGCCGGTCTGCTTGTTGACGATGAGCTGCCACGGTGTGACGTTCACCAGGGCGAAGATGGTGTAGTCGCCTTTGGGAACGGCCAGGCCCTTGATGCTGAGATCGGCTTCGGTGTGGAACGCGGTGGCGTTGTTCGCGCCGGTGCGCCAGACGGGATAGGTCGAGTCCTTGCTGACCAGGCCGCCTTCCCCGAAAATCTGACGACCGCGCACGGAGGGCGCCGAGTACTTGATTGAGAGCGCCTTGCCTGCGATGGTGACGGAAGTTTCCGCCGGCGGGCTGGCTGGCGCCTTTTTGGCCGGCTGCTGCGCCCAGACAAGACTCACTGCAACGGCCACGACCACCGCGCCGCTCAGAATGGATTTCAACATCGGTTTATCTCCTTGTAGATCTCTAAAGGGTGAGGTACTCATTCCCGTTTCTACAGTGTACGGCTTTCCGGAAAGCGTGTCAGGCACCCACGCGCGAGGGGAATGTGCGATCCTATGAAAAGTGGGCAACCTGACCCCAGGTCGTGCATTCGGCCCCGGGGCGTATATCCGCGGGAGGCAATGTGCTGTCCGCTTTTCTCGTCCCTGAATGCGTTGTGCGGGAAGAAGGCGCCAGTCCAGCCTTGGACGTAGGCTCCTCTCAGGGGAAGTCGCTGACACTTACCCTGGGCATCACCCGGATCATCGAACAAGAAACTCTGGAAATCTCCATTTGGGGCTCGGCCGACCAGACGAACTGGGGCGCCAAGCCGCTGGTCGCATTTCCGCAGAAATTCTACTGTGGGGTTTACCAGCTTCCGCTGGATCTTTCGTCCAGCCCGGAGATTCGGTTTCTGAGAGCGCAGTGGAAGGTTGGCCGGTGGGGGCGCGGGACTCCGGCCCCACTGTTTGGCATTTACGTTGTCGCCCAGGAGACTTCCGACGGCGTGGTGACCGCTCAGTCGGCGTGACTGGGGCTGGAACCCGAGTCCCGCGGGCGGGCTAGCGCCCGCCGGTGACTTCGGTATGGCCAGCCAGCGGCTTCACTACGCTGCCGCCGCAAATGGCGACGCCGGTTTGCATGAGGGCCGCCAGGAAGCTCGCCAGCACAGAGTAAACCAACTGCTCGCTCACCTGTTGCCGGCCCGGCAGGCGAAAGCCGGCGGGCAACTCCTTGATCACCTGGAGCCGGACGGCGGTCCCACTGGCCCGTCCGCTTCGGTCGGTGACATTGGCGAGGACGAAGGGTGTTTGCAAGACGGCGCCGCTCATGCCGTCGACGTAGTACTGGCAGCGGGAGAACCAGCCTAGATTCGCTGGGTCGGCGGCATCGAACAGCAGCAGAGGACCCTCACGAGCCTCCGCCGCCAGTTCGGCCACCAGCGCCCGAGGGCTTTCGGTGATCTTGCATGCGAAGCCGGCCTGTTCCGCGACCCGCAAGATCAGGTCCGGCTCCAACTCCAAGAACACTAGTTGCTGACTGCCCGCCTGGAGAGCTTGCATTACCTTCCTATTCTACCTGTAGGGAAGGGCTACTCCGTGCGGCTATAGTAGTAAAGCATGCTCCAAAACAGAAACGCACCCGATGCCATGGTTTTTTTCGACATCGACGGGACGTTGATCCGCAGGATCGGACCCTCTCACCGCGAGGCCCTGATCGGGGCCGTGCGGCGCGTCACCGGGCTGGAGACCAGCGTAGAAGGAATCCCGCTGCATGGAATGCTCGATCCCGAAATCCTGGTGGCCATGATGATCAATGCGGGCGCCACCCGAAGCTTGGCCCGCCGGGCGATCCCGGAAATCCAGCGGCACGCGCAGTCGTACTTCGCGCGCCGCTGCCCGACCCTGGAGCGCAAGGTTTGTCCCGGCGTCCGCCGTCTTCTGGCACGCTTGCGGGGTGCCAGCGTGCCTATGGGCCTAGTTACGGGCAACTTCTCGCGCATCGGCTGGAAGAAAGTGGAGCGCGCGGGGCTTAAGAACCACTTCCGCCTGGCGGCCTGCGCGGAGATGGGAAAGGACCGCGCCACGCTGCTGCGCCTGGCGATCCGGCAGGCGCGCGCACGAGGCTGGATTCGGAAAGGCACTCACGTTTCGCTGATCGGAGACACGCCTCGCGACATCCAGGCGGCCCAGGCCAACGGTGTGCTCGCGGTGGCGGTGGCCACCGGTCTGTGCAGCATGGAAGAACTGGCCGTCGCCTCCCCGGACGTGCTGGTGGAGGACCTGCGCGGGTTGCAGGCGAGTGTGCTCTTCGAGCCACCGGGAGGATGCCATGAGCCGGATTGAGGCCCAGTCACTTTCGGTCAAGCGCGCGCAGGTCGAGTTCCACAAGTTCGCTTCGCTCGGCGAGTTCGAGCACGTCGTCCAGACCTACGCCGAAGAGAACCACCGGAGGCGTGGGCTCCTCGTCAAGCATCGTGAGTTCATCAGCCCGCTCTCTCCTTTCCTGGAAATCGGGGCCAACGCCGGGCACACCAGTTACATGCTGGCGAACGAATTCGGCGCGGACGGCTTCGCACTCGACCTTTCGGCGGACGCCCTGCGCTACGGCGCCGTGCTCAAAGATGTGTGGGGGCTCCCACGGACGCCTGTCCGCATGGCGGGCGACGCCTTGCACCTGCCCTTCCGGGACGGTTCCATCCGGGTGATTCTGGCGTTTCAGATGCTCAGCCAGTTCATGGACATCGAAAGCGTCTTCCTGGAAGTAAAGCGGGTTTTGGCGCCGGGTGGCATCTTCTTCTTTTCCGAGGAGCCGCTGAAGCGGTTGCTCTCCCTGCGGCTGTACCGCTGCCATTATTACGAGGCCATGAAACCCTGGGAGCGCCGGCTGCACGATTGGGGCCTCCTTGGTTTCCTGGTGCGCGATGTGATCGGCGCGGCCCAGGAGGAGTGCTTCGGCATCCGCCAGAATCACCGGATGGGGTTGAAACGATGGCACCGGTTGGTGGAGAGCCACTTCGCGGAGCATCGCTACGAGATTTTCGTTCCCCAGCGGGGCTGGGCGGAGCGGCTGGTGAAGAACGTAGCCGTGCGGCTGGACCGCTGCCATTCCGTGTGGGCCGCCGGGCGTCTGCTGGGCGGGACGCTGGCCGCGGTGTGCCGCAAACCCGGTGTTCCCGAGGATATTCCCCCCGGCTGGTTGGACCACTTCGAGACGCTGCTGCGTTGCCCGGATTGCCATGGATCCCTCACCCGCGATGCCGGTGAAACGCTGGCCTGCGCGTGCGGCTACAGCGCACCCAACCAGGGTGGGGTCTACAACCTGCTCCCCTCCTCGGATCGGAGCGAACTCTACCCCGGCGACCGGGATGACGTGATCGATATCTCCGTGCCAGGCCACGCAGCACGACTCCTGGACGGGTGGCACGAGGTGGAAGGCGGCTTCGGCAATCAATACCGCTGGCTCGGGGCCCGCGCCTCCGCCCGCCTGGTACGCGTATCCAATCGTCCGCAGAAGTTGCGCATTCGCGGGCACGCTCCGGCGCCCTGCTTCGAGCAAAGAACCCCCGTGCGGGTGGAGGTGCATGTCAACGGGCAAAAGGCCGGCTCGTGGACCCTGGAGAGGGTAGGGCTATTCGTTTTAGAAGCCGACGTGCCAGACGCCCGGGAGTACCTCTTGGAAATTCATGCCTCCCCCGTTTGGAAAAGCCCGCCGGACGACCGCGGACTCAGCGTCAACTTGAGCATGATCCGCCTGCTGGACCGGGAGTGAGCCCCGCTTTTTTTCTGAACCACATTGGCTGCTGGTGCGTAATACAGAACGAGGTGCCCAATGGCTCGACGATGGTCTGTTATTCCGCTCCTGCTCGCTTTTGCCTTTCTGACCGGCTGTGATATTGAGGAGTGGGGCGACTCCAACCGTTACCAGGCGGATTTTCATGAGAGTCATCCCATGAAATCCGGCGACCGGCTCTACATCGAGAACCTCAACGGCTCGATCGAGATTTCCGGGTGGGATCAGCAGACTGCCGATATCAGCGGAACGAAATATGCGAGCACCGAGGCCATCCTCGAAGGCCTGAAGATCGACGTGGTCGCCAGCGGCGATTCGATCCGGATCCGGACCGTGCGTCCTTCCGGCCATTCGGGCAACATGGGTGCGAGGTACGTCATCCGGGTTCCCCGTGGCGCCCAACTCGAACGGATCCAGAGTTCCAATGGCAGCCTGCGTATCCGGGAAATCGACTCGCCGGCCCGTCTGGAGACTTCCAACGGCTCCATTGAAGTGACCTCCGTGGGCGGCCCCGTCACGATGCACACCTCGAACGGCGCCATTCGCGCGGACGGGGTGCAGCGAGGCATCGAGGGCACCACCTCCAACGGCAGCATCCGGGTCGTACTCGGCAAAGTCGAGGAGCAGCGTCCCGTCCGGCTGACCACCTCGAACGGCAGTGTTGAGTTGGCCGTCGACGACCTGGGCGGCAGCGACGTCATCGTGCGCACCAGCAATGCCTCCATTACGGCGCGGTTGCCGCAATCCGTGGCGGCGGATGTGAAAGTCAGCACGTCCAACGGCGGACTTACCAACGAATTCGAATCTTCCTTCCAGGGCCGCTCCGAGAAGCACCGCCTGGATGGCACCCTCGGGGGAGGCGGTCCCCTGCTTAGTCTGACCTCCTCCAACGGCGCCATCCGCCTGCTCAAGCGCTGAGCCTGCCGTACGGCTGGCGGGCACCCGCTATAATGCGACTGAGGTAGTTGCAGAATTCGCCGAGAGACCGCTTGCTTACGCGCGCGGCTCTGTAACCTGTTGTCGTTTCAGAGCCGCGAAGGTGAGGGAGCGGTCGCCTGCGAATTCCGCAACTACCTCGACTGGCTGTATCGAGAGGATTAGCGGGTGTATCGGAAATCATCTTCGAGGGCGGCGGCTCTTTTGCTGGCGGCCGCGCTAGCGCTGTGCGCCGCGCAGTTCGTCGTCTCGTCCGACCTGCGCGCCTCGCTGGACTTCATTTCCCCGAACTCGCTGCGCGGGCACGTCTCGTTTCTCGCCTCCGACCTCCTGGAAGGGCGCAGCACGCCGTCTCGGGGCCTCGACGTCGCCGCCGAGTACGTCGCCGCCCAGTTTCGCCGGGCGGCGCTCGAGCCTGCCGGCGAGGATGGCTACTTCCAGGCTGGCAGCATAGCACCCTCGAGGCGCAACCCCAACCCGGTAGCGCCGCCGCCCGAACCCGTGAAGCTGCGTAATGTTATCGGCGTTCTCCGCGGTTCCGACCCGGCGCTCCAGGCGACCTGCGTGATCCTCTCCGCGCACTACGATCACCTCGGCATGCGTGAGACGGGCGAGGGAGATCTCATCTACAACGGCGCCGACGACGACGCGAGCGGGACCGCGGCCGTCCTGGAGATTGCGGCGGCGCTGGCCAGGCTCGGCACGCGGCCGAAGCGCAGTATCGTTTTTATGGCTTTCGCCGGCGAGGAGAAGGGCCTGCTGGGATCGCGCTACTACGCGGCGCATCCGGTCTTTCCCGTGGAGAAGACGGTGGCTGCGATCAACCTGGAGCAACTCGGCCGCACCGACGACGTGACCGGCCCCGTCATTTCGACCGCCTACGTTACGGGCTTCGATTACTCCGATGTCGGCCCAATTTTGGAGGAGGCCGGCAAGCTGACCGGCGTCACCATCGCCAAGCACCCGGAGAACAACGATAAGTTCTTCGGGTCCAGCGACAACCTGCCGCTGGCGGCAGTGGGCATACCTGCCCACACGCTTTCGGTCGGATTCATCTTTCCGGACTATCACAAGGTCGGCGACGAGTGGCAGAAGCTGGATTACGACAACATGGCGAAGGTCGTACGGGCTGTCGCCCTGGGCGTATACATGATCGCCAATGGCGACGAGCCGCCTCGCTGGAACCCCGACACCCCGCGCGCAGACCGCTACCGCAAGGTGCGGGAGGCCCCCCGGCGGCTCCGTAGGAGAATGGCCGCTCGTTACTCATTTCTCACGCAAAGGCGCCAAGGCGCAAAGAAACGCTTCACGCCGGCAGCGCGCTTGCCATGGGCTGGATGGGCGGGGGAGGCGGCAAGGCCGTGGCCTGCTTGAGACGCACCGAGACCAGCTCGCGAGACGCCCGGCTCCTGCATGGTGACGCCGTAGAGCGCGTCGGCGACTTCCATGGTCCGCTTGGCGTGGGTGATGATGATGAACTGCGTCTGGGCGGACATCTCCAGGAGCAGCCGCATCAGCCGCTGGATGTTCGGCTCGTCGAGCGGCGCGTCTACTTCGTCGAAGATGCAGAACGGGCTCGGCTGATACTTGAAGATCCCCATCAGCAGCGCCAGCGCCGTCAGCGCCTTCTCGCCGCCCGACAGCAGCAGCACGTTCTGCAGCCGCTTGCCCGGAGGCGAAGCCACCATCTCGATGCCCGACTCCCCGATGTTGGCTTCGTCGGTGAGCCGCATCTCGCCCGTGCCGCCGCCGAACAGAACCTGGAACATCTCCCGGAAGTTGGCGTTGATGGCCTCGAAGGCGTCCGAGAAGCGGCGGCGCGTCTCGACGTCGATATCGTGGATGGCCTTCTCCGTGTCGCGAATGGAGTCCAGCAAGATCCTGCCGCTGGGCGTTCAGGAAGTCGTAGCGCTGCTGCGCCTCCTGGTACTCTTCGAGAGCCTGCGGATTCACCGGGCCGAGCGCCTCGATGCGTGCCTTGATGTCCGTGTACTTCTGCTCCAGTCTCCGCCAGTTCCATCTCGTCGGGAACGGTTTCCTCGGGCCCGGCAACTTCGGCGATGGGCGCGTCCAGTTCCTTGCGGCTGGTCTCGTCGAGG
Organism: Bryobacteraceae bacterium; assembly: GCA_963801345.1. Lineage (GTDB taxonomy): Bacteria > Acidobacteriota > Terriglobia > Bryobacterales > Bryobacteraceae > CAWDER01. Next base: position 100,089 of record CAWDER010000020.1, read on the forward strand.
AACTGCAGCTCGGCCTGGCGCTTGACCAGCACCAGTTCGACTTGCGCGCGCTGTCTCCTGCGCTCCTGCATTTCGATGCGCAGAGCCCGCAGCGATTCTTCGAGCGCGGCCAGCGCTTCGCGCAGCGCCGTCTCCTCGGCCGCCAGCTTCTCCACGCCGGCTTCGGCTTCGGAAATCTGTCCGGCGAACGCCGTGGCGCGCTGGTCGAGTTCGATGTTGTCCGCCAGCAGCCGGGCGCGCTCCACGCCGAGCCGCTCCAGTTCCTGAGCCAGTTCACTGCCGGCGCTTGTCGACCTCGGCGCACTGCGCTTCCAGGCGGGCGCGCGCCGCCTGCTCGGCGCGACTCCGTTCCTCCAGGCCCGCCAGGCCGGCGCGCAACGCGGCGTGTTCTTCGCCGATGCTTGGACGGATTCCGCCTGCAGCCGCTCCAATCTCCTCCCGCGCCGCTTCGAGCGCCAACTCCTCTGGTCCACGTGCCTCTTCCTTCTCCGCGATGCTGCGCTCGGAAGCCGCCCGCTGCGCCTCGGCGCGCTCCTTCTCCTGCGCGAGACGGCCCAGTTCGAGCCGCGCCACCGAGAGCCGGGAGTTCGATTTGGCCGTCTCCTCGGCCAGCTTGCGGATTTCGTGTTCGAGCGCCAGCGCCTCTTTCACCTGGCCCTGCTCGAGCGTCCGCAGCCGCTCCAGGTCCTGCTCGAGATGCGGCGACCTCGCGATCCAGGGTTTCCAGAGCAGGCAGCGGCCGTATCGATCTCCTTCTGCATGGACTGTACCGAGCCCGACCAGTTCGCGCAGCTCGCGCTTGAGCGCCAGCGGGCCGCTGCCGGTCTTCTTGCCGCCGCTCACCGCGTAGCCGGAGTAGCACACCCCGTCGGGGGCCAGAAAGTAGAAAGCCGGGTATTCGAGGGCCAGCCTCTGCGCCGCGGCGCGATCCTCGGCCAGGAAGCAGCGGGCCAGCCGCGGCAACAACTCCGCCGGCGCGTGGGTGAGGCCGTTGGTGAGCTGCAGCACATCGCTCAACCGGGCCACGATCCCCGTTTCCGGTCCAATCGTCGGCTCCGGTCAAGCGCGGATCGCCCAGATTCGCGTCCTTGTCCGGATGCACCAGGAACGTGGCGCGCCCTTCGAGGTCGGTCCGCAACAGGTTGATCCCCTGCTCGGCCTGCGCCCAGTTCTCGACAATCACGTATTCGAGTTCGTCGTGCAGGAATTCCTCGGCGGCCTTCTCGTGGGCCGGTTCCACTTCCACGAAATCCGCCAGCACGCCGAGCGGCGTGCAGTCCGCCGGCCTGTCCCTGCGCCGTCGCCGTGAAGAGGCGCTTGACGGCCTCGGTGGTGTAGGCGCGGTGCGAGAGGATCTCTTCGAGCGAGTCCTTGCGGGCCTTGATGCGGGAGAACATCAGAGCGCAGGGCGTCCAGGCGCTGCCGCGTTTCCGTGGACCTGGTCCGCCGATCGGCAAGCTCCGCCTCCGCCCGCCGCTTCTGTTCTCCCACCGATTCCAGTTCCGTCTGCCGCTCGCCATTCGCCGGGAGGCATCCTCCTTCGACGCCGCCAGCCATTCGAGGTCCGCGAGCGCGGTCTGCTCTTCCTTCTGGATCTTGGCCGTTTCGCGGTCCACGCCCGGCCAGGTACTCCTTGACCTGGGCCAACTGGTTCTTCAGCGTAGACGCCTCGCCCAGCAGCCGGAGCACGATCTGCCGGCAGCCCTCGATGTCCTGCTCACGTCCGCGCAACGCCTGCTGGAGTCTGTTCCCGCTCGGCCGTCTTGGCCGCGAGGCGCTCTCTGGCCGACTCGGCTTCGCCGCGCCAGTTCCTGCACACGCTCGCTGTGCGCGTCCAACTCGCGCTCGAACAGCGTCACGCGGTTGCCCAGGTCCAGCGACTCGTTCTCGCCCTGCTGTCAGGCGCTCCTCGATGGTGGCGATCTGCTGCGCCTGGCTCTCCAGCCGTCCTCGCGTCCGCTCGGCCTCCAGTTTCAGGTCCGCCAGTCGCCGCCGCGCTTCGGTGAGTTCGCGCTCCTTGCGGTAGCTCTCCGTCTGAAGACGGCTGTACTCCTGGTCCTTCGCGGCCACTTCGGCGGAGACCTTCTGGGCCTCGGCGGTCGCCATGTTCAGGTCCAGGGCGGTCTTCGAAGCTTCGCGTTCGAGCAGCCGGTAACGGCCCGCCAGCAAGCGCCGCAACTGGTCGTCATCTCCGACTTCAGCTCTTCATAGCGGCGCGCTTTCGAGGCCTGGCGCTTCAGGGAATTCACCTGCCGGCTGACTTCCTCCAGGATGTCGAACACCCGGGACAGGTTCTGCTTGGCGCCCTCCAGCTTGGCTTCCGCCAGCCGCCTCCTGGATCTTGAACTTGGTGATGCCGGCGGCCTCTTCGATGATGGCGCGCCGGTCCTGCGGCCGGGAGCTGAGGATCTGTCCGATGCGGCCTTGCTCGATGATGGCGTAGCTCTCGGGCCCCAGACCCGGTGCCCATGAAGATGTCCTGGATGTCGCGCAGGCGCGCCACCCGCCCGTCGATGAGATACTCGCTTTCGCCGGAGCGGAACAGACGCCGCGTGACCACCACCTCGCCGGGCCGTTCCACCGATACGGCGGCCGGGTGCGCCGCAGTCGTCCCGTTAGTCCCGTTCGTTCCGTTGGTGCCGTTGGCGCCGCCGTTGGTCTTCGCGACGGTCGGGATGAGCTGCGACTGGGCTTGCGGGTCCACCAGCGTCATGGTGACCGACGCCATGCCGAGCGGCTTGCGCTCGCGCGTGCCGGCGAAGATGACGTCCTCCATGCGGCTCCCGCGCAGACTCTTGGCGGACTGCTCCCCCAGCACCCAGCTCATGGCGTCGCTCAGGTTGGACTTGCCGCAGCCGTTGGGGCCCACGATGCCCACGATGCCGCTGCCGTCGAAGCGCAACTCCGTACGGTCGCAGAACGACTTGAACCCTTGAAGCTCCAACCGCTTTAGTTTGAGCAAAGCGTCTACTCTCTTTCGATGCCAGAGTTTCCGCACGCCACGGCGGCGGCTCGGGGGATTACCCCAATCCTACGGCGAATCGCCCCAAAAGTAAAGCGCCATACTCCATCCTGGGGTCTTTTTTTTAGAGACCCCACAGGTGGGTCCCCGATTCAGATTTGCCCGGTTTTCCACAGCCTACCCCCCCGCTACCCCAGTGTAGCCCTCCGCCGCAGGGGCTACTTGACGATGACGGGCAACGTGGAGATGGCGTCCCCGCCGATGGCTCGCAAGGCAAGCGCCGACACTAGCGTATCCGCGGCGCAATCAAGAGTGCCGCGCTTGCCCACAAGCGCCGGGAAGGCGAAGCCCGTATAGTGCCCGAGGGGGTTCAATGCCGGTATCGACACGGCGTCAGGAACGATCACGCCGGACTGGTCACGGGCCGTGCAGACGACATGCGCGGCAGCGCTCGAGTTGAGGTTGGCGACCGCAAAGCCGGTGTACATCTCCGCGCCGGTCGGGGCGAAGGTTGTCGCATCGAACGGCACGATGAACCTGGAGTACCCGTCGCTGGTGGGCACGGCGGCCTCGTAAAACCTGCCATCCGCGGTGTGCCGGCGGAAGACCGCCTGAACCGCGAGGGAATCGTCGGCAGTGACCAGCCCCCAGCCGGCCTGATCTATTCCGGCGGCGTTGCTTGCTTCGTAGTCCTTCCTGCCCTGAGCGGGGACAGTGTCGGTGAGCGTGCTCAAGTTCCCCAATCCTCCGCTGAAGGGCAGCGGAACAACGGCGCCGCTGTCGCCATGGAAGCTGATGGAGAAGCTCCCAGGGCTCGTCCCGGAGCTGATCGCGACCAGATCGGTCGTCCACTGGCCGCCAAAGGCCACGTGCGTCAGCACCCGGGTGGTGCAGGAAGTCGAGCCGGCGCAGGCGGACGAGTCGAGTTGGCGGACCGGTACGGATACGCCGCCAACAGTGACGGAGGCCGCTCGCGGCCCATCGGGGTTGTAGGACGCAATCAGAGTGACATCCGCCGGTCCGGTTCCCTGAGAGCTTCCAGAGAGGGTGAGCCAGGCCGGCAAGTCCGTGAGCGACCAGGAGCAATTACTGCCGGTCTGGATGGAAAGCGCCAGGCTTCCCCCCGCGGCTCCTACACCCAGGTCGGTTGTGCTGACGGCGTAGCTACACGTGGGCGCCCGGGAGGTCAGAATCTGGACACGGTGACTCATATAGTCAGCCAAGTAGACGTTGCCCGAGGCATCCACGGCAACGCCGGATGTCCAGCTCAATTGCGCGCTGGTCGCCGGGCCGTTGTCTCCGCCGTACGCGTAGGCCCCGTTTCCCGCGATTGTGGTGATCACGCCGTTGGAAACCTTGCGAATGCGATGGTTGACGGTATCCGCGATGTACAGATTCCCGGCGGAATCGACGGCGACGCTTTGCGGCGCAGTCAATTGCGCGCTGGTGGCAGGCCCATTGTCCCCGCTGTACCCTCCAATCCCGTTTCCCACGACGGTGGTGATAACCCCGTTGGCGACTTTGCGAATGCGAGTGACAGCCGTAATCCGCGATGTAGAGACTTCCGGCGGAATCGACAGCCAGACCCCACGGCTGGTATAGTTGCGCGCTGGTGGCGGGCCCGTTGTCGCCACTGTACCCTTGCGTCCCGTCTCCCGCGATGGTGGTGATCACCCCGTTCGTCACCTTACGAATACGATGGTTGTCGGTAATCCGCGACGTACAGATTCCCGGCGGAATCGATGGCGACGGCTATCGGGTAGTGGAACTGCGCACTGGTGGCGGGGCCGTTGTCCCCGCTGTAGCCTTGATTTCCATTGCCCGCCACGGTTGTGATCACCCCGTTCGCAGACCTTGCGAATGCGTTGGTTAACGGCGTCTGCAATGTACAAATTCCCGGCGGAATCGACGGCGACGCCTTGCGGATCGTACAATTGCGCACTGGTGGCAAGACCGTTGTCCCCGTTGTACCCTCCAGTACCGTTTCCCGGTCGACTGTGGTGATTACCCCGTTCGCGACTTTGCGAATGCTATGGTTGCCGTCATCCGCGATGTACAAATTCCCAGCGGAATCAATGGCGACGCTCGTCGGCCGATTCAATTGCGCATTGGTGGCGGGCCCATTCTCGCCGCGGTAGCCTTGCTGTCCCGTCTCCTGCCACCGTGGTGATGATTCCGTCGGAAACTTGCGTATCGCGCAGGTTGCTGAAATCCGCGATATACAGATTTCCGGAGGAATCGACGGCGACTCCCTTCGGCTGATTCAGTCGCGCGTTTGTGGCAGGGCCGGCGTCCCCGCTGTACCCGCTAGTCGCGCTTCCCGCGACCGTGGTGATTCACCCCGTTGGTGATCTTGCGAATGCGGTTATTACCGCTTTCCGCAATGTACAGATTCCCGGCGGAGTCGACGGCGACGCCTGACGGCTGAAACAACTGTGCACTGGTGGCAGGGCCGTTGTCCCCGCTGAATCCTCCAACCCCGTTTCCGGCCGACGCTGGTGATAACCCCGTTCGCAGACCTTGCGAATGCGATGATTGCCGTGATCGGCAATGTAGAGATTCCCGGTGGAATCGACGGCGATGCCTTCCGGGTCATACAATTGAGCGCTGCTGGCAGCGCCGTTGTCCCCGCTGTAGCCTCTCGTCCCGTTTCCCGCTACGGTGGTGATGACCCCGTTCGTGACCTTGCGAACCGAGTTGGTGTAATACTCCGAGATGTACAGATTCCCGGCCGAATCGACGGCGACGCCCTGCGGCCCACTCAATTGCGCGCTGGTTGCCGGTCCGTTATTCCCGCTGTACCCTCCAACCCCGGTTCCCGCTACGGTGGTGATTACCCCGTTGGTGACCTTGCGAACGGAATGGTTGCCGAAATCCGCGATGTACAGATTCCCGGCGGTATCGACGGCGATGCCGCACGGGTGAGCCAATTGCGCGCTGGTGGCAGGGCCGTTGTCGCCGCTGTAGCCATAAGTGCCGGTCCCTGCCACCCGCGTTAGCATGCCTGCGCTGTCCCGTCGCACGACAACGTGGTACTCCCAGAGTGAAACATAAACATTGCCCAGTCCATCGGTCGCGACCCCGCGGACATAGCTGAGGCTTGCAGACAACGCCGGGATGCCCTCTGGCAGGCCGCCGCCGGCCACCGGGCTAATTGTGTAGGTCTGCCCGCCAGCGGGGCTGAACGCCGCCAGTACCAACACTAGAGCAACCGCGGTTTTCATATGAGTACTGTCCTTTGATGATCCAAACCCACCGTCCCCAGATAACAATGTCCGGCCCCCCAATACCGGTCCCTCGGGAGAATTGAGTATACACCGGCTTAGTTTTGAACGCCTCTGACGCCGTTTTTGGAGTGACGCCGTTCTTGTAGGATTGAGGCTTTGGGGTCCGTCGCCAGCCGCCGCTTTGCGATAGGATATGGGCATGCTCGGCGTGGATGCCCGCACTGCCCGGTCGGCGTGGACCGTCCTGCTGATTGCTCTGGCGGTGGCGGGCGTCTATCTCACCCGGCGGACCATCCTGATCTTCACCGTGGCCCTACTGCTGGCTTATCTTCTGGCGCCCCTGGTGGACCTGCTGGACCGATTCACTCCGGCTCGGCTGCCTCGCGTGCTTTCCCTGGCCATCGTGTACTTGCTTATGATTGTGCTGATGGTTGCCGCTGGTGCAACGGTGGGCGTGCGCATCTACGATGAGGCTGCTCAACTGGGAGGCCGGCTGCCCGCGTGGCTCGCGGCGAATGACCCGCTGAAGGGACTTCCCCTGCCCGCCGCGCTGGAACCATGGAAAGCCAAGGCGGTGGATGCCATCCGTAAGGAAACGGCCGGCAACGCCGATCGAATCCTCCCGTTCGTCGGCCAGATCGGGCAGGGCATCCTGTCCGTGCTGGGGAACCTGGGTTTCGTCGTGCTTGTCCCCATCCTTACCTTTTTCTTTCTGAAGGACGCCGGTTCTCTGCACCGCAACGTCCTGAACCAGTTCGCCGACGGACCTCACCGGGGCCTGCTCGAAGATTTCCTCTCCGACGTCCACTCCCTGCTCGGCCACTACATGCGGGCACTGGTGATTCTGGCTTGCGCCACACTGGTCTGCTACTACCTCTTTTTACGGGCCATCGGAATGCCGTACTCGGCGCTGCTCGCCGGTCTGGCGGGGGCGCTGGAGTTCATCCCGGTGGTCGGCCCGCTGACCGCCGGCGTCGTCATCCTGCTGTCGGCGGTGCTGAGCGGAAACCTGAAACTGGCCGCCTGGATTCTGCTATTCCTGCTGGTCTACCGGCTGTTCCAGGATTACGTCTTGCAGCCCCATCTGATGAGCTCGGGCGTGGCGCTGCACCCGCTGCTGGTGATTTTCGGCGTGTTGGCGGGCGAGCAGATCGGCGGGGTGGGGGGCATGTTTCTCTCGATCCCCGTGCTGGCGATTCTGCGCGTGATCTACGTCCGAATCCTGAAGGCGCGGCGGTCGTCAGCCCTCGCCTAACTTCACTGAATTTCCTTGTGGATTTCCTCCACTGCGCCGGACAGCTCCTCCTGAATGGCCGGCATGACGTCCGCCATGTAGGCCCCGAACTTCTTGGTGATGGACCGTCCCTCGGGCGAGCCATAGAACGCCGCCAGCGCATTGATCTCCTTGACGGTGAAGTGCTTGGTCACGGCCTGGAGCGTCAGCGCCTCGATGCGCGCGGAGCTGACCACTTTGCTGAGCGCCTTCTTAAACTCCTCGCGACGGTCTTCAGGAACCTGGCCAGCGACGCGGTCGAGGGTGTCGGCCACCATCTCAGACGGGGGCACGGCTCTCAAATAGCGCTTCGCGGCAGCGAGCCGGTTGGCGGGCGTGTCGGCAATCTGCTGACTGAATGCCCACGGCACTGCCAATAGGGTGATCAGGATGATCCGCTTCATAGCCGGTTGGACGTCCCCTCCTCTCTACCAGGGTACGCCCGCCCAGTCCCTTTATCCACGGGCTGCTACGCTATCATGAGCATGGGCGGCGGACGATCGGGGGCCGCGTGCCGGATTTCGCTTCATCATGGCGCTGATCACCATTTCGGGGGAGCCGGGTTGCCGCGAGGAGGAAGTGGCCCGCGCCGCGGCGCAGAGGCTCGGCTTCGAACTGGTGAACGAGATCCGTCTTCGCGCGCTGATCTCGCAGGAGTTTGGCGCCGAGACGCCGATCTCCGACAAGGCCTGGCGGCCGGCGTTGCTCTCCATTCTGGCCCGCCTGGCCACCGAGCACCACCTGGTCGTCTGCGCCCGCGGCGTCGAGCATGTCTTCCGGAACTTCCTCGGTGTGCTGCGCGTGCAGATTGTCGCTCCCGAGTCCCGGCGCATCGGCACGCTCATGCTGGACCACCGCCTGGACCGTCCCGCCGCCCGCAAGCTGCTGCGCGAGATGGAGACCAAGGAAAAGGCCGAGCGCAAGCGCAAGTTCGGACGGTCCATCACGCCTCCCCACATGTTCGACCTGCTCTTTAACGCCGAGTTCCTCGAAACCGACCAGATCGCCGAGTTGATCGAATGCGCCGTCCGTACGCGCGGCCTCCTCGAGCAGGGACTCCTCAGCACCGCCGCCGACGCGCAACTCCAGTTTCAGGCGCGCCTCCAACTTTCCCGCCACGGGATCATGCCCGCCGGCGCCGCCACGCTGAAACGCGTTACCTTCTCCCACCCCAGCGAGGAGATTTTCGCCAATCTTCTGGACTTTTACCGCATCGCCTGGGAGTACGAGCCGCACAGCTTCCCCGTCCAGTGGGACAACGACGGCAAGGTCCTGGAGGCTTTCACCCCGGACTTCTACCTCCCCGAGTTCGACCTGTATGTCGAGCTAACCACCATGAAACAGTCTCTTGTGACGAAGAAGAATCGCAAAGTCAGATTGCTGCGGGAGATCTATCCGCACGTCAACATCCAGGTCTTCTATCAGAAGGACTTCCAGAACCTGATCTTCAAGTACGGCCTGGCGAAACGGCTGGCGAACGTATGAGCGAGGCGCACGCACCCGACATCGAGCGCGTTCTCTTCACCGAGGAGCAGATCCAGCAGCGCATCCGGGAAGTGGCCGCCGAGATCTCCGAGAAGTACCGCGGCCGCGATCTGAAGCTGATCGGCGTCTTGAAGGGGTCCGTCTTCTTCCTCACCGCGCTGGCCCGCGAGATCGACATCCCCATGAAGATCGACTTTCTGGCGATTTCCAGCTTCTCCAGCCGCACGGTCGCCCCCGGCATGGTACGCATCGCCAAGGACCTCGACGACAGCATCGAGGGCGAGGACGTCCTGCTGGTGGAGGATATTGTGGACACCGGGTTTACGGCCCGCTATCTGCTGCAGACTCTGGCCGGCCGCGGCCCGAACTCCCTGGCAATCTGCACGTTGCTCGACCGGACTGCCAGCCGCATCGTCCAGGTGCCCGTCGAATTCCGCTGTTTCGAGATCCCCGACCGCTTCGTGGTCGGTTTCGGCTTGGATTACAGGCAACTTTACCGCAACCTCGGCTACATCGCCGTCATCAAACAGAATTAGCCGAGAGTTAGGCCGCCTTCGCTGCACATTCACTCTTGAAGAACTTCGCAGACTGGCCTATCATTAGGGCAAGCGTAGGAGGGCTGAATTCATGAGGGAAGGTGTCCTCTTTATTTCCCCTTCCGGGGAAGACGCAAAAACGCTATCTGGCATTCTGGAGTCCGTTTCGATTGCAATGCGCCGGGCGGGTAGCCTGAAGGAGGCGCTTCGGAAGCTCGAAGCCGAACCCTTCGGCGTGGTTCTGACCGAGGCGCAACTGCCGGACGGCAACTGGACCGAAGTGCTCCAGCACGTGAAGCGATCCGGGAAGCGCACCGCGGTGGTCGTCACGCACCGCTTTGCGGACGGGCAGTTCTGGGCCGACATCCTCGACTCGGGCGCCTACGATCTGCTGCCTCAGCCATTTTGCAGCGGCGAGGTCCAGCGGATTCTGGCCAACGCCTTAGAACCATCGGCTCCCATCCGGAGGGCAGCGCCTGCGGCATAATGGTTCTTCCACCTGGAGGAACCCATGCCGAATGCCGTCGAAGATTTCGTAAACGCTAACCGTGCGCGCTTTCTGGAGGAACTGAAGTCCCTCCTGCGCATTCCGAGCATCAGCACGCTGCCCGAAAACCGCGCCGGACATCGACCGCGCGGCCGAATTCTCCGCGCAGGCCATGCGCGCCGCCGGCCTCGAGAACGTCGAGGTCATCCCCACCGGCAAGCACCCGCTGGTCTACGGCGACTGGTTGCATGCCGAGGGAAAACCTACCGTTCTGTGCTACGGCCACTACGACGTCCAGCCGGTGGACCCCCTCGAGGACTGGAACACGCCGCCCTTCGAGCCCACCCTGAAGAAGGGCAACCTCTACGCGCGCGGCTCGGCCGACGACAAGGGCCAGTTCTACGCCCATATCAAAGCGGTCGAGGCTTTGCGGGCGGTTCACGGAACGCTCCCCGTGAATCTGAAGTTCCTCCTGGAAGGCGAAGAGGAAGTCGGTGGCGAGTCGATCACCAAATACGTCCCCGAGAACAAGGAGAAGCTGCGCGCCGATGTGGCGCTGGTCAGCGATACTTCCATGTACGCCGAGGGCATGCCGTCGCTGTGCATCGGCTTGCGCGGCCTGGTCTACATGGAGGTCGAGGCCATCGGGCCCGCCAAGGATTTGCACTCCGGCAACTACGGTGGCGCGGCTCCGAACGCCGTGTTCGCGTCTCATCGAACTGCTGTCGAAGGCCAAGAACCGCCGCGGCGTCATCCAGATTCCCGGCATCTACGACGACGTCGAGCCTCCCGCCCCCGCCGAGAAGCAGAGCTGGGAAAGCCTGCCCTTCAGTGAGAAGGACTTCCGGAAGAAGGAAGTCGGCGCCAAGGCCCTCACCGGAGAGCCGGGCTACTCGGTGCTCGAGCGGATCTGGGCGCGGCCGACTTTTGAAGTCCACGGCATCGTCGGCGGCTTTACCGGCACGGGCGCGAAGACCGTGATCCCCGCCAAGGCCACCGCCAAGGTGAGTATCCGGCTGGTGGCCAAGCAGGATCCCGAAAAAGTGATTGCGGCCTTCAAGGAATTCGTCCGCAAGAAGACCCCCAAGGGCGTGCGCACCGCGGTGCGCGTGTTGAGCGCCGCGCCCGCGGTGCTGGTGAACCCGGACCACCCCGCGATTCGCACCGCGGCCGATGGCTTCGCCGCCGTCTTCGGAAAACCGACCGTGTTCATCCGCTCCGGCGGGTCCATTCCGATCGTGGGCGAGTTCGCCCAGCACCTCGGGATTCCGACCGTCCTGATGGGCTTCGGACTTCCCGACGACGGGCTGCATGGCCCCAACGAGAAGTTCCTCCTGGAGAACTACTACAAAGGGATCATGACCGTTGCCCACTTCCTCGAACAGTACGGGCGATAAAACACCTCCCCTGTCCCGGCAGGACACGCTCTTCCGATCGGCGAGCGCCGTTTCGGCCTCCGTGCTGACCAGCCGTCTCAGCGGTCTCTTGCGCGAGATCCTGATGGCGCACTGGTTCGGCTCGCAGCAGGCCTACGAGGCCTTCATCGTGGGCTTTCGAATCCCCAATCTGACGCGCGACTTGTTCGCCGAGGGGGCTCTCTCGTCGGCGTTTGTCCCTACGTTCATTCATTACCTGACGACGAAGAACAAGCAGGAGGCCGCCCGCCTGGCCAACCTGGTCAGCACCGGCATCGTGCTCGTCGTGGGCGCCTTGTGCCTCCTCGGGATGATCTTCAGTCCGGCTCTTGTGGACCTCACCGCCCCGGGCTTCAAACAAGTGCCGGGCAAGTTCGAACTGACCGTCCACCTGACCCGCATCATGTTCCCGTTCCTGCTGCTGGTGGCCCTGGCGGCGCAGGCCATGGGAATGTTGAATGCCTGCGGCAGCTTCACGATTCCGGCGCTGTCCTCCACCTGCTTCAACGTAGGGTCCGTCGGGTTCGGCTTCGTTCTGGGTTTCTGGGTGGGACCTCATTTTGGCCTTCCCCCGATCGTGGGCATGGCCTACGGCATTGTGCTGGGCGGTGCGCTCCAACTCCTATGGCAACTGCCAAGCCTCTACCGCGCCGGCTTCTTCCCGCGCTTCCAGTGGGACTGGTCGCATCCCGGCTTCCGTCAGATTCTCGCTCTCATGGGGCCGGCCATTCTCGGCAATGCCGCGGTTCAGATCAACGTGTTGGTCAACACGGGCTTCGCATCCTACCTGATTGGTTCCGTGGCGTGGCTGGGCTTTGCGTTCCGGTTCATGCAGCTCCCGTTGGGATTGTTTGGGGTGGCCATCGCGACCGCCACTCTCCCGGCCATCTCCCAAAGCGCATCGCTCGGCCGGATGGATGAGTTTCGCCGGACCTTGTCCCGGTCCCTGGGCATGGTCTTCCTGCTGACCTTGCCTTCTTCGGTCGGCCTGATCGTACTCGGCGAGCCCATGATCGGCGCCATCTACGAGCACGGCGCGTTCCACGCCTACGATACGCAGCAGACCGCCCTGGCGCTTTCCTGCTATGCCATCGGTCTGGGAGCGCTACGCCGCCATCAAAGTGCTGGCGCCCGCGTTCTACGCGCTCAACGACTCGCGCACGCCGATGGTGGTCAGCCTCTGCTCCATCGTGATCAACTTCATCGCCGCCTTCGCCATGGTCCGCACGGGGACCCTCGGTCACGCCGGCCTGGCGCTGGCCACTTCGCTGGTGGCTCTGTTCAACTTCACGGCGCTGTTCTGGATTCTGCGCAACCGCATCGGCGGCATCCATGGCCGGGCGCTGCTGCGAAGCGTGCTCCAGATCGCCGTTGCCTCGGCGGCCATGGGAATCGCCGTTCTGTTGGCGAGCCACGCAATCGAGGCGTGGCTGGGGGTCGGCAGGCTCGCCCGTCTCCTGAACCTGGCTCTCTCCATTCCCTTCGGTACGGCCGTTTACTATGGCGTGGCGAAAGCGCTGCACGTGGCGGAGTTGGAGATGGCCACCAGCGCGCTCGTCGCGCCGGTCCTGCGCTGGATGTCGCGCCGTCGTGATAGAATTTGAAATGTTGATGCCCCCAGACCTGAAACTGGTCATCCATCTGCAAGATCTCGACAACCGAATCGGAGAACTGCAGAGGGAGGTCAGTGCCCTTCCCAGACACATCGCAGTGATCGAGAAGACCCTGGAGTCCCACCTGCGCAAGCTGGAGGCCGACCGGGCCGCTCTGGCCGCCAACCAGCGGGAGCGCAAGAGCCAGGACGCCGCCATCCAGGAACAGGAACAGAAGATCTCCCGCCTCAAGGACCAGGTCATGGAGGCCAAGACCAACGAGGTGTACCGCGCCTTCCAGAAGGAGATCGAATTCTGCCAGAAGGAGATCCGCAAGGCTGAGGACCGCATCCTGATTCTGATGGAGGAGTCCGAACCGCTGGAAGCCAACGTCAGGATCGCCGAGATCGCCCTCCTGGAAGAGAAGCGCAAGGTGGAATCCGAAAAGCAGGAGGCGCGCCAGCGCACTTCGGACGACCAACAGGCGCTCACTGCGCTCCGCGCGGACCGTGAGGCGGTGGTCGCGGATGTGAAACCGGCCGTCTACTCCTCCTACGAGCGCCTCCGCGCCAAGCGCAAGGGAATCGCCGTGGCCGAGGCCATCGACGGCCGCTGCTCCGCCTGCCACATGGCGCTCCGCCTGCAGTTCTATCAGGAGTTGCGCATCAGCACCGATGAGGTGATGTTCTGCGAGAGCTGCGGCCGGATCCTCTTCTATAACCCGCCCGTCAGCTTCGAGGACATTGCCGCCGCCCAGCCCGACGCGGCGACCCGCCCCTAGCGGCCACGCTCAATCGGCGCAACCGGGTGGACAGCGCGATTCCGGTGGACCCCAACGCCAAGCCCAACCCTCCCGCCACTCTCATGCCGGCCATCACGCGCAAGTTGATTGCGGCTGTGAAGCGATTCGACACCACGCGTCCCGTCACCATGGCCCTGGCCGATATCAACGTCTCCAACGCCACGGGCGTGGCGGAAATGCTGGACGTGGTTGGCTACAACTATCTCGAGCAGTACTACGAGCGGGACCACAAGGCGTTTCTCAACCGCGTGATCTATGGCAGCGAGAACAGCCGCAGCCTGGACAAGTGGCGCCCGGTCGCCCTCAACGACTACGTGGCGGGCCAGTTCCTTTGGACGGGCATGGGGGCTATCTGGGCGAAGCCGCCCGGCTCATGGCGGTGGGCAACGCGGACCTGACCGACGGCACTCCCGTAACCGCGAGCCGGGCCAAGGTGCAGCAAGGCCGAGCGGTGGCGGTGGTGCGCTCGGGCGCACAGCCGGGTAAGATCACTGTCCGGGCAACCGCGCCGGGCCTGACGGCCGCGGAGGTCGTACTAAATGTGCAGACGTGACCGTCGTTAATGCAGCTTAACCTTACATTTTCGTTGACATGCCGCCCGATGAGCAATATAATAAATCCGCATTGCGGACCGTAGTACCTTAATCTTGCTCGCAGGGCTAGTGCGAGAAGGACTAGTCGTGTGGTGGCAGGCGCGAATTGCGCCAATGCAATCATAAGCTGACCAAGTCAGCGGAGTGCAGCAGGGTAGTTCATGCGAAGGGGGTCCGGCAATGGCTGTACATCTGAGGCCGAATAGAGGTTCTTCGTTCGGACGTAGCGTGCATCTCTGCATCGTGCGGATGATGTGCCTCGTCTTACTCTTCACCGGTTTCGCCCTGGCCCAACGGGACTTGGGAACAATCACAGGTACTGTCACCGACCCAACGGGTGCGGTGGTGCCGGGCGCAGCCATTACAATCACCGAAGACGCAACGGGACAAAGCTACAAGATCCAGGCTACCGGGACCGGCGACTATGCACGGCCGGCGCTCAGGCCCGGGGTTTATACCGTGGCTGCGGAGGCGCCGGGCTTTCGTCGAATGGCGCAGAAGAACGTCCTTGTTACCGCTGGAGAGAGAACAGGCGTTCCTCTTGCTTTAGCTGTCGGCAATCTCACCGAGTCGGTTATGGTGACGTCGGAAGCGCCTCTGCTGCAAAGCGAGAGTACGTCGCTAGGGGCCAGCTTGAACTCGGAGACCGTCAACAGCATGCCACTGGGCGGCCAGCGCGTGTTCACCTTCCTCGCCCGTCTGTCGCCGGGCGTAGTTCCGGCGGAGGCCGGCTCCCGCGACGGCGCCGGGGGCGGCTTCTCGGCCAACGGTGTCCGCTCGAACGGGCAGAACAACTTCCTGCTCAATGGCGTGGACAACAACGTCAATGTCATCGATTTCATGAACGGAACCTCGTACGTCATCGGACCACCACCCGAGGCGATCGGCGAGATGCAGGTGATCACCAGCGGTTACAACGCCGAGTACGGCCGGGCGGCGGGCGGTGTCATCAACGTCAATCTCAAGACCGGGACCAATGAGATTCACGGCGGCCTCTGGGAGATACTCCAGCACGACAAGCTCAACGCGAACTCGTGGTCCAACAAGCGGCTGATCCCACAGAAGCCCCGCCCGATCTTCAAGCAGAACCAGTTCGGCGGTGCGGTGGGCGGCCCCATTATAAGGAACCGGTTTTTCATCTTCGGCGACTACCAAGGCACCCGGATCGCGCAAACCGGCAGATCCGGCCTCGCGACCATTCCCACCCAGGCAATGACCAAGGGCGACTTCTCGGGTTTGCTGGGGACCAGTGTTGCCACCGACCCGGCGACCGGAAACCCGATCCTTAAATACCAGATCTACGATCCCCTGTCGACTCGGACCCAAAACGGGGTGCTAGTGCGAGATCCGTTCATTGGAAACTTGATCCCCGCCAACCGGTGGGACCCCGCTGCGGCCAACATCCTCAAGGTCTTCCCGGCGGAAAACCAGCCCGTGAACGGCTTTCCACTGAATGATTACTATTACGCCACGCCGGGGCATACGCAAAGAGACTCAGGCGATGTTCGCGCCGATTTCAGGGTCAGCGATAAGGGCAGCCTTTACGGCTCGCTGAGCTGGAACGAGCAAACCACCTTTACCGGCACGCAACTTCCCGGCGCGCTCGATGCGGCGGGCTTCGGCGGCGAGACGCAGCAGGACCTGACCCGCAATGCGCAGCTCGGGTATACCCGAGTGTGGAACGCTACGTTGATCACCGAAAGCCGGGTCGCGTTTTCGCGCCTCGTGTCCACACGGGCCGGCCCGCTGCCGGATGTGAATCAGTACAAGGCCTTCGGCATCGGGGGGTTCGACCCCACACCTCTTCTTGATCTGAATGGCGGACTTCCGTTTCTCACGGCCTCCCGCTACCTTACCTTCGGCGCGTCCGAATGGCTGCCGACCAAGGAGTACAGCAACGTCTGGGACTTCGTCCAAAACGTGTCTGTCATAAAGGGCTCCCACGCCTTCAAGTTCGGAGCGGAATTCCGGCCCATGCAGTTCCCCTTCGCGCAGTACCAGGACAACCACGGCAGGTTTAATTTCACGCAAGACGGGACGGCGTATCCATCTCAGAACGCAGCCACCGGCGGGACTATCAACAGCGTCACCGGCGATGGGATCGCTTCGTTCCTGCTGGGCTTTGTGGACACCGGCGCAATCTCGACAAGCAACGTAATCTCTGCGCAGAAGAAGAGCTACTCGTTTTACGCTCAGGACGACTGGAAGATCAGCAGGAAAGTCACGTTGAACATAGGCCTGCGGTACGAGCTATTCTCGCCAAGCTATGAGAAGTTTGGGCAGCAGGCGAACTTAGTCTTGGATCAGATGACCCTCTACATCCCCAAGGGAAAGAACCAGGACGCCCCTCTTCCGCCGAACTTCGCCACAGCCTTCCCGAACTTGAAGGTATCCCGCGGCGAGGTCTCAAAGTACATGTACCCGTGGGACAAGTATGACTTTGGCCCGCGGATTGGCCTGGCCTACAACGTGCTTCCGCGAACCGTCCTTCGTCTGGGCTTCGGAATCTTCTACGGCGGCGAGGAAAACATGGGCGGCAATCCCAACCTGGGCTTCAATGCGCCGTTCAACTATACGGTCAACATGGCCCGTACCGACACGAGCCTGAAACCGATCGGCCGGTTCGATGCGAACCCGTGGTTTCCCGGGGGGTTTGACAGCGGGTTTCCTTTGAACGTTTTCAACCTGCCCGCCCAACTGTCATTCCGTAGCTTCGCCACGAACTTCCGGAACCCGATGGTGCAGAAGTGGAACGTGGCGCTCCAGCGCGAGTTGCCTGGGCGCATGGCGTTGGAGTTGGCTTACGTCGGCAACAAGCAGCTCCATCAAGTCGTGCAACACACGGGGAATCCCTCCGTGAACAGCGGCAACCCCAGCGCCACTACCGAAGGCCAACGCCTGATCCCGTTCATCGGAGGGACCACGGCGACTGCCACCTTCGGATATGGGAATTACCACGGCTTCACCGCGAAGCTGGAGAAGCGGATGTCCAGAGGCTTGGATTTCATTAGCTCCTACACCTGGGGGCACGCCATGGCCAATTCAAACACGACTCTGAGCGGCGGAACGGGCGTCTACGATCCGCTGAACTTCAGAAGCGCTTACGCCAACGCCCTGTGGGACATTCGCCACAATTTCACCACCGGCTTCACCTATCAATTGCCGGTTGGAAAGGGCAAGGCGCACGGTGGGAATCTGAATCCCGCTCTCAATCAGATAGTGGGCGGATGGGCGCTAAACGGCATCCTGACCATCCGCACCGGCCGTCCTCTGACTCTGGGATCGAACGCATGTAAGGGCATTTGGTCTTCGTGCCGGCCCGATATAGTCTCAGGCATGAACGCCAATGCGGCCCCTGCCGGAGGACGGGGCCCCGCGAAGTGGTTCGACACCAGCGCAGTGACCACCCCCGCCGCTGGGACAGGCGGCAACGCTGGTGCGTACAACATGCGGGGTCCGGGGAACAGCACGCTGGACGCCTCCCTATTCAAGACCTTCCGCTTCAACGAGCGGTGGGCGATGGAATTCCGGGGCGAAGCCTTCAATCTGTTCAACAAAGTTCAGTTCGGCAACCCCGACATGAACCTGCAAAACACGACCTTCGGCTCAATCACTGGAAGCTCTGGTCAACGTAACATCCAATTCTCTCTCCGGCTGAGTTTCTAGCCGGCCCGCTAGCCTCCTGACAACAGCCCCCGCCCCCAGGGCGGGGGCTGTTCCTCTATACTGGACGGGATCATGCGGACCGTGGTGGGTTCAGCCCGCACTTCTCACACAACATCTACTGCGGCGCGCGATGGCCCCATGTCTACTTCGTTGCGCTCGGGCGACGTCCTCGATGTACTGTCAAGTACGCCTGCGGGCGTCGCCTGTCGCGCGCCTCGTATTCACGGGCCCCTCACGCGCCTCGTTACGATGTTGTGTAAGAAGAGCGGGCTCGGGGCCCTGCTTCTGGCCGTGTTTGCGGCCGGCGCCGAATCGCCGGTTCACTTCCGGTATCAAGCCATCGGTTTCACGCTCGATACATGTGAGACTCCGGAGCGCCACGCACCGGAAACCATGGCCGGAGGGCTGGCTGTCTTCGACTACAACAACGACGGGTATCTGGACATATTCTTCGCCAACGGGGCTGACATCCGCACTCTGAAGAAAACCTCCCCGCAGTACTCCAACCGTCTGTTCGCCAACGACGGCAAAGGCCATTTCACGGACGTAACCCAGAAAGCCGGCTTGGCGGGCATTGGTTACGACAACGCTGCCGCAGTCGGCGACTACGACAACGACGGCTACAAGGACCTCTTCGTTGGCGGCGTCCATGGCAGCCGGCTGTACCACAGCAACGGGGATGGCACGTTCACCGATGCGACCCACAAGGCCGGGATGGATACCCCCGACCCCGAGTATGGCCCGCTGTGGTCGGTAGGCGGAATCTGGGTGGATGTGAACAACGACGGATGGTTGGACTTGTTCGTGGTCAACTATCTCAGTTGGGACATCGACACCGAACCGGCTTGCATGACCCCCGGAGGGCGAAACTACTGCCACCCGAGAATGTACAAGAAGCTGCCGAACCAACTGTTTCTGAACAACGGCGACGGGACCTTCAAGGATCTCTCCGCGGAGTCCGGTATCCGGGCGCACCCGGGAAAGGGGATGGGAGGCGCAACCGCCGACTTCGACCTCGACGGCTGGATGGATATCTTCGTCACCAACGACAAGCTCGACAACTCGTTTTTTCACAACCAGGGCGGCGGGAAGTTCGAAGAGGTCGCCTTCGAGACCAACGTGGCATTGCGCGAGAACGCCGAGTGGATTTCGGGGATGGGGGTGGATTTCCGGGACATCGATAACGATGGCTACCCCGACATCGTCTTCGTAGCACTCGACAACGAGACCTTCCCGGTCTTCCGGAATACGGGGAAGGGCGACTTCACCGACATCACAGGCAGGAGCGGGATGGGCGCCCTGAGTTTGCCGATGGCCGGCTACTCGCCTACTATCTGCGATTTTGACAACGACGGCTGGAAGGATATCTTCATCACCCGCGGGCACGTTCAGTCGCTCGATTCGGCGCCGCGAATCCAGGTGATTCAGCCCAATTCGGTCTTTCGCGGCCTGGGGGGCGGGAAGTTCACCGCTTTCACCGCGGAAGCCGGTCTCGCCGCACAGCCCGCCAAACGCCACCGGGGCTCGGCGATCGGCGACTTGAACGGGGATGGGCGCCCGGATGTCGTGGTCAGCTCCATCGGACAGCCGGCCGAGATTTGGATGAACGATAGCCCGGGCGGCAGCCACTGGCTGGATCTCCAACTCGAAGGTACGAAGAGCAACCGCGATGGCATCGGGGCGCGGATCAAGGTCGTGACCCGCGAGATGACGCAGTACAACCATGTTTCGTACAGTTTCGGCTATGCTTCTTCGAGCGCCGGGCCGGCTCACTTTGGGTTGGGGACGGCCAGTTCGGCGAACCTCGTGGAGATCCGCTGGCCATCGGGCACGATTCAAGAGTTGAAGAACGTGGCTGGTGACCGCGTCGTGAAAGTGAGAGAGCCCGGGCCGCTTCCATGAGTTGCCATCGGCGCATTGTCCTCGCGCTCCTTACCTGGTTGCTCTGGTGCTGCGCGGCTCCGGCGCAACCGTCCGGCGACGCGGACCTGCGCCAGGGACTCATCGCGCTCGGGAAAGGCGATCTCGCCGGGGCTCGCAAGTTTCTCGAGAGCGCAGCGAAGCTGGAGCCGCGGAGCGGGGTGGTGTGGGTGGCTCTGGCCCAAACCTATCTGCGGAGCGGGCAGAAGGACGCGGCGGCCCAGGCCGCCGGGCGTGCCGAGGAGTTCGGCGGCGATATTCCCTCCGTCCAGCATGCGCTCGCGCTCTTCTATGGTGGGATGGGCGATTCGCCGAGGGCCGCGGACTGGGAGCGCCGGTACGCCTCCGCGCCCGGCGCCGGCATGGAGGCGGCCGCCAGCGCCGCCGCGCTCTCGTTGAACTCAGGTCAGCCGCAGGAGGCTGTGAAGTGGGCGCAAACCGCCCTGGGACGGCAGGACACTCCCGAGATGCGCCACCTCCTCGGCATTTCGTACCAGGCCGCCGGAAAGCTTGACGCCGCGCTTCCCGAACTGCGCATCGCGGCGAAGGCCGCGCCCGCCCAAGAACTCTTCGTGTCGGACTACGCGCGGGCGCTTCTCGAGCGCCTGGATTTCGCGGAGGCGGTAGCCGTGCTGGACGCGGCCCGTCAGCGGTTTCCGAAGAGCTCGCAGATTCTGTTGTCCTTCGGAGTCGCCTGTTATGGCGAGCGCCGGTTCGCGGATTCCGTAGGAGCCTTCTTGCAGGTGATCCGGCTGGACGGTTCCATCGAGCAACCTTACCTTTTTCTGGGCCGGCTTTTGGAGCACGCCGGCGATAGGCTTCCGGAGGTGATTGCGGCTTACGCCGCCTGGGAGAGGAAGGCCTCCGACAACTACTTGCCCGTGTTTCTCTATGCCAAGGCGCTCGCCGCCGCCCCCGCCCCGGACGAGGCCGCGGTCGAAACGAAGCTGCGCCGGTCGGTTCTGCTGAACGACTCCTACTGGGAGTCGCACTTGGAACTGGGCGTCCTTCTGTTGAGGCAGGGGAAATGGCAGGAGTCTGCACAAGAGTTGTCACGCAGTATCGGATTGAACCCTCGGAACGCCAGCGCGCACTATCATCTGGCTCGCGCGTACCAGCGCTTGGGCAAGCCGGACTTGGCTCAGGCCGAGCGAGCGGAGTACGAACGTCTGAAGAATGCGGAGGACGCCGCCGGGCTGCCCTGAGCGGGCCGGGCAGGCTCCCGGCGCGGGGAGCGGCCCAGTTCGAGCACTCCCGGGGGCCATGAAGCGGGCGTATCGCTATGCGGTGATCCCGCCGATCGCCGCAGCCACCTGCTCGATCGTTTTACGTGCCTGCGTGAGCGCGCTCGGCATGGAGAAGAATGGGTGGATCATCCCTGGGTGTCGGGTACCGCCGCCGCTTTGTCTCTCTGCCTCTGCGAGTACCGAAGCCGCGATCTGCATCGCCTCGTCGCCCTCGCCGTCCTTACGGGCATGAGCCGCAATGGCAGCATTCAGCGCGTCGAGCTTTACCGCTACCGTTGAGCCCTCGGCAGGGCGGCGGGGCGCCTCCGGCGGACAGGCCCTGCTCGAAAGCGTGGCGGCCTGCCGCCCGTAGTCCGTGGCCGTTGTGCTTGAGGCGGCGAAGCTGTAAGCTACGGCCATGTGGGGAGCCCTGCGGGAGGTGAGCGAGAATGCCGTCAACCGGCGCGCTCTCCTGCGGCTGGCGCTCCTCGCCGCGGTGGAGAAGCTTCCCGCGCGGGCGCCCCAGCCGGCGGACGGGCCGGCTCGCAAAGTCGTCCTGGCAACCATAGCTGGCGTCCGGCGGAAAGAGACATTCTCCGTTACGGGGCTGGACAACATCCCGCGCTTGCACGGCGACCTCATGCCCAGGGCATTGTTCTATGAGAACTGCGTCAATGAAGGGGTGACTTCGCACTTCAATGCGATCTCGAGCATCCTGACCGGCGTGTGGCAGCACGTGGATGACTGGGGCCGCGATCTGCCGCGGAACCCGACTCTGATCAACTATCTGCGGAGCCAGCTCCATTTGGATGTTACCCAGACATTCGTTGTCACCAGCAATAAGGCGCTCACGGCGAACATCGGGGCCGGTGGGAACGTGATCCTTGCAAAGCAGTTACTGATCGAGGCCGTCGAGCGGATCGTCATGGGCATGAGCAACCGGCCGCGGCTCGAACGGGAGTTGCTGCTCGAGGAATTGACCCAGGTGATGCAGCAGGACTACGAACGGATTGGCTGGGAAGTTCCTGGCCCGGCTGCGACGATGGATCCGCAACTCAAGCAAATGTTCCTAACCGCGCTGACGGACTTCATGAAGGGCCCGGAAAACGCCTCGAGCGGGGACGAGTTGACCTTCATGATGGCTTCCGAAGTGCTGCGGCGGCTCGAGCCGGCCTTCCTGATGATCAACTTTTCCGACGTGGAGGTCGCGCACTTCGGGGTCTACTCGGCTCACGTGGCGGGCATCCGCCGCACCGACGCGCTATGCCACCGGCTCTGGAGCCTGCTCCAGTCTCTCCCCGCATATGCCGGGAAGACAACGTTGGTCATCATGCCGGAGTTCGGGCGCGATCCCGACGGGTCCACGACGAACGGCTTCTTCAACCACCGCACCAGCGCGGAGGAGAACCGGGTTACCTGGATGATGGTGCTCGGCCAGGCCGTGCGCAAGCCTGCCGTCGTTGAGAAACCCGTCCGGCACATCGATGTGGCGCCGTCTCTAGGCGCGTATCTCGGCGTGGAGTGTACACAGTCGACCGGCGAGATGTTGCCGGAATTCCGGGCCTGAACATGAAGGCAATCGACAGAGAGGTGCTCAAACGGTTGCCCCGGACGTTCGTGCCCGCGCTGAACGAGCAGCTCAACAAGTGGGACCTGCTTTTCCCCGCCGAACAGCGCGTACTCCAGGATCAGTTGGCTTACCTTGCCGGGCTGCCGGCACGGGAATTCGATGAATTGTTCCGGCCGGTGAAGGACATCGAGGCGAAGATGCGCTTGCCGGCCTGGGACGGAGCTGCCGATCGCATCAGTATTTCGGACACGTCCGTGCTCGTGCGCTCGCCTTACTATCCGCAGTGGCGCGTGGATGTGGAGAAGGTATTTGCCCGGATTGACGATTCGATTGCGGCCTCGACAAGCCGGAGAACGAGCAAGAAAGTGGTCGTCTGCATACTGCCCCCAGGGCTCCCGTTTGCGTCCGGATCGCCGTGGAGCCGGAGCGGTCCCGCGGGCAGGGCTGTGGAATTGGCGACGACTTTCGGCGCGGGCGCGGCCGAACTGCTGGAGTCGCTGGCACGCCGCACGGCCCCCGCCCTGGAGCCAGTGGAACGCACCTGGGTCCTAGACGCTGGCGAGGGGCTCAGCCGGAGGCTGGCGCCGGCGCTGGAGGGACTGACAGTGCTCTCCTTCGAGGCACTGAGCCCAGTGCGCCGGGAGTTTTTGAGGCGGCTGAACGTGGTCAAGAAGGATCTCCGCTCCGCGGATCAAGCCTTCGAAGAACTGCGCCATCTGGATCTGGCTCCCCTGCTGGGGGAGAAGCTCCGGCGCGATCCCCGGCTTTCCGGCTTCATTCGGGACCTGTTTCTCAGCGGCAACGGCGCATTACTGTTCGGGAACTCGTTCGCCGAGTGGGGCGCCTCTGAGGCCTTGCGCCGGGCTCAACCGCAGTTCCTGATCTGCTCATTCGGCATCCGGAGCAAGCTGAAGCCCTTCAGCAGTCTGGCGGTGTTTGAGGATCAGGGGCGCGCCAATCCAGTACCCGAGCAGGATGACGCCCCGGCTTCGCTCATCGACGCTCAGATTCTGGCGGAGTACGTCTACCTCACGACGCTTCGGCTGCCTGCGTATGCGGAACGAACCCTCGGCGTGTTTGCGATCGACGATCACAGTGCCGTCCAGGTAATGGGTTTGTCCCCTTCCACCGCCTGGCCGTCCGGCCCCCTCTCCGCTTCCGAGCTGGCCGGTGGCATCGTTCGCTGGTTGGAGGAAGACGCATGAATCGTCTGGGAGCCCGCCTGCTCATCGCAGGCGCAGTAGTTGTGGCGTCGGCGGCGGTGGTCGGGCGACTCGCTGCACGACACGGCCCGCGCACGGTTGTCTTGCCGGCCCTGCAGCAGCCGGCCCCAGTCACCATCGACTATCCGGAGGAAGGGTCGGTCTTTCCGCCCGAGATTACTGCACCGGCTTTCCTCTGGCGCGACACCGCCGAAAGCGCGAAGCGCTGGCGGATCGACATCACCTTCGGCGACGGTTCAGCCGCAATACACGCCGAATCGCCGGGCCAGCGGCTACGCATCGGCGAGATCGACCCGCGCACGGTGGCCGTCACAAATGAGCTCCCCAAACTCTCACCGCAATTAGCGGCGGCGTGGACTTGGACACCGGACGCCGAGACCTGGTCGGCGATCAAGAGACACTCCGTGAATCGTCCGGCAACGGTGACGATCACCGGCTTGCCGGACCAGGATCCGAACCGTGCCGTCTCGCGCGGCAGGGTCACCATCCGGACCTCGAGCGATCCGGTGGGCGCGCCGATCTTCTACCGGGATGTGCCGCTGATGCCCTCGGAACTGGAAAAGGGCGTCATCAAGCCCTTGGACGCGAGCGCCGTGCCGCTGATTGGCTGGCGGCTCCGCAACATCGGCGAGTCCAGCAGCCGGCTGCTGATGGAGGGCCTTCACACCTGCGCCAATTGCCACTCCTTCTCTCGCGACGGCAAGACGCTGGGGATGGATCTGGACGGCCCGCGGAACGATAAGGGGATGTATACCCTCGTGCCCCTGGCGCCGCGAACCGTGATCCGCAACCAGGACGTGATCACGTGGAGTTCCTTCCGGGGAAAGCTGTGGGGGGACCTGAGAGTCGCTTTCATGTCGCAGGTTTCGCCCGACGGCCAGTATGTCGTGACGACGATCAAGGGAGTAGGTGAGGCCAGTGCGAGACGGGAGCCTCGGAGCGACAATCTCGGCAATTACTATGTCGCCAATTTCAAGGACTACCGCTTCCTCCAGGTGTTCTATCCGACACGCGGGATCCTCGCCTGGTACAGCCGTGCGACGGGCATACTGCAGCCCCTCCCAGGCGCGGATGATCCCGCAGTACGTGCAGACGGACGCCGTCTGGAGTCCCGACGGCAAGTACCTGGTCTTCGCCCGAGCACCAGCGAAGGACCCCTATCCGGAAGGCCGGACGCTGGCCGAGTTTGCCAACGATCCGAACGAGACCCCGATCCAGTACGACCTCTACCGGATCCCTTTCAACGACGGCAAGGGCGGCCGGGCGGAACCCATCGCCGGCGCTTCGCACAACGGCATGAGCAACACCTTTCCCAAGGTTTCGCCGGATGGCCGATGGATCGTCTTCGTGCAGTGCCGCAACGGCCAGTTGATGCGCCCCGACAGCCAGCTTTACATCGTCCCGGCAAGCGGAGGGCAGGCGCGGCGGATGCGCTGCAACACGCCGCTCATGAACTCCTGGCACAGCTTTTCGCCCAACGGCCGGTGGCTGGTGTTCTCCTCGAAAAGCCGCTCGCCCTACACGCAGATGTTCCTGACCCACCTGGACGAAAAGGGCCAGGACAGCCCGCCGATCCTGATCGACAATGCAACGGCAGCCAACCGCGCGGTGAACATCCCCGAGTTCGTGAACATCCCGCCGGACGGCTTGCTCAAGATCGAGGCGCCGGCCGTCGAGTATTACCGGCTATTCGACCAGGCCTGGGAATTGGGACAGAAGGGCCAGCAGGAGGCGGCCATCGCCGCGTGGAGGAGGGCACTGGCGGTCAATCCTGACGATGCCAGGGGCCAGATTAGCCTTGGGCTTGCCCTGGCAGGGACGGGCAAGTGGGACGAGGCGATCACGCATTACGAGAAGGCGCTGGAGACCAATTCCGACTACTATGAGGCCCACAACACTCTGGGGCTGGCCCTGGCGGCGATAGGAAAGCCGGTCGAAGCGATCGCGCATTACCGGACAGCCCTCGAGATCAACCCCGACTACTTTGAGGCCCAGAACAACCTTGGGGTTGTCCTGGCCGGGACGGGGAAGTTGGACGAAGCGATCGCGCAATACCAGAGAGCCCTGGAAATCAAATCCAACTACGCCGAGGCCCACCTCAACCTGGGGGTAGCCCTGGGCAGGACAGGGAAGTTGGACGAAGCGATCGCACAATTCCAGGAGGTCCTGAAGGTTTCCCCCAACTCCGCCGAGGCGTACAACAATCTCGGGATTGCCCTGGCCGGGCAAGGAAAGCTGGAGGACGCGATCACGCGTTACCAGAGGGCGTTGGAGCTCAACCCCAAGTACCCTGAGGCCCACAACAACCTCGGGCTGGCCCTGGTCATGACAGGGAAGTTGGACGAAGCGATCACGCATATCCAGAAGGCCTTGGAGATCGACCCGGCGTCCCCAAGGGCGCACAACAACCTGGGGCTGGCCCTGGCCAGGGCCGGGAAGTTGGACGAGGCGATCCCGCACTACCAAAGAGCCCTGGAGATTAATCCCGCCTACTTCGAGGCGCACTACAACTTGGGCGATGCCCTGTACTTGCAGGGCCGGATCCCGGAGGCGCTGGTGCACTGGCGCGAGGTTCTCCGGTCGGAGCCGAACCAGTTGGTGGTCCTGAACCGAGTGGCTCGGGCGCTGGCGACCAGCGCCGACGCGTCTGTCCGGAACGGCGCCGAGGCCGTTGTGTTTGCGGAGCGGGCGGCTGGGCTATCGGGTGGGCGAGAGCCGACGATCCTCGATACGCTGGCAGCCGCCTACGCCGAGGTGGGCCGATTTCCCGAAGCTGCCGAGACCGCGCGCCGGGCTCTCTCTTTCGCGACCAGGGAGGACGAGCAGCCACTGGCGGCATCCCTGCGGGCCAAGATCGCCCTCTATGAAGCCAGAGCGGCATCCCAGAAGACGCAGTAGCCCCCCGCAGTTCGAGACCGACTTACTTCCCCAAGGAATGTAAAGGGTAACAAAAGGGTAACAAAAGCGGCTCAGAAGGAAGCGGTCGGATGTACAATTGAGGGCGGCCGGGAGGCCAGGTTGGGAATCTTGGGTGAGAGTTGACGTCATGACCAGAACGATAGCGCCGTTTGTGCTTGTCGCACTTCTTCTTTCGAGTATTTTGCTCGGGCAGCAGCCGCGCACCGACACCATCAACGCCGACGTCGAGCATCAGATCATCGAGAACTTCGGCGCCTCCGACTGCTGGAGCATGCAGAAGCTCGGCTTGTGGTCGCCGGCAGCCAAGGAGCGCGTCGCCGACCTCCTCTTCTCGCAAACCAAAGGGATCGGACTGTCTTGCTGGCGATTCAACGTCGGCGGCGGAATCAACCCGCAGATCGGCAACCCGTGGCGAACAGTCGAGACCTTCGAGGTCGCCCAGGGCAAGTACGACTGGAGCAGGCAGGCCGGTGAGCGCTGGTTCCTGGCGGCTGCCAAAGCCCGCGGAGTCCCGCAGTTTCTGGCGTTCGTCAACAGCCCGCCGGGACGCATGACGCGCAACGGGATCACCTTTACGACCAAAGGGCTTGGCACTACCAATCTCAAACCGGGCTTCGAGGGCCAGTACGCGCAGTATCTTGTCGACATCCTCGATCATTTCCGGAACAACCCCAACCAGAGCGAGCGCATTCTGTTCGATTACATCAGCCCGGTCAACGAGCCGCAGGGAGAGTGGAACACCACCAAGCAGGAAGGCACGCGCGCGAGCAACGACGACATCAAGAAGGTCACGGTTGAACTGGCCGCCCGGCTCAAAGCCAAGAAACTGCCCACCCAGATAGCCCTGATCGAGAGTTCCCGGATCGCGAACGTGTACTCTCTGAACGAGGACATGACCAAGGCCTACGGCGTGAACTACGGAAACTATATGGACGAGTTTCTCGGCGACAAGTCCATCAGCCCGCTGCTATCCGGGCGCTTTCTCTATCACGACTACTCATCGGAAGTGCTGGACAAAACCCTCGTCGAGTGGCGCCAGCTCCTTCGGAAGAAGATGGACCAATACCCCGGCTGGAAATTCTGGATGTCGGAATGGTGTTGCCCCGCCGTGACGAGCGCCGATGGCACAGCCGTCCGCGGGCGCGACCTGACGATGAACACGGCGCTGATCGTGGCCCGCGTCATGCATTTGGATCTCACCATGAATAACGTGTCGGCCTGGCAGTGGTGGTTGGGAGCCACCAACGTGAACACCAATGACGGCCTGGTCTACACGGACTACCAGAAGCCCGGCGACGCGGAGAATGTCCTTCCATCGCGCTTGCTGTGGAGCATGGGGAACTACAGCCGTTTTGTCCGGCCGGGCATGCGGCGTATTGAGCTTTCGGGCGCGGCGGACGACATCCGGGGGCTCATGCGGTCGGCCTACAAGGATGAGGCTGGACGAAGAATCGTTGCGGTTTATACGAACATCGGCGCCCAGCCGCAGCGGGTCATGTTGAACTTCAATCTCGGCAAGCGTGCCTGGGGGCTTCAGAGCGTCACGCCCTATGTCACCTCAGACCGCGAAGGCGATGAGCTGAAGGCGTATCCGCCGGTGCCCACCGGCGAGCCGTTTGCGATTCCGCCGCGCTCCGTGGTGACCCTGGTGGCGCAGTTCGCCGCGCGGCAGAGGAAGTAGTGTCATCTGACAATTCCATTTCCAAGGAGGTGCAATCATGTTGCGATCCAAGCCGGCGAGCTTCTCCGTGCGCCGTCGAATGATCTTTACAGCGCTGGCCATCGGTGCGGTCCTGTCCGCAGCCGCCCCAGGCTACGGCCAGGCCGTACGCGAACGGCAGCTCTTTGATAACGGCTGGCGGTTTCATTTGGGAGACATCAAGCAAGGGGAAGCCCCCGTCTTCGCGGATAAGGACTGGCGGCCGGTGGACCTGCCGCATGACTGGTCCATCGAAGGACCTTATAGCCAGACGAACGCGAGCGGAACCGGTTTCCTTCCCGGCGGCATCGGCTGGTACCGGAAGACGTTCCAGCTTCCGGCTTCCCTGCGCGGGCGGAAAGTTTCCATCCGGTTTGACGGTGTCTATCGCGATAGCACGGTCTGGATCAACGGCGCGCGGCTGGGCTTGCGGCCGTATGGCTACTCCACGTTCGAGTACGACCTGACGCCGCACCTCCGTTTCGGCACGGCCTCAAACGTCCTGGCGGTGCGCGTGGATCACAGTGTAGTCGCGGATTCGCGCTGGTATCCGGGGTCGGGGATCTATCGCCACGTTTGGCTCAACATCACGGGACCGGTTCACATCGCGCCGTGGGGCACGTATGTCACAACACCGGTCGCCGGGGAGGCCGAGGCGCTGGTGTCCATCGAGACACGCGTCATTGAACGAATCGCCGGCCGAAGCCCGCGCCACCGTGGTCACCTCCATCCTGAACGAGAGGGCGGAGGAGGTCGCGACCGCCAAAGCCGAAGAACCGATCGCGCCAGGTAAAGACGGGAACTTCGCCCAACAAGTCACCGTTACCCGCCCCAGCCTCTGGTCACCCGAACAGCCTCGCTTGTACACGGCGGTCAGCCGGGTCTATCTCGACGGAAGAGTGGTCGACGAGCAGCGGACGCCGTTCGGCATTCGGAGTTTCTATTTCAGCCCGGACAAGGGGCTTATCTTCAATGGTCGGCCCATCAAGATGTTGGGGGTCTGCATTCATCACGACCTGGGCGTGTTGGGGGCGGCCTTTTTCGAGGAGGCCCTGGAGCGCCGGCTGAAGAGCTTCAAGGAGATCGGCGTGAACGCCATCCGCACCGCCCACAATCCGATGGCCCCGGAATTCTACGACCTCTGCGACCGCATGGGTTTCCTGGTGCAGGACGAAGCCTTCGACGAATGGATCGGCGGCAAGCGCAAGTGGGCGGGAGGCCGCAACACCGGTGCGGTGGCGCGCCGCGGGTACAACGAGGCGTTCGAAGAGTGGGGCGTGCGCGACGCTGAGGACATGGTGCTGCGGGATCGCAACCATCCCTCCATCATCATGTGGAGCATCGGCAACGAAATCGACTACCCCACCGACCCCTTCGTTCACCCGCGCAACCGGGTGGACAGCGCGATTCCGGTGGACCCCAACGCCAAGCCCAACCCTCCCGCCACTCTCATGCCGGCCATCACGCGCCAGTTGATTGCGGCGGTGAAGCGATTCGACACCACGCGTCCCGTCACCATGGCCCTGGCCGATATCAACGTCTCCAACGCTACGGGCGTGGCGGAAATGCTGGACGTGGTTGGCTACAACTATCTCGAGCAGTACTACGAGCGGGACCACAAGGCGTTTCCCAACCGCGTGATCTATGGCAGCGAGAACAGCCGCAGCCTGGACGTGTGGCGCCCGGTCGCCCTCAACGACTACGTGGCGGGCCAGTTCCTGTGGACGGGCATGGGGTATCTGGGCGAAGCCGCCCGGTTTCCTACCCGCGGGTCCAACGCGGGGCTGCTCGATCTGGAGGGATTCTGGAAGCCGGAGGCCTACTTACGCCAAGCCCTCTGGAGCGACAAACCCATGGTCTACGCCGCGGCTTGGGGCGCGGGCTCCAATGAGTCGCGCATGGCCGAGTGGCCAAAGATCCTGGGCCGAACCCCGCTGGTGGAGCGCTGGGGCTGGACGAACGACCCGCGCAAGAACATTCCGATCGAGATCTACACCAACTGCGATTCGGTGGAGCTGCTTCTGAACGGCAAGTCGCTGGGTGAGAAACCGGTGGCCGACCGCCTGCTGCCGGCGCTGGTTTGGGCGGTCCCGAATGAAGCCGGGAGTGTGGAAGTCGTGGGGAAGAAAGCCGGGGTCAGCGCCGCACGTTTTCAATTGAAGACCATCGGCCAGCCCGAAAGAATTGAGCTGAGCCCGGACTTGAAGACTCTCAAGAACGACGGGCGTCAGGTATCCACCATTGAAGTGCGGGTGGTGGACCGAAACGGCAGCCGGGTGCCGGACGCCGCCCAGACGGTCACTTTCGCGGTGGCGGGCGCCGGACGGCTCATGGCGGTGGGCAACGCGGACCTGACCGACGGCAGTCCCGTAACCGCGAGCCAGGCCAAGGCTGTACCAGGGCCGGGCGGTGGCGGTAGTGCGCTCGGGCGCTCAGCCAGGCAAGATCACCGTCCGGGCAACGGCGCCGGGTTTGGCGGCGGGAGAAATCGTTTTGGCGGTGGAACCCTGAAAGCTATCGAGTAATATTCCTCTGAGGAGACGCAATGGAAAACGAAAACTACTCCCGACGCTTCGCTCTCAAGACTATGCTTGCGGGGACGGCAGCCGGCCTTCTCCACGCGCAAGGACCGCATCGCGATTCGATCCGCCTGGACACCGAATACCAGGCGATCGAGAACTTCTCGGCTTCGGATTGCTGGAGCATGCAGAAGGTAGGGACGTGGTCCCTGCCCAACCGCAACCGCATGGCCGATCTGTTGTTTTCGCAAACCACCGGAATCGGGCTGTCGTGCTGGCGGTTCAACATCGGCGGCGGCATCACGGACAAGATCAACAACCCGTGGCGCACGGCGGAGACCTTCGAAATCGCCGAGGGGAAGTACGACTGGACCCGGCAGGCTCCCGAGCGCTGGTTCCTCGGGGCGGCGAAGGCCCGCGGGGTTCCGCAGTTCCTGGCGTTCGTAAACAGCCCTCCGGGACGCATGACGCGCACCGGCATCACCTACGGCCAGCCGGGACCGGATACCACCAACCTGAAGCCCGGCTTCGAGGGCCAGTTCGCCCGCTACCTGGTGGACATCCTGGAGCATTTCCGGACCAACCCGGACCGGAGCGAGCGCATCGCCTTCGATTACATCAGCCCGATAAACGAACCCAACGTGGAGTGGAACGGCAAGAGCCAGGAAGGCTGCCGGGCCTCCAACGACGATATCAAAGCCGTGTTGCGGGCGCTCGACGCGGAGATCAAGAAGCGCAAGTGCCCCACCGAAATCGCCGGCATCGAAGTCTCCGGGCTGCCGCCGCTCACCTCCGTGGTGGCCAGAATGTCCAAGACGTACGGCGCGAAGTACGGAGAATATGTGGACGATTTTCTGGGCGATAAGACCATCGCCGGCATGCTCAACCAGCGTTTTCTCTTCCACGACTACGGCTCCGATCTCCTGAAAGGCCAGCTCGTCGAGAACCGCGAGGCGGCCCGCAAGAAGTTCGACCAGTATCCCGGCTGGAAGCCCTGGATGTCGGAGTATTGCGTGATGACGGGGTCGGAGGGCAAGGGCGGCAACGGGCGCGACCTCACCATGAACACGGCGCTCGACGTGGCCCGCATCATCCATCTGGACCTGACGCTGGTGGGAGTCACGGCCTGGCAATGGTGGACCGCCGTCTCGCCGGTGAACTACAAGGACGGGTTGATCCATACGGACTGGAAGAAACCCGGAGACACCGAGTCGATTATTCCGGCGAGGCTGCTCTGGGCGCTGGGCAACTACAGCCGTTTCGTGCGCCCGGGCATGCGGCGCGTCGAACTGCAGGGAACGGGGCACGACATCCGCGGGATCATGGGATCGGCCTACAAGGACGAGAAGGCGCGGCGGGTGGTTGCCGTGTACGTCAACATGGGCGCCGATCCGCAGACGGTTCAGCTTGATTTCGGGCTCGGCAAGCGCGGCTGGCGGCTCAAGTCAATCACGCCCTACATCACGTCGGACCGCGACGGCGACGAACTCAAAGCCTACCCGGTGGTGGCTTCCGGAGGTCCGATCGAAGTTCCCGCCCGGTCGGTAACGACACTGGTGGCCAGCTCATGAAGTTCGCACTGCAACTCGGTCTTTGCGCCTTGGCGTCTTGGCGTGAGACAGTCGGTTGGGTTTGGTTGCGGCTCCGCTGCTGAGTGGGGCAGACCATCGCTGTCTGTGGTCTGCCAAGCCGACGCAGGCGACAAAAAGCGATCGCCTGCGCCAGGAGGAGATCAAGCATGCCGATAAGCTGGCTGACGTTGTTACTGGCGCTGCCGTTGCTGGCGCAGCAGCCCGCCGTCACAAGGTTGAGCCTGTCCAACATCCCAGCCCGTGACGCCAGCATCCTGGCGGATGCGGATAGCCGGACCTACTACCTCTACGCGAGCGCCGAGGCCCCGGCAGGCGGTGTGGTGGCCTACAAGAGCAAGGATCTGGCGAGTTGGGAGGGGCCCGTTTCCGTATTCCAGGCGACGACGGGAGGCTGGGCCAACGCCGGCCAGGGCGCGCAAGATCCGGAAGTCCACGCCTACCGGGGCAAGTACTATTTGTTCGCCACCTTGTTCAACAAGGACAAGATCATCGCTAAGCCGCCGGAGAGCTGGCGGGTGAACGCCACGCAGGGAACCCAGGTTCTTGTGAGCGAATCGCCCCAAGGCCCGTTCAGTGTTGCGCCGGGTAGCGCCGATGCGCCTTACACGCCGGCGAACTTCGTAGCGCAGGGCGGCACTCTGTACGTTGAAGGCGACCTTGCCTGGTTGATCTATGCGCATGACTGGACTCAGACGATCGATGCCACCATAGAAGCCGTTCGTCTGAAGGCCGACCTCACCGCGCCGGTAGGCGATGCCCTCTACCTATTCAAGGCTTCCGATGCGCCCTGGCTCCAGCAGCAGACAGCCGCCTCCAAGGACCCACGGTATTACCCCGCCAGCGGCCCGTTCGCATACCGGACGCGCAATGGCAGCCTGATCATGATCTGGTCGAGTCCGCAGGAACGGGAAATCCGCGGTGAATCTGGCCCGCTCCGTGACCGGCAAGCTCCGCGGGCCGTGGAGGCAGACCGGCACACTGCTCTCGGACGGCAGCACGCACGGCACGATTTTCAGGACCTTCGATGGACGGCTGATGCTGGTCGTCTCCCAGCCCGTCGAGGGCGGCCGAAGCAGGGCGAAGTTGGTGGAATTGGAAGATGCCGGGGACACGCTGCGCATCAAGCCCGCGGCCGCGAAGTAGCGAGGAGGAATCCAATGGCTGGAAGACTGAGCTGGCTGATTTCGCTGATGGCGGCTTCCTTGATCGCGCAGCAGCCCGTCAAGACGGGGCATGAAACTCGGTGACTTCAACCTGCACGACCCTTTCGTCCTGGTCCACCAGGCGAGCAAGACCTACTACCTCTACAACAGCGCCGGCGGAAACCTGACCGGTGGCAAGGGCGCCGGCGTACTGGCGTACAAGAGCAAGGACCTCGATACCTGGGAAGGCCCGTACCTGGTGTTCGTCGTACCGCAGGGCATCTGGGCGAATCCCGCACACGGCGCCTGGGCTCCCGAGGTGCACGAGTACAAGGGCAAGTTCTATCTCTTCGTCACCCTGCACAACAACGACAAGCTCATCCCCCAGCAGCCGCCGCCGGAGCTGCGCCCCATCTACCAAAAGGTGAACGCGGCGCATCATCTTCGGGCGACCCAGATCTGCGTGGCCGATTCTCCGGACGGCCCCTTCAAAGTGCTCGGCCCCAAGATGCAGCCGCCCGAAGACTACATGACGCTCGACGGCACGCTGTTCGTGGAGAACGGCACCCCCTGGATGGTCTACGCACACGAGTGGATCCAGGTGCTCGACGGGACGATCGAAGCGGTTCCCCTGAAGCCCGACCTCTCGGAGGCCGCCGGTCCGCCCGATTCACCTGTTCAAGGCTTCCGACGCGCCCTGGTGGCAGGATCAGGAGAAAGCCTCCAACCGGCAGCGAACCTACGTCACCGACGGACCGCAGTTCTATCGGACGAAGACCGGCAAGCTGCTGATGATCTGGTCCAGCTATCGAGACGGGCTGTATGTCGAGACTCTCGCGCACTCTGTGTCGGGCACGCTTCGCGGACCGTGGAAACAGGACGAGCCGCTGGTCGGCGAAGACAGCGGGCACGGAATGATCTTCAAGAGCTTCGACAACCGGCTGATGCTAATCCTCCACCAGCCGTTCAACCGGGCCAGGGGGAAACTGTTCGAGTTGGAAGACACGGGCGACACAATCCGGGTGAAGCGCCAACTCGTCTGGTGAGCGCGACGTCACGGTCACTTCTTGATGACGGCCTCGCCGGTTGCGACGTCGATGGTCCACTCTTTCGGCTCCGGCAGCCACAGCTTGCCATCGCCGATTTCCAGGGGCATCCAAAGATAGCGCGAGTCCCACTGCGTCTTAGGCTTCCACATGTCGCCCATGAAGATCACGGTGGTGGTCTTCGTGCCGACGACCTTCAACAGCATGGTGGATTGGGAGCCGTAGGTCTTCGTCTCGGGCGGGGCGATGTCCTTGAACTCGGACCAGGGACCTTCCAGGCTGGTCGCGGTGGCGTACTTGTTCGGGTTGGGATTCCAGCCGGTCAAGGCCGACCCGATCGCGTAGTAAAGCCCCTTGTAGTGGACGATCGCTCCGCCCTCGAGCGGCGCCCGGATCAGGCAGACGTCCTTCTCGACGTTCAGATAATCGTCCGAGAGTCTGGCGATGTGGAAGCCCTTGGCCGGCCGGTCCTCGAAGATCAGGTACGCCGAGCCGTCGTCGTCGATGAACTGGCCGATGTCGCGGCTCTCCTGCCCGAGCGGGCGGAAACTCTTCAGGTATTGGTAGTCGCCGTCCACCGTGTCGCAGGTCGCGACGCCCACCCGCGCCAGGGCATACCTGCTGTCGTCGATGTGCATGTACATGACGAACTTCTTGGTCTTGGCGTTGTAGAAGACCTTGGGGCGCTCCAGCACCAAGCGGGCGCCCAGGTCTCCTGGATCGGCCTGCTTCATGACCTGATTGCGGAAGGTCCAGTGCGCCAGGTCCTTGGAGGAATAGCAGGCGACGTATCTCTTCGCGGGATCGAGTCCCTGCGAGCGATCCTCGCCAAACCAGTAGTAGGTATCCCCGACCTTGGTAATGCCGCCGCCGTGGGCCTGGATGTGCTGGCCTCGGTCATCGGGCCATAGTTCCCCCGGAAGAATGGTTTGGGCCGCAGCATACGCGATCACTGCCAGGCCCAGGATAGCTGCCGCCAGTTGCATGACCGCGCGTCCGCCAATAACTTTCTGAACGACTGTCTTCGTATCCATAGGTGACTCCGATGCCTGCCCAGTGGGGCAGACCATCGTTGTTTGTGGTCTGCCAAGCCGACCTGCATACTTCCCGTCATTTCGGGCGCAGACCACTAAGCTTGCCAGGCTCGACCCAGTATACGTCCAGCCCGAAGGTGTAGTCTGGGTAGGCTGGGCATCGCGAAGGAGGAGATCCGCCGGATGAAACGCCGTTCGATTCTGAAGGCCGCCGCGGGGGCGGCTGCGATCGCGCTCACCACGCCTCGCCGCATTCTGGCGGCCGACGCTGAAATTGAACTGTCGCCGCAAGCGCCTGGAGCGGAGATCAGCCCGCACATCTACGGGCACTTCATTGAGCACCTGGGCGGCGTCATCTATGACGGCATCTGGGTCGGGCAGGATTCGAAGATCGCCAACGTGGGCGGCATTCGCAAGCGGTTCGCGGATGACATGAAGCAACTCGGCGCCCCGAACCTGCGCTGGCCCGGCGGGTGCTTCGCCGACGGCTACCATTGGCGCGACGGCGTCGGACCTGCCGCGAAGCGGCCACGGACGGCCACCTACTGGGGCAGGCAGCTCCCCCCGGCTCTCAAAGGCGTGGAGCCCAACTGGTTTGGCACTCACGAATTCATGCGCCTGTGCCGCCTGACGGGTGCGGTTCCTTATCTGGCGGCAAACCTGGCTTCCGGTTCGCCTCAGGAATTCCACGACTGGATCTCCTACTGCAATGCCCCGGCGGGAAGCGTGAGCCTGGCCGACGAGCGCGCGGCCAACGGGGATGCCGAGCCCTTTGACGTTCAGTTCTGGGGGATCGGCAATGAGGTCTGGGGCTGTGGAGGCAACATCAACGCGCCGGACTACATGTCGATGTACCGGCTGTTCTCCAATCAGATGCCTCCTTACGGACAGCCGTATCTGGTCGCCTGCGGCCCGCGCGGGCACTCCCCGGGGAGCGACGTGGCCTGGACCACCGCCCTGTTCGAGTCCATCCAGGGAGGCCGCGGACGCGCCCGCATTTCGGGGCTCTCGATGCACTTCTACACCGACTTCCGGCCGACGCCGGTTTCCTCCGCCGAGTCGACGCCGCAGCAGTGGTACGCGGTGCTGAAGGAGGGCCTGCGCGTCGAGGCGGCGATCCTCGACAACTGGGCCGTCATGGCGAAGTACGATCCCTCGCGCCGCATCAAATTCGTGATCGACGAGTGGGGCGTGTGGTATTCCCGCAGTCCGCAGATCGCCCCCGGATTCAACCTCGCCCAGGTGGTGACCTTGCGAGACGCCCTACACACGGCGATGCACTTCGATATCTTCAACCGGCACGCCGACAAGGTCTTCATGGCGAACGTCGCGCAGACCATCAACTGCCTGCACTCCCTGTTCCTGGCGAGCGAAGACCGGTACGTTCGCACGCCCGTCTATCACGTCTTCGAAATGTACAAGCCCCACATGGGCGCCCGGTCGGTGCCGGCCAGGATCCAGGCCGCGGAGTTGAAGGTGGACGTGCTCAACGGTCAAACCACGCTTCCGGGCCTGTCTGCTTCGGCCTCGATACGGGAGAAGCAAATGACCGTCACGCTGTCGAATCCGTCGGTGGAATCCGCCGCCACAGTTCGCTTGCGCGTGGCAGGCCCGATGCGCCCGGTAGAGGCACGGGGTACCGTCCTTGCCCATGCCGCGATGATCGCCGCCAACAGCTTTGAAAACCCGGACGAGGTGAAGCCGGCGCCGATGAGGGTGACGCTTTCCGGCGACTCGGCGACCGTGATTCTGCCAAAGCAGTCCGTGGCCGCGGTGCTGTTGCGGTTGGCATAGGTCGAGGCCGGACTGTTTCAATCTTTTTGGGCTTCCGGAGCCGGTTCTCTGCAATTGCGAGAACTTGCACAAAAAAAGGGGTCGTGCGAGCGCCAGTCGGGTGTATAATCCTTCCAGCAGGAATCCGCCAGAGCGCACGGCGAGCCCGGCGCCGGCTTCCGGTCGCGGTAAGGGAGACAAGCCTCATGACGCGAAGATCATTCATACCCGCGGCGGCCAGCCTGGCTGGGCTTGCCGCGGCGGCTGCCGATCTGCCGGTCCCACGCAAGGGGAGGCTGAAGCAGGTCTCGACAAAAGGGTGCTTCGGAAAGGGCGCCCTCCTGGAAGACATGTGCCGGGAGTCCGCGCGGCTCGGCCTGAAGGGCTTGGATCTGAGCGGACCCGCGGACTGGCCCACGCTGAAGAAGTACGGGCTGATTTCGGCCATGTGCCCAGGCACCAGCGGCATCAATCACAAGCAGAATCACGAGAAAGCCGAAAAGCAACTTATCGATAACATCGGCCGGACGGCTGAGGTGGCAATGCCGAACGTCATCGTGACGTTCGCGACTCGCCAGGGCATCTCGGATGCCGAAGCCACCGAGAACAGTGTGGCGCTGTTGAAGCGAGTGAAAGCGCTCGCCGAGGAGAAGGGCGTCACCATCTGCATGGAACTGTTCAACAGCAAGGTGAACCACCCCGACGCGCAGGCCGATCACACGAAGTTCCTGGTGGAGATCTGCAAGCTGGTTGGGTCACCGCGCGTGAAAATCCTGTACGACATCTATCACATGCAGATCATGGAGGGCGATATCATCCGCACCATCCGCGAAAACATCAACTACATCGGGCACTTTCACACGGCGGGCAATCCGGGCCGGAATGAGATCGACGACACGCAGGAACTCAACTACCGCGCGATTGCCCAGGCCATTGTCGATCTGAATTACACCGGGTACCTTGGACACGAGTACACACCGTTGCGCAACCCTCTGACATCGCTGGACCAGGCCATTTCGATCTGCGATGTGTGAGGCGGCAAGAAGCTTCAAGCCTTGGAGGATTAGATGGAAGACATGACGAGACGCGATGCGCTGGCGGGCGCCGCTGCGAGTTTCCTGATTCTGAAGCCGGAGACCGCCTTTGGTTTTCAGGCCAACTCCGCTCTTGCCCTCGGCATCATCGGGACGGGCAGCCGGGGCCGCTTCGACGGCACCATCTTCGCAAAGGACCCGCGCGTGCGCCTGGCTGCCATTTGCGATGTGCAGCAGTCGTCGATCGATTCGGCGAAGGCCCAGATACCCGGCGGCGACAGCGCGCAGGTGTTCACGGACCACCAGCAACTTCTGGCCGCCGCGGGCATCGACTGCGTGCTGATTGCGACCCCCATTTTTCTGCATCCGGAGCACTTCGACCACACCGTCAGCGCGCGCAAACACATCTACTGCGAGAAGGCGGCGGGCGCGGACGTGGCCGGAGTGAAGCGCCTGATGCGCGCGGGAGAGCGGGCCGATAAGACCAAACATATCCAGTTCGGCTTCCAGCAACGCTACGGTCCCGAGTATCTGGCGGCCGAGAATATCGTCACGTCGGGTCAACTTGGCGAGATGCTCCTGATGCGCAGCCACTGGATGGTGAGCGGGTCCGTCAAGCCCGCGGCCCGGCCCAAGCCCACGTACGCATCTCTGGCGGAAGAGAAGTTGCGCAACTGGTATAGCTGGAAGGAGACCTGCGGCGACTTCATCGTTGAGCAGGATTGCCACGGAGTCGACGTGCTGAACTGGTACGCCAAAAGCCACCCTCTGCTGGCCACCGGTGCGGGTGGGAAGAAGATACGCCCTTACGGCGACTGCAACGACCACGCCAATATCACCTACGAGTATGCCAACGGTTTGCGCGGCCTCCTGCACGGCTGCCAGTTAGCCCAGGGGTGGAGTCTTGTCAACGAGCAGTTCTTCGGCACCGACGGAACCGTGGAGACCAGCCGGCAGTACTACCGGTGGAACCGTTCCACTGCCGCGCGAGCGGGGGGACTTCCTCCCCTGCAAGAGGTGAAGTCCAAGCGCGAGCCCACCTACGACGCGGTGGAGCGCTTCCTCGATCTCATTGTCGCCGGCAAGCCGGAGAATAGCACTGTGGACGCCGCGGAGAGCACCCTGACGTCGCTGCTGGGACGGATGGCGGTCGAAACCAAGCGTGTGATCACCTGGGACGAGATGCTGCGTTCCGGGTAAAGCCCTCGCCAGCCGCCTGTGGCGTGAGCACTCTTGTTTGCCGCAGCGAGACTCGTCTCGCTGCCCGGCGGACCAGGGATGAATGCCCCTTGGCATCGGTTGCGGCTCCGCTGCTGAGTGAGATAGTTGTTCCGATTCACCACCAGTTCCTCCACCGGAAAATACCGGCCTGTTTGATGGGTATTCAGCCAGGCGCGGCCTCCGTCACGAAGCCCCACCAGGTACCAATCCTGCATCCGCGCGTACACGGTGACCGCCTCTTCCTCGTAGGCATGCTCCTTGGTCTCGAACCGGGAGAGCATTAAACAGCATCTCCGCCGGCTGATCCGCGATTACGTGAACTACCACCACGACGACCGCATTCACGACGCCCTGGAGAAGGACACGCCGAACCGGCGGCCAGTAGAGCAGAAGCCCAATGCGAACTCAATCGTGATTTCAATGCCGCGCCTGGGTGGTCTGCACCATCGGTACTCCTGGCAACAGGCTGCGTAGAACCACGCTGCCGCCGTTGCGCTCTCCTTGATAGCCAAGATCGAAATCACCGACCACGGGCACCGGGCTGCAGACCTGGCCGAGGGATGCGACCCCAAGAACACTGTGGCCGGAATCTGTCCGAGCCGTTTCCGTGGGTGTCTACGGAAATCCGTGCCCGCCGTCCACCCGCTCCGCCGCCGCGGAACCAACGTTGTCGCCGCTCGCCGTTACGTAACGTCGCTCCGCACTGCAGATTCGGTTCTGGCTACGGACAGCCACTAATCTGGGAGCATGTGAACCCGTATGGCCGTTTTGAGCTCGATATGAATGCCCGGTTGCCGCTCAAATAATCCAATTGGCGGCTGGTAACACGACTGTTGGGTCTAGGCCTTCCGCTCGTCGCCTCGGGTTTCGGTGGCCTCGCGGGGCTCTACTGCGCGCTGTTCCGTTGGCCGTTGTCGTGCGGTTGTTTCGGTTCGCCTATGATGCCTTCAATGTGCATGTTCTCCCCCCGCTCGATGGCCCAAATGGCGGACTGACCTGCGACGATGCGGCCGTGCGAAACTTTGACGTCCGTCCCGTTGACCATGATCAACAAAGGCCGCTTCACCTGCTTCTGATGCTCCTCCTCCGACATCGACCGGTGATCGGCGACGCTAATCCGATAGGTGGCCTCTCCCAGCCGGTACGCGTAGTCACCCGGATTCAAGAAGAAGTGCGTGAACGCGTCGTGGGTCTTCAGGCGGCGGCTGTCGCCCTCAACGGATTCCTTCCCCCGAATAAGGATGAAGCACGGCGGCTGACCCGGCACTGCGGCTTCGAAATGGAACACCACAAAGTCGTTGGGCCGGAGCGTCAGCTTGATGTCTGATTCGCGCGGCATGAATCGCCGGGCACCGGTGTCCCAGTGGAACACGATGTCGTACTGCTTCCCCTTACCTTCTGCAACGCCCTCACCGGCGACGATGATGGTCCCCGATTCGGCCGGCTTGTTCATGTCGGAGAGCAGCGCCGAATAGGTGAACTCGCCCGGCTTAGGGAAGGGATGGGCATACCCATCATGCGGGGTCAGATGTTGTGAGTTGAGAAAGTCCATGGCAATCCTTAAGCGAGTTGCCCCTCGGCAACGAGTTCGTGGTCCAGTACGTTGGCCTTGAGCCCGGCCAGTGCCAGCTTCACGGGCGGATCCCCGCCCAGCGGAACGTTGGCCGGAATGAACGTCTGCTGCTTGTCGAACTTCAGCAGGGTGTACGGGATCGACACGTTGAGCAGGTCGAGCAGAGAGAGCACGATGTTAATGAGCGCGCCGAATGCCCCGACAACCAGGCTGACGACGGGTGTAAACGTGCCGATCACCGTGTTGATGAGACCAGCGAGAAGAGGGCCGATGAGCGGAATGCCCGACAGCAGCGACGTAACCTTGGCCTGAATCGCGGCGATAATCACTGGCCCCATCGGCGTGAGGTCGAATCGCGGGGAGAAGGGATCGATTAGCAGCACGATTCCCCACTGGGTGCCCAGGTCGTCGACGCGGAAGCCGAAGGAGACGTCCAGATTGAAGGCGAAGGGCAGGCTCAGGGTAACGTCGGCGTGCGGCCAGGTGATGCAGAACTGCGGCGTGCAAAAGGTGCCAAACCAACCGAGGTCGACGCATACCTGAAATGGCGGGATGCAGATGTGCGGCAGGATCAGGCCGAGGTCGAAGCCGATGCTGCCCGTAATCGCCCCGGAGACGTTCACGCCGGAAAGATCCAGTTTGTTGGCCGGCGCGTTCTCCAGTGTGGCCGTTCCCCCGGCCAGCGCCACCGACGCCGTGTACGAGGCAAAGAAAGGGCCCCAAGTCTCCGTGTCGGAACTCGAAGTATGGGCCAGCGCGATCGCTTTGTGAAGGACGACGTTAACGCCCGCTTCACCGACGGCTAATGTTGTGTCCATCGTTGTTGTCCTAGAAGATGTCGGCCCAGACCTTGAGTTGGTCGTCGGCGATAGTCGGTCCGTCCACCAGGCCCAGGCTTCCGAACGCGCCAAGGGCGAAACGCTCGACCGGGTAGCGCATGGCGTCGAGCAGCGAGTTTAACATCGTCTCGAAGTAGCACTCGAAGAGCGGTTCCAGCGCTCCCACGTCCTTGATCACGATATTGTCGACGTGCAGGCCGATGTCACGCCCGCCGTGGCTGTTCGGGGTCGAGACCGGGTGGCCTACCGCCCAGATCGAGAGTTTCGCGCACTCGATGTGCGGCCTTGTGTCGTCTTTGCGAGGAGCGGCTGGCCGCCCTTCCTTGTTGCGGTCGGTCTCCCGCGGCACGGGGATTTCGATGAGCAGGCCGCACATGAAGCAGACTTCGATCGTAAGCAGGATGGCGAACTGGTTCGGCCCCAGGGTGAGCGGCGCAGGGAGGCCGAGCCCCGGACTAGCCGGGGT
The DNA here is from genome assembly GCA_963801345.1 of Bryobacteraceae bacterium. Lineage (GTDB taxonomy): Bacteria > Acidobacteriota > Terriglobia > Bryobacterales > Bryobacteraceae > CAWDER01. The sequence continues at coordinate 142,923 of CAWDER010000020.1, forward strand.
GAAGTCGACCCGCGCCTGCAGGATCCGCACCGAGAACGGCATCCCGGAGTTTGTTCCGGGCACCGGCAGCGGCGGGAGGATCCAGAAGTCGACGCTGGGCGTGCCGGCTCCCAGGGGAGGGCACGCGTAAAAGAAGTACTTGGGACGAGCCGCCCGGTAAGCCTTCAACAGTTTGTTAATGGCGTCTTGGTGCAGCCCGGCGAATACATGGTGCCCGAGTGTTAGAGCCATAAACTTCGCAACCTGGCAGAAGGATAACACACTATCGCACGGATGGTGTTGACGAATTTATAACGAAATCATTAATTTACTAATTTGCGGATTTGGGGTGTGGCTATCATCGGAACCAAAACGTACGCTAAGGAGCTAACCTATTGATTCTACTAGTGCGTCTGTTGGATGATTGGAGGTCGCGATAACGCGACGAATTCGCAGTGTGTTGCCCTGGCACCGCTGTCCAACTTGCTGATTCTATTTGCTGGCCAGCTTCTGCCCGGCCATCGGCTACCGTTAGCGTACGTTTTGGTTCTAATACTTGAGTCAGGCCAGCATGCTGGCGCTGCATCTGCTGCAGAACTGCATGGTCTATATCAACACGCTCATGCTTCAGCAAGTGCTGGCGCAGCCGAAGTGGGCCGACAAGCTCACCCCACGAGACTTGCGGGCTCTGACGCCAACAAGCAGCGGAAGATGACTCTCTCGGCAACTGAGTTTCTACGCCGCTTTACGCAGCATGTTTTGCCGCGCGGCTTCGTCCGCATCCGTCAATTTGGATTCCTTGCCAACACGCGACGCTCCACCCTGCTGGCACTCGCCCGGCAGCTTCTCACCGCCACGCCCAAGGCACCCCAGGCTTGCGCGCCAGACGCCACCAACAGTTCCACCTGGCGGTGTCCTCATTGCAATGGGGAAATGCGCATCGGGCCAAACCTCCCTGCCTGGCAGTTGGCTTCTCGGTGCAGGCCTCTCGACAGCTCGTAGACCGTGGCATAGCTCCTGGCCCAATCACGTGCCCTGGTGCGCGAGCGCGTTCGTGTCTTTGGGCGTCCCCGGAAAGCCTTCCACGCCACTGCCACTCTGTCCCACTCATCGTTACCACCACACGCCAGCCTTGTCGAGAACGGCCCTCTTCGCTTTTTTCCGTACGTAGCGGCTCACGTCTCCGGTCTCAACAACCCCGCCCAGCCGTTTGGGGTTGGCCGCAACTTCGAGCATGGCGGCAGCGCTGGCGCGGAAAAGCAGGTCATACAAAATCCGGGCGTTGCGCAGGCAGAGACCGTATTCCAGCCGCCTCCACTACGGCTGGCCAAGAGCCTACGCCCGGTGGGCCTGCCAGGTCGAACTAAGCCTGAAATACCCAGGGAAGGAGCGTGAGGCCGGCTTTTCGCTCGCAGCCGAACTAAGGCGCTTCGAGCGGCACAAGCTCGCCAACGCTGGCTCGCTGCGCGAGAGAAGGAACTGCTCGGCGTTCCATACTTCCACGTCGTATTCACTTTGCCGCATGAGTTGAACGAGCCTGTGCCCGGCTGGGTCAAAGCGACCGTCGACACATGGGTTTCCGCCGCCGGCCTTTCGGCCGGAAGGTTGTTTCCATGCGTCTGTCGGGCAGGCAAACATTGGGGCGACGGAGTGACGGAACGCGTGGTCTGGCACGTCGTAAAAGAATACGTGAAGAAGGTCGGCCTCGCTCAACTCGCTCCTCATGATCTGCGTCGCTCATGCGCGAAGCTGTGCAATTCCGCTGGGGGAGAATTGGAGCAAATCCAGTTTCTTCTCGGACACGTTTCTGTGCAGACGACCGAACGTTATCTCGGTTGCAAGCAGAGAATCAGTGGGGCCGTCAACGACCGCATCGGCATCGAACCGTAAACCGAGCTGCTCGGAATCCGCGCGGGATGGCGACAAACCGGCCAAGTGCTTTCCGTGAGCGGCGTTTCGGGGCGGTAATCGCTGAAACTTCCCAGGTTCTCTGTCTCCTGGTTGTCCAAAGACCGGAAGATTCGTGTACGAGCGGTGAAGCGAAGAGCGCGGGCCTCCCCCGAGGTGTCACAAGCGATGATAATAGGATATGCAAAAGGCCAAGCCGGAAGCCCAACAAATCGTCGAACAATTTGCGGGTGAATTCGAGCCATTATAATCTGCTGGGACCCTACTACTGCTCGTGGACACACGGACTGGCGCAACCTTCTGCGAGTGCCACATTAAGGGGAGCACGCTCGTCAGTCTAGGAACCATCGATGCGCCCCTAGATCCAGAAGATCAGCCCGACTACCGTGCCAATCGGGAGATCCGCCTGAACCATCCCGCCTTCTTGAAGATGAAGGAGGACGCCCGCCAGGGAAGGACCTTCAGCAATATCGTCTCAGAATACACGAAGGACTTCGATCCTGCCCATCCTCTGAAGATCGTCGGTGGCCAACATAGGTTCCAGGCCATTGAAGACGCCGTTGCGAACAGTGTTGACGAATATCACGGCGTAAAGGTCTATTTCAATCTGGACATGAATCAAAGGATCGACGTTCAGCTTATTTCGAATACCAACATAGCAATATCTGGCGATTTGTTTGACAGGATGCAGGAGACATTCCAGGGTCCGCAGCTACGAGATTGGTGCCAAGCGGTCGGACTGTTGGCTGCGGGTCAGGACTTTGCGGACCAATACGCCCGAGGGGGGCCGATTTCGGTGCGTATAGCCAGATCGTTCATAACCAATTACTTTAACGGCCGAAACGTGGACGCCAAGAAGTTCGCCATGACGGACACAACTCCGATGCTGTGCGTCAGCGGAGAACACGATCCAGATTGGGATGCGCTCAAGATAAGCACGCCAGGTCTGTGGGTTGATAAGAAGCTTATGGAGGCCGCTAAGGAGTTTGCTCTCCTGGTTGCCGCGCAGCGAACGCATTTCAAGGGAAAGCAACGAACGAAGCCGGACTATCCGGAAAAGGCTTTCAGCGCAGCCATTTATTCGGCGTGGGCGTATGTAGCCGGCATTCTCCATGACAACGAAACTCGCCTGAAGCGTCACTTTTCAATCAGGTCAGCTTCCGGCAACGATCCTCTGAATGCCGCAGCCCTGGCTAAGGGACGACACAAGACAGATTCAGACACGTATCGCGGATTGGGATATCGCACGGATGCCAAGGAGAGAGCTCGGTTTGCCGAGTTGTTCTTTCTTCAAGCTGAAAACGGGGAGGGGATAACGCCAAAAGCAATCGAGGTCGCCATCAAGCAGTATCACGCCAAGCAAGCAAATCTCGAAGTGATAAAAGCTAAGGAGAAGTGAGTGTCCCAAATCGATGACTTCGCCCAGTCACTTCTCGAAGAGTCGAAGCGTTTTCTCGAGAAGGCCAAGGACGGCGATGACCTTGCCGCAATCAGTGCCCATCTGCATGCTGCGATTATGCTGGCATTCTCTTCCCTCGAGGCGCATGTGAATTCGATCAGTGATGACTTCGTCGAGCGCCCCGAGATGACCGTTCACGACAAGTCAATCCTGATGGAACGGGAAGTGCGCCTGGAAAAAGGTGAATACAAGCTCACTCCAATCCTGAAGATCGCTCGCCTGGAAGATCGCATCCAGTTTCTCCATGTGCGCTTTTCGGGGAAGCCCATTGATCATACTCAGACGTGGTGGTCACGACTTTCGGAAGCGATGAAACTTCGTAACCAGCTGACGCATCCCAAGGAATTGCTCGTCATAAAACAGGAAGCCGTGGAGAGGGCGATCCAGGCCATCGTTGATACGATAGACGCTCTGTACCAGGCAATTTACGGTTTGCCGTTCCCAGCCGCGGCACGAGGCGTCCAATCCGTTCTGACCTTCTGACATCCCGCGTCGGGAACCGGATTATGGGACGTTCCATGTAATTTGCTTTGGGTGTCACTCCCGATAAGTCCCGATCACGTCACCTGGACGGGTAACGCCCGACGCGTTGAAGTGGACGCCGACGCGGGCCAGAAGTCCCGTTCTGGGACATTACTCCCCATAATCGCCCTAGCTACCGTCGCCGCCTCGCCAGTGCGCACGACGGCCTGCAAGACCCACGGACATGCCCGATCCTGCTCCCCGCCGCTTCGCGGGCTTTCGGTGACGTCTCTTCCGCTCCCCCCCTCCCGCAGCCGACAGCAACTCGCTAATAATTTCCACCACCGCCCGGATATCTTCCTCCTGACCGGCGTAGATCCCCACCACTCCGCCTTCGGTGTCCCACCTCCAGCCGCTTTGCCATATCCGGGGACCGCGTTTTCGCTTCTCTCCGGATCCGCCGTTCCGCGTCGTAGTACGTCGTGCGCAATTCGTTGACACGCTGCGAAACTCCCGCAATTCGCGTTTCGTTGCCCGCCACCGAATGGACGAGTTGCGCCGCAGCGGAACCCGGCTGCGCAGTTGACGGTAGCGCGTGGCGCGCCTACGGCCGCTCAAAGATGATGCGGTCGTGTGGCAGGTCGAAGATGACCTTGAACTGCCTCAAGAACTCGCTGCCTAAAGTTCCATCCATTACCGCCGCATCGGTGGTCTGGTAATCCAAGACCTGAACTTCGGGTTCGTTGACTGAGAGGTTTCCGATGCGTAGGGTTTGAACTCTGCCCCGCTTGGACGACGCGTCTCCCCTGAATATAGTGACAGTGGAATCTTTAGCCTCTCGCATGCCCGCCACGAGGCCTGCCTTTTCTCCAAAAGCTCGGGAAAAATCCGCGTTGACGGCCGAGCCGCCGGAATCCACCATCAACTTCATGGGAATCGGTTTTCCGCCAAACGGGGTCACATAGCCGGCCACGATCGGCAATCGCCGGTTATATGTTACGGGAATCGACTCCCCTGGGCCGGCGTAGCCAAAACCATCCGGCTCGCTTATTTGCAGTGTCCGGGCCGGATAATCTATCACCACCACATACTTGCGGAAGAGCTCGATGCCGATGATGCCGTCCACCCGCCGCTTGACCGCCTTGGTCAGAAACTCCAGGGGGTACACCACTGCTATCGGCTCAACCACCTGTTTGCCGCACAAACGGATTTCCAGGTCCTTGATCACCGAAAGCTCTTTTTGACCGTTCGGGGTGGCGCTCAACGCCTTGAGGCTTAAATCGTAGTTGAGCCCTGCGGCGACCGATTCACCGAACGAAGTCCGGGACGAGCCGGAATCGAGCACGAGGTCAAGCGCCTGGGAACTCCCGATCACCCCTTTGACGAACACCACGTTGCCTTGCATCTCTATCCCGCACTTAACTGTGGCTGTGGGCTGTGCCAACGCGCATGTTGACAGCAGCAGTATGACAGGTAGACACTTCATTTTTGCGCCTTCCTCTTTGTCTGTCTCATATTTCCACGACTTTCAACAATAACAGTAGTACTGGCGGAACAACACGGCTGGTTTGGGGCCTGAGGCCGTCGGAATCTTAGCGTTCACTCCTGCCCTTAGGAAATCTCTCCTTCCCAATCAACCACTTGCGCCAATCGCGCGGTTGGAACCTGATCCTCCCGTGGTAAGGATAGGTCGAGGAGTGTCCCTATGCCCGTCTTCTCTCTGCGTTCTCAGCGCCTCAGCGGTGAGTTCCCTGGGGTACCAAACGAACCTAGTCCCATTTTCGGACAGTGCGCCTCAACGGCGTAGATCACCAGCGGGGGAAGGACCCGCCAAAGGAGTTATCGGTATGCCTTTGTAGCTGACGGGCGATCCGGTCGGGCAACCGGACGGATCGGAGCCTCGTGACAAAGTCCACTTCAGGTGGGCGAGCAACCTTGCAGGCCGTAACGCGAGTAAAGCCTGAGCAGGCCTCGAAAGTGAAGATGCGGACGCCGACCCTCCTGTTCGACGGGGAAGGCCGCGCGGTCCAAGGAAGAAACCGATGAGCACTTGGCCGGTCCGCCGGGGTAGTGGGCACGGCATGCAAGGAAGGTGGCCTAGGTAATTGAGGGAGACCCGGTACTGGCGGGAGGTCGCGGCTCCCACGCCGTTGAGTAGGGACGGCGGCCAGGCCGGGAGTCGGAGAGGGCCAGAGGTACCGATGAGGCCGGGTAACGCCGGCGGAGGGAAGGGCCCTCACTTCTGGTGCGCTTGTGAAGAGGCAAAGGTGAGGTGATTGACGATGAGTCTGAAAACACCATTCAAGATCCGGAGGCTTCAGATCAAGCTGTACCGTAAGTCGAAGGAAGAGCCGGAATATCGCTTTTATCAGCTCTACGACAAGATCTACCGGGAAGACATACTGCGCCACGCCTACGCTCTGGCGAAGTCGAACCAGGGCGCGCCTGGCGTGGACGGGCAGAGCTTCAACGAGATCGAGTCGGCAGGGTTGGGAGAGTGGTTGACCGGACTTGGGAACGAACTGCGCAACCGAACATACAAACCGGGGCCAGTGCGACGGGTGATGATCCCGAAGCCTGGCGGCGGCGAGAGGCCGCTCGGTATTCCGACCATACGGGACCGGGTGACGCAGACCGCTGCTAAGTTGGTGCTGGAGCCGATCTTCGAGGCGGACCTGGAGCCATGTGCCTATGGCTATCGACCGAAACGAAGCGCGCAAGATGCAATCCAGGAAGTTCACCAGCTACTCCGAGCAGGCTACACCGACGTGGTGGACGCCGATCTGTCCAAGTACTTTGACACCATTCCGCACTCCGAACTTCTACAATGTGTGGCTCGGAGAATCGTCGATCGGGAGGTGCTGCGTCTGATCAAGATGTGGCTAAAAGTTCCGGTCGAGGAACGGGATGAAAATGGGAAGCGGCGGTTGACCGGCGGTAAGGACAAGGCCTGCGGAACCCCGCAGGGAGGTGTGGTGAGTCCTCTGTTGGCCAACCTGTACATGAACCGTTTTCTGAAGTACTGGCGGATCACCAAACGGGGTGAGATTTTCAGGGCGCACGTCGTGAACTACGCGGACGATTTCGTGATCCTGAGCCGCGGAGCGGCCCAGGAGGCACTGGAATGGACGCGGCAGACGATGGGCAGATTGAAACTCACGCTGAATGACGGGAAAACCACGATCCGGCAGGCTCGCCGGGAGAGCTTCGATTTTCTGGGGTACACATTTGGCGCGGATCGCTTTCGCAAGGATGGCGGATGGGTGATGGGAGCCAAGCCGTCGAAGAAGAGCATCTCTCGTGTCCGACAGAAGGTGGCCGACCTCCTGCGGCCGGGAAACCAAGCGCCCTGGGTGGAGGTGAGAGATCGGCTTAACCGCATCGTGCGGGGCTGGTCGAATTACTTCAGCTATGGGACGCGGTTGATGGCCTACCGGGCGGTGGACTGGTATGTGATGAAGCGGGTTCGGCAATTCCTGAGGAGGCGCCATAAGCTGCCGACGTCCGGCACGAATCGCTTCTCGATGGAGGTGATTTACGGGGAACTGGGCGTGATACGCTTGCGCCGGGTTCACCTGGGGCCTCATCCGAATCTCTTATGGTGAAACCAGTCGGAAAGCCGGATGCTCGAAATGGGCACGTCCGGTTTGATGAGCGGGGATGGGAAACGGGACGGCGCTCGGCGTCCGCACCCGCGCCCATCCTCGACTCTACCTTCGTCGTGCGGCAACCGCCCATGGGTTCGCTCCGCACTTTTTGTTTTTTCTTCGCCCCCCAAATCCGCGCCCTTCAGAGGCCCTCCCAACTGTGCTACGATGCACAATTTGGCGGTTCCCCAGCCGCGGTAATCCTACCTAGACCTGTAAAACGGAGTTGATCCAGTGAAGGTTTACGAAGCAAAGGACATTCGCAACGTCGGGCTGACCGGACACGGGAATTCGGGCAAGACGTCGCTCGCGGCGGGAATCCTCTTCCTGACCGGGGGCACCAACCGGCTCACCCGTGTCGATGAGGGCAATACGGTCACCGACTTCGACGACGAAGAGGTACAGCGCAAGATCACCATTTCCACGGCGCTGGCCTACGCCGAGTGGAACCGGCTCAAGATCAACCTGCTCGACACGCCTGGCTTCAACATCTTCATCAACGACACCAAGGCTGCGCTCGCCGCCGCGGATTCCACGCTCGTGCTGGTGGATGGCGTCGCCGGCGTCGAAGTGCAGACCGAGAAGGTCTGGTCCTTCGCCGCTGATTTCAACCTGCCGCGCGCGCTGGTCATCAACAAGCTGGACCGTGAGAATTCCAGTTTCGAGCGGGCGCTGGCCAGCATCCAGGAAAATTTCGGCCGCGGCGCGGTGCCCATCCAGTTGCCGTGCGGCGCGGATCGCGATTTCCGCGGCATCATCGACCTCGTGCGCATGCAGTGCTTTACCTACGCGGCCGACGGCAGCGGCCGCGGCAAGGAAGGGCCCATCCCGCCGAACCTTGCGGACGCGGCCCAGAAGGCGCAGGAAGGCCTCATCGAGATGGTGGCCGAAGGCAACGACGCCCTGCTCGAGGAGTTTTTCGAGAAGGGCACCCTGCCGCCGGAGCGCCTGCAAGAGGGACTGCGGACCGCCGTCCGCGAAATGCGCCTGTTCCCCGTGCTGTGCGCCTCCGGTCTCAACGGCGTGGGAACCGACCTGATTCTCGATCTCATCGCCGACTACTTCCCGTCCCCCGCCGAACGCGGCCCCGCCGCCGGCGTGCTCGCCGGGCAAGAGGTCCTGCGTGAGGTCTCCGATTCGCGAGCCGCTTTCCCTCTTTGTCTTCAAGACCGCCGCCGACCCGTTCGCCGGCCGCGTGAGTTATTTCAAAGTGCGCTCCGGCGTGCTGAAGAACGACGCGAACCTGACCAACGTCCGCTCGGGAACCGTGGAGCGTCTGTCGCACATTGGCTGCCTGCTCGGCAAATCCATCCAACCCGTCCCGGAAATCCGCGCGGGCGACATCGGGGCCGTGGCCAAGCTGAAGGATACTTTCACCGGCGACACGCTGGCCGATAAGTCTTCCCTGATAAGCTACCCGGCCGTGAAACACCCCGAGCCGTCCATTGCCTTCGCCATCGAGGCTAAGACGCGGCAGGACGAGGACCGCATGGGCGCCGCCTTGCAGAAGATTCTGGAAGAGGACCAGTCGCTGCGCTTCTACCGCGACCCGCAGACCAAGGAGTTTCTCCTGGCGGGCTGCGGCCAGCAGCACGTCGAAGTCATCGTCAGCCGCCTGAAGAACCGCTACAGCGTCGACGTGGCTTTGAAGGCGCCCAAGGTGCCCTACCGCGAGACCATCCGCGGCTTCGCCGATGTGCAGGGCCGCCACAAGAAGCAGACCGGCGGCCACGGACAGTTCGGCGACTGCTGGATCAAGATGGCGCCCCTGCCGCGGGGCGGGGGCTTCGAGTTCGTCAACGAAATCTTCGGCGGCTCCATTCCCAGGAACTACATCCCGGCCGTCGAGAAGGGCATCGTGGAAATCGCGGCCCTCGGATATCTGGCCGGCTGCCCGGTGGTCGACTTCAGGGTCACGGTGTATGACGGGTCCTACCACGATGTCGACTCCTCCGAACTCGCTTTCAAACTGGCCGCGCGGAAGGCTTTCAAGGCCGGCATGCAGCAGGCCAAGCCCGCCTTGCTCGAACCGGTCATGACCGTCGAGGTGCAAGCCCCGGTCGAGTATGCCGGCGACCTGATGGGCGACATCAACGGCCGGCGCGGCCGTATCTCCGGCATGGACACCAAGGGCAATACTCAGATTGTGCGGGCGCAGGTCCCCATGGCGGAGATGCTCAATTACCAGAACGATTTGATCTCCATGACCCAGGGCCGCGCTACCTTCACCATGGAGTTCGACCACTACGACTTCGTGCCGCAGCAGCAGGCCGAGAAAATCATCGCCGCCGCCAAGGCCGCCAAGGAAGGCGTGGAGGAGGAAGAGGAATAAACGCAATCCGATTCCCATCTTGACCCTATGCTCCGGAAACTTGCGCTGTGCCTGATTTCATTTCTGATTCTGGCCTCTTCTCTCACCGCCGCCGACAGCCGCGCGGTCGCGGACGCCGCCTTTGACGAGTTGATCCGGCAGGACTTCGCCAGCCTGGCCAAACGCTTCTCCCCTGAGATGAGCGCGGCGCTGCCGCCGGAGAAACTGGCCGCCGCCGTCGGCCCTGTGCTCAAGCAACTCGGTGCTTTGCCTTCCGGCCGCCCGGCGCCTCAGGTCACGGCCGCCCAAGGTGTGGACGTGTTCGTCTTCCCTTGCGACTTCTCAGCGGCGAAGCTGAACATTGTCATCGCCGTGAATTCCGCGGGGCAGCTTGCCGGCTTGCGAATCATGCCTCCGCCGCCCGAGCCGCCGAAACCCGGTGAACTGACCGTGGGCGCCGGCAACATCCGGCTCCCCGCGACGCTCGCCTTGCCCACCGGTGCAGGCCCATTTCCGATTGTGGTTCTGGTGCACGGCAGCGGGCCCAATGACCGTGATGAAACCGTGGGCGCGAACGCCCCTTTCAAGGATTTGGCGGAGGGATTGGCCGCCCGCGGCGTCGCCACGCTGCGCTATGTGAAGCGCACCAAGCAGGTTCCCAGTCCCGTCGCCACGGTGAAAGAGGAAGTGATCGATGACGCCCTGAGCGCCCTGACCCTGGCGCGGCAGCAGCCCGGCGTCGATCCCAAGCGAGTCTTCCTGCTGGGCCACTCCATGGGAGCCTACCTCGCTCCGCGCATCGCCCAAGGTGACCCGGCGCTGGCCGGCATTGTGCTGCTGGCGGGCAGCGTCCGGCCCATACTGGACCTCGCGCGCGAGCAGTTGCAGTATCTCGGCGCTCCGCCTTCGATGCTCGATACGCTGCGGGCCGCCGCCCCCGCCACTTACTGGGACGATCTCGCCAGTTACGACCCCTTGGCGCTGGCGCGCAAGGTCCAGGCGCCCTTTCTCATTCTCCAAGGTGAGCGCGACTACCAGGTGACGATGAAGGAATTCGAGCTCTGGAGGGAAGGGCTGAAGGCCCGCCAGGACGTCACGCTGAAGAGCTACCCCAAGCTCAACCACCTCTTCCTGGAAGGGGAAGGCAAGTCCCTACCGGCCGAGTATTCCACGCCAGGTCACATTCCCGCCTATGTCCTCGACGACATCGCCGCCTTCGTGAAGAAGCCGGCGGGGAAATGACGCGCCCGTGCTATCCTCTAGCCGTGAAGAGCAATCTCCTTAGCATCGGGTCGGAGACTACCGACCTTTCCGCGCAGGACTTGCGCGAGGGACTTTTTCAGGCGCTGGGCGCTCTGGGGCCGCGCCGTAAGGTCCTCTGCATTCCGCCGGACATCACGCGGCATCCGTCGAGAGCCGGCGAACTGACTCGCTACGCCTGGGAGTTCTACGGCGACCGTCTCGCCGCCGTCCTTCCGGCGATTGGCACGCACACTCCGATGACGCCGGCCGAGATCCGCCACATGTTCGGCGAAATGCCGCCCGCTCTCTTCCACGTGCATGATTGGCGCGAGGGCTTCGTTACGCTGGGCGAAGTGCCCGCTGCTTTCGTCCGCGAGCAGTCGGAAGGCAAACTGGATTTCACCTGGCCCGCGCAGATCGGCAAGTTGGTCGTGGAGGGCGGCTTCGACCTGATTCTCTCGTTCGGCCAGGTGGTCCCGCACGAAGTGATCGGGATGGCGAGCTACAACAAGAATCTCTTTGTGGGGACCGGCGGCGCGGAGGGGATCAACAAGAGCCATTTTCTGGGGGCGGTCTACGGCATGGAGCGCATCATGGGGCGGGCCGATAATCCGGTGCGTCGTCTCCTGAATTATGCCTCCAGCCATTTCGCGCGGCATCTGCCCGTCGTCTACGTACAAACCGTCGTCGCCGCGAACGGCGCCGGACAGCTCGCCACACGCGGGCTGTTTATCGGAGAGGATGCCGGCTGCTTCGAGCGCGCGGCCGAGCTCAGCCTCAAGGTGAACTTCAGTCTGCGTCGAGAAGCCCATCCGCAAGGCGCTGGTGTATCTGAGCCCCGCTGAGTTTCGGAGCACCTGGCTCGGCAACAAAGCCGTCTATCGTACTCGCATGGCGCTCGCCGATGGCGCCGAACTGATCGTGTTGGCGCCCGGAGTGAAGGAATTCGGCGAGGATCGGGGGATCGACGCGCTGATCCGCAAGTACGGCTATTGCGGCACGCCGGCGGTTCTCGATGCCGTGAAGAAGAATGCCGACCTTGCCGCCAGCCTCGGCGCAGCCGCGCATTTGATCCACGGCTCCTCCGAAGGCCGCTTCTCGATTACCTACTGCCCGGGCCATCTCACCAGGCAGGAAATCGAGGGCGTCGGCTTCCGCTACGCTCCGCTCGAGGAGATGCGTCGATCGCTACCAACCGGCCTCACTCACGGATGGCTTCAATACCGTGAATGGGGAGGAGGTGTTCTACATCTCCAATCCAGCCCTTGGCCTATGGGCCCACCGCAACCGCTTCGCCGCCGCCGGGTAGGACAGGCGGTTTCGCCTGTCCTCATCAGCCCGCTAGAACGTGTAGGTGTGGAACACGTAGGCGTAAGTGGGGGACACACCTGGGGTCGCGTTCCGAATGAACTCTCCCTTGAAGAGCCTCCCGTAACCGGCGCCGAACGTGAAGCGCCGGTACTTGTAAGTGCCGAATACATCCAGTTCCTGGCCGACATGGCGTCCCGCCGCGCCGGAGGCGGACCGCGCAATGGATTTGCCCGAGGTGTTGTAGAGCGCATCGCGCTTGCTCGCCAGCCACCAGGAGTTGTACATGAGGTTCATCGCGAAGGACTTGGTCAAGCCGAGCGTTCCGAGGCCGCGTGCGTTGTGGATATTGCGCCAGCCGAACAGGTCCATGTGGCCGAATTTGTCGTGCGCGGACGGGAACAGCGGGTCAAACGCGCCCACGCGTGTGGTGTCCTGCGGGTTCTCGGTGCCGGAGGCGTACTTGTACTCGACCATCACGTCCAGCGGCAGCTTCGCGACCATCCACCGGTGGCTCAGAGAGCTGAACCAGGCGGCCGCGCGGTGTCTGGCGGCGCCGACTTTGCCGGTCTGAACTGCACCCTCCAGGCTGTACTTCATATCCCGCTGAAGCGGACCCGTCATGCGCCCGCCGAACGTGGTCACGCCCAGCCGGTCGGTCCCCGCCGCCTGGCTGCCGCCGGTGAAGCCCCCCGGGTAGTTCTGGTCGTGTCGCAAGATGTAGGCTTCAACCAGGTTCTTGCCGAACAGGTTGGGCATTGAGTTGTAAGTTCCCCAGACCCGTTCGCCGAGCACTGGCCGGTCGAACGCACCCAGCCGCATCTTGGCCGGTGCGAGCCACAGAAACTCCGCCTGGACCCGCGGCGCTTTCCAATACAGCCGGGCGTGATCGTAGCTGCGCGTGACGTTGCCCCACTGTGCCGAGCCGATTAGCCGAGACTCGCCATAGTTGAGCATCATGCGCCCCACCGTCGCGCCGAAGCCCTTCTTCTGGTCCGGATTGAGCTCCATGTACCCTTCCAGCCAGTCCGACTCGTTGCGAACGGTGTTCGGCGCGTTCACGCCGTAGCCCGGAGCGCGCGAGTCCTGCAGCGCGCCCGACAGCTTCAGCCATGCGGCCGGCCTGTAGCTCAACGAGAGCCGGATCCGGAGCAACGCCGTGTCCAGGTCCGGGCTGGCGCCGAAGCTCTGCCCGGTCCTGTGTTCGTAGCGGCCGCGAATCTCACCGCCCACCTTCAGTTTGCTCTTTGAGCGGCTCGTCACCCACTGCGCCGCGTTGGCGGGCACATCCCATTTCTGGGCAGGCAGGCTCGCCGCCGTCAGCGCCAAAACGAACAGTGCCGCGCCTATCCTCCGACCGAGCTCCCAGGTTTCGATCATCGGAAATGGATTTGATAGCGCTGGCCGGACTTCACGGCCAGCGTCACCACGCCGTCCGCGCCGGCCTTCAGCGGCACGTTCGCGCTCCCCGCACGCACCTGAGCGATTTTCGACCCGCGCGGGGAGCGGATCTTGTGCGTCCCGTCGAGCGCCGCGGACAGCACCGCCGAAACCGGCTTCCCTCCGCGCCAACTCACGTCCACGGTCAGTCCTCCCCGCGCCCGCAGGCCCGCAAAGCTGCCGTCGGCCCACGCCTTCGGCCACGCCGGTAGCAGCGTGACCTCGTCGCCCTGGCTTTGCAGGAGCATCTCGGCGATCCCCGCCGTGCCTCCGAAGTTGCCGTCGATCTGAAACGGCGGGTGCGTGTCGAACAGGTTCGGCAGGGTGGACTTCCGCAGGAGCGCCAGCACATTCTCGTAGGCGAGTTCGGCCTCTTCCAGCCGCGCCCAGAAATTGACGATCCACGCGCGGCTCCAGCCCGTGTGCCCGCCGCCGTTGGCCAGCCGCCGCTCCAGGGTCTTCTTCGCCGCTGTGGCCAGTTCGGGCGTGCCGTGCTGGGTGATCTGCTTTCCCGGATGCAGCCCGTAGAGCTGCGAGACGTGGCGGTGGCCAGGCTCCACTTCTTCGAAATCCTGCGACCACTCCTGGATCTGTCCGTACTTGCCGATCTTTAGCGGCAGCAGCCTCGCCCGCGCGTCCGACGCCCGCTTTCGGAACTCCGGCTCGATGCCAAGGATCTCGCTCGCCCGGATCAGGTTGGTAAATGTGTCCCACACGATCTCCTGGCTCATCGCCGGTGCGATGTCCACGTCCGCCTTGCCGCCCTCCGCGATGACGTAGCGGTTTTCGGGCGACGAGGCCGGCCCCGACACCAGCAGCTTGGTGCGCGGGTCCTCCACCAGAAAGTCGAGATAAAACTCCGCCGCCTCCTTGATCACCGGATAGGCCCTCTCGCTGAGGAACTTGCGGTCGCCGGTGAAGGCGTAGTGTTCCCAGAAGTGCTGTGCCAACCAGCCGGATGCCCCGTGCCACAGGCCGTATTGCGTGGCGCCCGACAGCGCCGTCTGTCCCCACGCGTTGGTCGTGTAGTGCACGACGAACCCGCGGCAGCCGTAGGCGGTCTTCGCGGTCTTCCGCCCTGGCGCCCGCAGCATGTCCGTGAAGTCGAACAGCGGTGCATGGCACTCCGAGAGGTTTGTCACCTCCGCGGGCCAGTAGTTCATCTGGATATTGATGTTGACGTGGTAGTCGGCCGACCACGGCGGCGTCAACCCGTCCGCCCAAAGGCCCTGCAAATTCGCAGGCATCGTCCCCGGCCGCGAACTCGACATCAGCATGTATCGTCCGTACTGAAAGTAAGTGGCGAGCAACTGCGGATCGTCGCCGCCGGCCTGCATGGCCGCCAGCCGCTCGTCGGTCGGGGTGGCGGAGCGGTCCGGCCCGCCCAGATCGAGCGATACCCGGCGGAAGAGCCTGCGGTGTTCGGTGACATGCGCCCCTTTCACTGCCGCATAGGGCTTCGCCACGACGGTCTCCAGGCGCCGCTTGCAGGCGGCGCCGGGATCCTCGCCTCCCTTGAAGTTCTCGTAGTCGAGCTTGTAGTTGGTCGCGGCAACCAGGTACAGCGTCACGGCATTCGCGCCTTCCACGTTTAGGCCTTCGGGTGTCGCCGTCAGTTTGCCGCCCTCGTTGCGCGCTTCGACATGGCACTCGAAGGCCGCACCGTCGCCCGCCGCTTGCCCGCGCATCGACCATCCGCCCCGACGCGGAGTATTCGATCTTGGCGTCCGCCGGGCGTGAGAGGCGCGCGACGAAGGCCAGCCCGCCCGGTCTTTCGCTTTCCAGCCGAACGACAATGGCCTGGTCGGGATGCGACGCAAACACCTCCCGCGTGTAACGCGCGCCGGCCGCCCGGTACGTCACTCTGGCGATTCCCGTATCCAAGTCGAGTTCCCGGCGATAGTCCAGCGCTTCTCCCGCGTGACGGAATTCCAGGGTCAAGTCGCCGAGCGTCTGGTAGGCGGCGGGGGTCGTGCGCGCGCGCACGATCAGGCTCCGGGCGGCCATCTGGTTGGCCTCAGCGTACTTGCCTTCGAAAAACAACTGCCGCACCTTGGGAAGGTACTCGAGAGTTTGGGGGCTGTCGATGTCCTCGCGGTGTCCCGACCACAGGCTGTGCTCGTTCAGTTGAATCCGCTCTTTCGGGACGCCGCCGAACACCATCGCCCCGAGGTTCCCGTTGCCCACCGGCAGAGCCTCGCGCTCCCAGTTGGTGGCCGGCTTCCGATACCACAGCGTGAGCGGGCCCGCCCCTTGGGTCTGAGCTGCCACGGGAAGCCCTGTGAGCGCCAAGCCGACCGTCTGGATCACCTCTCGCCGCGTGGGATTCATCGTGAGAGCCTCCCTTTCCACAGCAGAATATCACAGCGCCCTGTCGCGGCCTTCGTGACGGTCCGCTACAATCGAGAGAATGGGAGTTTTTAACTGACGGTATGACCCGGCATCGCCTTCGTTCAAGATGCATTCTGACCTTGGCTCTGTTCGCTACGTGCTGCTGTTGCGCCCCCTCATCCCAATCGCCTGCCGAGTCCAAGACCGTCAAGGTCCCGGTGGTTCGAAACCGGGCTGCGGATGATGTGGGCCGCTTCCTCGCCGGACTCCCCGGCAAGCCTGGTTCTCCTTTCGCCGATTTGGAGCCCCAGCCGGAGTGGCAGGTACACCAACGTGAACTCGACCGCATGTGGAGCCCTGTGGAAACCCAGTGGCTCCCCAATATGACTGAGTTTCAGCGCACGGAACTGAGCGGATCGCCCATCAAGGATTCCGTCATTTTCTATCCGTTCAGCGGCCCGGATATCCTGGTGCTGACCACTCTCTTCCCCGACAACGCGAACTCTGGTAATGGTCGGGCTGGAGCCCGCCGGCACGCTGCCGAATCGAGCCCTTGTCGAGAGAACCGGCGCCGCACATTACCTGGAAGGCATCCGCGAATCCGTCTCCTCCGAGCTTCATCGCAGCTTCTTTGTCACGCGTGAGATGGACCGTGAGTTCCGCGGCGAGGTCACCGACGGTCTGCTCCCGCCGATCTTACTTCTGCTCACGCGATCGCGTCATACTGTCCTCGGCTTCCGCTATGTGCGGCTGGACGAGCAGGGGAGTATCATCGAACGCGCCCTGAGCTACAAGGCCCCCGGCAATATCGGCAACAAAGGCGTCGAGATCGAATATGCCAGCGATGTGGATGGATCGATCCACATGCTCTACTACTTCTCCATCAACCTCTCCGACGACCGGCTGAGGCCGAACACAGCCTTTCCTCACTTATCTTTCCGGTCTCAAGGGAATGACGACGTTCTTCAAGGCGACGTCTTACATGACCCACCAGCCGGGCTTCAGTATCATTCGCGACCAAGTACTCGCCGGGAGCGCCGCCATTCTCCAGGACGACTCGGGCATCCCGTACAAGTTCTTCCTCGCCGCTCCCTGGCAGGTGCAACTCTACGGCGCCTACGAGACACCGTACAAACCCTTCGCGTATCGGGAGCAGCGCGACCTGCATGCCGCCTACGAGAATTCCAAGCCCAAGCCGCTCAAATTCCGCATCGGCTACGGTTTCTCCAAGGTTCCTTCGAACCTGCTCCTGGCCACGCGCGCCGGTTCGGCGTATAAGTAAGCGTGACGGGACTGCTCCAGGAAACCATCGAGCTCTGGCAGCAGAGCCCGGCCACCCTGCCGCCGTTCGAAAGGGCCTACACCGAGGACCAGCAGGCTGCCCGCGAGAGAGCCCTGCTGCAGTTTCTGGAAAGCCTGCGGGCCGAGGTGCGCCGCCTGCCGCGCACCAGGCCTGAGCGGGCAGCCGCTCACGGCAGGATCACGGCCGCCTTTGAGCGCTTCGCCACGAGCGGCCTCGAACTCCAGGACAGCCACGTCGATCTGCTGCTGCGCCGCGGGTTTGCGGCCATCGGTACGGCCCTGGCGCGTCAGGCGCGGCGTTTCGATCCCACTGTCACAACCACGGACATTCTCCAGGCCAGCCGAAACGCCTGGACGGCGTGCGCCCTGCAGATGCTGCTGGGGCGCGAGATGGGGCTGACGCCGGCGATCTTCGCCTACAGCATGCTCTACCCGTACACGGACAACTACCTGGACGATCCAGCCATCACACGCGATGCGAAAGTGGGTTTCAGCGGCCGGTTCGGGCGTCGTTTGGCCGGTGAAACCGTCGCCCCGGCGAACCACCGCGAGGAAGCCATCTGGCGGCTTGTCGGCATGATCGAAGGGCAATACCCACGCGTCGAGTACCCTCACGTCTTCGAGAGCCTGTCGGCCATTCATCAAGCGCAAGCGGACAGCCTGCGATTGCTGCGCCGGACGCCTCTCGCGGCGGACGTGGACGTCCTGCGGCTCAGCTTCGCCAAGGGCGGCTCCTCGGTCTTGGCGGATGCTTGCCTGGCTGCGGGCTCCTTGAATCCCTCAGAGGCTCAGTTCGCGTTCGCCTGGGGAGTCGCGCTGCAACTTGCCGACGATTTGCAGGATGTTCAAGAGGACAGCCGCGCGGGAGTGCTCACCCTCTTCTCTTGCGCCGCCGAGTCGGAGCCTCTGGACGCACTGACCAGCCACACGATGCAATTTGCCAGCACCGTAGCACAGCGGATGCCTCGCCTTCCAGGGCCGCGCTTCCAGGCGCTCGAGGACTTGATCCGGAAGAGTTCGTCCTCCCTCCTGATCCGAGCGGCCGGCGAGGCCGGCGACCTCCATACCGCGGGCTACCTGTCTTCGCTCGAAGGTCACTCTCCGTTTCGCTTCGCCTTTCTAGAGCGCCAGCGCCGCGAGATGGCACAACGTGGAGCGTCGCTCACCAGGTTGTTCGAGGCTTTCCTGGCCGGCGACGAAGACGAACCGGCCTTTCCGCTGCTCCCCGGCTTCCTCATGCCGCGGGTGTGACCCTGACACGCACTCCATTCGATTAATCTGGTTGTTGATGACAGGTGCCGCGATGCGCTGGATTTGTGGTTTTCTTGCCGCCATGTTCTCCGCTGCCTGGGCTCCCCAGGCCGCCCCGTGGGAAAAGGCCGTGGAGGTGCTCCGTCTGGGGACCATCCGCATCCGGACTCCGCGGGGATCGGACTTCATGCTTCGCATCGGCAGTCGTCCGTTCCAGATTCCGGGCCGCGACGGGAAAGGCGGTGCGCTCCGGGTGGCTCCGGTCGAAGACAGCAGCTTCGGTCAGATTCGTCTCGCCGAGGTCCGCCAGGGCGACATTGTGGCCAGGGACGTCGTCCTCGAAGTGGACAACGGTAGAATCACCCGGGTGAGGGCCGCCGAGGGCGCCAGTTTGTTGAGCGATGCCCTCGTGTCGGAGGGCGGCTCAGCCGGGCGCTTCGCGGAACTCAGCCTGGGTTTCGACCCCAAAGCTTCTTCCGGGAGCGAGGCCGCCGGCACGGTGTGCCTGGGTTTCGGAGGCAATCAGGCTCTGGGCGGCACTTCTCCCGGCGCCCTACACAGCCGGTACTGTTTCACCGACGCGACGCTGTTTGTGGACTCCCGTTACCTGGTGCGAGACGGCAAGCTGGTCCCCTGAGGACAGGCTGAAGGCCTGTCCTACCGTTACGGAAGAAACTGCTTGATGTGCCGGCCGGCCTGCCGCAGGCCCGCCTTGCGGATCTCGAGCGAACCTTCGTAGGCCCGGTCTTCCACCTCGATGCACACCGGACCCTTGTAGCCCGCATCGGACAGCGTCGAGAGCAGGGCGCCCCAGTCGACGTCGCCAAGACCGGGCAGTTTAGGCGTGTGGAACAACAAGGGGTACGCCAGAATGCCCACTTCGTCCAGGCGGTGTTGATCCACCCGCGCATCTTTGGCGTGAACGTGGAAGATGCGTCCTGCGAATTCCCGCACCGGCTTGAGGTAATCCATGTGTTGCCACACCAGGTGGGATGGATCGAAATTCAAGCCGAAATTGTCGTCGGGAATTTCCTCGAACATACGCCGCCAGATGGATGGCGAGACCGCCAGATTCTTGCCGCCGGGCCACTCGTCGCGCGTGAAAAGCATGGGGCAGTTCTCGATGGCGATCCGGACGCCGTGATCCGAGCCGAAGCGCACCAGCGGCCTCCATACCTCACGGAAACGCGGCCAGTTGTCCTCTACGGTTTGCGTCCAGTCGCGGCCGATGAAGGTGTTCACGACATTGATCCCCAGCAGGCCCGCCGCCTGAATCACCTGCCGCAGGTGGTCGATGTAGACCTGCGCTTCCGCGCGGTCCGGCGCCAACGGGTTCGGATAGTAGCCCAGGCCGCTGGCGGCCACGCCGGCAGCCCGAAGCAGATCGTTAACGCGGGCGGCATCGCCGGCCGTGAAGCCGGTCACATCGACGTGCGTCACCCCGGCGTAACGGCGCTCCGCCCTGCCGTGGGGCCAGCACATCAGCTCGACGCAGTCGAAATCCGCGCCGGAGGCAAACTGGATGACCTCATCCAGACTGAGGTCGGGAAGAATTGCGCTGACAAAGCCGAGTTTCATCATGTGGTTCAATACCCCGATTGGTTGGTTGCGTCAACAGTCTTCGACAATTCGCCGAGGCCCAGCCGGCGGCGGCACTCGTCGAGCATGTCCGACGTGCGCGATGCGCCCACCCGCGTGACGCCCGCTTCGCGCACCCTCAGAAGCGCATCGAGGTCCCGAATCCCTCCGGCGGCCTTCACCTGGACGCCCGCGGCAGCATGCTTGCGCATCAGAACCAGGTCCTCGATGGTCGCTCCACCGGTGCCGTAACCGGTGGAGGTCTTTACCCAATCCGCCTGGAGTTCGCTCGCAATCTCACAGAGGCGGATCTTTTGATCGTCGTTCAGATAGCAGTTCTCGAAGATTACTTTCACTTTTTGGCCGCGGGCGTGGGTCACTTCGATGACGGCGCCGATGTCGTCCCGAACGTAGCTCCAGTCTCCGCCGAGCACTTTGCCGATGTTCACCACCATGTCCAGTTCTTGTCCGCCGTCGTCGAGAGCCAGCTTCGCCTCGGCGACTTTTGTGGCCGTGGCATGGCCTCCGTGCGGAAAGCCGATCGTGGTGCTGGCCTTCACCGTGCTCCCTTTCAACAACTCCGCGCAGCGCCGAAGGTAGCAAGGCACTATGCAGACGCTCGCGACATCATACTGCAAGGCGAGCCGGATTCCGCGTTCCAACTCCGCCGCCGTTAGGACGGGCTGGAGCAGGGAATGGTCGATCATCTTCGCGATTTCAGCGTATGTATAGGGCATGGTCAAGATTCCGTTCTTGAGGATAGCCGATCTTCGGACCGCTTGGTGCGGCCAGTGGCGGAGACTACCTGGCCAGCCCCTCGATTAGCTCGCAGGTCCGTTCCAAGGCGCCGACAGCGGAAAGATCCATCGACCTCCGCCGGCAGTTCTCGCGGATCGCGGGCGAACCCAACATTTGGTCCAGCCGCCGAAGCACGGTCTTGGCCTTGTACTCCTTGGGTAATAACATTTCTCCAACACCCAGTCCGCGGACACGGATGGCGTTGTCCGGCTGATCGTGAGCCAACGGCACCACCAGTTGAGGCACGCCGCCGGCAAGTCCCTGTGCGATGGTTCCGATACCGCCGTGATGCACAAAGGCCGCCGCGCGCGGCAGTACCTCGCTGAACGGCACGTAGTGAAAGTGCCGGACCGTCTCGGGGAGCCGCGCGGGGAGTTGTTCCGAGAACTGCGTGAGCAGCAGGCCTCTTCTCCCGGAGGCACGGCACACCTCGGCCGAAACACGGAAGAACTCCGCGTCCTGGGCCATCGCCGAACCGCCGGTGAACACCAGAGGCGCATCGCCCGCATCGAGAAAGCGGTCGAGCTCAGGCTGAGGTTCTCGCGAATCGCGCTCATCGTAGAGAGGAAAACCGGTGAGGTGAACATTCGGGGGCCAGTCCGGCTGGGGCGCGGCGAACCACTCGGGAAAGAGCCCGATGACGAGCTGCGGCGAGTGCATCCAACCATCCAGCAACCGGCTCACCGGCGGAAGCCCGAGCCCGGCCCGGAAGGCGTTCACGGCGGGCGCCAGATGCGGGTCTATGACGAACCGGTCCGCGGCGTACAGATACGGTCCCCTGAGAATCCTCGGCAGAGAACCGAGCACGTCCGGGAAACCGAAGACCGCCGGCCGCCGGACGCTGCGAAACATGACCGGCTGCAAATGCACGGTCGCCAGAGGTAGGCCCAGCTTCTCGTGCGCGATGCGCGCGCCGAACGACAGGCCGGATGCGGCCACCACCACGTCTTCGGTCTTGCTCCATTGAGAGAGGATCTCGAAGACTCCGGCGATGTTCGGCACGATCAACCGCCTCGCCACAACGGAGAAGGCTCGATATGGACTCCAAATGTCGGGGTCCTGAACCGCCGCGTGGTAGTCCTCCTCCGTGCCCAGTCCGACAAACTCCAGCCCCACTCGACGCGCCAGGGGCTCGAAGTACTTGCTGGTGATCAGGACGACACGGTTCCCTCGCCTGCGCAACGCCAGCGCCAGCCCGACGTTCGGGTGAACGTCCCCGGCGCTCCCGAGGGCGACGACGGCCACAACCCTGCCCATGCCAACCCTCCAAACACCATTATTGCCGTGAGATTCCGGAGTTTGCGCGGCACAAGAGCGACATACCGAACCGATTTCCCGCTTACTGGAGGCTCATTCTGGGATAATAGAGGGGAGGGTGAACATGCCACGCAAAGCAACTTCCGAGGAGAAACCCAAGCCGCGGCTCAGGCGCCCGAAGAAGGCCTCCTTGCCCGCCGAGCCCTTGGCAGGGCGGCCGGGCGCCTCCGGCGCCGCGGCCCTGGTCGAGTCCGAACCGCAACACGGTCAATCGCGTGTAAAAGGAGCGAGCCAGGCTGCACCTGTCACCGCCCAGTCTGCTCTCGACCAGGCCGAGATCGCGCGGCTGGCCCACTCGTACTGGCTGGAGCGCGGAGGCCAGGGCGGATCGGCCGAGGAGGATTGGCACCGCGCCGAACAGGCGCTCAAAGCCCGGGCCGCGAGCAACCAAGGCTAGCTTCCCGGACCGCCAGAACAGGGCAGGCTAGAATGTAGGTGCAAGCCCTGATCGGCGGGAAGCCTGATGCAGCACGAGTACATGATTAGACGGACTCCGGGAGTCCTGACGATTCTGCTTGCCGGCGGTGCGGGCGAGAGACTGGCGCCCCTGACCCGTGAAGACGCCAAGCCGATGATGCCGTTCGGCGGCATCTATCGCCTCATCGATGTCACCCTCTCCAACTGCATTAACTCCGGTCTGACAAAGATCTGCATCCTGACTCAGCACAAGGCTCTCAGCCTCAACCGGCACATCCGGGAGGCCTGGAACTTCCTTTCTCCGGAACTGGGACAGTTCATCGAGGCGATCCCGCCCACGCAACGCCGCCGGGCCACCTGGTATCTCGGCACTGCGGACGCCGTCTACCAGAACCTGCAGAGCATCGAGGACGAGAACCCGCCGCTCACGCTGATTCTCTCCGCGGATCACGTCTACAAGATGAACTACCGGCACATGTTCGATTGGCACCACAAACGGCGGGCGGACGTTACGGTGGCCACGTCGCAGGTCTCCCCTCAGGAAGCCGACCGTTTCGGGGTCCTGGAGATGGACAACGAGTTCCGGGTCCGCGGCTTCGAGGAGAAGCCCAGCGCTCGAGAGCGCCGGCAGGTCCCGTTTCAATCCAGAGGTCTGTAGCGCGTCCATGGGCATCTATCTGTTCTCCACTCCCGTGCTGGTGGAGGCGCTTCTCGAGGACGCCGAGGACACCCGGAGCAGTCACGACTTTGGCCGGGACATCCTCCCGAAGCTCATCGACCGGTGGCGAGTAGTGGCGTACGATTTCATCGACGAAAACAAGAAAGAGGTCCGGTACTGGCGCGACGTCGGCACCATCGACGCCTACTACGAATCAAACATGGACCTGGTCGCAGTCAGCCCGATCTTCAATTTGTACGATCAGGACTGGCCGCTTCGGACGGGTGCTCCCCGCCACCCGCCGGCCAAGTTCGTGTTCGCCGACGAGGGCCGCCGCGCGGGCATCGCGCTCGATTCGCTGGTGTCGCACGGCTGCATTATTTCGGGTGGCAGGGTGATCCATAGCGTGCTCTCGACGGGAGTCCGGGTCAACAGCCACGCGGTGGTCGAGAGTTCGATCCTGCACTCCAACGTGTCGATCGGAAGGCACTGCAAGATCAGCCGCGCCATTATCGAGCAGGATATCCAGGTGCCCGAACACGTCGAAATCGGTCAGGACTTGGAGGCCGACCGAAACGCCGGCCACTTCGTCACCGAATCGGGCATCGTGGTTGTTCACAGCGACTCGCCTGGAGTGCGGAGCCGGAAGGAACGTCCCCCGCACTCCAGGGAACTCGAAGCGGAAGCCTGACGGGACGCCTACAACCTGGTTTCTCCGTCTTCCGCGCGCACGCGCTGTGGAATCGTGATGGAACTCCCTGTGGTGCGGGGCTCCTCCAGTGTTACGGAAAGGGTCACCTCTTTGTGGTTCCGCATCACAATTACGGGGAAGGTCTTCTTCGCCTGCAGGGTACGCAGCGCCCGCGTGATTTCCTGAGGCTGCGACACGCTGGTCTCGTCCACCTTCGTGATTACGTCGCCGGCCTTCATTCCCGCCTTGGCCGCGGCGGAATCCTTGACCACGGAGCGCACCAGCACACCGTCCTTCACGCCGAAGTACTCCGCCAGTTGCGCCGTGATCGACTCGGCCTCGATCCCCAAGCCCCCGCTCCGCATGCCCATGAGGACTTGCGGCGTGTCTGGCATCTGAAACCGAAACTGCTCGCTGAGCCTTCTGCATATCGGCCTGCGCCGCCTTCATTTCCGCCTGGAGACGTTCCTGGTCGATCTTGGACGCACCGAAAAGGTCGAGTCCTTTCCTGGCGGCAATCGTGGCCGTCAGCGTCTGCGTGTTCCCGTCCCGGCTGATCAGCAACCGCACCTGCCGGCCCTCCGGCGTCTCCTTCACCATCCGGACAAACTGCTCCGTGCCCTCGATTCGCTGGCCATTGTAGTCCAGCACGACGTCTCCGGACTTCAGCCCCGCCTTGAGCGCCGGGCTGTCGTCGTCGACCCTCGTGATCTCCACGCCACGCTCTTCCTTCAGCTTCAGCGCCTTTACGCGCTCCGCGCTGACCTCCGCCACGCCCACGCCCAGGTAGCTTCCACTACCAAGGCCGAACACCTGCACCTTGCCCGTCGCTCTTGCCGGGGGCGCGGGAGCCGCCGGCGGCACCGGGCGCCTGAAACATGAACTGTTGCGCGTGTAGCCCGCCCGCGAGCACCAACCCCGCCACCGTTACGCCAAATCCAATCGCTCTCATTGTTCCTCCTACTGAGATTGCCTTCTGACCTTCACCGATTGCATAGACGAAAACGAAGGCGCTTTGTCACGCATCAGAACGTCTCCAACGATGCGTTCAGTTCTTCGAGCATCTTCTGGCACTGCATGCGGACGTAGTCGTTGCTCTCTTTGCCCATCACCTGCTGCAGCACGCCGGCGAGCGCGAGATCCTGATGCTGGCGCAGCAGATCGACAGCATGCGTGCGTACGCCGAGGTTGTCGTCGTTGAGCAGAACCTCCGACAGCGCCTGGCGAACCTCCGCCTGTCCTCCGTACGACTTCAGCCCGTCGATGGCCTTCAACCGCACAACCGGGTTAGGGTCGCTCCGCACGGTGCGCACCAGCATCCGGCTGATTTCGGGCGATCCGGCGCGCGCCCCCAGAATCGCGACCGAGTCCAATCGCAGCGTTGGATCGTTCACGGCCCCGGCCGCATCGAACAGCAGACGGCGAGTCGCCGCATCCTCCGCGTAGACCGGCTGGGCCGGCGCTGTACCAGGCACCGGCTGCAAGAGTCGGCCAGCGAAAAATCCAAGCATCAGGAGCGCCACAGCCCCCGCCGGTTTCAGGAAACTGGGCGAAACGGGCTGGCCGGTCCAGTCCCACACGCGCACCAGCCAGTTTCTCCGCCGCACCGATTCCCGATCCAGGTTCCGCCGCAGGTCGCCGCGACACTCCGCCAGCAAGTCCGCGGGCGGATGCAAGGCAGCTTCATCGAGAGCGTTGTGTAGCGCTCTTTCACGCGCCAGAGCTTGCCGGCATTCCCCGCAGCCATCCAAGTGCTGATGGACGGCCTCCTCTTCTTCGAAACTCAGCTCCCCGTAGAGGAAAAGCGAGAGCGCTTTAGTGACCGAATCGCAGCTCATACAAAATCTCCCAACGCCGTCCGCATCTTCTGCGTGACGCGGAACAGACAATTCTTCGCGGCCTCTTCAGTGGTCCCCAGCAGCTCACCGATGGCTTTCAGCCGCAGGCCCTCGTAGTGCCGCAATTCGAAGACGGTCCTCTCCCTGGGTGTGAACCCGTCGAGGATCTGCCGGATGCGGTCGCTCAGCTCTTTGCTCAGAGAGCTGGCGCTGCGGGTCGCCATCCGCGCTTCGCTCGGGAACTTCATTGGTGCGGTCCACTTGGCCGTCGCCACTCGCGACGACCGCCGGCTCTTCCCGGCGTACCTTCCGGCGCCGGAGCTGGTCCAGGCAGACATTCGTGGCGATGCGGCTAATCCAGGTTTGGAAGCTGCAGTCAAAGCGAAAGTTGTGCAGGTTCCTGTAGGCGCGCAAAAACGCCTCCTGGTAGACATCCCTGGCATCGTCCGGGTTGCGAAGCAGATTCAGGGCCAGGCGGAGCACACCCTGGTCGTAGGCGCGCACCAACTGCTCGAAGGCGTCCTGGTCGCCTCGTTGCGCAGCCCGGATCAAATCCGCTTCATCCACTGCGGGTGCTGAGCCGATCTGCTCCTCCAGCACTGCTTCCGGTTGGATCGTCAACACTTATATTGACGAATGCGGCGGGAAAACGGTAGGCGATCCGGGGCTGTACGTTCAGTTTTTCGCCGCCACCGGGACTATCCTGCTCAATTGTAGGACTCCATCACCTCGCGAGGCTCTGCCAGAAGGTGACCGGCGATGTCTTGCATGTTTGCCTGTTCCCAAAAAGGGAGCTGATTGTGGGCCAGCAGGTACTTCAGTGGAATCGGGTGAGTCCCCACTACGACCGGCAGGCCGTACTGCCTTTCGATAAAGACCTTGAATTGATGGATATGCGGGCAAGGGGGATAGCCAACCACCAAACCTGTCGCCAAGTGAACGACGTCAGCCCCGTTTTTCAGGAATTCGGCGGGCACGTTTTCCACGTTTCCTCCCGGGCAGCCGCCACAACTCGAATAGCCGACGATCTGCAATTGGTCTTCGGCGGCATAACGGGAAAACCCTCCCTGCCGCTCGCGCAAAGCGCGGAAGCATTTGCCACCTCCACAAGCGCGGTAACGGGCACAGATGATGATTCCTATTCTGATCGTTTTGGCCTCTCCTTGGGCCGCATGAGTACGCTGTGTCGTTTCAGGCATATACGTCATCGCTCCGCTTGAACCGCGAAGAGCAGGACAGCGGCAAGGCAGGCGTGCTACCCGGATTTGGTCTTCGCCACGCTGGGCCCGTACAGAGATTTTCTCGCGTCTTTGACGAAGCGGGCCATCGACTTCGAAACGTGATCGAGCACGGTGGCCCACTCTGCAAGATGCTGCTCACCCTGCGGCGTGAGTTGGTAGACCCGGCGCGCCGGGCCGCCCTTGTCGGTTTCCCAGTCGGAGGCGACATTGCCGTTTATCTCCAACCGGCGCAGGGTCCGATAGAGAGCAGCCCTCTCGATTTCGGCGTCGGTGAGGGCGTGCTCCTGAAGATCGCCGGACAAGTCGTAACCGTAGGAACGCCCCTTTTTCTTTAGAAGCAGCAGGACGACCGGCTCGACAAACCGGTAGAGATTCCCCATGGCGCACGTGCAAGGGTGATCCTTGCCATGCCGGTGGCACGTCCGTCGTGGCATTTGACCCTCCCGTCTTCTGCGTTCCCGCCGCCCTAGCGAGCGGAAGGGATGCAGCCTACAGCGAGCCGTACTTGGCGTAGGCGTCGGTGACGGAAACACCGCGGCGCAACTCCTCGCGCATGCCGCTCTCACGCTCGAAGATGTCCTCGGCGGCCACCAGAACGTCCATGGTCATGTCCTGCGGGATGACCACCACCCCGTCTGTGTCGCCAAAGACGAAGTCGCCGGGATGGACAACCGTGTTTCCGACTTTGATGGCAATCTGGCAATCGATGATGTCCCAGCGTCCGACGGAACTGGCCGAGCACTTGAACTTCGCGAACACCGGGTAGTTCATGGCGTTGACGAAGTCCACGTCGCGCACCCCCCCGTCGACCACCGCGCCGGTACATCCGCGCTGATGGACGGCCGTGGACATGATTTCGCCCCAGTGCGCGCAGTCCATGCTCCCGCCGGTGGCCCATACCGACACCGTGCCCGGCGAAATGCTGTCAAGGATTTTCAGTCGCGTCTGCGTGTCGTCGTGCGCGATGTCCGCGCACGGGTAGCCCTGGCCGGTGAAAGCCATGCCGGCCAAGCGGTTCGCGGTTGTGAACGGCGTAATGTAGTAGGGCAGAACCTGGTTCCGGTAGCCGTTTTTGTCCAGGATGTCGGAGATCGCTCCCGTGTAAAGCCGCAAGAACCGGCTCACTACTTCAGCAATATTCTCGGGTGTGACTGGCGTCTTCCCCATGTCTTTCTCCTCTCGCGAGACCTCGCTTCGCTCCAAGAGAATAGCATGCACGTTTTAGACAGTGCAAGTTGCATCTAGGGGGCGCAGTTTGCTAGTCTGATGCTGGTCAATCGGCGAGAGCCGGGAAAGACGGTTTCCGTGAGCCCTAGCAGCCCTCCGCTCGGCCGCATCCGATGGGTGCTGATCGGCTGGATGTTCGCGATCAGCGCCATCGCCTACCTGGATCGAGTGAACATCTCGATCGCCGGCAGTTTCATTCAGAAGGAATTCGGCCTCGACGACATTCAGCTTGGCTGGGTGTTCAGCAGCTTCGTGCTGGGCTACGCCCTCTTCCAAACCCCTGGAGGCCGGCTGGCGGACCGTTTCGGGCCTCGCAAGATTCTGGCCATCGCGACTGTCTGGTGGGCCGTCTTCACGGCGCTCTTCGCCATGGTGCCCGCGGGCATCCCCGGCCTGCTGGCAGTCCTGCTGGCGGCACGGTTCTTCCTCGGCGTTGGAGAGGCTATGGTATTCCCCGCCTCAAACCGGCTAGTAGCGGGCTGGATCCCCTCGCAGGAGCGAGGCTTAGCCAACGGGCTCATCTTCGCCGGAGTGGGCGCTGGCGCTGGAGTGACGCCGCCCCTGATTACGTTTATTCTCTTGCACTACGGCTGGCGCTGGTCTTTCTGGATTTGCGCTGTAATTGGCCTCGCGGCCGGTCTGGTCTGGTACCTGATCGCCCGGGACGGGCCCGCGGAACACCCCTGGGTGAAGCCGGCGGAAGCCCAGTACATCCGCTCCGGCATGCCGAAGCAGGCGGCGCTGGATAGCGGCGAGGCTCTTCCCTGGCGGGTCATCCTGGGCAGCCGGGACGTGTGGGCGCTCACGGTAAGCTACTTCGCCTTCGGCTATGTCGCCTACATTTTCTTCACCTGGTTCTTCATCTATCTGAACAGGGTTCGTGGGTTGGACCTGAAGTCGAGCGCGTTTTTCGGGATGCTTCCGTTCCTCGCCATGGCGACCTTCTCGCCGCTGGGAGGCTACATCAGCGACCGCCTCACGAAACGCTACGGGAAACGCGCCGGCCGTTGCGGCATCTCGGTGGTCAGCATGGCGCTGGCCGCCGGTTTCATCGTGTTTGCGATGCTGGCGCAGGATGCCCGCGTGGCCAGCATTGTGTTGGCGGGCGGCGCCGGCGCGCTGTATCTCTCGACCAGTTGCTTCTGGTCCGTAACGGCCGACATCGGGGGCCGTTCCGCGGGATCGGTCTCCGGCGTGATGAACATGGGCAACCAACTCGGCGGCGCGCTGACGGCTTCCCTGACCCCCGTGCTGGGCAGGGTCTTCGGTTGGCCTTCGTCCTTCCTGGTGGCGGCCGCCCTCTGCCTGGTGGGGTCGCTGGCGTGGCTGTTGGTGGACCCAGATCGAGTACTGACCAGGAAGGCGCTCAAGGGCTAGAGCCGGTCCACGCTAATTTAATGCCGGCACTGGCACATCCCGCCAGATGCCGGCCGCAGGGCGCCAGACTGAAAGGCAGTGGCGATCTGTTCCGCGCTGCCGTGAGCTTCGACAACAACCACGGGTATTCCGCCCGCCTTGAGCGCTTGGACGGCCCCCGCACCGATTCCGCTGCACAATACGGTCTCACAATCCCGCAAGGCCTCCACAAATCGAGAGTGCCCGTGATGTTCGGCAGCGCCATCAGTCGATCCGCTTCCGTGTCCATGACACCCTGCATTGATGCGGGTCTCGATGAGTTTCACTTGTCCATTTTGGGCTTCGAAGATGAGGAATTGGAGGCAGCGTCCAAAGTGGGCGGAGATGTTGACTCCATCGTTCGTCGGTATAGCGATCTTCACGTGCAATTCTCCTTACTGGATACGGATCAGGTGAGATGTCCTGCAAGTCCGTGAGCAGCCGGCCGCACTGCTACATCAGATCCAAGGTCTCAGTCAGAACAATAGCAGGCTTCTGGCTGTATATGCAACTTGCATCTATATGCTAATCATCATGCTTTTACAGTGCGCCTCCCAGGACGGGGGAGAGTAGCCGGGGGGGCGGCTTGTGACTTGTCGCGAGTCGGCTTCCCGGCTTTGCGCACAAAACGCGTCATCGATCGAGCCACGTGGTCGAGAACGGTGATCCACTCGGTGAGGTGCTCTTCGCCGCGGGGCGTGAGGCAATACACTCTTTTGGCCGGGCCTTCGCCGGTGACATCCCACTCAGAAGTGACGCAGTCGTTTTGCTCTAGTTGCCTTAGAGTTTTGTAGAGGGCAGCGGTTTCGATGGACGCGTCGGTGAACGCGTGTTCCCGCAACTCCGCCGCGAGCTCATATCCATACGCGCGCTCCCTCTTCTTAAGCAAAAACAGCAGAACCGGCTCGACGAATCGGTACAAGTTGCCCATCGCACACGTGCATGGATGCTCGGCGCCATGGCGCGGACATTTTCGACGCGGCATTTGGAGTCGACTTCCCCTTGCGTCAGAATAGCAGCCGTGTCAATGGGGTTTGCGCGTAGCGGCCCGGGTTTCCGGGTTTTCAGTCGGCCAACTCGAGCTCGATCTGCTTGCTGGCGGGGTCCAGAACGGCGATGCGAAAGGTGCGGATCTGGCCCGCCCGCATGGGCTCACGACCGGCGGCCTTGGAGGAGGGCCCGCCCTGCTTCCATTTTGCTGAAAGCATTGCAGTTAGCGATGTGATGTCGGCCTTGGCAGCGGGTTCTTGACCCTGCTGCTTCCGGCTTCGATTCCACCGGCCGTCGGCAGTTCGCCACTACGCCTTCTCCCAGCTCCACCTTGATCTTCTTCTGCGTGTACTCGACCAGGCGGCCGCTCACTGTGTCGCCGGCCTTGTGTTCGGCGATGTATTCGTCGATCGAGGTGGGCTCCAGTTGCTTCATCCCGAGGCGAATGCGGCGCTTAGCGACGTCCACTTCAAGCACCTGCGCCCGAACGCGCTGTCCGGCGGTGAGGGCCTCCTTGGGGTGATTGAGGCGCTTCTCGCGGCTGATGTCCCCGATGTGGATCATGCCCTCGATCCCCTCGCCCAGTTCGACGAACGCGCCGAAGTCGACGAGACTCACAATCGGGCCTTCCACAACCGTTCCGGGGACCAGTTTCGCGGCGGCTTCCTCCCAAGGATCGCCCAGGGCCTGCTTCAAGCTCAGGCCGATGCGCTTGTCGGCCGCTTTCACGCCCGTCACGACCACCTCGACCAGATCACCCGGCTTCACCACGTCGCTGGGCTTGCGGATCTTCCGCGACCAGGACATGTCCGCCAGCCGGATCAACCCCTCGATACCGGCCTCGATTTCGACGAATGCTCCGAAATCCGCCACGCGCGTGACCTTCCCGCGAATCCGGTCGCCCGTCTTGTATTTCTCCTCGGCGGCGCTCCAGGGATCGGGGCTGAGTTGCTTGAGCCCAAGCCCCACGCGGTGGGTGACGGGATCGATCTTGAGGATCTTCACCTGAAGGGAATCGCCCGCCTTTACCACGTCGGACGGCTTGCCGACCCTGGTCCACGACATGTCGGCGACATGCAGCAGCCCATCAAAGCCGCCGAGATCGACAAACGCGCCGAAGTCCGTCAGGGTGCGGACAGTGCCCGCGACGACCGAGCCTTCCTTCAATTCATCGAATGCCTTCTGGCGGGAGAGCTTTTCTTCGGCTTCCAGGACCGCGCGCCGGTCCACCACGACATCCTCGTCGGCCACATCCAGCTTGATGATCTTGCACTGGATCTCCTGGCCCACGAGTTGTTCCATTTCGGCCACTTCCCGGACGCCGCTGCGGGAGGCCGGCATAAACGCCCGCACCCCGACGTCGACGCTGAACCCGCCCTTGACCTGCTCGTTGACGGTGCCGGCGATGGCGCGGCCGGCGTCGAACGCGGCCTGCAGACCGGACCAGTCCTTGGGCTTCTCGACCGCGAGCTTGGAGAGCGTATAGTAGCCCTCCGGGTTGCGGCCCGTGATCGTAACGGTCGCCAGGTCGCCGGGCGCCACGCCGAGGTTGCCTTCGGGATCGCGAAATTCGGTGGTGGGAATGACGCCTTCCGTCTTCAGCCCGATATCCACGACCACGAAATCGGACGATACGGCGACCACCGTGCCTTTTCGCGGGCCGGTTTCTTTCTTATGCGATCCCTCAAACTGCGACAGAATCTCGGCGAAGGTCATTGCGTCTTGCGGCACGGTTTGATCCTAAAGCTTGGTTTTTCCCGAATTGCGGACTCACCGAACAACGGGGTGTCCTCCATTGTGACACAAACCCGGTTAAGATGGTCGCGTGGCCATCCCGCGCTGGCTCCGCTTCATCCGCCCGCAGGACGCCGTCTGGCTGCTGCTGTTCTCCGCGCTGGGCTTCGCCAGCCCGACACGCTACCCCGTGGAGATCGTTCTGTTGTCCTGCCTGGCTATGCTTCAGGTGCTCGAACCGAAGATTCCCGCGTTCGCCTCGCGGGAGGGCACATGGATCTCGGTGCTGCTGAAGCTGCTCTTGGGCTACCTCCTCATGTTGGTTACTGGCCAACTGACAAGCAGCTACTATCCGATCCTCCTGCTGCCGGTGGTCTCCGCCGCCACATCCCTCGGGATACTGGGCACCGTGATCTTCACCGTGCTGGCCATCGCCTCCTACGCCTCCTTCCTGCTGCTTGTGGATTGGGTCAGAATGGAGATTCCGCCCGATCAGGTCCGTGAATTGTGTCTGCGTTTTCTTTTCCTCGCCGTGGTCGGCTACTTGACCAACCGGCTGGCAGAGGCCGGCCGCGAGGAAAGGCGGCGATACCAGGCGGCCGCCGAGCAATTGGCCGCGGCCAACCTGAGCTTACAGGCTGCCGAAGCGGCGGTGCGCCGGTCGGAACGGCTGGCGGCTTTGGGTCAGCTCTCCGCCGGTCTCGCTCACGAGCTTCGGAACCCGCTGGGAACCATCCGGGCGTCGGCGGAATTGTTGAAGAAGAGCGTGGGGACCGAAAATCCGGTGGCCGCCGAACTGGCCGGATTCGTCGCCAGCGAAGTGGATCGCACGAACTCGCTGGTCACGCGCTTTCTCGAATTCGCGCGGCCGCTAGCGTTGCGCTCGGAGCCCTGCGAACTGACGGAGGTCGTCGATCTCGCCGTGGCCCGTCTGGAGCGAGACGGCAAAGGCGGCGGCGTCGCCGTCTACAAGAACTATTCTCCCGATGTCCGCCCCTTCCCGTTCGACGCCGAACTGATGGAGCGCGTCATCTACAACCTCTTGCTGAATGCCGCGCAGGCGTCGCCGCCCGACGGCGCCATCACGGTGAAGACGCGGCCCACCGATAGTCGCGTTGAGATCTCGGTCATCGATCGGGGCTCCGGCATTAAGCCCGAGCACCTGGAGAGCATTTTCAACCCGTTCTTCACCACCAAGGCCGAGGGCGTCGGCCTGGGTCTGGCGATCGTGTCCAAGATCGTCGATCAGCATGGCGGTAAAATGACGGTCGAGAGCGAGGCGGGGAAGGGCAGCGTTTTTCGGATCTATCTGCCCTTAGAGCCTCCCGGCGTTGCGGCCGAATCCACCCTATGAAACACTGCGTTCTAGTTGTCGAAGACGAAGCCAAGCTACGGCGGGTAATCGAACTTCAGCTACAGTCGGCTGGCTACGAGGTCGACAAGGCGGGCTCGGCCGAGGAGGCTCTGCGCCTGGTCGATCGCGCCAGCCTGGTCCTTACCGACCTGAAGCTGCCTGGGATGGACGGGCTCGAATTCCTTTCCCTGGTGCGCCGCCAGGACGCACAGGTTCCGGTGGTGGTGATGACGGCTTTCGGAACCGTCGAGAACGCAGTCGAGGCGATGAAGACGGGCGCCACCGATTTCCTTCCGAAGCCGTTCTCGCTCGATCATCTGCTGACGGTGATCGGCAAGGCGCTGGAGGTTCGCGCCCTGCGCGACGAGAACCGCGTGCTGCGGGAAGAACTCGGCCACCGGTACACGTTCGACAACGTGGTGGGGCACAGCGCGGCCATGCAGGAAATCTTCGCCACCATTATGCGCGTGGCGCCCACGCGTGCCACGGTGTTGCTGGCCGGCGAGAGCGGTGTCGGCAAGGACCTGATCGCGCGCGCCATTCATTTCCATTCGCCGCGGCGGGACCGGCCCTTCGTCAAGATCAACTGCACGGCCATCCCGGAGAACCTCATGGAGAGCGAACTGTTCGGCTTCGAGAAAGGGGCCTTCACCGGCGCCGGTGCCTCGAAGCCGGGCAAGTTCGAGGCTGCCGACACCGGCACGGCGTTCCTCGATGAGATCGGCGATGTCCCCGGCTCGATTCAGGTCAAGCTGCTGCGGGTCTTGCAGGAGCGCGAATTCGAACGGCTGGGCAGTAATAAGACGCGGCAAATCGACGTGCGCATCCTGGCCGCCACCAATCGCGACTTGCGCGCGGCGCTCGAGGAGGGCACCTTTCGCGAAGACCTTTACTACCGGCTCAACGTCGTTCCTCTGAACATCCCGCCACTGCGCGAGCGCAAGGAGGACATCCCGTTTCTGGCGGAGCACTTCGTTCGGAAGCTGGCTGTCGAAACCGGATCGACGGCAAACTCGATTTCCGAAAACGCGATTAAGAGGCTGCTCGAGTATCCCTGGCCCGGCAACGTTCGGGAACTGGAGAACGTGATTGAGCGCAGCCTGGTGCTCGCGGCCGGGAAGCGGCTGGAGGCCGCCGACATCCGGTTGGAGGCGAACCCGCGCGCTCGAGAGTCCACCATCGATAGCTTCTTGCCGGACGGGGTTACGCTGGACGAGCATGAGCAGGCGATTATCCGCGAGGCCTTGCGCCGCGCCGACGGGAACAAGAGCCAGGCCGCGCGCCTGCTCGGGGTCACCCGCAACGCATTGCGCTACCGCCTCTCCCAGATGGGCATGGAAGACAAGACGCCGTAAGCGGGCGGCAACTGCGAAAATAGGGGAATGCGTATACTGTCCCTGGTTGTGCTGGTGGCGCTGTTGCCGCTTTTGGGATTCGCTCAGAACCTGCCGGTTCCCAGCAACCTGACCGCCGAGGGGATCCCGGCAATTCCCCTGTCGCTCTATGAACGCCTCGGGCAGTACGGGGAGTATCGAACCGCCGGCCTGCTGGACTGGCATCCCGTCAACCGCGAGATGCTGATTGGCACGCGCTTCGCGGACGTGCCTCAGATTCACCGTGTGACGATGCCGGGCGGCGCACGCACCCAACTTACGTTCTTCCCGGACCGCGCGACGGGAGGCCAGTACCAGCCGGTCACCGGGGAATCGTTTTTGTTCTCCAAGGACACCGGCGGCGGGGAGTTCTACCAGATCTATCGCTTCGACACGAAGACCGGCCGCTCCACCCTGCTCACCGACGGCAAGAGCCGTAACACGAGCGAGATCTGGTCCAGAGACGGCAGCCGCTTCGCGTACGCCTCCACGAAGCGCAACGGCCAGGACACGGACATCTACGTGATGGACCCGGCCAACCCGGCGTCCGCGCGGTTGCTGGTCGAAGTGCAGGGCGGGGGATGGGCCCCTGTGGATTGGTCGCCCGACGGCAGGAAGCTGTTGGTGGTCGAGGAGAAGTCGGTCAATGAAAGCGCGGCGTTCCTGGTCGATGCAGTCACCGGCGCCAAGGAGCGGATCACGCCCCTGGACCCGCCATCCTATTACTCGGCCGCGGAATTCGCCGGCGACGGCAAGAGCCTCTTTGTGATCACGAACCGGGAGTCCGATTTCCTGCGGCTGGCGCGTCTGGATTTGGCGTCTCGCAATCTTACGTTTCTGCGGCCGGGTATCCAGCGCGACCTTTCGACCCTGGCGGTCTCCAAGGACGGCCGGCGGCTGGCCTACGTGGTGAATGAGGACGGCGCTGAAGTGCTCTACGTGATGGACACTGCCAGCGGAAAGGACCTTCCGCTGCCCAAGCTGCCCTACGGCACCATCGGCGGATTGCGATGGCACCACAACAACCGCGACCTGGGGTTGTCGCTGTCTTCGGCGCGCAGTCCGTCGGATGTCTTCTCCATCGATGTCGACAAGGCCACGCTCACGCGCTGGACCACCAGCGAGACCGGCGGGTTGAACCCCGCCGAGTTCAGCGAGCCGGAGTTGATCCACTGGAAGTCCTTCGACGGCCTCATGATCTCGGGCTTCCTGTACATGCCAGCAAAGCGGTTCGCCGGTCCGCGGCCGGTGATCGTCAACATTCACGGGGGTCCGGAGGGCCAGACGCAACCGTCATTCCTGGGACGGAGCAATTACTATCTGAACGAACTGGGCGCGGCCATCATCTTCCCCAACGTGCGGGGATCGACGGGCTTTGGCAAGAAGTTCGTCAACCTCGACAACGGCTATCAAGCGCGAGGATTCGGTGAAGGACATCGGCGCGCTTCTCGATTGGATCGTATCGCGGCCCGGCCTGGACTCGAAGCGCGTGATGGTCACCGGCGGCAGCTACGGGGGGTACATGACGCTCGCCTCGATGACCAACTACAACGACCGCCTGGCCTGCGGCGTCGACGTGGTCGGCATTTCCAACTACGTCACGTTTCTGGAGCGCACGGAGGCCTACCGGCGCGACCTGCGCCGCGTCGAGTATGGGGACGAACGCGATTCGAAAATGCGCGAATTCCTGACGGCCGTCTCGCCCGCCACCAACGCTCGCAAAATCACCAAGCCGATGATGATCGTGCAGGGGAAGAACGATCCGCGCGTCAATGTGGCGGAGAGCGAACAGATGGTGGCGGCCATCCGGTCCAATGGCGGCAAGGTCTGGTACCTGATGGCGGACGACGAAGGCCACGGCTTCGCCAAGAAGAAGAACCAGGACTTTCAGTTTGCCGCGACGGTGTTGTTCGTGAATGAGCACCTGCTGAAATGACGCCGCCGCCGCCGCTGTGCTACACATCGGAGTATGCCGTCCGCGTACTTCGAGCCGAGTGTCCGCAGGAGCCTGTCTGAATCGCTGACCGCCGCCACGGAACGGCGCCAGGCGCTCGCCGCCGCTTGCAGTCGCGCCGCCGAACGCTCCTCCGAGGCTCTGGTTGCCCTTCAGAAAGAGGAAGGCTACTGGTGCGGCGACCTGCTCGCGGATTCAACGCTCGAGTCCGATTACGTTCTGCTCCAACTCTGGCTGCATCCTCCGCAGGACGGGCTTTGGAGTCCACCGTCCTGGTCCAGGATTCAGAAGGCCTGCCGCACCATCCTGGGGCGCCAACTTCCCGACGGCGGCTTCAATATTTACCCGGGCGGTCCGGCTGAGATCAGCGCGTCCGTCAAGGCGTACACAGCTTTGAAGCTCAGCGGGGTAGCGCCAGAAGCGGACTGCATGCAAAGGCTTCGCGACCGCATCCTCGCACTGGGTGGAGTTCAGGGCGCCAATAGCTACGTTAAGATCAACCTCAGCCTCTTCGGGCTCTATCCGCGCGCCTACGTACCGACGATTCCGCCGGAGTTGGTGCTGCTGCCGGGTCACATCCTCTACGAGATGTCCTCCTGGACTCGTGCCATCATCGTTCCGCTCTCGATTGTGCAAGCTGCCGGCGGCACACGGCCGGTTCCCCAGGGCTTTCACCTGAACGAACTGGCCGCACCGGGAAAAAGCTTCCAGTTGGCGCGCCGGACCAAGATGTCGCGGATCTATCACCACATCGACCGCGCCCTGAAGATCTGGCAGCGCCGCGGCCCGCGCGAGGTGCAGCGATCCGCCATCCGCGCCGCGGAGAAATGGGTGCTCGACCACATGCGCTACAGCGACGGTTTGGGAGCCATCTATCCGGCCATGATGTACCAGGT
Organism: Bryobacteraceae bacterium; assembly: GCA_963801345.1. Classification (GTDB taxonomy): domain Bacteria; phylum Acidobacteriota; class Terriglobia; order Bryobacterales; family Bryobacteraceae; genus CAWDER01. The sequence goes on from CAWDER010000020.1 coordinate 181,024, forward strand.
GATGGCGCTCAACGCGCTCGGATACGCGGAGGATCATCCGGACATGCTGGACGCCATTGGCGACTTCGAGGGGCTGTTCCGCGAGTCGGCCGACGGCCTGTCCTTTCAGCCGTGTTTTTCGCCGGTATGGGACACGGCGTATGCCGCCTTCGCCGTGGGCGAACTGGGTCAGACACCTCCCGAGCGCCTGGCAAAGGCGGCCGACTGGCTCATTGAGCGAGAGGTGCGGCACAAAGGCGATTGGTCGGTGAAGCGGCCCGACCTGGTCCCCTCCGGCTGGGCGTTCGAATATCGGAACGAGCACTATCCGGACATCGACGATACGGCGATGGTGTTGCTCGCGTTTCAGCACGCCAGGAGCGGCAACATCGAGAAGCAGGCTCGTTGCGAGGCGCGCGCGCTCAACTGGCTGGTGAACATGCAGGCCAAGGACGGAGGGTGGGCAGCCTTCGACGTCGACAACAACTGGGCGGTCTTGAACAACGTCCCCTTTGCGGATCACAATGCCATGTTGGACCCAACCTGCCCGGACATCACGGGCCGCGTTCTCGAAGCGCTGTGCCGCTACGGCTACGCCCCGGCGCAGGACGCCATCCGCCTGGGCGTGCAGTTCCTCTTGAACACGCAAGAGGAGGACGGCAAATGGTATGGCAGGTGGGGGGTCAACTACGTCTATGGGACCTTCCTGGCCTTGCGCGGACTGCGCGCGTCCGGCATGAGCGAAAGCGAAGAGCCGATACGCCGGGCGGCGGAGTGGATCGCATCGGTGCAAAACGCCGATGGAGGCTGGGGCGAAAGTTGCGCGAGTTACGCCGAGGACCGCTTTGTCGCCGCGCCGAGCACCGCCTCGCAGACGGCCTGGGCGATGTTGGGGCTGCTGGCGGCCGGAGACCGGGGGGCTCACGCCCTCCTTCGCGGGGCCGAGTATCTGGTCAAGACGCAGCGGCCCGATGGCGAGTGGGACGAATCGCCGGCCACCGGGACGGGTTTCCCGAATGTCTTCTACTTGCGCTACACGCTGTACCGCGACTACTTTCCCCTGATTGCGCTCACCGAAGCGCAACGGGTGCTGGGCGGCTAAAGCCGGACGATCTTGTCCGACGTGAAGCCCTTCAGAGCATTGCGGGTGTCGACGATCAACTGGGCGCGGTCGAGAATTCGCGCATAGTCGAATGCGGAGTGATTGGTGATGATGACCAGGCAGTCCGCTCGCGGGACGATCTCGTCGAGCGGCTCCGAGTGCAGCTTGAGATCGTCCGAGGTGATTTCCGGCACGAACGGGTCCGAGTAGGTGACGCGCGCCTTGCTGCGGGCCAGCAGGTGCATGACGTCGAGAGCGGGCGATTCGCGAACGTCGTCGATGTCCTTTTTGTAGGCCACTCCCAGGATGTGCACGTGCGACGCCCTTGAGCGCCTTGCCGTTTTCGTTGAGAGCGTCTTGAATCTTGTCGACAACGTAGTGCGGCATCTGCCCGTTGATGTAGCCGGCCAGTTCGATGAAGCGGGCTTCTATGCCGGCCTGGCGGGTCTTCCAGGACAGGTAGAAAGGATCGATGGGGATGCAGTGTCCTCCCAGGCCGGGCCCCGGATAGAACGGCATGAAGCCGAACGGCTTAGTGGCCGCCGCATCGATCACTTCCCAAACATTGATGCCCATGCGGTCGCACATCATGGCCATCTCGTTCACCATCCCGATGTTGATCATGCGGAAGGTGTTCTCGAGCAGCTTCACCATCTCGGCCACTTGCGTGGAACTGACCGGGACCACGCGTTCCATGGCCTGCTGGTAAAACAGCGCGCCCATTTGCGTGCAGGCGGGCGTGATCCCGCCAACTACCTTGGGGATGTTCGCCGTCTGATAGGTCGGATTGCCTGGGTCGACCCGCTCCGGCGAGAAACACAGGAAGAAATCGCGTCCGGCTCGCAGGCCGGAGGCTTCGAACATCGGGAGCAGCAGCTCGTCGGTGGTGCCCGGATACGTCGTAGACTCCAAAATGAGCAGCATGCCCGGGTGCAGGTACTTGACGATTTCCTGACACGAGGACACGATGTAGCTCATGTCCGGGTCCTTGGTCTTGCGCAACGGGGTCGGTACGCAGATGTCGATTGTGTCGAGTTCCGCGATCAGGCCGAAATCGGTCGACGCGCGCAGTTTCCCGGAAGCGGCCAAAGGTCCAAGGATCTCGCTCGGCACGTCGGGGACGTAAGAATCGCCGGCGTTGATCCGCGCGGTCTTTCCGGAATTGAGGTCGATGCCCGTGACCGGGAAGCCCGCCTGCGCAAATTCCACCGCGAGCGGCAGGCCAACGTACCCCAGTCCGACAACGCCCACCCGCGCCGAGTGGTCGCGAATCTTCTTCTCCAAAGCGTCACAGAAATTCATGATTGCGTTCCCTCACTCAAAGTAGAATTCGCCGCGGCCAACGATCTCCGCGGGGCCCGTCAAGTAGACCGCTTCATCCCACCGCACGTCGAGCGGCCCGCCGGGCGTCTCGACCCGCACCGGGCTCTCGACGAGGCCGCGCAACACAGCCGCCCAAACGGCGCCCGTGGAACCGGTTCCCGAACTCATGGTGACGCCGGCGCCTCGCTCATAGAATCGTACGTCGAGCGCGTGTCTGCCGGTGGCGCGGACGAAGGAGACGTTCGTGCGATTGGGGAAATGGGGGTGCGATTCGATGGCGGCGCCCACACCGGCCCAGTCGAAATTGAAGTCCTCCACGAAGACCGCGCATTGCGGATTGCCGGCGTTGAGCAGAGTCGCCTCCCGCTCTCCCTGCGGCAGAGCGAGGCGGAAGCGGATTTCTTCCGGGCGCCACGTGGGCCGGCCCATCTCCATCTCGAAGGAAAAACACAGGCCCTTACGGTCGACGAGTTGGAGTTCCCGCAAGCCCGCCAGGGTCCGGAGCCGGACGGGGTTCCGCGCCAGCCCAGGCTCCACCAGGAAAGCAGCGGCGCAGCGGGTGCCGTTTCCGGAGATCTCGGCGTAGCTTCCGTCGGCGTTGAAGAGCCGGATTTCGGCGTCGCAAAGGGCCTCGTCACCGGTGAGCGCAATCAGCATCCAACCGTCGGCCCCGATGCCGGTGTGCCGGTCGCAAATCGCCCGGGCGGCGGCTTCCAGTCCCTCACGCGGGGCCTCGCTGGCCCAGCTCAGCAAGAAATCGTTCTTCGCGCCGTGAGCTTTCGTGAAAGAGATGCGCATCACTTTCGCCTGTAGATTTGAAGGACCGGCCCTTTCTTCGGGGCAATCGTCCATACGCAATCGTACCGCGAGTCGGATCGCAGCGCCCGGACAATGGCGTCGGAAACCTTCTCCCCGGAGATCGTGATCGCCCACTCTTCGTGCAAGAACAAATCCGGCCTGCCGACAGCTTCCTGCCACGGCGCGACGATATCTTCGTGGAGGGCATCCCGCAGCGGAATGCCGGCCTGGCGGAGGATCCCGGCGATGTCGCCGAAAGGTATCAGGATGCCCGTTCCCTCTTGGTAGCGCGGCGCCAGAAAGTCCGCGGCTTCCTTGGTCCACGCCCGCCGCACGTTCGAATTCACTTGCGACTCCTTCCAGCAGATCCAGCCTTGCGGAGCGGGCGTCCAGAGCCACGGCGCAACTCCCAACCCTACCACCAGCAGCGCGGCGGCGGCCCGCAGGCGCACCGGCGCGAGGGTCACCAATGCACCCGCGGCCAGCGCCAGGAGCGGCAGCGCTTCCAGACCGTAGCGCGTGTTGTAGTAGGAAAATGGCCACATGTGCGGCATGTAAATGGGGGTTCCGCCGGAGTACATGCTCCATAGATAGAACGCCGGAGCGGGCGCCAGAAGCAGCAGCGGCCAGAAGGTCCGCCGGATGCGTGCCGCAATGGCCCCCGCCAGGCCCAGCCAGATCACGGGCCAGCCTGCCGTGACCCGCACCGCGTTGCGGTAGTAGACCCAGGCGTATCCCAAATCGTGATCGCCCCGGTAGCGCTCATAACCGAGCGCCAGGCCTTTCTTGTAGATCGCCATCGCCGAGTAGGGGCCGCGGTAGAACCACCAGGGATCGCCGCAGTACCACCAGTTGTGCGCCAACCACGCCAGCGGACCCATCGAGGCAATCGCTCCAAACAGGAGAACGGCCGCCAGACGGCGGCGCCGGGCGGCGATCAGGAAGTAGAGCGTCGCAAACGGAACCAGGAACCAGCCCTCGTAGCGCGTCATGGTGGCGGCGAGAGCCGCAACCCCGGCGGCGGCAACCCAGCCTAGGGATTGCGACTCGCGGTGCCGCACCGCAAAGTACAGCAGGGCGCACAAGGTCGCGAAGAAGACCGGCTCTGTCATGGGCGCCGACTGCAGGTACAGCAGGTTGGGATTCAGGGCAAACAGGCAGAGAACCGCTACGGCCGCTGCCCGGTCCCCATAGATCCTCCGTGCCGCTCGAAACAGGAACATCGCGGCGACTATGAACGAGAAGGCCACCGGAATGGCGCCCGCCAGGCCGCTCTGCCACAACTTATCGTTCGCCACAAACGGCAACATGAGCACGTGGGGAAGAGGGAGCCAAACGGCGCCAAGCTGAAACAGGCCCGGAGCCCGCGAATCCAGTACCCGGCGGGCCATGTTGAGGTGCGCCTCGGCGTCGCCGTAATAGAGCGTGTAGCCGCGCTGGCTGACCCACGCCACCGCCGCCGTGCTCAGGAGAGCGAGAAGTACCAGCGGAACCAGCAGCTCAAAAACTGGTGATCGTTTTGAATTCGTGATAACGACCATCGATCTCCGCCCGGGTCAAAGTCCGAAAACGGCCGACGCCGAAGCTCTCGCAGCAGAAGCTGCCCATGACGGAGCCGTATACCACGGCGTTGCGCAGCAGCTTCGGATCGAGCTCACCCGGGCCTGCGCCGGCGCCTTGCTGGGCAAGGTATCCGATGAAGCCGCCGGCGAAGCAGTCGCCGGCGCCAGTCGGGTCCAGGACCTTGGGAAGCAGGTAGCCGGGCACGGAGAAGTAACCGCCGCGCCAGAACAGCACGGCGCCATGCTCGCCGCGCTTGACCACCAGGATGCGCGGCCCCATCCCGAGGATGATTTCGGCCGCGCGCGCGAGAAAGTGCTCGCCCGCCAGCAGCCGCGCCTCGCTGTCGTTTATCAGCAGGAAATCCCACTCCCGGATCGTGGCAACGAGTTCATCGCGATAGTCGTTGATCCAGTAGTTCATGGTGTCCCCGCCAACCAGGCGCGGTCCGTCCATCTGCCGCCTGACGTCGCGCTGCAGCGCGGGCTGAATGTTGCCCAGCATCAGATAAGGCTGCTCCCGATAGTGCGGCGGCAGCTTCGGCTGGAAATCGGCGAAGACGTTGAGATCCGTGCGCAAGGTGGTCCGGTCGTTCATGTCGGCCGAGTAGACACCGGACCAATAAAAGGTCTTACCGGGGACTTTCTCGAGACCCGCCAGGTCGATTCCCCGGCCCGACAGCAGGTCCATGTCTTCCTGGAGGAAGTCCTCCCCCACCACGGCGACGATCTTCACGTCCGCAAAGTAGCTGGCCGCCAGCGAGATGTAGGTGCACGCGCCGCCGAGCATCCGCTCCACCCGTCCGTGCGGGGTCTCCACTCCGTCATACGCAACCGATCCGACAACCACGAGTGACATTCTATTGATTGTAACCGAGCCGCCCGCCGTTGCCGCGAAGGTAAAATGAAGACGGACACTCGATGATTCCCTGGTCCCGCCACCTGCCCGTCCTAGCGGTCTTCCTGGTTGTCACGCTGCTGCACGTGTGGATGTGGCGCACGTTGGTGGCCGGCAGTGGGGTTCGCCGTTCCCGGGTAAGGACTGTCTCCGTGTGTCTGGGTGTGCTTCTCTCGGTGGCGCTGGTCGCCATCGGCGTCAGCCTGGAGTTCGCGCGTGTGCTGGCCACGTTGCCTGCCGGCCGCTGGATCGCCTGGACCCGAGCCGCGGCCCTGGGCTGGGCCCTGTTTTCCCTTTGCCTCGCCTTGTTTTTGTGGCTGAGGAGACTCGCCCCGGAGTTCGATCCCTCGCGGCGGAAACTCCTTCGCGCGGCAAGCGGCGCCGTGCTGGCCGCACCCGTACTGGCCGGCGGATACGGCGTGTTCATCGAGCGCAACAGAATTTCGGCCAGCCCTGTCGATCTGAAGATCAAGGGCCTTTCTCCCGATCTGGATGGAATGCGGCTGTCCCAACTGACGGACATTCACCTGGGTCCGTTTCTTGGCGTGAAGGAACTGCGCCGTGCTGTTGACATCGCCAACGAGTTCCGCCCCCACCTCGCGCTGGTCACCGGCGACCTTGTCACCGAGCGCGGAGATCCCCTGGACCAATGTCTCGAAGAGCTGTCGAAGCTGCGGGCGAGCGACGGCCTCTTCGGCTGCCTGGGGAACCACGAGGGTTACCTTCGCGCCGAGTCCTACGTTGCGGCGCAAGGCCGGTTGATGGGATTCGATGTCCTGCGCGGCCGGCGCCGCAGGTTGAGCTTCGGGAAGACGCATCTGTACCTTTCGGGCATCGACTACCAGAAGATGGGGGGACCGTATGTCGTGGGCACCGGAGTCCTGACCGAGAAGGGGTGCTACAACGTCCTGCTGTCCCACAACCCCGATGTCTTCCCCGTGGCGGCGGCGCAAGGGTCACGATCTGGTCATCTCCGGCCACACACACGGAGGACAAGTCAATCTGGAGATTCCCGGCATGCCGCTGAACGTCGCCAGGTTCTATACTCCTTTCATCCACGGCACGTACCGCGAGGGCGGCGCTCTCCTGTACGTCAGCCGGGGGATCGGGACCGTGGGCATCCCGCTCCGCCTTGGCGCTCCGCCGGAGGTCAATCTGATCCGACTATGCGCTACCTGATTCTGGGCGACATCCACGCGAATTGGGAGGCCCTGGAAGCCGTCCTGGCCGACGCCGAGGGGAACTACGACCGCATTGTGTGCACCGGAGATCTGGTGGGATATGGCGCGGAACCCGCCAAAGTGGTCGCGTGGGCGCGAGCCAACCTTGCGGAATCGGTCCGGGGAAACCACGACAGGGTTTGCTGCGGATTGGAGGATGCGGGATGGTTCAACCCCTCGGCTCAGTCGGCCCTATTGTGGACCAGAAACGCCCTCGACGCCGGCGGCCTCGAATACCTCAGCAGGCTCCCGCGCGGCCCTCTCACGGTGGACGGGTTCGGTTTGATGCACGGCTCGCCGCTCGACGAGGATGAGTACATGCTCTCGTCGTACGAAATGCGCCAGGCGCTGCCGTATCTGGAAAACGCCTTGTCGTTCGCGGGCCACACGCACGTCCAAGGGGGATTCCTCTGGCCTCCGAACGGTGATTCCCTGATTCCTCGGACACCCACGAACGCAACCGAGTACGTGTTTGAGATCCCGGCGAATTGCTTCTGCCTGTGCAACCCGGGCTCCGTGGGCCAACCGCGCGACGGCGACCCCCGCGCCGCGTATCTGCTCTACGGGCCCGAAGACAGGGTGGTCGCCTACCGCCGGGTGGTGTACGACATCGCGGCAGCGCAGCGGAAGATCCTCGATGCCGGGCTGCCCGCCCGCCTCGCCAGCCGCTTAGCGTCAGGTCAGTGAGGCCGTGTGCCCGTTGCTACAATCGAGATTGGTAGGGATGCGCGTATGAGAATCACAGGTAAAGTGTGCGGGTTGTTGCTGTGGGGAATCGCCTGCTTTGGCCAGGATCCCGCGGCGCTGTTTCAAAAGGCGCCGCCTGACGTCGAAGCAGCGCTGCGCGCCCGCATCCAGAAGTTCTACGGCCTCTACATGGAGGGCAAGTTCCGCGCCGCCGACGCGCTCGTGGCCGAGGACAGCAAGGACGCCTTCTACGTGGCCGGCAAGCGCAAGTGCCGCTCGATCGAAATTGACACGCTGAGGTTCTCGGAAGATTTCTCGAAGGCCGATGTCATGGTCAGTTGCGACACGGACGTGCTGGTTGAGCCGGTTGGGCTGATCCGCACTCAGGTTCCTATGCGGACGCGCTGGAAGACGCTCGAAGGGGACTGGTTCTGGTATGTGGAACCGGCGTCGGCGGAGGGGATGCCCACGCCCTTCGGTTTCTTCAAGCCGGGCAGTCCGAACGGTCCGCCGGCGGGGATGGGCATGCCCGCGGCCGGTATGAGCGTGGAAGCACTGAGAACGATGGTGAAGGTCGACCGGCAGCAGGTGTCCCTGGACGCCAACACCAAAGGAGTTGGCCGTGTGGTGGTTACTAATACGATGCCGGGTGCTGTCTCGCTGGTCTTAGAGCCTAAGGAGATTCCCGGCTTCGAGCTCGCTCTAGACAAGACCAGCATTGCCCAAGGCCAGTCCGCGGTTCTTTCGATCGGCTACGTGCCGTCGAAGGATCGCCAGCCTTCGCCCGCGCTGGTGAAGATTGTAGTGTCTCCGATCAATCAGGAGATCCCCATCCGCATCGGCTTCACGAGCTCTTCCGCCCAGTAGGGCAGGCGCTTCCGCCTGCCGGAACGGACGCCCATTAGGGCGCAGGATCCCGCCTACCTCCCTGGCAGTGGGACTTTCAGCCCACGCAGGAAGACGGTAGGAGCCGGGCAAGGCTGACTCACCGATTGCGACTGGTCCCGCGTGCACCCCCAGTCGTTCACTCTGTAGATGTGCTGCCGGCGATCAAGCAGTGCGAAGGAACGCCCAGGGGTGTACAGGCTTTGGCAGGCCAAAGCACCAGCCCTACTTGAGGGGCACAAGAAACAAAAAGAGCGAGAGGGGGAAGCCCTCTCGCTCAGAGGTTACTCAGTTACTGTTAGACTAGTTGCCGAGCTGTTCGCCCTGGTTTGCGCCAGCGCCGAGGCTGCTATCCTGCGGCAGCCTGCCACCGGAACCGCGATCCGGAATCACTAGCGCCAGGTAGCCCATGGTCCGATCCGAACCGGTGTCGGTTACGAACGAGAACCCATGCCCCCACTGGAAGTTGCAAGCGGCGATCATGTAGCCAGCGTATGCCGGCATGTCGGGGCAGGTATTGCCCGTGACAGTGCGTATCGCAGGCAGCGGTCTTGGTGCCGTCCAGGGCATACACGAAGCCCTTTGCGCCGACTGCGAGGTTCGTAATGAACTGTCCGCCGGCAGGGATGTTGATGGTCGTCTGCGCGTGCTGAGCAGCCGTCAGAGCAGTCAGATTAGACTGGCCGTAGAACCACAGTGTGCAAGCGCCAGCCTGCGGTAGGGTCGGAAGGAACGGGGACGGGTATCCGATCTGCCCGGTCACGTCCGCCTCGCCGTAGGGATCAACGCTCGTATTGGAGATGGCGATGCCCGTATTGTAGCCGGCGCTACTGGTGATGTACGGGAAGAGCAACAGCGTTTTGCAATTCTGGGTGATCGTGATCACGGGACCATCGACCGTATTGGGAGCAACGCTGTCAACAAAGCGCGGTACCGGCGCAACGGTTTCCGTAGCAGCCGTGAAGACTGTCGCGTTCGGCACGTACCGGCCGTGAGCGCTCGCCGTTCCGACCACCGGTGGCACGGAATAGCTGGCGGTCACAACAATGGCGACGGTGTCCACCAGGAACTGGGCAGTACCCGGGCTAGCGTACCCAGTGACCTCATACGTCAGGGTGACCGTGGGGCCGATCCCGGTGGTGGGTGACATTGCAAGAGCGGTCAGCACCAGGCCGTTGGTGGTGGTGATGGTAGCGGGGGACGATATCGTCAATCCGCTCGGAATGCCGGTGACAGTGAGGCTAAGCTCTGTGCCCTGTGTGGCATTGCCGATCGCACCCAACCCGACGAGCGAGCTGTTAACGTCCAGAACGCCGCCAGGAATCAGACTGTTAAATCCGATCGGGTTGTACCCGGACTCATCAAAATAGCCGCCACCAGGAACATAGTGAGGCGTGAAGCCGGGGTAATTGTTATACCGGGGCTTAAACGCCGTGCCGAAACCTTCCACGAACGTGCTCGTGAAGGTGAACGAGCCAGGAGGAATTGTGGACAAATCGCAGTTCTTTGCGGTAAATGGCAATTGCGTGTCAATGGTACCCACCCGGGTATTGGCAACCAGAACAGAGGCGTTGCCGAATATCGGGACCGAGGTCGGAGTTACGATATTGACCTGGGTAGTGATCGCCACATTGGGCCCGAGGCCCGCCGCATTGATGCGGACGTTCGTCATGCGGATGGACCTATTTACCAAGGCGCCGGGCAAGGCGCTTCCCGGCCCGACCAGCACGACTCCCTGCCATTCCAGCTCATTATTGTTGATCCGGACGGCCTGATAGATGTTTTGGGACCCGTCGGCGAACGGCGTCAAAACGCCGGTGGTGCTCGCGTAGCCCTTCACGTGCGGGGTTCCATCCGGCCAAACTGCATTGTCAAGAATCAGGGTCGCCTCGGAGGTAGGACCAGGGTTAGTGCGAGTGTCCAGATCCTTGCTGGTGACAACGAGAGGCTGGAACGAAAGCCTGATATTGGCAACCAAACCGTTGGGTGGGAGGAACGGCGGGAGATTGCCAGTGCAATTCATCAGGACATCACCAACGTAGTCGGCGACGCCTTCCGTGCGGATCAGCGTGGGAACTCCGGCCACCTGGCAACTGAAATCTGCGGCGCTCGCGACGGTCCCGAACAAGAGAGCCCCCGCGATCAACGCCAACAACAACTTCCGAAAATCTGCCATTTCTTTCTCCTTGTGAATTTCGAAATTGAATTGATGAGAGTGCTCTCTTTACCTGAGCCTCAGTGCAAACTTAAACTTTCGCGCCGGTCACCTCCGCCTCTACGGGCGTTTGGCACCGCCGGTAACCCCAACCGGCTTGCGCGGATGCGATGATCTTGGGTTCCTCTCCTCGAGCCCTATCCAAAACTCCTTACGCTGCTTCCATTTACGGTGCTCGCGGGACTCTACCACATGAATGCCGCAATGCTCATCGGACTACGTCAACTCATTCATAACATTAGCAAGGCCCCGGAGTCAAGGGGAAAATGATCCGCTCAGCCCATCCACCGTTGCCCCACCAGCCCGAACACCAGGCTGCAATTTAACCATGGTACCGATGGGGGAGTCAAGTTCTCTTTTGGCCAATTTGACGTAAAAAAATGCGTCGGCGGAATGCCGGGTTGCTGCGTTCCTTCCTCCGCGGCGCGACCTGAAAGCCGACCGAGGGTCGCCGGTCGAGGCCGCGCGGGAGCGCAGGACGGGGATGATCCTCGGTGGGCTGCTCCTGCGCAGGCGCGCTGGTGTTACCGCACGCCCAGTTTGCGCAGGAAGGTCATCATCGGGCACCAGTTGGTGAAGGCGGACTGGAACAGGTTCAGGCCCACGAAGGCCGTGAACAGGTACCAATAGGGACTTACCCAATAGCCCAGAGCCAGGCTGGCCATCACGAAGGCGCCGGCAAACAGTCGAAGGTAGCGGTCAACGGTCATCGATGTGCATCCTCTCTGCCAGATGAGATGCGCATCTGCTCAGGAGGTGACAGCCTTCCGGCTCCATTCCCGTATCGTGCCGATTTCTTCCCCCGATACATGCAGGAATTCGAGGAACTCCTGGTGCTCGACGGGCGCCGCGCGCTCGAATTCGGCGTGCCAGCGATGCATATCCGCTTCGGTGAAGCCCGAGGCCTTCATTATCGATACCCACTTCTCTTTCGTAATCACCTTAGTCCTCCCAACGCCGCTGTTCTTCAACAGCTTCAGAATCGCCTGTTGATGGCCCCGCAGCCGCTCGATTTCGGCATTCAGCTCGATCAGCCTGCGCTTAAGAACCGACGACGCCCCACTTTCGCGGCGGTCCAGAATCGAGCGAATGTCCTCGAGTTTCAGGCCCGCATCGCGGTACACGCATATCTGTTCGAGGCGGCGCAGGTCCGCCGCGCCGTAGCGGCGATAATTCGCCGGAGTGCGCGCAGCGGGCCCCAGCAGCCCGATCGATTCGTAGTACAGGAGCGTGCTGCGGCTCAAACCACAGCGCCGAGCCAGCTTGGAGACCGTCAACATGGCCAGTTCCTACTTTGAACTATGAAGCTGTAGACAGGTCAAGCGGAAACTTTCCTGCGCTTGTTCACCACGTAGTACAGCACCGGAACCGTCATGCGCGACAGCAGCAGCGAGGCGATCTCGCCGGCCATCAACGCGATGGCCAGCCCCTGGAATATCGGGTCGAACAGGATGACGGCCGATCCGACCACCACCGCCGCCGCCGTCAGGAGCATGGGCCGGAACCGCACGGCGCCGGCGTCAATGACGGCTTCGTCGAGGGGCATGCCTTCCCGCAGCCGCAGCTCCACGAAATCCACCAGGATGATCGAGTTGCGCACCACGATGCCGGCGCCGGCGATGAAACCGATCATCGACGTCGCCGTGAAGAACGCCCCCAGCAGGCCGTGCGCCGGCAGAATCCCGACGAGCGAGAAGGGAATGGCGGCCATGATTACCAGCGGCGTAATGAACGACTGGAACCAACCCACCACCAGCACGTAGATCAGCACCAGCACAGCGGCGAAGGCCAGCCCCAGGTCGCGGAAGACCTCGTAGGTGATGTGCCACTCGCCGTCCCACTTCATAGCGTAGCGCGCGTCGTCGAGGGGCTGGCGGGCCGTGTACTGCTCGATGGAGTAGCCCGCGGGCATGCGAATATCGCCGATCTTGGGCCCCGTGGCCAGCACGGCATAGACGGGGCTTTCCATGGCGCCCGCCACGTCGGCCGTCACGTACGTCACCGGCATCAGGTTCTTGTGATAGATGCTCTTGTCGGCAATCGTGAGTTCCGCATGTGTGAGTTCGCCGATCGAAACCAGTTGACCCGCCCGGCCCTGCACCTTGAGGTTTTGCAGCCGCTCGATGTCGGACCGGCTGGCCCGGTCCAGGCGGAGGTGGATCGGAACGTCTTCCTTCTCCGTATCGATGTGCAGCAGGCCCGCTGCCTCTCCCGCCGAGGCGATTCGTATCGTGCGGGCGATATCTTCTTCGGAGATGCCGCTGAGCGCGGCCTTCTCCTTGTCCACCTTCAGCGAGTATTTGGGCTGATCGTCTTCTACGTACCAATCCACGTCCACAATACCGTTGGTTTTCTCGAAAACGTCCTTGATCTGGCGGGCCAACTTCACTTGGCCCTCTTGCGAGGGTCCATAGATTTCAGCCACGAGCGTTTGCAGCACCGGCGGGCCGGGGGGCACTTCGGCCACCTTGACCCGCGCCCCGTTGCGCTGGGCGATCGGCGTCAGGCGCTCCCGGACCAGCTTGGCGATGGCGTGGCTCTGCAAGCGCCTTTCGCCTTTCGGCAGAAGATTCACCTGGATGTCGGATACGTTCGCGCCCTGCCGGAGGTAGTAGTGCCGTACCAGGCCGTTGAAGTTGTATGGCGCAGCCGTGCCCACGTAGGTCTGCAAGTTAATCACTTCCGGCTGGGTGAGGACCGCGTCGGCCAGCTCGCGCGTAACTTGCGCCGTGGTCTCGAGGGTGGTCCCCTCGGGCATGTCGATGATCACTTGGAACTCGCTCTTATTGTCGAAGGGCAGCATCTTGACTTTGACGAATTCGATGTAGACCAGAGAGCAGGCGCCCAGCAGAAGGAAAACCACCCCGCCCAGGAAGCCCCACCGCAGCGGCGTTTTGTGCAACAGCGGGCCCATCACGCGCCGGTAGAGACGCGTGAAAAAGTCTTCCCGTTCCCCGTGGACGTGCACGCCGTGTACCTTGAGCAGTCGTACCGCTGCCCATGGCGTCACCAGAATTGCCACGATCAGCGAGAAGATCATGGCGGCGGAAGCGCCGATCGGGATGGGCCGCATGTACGGTCCCATCAGCCCGCCTACGAAAGCCATGGGAAGAATGGCAGCCAATACGGCGAGCGTCGCCAGAATGGTCGGGTTGCCCACCTCGTCGACCGCCTCGGCCGCCACCGTGGCGAGCGGCCGCCCGGCATTGTCCGGTAGCCGCGAATGGCGCACGATGTTCTCCACGACCACGATGGCGTCGTCCACCAGGATGCCTATCGAAAAGATCAGCGCGAAAAGCGTGATGCGGTTGAGCGTGTAGCCGTACAGGTAGAAGACCGTGAGCGTGAGCGCCAGCGTCACCGGAATGGCAGTGAACACGATCAGCGATTCGCGGAACCCCAGCGTGAGCCATATCAGGATGCTGACGGAAACGATGGCGATCAGCATGTGGAACAGCAACTCGTTGGATTTGTCCGCCGCGGTCTCGCCATAGTTACGGGTGATGGTCATCTCGACATCCGGCGGGATCACGCTCCCCTTCAACCCCTCCACGCGGTGCAGCACAGCCTCGGAAATGCTGATGGCATTCGTGCCCTTGCGCTTGGAGATGGCCAGTGTCACAGCCGGATAGAACGCCTTGCCCACGGCATGCTGCACGAACTGCGATGGCTCTTCTCCGGCGTCGGTCACCTGGGCGACGTCCCGCACAAATACGGGTCTGCCGTTCGAGACTCCCGCCACCACGTTGCGCACATCGCCGGCGGAGCGCAGAAATTCGCCGGTTTCGAGTACGAATTCGCGGTTGCCGCTCGCGAAGCTGCCCGCGGCCAGGCGCTGGCTGGAGGCGCCGAGCGCTCCCAGGACCTGCAACGGCGACAGCGAGTAGGCGGCCAGTTTGCCTTCATCCAACGTGACGCGCACTTCGCGCCGCTGGCCGCCGATCATGGTGGCAACCGAAACGTCCGGCACCTGCTTGACCGAATCGTGTACCTGTGCAACCACCCGCCTGAGTTCGAAATCGTTGTAGCGGCGGCTCGAGAAGGTCAGCGCCAGAATGGGGACATCGTCGATCGAACGCGGTTTGATCAGCGGCTGCGAGGCCCCTGGAGGAATCAGGTCGAAATTCGCCGACATCTTCTGATTCAACCGAACGATGCTCTTCTCTTCGTCCTGCCCCACAAGGAAGCGGACCACCGCCATCGAACTCCCCGCGCTTGATGTGGAGTAAATGTACTCGACACCGGGAACCTCCCATAGCAGCTTCTCCATGGGTTTGGTCACACGCTCTTCCACTTCGCGGGCGGAAGCGCCGGGCATCTGCACGAAGACGTCGATCATCGGCACGATGATCTGCGGTTCCTCCTCGCGCGGCAGTTTCCACACTGAGAACGCCCCCAGCGCCAGGGAACTCACGATTAGGAGCGGCGTTAGCTTGGAGTGAATCCAGACGGCGGCGATTTTTCCGGCAATTCCGTAGTGCGGCGTGTCACTCACGGGCGAACCTCCACTCTGGCGCCGTCGGACAAGCCCGGCGGTAGGGGAGATACGATCCTGTCCCCGGCGTTCAGACCGGAGAGGACCTCACGCAGGTCGCCGTGCGTCTCTCCCAGGGTCACCATGCGCGACCGCACGAATCCGTTCTCGGCCGCGAGCACCATGCGCAACTGGCCTTCCTCGCGGATGGCGGTCGCCGGCACGGCCAGCGCACTGCGCTTGCCTAGCGTGAAGACCGCGCGCCCGAACATGCCGGAGCGGAGCTGCGGGAGCGCGGGGAGATCGATCTTTACGATGTAGCTCCGCGAAGCCGCGTCCACCGCCGGCACGATCTCGCCGACACGGGCAGCAAGGGTGCGGTCGAGCGCCTCCAGTACCACCGAGACGCCCTGCCCCACGCGCACGTCGCGCACCCGCGATTCCTCGACCGATGCCTCCAGCCGGTACCCATCCCCTCGCTCGATGACCGCCAAGGGAACGCCGGGCGAGGCCAGGTTGCCGGGTTCGACGTGCTTCTCGATCACCATACCGTCGAAGGGCGCGGTGATGCGGGAGTACCCGCGCATGATGTTGGCCGCGTCGACGCCTGCCCCAGCCTGGCTGATCTTAGCGGCAACCTGCTTGCGCTTGGCAGCGGCCATATCGTAGGAGGCTTGCGCCACTTTCAGGCGCGCGGAGGCCTCATCGAACTCCTGGTTGGAAATGGATTTCTTTTGGAACAGGTCCTGCATGCGCTGGAAGGTCACCTGCGCCAGGTCCAGGTTGGCCTTGGCCGACGCCATGGCGCCATCCACCTCCTGCACCGCCTCCTGGGCTTCACGCTGTGCGGCTTCGGCCTGCCGGATCTGCGCCTCGACGTCGCGCGCGTCCAATTCCACGAGCAACTGGCCTTCGCGGACGCGGTCGCCGGCCTGGAAACTCACTTGGCGGACGCGGCCCATCACCTGGCTCGAAACCGAGGCCGCCGTCCGCGCGCGGACCGTGCCGGTGGCCTCGTATGTGGTCGGCCATTCAGCCGGCGCGACGGTCAAGACCTGCACCGAGGTGGGGGCGGCTGTTGCTTTAGATTCCTGCCGGTTTGGCTTGGTGCCACAAGCCGCCAGCAGGCTGAGAGAGAGGATCAGGGGAATCGTAGATAGTCGCATGATAGGCTGTTCCTAATTGAGGACGCTCGAATCGGCCGTCAGTGTGCCGGCCGCTAATTCCAGACCCGCGGCGGCCAAACGCTGGTCGTGCACGGCGGCGAGGCGTCGCACGCTCGCTTCCATCAGCGCGGTTTCGCTCCGCAGAAGTTCCGTGACGTTGTTCAAGCCGTTGTCGAAGCGGTTCTTCACGATCCGGAGGTTTTCCTCCGCCTGGGCCACGGTGGCCTCCGCCAACTGGATGCGGTCTTGAGCGGACTTCAGGTTGAGATAGGCACTGCGCACCTGGAGGCTGACAGCGGAGGCGATCTGCCTCTCGCTGGCACGCGCCCGGATGATTGCCTGGCCGGCCTCATCGATGCGCGCTCTGGCGGCGAAGCCGTCGAAGAGGTTCCACCGAAGCGTTGCCCCGGCAAGCCAGTTTGCACCGCCACGGTTGATGAAGCGCTGCCGGTCGGCCTCAAGCATCACCCGGAAAGAGACTTGCGGCAGCCGCGACGCGCGCGCGGTGTCCTTCTGCAGTTGCGCGATGCCGGCCGAGAGTTTCACCTGCCGTGCCTCGGGCCGCTCCTCGCGAGCGGACGCTTCCTCTTCAGCGAGAGGCTTGTCCGACTGCGCCAGCGGCGCGAGCGGCGTCGTCAGATCATTCTGGGTATCGAGCGGGAGGCCGAGTGCGTCGTTGAGAGCGGCTCGCGCGATTTGGGTGTCGTAGCCGCGGCGGATCTCCTGCTCCCGCATGCCCGCCAGGTGAACTCGGATGGCGAGCACATCGGCATCGGTGGCCATCCCGGCGGTCCGCACGGCTTCCGCCCGCTCGAGGTCGGCCGCCGCCGAGCGAACCGCCTCGCGCGCCACCTTCAAGCTCTCCTGGCTCAACAGGACGCCTTCATAGGCGCGCACTACCCCGGCGATCAGATCCATGCGGGTTCGCCGCTGGTCCTCGCCCGCCATTTTCCCGCCGAGCTCGGCCGACCGAACCTGCTTGGAGGTCAGCCCCGCGTCCCAGACCGTCTGGTCCAGCATCACCTGCGACTGGAAGTTGTTCATGGCATCGGGGCGATTGAGCGGGCCAATGGCGAAGTTCTGCTCGCTGAACTGGTGTTGCGTGAGTAGCGAGCTGAAGACGAAGACCGGATTGTCGCTGCGCTGCCAGGATTCGATGTAGTTCACCTTCGGGAGGTACCCGCTGCGGGCCTGGCGTGCGCGCATCTCCGCGGCGGTAACCTGCGCGCCGGCGGCCTCCATCGAGGGGTGCTTGTCGAGCGCCACGCGAACGGCCTCTTTGAGGGATAGGGGGGTCTGCGCCCACAACGGCGCCGACAGCAGGGCAAATATGGCTATTCTCATGCGGTTCAAGGCTCCAAGGGCCTCGTCTCTGATCTAAGATGCAAGAGGGAGCCGGACGTAACAGCGCGGTCTTCCCGTCACCTTCGGCCAGCGGCTGCATCTCAGAGGATGAGGTCCTTTTATGGAAGCGAGCATAACCTATTTAGATGGCGTGAGGTTTGAGGCCGAGAGCCGCGGGCACCGGGTGGTGTGCGACCAGCCGGTCGGCGGCTCAGGGGCGGACACCGGGATGGCCCCGCCGGAGTTTCTGCTGGTGTCTCTGGGCACCTGCGCGGGCTTCTACGCGCTCCATTACCTGAAGACGCGGAGCCTGCCCACGGAGGGCCTGGCGGTTCGTGTCCTGGCCGAAAAGGCCTCGCAGCCGGTCCGGCTCGGTTCCTTCCGCATCGAAGTCACCGTGCCGGGACTGGAACCACGGCATCACGAGGGCGTCCTCCGCGCCGTGAAGCTGTGCCTGGTACACAACACCCTTCTGCACCCGCCCGCCATCGAAACGGTGCTCAAGACCGAAACCCGGGCCGCCGTCGCGCTACCATGAAATCCAAGTGGCAATCCTGGTTGGCATCCATGCGGTTCTGGAAGCGCTGCGCGCCGGGCGCAGTTTCGATCGCGTTGTAGTCTCCAAGGGCGCTGGCGGCGAGCGCATCCAGGAGGTCGTGGACCTGTGCCGCTCCGCCTCCGTCCCCACCCGCTTTGAACCGCGCGCCGCCCTGGACAAGCTGGCCGGGAGCTCCGCGCATCAGGGCGTGGTCGCGCTCGGCGCGGCCCACCGTTACGCTTCCCTCGACGGACATCCCCTCCGGCGCGAAGCTGCTGGTCGTGCTGGATGGGGTGGAGGACCCGCACAATCTGGGGGCCGTCATCCGCACCGCGCACGCCGCCGGGGCCGCCGCCCTGGTGATTCCGGAGCGGCGCGCCGTGGGAATCACGGAGGTGGTCGCCAAGGCCGCCGCCGGGGCGCTCGAATACTTGCCTGTGGTCCGGGTAAGCAACCTCAATCGTGCGCTGGAGACTTTGAAGGAGCGAGGTTTCTGGATCTACGGCTTCGACGAGCGTGGCTCGAGCATTTACGACGAGACGGACTTCGCGTCCCCTAGCGTTTTCGTGCTGGGAGGCGAGGGCCAGGGGCTGCATCACCAGGTTCGGGAACACTGCGATCTGGTCATGCGCATCCCGCTCGAGGGCAGAATCGCTTCGCTCAACGTCTCCGTGGCCGCCGGCGTAGTGCTGTTCGAATGGAAGCGGCGGCAGAAGCACGGGAAATAGTAAAATTGGAATCTTCCATGGAGCACGCCCTTTCGACGCACCTGATCGCCAACCACCGCCTGACCACTGTCTGGCTGGAGAGAATCCGGGAGGCCGGCATCCCGGCCGTCGAGTTCTTCTGCGCCCGTCAACACCTGGACTACCACAACCGGGCGCAGATCTCGGAGATCGGTCACTTCTTTCACGACTCGGATCTGAAGCTGCACTCGGTGCACGCGCCGATTTACACCGACGAAGTCTGGGGCCGCTCCGGTCCGCACGCCGTCATCAGCATCACCGAACCCGTGAAGTCCAAGCGCGTCGAAATGGTGGACGAGCTTAAGCGAGCGCTCGAAATCGCCGAAACCTCTCCGTTCCGCTACTTCATTCAGCACATCGGCACGGAAGGCGAGGAGTATTCCGACCGAGGTCTCGAAGCCGCCTTTACGGCGCTTGAAGAGCTGTCGCTATTCGCCAGGCAGCGCGGCGTGGACGTCCTCATCGAGAACATTCCGAATAGTTTCTCCAGCGCCGAGCGGCTGGATGCCTTCCTCGCGGAGACTCATCTCAATCTCAACTTTTGTTTCGACCTCGGCCATGCCCACCTGAACGAAGGCATTAGCGCGCGCCTTCGAGATCATGAAGGATAGAATCCGCTCCACGCACGTCCACGGCAACGACGGAGCCAGCGACGAACATCTGCCGCCCGCGCCGGGCACGGGCTCCTCCATCGACTGGCAGAAGGCGATGGGGCTGCTGCGCTCCCGCCCTGGACAGTATCCGCTGCTCCTGGAGCTGAAGGAGAACCCCGAGAGTCCGATGCCTCTCGACGGCGTCGGCCGGATCTTCGAGGAATTGGAGGCGCTCTAGATGAACAGGATCACCATCGATCAGGCCGGGCAGCATGCGGGCGAAACGGTAGTCATTCCGGGGTGGCTGTACAACCTGAGGAAGTCCGGCAAGATCGCCTTCCCCATCCTGCGCGACGGCACGGGCATCCTGCAGTGCGTCGCCGTCAAGAGCCAGTTGCCCGAAGCGCTCTTCGACATCATCAAAGACCTGACCCAGGAGTCGTCCATCATCGTCACCGGCAAGGTCCGCGCCGAGGCTCGCGCGCCCGGCGGCTATGAGCTGGACGTGGAGAACCTGGAAGTGGTCCAGCGCGTGCCCGAGTCCGATCCTTACCCCATCACGCCCAAGGATCACGGCATCGACTTCCTGATGGACCACCGGCACCTGTGGCTCCGCAGCCGGCGCCAGCACGCCATCCTGCGCGTGCGCCACGAAGTGATCCGCGCCATCCGCGATTACTTCGACGACCACGGTTTCACGCTGCTCGACACGCCCATCTTTACGCCCGCCGCCTGCGAGGGGACCACCTCGCTCTTCGAGGTCAACTACTTCGACGAGGAGAAGGTGTACCTCACCCAATCCGGCCAGCTCTACAACGAAGCCACCGCCATGGCTTTCGGAAACGTCTACACCTTCGGCCCCACCTTCCGTGCCGAGAAATCGAAAACGCGCCGCCATCTGACCGAGTTCTGGATGGTGGAGCCCGAGATGGCCTACGCCACGCTCGACGACGTCAAGCGCGTCGCCGAGGAATTGGTCCTCTTTGTTGTGGGCCGCGTTCTGGAGAACCGGCGCGCTGAACTTGCCACCCTGGAGCGGGATGTCTCGAAACTGGAGGCGGTGAAGGCGCCGTTCCCACGCATCTCCTACGACCAGGCGGTCGAAGTCCTCAAGAAGAAAGGCAGCGAGATCCAGTGGGGCGGCGACTTCGGCGGAACCGATGAAACCCTGGTCGCCGAGGACTACGACCGGCCGCTGATGGTGGACCGTTACCCGACCGCCATCAAAGCCTTTTACATGCAGCCCGATCCGGACCGGCCCGAGGTGGCGCTCGGCGTGGACGTTCTCGCTCCCGAGGGTTACGGTGAGATCATCGGCGGCGGCCAGCGCGTGCATGATTTGGATCTTCTGCTGCGCCGCATCGAGGAACACAAACTGCCCGCCGAGGCCTTCGACTGGTACATCGACCTGCGCAAGTACGGCTCGGTGCCGCACGGCGGATTCGGCATGGGCGTCGAGCGTTGCGTCGCGTGGATTTGCGGCCTGGAGCACGTCCGCGAGACCATCCCCTTTCCGCGCATGCTCTACCGGACTCGCCCCTGAGTGCGCGGCGCGCACGCACTCTGTTATCGTTTTTTAAGAAGAGGCAGCCAACGGACGCAAGGGAGGATCATCTCATGAGTTTCAGAATCTCGCGCAGGAGCGCCATGCAGGCCGCTGCCGCGGCGGCTTTCGCGCCATCGGTCAGATTGGCCGCGGCAACTTCCAGGCAGTGGCCGGTGATTGAAGGGCCGGACACGCCGAAGCTCTGCTTGAACAGCGGCGACGGCGGCGGGCCCATTCAGTTGACCCCGCCGGCCCCGCCGGCCCCCGGGGCAGCTCCAGGCCGGGGCGGCCGGGGCGGCGGGGGCGGCAACCAGGAAGTCAGTTGGAAGCGCATGCAGCAACTCGGCGTCAACACCATCATCGGCGTGGGGATGGGGGGAACTCCGTGGCAGGAGGAAAACATCCGTGCCACCATCCAGCGCGCCAAGGACGGCGGCATGACCGCCTACAACACGCTTATCAACTTCTCGAACAACATCACCTTCGGCAAGACCGGGCGCGACGCGGACATCGAGCTCCTCATCAAGTCCATCCAGGCCGCCGGCAAGGCGGGCCTGCCGGTCGTCGAGTACAACTTCTATGCAAACCGTGTCCAGGAAGGGTACTTCGAGGAAACCGGGCGGGCGGGCGCCGGGCATACTGCATTCGACTACGAGCGTCCGGTTCAAGAGGGGGGCAAGACCGTGCTAGTAAAGGATCTGCCGCCGCGGCCGAACGTGGGTGCGTGGACCCTGGACCAGATGTGGAGCAATATCACATACGTCCTGAAGGCCATCATTCCCGCGGCCGAGAAAGCCGGCGTCCGCCTGGCCCTGCATCCCAACGATCCTCCCGCCCCGATCAGCCGCGGTTCCCAACAGATCATGGGCACCCTGGCAGGCTGGAAGAAACTCATCTCGATCGTGGACAGCCCCGCCAACGGCATCACCTTCGACTCCGGAGTCACCCGCGAAATGGGCGAGGATCCGGTGGAGGTCTGCCGCTACTTCGCCAGCCGCAAGCGCATCAACCACGTGCACTACCGCAACGTCGTCGTGAAGAAGCCTTACGAAAGGTACGCCGAGGTGTTCCCGGACGAGGGCCAGGTGGACATGTTCGGCGTCATGCGAGAGCTGGTTCGGGCCAAGTACAAAGACACCATCTTCCCGGAACATCCGCGCGCGTTGGACTATGATCGCGAACGGCCCGGATTCCGGCCGCAGTATGCGGGCGGCGGCGGCTACGCCGGCTACACGTTCAACGTTGCCTACGCCAGGGCCATGCTGCAGGCGGCCTTGGCGACGGCGTAGAGGAAAGAAACCGCTTGCTGACGCGCGCGGCTCGGAAGGGAGCCGCGACCGTAAGGGAGCGGTCGCTCGCCATGAAGCAATCGCACATAGCCGTCATCGGAGTTCCCCTCGACCTGGGAGCCGGGCGCCGTGGCGTGGACATGGGACCTTCGGCCATCCGCGTGGCCGGACTCGATGCCCGGCTGGCGGCTCTCGGGTACCAGGTCGAAGACTGGGGCAACCTGCCCGTCGAGCAGCCCGAGAGCCTGCCGGCGGGCCACCCTCACGCCCGCTATCTTCCCCAGATTGTCGCACGCCTGCCGTCTCCTGGCTCGAACGGTGGAGAAAGCCTGCAAGCAGGGCAAGGTCCCGCTGGTGCTCGGCGGCGATCACTCGGTGGCGGTGGGCACGGTCTCCGGCGTATCGCGCGCTCTCCGCGCGAAGCGGCAGTCGCTCGGCCTCATCTGGATCGACGCCCACGCCGATATGAACACACCGGAAACCAGCCCGAGCGGCAACGTGCATGGCATGCCGCTGGCTTGTTGTATCGGCCAGGGCCCGCCAGAGCTGACTCGCCTCTACGGCTACGCCCCCAAGGTGGACCCCGCCCACGCCGTTCTGGTGGGCGTGCGCGAGGTGGACCAGCTCGAGAAGCCGCATGTCCGCAAGTCCGGCGTGCGCGCGTTCACCATGCGCGACATCGATGAGCGCGGCCTACCCGCCATAATGAAAGAGGCGATCCGGATCGCCTCGGAGGGGACGGCGGGCTTCCACGTCTCTTTGGATATGGATGCGGTGGACCCGTACGAAGCGCCCGGGGTCGGCACCGCGGTGCGCGGGGGGATCACCTACCGCGAAGCCCACCTGGCCATGGAACTGATCTGCGACGCGCGTCACATGACGTCGATGGAAGTAGTGGAGGTCAATCCGGTGCTCGACCAGGCGAATCGCACGGCAATGCTCGCCGTCGAGCTGGTGATGTCGGCCTTGGGGAAGAGGATTCTGTGAAATTGCGAGTAGCGGTACTCTACGGCGGCCGCAGCGGCGAGCACGAAGTCTCCCTTCGTTCCGCCGAATCGGTCATCGCCGCGATGGACTCGGAGAAGTACGAGATCCTGCGATTCTTCATCGGCAAGGACGGCCGGTGGGACCCCCGTCCCATCCTCCCCGAGCCGGGCGCCAATCCGGGCATCGACGTGGTCTTCCCCGTGCTGCACGGCACCTTCGGCGAGGATGGCGCCATGCAGGGCTTGCTCGAACTGGCCGAGCTCCCTTACGTTGGCGCGGGTGTGCTGGGTTCTTCTCTGGCGATGGACAAGGACGCCATGAAGAGGATCTGCCGGACTTCGGGCTTGCCGGTGGTGGACCACATCGTCGTTTACCGGGAGCAATTGAACGAAGATGGCGCCGACCCGTTCTTCGACTATCCGGTCTTCGTCAAACCCGCCAATCTCGGTTCCTCGGTGGGCATCTCGAAGGCGAGGAACGATGAGGAGTTTCGCGCCGCCCTCCGCCTCGCCGCGGCATTCGACCGCAAGATCGTCGTCGAGCCGGCCATCGAGGGCCGCGAGCTGGAGTGCGCCGTGCTCGGCAACGCCGATCCGGTCGCTTCGCTCCCCTGTGAGATCCTGCCCTCCCGCGAATTCTACGACTACGAAGACAAGTACCTCTGCGACGCGGCCGAGTGCAAGCTGCCCGCCGCCCTCACGCCGGAGCAGACCGCGGCGGTGCGCCGCCTGGCGGTCGAATGCTACCGCGCCGTCGAGTGCGAAGGCATGGCGCGCGTCGATTTCTTCCTGGAGAACTCGGGCCGCATCCTGCATCAACGAGATCAACACCATCCCCGGCTTCACTTCCATCAGCATGTTCCCCCGCATGTGGGCGGAGGCCGGCTTGTCCTTTCCGCGGTTGATCGACCGGCTCCTCGACCTCGCCCTCGAACGCCACCAGTCGCGGAGGACCACGCGCTACAGCAGGTAGGCATGTTGGCTTTTCTTCCAGCCCTGCTCCTGGCCCTCCAGCCCGCCTCCAGCGACGGCCTCGACGCTTACGTGCGCGCCTTCGCCAAAGTGTACGCGGCTGTCGAACGCGAAGCCGCAGATCCCATTGATCCCGACAAGGCCATTTACGGCGGCGCCATCCCCGCCATGTTGCGGCCCCTGGACCCCCACTCCGTCTTCTTCAATCCCGATCAGTTCGATCAGCTCCGCAAGATGCAGAACTCCGTGAGCCGCGGCTTCGGCAGCGTCGTGACTATTCTGCCGGGCCGCGTGATCGTGCTTCAGGCGGAGGCGGGAACGCCTTCCGCCAAGGCCGGACTGATGCCCGGTGACGAGATCGTCGCCATCAACGGATACAGGCTCGACCGCCTGGACACCGAACAACTCATGCAGTTGCTCACCGAGTCGCGCCAGAAGGCCGTCAGCATCGACGTCCGCAGGCCGGGCAGCGCGCGCACGCTGGCGTTGGTCCTTACCCCCGAGGACATGCAGACCCCCAGCGTCGAACGCGCCTTCTTTGTGCGCCCCGCTGTCGGCTACATCCGCGTTTCCAGCTTTGACGCGCAAACCGGGGCGGACCTCCAGAAGGCCATCGAGAAGCTGGGCGGCGCCTCGCTGAAGGGGCTGCTGCTCGACCTGCGCAAGAACCCGGGCGGGTTGCTGGCCTCCGCCCTCGAAACGTGCTCCCTGTTCCTCAAGCCTGGCCAGACGCTGGTTTCGGTGCGCGGCCGCGCCATTCAATCCAGCGAAATGAAGGCGTCGGATTCAGCCAAACCGTATGCATTCCCTCTCGCCGTCCTCGTCGACGGCCAAAGCGCCAGCGCCTCCGAAGTCGTCGCTGGCGGTCTCCAGGACCACGACCGGGCCGTCATCGTGGGCCAGCCCACCTATGGGAAGGGGCTGGTCGAGTCGGTCTTTCCGCTGTCTGAGGGCGCCGGGTTGGCGCTGACCACGGCCTTCTACTACACGCCCAGCGGCCGCTCGATCCAGCGGCCCTTGGAGGCCGGCCAGCTCAGCGGCGCCAATTCACCTGCGCGGAGTCAACAGGATTTCAGAACCGACAGCGGCAGAGTCGTCACAGGCGGCGGAGGAATCCGGCCCGATCGAATCGTGTTCGAGAAACCGCTGACCCGCCTTCAGATCTTTCTCGACGGCAGTGGCTCCTTCACGTTCTTCGCCACCGTCTACCTCCGAGCCCATCCGGGCCTCCCGGAGAATTTGGAAGTCACCTCGGACGTCATGGACGAGTTCCGGGGGTTTCTCCTTTCCCGAAACGTTGCGCCCGGCACCGCGGAATGGTCCCAGGTGCGAAGCTGGATCGCCAATCGCCTGAAAACCGAAATCCTCAACCAGGCCTTCGGCGTGGTCAAGGGAGACGAAGTGGAAGCCCAGCGCGACGCAGTGATTCTGGCGGCGCTCAGCGCGCTGGGGATGCAGTAGGGCGCGCAGCGCCTCCGCGGTAGAAGCCGCGCGTGAGCTCAGCCACCTTGAGCACGTCGGAATCCGCCAAGTAGGGCCACAGCGGCAAGGACAGGATCTCGCCGCAAGCCTGCTCGGCGTGCGGGAAGGTGCCTTTCTTCGCGCCGCGATCTCGGAAGGCGGGATGCAGGTGCAGAGGCACCGGGTAGTGCACGCCCGTGGTGATCCCCAATTCCAACAGGTACGACCGCAACTCGTCGCGACGTTGCGCCCGGACCACATAGAGATGGTTTACGGATTCGTCGCTTCGCCGCACCGGCTGGACGTACTCGCAGCCGGCCAAGGCCTGATCGTAGAGAGCGGCCAGCTTCGCGCGGCGCGCGTTCCATTCGTCGAGCAGGGGCAAGAAAGCGCGCAGGTAACAGGCCTGCAGCTCATCCAGTCGGGAATGGACTGCTTGGACCCGGCTCAGTTGATCGCCGCGGCGGCCCCCGTCGCGCAACAGCAAAACCTGTTCCGCGGTCGAGCGCGAATCGGTCACTACCGCGCCGCCGTCGCCCAGGCAGCCGAGATTTTTCGTGGGGTAGAAGCTGTAGGCCACCCATTGCGAGTAATGGGTGAAGGGCTGTCCGCCAAAGCGGGCTCCGTGCGCCTGACAGGCGTCCTGGACCAGAGCGATGCCCAGTGTCGCGGTAGCATCCGCCAGCCGCCGCAGGTCGCAGGGTTGTCCATAGAGATGCACCGGGACGATGGCTGCGGTCTTCCGGTTTGCGCGGTTGCACGCGTCGTCGGCATCGATCAGAAGAGTCCGAGGGTCCACGTCCGCGAAGCGCGGCGTGCCACCGGCGGCCACTATCGCCTGCGCAGTGAATGGAGAAGTGAGCACGGAGGTGATCACATCACGACGCCCGCGGGAAATGCCCGCCACCCGCAGGCACAACTCCAAAGCCGCCGTACCGGAGCCGACGCCGGCCGCCCACGAAGATCCCAAGTACTGCGCGAACTCCCGCTCGAATGCCGCAACTTCTTCCCCCAGGATGAACTGCCCCCTCAGGAACAACCTGTCCAAGTTCGCCTGCCATTGGGATGCCGTGGCCTCCAGTTGTGGCCGCAGGCCGGTCATGGGGATGTTCATGCCGTTCGATGGGCCCTGCCGGCAAACGCTGGTACTACCACTAGAGCCGCGTATAGCCGCAGCAGTTGGAGGAATGTCGTTGCCAGGGACCGTGCACGGAAGAACTGGGAACGGCCGTGCAGCCTCGGATAGTGATGCACGCCAACTTCGGCGAACTCCCACCCAGTCATCTCCAGTTTTCGCACCAATTCAACGCAGACAGTACCGCTGGTCGATTCGAGCGAGAGCCGATCCAATAGATGCCTGCGGATGAGCCGGTAGTCGCAGTCGATGTCCCGGATCTGCAAACCGAACAGGAAGGCCGCGAGCCGGTTGTATACTTTGCCGATCCAGATCCTGTGGCGAGGGTCGCTGCGTTCCAGCTTGTAGCCGTTCACGAAGCCTGTGTATGGGCCGAGTTGGGCCAGCAGCGCGGGCAATTCGCCGACGTCGTACTGCCCATCGCCGTCGGTATAGAAGACCAGGTCCTTCCTCGCGGCGGCGAATCCGCTGCGCAGCGCCGCACCGTAGCCTCGATTCACCGCGTGCGTCACGACGCGCAAACTCGGGCTGTACCGCGCCTTTAGCTCCTCAAGCACGGCGGCGGTAGCATCCCTGCTTCCGTCGTCCACCACGATGACCTCGTAGTCCTCCACGTGCTGCTCTAGCACGGCGTAGCACCGCTCGAGGAGCAAGGGCAGCGAGGGCGCATCGTTGTACGCGGGAAAGAACACGCTCAACGAGGGGTGCTTTTCAACGGTCATCATTTAGTCTTCTCCCCCACCAGCAGAAGTGATTGGCCCAGGGGCAGGTTTAATCCGGCGCCCAGCCAGGCGGATTCAGCGCGCAGACAGGAATAGAGCAGGGAGTCCAGCCACCGCGGTACTGGCTGAACGCCCGATTCAGGCTGCTTCCGCAATAGAGGTTCCCATCCCCGGAACTTCATCAACGCCACCGGAAGCAACAGGCTGTTGGCGTATGTACACCGCAGCACGCGCAGTCCCGCTGCCCCAGCGGCACGCACCAGGCGCCTCCGCGTAAAGCGCTGCCGTTCCTGCGCGAATTCCGAGTGGCGGCTGCGCAATATGTCCAGCGCGGATACCCGCAGGATCAGCAGTCCTCCCAGGGCGAGCACACGCGCCAGTTCCGCCAGGGGACGCTGCTCCTCACCGCGTGGAAAGTGCACCAGCACGTCCATCGAGGTGACCACGTCAAAGGCCCCATCCCGGAAAGGCAGGGCGGCCAGGTCGGCCTGCGACAACCGTGTCAACCCCATGCCGCGCGCGAAGGAGAGCCCCTCCCAAGCGAGGTCGGCCGGATACACCTGCCAGCCTAGCTCGTCCTGTAACCCTCGCGCATAGAAGCCGGTACCGCACCCCGCTTCCAACGCGCGCTCCACCCGCCGGCTCTGCAGCCAGGGATTCAGAGTTCGGGAAACCACCTCCCGCATCCCCCGATACCACCAGAAGTCCCGCTCCGCGCTGGCGATATTGGCGAACTCGGCGGGATTCATCATCGAGTGGCGTACCTCGCGAGTCCCGCCGGTTCCCGTTCGAGCAAGCCGCAGGACGGTTCCGGGTTGCCGCGGTCCAGGTAGTGGGGCAGCTCCCTTTCGTAATAAGAAAGCGTCCGGCCGATGCCTTCCGCAAACGGCGTAGCCGGCCTCCATCCCAGTTCCCGGCCAATGCGGCTCGAGTCGGTATAGTAGCTGCCGATGTCGATGGCCTTCCTTTCGGCGGGGAAAGGCCGCATCACCGGCGCGGGTCCGCCCGCCTGCTCCGACGCGATCTCCGCGATCTCGCGCAACTGCAGAGCGGCACAGCCGCCCACGTTGTACACCCGTGACGGTGGCTTCGCGACCGCGCCCGCCCGCAGGAAGGCTTCGACCGCGTCGTCCACGTAAAGGGGGTCTCTCAGTTGGCAGCCATCGCCGAACACTTCCAGCGGCCGCCCGAAGGCCAGGCGGCGGATGTACGTTGCCAGAAAACCCTGGCACGGCTCATCCAGCGCCATGCGAGGGCCGTACGTGTTGGTGAGGTTCAGGACCACCGCGTCCAACAGACCGAGGCGGCTATACGTCAGGTGGTACTGAATCGCGCAGTGCTTGTGGATGCCGTTGATGTCGACCGGATCGATCGGGTGATCTTCGTCCACCGGGAGATAGCGGGGCTTGCCGTAGATTTGTCTGGTTCCTGCGTAGACCACGCGTACGCCCGGTGCGGAGCGCGTACATTGGTGGAGAAAACGAAGCTGCGCGGCGCTGTTCAGCGCCCCGTCCCGCTCCGGGAAGCGCATGCTGTGCGTATGGCTGATCTCTCCGGCGAGGTTGAAAATGACATCGGCCCGGCTGAGCGTTTCTGCGAACCCTGCGGCCTCGTCGATGTCCTTCAGGATCAGCCGGATCTCGCCCCTGGCGGGTTCGAGGTTGTGCCGGTTGGAGCCGCAGCCCGGGACCTCGGAGTCTACGACTGTGACTCGGGCCCCAAGTTCCAGGAGCCGGAGCGCCAGGTTGCTCCCAATGAATCCCAAGCCGCCCGTTACGACAGCCCGTTTGTACCGGAAACTCAATCTCACCTTTGCCGGCTCTGCCACCCGGCAGCCGCCCAATGAATTCTTAATAATATGAAACTAGATTAACCTCTTGTCAAGTGAATTCTCGGGGCGGGAGCAACCAAAAAACTGAATCTGGAGGCAACAGCGGGCTCAAGAACGGACCGCCCGGACCAGATTCCCTCTTGGAGCGAGGAATTGTCGAGGAGACTGACGACCAATGGGGATTGCACCCAAACCAGCGATTGAAGGCGCGCCGGCCGACACGGTTTTCAGCATGCGGCGGAAGCGTGGCTCGTTAGGCTAGACCAATTGGTGTCCTACGACAGGTCACTCGATAGGCCCTTGATCGATCTGCACTTCTCCCCGACCCGCGGGTGGCTCGTAGTTCACGAACCATTGCAGTTCGTCCGAGGCCTTGGAGAAGACGATTTCCCACTTCGACACTCCCTGGAGGAAGAACTGGCCGACTTCGCCGACCATGCTATCCGTCTCACCGGGACCTGTACCGAACACTTGCGGATAGTAGGCGGGAACGAATCCCATCTTCTTGTCAAAGGGGATCTTGGCCGGCTCCGACCAGGTGCTTGGGTCGCTGAGGTTCGACGCATACATCACATAAATCCCCTCTTGCGGCCAACGCGGCTTGCAGCAGGCGCGATTCAGAAACACGACGTACCGTTCAAGATATGTGTTCCAGTGAACGGCGGGCCCCCAGAAAGAACTCGCGTCCGCGCGATCCCAGGAGACCGAAGCGCGCAGAACGGGAGTCACCGTCCCGCCGACCCCTGGCTCGCTCCAGTCCCCTTGGTGATACTTGTAGACGGCGCCCACGGGATTGTCCCGGTCCTTGAAAGCCATTCGCGCCATGGCAACTCCCTGCGTCGCCGCCGCCCCGCCGTAATTCGTGAAGAGAAAGTAAAAATACTCTCCCGTTCCGTCGAGGATGACCGAGAAATCCCCATGGCCTCCAGCGAAGAAGCCGTTTTCAGCGCCGCAGTTGGGTACATCGCCAGAAGACAGCACAATGCCCAAATCGGAGAATGTCTTGCCGCCATCGGTCGAAACCAGCGCGCCGATCATGGGCGTCATCAATCCCTTATAGGCGCATCCCTCGTCGGCCTCGTGGTGATACCAGGCGTAGACGGTCCCATCCTCGTCTTGCCACACGCCCTCGATCCAAAGTGGATAGTGATCTGAAGGCTCGACGATGGGCGAATCGTCGCGCTGGAGGTGGAACAAGTCGGTTCCTCTCATCGCCTCTGGCATTCCTGAAGACGTATACACCCGCAGGGTATCGTCGAGCCAGAAGGCAGGGCTGTTGCCGTCGGACACAAGGGCAGGAAAGGATGTCAGCCCGGAAGAATAGAGGCGGGCGGATTGTGGCAAGGCAACTGAACTGAGCACCAGCCCCAAAACAGCCGTTCTTACACAGAGTATCATCCGGTGAATCCCCATCCAGCCATCCACGTCTGGGCGAGCCCCATTAGTGCGGGCGGTTAGGCTCATCCTTACTATTAAAGATGCGACCGGCACGAATAGGATTACTTTGCTTCTAGTTAATCTTTATTAATTCCGGGGGGCGGGCGCAATTTGATAGTTACACCTTGCAGAACCGGCTGGTGAAGAGGTTGCTACGGAATGGCCTCGTCGGGCGTGGCCGTTACCTCAGACTGTCCGAAGAGTGGCCGTGATTGCGAGACTCACGGTCATATCCTGCCCAGAAAACGAAGGCGCACATTGAATGCTCGACGTTGTCCTCGCTCGTATCTCAGGAAGAATGGCGAGTCGATATTGTTGTTTACCACATTCGGATTCCCGTGGTTCGTCAGGTTGTTCAAGCCGAATCGCCAGCCCCACAGGCATCGCAGTAACCGGAACTTCTTCTCGAAGTGGAGGTTGGCGCTGAAGTAGGAAGGCAGCCGCCGCTCGTTGGGCTGCCCAACCCGGAAGCCTTCCTCGTTCACTACACTGAAGGGGAAGCCGCTCCTCGCCTCCACCAGCCAGGCTGCACTTAGTTCGCGCAGCAGCCGCCTCAGAAGGTCGGGTCCATACCCCGCGGGAACGGGAGCCCAGCCCCAAGTGAGAAGCCTGTGCGGCGTATCCCAATCCAGAGGTCCCCCAGCCTGCGCGCCGGTGGCAATGTTCTCAAGACTGTAATCCACAACCGCGTTGGCGCGCGCGTTCGAGAAGGTGTAGCTCGCGGCCCATTCAAACTGCCCGGCGAAAGCTCGTCGCAGACTCAGCTCCAAAGCGTCATACTTGTCGCGCCTCTGGTTCCGCAGCGTGTAGGTCACGCGCTCGCGCGGGAATGCTGTCTCGCCCGCGACGAAGCAGAAGCCGTCCCAGCCGGCCTTCTTCGTATAGCCCACTTTCCCGTACAGCCGCCGCGGCAGTATATGCTCCAGGCTGACGCTGAGAATCCGCGCGCGGGGTACGCGCAGGGAACGCTCGTCCGCCAGAAAGAGCGTATCCACCGGGCCACGGCTCACCGGGCCGGTCCTCGAATAAAACGTGGACACGTTCGTCTGGTCCTGATGCATGGTGAGTGTCCGCAGGCTCAGCGCGTCGTTGAACACCCCAAATCCGGCGGAGATCTTGCCGGCCCTCAGCCACGCCGGCGACCAGGCTGCCGAGATCCGCGGAGACGCCAAAGTGTCCCGCGCGACCTGGTCCCAATCCCCGCGCACCCCAACCTCCAAGACAAGTCCCTCGCTCACTTTCCAGCGGTCCCGCCCGTAAAGAGCTACCGAGAAATCTGTTTTGCTCCGTGCGCCGGCGCCCTCGAACCGGGCTGCCCTTGCCAGCGTCCCGTCTTCGCGCAGTACCCGATAATCGTGCCGGGGATTGCTCTGTTCGAAACCGGCACGCTGAACGTCCACTCCCAGTTTGAATTCGTGTGAGCCGCCTGCTACGACCGGCGGGAGGAAGAAGTCCGCATCCCATTCTTCTCGCCGGGTATGCCGGGCAAGATTGACAAAGTAGTTGCCCCGGTATCCCGACGGAGTGATTTCGAACGTGCGGTCCCCCCGCGGGCTGTCCCGGGAGACGCCGCGGGTGACCGCGAATCCCGTCTCCAAAAGCGTCCGGCCCCGCAAGTATGTTTGGTTCCTGACCACTCCCATGTACAACGCTCGCCGCCGGTTCAGCGTGGCCTCGACCGGTTTGAGGAAAGACAGCCCCTCGTGATCTGTATCGCTGTAGTTGACCAGGAAGCTGCCCGCAACCAGGCTCGAGGGAGTGAGGTTCACCCGCAAGCGGGACAGGCTGCTGGTGGTCAGACTGCGGCTGCGATCCTGCCCCACGGGCAGCTCATGGATGGTATCCACGTCGTAAAACGCGTCCAAGCCCTCATGGAACCAGGCTCGGCCGCGCCGCAGGGGTCCGGACACCGCGACTCTAGGCGTCCACTTGTTGATGAGCAAGCCGCGTTCGGCGCTCACACCCGGCAGAAAACCGGTTACGCCGAACCGCCACTTGTCGTCGCCCGAACCCGTCACAATGTCCAGAGCCCCGCTCGATCCGCGGCCCTTCTCGACAGAAAACCGACTGGTCTCCAGGTCCAGGCTGCGCACCGCCTCCATGCTAATCCGGGCCTCGAGCGTGCCTGTGTATACATCCGAGATGTCGAAACCGTTCAATGTGTAGTTGGTCTGGTCGCTGGCGCCGCCGTTGAAATGCACCTCCCCCCGGGTATCCTGAACCACTCCCGAAAACATGGGCAGAGCACTGCGATAGTCCTGCGAAGCCGGGTAGGGGACCGCCAGCACCGCGACATTGCTGAGCCGTCTCTGGTCGGCGGTCTCCGCCGGATCCACGGCCGGTGGAGAATACACCACGTTCACAGACTCGACGACCTCCTGGAGATGGTTGAGAGTCACCCTAACCACATTGGGGCCGTCGTTGAGGGCGACCGTCACTCGTTCGAGCACGAAAAAGCCTTCCCGTTCGGCGCGGAGAGTGCGCTCGCCTGCTTGTGCCAGTTCGAGGCGGAAGCGGCCCTGCTCGTCGGAGGCGGCCACCACCGGCTTTGGGTCAAGCGGGCTGCGAAATTCAACGCGGACGCCGGCCACGGGGGCGCCGGTTTCGTCAACCGTCCTGCCGGCTACTCTGACTTGTGCCGCAAGCGGTTGGAGTGCCCCAGCCAACAGCGTAGCAGCCAGCAGAACCCCGCTGTAGGCACGTGTATCCACCCGGAATTTCCGCCCTCGTACCGCGGCTACGACAAGCATACACCCGGCCATTTCCATTGAAGGGCTCAAAAAGCGAGCGGGGTCGTGGCTGCTGCACCGCAGATTCAGGACACCACCAACTCCGCGGGATTCATCATCGGGTGGCGTACCTCGCGAGTCCCGCCGGTTCCCGTTCGAGCAGGCCGCAGCACGGTTCCGGGTTGCCGCGGTCCAGGTAGCGGGGCAACTCCCTTTCGTAATAAGAAAGCGTCCTGCCGATGCCTTCCGCAAACGGCGTAGCCGGCCTCCATCCCAGTTCCCGGCCAATGCGGCTCGAGTCGGTATAGTAGCTGCCGATGTCGATGGCCTTCCTTTCGGCGGGGAAAGGCCGCATCACCGGCGCGGGTCCGCCCGCCTGCTCCGACGCGATCTCCGCGATCTCGCGCAACTGCAGAGCGGCACAGCCGCCCACGTTGTATACACGTGACGGTAGCTTCGCGACCGCGCCCGCCCGCAGGAAGGCTTCGACCGCGTCGTCCACGTAAAGGGGGTCTCTCAGTTGGCAGCCATCGCCGAACACTTCCAGCGGCCGCCCGAAGGCCAGGCGGCGGATGTACGTTGCCAGAAAACCCTGGCACGGCTCATCCAGCGCCATGCGAGGGCCGTACGTGTTGGTGAGGTTCAGGACCACCGCGTCCAACAGACCGAGGCGGCTATACGTCAGGTGGTACTGAATCGCGCAGTGCTTGTGGATGCCGTTGATGTCGACCGGATCGATCGGGTGATCTTCGTCCACCGGGAGATAGCGGGGCTTGCCGTAGATCTGTCTGGTTCCTGCGTAGACCACGCGTACGCCCGGTGCGGAGCGCGTACATTGGTGGAGAAAACGAAGCTGCGCGGCGCTGTTCAGCGCCCCGTCCCGCTCCGGGAAGCGCATGCTGTGCGTATGGCTGATCTCCCCCGCCAGGTTGAAGATCACATCGGCCCGGCTGAGAAGGCCGGCGAACTCGGCCGCTTCTCCAATGTCTCTGGCGACCAGACACACCTGGCCCCTCACGTCTTCGATGTTGTATTCGTTGGCGCCGCAGCCGGGTGTCTTCGAGTCAATCACCGTCACCCGGGCGCCCAACTCCGTCAGCCGGAGCACCAGGTTGCTGCCAACAAATCCCAAACCGCCCGTTACGACTACCTGCTTGCTCGTGTAGCGCGATCTCACAGTCCTCGCATTCCCGGACCCATCGCGGTGAATCATGCCTCATCCGCGATGCGCTCTCACCTGTTGGGGGAATATTATACTAAAGAAGCTTCATCAAATGTCAACCCTACCGTTTTCGGACTTGGCAAGTCCCGCGCCCGCTGGCTGGCGGACGAGGGGGAGCGTACTATACTAAGAATCTTTCATCCCATGTTCAAGATGCTCTCCGTCGACTTCGACGCCTGCTCCCCGGCCACCCGCGCGAAGATCTATCTGGTCTTGGCCCTGCTGGCCGTTCTCGCCTACTTCCCCTCACTGAGTCTCCCATTCATTTCAGATGACTACCTGCAAATCGATCTGGCGCGGCAATACGGCCCCGTCTCGGGTTGGCACGCGCTGGCCCTGGACGCGCTCTACCGGTGTCGTGCCACGTCGCTGCTGCTCACGCATTGGACCGAGGTGATCTTCGGCTTGAACCCATTTGTTTTTCGACTGAGCAGCCTCTGCTTCCACGTTGTGAACGTGTGCCTCATCTTCGCCCTCGGCCGCTGGAAGGTGATCGGGTGGCGCGCGGCCGCCATCGCGGCGGGTTTCTTCGCCGTCGACCAGGCCCACCAGGAGGCGGTCATGTGGTACGCGGCGGTGCATGAAGTCCTGGTCTTTTGCTTCGCGATTCTCTCGGTGCACACCTGGCTCCTGTGGCTGGGCTCAAAACGCGAACGCTTCTATGGCGCGAGCACGGCGTTGTTCATAGTCGCCCTGTTTTCCAAGGAGTCCGCGGTCGCCATCGTACCCGTTTTGGTCGTTCTGGCGGTTGCCGGCGGAATGGGATGGTGCGCGGCGCTCCGGCGAGCCCTCCCCTTCGCGCTGATGGCGGTGCTGTATACAGCACTGATCTTTACCGCCCAAACCAACCACTACCACTTCCATGATGCGGGCACCTTCGCGCTCTCGGCGCCCTTCTGGCGCACCTGGCTGTACAGTGAATTCCGCCTTCTGTGGTTCTGGGCTTTCGCCGCGGCAGTCGCTCTGGCCGTGTGGCGTGCGCCCGGCCAGGGCCGGCTGCTCGTCGTGGCGGGCGCCTGGGCGGGCTTCACCATGCTGCCCTACAGCTTTCTGACCTACATGCCTTTCGTGCCCAGCCGTCACACCTACCTCGCAAGCGCCGGGGTGGCGTTCATCGTCGCGGCGGCGTTCGTGCGCCTGCGCAGCCTTTCGCGGACACGACCTTGGCTCGCGGCGGCTTTGGCGGTGCTCATCATCGGCCAACAGTGCAGCTACCTGTGGACCAAGAAGCAGGAGCAGTACATCCAAAGGGCTGCTGCCGTGGAACAACTGGTGGCACTGGCCAGAAAAGTGAAGGGCCCGCTTTACATCCAGTGCTTTCCGGACGGCGCGCAAATTGCTCAATTGGCGGTTCAACTTCGGGTGGGGACGCCGGTCATTCTCGTGCCCGAAGCGCCATCGCCATCCAGCTTTCAAGGCCGTCCGGACTACGTCTGCTGGAAGGGGCAGGTCAGTGAGATTTCCGGCGCGCCTTCCAGGCTTCCAGCAGCAGCGGGACCAGCGAAAGGAAGATGACCAGGAAGATGGCCTTCTCGAAGTGCCGCCGCACCAGCGGAACGCTTCCCAGGAAGTATCCCAACACCGTGAGCGAGGCCACCCAGCCCACCGCTCCGAACACGTCGTAGGAAAGGAAACGAAGGTAATTCATCTTCCCGACCCCCGCCATGAACGGCGCGAACGTGCGAACGATGGGCACGAATTTCGCGTAGATCATGGTCCGCCCGCCGTACTTCGAATAGAAGGCCTGGGTGCGCAGCACGTACTCCTTCTTGATACAGACGCGAGTCGGGCCACTTGAAAACCAGGTCCCCCGTGCGCCGGCCCAGGAAGTAACCCGTCGTGTCGCCGAGCAGCACGGCGGCCATCAGGATGAGGTTGACGAGCAGCAGATCCAGCTTGCCCGCCCCGACCACGACTCCCACAGTGAACAGCAGGGAATCCCCGGGCAGGAAGAAGCCTGTGAGCAGTCCCGTTTCCGCGAAAAGGATGCCCGCCAGCAGCGCGTAGCCCAGCCACCCGGTGAGCACGGTTGTCAACAGGTGGATCAGGCGGTCCGGATTCGTCAGCGTGCGCAGGAAATCCAGCAAGGCATTCAGCATGAAGGTGCGGTTGAGCGCTCTGTCCGGTCTATGCGGGCGAATTGCTGAAGCTGGCGGCCAGGCGCTTGATCACGTCTTCGTAGATCTTGATCTTGCCTTCCTTCACCAACCGGTCCCGCAGATTCTGCTGGAACAGTTCAATCCGTTCGCGAGCCTTCGCGCTCTTAAGCTGATCGACCAGTTCCTGCCGCCGCGCGGCAAGCTGACTGTTGTCCGCAGTCAGCTTTTCCGTGACCTTGCAGATGAACATCCGGTCGTTCACATGTCACCGGACCGAAAACGGATCCCACGGCACGCGTGAACGCCTCTCTTACGTTCTCGGCCGGGCCGAGTCCCTCGACCGCACCCTCCACCCCGAACGCCGGCGGGGCCTTCCATTCCAGCCCCATCGACTGTGCGGCCTTCTTAAGGTCGCCGTTCATGGCCACGACCCTGCTGCTGACTTCCTTGGTGCGCTGCTCCGTGAGCTGCTTCAGCTTCTGCGTGCCCACTTCCGACTTGATCTTGGTCTCCGCTTCGGCGAACTCGGCTTGCCGCGCCGGAAAGACGTCCGTCACCACCGCGACCGCCAGCTTTGTGGGCGCAATCTGCACCGTCGGCGCGACTTCATTCTTGCGCAGCGACGAGATGGCATCTCACCAACTCACGACTGGTCCCGATCCCCGGAAACGGTTCGTCAGGGCCCACTTTGTCCGACCCGCACCAACTGAAGTTTCAGGTCGCCGGCGATCTTCTCAGCCGCCTTCGGGTCCTTGACCAACGCAGCTCTGGCCTGGTCGGAGAGGTTCTGCATCGTGTCGAAAACCCGCTGCTTCTTAAGTTCCGTTGTCCAACTCCGACTTGACTTCCTCGAACGGCCGCAGACGCGCTTCCTGCTTCTCCAGCACCTGCAAGATGTGGAAACCGTACTCCGTCGTGATGACGTTGCTGATCTCCTTGGGCTTCATCGAGAAGGCAGCGTCCTCGAACGCCTTCACCGTCTGTCCCCTCACCACCCAGTCCAGGTCGCCGCCCTTGGCCGCCGAACCGGGGTCCTCCGAATTCTTCTTTGCCAGCTCCGCGAAGTCCGCTCCCTGCCGGATCTGCTTCAGCAGCTCTTCGGCGCGGATCTTGATCTTGGCGATCTCCTCTGCTGGCTTCTCCGTCGTCTTCAGCAGGATGTGGCGGACGTGAACCCGCTCCGGCAGCCGGTAGGAGTCTTTGTTCTGGTCATACGCCCGGCGGAGTTCCGCCTCCGGAATCGTAATGGTCTGCGCCACCGCCGCCTCGTCGACGATCAGGATCTGGGCGGAGCGCTTCTCGGGAACTTGGTACGAAGTGCGGTTCGCGTTGAAGTAGGCCTGAAGTTCCTCGGGCTTGATCACAACCTCGGGGAGCAGTTTGCCCGGGTCGATGAGGATGTACTCAATCTTAACCTGGTCGGCGCTGCGGTGGAACTCGGCCTCCACCTCCCGGTCGGAGACCACCACCCCCTCCATCGTCAGGCTTTGCAGCTTTTCGATCAGCAACTGCTTCCGCAGAATACCCTCAAACTGCTGAATGCTCATGTTCTGCTGCGCCAGCACCGCTGCGTAGGCCTCCCGGCCGGCGAACTTCTCTCCCTCAAACAACTGCGGCATCATGGCGCGGATGGTAGTGGTCAGGTCGGCATCCGTGACGACGAATCCCAGGCGCTGTGCTTCGTAAGCCATGGCGTACTCCGCGATCATCCGGTCCGTGATCTGCGGAATGAACACCGATGCCATGCCTGTGAGGGAAACGCCCGGTTCTGAAGCTGCGACTGAACCGTGCGCTGCACTTCCGTCCAGGTCAGCTCACTGCCGCCGATCTCGGCCAGCACCTGGCTGTCCGTGCGGCTGGGCGCATTGATGCCCGGAATGAGCGTGACCACCATCATGACTGCCACCATCATGAGGAGGCCGCCCATCAGATAGCGCGTAACTTTGGCGCGGCTGCGGAAAAGATCGAACATGCTGCTCTATCTCCTGGGAAATGGAAACTCCCAGTATAGCTTAGCCGCCAGTCGGGCCGGTGGATTCGCCTGCCGCCGCCCCCGTCCCGCGCGCCAATTCGCCCATCCGGCACTCCGCATGCACTGCCCGCACGGCCTTCTCCAGGCCATCCCGCCGCACCACGATCGCGATGGTCAGTTCGCTCGATCCCTGGGCGATGGCAATGATATTGACGCTTTCGCGGGAGATGGCCGTAAAGATGCGCCCGGCCAAACCCGGCGTTCCGCGCATCCCCTCCCCCACCACCGCCAGGAGCCCCACACCGTCATCCACTTCGATGGGCTTCAGATAGCCGTGCGCCAACTCCAGCGCCAGGCCGGCCTCCAGGGCCCCCATCGCGGTGGAGAGCTCCTCTTTGCGCAACAGAAAGCAGAGGCTCTGGCGGTAGCTCGAGCTGCTGAGCAACAGCACCTCGGCGCCCGCCCTGCCCAGCGCGTCCAGCGCCCGCGCGATCAACTGCGTTACGTTCAGCTCCGGGCTGGTGGGCTCAATCGAGATCAGGACCACCTTGGCCAGCGACGTGACCGCCCGCGGTCCCCAGGCGGCGCCGATCTTCGGAACGATCTTCGTCCCCGGCTTGCTCAGGTTGAAACTATTCTTGCTCCACACCGGAATCTGCTTCTCGACGAGCGGCGCCAGCGTGCGCGGATGCAGCACTTTGGCCCCGTTGTAGGCCAGTTCGGCGGCTTCGTTGTAGCTCACTTCGTCCAGAACGGCGGCGTCCGGCACCAGGCGCGGATCGGCAGTCATGATCCCATCCACGTCGGTCCAGATCCACAACTCGGAGGCGTCCAGCACGGAGGCCAGGATGGAAGCCGAGAAGTCCGATCCGCCCCGCCCCAGCGTCGTCGGGCGCCCGTCCGCCGTGGCCCCGTTGAATCCCGTCACCACCGGCAGGACGCCCGCTTCGATGCGCGGCGCCAGTTCCTTGAGGGCCTTCTCCCGGGTCGGCACCAATTGCGGGTTGGCGCTTCCGAAGACGGCGTCCGTGACCACCACGGCCGCCGCGTTGACGGCCACCGCCGGCGTTCCCTGGCTCTCCAGATACGCGGCCATCAGCAGGGCCGACAGGCGCTCCCCGATCGCCACCGCTTCGTCCACGGACCGCGGAGGACGCTCGCCGAGCATGCGCACTCCGTTGGCGATCCGCTCGAAATCCCCGATGAGAGCTTGAATCCCCGCAATCACAACTTCCTGCCGCTCCGCCGGCAGCAGTTCGCGGCACGTCTCCAGGTGCCGTTCCCGCAGCTTCTTCAAGTTGGCGGCCAGCCCCGCTTCGTCGCCGCCCTCCGCGTGGCGCAGCGTGTCCAGCAGCAGGTCCGTCACCCCGGACATCGCGGAAACCACCGCCACCACCGGGCGCCGGCCCCGCTCGCCCGAGAGGATCCCGCCGGCGACGCGCATCCGTTCGGCCGAGCCCATGCTGGTCCCTCCGAACTTCATGACAAGCAGATCTTTCAATGGGTCAGCCCCTTTCCGTTGCTGGTGCGCTCGCGAATGAGTTTCAGAATCTTCTCCTCGACCTGTTCAATCCCGAGACCGGTCGAGTCCACGTAGACGGCGTCGGGCGCCTGAACCAGCGGCGCTTCGCTCCGCGTCCGGTCCCGGGTGTCCCGTTCGGCGATCTCGCGGGCCATCACTTCGGCATCGACGCTCTCCCCGCGCTCCGCGGCTTCCACCAGCCGCCGCTCGGCCCGCACGCCTGGCGTCCGCGTCCAGGAAGATCTTGATGCCGGCGTCGGGGAAGACCACCGTTCCGATGTCCCGGCCTTCCATGACCACACTCGCTTCCGTGCTCATGCGGCGTTGCTCGGCTACCATCGCCCGGCGAACCGCGGGGACGGTTGAGACCATCGAGGCCGCCTGGGAAACCTCCGGCGTGCGGATCGCTTCGGTGACGTCCTCCCCGTTCAGCAGCACGCGCTTGCCTTCGGGCCGCAGTTCGATGTGCGCTTCACGGGCCAAGTGCTCCAACCGGTGTGCGTCGTTGAGGCCGACTCCCGCCCGCAGCGCCCACAGGCCCACTGCGCGGTACATGGCCCCACTGTCGATGTACAGGAAGCCCAGCCGCTCGGCGATCCGCCGCGCAATCGTGCTCTTGCCCGCTCCCGCGGGTCCGTCGATCGCCACTACGATGCGCTTCGCCATTCTGTCGCCTGTGCCCAATCTACAATGGTAAGCGGATGTCCCCCAGCGAGTTCGACACCCTCGTGGAGAAGGCTATCAAGGCCATCCCGGCCCGCTTTCGCCGCCGGCTCCACAACGTGGCTTTCGTCGTCGAACAGGAACCGCCGCGGCCGGACCTCTTAGGGCTGTATCAGGGCCGGCCCCTGACCACCAGGAGCGTCGGCGAGGGCTTCACCATGCCGGACCGCATCACCATCTTCCAGGGCCCGCACGTACGCATGGCCCGGGACCTCCCGCACCTGGAAAAACTCCTGGAAGAAACAGTATGGCACGAGGTGGCCCACTACTTCGGCATGGACGAGCGCCGTGTGCGCCGGGCGGAGAAGCGCCGGGCGAGAATCCAGCGCGTGCGGCCTCGCGCTCCTATTGATGGTTGATGAGGCTCGCCACGTACCCGGCCCCGAAGCCGTTGTCGATGTTGACCACCGTCACATTGCTGGCGCAACTGTTGAGCATGGCGAGCAGCGCCGCCAGGCCGTTGAAGCTGGCGCCGTAGCCCACGCTCGTCGGCACGGCGATCACCGGGCAGGACACCAGACCGCCCACCACGCTCGGCAGCGCTCCTTCCATCCCCGCCGCCACCACCACCACGCGG
Source organism: Bryobacteraceae bacterium (assembly GCA_963801345.1). Lineage (GTDB taxonomy): Bacteria > Acidobacteriota > Terriglobia > Bryobacterales > Bryobacteraceae > CAWDER01. The sequence goes on from CAWDER010000020.1 coordinate 222,774, forward strand.
GCTTCCACCAGGCGCTCGCGGTTGCTCATCAGCCGGTGAATGCCGGCCACGCCGATATCGTGGATGGCCACCACCTCGTTGCCCATCACCTCGGCCGTGACGCGGGCTTCCTCGGCCACCGGGATGTCGCTGGTGCCGGCGCAAACCACGGCGATCTTGCCCTTCCCGTGGATCGTCCGGTCCCCCCAGACGCGAATGGCGCGGCTCAGCGGGAAGTACTCGGCCTTGCGGATCTTGCGCTTCACCAGGGCGGCCGTCGGCTGGTCCGCCCGCGTGATGAGCACATTCTTCACCCCCTTGAGCAAGTGCGTGGCGATGGACACCACCTGCTCGGGGGTCTTCCCCTGCGCGAAGATCACCTCGGGCATGCCATGCCGCAGGGCGCGGTGATGATCCACCTTCGCGAATCCGAGGTCTTCGAAAGGCAAGTGGCGCATGCGCTTCACCGCCGCCGGGACGTCCACTTTCCCCGTGCGCACCTGCTCCAACAGTTCCGTTAATTGCTCCGCTGTCATCGCTTGTTTGAGGATATCAGAAGGCGATCGTGTCGCCCAACTTCAGCCCGTACCGGCGCGCCATTCCGCCCGCCAGTTCGAGCACGTAGAGCGAGTCCTGATGCCCACCGTAGTTGGGGCAGGTGGACGCTTCGCCGCGGCAGGGCGGCGTGTCGGCTGAGATCTCGACAATCTTGCGGTTGGCATCCATCCAGATGATGTCGAGCGGGATCAGGCATTGAAACATCCAGTATGCGTAGCGGCCCGGGGCGCCGTGAACGAACAACATGCCGCGGTCCGGCGCGAGCGAATTCCCGGAACATCATGCCGCGCTGCATGTCCTCCGGCCGCGTCAGGACCTCGGCGCGGATCTTCTGGCCACCCGGGAGCGTGACCCACTGTTCCCCCGCCGCGAGCGGCGCCGCGCCGGAGCACGCCGCCAGCGCGGCCATCAACCCAACGGCGAAAGTGAGCAATGCGCCCCGCATCATCAGCCGCCAGCCTAGCACAGCGGGTCGAGCGCAAGCACGGGCGGACTCCGAAGCATGGCGGTGGGGGGGCAGGAGAGGAGATCTTGGTGGGAGGGGGGCCGCAGACGGGGGCGGGCGGAGACCCTCGCCGTAACCCGTTGATGGCAGAGGCTTTACGCGAAATTGGCCCTGTTTGGCAAAAAGCGTTTGGGGAGCCGGCAACGCCTCCGGCGCATGAAACAGCATTTCTGTTCGAGACTCCGGCAAGCGAGGTGACTGGACGGCGCGACCATCCTCAATTCACCAATAGCACGGGGTTGCGATGCGGACAGGGGTCTGGAACGGCAGGTGGTTGAAGGGGAACGCAAGATACTCTTGGGATGAAGTGTGATTTGGTCATTCCGCCCCTGCGCGTTTGGGAGGAGGCCGCTGGGTCGACTCCCACGGCGCGTGAGTGCCTACAATGAAAGTCAGCCCGCTCCCGAACCAATGAGCCGTTCATTTCTAAAGAAGCTCCGGCTGACGCTGGAGATGATCAAGTTCGAGCACTCGGTCTTCGCCCTGCCCTTCGCTCTGACCGGCGCCCTGCTGGCCGTCCGCGAGAGCGGTTTCGAACGGGCCGGGCTCGGGTGGAAGATCGGCTGGATCGTCGTCGCGATGGCCGCGGCGCGGTCGGCCGCCATGGCGTTCAATCGCATCCTCGACGCCGCCATCGACGCGCGCAACCCGCGCACCCGCTCGCGTCACCTGCCCGCGGGGCTGTTATCGAAGAGTTATGCGTGGGGGTTCACCGCGGCCGCATCCGCGGTGTTCTTCTTCGCCGCTCGTGCGCTGAACCCGCTGTGCTTCTGGCTCGCGCCGGTGGCGCTGGCCGTCGTCTTCTTCTACTCGTTTACAAAACGCTTCACCATGTTCTCCCACCTGGTGTTGGGATTCGCGCTGGGGATCGCTCCGGCGGCCGCCTGGATCGCCATTCGCGGATCGCTCGACCCGCGCATCCTGTGGCTCACGGCGGCGGTCACCCTCTGGACCGCCGGCTTCGACGTGATCTACGCCTGCCCCGATTACGAGTTCGACAAGAACGAGGGCCTCTTCAGCCTCCCGGGACGATTCGGAATTCGCGGCGCCTTGCTCATCTCGCGCTTGTTCCACGTCGGGATGGTGGCGTGCCTGGCCGCGCTGGTGTACAGCTTTGGCTTGGGATTCCTGAGTATGATCGGCGTCGCCGCGGTCGCGGGATTGCTCGTGTATGAGCAGAGCCTGGTGCGGGCGGACGACCTCTCGCGTGTAAACGCCGCCTTCTTCACCATGAACGGCTACGTCAGCGTGCTATTCTTCTTGTTTTGGGCCGCCGATATTCTCTTCCTGCGCTCTGGGGCGTAACCATGCAGCCTGCCATCGAAGACACAAGGCTGAAGACCATTTTGGACAAAGTCGAGGCGGGCGTCCGTCTGGATGCCGGGGACGGCCTCGCGCTTTACCGGACCCACGACCTTCTGGCTCTCGGTTACATGGCCAACCTGGTGCGGGAGAAGTTACACGGTAACGTTACTTACTTCAACGTCAACCGTCACATCAATCCCACCGACGTTTGCGTGGCAAGCTGCCGGTTGTGCGCATTCGGCAAGCGGGCCAAGGATCCGCAAGCCTACACCCTGTCGCTCGAGCAGGCCTGGGAAATGGCCGGCCAGGGCTGGAGCGACGCGGTGACCGAATTCCATGTGGTGGGCGGGCTGCATCCGGAACTAACCTTGGATTGGTACTGCGAGTTGTTCCGCGGCTTGAAACAGCGCTTCCCGGCGGTACACCTGAAGGCGCTGACCATGGTGGAGATTGCCTTCCTGGCCCGGCGTGCCAAGGTCTCCATTCGGGAGGCGCTCGAACGTCTGATGGCGGCCGGCGTGGGCTCGCTCCCCGGCGGAGGCGCGGAGATTTTTTCGGAACGAGTCCGCAGGCTTATCTGCGACCACAAGATCGACGGCGGCGAATGGCTCGACGTCGCGCGCCAGGCGCATCAGCTCGGGCTGCATTCGAACTGCACCATGCTGTACGGCCACATCGAGACGGACGAAGACCGCGTGGATCACCTGCTGAGACTGCGCGCCTTGCAGGATGAAACCGGCGGCTTCATGGCGTTCATCCCGCTGGCCTTCCATCCGGACAACACGGCGCTGCGGCACATTCCTTCGACCACCGGCTTCGACGACTTGAAGAGCGTCGCCGTGGCGCGGCTGCTGCTCGACAACATCCCTCACATCAAGGCTTATTGGGTGATGCTGACGCCGCGCGTCGCGCAGGTGGCCCAGCGCTTCGGCGCGGACGACGTCGACGGCACCGTGGTGGAGGAGAAGATCTACCACGACGCCGGCGCCACCACCAGCCAGTCCCTGCGCCGCGGGGAACTGCTGCGCCTGATCCGCGAAGCGGGCAGGGAACCCGTCGAGCGGGACACGCTCTACAACCCGGTGGTTCCGAACCGCACCACGCTTACGGTTTTGGTATAGGCATCGGCACCTGTGCGGCGTTCCACCGCTCCGCACCGTCTATAATCTCCTTTATGTCTCCTTTGGGTGCCCCTTCTCCGTCCCGGCGGTTTTTGCCGCTGCTGATTCTCCTTTTTGTCGGCAGCGGATGCGCCGCGCTGATCTATGAAATTGTGTGGTTCCAACTGCTGCAGTTGGTAGTCGGCTCCTCGGCAGTATCGCTGGGAGTTCTGCTCGGCACGTTCATGGGGGGGATGTGCATTGGCAGCCTGGCGCTGCCCCGGTTGGTTTCGCGGCGGGCCCACCCTCTGCGCGTCTACGCGGCCATCGAGCTTGGGATTGGGTTGTGCGGCATTCTGGTGCTGCTCGGGATGCCCGCCGTGGGCCGGGTGTACACGGCGTTTGTGGGCTATGGTCTTTCCGGCATCCTGCTGCGCGGAGTGATTGCCGGGTTCTGTCTCCTGCCGCCGACATTGCTGATGGGCGCGTCGCTGCCGGCGATCGCGCGCTGGGTGGAAACCACGCCCCGGGGCGTTTCATGGATGGGGTTCTTCTACGCCGGCAACATCGCCGGCGCCGTTCTCGGCTGCCTGCTCGCCGGATTCTACCTGCTAAGGGTATTCGACCTGGCGACGGCCACCTTCGTCGCCGTGCTGCTCAACGTGACCGTCGCCGCCATCGGCGTCCTGTTGGCGGCGCGGGCGCCGCAGGAGGCCGCTTCTCCCGAGCCGGAGCCCGCGGAGACCGCTGCGGGCGGACTACGGATTGTGGCCGGTGTACGTCACCATCGCGCTGTCGGGGATGTGCGCACTGGCTGCCGAGGTGATTTGGACTCGTCTGCTGTCCTTGACGATCGGCGCTTCCGTCTATACCTTTTCCATTATCCTGGCGGTGTTCCTGATCGGTCTGGGTATCGGCAGCGGCACCGGATCCGCGCTGGCGCGGACCATCGCGCGGCCGCGCGCGGCACTGGCCACCTGCCAGATTCTTCTCGCCGGGGCCATCGGCTGGGCGGCCTACATGCTCGCCAGTTCGCTGCCGTACTGGCCGATCGATCCCATGCTGTCGTCGAGCCCGTGGTTCAACTTCCAGCTCGATTTGGCGCGCAGCATGTGGACCATCCTGCCGGCCGCGTGCCTCTGGGGAGCCAGCTTCCCGCTGGCGGTGGCGGCCGCCGCCAAACGCGGCCAGGACCCCGGGCGCCTGATCGGCGGAGTCTATGCCGCGAACACCGTCGGCGCCATTGCCGGCTCCATCGGCTCGGGCATGGTGCTCATTCCTTGGATTGGGACGCAGAGGGCGCAGCAGGTGCTGATCGTTCTGTCCGCGGTTGCGGCGCTGGTGGCATGGGGGCCTCTGGTCCGGGTCGCCGGCCAGCCATTGCGCTGGATTTCTAAGTCGACAGCCTTGGCCGCCGGAGCTGCAGCCGTCGTTTTCGTAGTGTGGATCATTCCGCCCGTGCCGTGGATGGTGATCGCCTACGGCCGTCACCTGTCGACCTCCGCGAGCTCCGCGGAGGCACTCTACATGGTGGAAGGCATGAACGCCTCGATCGCCATCACCCAGTGGAACGATGGACAGCGTATGTTCCACGTCAGCGGCAAGGTGGAGGCCTCCAGCGAGCCACATGACATGCGTCTTCAACGGATGCTCGGCCACCTGCCCGCGCTGGTGCATCCGAACCCGCGCTCGGTGCTGATTGTAGGGTTCGGCGCCGGCGTCACGGCGGGCTCCTTCGTGTCCTATCCAGGCATCGAGAAGATCGTCATCTGCGAAATCGAGCCTCTGATTCCCCCGACGGCGTCCCGCTACTTCCATCGCGAGAACCAGGAAGTGCTCAGCGACCCGCGCGTAACCGTGGTCTATGATGACGCCCGCCACTATATCCTGACGACCCCGCAGAAATTCGACGTCATCACCTCCGACCCCATCCATCCCTGGGTGAAAGGCACCGCGACGCTCTATTCCACCGAGTATTTCGAGCTCTGCAAGCGTCACCTCAATCCGGGCGGAGTGATCACGCAGTGGGTGCCGCTTTACGAAAGCGATTCCCCCACCGTCAAGAGCGAGATCGCCACCTTCTTCCAGGTCTTCCCCAACGGCACCGTCTGGAGCAACGACATCGAAGGCTCGGGTTACGACACCGTGCTCCTGGGCGTCAATGGCCCCATGCAGATCGACGTGGACGCACTCCAGCGGCGGCTGCAAAGTCCCGCGTACCTCCCTGTAGCGCAGTCGCTCGGAGAAGTGGGCTTCCGCTCGGCAATCGATCTGCTGGCTACCTACGCCGGCCAGGCGCCCGATCTCGGCGCCTATATGCGCGACGCGCAGATCAACCGTGACGGAAACCTCCGGCTGCAATACCTGGCGGGCCTCGGACTCAACAACAAGCTGGGGAACCAGATCCTTCAGGAGATCCTGCGCTCCCGCCGTTTTCCCACCGGGATATTCGGCGGATCCGACGAAAGCAGGCTGTCTCTCCTGAGCCGCTTTGACCAAATCGAAGGTTCTCCCCAATAGCCGCGGGCATTCCCGGTTTCTCCAATGGTAGACTTTCAGATTGATCGGCTGCCCCGCCGCACGCCGGTTGCACGATGATTCAGCTCCTGCGCGCGCTCGTACCCTCCAACGTCCGGACGTTGCTGCTTACCGAGACCATTGTCATCTTCTCCTGCTTCGTCATCGCCTGCTTCTTGGTCCTCCCGATTGATCCCGTGGTGTACCTGCTGTATGACGGGGGACTCGGCCGCATCCTGATTACCACCCTGACAATCCTGGCGACTCTCTACCTCCACGATCTTTACGCCAATATTCGCGTACGGTCGAGATCGCTGCTGATGCAGCAGGTTCTGCAAGCGGTTGGTGTGGCCTTCTTCTTCCAGGCGCTGCTCTACTACGCCAACACGGATCTGGTCCTTCCGCGGTGGGTGATGACGCTCGGCGGCGGCCTGAGCCTGGTCGCCATCACTGCGTGGCGGCTGCTGTACAGCGGGGTTGTGCTGCGCGCCTTTGGGGAGGAGCGGATTGTCTTTCTCGGCAGCAGCGGTCCGGTGCGGGAGATCGTCGAGTACGTTCGCGAGCACCCGGAGCTGGGGCTGCGTGTCGCCGGCTACGTCGACGATCAGCCCGATCCGGCTCTCGATCCGAGGGTTCCTTGGCTGGGAGAGCTGGGGGACTTGCGGAAGCTGGTGGAGCAGACGCGGCCTGACAGGCTCGTGGTGGGTCTGACGGAGCGCAGGGGCCGCACGCCGTTGGCGGATCTGCTAGAGCTGCGCTTTTCGGGGATACCCATCCAGGAAGCCGCCACGGCCTCCGAGAACATGTTCAAGTGGGTGTCTCTCGCGGAACTGCGGCCGTCGCAGCTCATCTTCGCTCGCGAACTCGGCCCACGGCCGGGAATCGTCGCCCTCCAGGTCTTCTACTCCAGGCTGATCGCGCTGATCGGACTGTTGGTGAGCCTTCCGATCCTGGTGCTGGTTGCCGTGGCGATCAAGCTGTCTTCTCGCGGCCCCATTCTATTCCGGCAAACCCGGGTCGGCTGGCAAGGCCGGCATTTCACGCTCTACAAGTTTCGATCGATGCATCCGGATGCCGAAGCCGAAACCGGTGCGGTCTGGGCATCGAAGAACGACCCCCGGGTGACCCCGGTCGGGCGCTGGCTGCGTCTTCTCAGATTGGACGAACTGCCCCAGTTCATCAATGTGCTTCGCGGGGACATGTCCATCGTGGGTCCTCGTCCGGAACGGCCGGAGTTCGTGGCGATTTTGTCCAAGCAGGTTCCGTTCTTCAGGCAGCGTCTTTGCGTGAGGCCGGGGATTACCGGCTGGGCGCAGATTAACCACAAGTACGGCGACACCCAGGAGGACGCCGCCCGCAAGTTGGAATACGACCTCTACTACATCAAGCACCTGTCTCCGAGCCTGGACGCCTACATCGTCCTCCAGACGCTGAAGATCGTGCTGCTGCAGAGAGGCGCGCAGTGAGCATGCGTCCGCGCTCCGCTTGAACAACCCTGCCTTTACAGCTAAGATCGGCTGAGGGGAACTGGACCCAAAAGCCGGATCGGGTTCGGCGACCGCCTCTTGCTATGCTCAAACGCGTATCGCTGTTCGTCACCTGCATCGTGGATCAGTTGTTCCCCGCGGTGGGCTTGGCCACCGCCGAGGTGCTCGAGCGACTGGGCTACACCGTCGACTTTCCCGAAGACCAAACCTGCTGCGGGCAGCCGGCCTTCAATTCCGGGTATCGCCGGGAGGCCCGCCAGGTCGCCTGCCGCTGCCTCGAGACTCTGCGAAACGCGGAGTACGTCGTCGTGCCTTCCGGCTCCTGCGCGTCGATGATCACGCACCACTACGAGGAGCTTTTCCGAAAGGATCCGGAGAGGCTGGAGGAGACGCGGAACCTCGCGCCGCGCGTTTGGGAGTTCAGTAAGTTCTTGCTTGAAGTCGCCGGCGCGGAGGACCTGGGCGCCAGGTTCGACGGCGTGGTCACGTATCACGACAGTTGCCACGGGCTGCGCGAGCTGAAGATCAAAGAGGGTCCGCGCCGGCTGCTCTCGCATGTCCAGGGACTGACGCTTCGGGAGATGGATATTCCCGAGGAGTGCTGCGGCTTCGGGGGTACCTTCTCCGTGAAGTTCCCGGCGGTCTCCGGCGGCATGTCCCGCACCAAGATCGAATCCATCCTGAAGACCGGCGCGGAAACCGTAGTGGGTGCGGATGCGAGTTGTCTGCTGCAGCTTCGTGGAGCGCTCTCGCGCGCCGGCGTTCCCGTGAGAACCATGCATCTGGCCGAAGTCCTGGCCGCCCGTTGAGGCTCTTCGATGTCTACTGTACCTGAGAAGACCATCCGTCAAACGCTGGAAAACCCGGGCCTGCAAGCGGCCATCTACTCGGCCACCGGCCGCCTCATGGATAAGCGGGCGCACGCGGTGGCGCACGACGCGCTCCCCGACTTCCAGGAACTGAGGGACCAGGCGCACGCGCTGAAGAAGCACACCCTCGACAACCTGGACTACTACCTCGAGCAGTTCGAGGCGAGCGTTATCGCGCGCGGCGGCAAAGTCGTCTGGTGCAAGGATGGCGGGGAGGCCGCCGAGTTTCTCGCGCGCCTCGCCAAGGAGAAACAGGCCAAGCTGCTCGTGAAGGTCAAGTCGATGACCTCGGAGGAGATCGACCTCAACGAGCATCTCGAACACGAGGGCCTCGAAGCCGTCGAGTCGGATCTGGGTGAGTTCATCGTTCAACTGCGCCGCTCGCGCCCCTATCACATCGTGGCGCCCGCCCTCGACCTGACCCGCTACGACGTCGCGGAGCTGTTCACCCGGACGCTGGGCGTCGAATACGATACGGTGCCCGAGAACCAGACCCGCACCGCCCGCGGGGTCCTGCGGGAGAAGTTTCTCGCGGCCGAAATCGGCGTATCGGGAGCCAATTTTCTGGTGGCCGACTCGGGCGCCGTCGTGCTCGTCACCAACGAGGGCAACGGGCGGATGTGTACCACGATGCCCAGGATCCATGTGGCGATCGCGGGCATCGAGAAGCTGATTCCCCGCGCGCAGGACCTGGCGGTGTTCCTCAAACTGCTGGCCCGCAGCGCCACCGGCCAATTGCTCTCGGTGTACACATCGTTTCTGAACGGCCCCCGGCGCGAGACCGAGGTGGATGGTCCCGAGGAGTTCTACGTTGTGCTCCTCGACAACGGGCGCACCCGGCTGCTGGCGGACCGCGAGAAACGCCAGTCGCTTCACTGCCTGCGCTGCGGCGCGTGTCTGAACCACTGCCCCGTGTATCGCAAGATCGGCGGTCACAACTATCCCTGGGTCTATTCGGGCCCCATCGGGGCGATCATCAGCCCGCAGTTCCTCGGGATCCAGCACGATCCTTGGCTGCCCTTCGCTTCGAGTCTGTGCGGGGCCTGCGCCGAGGTCTGCCCGGTTAAGATCGAGATCCCCAAACTCCTGCTCGATCTGCGCGGCGAAGTGATCAAGGGCAAGGCGCGCGAGAGTCAGGACCGGCTGGAACGTCTCGGCTTCCGTCTGTGGGCCTGGGTGATGCGGCACCCCCGGATTTACGAATTCCTCGGCATGATGGGATCGCTGCTGTTCTCGGAATCGGAGCCCGGACGCTGGCTGCGCGGTGCTCCGCCCCCCTTGAACGTCGGCCCCTTGCGCGCCTGGACCAGCGAACGGGACATGCCGCCGCTGCCCGCCAGGAGTTTCCGGCAGTTGTGGCGCGCGCGCGCCGCGGGGAGGGCAAGTTAATGTCCCGCGATAACATCCTGCATAAGGTGAGAACCGCACTCGGCCGCAGCGCCGGCCAGCCCGTCCCGGCCCTCGCGCCGCCCCGGCTCCGCCTGCCTGAGGAGGACTTGGAAACGCGCATCCGCCGTTTCTCGGAAGCTCTCGAGACGCAATCCGGCAAGTTCTACCGCGCGGCGTCCTTCGAGGATGCGCGCGCCTACGCCGCGGCCCTGCTCGCCGGGAAGACCGCCGTCGCTTCGAGTGCGGCGTTGCTTCGCGAGTGTGGCATCACCGCGCTCGACGGCGTGCGCAGCGGTGTGACCGGTGAGCGCGAACTGCGGGAGTTGTGCGCCCGCGTGGACGTCGGGATCACCAGTGCGGAATACGCGCTCGCCGACACGGGAACCCTGGTCATGTTCTCCACGGGGGAGGAAGCCAGGATGATCTCGCTGCTTCCTCCGGTCCATCTGGCGGTGATCCGAAGCGACCGGATTCTGACCGGGCTCGACGAGTTGTTCACCCTCGCGCCACTCCCGGGCGAGCGAACTTCCTCAATGGTCCTCATCACCGGTCCCAGCCGCACCGCCGACATCGAGCAAATCCTGATCCGCGGCGTTCACGGCCCTGGGGAACTGCACGTCGTGGCGATTTAGTAATATGGAAGTATGACCGCATTTAGACACTCGCTGATTTTGTTCCTGCTTCTGGTGACTGCGGGAGCCGCGCTTGCCCAGGTTCTAGAGGTTGGAGGGGGCGCTGGGGCTAACCGCATCTCCAACGGTGTCCTTGCCTCGGACGATTCCACGACGCCGCCCACCACGCTGCTGCAGTTGAACAACGGCTGGCGGTTCGGATTCCGGATGACATTGAACACCAAACCCCACTTTGGGCACGAAGCCGGCTACAACTATGTCCGGGCGAATTGGGATTACGCCGGGGCCACTTATGGCACGGCCGCCCATCAAGGGTTTTACGACTTCCTTGCGTACGCGACACCGGAGGGCTCTAAAGTGCGCCCGTTCATTGCCGGTGGCGTCGGATTCACCAACTTCATCCTTCCCGGCTCCAGCGTTTCTCAGGGCGGCGGAAAGATGAAATTCGGCCTGAACTACGGTTTCGGTGTGAAGACCAGGGTGACGGACAAGTGGCTGATGCGGGTGGATTTCCGTCAGTACACCTCCCCCAAGCCGGATTTCGCTGATTTCGGTGTTGTGCTCCCGGCGCCGCAGGGCTGGATCAAAATGAACGAAATCTCCCTGGGCGTCGCCTACTGCCTGTAGGCCAGGCGGTTTCGCCTGCCTAGGACTTCCTCCGCAGCGGCAGCCACACCAGCACATAGGCCAGGCTCGCGAAACCTAGCAGCGACAGCCAGGACCCGAGTTTCGGATAGAACCCAAAGGCATCTTGCCCTGTCAGAGCGTGTGTGAGGGACGGCACTCCCGACACGAACAACACCGCCAGCAGGATGCCGACGATGGCCTCCCCTGCGATTAGGCCGGAAGCCAGTAGCGTGCCCTTCTCCTCCACCTGCGCCTTATCTTCAGGCGCGTAGCGTGCGGCGAGCTTGTCCACAACGGCCTTGAGCAGCCCGCCGGCGAAGATCGCCGAGGAGGTGTCGAAAGGCAAGTACATCCCCACCGCGATCAGCATCGGCGCGCGAGCGCCGCACAGGATAAGCGCCACAGCGAAGGCCGCGCCGATTCCCAGCAGCCCCCACGCCATCTCACCCCCCACGATCCCCTTCGCCAACTGCGCCATGAGTCCCGCCTGAGGCGCTGGAAGCGCGCGGCCGCCAATGCCGCCCGTCGCCAGGTTGGCTTCATGCAGCACGATGATCGGCCCCATCAGAAAGAATGCGAGCAACGCCACGGCGATAATCTCCACCACCTGCATCTTCCACGGAGTCCCGCCCAGCAAGTGGCCCGCCTTCAGGTCCTGCACCAGCGACCCCGAGACGCAGCAGGCGCAGCAGACCACCGCCGCCACGCCCAGCACCGCCGCCACGCCCGCAGGCCCCTTCACCCCGATCACCAGCAGCACCAGAGCCGCGATGACCAGCGCCGAAAGAGTCAAGCCCGACACCGGCTGGTTGCTACTCCCTACCAGCCCCACCAGATAGCCGCCCACCGCCGACAGCAGAAAACCGGTCACCGTCATCACCAACGCCGAAACGATTGCCGCCACCCAGCCATGCGTGAAGAAATAGTAGATAGCCGTGATGGGCACGAGCAGCACCAGTATTCCAGCCAGCACCCACTTGGCGGGGATATCGCGCTCCGTGCGCTCCGCACGGGCCTCTTCACGCGCGGCCGCCGTGGAGGCGCTGAAGGCGCCCCGCAGCGAACGGAGTATCGACGAGCGCATGTTGAACAACGTATAGAACGCCGCCACCAACATCGTGCCCACCGCGATGGGCCGCACGATGTTGTACCAGACCGTGTAGGCCGCCACGTCCGGCGTGGCGTTCCCAAGCCGTGCGGGTAGGTCCGGATCGAAGAACAGCAGCAGCGGAATCAGCAGCCACCACGCGATCACCCCGCCCGACACGTTTATCGACGCCAGTTTCGGACCAATGATGTACCCGATGCCCAGAAGGGCTGGCGACAGGCTGGGAGTCGACCACGCGATTCCGCCGGTGTGGGTCACCTCGCCGATCGTCTGCCGGTCGAAATTGAAGTGCCGCACCACCGACTTTGGGAATGCCAGGAACCCTTCCGTGTAGTCGCGGAAAACTTGGAGGCCCTTGTCGCTCTTCAGAATCATGAGCAGCCCGCCGAACCCCATGGCGCCGAAGATGTAGCGCGATGCCGCGCCGGCCCGGTCGCCGGCCTTGACGATCTCGACGCTGGCCACGCTCTCCGGCCACGGCAGGTTCGCCTCGACGCACAACGGCCGCCGCAGCAGAATGATGAAGAACACTCCGATCAGGCCGCCCACCAACAGAATGAAGGAAGCCTCCCAGTAGTGTGCCCGCAGGTCCTGCCATAAACGTACGCCATTGATATCCACTAATACGAACGCGGGGATCGTGAAGATCGCGCCGGCCACCAGCGCCTCGCCCACCGAGGCCGCCGTGCGCGCGATATTCTGCTCCAGAATTCCGCCGCGAATTCCCCGGATCGGAAGCCGGAACAGCGCCATCGCGATAACCGCCGCCGGAATCGTGGCCGCCACGGTTTGCCCGGCACGCATTCCCAGATAGGCATTGGCCGACCCGAATACAAAGGCCAGGAATAGACCGAGCGCGACGGCCTTGACCGTCATTTCCGCCGGGGCGGCAGGCTCTGGGATGGACATATGAGGTGATGATATCAGTGCTAAGTCCTCACAACCATGAACCCTTCTGCACTACGGAGTATCGGGCGTTATAATCTCTATTTCCATGGATCGAATTGGACGCTACGAAATTGAGCAACTTATCGGACGCGGCGGAATGGGTGAGGTGTATCGGGCCCGCGATACGCTCCTGGGCCGGACGGTGGCAATCAAAGTATTCCGGCCCCCCGAAGGCGTCTCGCCGGCGGAGGCGGCCGGCCAGCGCGAACGGTTGCTGCGAGAAGCGCAAGCCGCGGCGCGGTTGACTCATCCGAATATCGTTTCGGTTTTCGATTTTGCCGAAGAGGCGGGCGTCGCTTACATCGTGATGGAACTGGTCGAGGGCGAGACGCTCGACGCCTGGCTGGCGCGCCAACCGGCCCCTCTGTCGTCCAGCCAGGTCCTCCCTATCATCTCAGCGGCGGCGCGGGCGCTCGACTACGCTCATTCGCACGGCGTCATCCATCGCGACATCAAGCCGGCGAATATTATGCTCCTCCCCGGTGGAGACATTCGCATCGCCGATTTCGGCATTGCGAAGTTCACCGGCGCCAGCGCGCTCACCGCGACCGGCCTGGTGATGGGCACGCCCCACTACATGGCCCCGGAACAGCTCATGGCGCAGAACTTGAGCGGGCGCCTCGATCAATTCGCCCTGGCCGCAGTCGCTTACACCATGCTCACCGGCCGCAAGCCCTTCGATGCGGACACGCTGACCTCGCTGGTCACGCAGATCCTTCACTCGGAGCCCCCGCCCGCCAGCACGCTCAATCCCCTTGTCACCAAGAGAACCGACGCGGTCCTCAAGCAGGGTATGGCCAAGGACCCTACCGGGAGGTTCAAAGACTGCTCCGCTCTTGTAGGCGCGATGGAGGCCTCCTTCTCCCCCGTGAAACCTGCCGGCTCGTCAAGACACCGCCTCTGGCTCGGCGCCGCGGCTCTGTTGGTGGTGTCCCTCTGCGTTGCCGGCTTTCTTGCCATCCAGCACTACCGCGAGCGCGGACCTGAGCCCGCCGTCCGTCCGCTAGAATCGACTCCTCCGCCCGCGCCGGTTGCCAAGGCAGAACCTGCGCCTCCGCCGGCGCCGGCCGCTGTACCCCAGAAGAGCGCGGCTCCCAGTTCATCCGGCGGCATGAATTCTGTTGACGGCCTGCGTTACGCGCGCGTGCCGGCCGGCAGCTTCGAGATCGGTTGCGTCGATCAGGATCGTCTCTGCAGCGACGACGAGAAACCCCGCCACACGGTCAATATCCCTACCGCGTTCTGGATGACGCGCACCGAAGTGACCGTGGCGGCCTATCGCAAATTTGCGGCGGCGAAGAAGCGGCCAATGCCTCCTCCTCCTCCATCAAACCCAGCCTGGGGTGATGCGGCGCAGTCGCTGGTGAACGCCACCTGGCAGGATGCCCAGGACTACTGCGGATGGGCCGGCGGACGTTTACCGACCGAAGCGCAATGGGAATACGCTTCCCGGGCCGGCGACTCCAAGGCTGCTCCGGACAACCTCGACTCGCGGGCCTGGTATGGGGCGAACAGCGGGGGAGTTCTTCGTCCGGCCGGCCTGAGGTCGCCCAATGCCTGGGGCCTTTACGATACGCAGGGCAACGCCTGGGAGTGGTGCGCGGACTGGTTCGACCCGAAGTATTTCCGGGAGTCTCCGCGGGATGCGCCGGAAGGCCCCGCCCGCGGATCCGGCCGCGTGATCCGTGGAGGCGCCTGGAACTCCGACGCGCGCTACCTCCGATACTCCGAAAGAACCGCTAGCGATCCCAGCAAGACAAACTCCATTGTAGGTTTTCGCTGCGTCCTGCCGGCGCTCAATGGCCTCTCTGCGTCCTCCGCGCCTCTGCGGTGAATCCCCTTCAACTAATCCCCATCTTCTTCTGCATCTGCTCGAGCGACACCCCTTTGGTTTCCGGGTAGAACGACAGCACCACGAAGAACTGCACCACCATCATCGCCGAGAAGAAGACGAAGGGCGCCGCCCCCGAGGCGGCCGCCAGCAACGGGAAGGTCGAAGAAATCAGAGCGTTCATGGCCCAGTGTGTGAAGCTGCCCAGGCTCTGGCCCTTCGCCCGCACGCGGTTCGGGAACACTTCGCTGAGATACACCCAGATGACCGCTCCCTGCGAAAAGGCGAAGAACGCGATGAAGCCCACCAGCAGCCAGACCAGCATGGCCTCATGTCGTGCCGTAGCGAAAACCCAGGCCACCCCCGCCAGGCACACGGCCGTACCCACGGCTCCCACCAGCAGCATCTTCTTTCGCCCGAACTTGTCGATCACCGACATGGCCAGGATCGTGAACAACAGGTTCGTCGCTCCTACCGCCACGGCCTGTAAGTCGCCCGAGACCTTGCTGAACCCGGCGCGCTGGAAGATGTCGTTGAGGTAGTACAGAATCGCGTTAATCCCGGAGAGTTGGTTGAACATGCCGATGGTGATCGCCAGAAAAATCGGCACACGGTACTTGCGCGAGAACAACGGCTCGTCGGCGTGCCCGTGCTGCGCATCAATTGAGTCGACGATTCCCTTCAACTCCCCTTCGACGTTCTCTTCGCCGGTCAGGACCAGCACATCGCGGGCCTCCTCCGTCCGCTGCTTCTTCGCCAGCCAGCGCGGGCTCTGCGGGATGCCGAACAGCATCAGGAAGAACAGCACCGCCGGCGCCGCCGCCACACCCAGCTTCCAACGCCACTCCGCATCCCCAAACCCCAGCAGGCCGACCAGGTAGTTCGAGAAGAACGCCACCAGAATCCCCAGCACGATGTTGAACTGGAAAAGGCCCACCAGCCTCCCGCGCAGCCTCGCGGGCGCGATCTCGGCAATGTACATCGGACCCAGGACGGAGGAGGCGCCGATGCCCAGACCTCCTACAAAGCGGAATGCCAGCAGCGGAGCCCAGCCCCAGGCGAGAGCGCTGCCGACAGCCGACACGATATACAGCACCGCCGTGCCCTTCAGGCTGCCGCGCGGGCCGTACCGGTCGCTCGGGATGCTCGCGAACATGGACCCCAGGATCGTACCCACCAGCGCGCTGGCGACCGTAATGCCCAGGGAAAGCGGCGAGAGGCCGTAGGCCAGCGTGAGGGCTTGGGTGGTCCCCGAAATGACCACTGTGTCGAATCCGAAGAGCAGGCCGCCAAGCGCGGCCACGATCGTGCTCCGAACAAGCGGTGGGCTAAGCTTCACAAGACCTCCGGGCAATTGTGTACAGCGTAACAGCAGAATGTATCACACCTTGCGGATATCGTTGTAGCGCCTGCGCGCTCCGCCTCGACCATCGTGTCGAGGCCAGGTCCGCCTTGGAAACAAGTTGAGCGGCGCAGTTCGCGGGTCAACGCTCACGGCTAAGTACCCAGTAGAAGCATGGCCGTCCGCGGCCGCCTTCCAGATACTGATCGAGTCCGCGCAACAGCCCGGTGTTCAGCTCAGGCGCCGGCCACCGGCCGATCAGCATCCGGTCGTCAATAACGCGCAGGGTGTCCTGAAGCGCAGCCAGGTCCATGTCGGCGATGAACTCGCACGTAGGATCGGGGCCGCCACCGTGCCCGGTCAAGTCGAACCGGTACCGTGCGACCATGCCGCCGCCCTCCTCGCGGAACGACACGAGAAGGACGGCCGGGTTTGCCTGGTTGAGGAGGCTGACGTCGGGACGGCCGAGGAACACCAGCCATCCGGCCCAATCGCCGGCGAGGTCGGCAACCACCGGCCTGCGGACATGGGGGTCCGCGAACAGCCGGTGGTGGTCTTCCAGCGCCATCTTCTCGAATGGGTAGTTGTTGCGCGCCATCACGAAGGTCGCGAACTCGAACCCGTCGGGAAACTCGCCGAGGTGCATTACGCCGATCGCATTCTGCTCGTCAATGACCTTGATCGTGTCGTAAACGATGCGGTACGGTTCGTTGCGGTAGTTCAGCAGGAGGATGCGGTCGCCCTTCCGAAAGTACCGGCGGCTGTCGTTCGGATACTCGATCTCGCGTACCTCAGGGTCGCCGGGCAGCCATTGCATTTCGTAGTTCACGACGTGCCCGCGGGCGAGACCCTTGTCGATCCGATCGAAGCGCTTCCAGAAACTGCCGCCGGCAAACATGGCGCCGAGTCTCTCCGCGCCGCCGCCGAGCGCCGCCGTGCGGAGCCTCTCCTCCCAGCCCAGCAGGTTGTCCGCGGCGAAGGACCCTTTCCAGAACGAGTCGCGGAAGATCCGGCGTCTCGTGAAATCCACGCGCACGCCGCCTTTGTTCAGGAGGCTCGTGAGCGGCAGCGTAGACGTGGCGCGGAGAATCGACTGCAGCTCGGCTGTCGGCCGCGAGCTGAAGAAGTCCGGCGTTTCCGCGCCGCGGGCGACCTCGGCACGGACGTCGTCACGAAGCTCGACAATGCCGGGGGCCAGCGGGTCGTACTCGAACTGGACGAACCGCGACGTGAATGCGAGGAACCGCAGCCGTGCCTGGGCCTGAATGAGCAAGTCGCTGGTGCCGGTGATGCGCCAGGAGAGAAGGAACTCGGCGAGGCTGTTCGTGGCGGCCGCGTTCTCGAAGGCGCGAAACCGCAGCAGTCCCGCCCCGAGAGGAGCGCGACTCCCGGCTGCGAGTTCGTACAGGCGCGCGTAAAGGGTCGTGTAATCCGCGACCACCTCGCGCAATCCGCGCAGGTCGCCGGTATTGTCCTTCTGCATGTACTTGCGGCCTTCGAAGAGGAACCGGCGGCCCGCGGGGGAGTCGAACTCGAGATGATAGACGACCTCGGCCTCGCCGCTCGTTTCGTTCACGCGCAGATAGTAGAAGCGGCTCGCGCGGTCGTCGATGCGGAAGCTGGCTGCGGGGCCGCCCTGCCATGACGAGAACTCCACCGTGCCCGACACGCCGGCCTCATGGGCTTCGGAATCGATGAACTCGTTCAGGTCCACGATCGAGAGACTCAGGTTCAGCTTGCACGTCGTGGCGCCGGGCGGTCCGTTGCCGGCTCGCGCCTGCCCGCCGATCACGCGGTCTGCTGCCGGTCCCTCGCCGGCCGGCACGAACCCGCCCAGGTACCAGCCATCCATCTGCTCCTCGAAGGCCATCCCGATCCCGCTGGGTAGGAACACGTCGAGGAAAGAACGAAGGAAGGTGTTCTCCGGGACCTCGCTCTGGCTGACGCGCGTGAGGATGTAAAAGAACCCGAGTTGCTCCCGGCCGTCCTCGGTTTCGACGATATGCAGCAGGCCGGCCGAGGTCGCCGGCAGAAGCCGGCCGGCGTTGGCGGATAGGTCCATGACCCAGCGGCCGATCAGGAAGTCCCGGTCGAGCAGGCGGATCTCATCGTGGAATGGCGTGAAGTCGTGGAGCTGGAAATGATTGCTGACGAAGCTGGGCATCACCAGCCCTTCGAGCAGCCCGAGCAAGCGATACCGGCTCTCGAGACGGCCGTCCGGTTTGCGCTCGAACCGCAGGTAGGCAATCGCGGAAGCGAGGTTCGCGTTGGCGACCGCGTCCATGCGCCAGGAGCCCTCGAGTTCCTCGGCCGACGGCGTGCGGCCCGTTTCGTAGAGCAAGCGGTGGTCGTCGGCCGACATCTGTTCGAGGCCGTATCCGCGGAGCAGCGGAGCCGTCCAACCGCGCTGTCCGTGCGGGAATTGACCGGTGTAGCCGCGGTAGAGGAGGATCTCTTCACTGACGATCTTCATCACGTCGTAGTACAGATCCTCGAAAACCGGATCGGTGTACCGCAGCAGGATATAGCGCCCCGGATCGAGGTCGTTGGTCCGCTTGTCGATCGTGAATTCCTCTAGGCTATGGTTGAGCGGAACCCGGCCGTCCAAGTAGCGAGTCTCGCCGACGTAGCGGTCGCCATCCTTCCAGAAGCGCTTGTAGTAGCCCGTAAACAGCCGCGCCGCAAGCTCGCCCAGCGGGAGGCCTCTGGGCAGGAAACCCTTCCAGTACACGTCGTTGAAGATCCGGTGGTCCGCCAGGTCGACGCGGCGTTCTCCACGGTTGACGATGTGCTCGATTCCCAGGGTCGGGCAGCGCCGGAACAGCTTCTCCAGTTCGGCGTCGCGCACACCCACTAATTGGCGCGGGTCAAGGCTGCTGAATCCCACGGGCGCCGCGGGCTCGGGATACTCGCGACCCTGGAGTTGTTCGAACTTGCGCTCGACGATGCGCTCGGCCAGCGCGCAAATGGTAAGCAGCGGATTCGTGCCGAGGGCTGACGGGACCAGCGCGCCGTCGGCGACGAACAGCCCCTGATGGACGCTGCCGTCGCCGGAAAAGACGCGGCCGAACTCGTCGGCAGCGCCGTGGAGATAGTCCTCTCCCAGCGGGCAGCCGCCGAGCGGATGCAAGGTCACCAGGCGGCGGAGGTCGAACGTGGCCCAGAACGAATTCTCTACGAACGTAGCGCCCAGACCGCGCGCCATCCGCTGCAGCTCGGCGTTGACGCGGCGGAATTGCTCCTGGCGGCCCGCATCGTCCCAGACGATCTTCAGCCGGCCGTCGGGCGCCCACCACGGGGCTTCGAAAACCATGGACCCGCGCGCGGCGTCCATCGAAGTAACGAGCAGGACGAGGGTATGAAAGAGTGCGCCGTCGGGCGAGTACGGGTCGCGCTGCGAGAGGTCGGCGAGGACACGCTGCCGTTCGGCGGTCTCATCGCCGGCATCGGTGTCCTGGCCGCGGAACACGCTGAACGCCATTTGCGCGGCACGGACAAACAGCGAAGGGAACGCGGAGTCCTGGACCAGGAACCGCTCCATCCCCGGGCGGTCGAGGTTGCGCCGGACCACGCCGACAACGGCCGGCCCGGGAGCGACCTGCGCGCCCGCGCTGCCGGGGTGGTTGCCGAACCCGAGCCCCTGGACCGGCACGTCGCCGTTGTACGCCACAGCATAAAAGTCCCCGTTGCCGCTGAAGTTCGACCCGAGGCGGGGAGACACTCGCAATCCTCTGTGCTCGCTCCGCATGAGGATTTCCGTGGTATTGATCGCGCCGGCGGCGAGGATAACGTTGCGCGCGTCGATCGTGAACTTCTCCCGGCCGGAGCCGTTCTTAAACCGCGCACCATGCACACGCCATCCGCCCGCGCCGAGTTTTTCCAACCACTCCACCTCGGCCTCGGTGTAGATCTCGGCGCCGCCGCGCCTGGCCATCGGGAGATAGTTCATGTCCAGCGTGTTCTTGGCGCCGACGTTGCAGCCGCTGAAGCAGTCGCCGCAATCGATGCACGGCTTTTGCGGGATTCCGTGCTCATTCAGCCCGTCGACGAGGAAGTTCACCGCGATGTCGGCGGGTTCGGCGTGTGCGCCGGCGGCCCGCGCGGCCCGATCCAACGCCTGGAACTTGGGCATCCGCGCCGCGCGCGGGTGTGGGCCGGCGTCCAGAACCTTCCGAGCGCGCTCGTAATACTTCACCAGGCTCTCGCGGGTCAGCGAGCGGGGCCAGCCGGCTGCCGAGAAGATGTCCGCTTCGGGGATGAGGGTCACGCCCGAGTTGATCAGCGACCCGCCGCCGAGCCCGTTCCCTTTCAGCACCGAGATGTCGCGGTAGTGCAAGGTTTCATAAAGGCCGAGCGGGTTTGCCGGACCGCGGCTCTCGGCCTGAAAACGGTCAAGTCTGTCGGGGAAGTTGCCGGGCGTCCATTCCCGGCCGCGCTCCAGGACGCAGAGTGAGGGCTTGGGAACCAGATCGGCGGTTGCGAGCCGTGCAGCGGTGATCGCTCCGCCGTAACCCGACCCGACAATCACGAAGTCATAGGCGGCCTTCCGGCTGTTCCATTCGCTCGCGAGCACGCCCACCTCCCCTGGTAGCGCCGGGCACGTCTGGCCCGGATTTCTTGACAGCCCCTCCCGCGCGCGGCTCGCGCGGCCTGCTACAACGTCTTCAGGTACTCCAGAAGTTCGTCCTTTTCCCTCCGGCTCAATGCCGTTCCATACGCGTGGCCCAGCCGGCTGTTGCAGCGGACCGAGGTGTCGAAGCGAAAGCCCTCCCGTTCGGCCGCCGGACCGGAGGAAACAAATCCCACATCGACGTAGTCGTAGACGTCGTAGCCTCGCCAGAACAGGGCCGGGCGCTCCTCCGGCAACTTCAATAAATCCCGCAGCGTCGGCACCGAGCCGTTGTGCAGGTACGGTGCGCGGAGCCAGACGCCGTCGAGCGGCATGGCGGCGTAGCCGTTCGTCTTTCGGAAGTGGCTGAACTTCCACGGAAGTCCCGTGCCGAGCGTGTTCATCTTCTCGGCGAGAGCCGCGGTGAAAGAATTCACCCGCTCCGGATCGGTGCCGATTTCTTCAATCGGAATCGCCGTGCCCGTGCGCTTGCCGCCTTGTGCATGACAGGCCGCGCAATTCCGCTCGTAGAGCGGCTTGCCGGCGGCCGCCTTCTGCGGATCGATGCGCTCGCGCGGGAAGGGCGGCGGTTTCAACTCCCAGATCCAGTCCTCGACGCGCTTCATCGCCGGCAGGTCGAGTGATTCCGGCGACGCGCCGGCGCCGATTGCGGCGCTCTTGTTGCGCTCGGTCACCGCGTTGTTGTTGCCGTCCCAGTGCAGCCACAGGCCTTCCCGGCTCTTCTGGTCGAACAGTGGCGGCAGGTCCGCGGTGCCGGCGCTGTGGTCGCGCGACATGTCGAAGCCGAACATCACCTTGTATGGGTTGAAAGTGTCCACGCGTCCGGGTCCCTGCGGGGGGCGGTCGTCGAACCAGGTGAATTGTTTCGCGAGCTCGGCGCCCTGGCTGCGAGTACGCGGGATGACGAACCACTTGTAAATCAGACTGTCGAACCAGGAGAAATCGGCGTTCACCCGGCGAATCGCCGCCAGGATGCGCTCGGCGGTGAATCCGCTGTCGCGCACGCACGCGAACACGAAGCGCTGGTAACTCTGTAGATCGAACTGGTGCGCGGGCATGCCCAGGATGATGCGGCGCGCGCCGCCGGCGCTGTCGCGCAGACTGCCCGTGTGGCATGCGGCACAGTTCAGGCCGGCGAGCGGAATCTGGCGCTCGCGGAGGCTCGTGCCGATCGGGCGCTGCTTTCCGTCTTCGAAGATCAGGCCGAACCGTTCGTAACCTTTGCCGGCACGCTTCGGCAGGTGCTGCGGAAACAAGTCCGGCAGGACGATCCAGATCCAGTAAGGAATCCCGGCCCGCTCCTCGGCGCCGATCGAACCGTACTTGAAATGCTCCCGGATATCAACGTGAATTTCGGGTTTGTTCCGGTCAATCAGTTGCGCCGAAGCGGCCGCCGGCAAAACCAGCGCACAGCACAGCAGCCCCACCCAGCCCCGCGTGTAGCCCTCTAGTCGCAACCCACCGCCCTCCGCGGCGTCTCCGACTTCGCGTAAACGCAGTGTATCCAAGTAGCGCGCGGGGCGCAAGTATGTGCTCCGAACTTCCACTTCCACTCCGCGCACGCATCCGGCGTGCCGCCTCGACCTGATTTGTAAGTGCCACGGCTCCAACGCGCTACCATCGAGAAGATGAGAGCCTTATTGAACCTGACGGCGGAGACCGCGGCGCGCTACCTGGAGAACCTCGAAGATCGCAGCGTGGCGCCTTCGCAGGAGGCGCTGGCCGGACTGACGGAGTTGGACGAGCCTTTGCCCGAACTGCCGATGGAACCCAGGGGCGTGCTGGAAACTTTGGATCGCATCGGTTCGCCGGCGACCACGGGCATGGCCGGCCGGCGGTACTTCGGATTCGTGATCGGCGGCTCGCTTCCGGCCGCGCTGGCGGCGAACTGGCTGGCCGGCGCCTGGGATCAGTGCCCAGGCTTGTTCGCGGCGTCGCCGATCGGGACCGTGCTGGAAGAGGTTTCCCTGGGCTGGCTGCTGGATGTGCTGAAACTTCCGGCCGGTTCCGGCGGAGCATTCGTGACCGGCGCCACTATGGCCAACTTCACGGCCCTGGCGGCGGCGAGGCAGGCGGTGCTGGCACGCGATGGATGGGACGTCGGAGCCGACGGGCTGTTCGGAGCGCCGCCGATCACCGTAGTGGTGGGAGACGAGGTGCATCCGTCGGTGATCAAGGCGCTGGGAATGCTCGGCTTGGGGCGTTCGCGCGTGGTGCGGGTTCCCGTAGATGGTCAGGGTCGCATGCTTGCTGCTGAAATGCCACGCTTGAGCGGGCCGGCGATCGTCTGCATGCAGGCGGGCAATGTGAACACGGGCGCCTTCGATCCGGCCGCCGAGATCTGCGCGCGGTCTCACTCGTCGGGAGCGTGGGTGCACGTCGACGGCGCGTTCGGGCTGTGGGCGGCGGCGAGCCCGCAATATGCGCACCTGGTAGAAGGCTTCAAGGACGCCGATTCCTGGGCCACCGATGCGCACAAGTGGCTGAACGTGCCCTATGACAGCGGTTTGGCATTTGTCAGAAATGCGGCGGCGCTGAAGAGCGCGATGTCAGTGACGGCCGCGTATTTGCCGCAGGGCGGACATCGCGAGCCTTCGCAGTACACGCCGGAGCTTTCCCGGCGGGCGCGCGGTGTAGAAATCTGGGCGGCTCTGAAGTCGCTGGGACGCCCCGGCCTTGCCGACCTGATCCAGCGGAACTGTCGCCTGGCCCGCCGTTTCGCCGAAGCACTGCGGCAAGGCGGCTGCGAGATTCTGAATGAGGTGGTGCTCAACCAGGTCTTGGTTTCATTCGGCGAGGCTGCCCGCACCCGGCAGGTGATCGAGAGGGTCCAGCGCGATGGCACCTGTTGGTGCGGTCCGACAGAATGGCAAGGCCGCGCGGCGATGCGCATCAGCGTATCGTCATGGGCGACGCGGGATGAGGATGTGGAACGAAGCGTGGCTGCGATATTGCGGGCAGCAGCCGTCTAGATCCACTCTCGTAACTTTCTTTGTTCTGTGTTCTTTGATCGCGCCGCACTGCACTAAAATGGACCAGAGCATTTCATGAAGCACGGACTTCGCATCGCTCCATTCGTTCTCCTCTTCGTCTCCACATGCGCCTGCGTCTCCGCTCTCGCCGCCACTCCGGAAACCGCACGCTGGGAACGGGAGGCGCGCAACGTCACGATCGTCCGCGACGACTGGGGCATCGCCCATGTTTACGGAAACTCCGATGCCGACGCTGTCTTCGGCGCTGTTTACGCCCAGGCGGAAGACGACTTTAATCGCGTCGAGACCAACTACATCAACGCGATGGGTCGCATGGCCGAAGCCGAAGGCGAAGCCCGGCTCTATTCCGATCTCCGGATGAAGCTCTTCATCGATCCCGTCGAATTGAAGAAACAGTACGCCGCAAGCCCCCCTTGGCTGCGGAAGCTCATGAACTCCTTCGCGGACGGTCTGAACTTTTACCTCGCGAAACACCCCGAAGTGAAGCCGAGGGTCATCACGAGGTTCGAACCTTGGATGGCGCTGAGCTTCACCGAAGGGAGCATCGGAGGTGACATCGAGCGCGTCAATCTCGCCCAACTGGAGGCATTCTACGGAACGGGCCCGGCCAGTCGAATTCTCCGGGGAGGGGAAAACACCGCGCGCGGCGCGGCGGTCGACGGCCGGCCGGAGGAAGACCGGGAGCCCCGGGGATCGAACGGCGTAGCCATCGCGCCCTCCAATACCGCCGCCCGTCGCGCCCTCCTGTTGATCAACCCCCACACGTCTTTCTTTTTCCGTTCCGAGTTGCAGATGGTCAGCAACGAGGGACTCAATGCCTACGGCGCCGTGACCTGGGGCCAGTTCTTCGTCTACCAGGGTTTCAACGACCGCGCCGGCTGGATGCATACTTCCAGCGGTGTGGATGCCGTCGACGAGTATCTCGAGACAGTAGTCCGGAAAGATGGCCGCCTCTCCTACAAGTACGGGAATGCGGAACGCCCGATGATCGCTTCCGAGATCACCGTACCCTACCGGACCGCACAGGGTACGGCGGAAAAGAGATTCACTGTCTATCGCACTCACCATGGGCCCGTCGTGCGCGAGGCCAACGGAAAGTGGGTGAGCTTCCGCATCATGCAGGAGCCGGTAAAGGCTCTGATGCAGTCCTACTTGAGGACGAAAGCCAGGAATTACAAGTCGTATCTCAGAACCATGGAATTGAAGGCCAACTCGTCGAACAACACCATCTTCGCCGATGCAGATGGTGACGTCGCCTACTTCCACGGAAACTTCATTCCCCGGCGCGACGCCAGCTTCGACTGGAGTAAGCCCGTGGATGGGAGCAATCCCGCGACAGAGTGGCAAGGACTTCTTTCCGTCCAAGAATCGCCCCGCCTGCTGAACCCGAAGAGCGGCTGGCTGTACAACGCCAACAACTGGCCGTGGTCGGGAGCCGGAGAGAGCAGCCTCAGGAAAGAGGCCTATCCGCCTTACGTGGAAAACGGCCGCGAATCCGCTCGCGGTCTGCACGCCATCCGGGTACTCGCAAGTAAGCAGAACTTCACGCTCGGTTCTCTGATCTCCGCGGCGTTCGATAGTTATCTCACTTGGTTCGACAAGCCGTTGCCCGCTCTGATGAACGCGTTCGACCAGACTCCCTCGTCCAGTCCGCTGAAACAAAAACTGGCCTCTCAGATCGAACTCCTGCGCGCCTGGGATCGCCGCTGGGCGGTCGACTCCATACCGACCTCGCTGGCCGTCTTCTGGGGAGACGACATCCAGCGCAAGGTGGCCGCCGAAGCGCGGCAGGCGGACCTGTCCGCCGAGGACTACATCGGCTCCAAAGCCCCGGCCGCCCAACTTGTTGCAGTCGCTGGCAGCCGCATCCGACCGGCTCCAGGCCGATTTCGGAAACTGGAAGACCCCGTGGGGCGATATCAACCGGTTCCAGCGCATCACCGGTGAGATGGTTCAGCCGTTCAGCGACGCGGCGCCGAGCCTGGCAGTCGGATTCACGTCCGGCACGTGGGGATCGCTCGCTTCCTTCGGAGCGCGCGCCTATTCGGGGACAAAGAAATGGTACGGCTCCAGCGGCAACAGCTTCGTCGCCGTAGTCGAGTTCGGCGACCGCGTGCGCGCCTTGGCCGTTACCGCGGGCGGCGAAAGCGGAGATCCGAAGTCGCCCCATTTCAACGACCAGGCGAAGCGCTACAGCACGGGCGACCTGCGGGAAGTCTACTTCTACCGCTCGCAGCTTCAGGGACATACCGAACGCCAATATCATCCGGGAAACTGAAGCCGGACCACTGTTCATCCTTTTTGGGCTCGGACTCATTCGAATGTAGAATCGAAAGGTGCCGCTGCTCGGGTCCACCCACATCGCATTGCTGATCGGGATTGCCGGCGCGGCCATTCTGCTGTCCGCGCTGTGCCGCCGCGGCCGGAGTTCCTCCGGAGGGTTCGCCCGCCTGGTGCGGCTTACGCTCGGCTTCGGTCTCGCTGGGAACGAACTGATCTGGTGGGTGTTCCGCTATTCCCATGAAGGCGTCCACTTGGCGAATCTGCCGCTTCAACTATGCGACCTGGCGGTGTGGAGCACGGTTTGGGCGTGCCTCAAGCCGGTTCCGATCGTGGTCGAGTTTGCCTATTTTGCCGGGCTGGCGGGAGCGGGCATGGCGCTGCTCACCCCGGACCTTTGGTCCCCGTGGCCCTCCTATCCGGCCATCTACTTCTTCGTTGGACATGGTGGCATTGTGGTTGCGGTTGCGGTCCTGGTGTTTGGCGGAGCGGCGCCGCCCAGCCGCTGCAAGCCATGGCGCGCGTTTGGCCTGCTCTTTGCCTACGCAGCGGCGGTCGGCGGACTCAATGCGCTTCTCGGGACCAACTACATGTACCTGTGCCGCCGGCCGAACCATGCGTCTTTGCTCGATGCATTCGGCCCATGGCCTATGTATCTGGTAGGAGGGGCGGCAACCGCCCTTGCGCTCTTCTGGCTCTTATGGCTTCCCGTCCGCTCACGAACGGATGCACAAAATAAGTCCTTCCTTGTCTTTTACTTGACCATCCCGCACGGGGGGCCTGACACCTTTCCCGTGCTATATCTCTAAATGGAAGACCCAGCGCATGCCAACTCCCCAACCATCCATGATCGGGCCCGGGGGGCAGAATTCCCAGACGAACCCTTCTTCGACCGCAACCCAAAGCAAAGGAAACCACTTACGCGAACCCATCCCCCAATACCCCGGTCCCCGCGTTACACGCTGGAGTCTGCCTGAACTCCGGGGTTCAGTCAATACCAAGGCAGGTGCCGCTCTGGTCGTGCTAAGATCAAAAATCTCCCTGAGGTCTCCGTGGACAGACTCACACGCAAAGGTTTAAAGCAAGACAAGTTCGCACTGGAGGTCGGCCACACCGTCGAATACCTCGGCGAACACAGAAAGAAGTTCATCCTCTATGGGAGCATTGGGCTTGTCGTGTTCGCCATGGCGGTGGGATGGTTCTACTTCAACAAGCGCCAGCACGCCAACCGGCAGAGGGACCTGAGCGCGGCCATGGCCCTCATGAATGCGCCGATCGGGCCGGCTGCCGTGCCGGGCTATGTCACATTCGAAACCGCGGACTTGAGAACACGGGCCGTTGTTAGGGCGCTTACCAACCTCGCCACCAACTCCGCGGGCTCGGACGAGGGAACCATCGCACGGTACTACCTGGGCATGGTTGCCGTCGGACAGGGCCGCCTGGACGAAGCCGTGAAGCACCTGAGCGATGCCGCCGGCGCAGGTAACCAGGCTTACGCTTCTTTGGCGAAATTGGCGTTGGCGGATGTCTACCGTGTTCAGAACAAGACCGCCGATGCCGAGAAGCTCCTCCGAAGCCTCATGGACAATCCAACCATCATGGTTTCGAAGGAAGAGGCCACCATCACGCTCGCCCGGCTGCTGGCCCCCACCAAGCCCGAGGAAGCCCGCAAGCTGCTGGATCCGCTCCGCTCCTCTCCCGGCGCCGTCGGCCGCGCCGCCACGGCCGCCTACACGGAAGTGGCGCCTGCCAAGTAGCGCCGCGGCACATGCAACCCAGCCTCGACATGCTTCGACTCTCCGCCGGGGAGAGCCGTGGCAGGCGTTTTCCGGAGCCGGATCATCCCTACCGTGACGGGTTTCAGAGAGACCGCGACCGGATTGTCCATGCGCGCGCCTTCCGGCGCCTCGAGGACAAGACGCAAGTCTTTACCCCGGCTCTCTCCGACCACTTCCGCAACCGCCTCACCCACACCATCGAGGTCGCGCAGATCGCCAGAACCGTCGCGCGCGTGCTGCACCTCAACGAAGACCTCACCGAGGCTCTGGCTCTGGTTCACGACATCGGCCACCCCCCCTTCGCGCATTCGGGCGAGGAGGAGTTGGACCGCCAGATGCGGCGCTTCGGCGAACGCTTCGATCACAATCTGCATGGGTTGAGAATCGTCGAGCGCTTCGAGCAGCGCTACGCGCGTTTCCCCGGCCTGAACCTCACCTTCGAAGTGCGTGAGGGCATGGCCAAGCACTCGCGCGACTTCGAGCCGGGCGAGATTCCCGAGTTGGAGGAGTATCTGCCCGGCCTGCGCCCGCCTCTCGAAGCGCAGTTGATCGATCTCTCCGACGAGATCGCCTACAACACGGCCGATCTCGATGACGCGTTTTCGGCGGGGATGTTCACCCTCGAGGACATCGCGGCCGCCGTGCCGGAATACGCCGAGATTCTCGGCGCTGTCGCCGCGCAGTTTCCCGGCGCTGTCGAGCGCGCCCAGTTTCATGAAGCCCTGCGGCGCTTAATCGACCTGCTGGTGGGCGGCCTCCTAACAGGCACCTACCGGGCCGCCGTGGACGCGGGCCTGAAAGACGTCGGGCAGCTTCGCTCGCACCCGCGCCGCGTCGCGTGCCTGACTCCCCAGGCGCAGTCCGCCAGCGCGTCGCTGAAGTCTTTTCTCCACCGCCAGGTGTACTCCGCGGCGGCCCTGCTCGAGGAACGCCGGCGCGTTACTCGGATGCTGGCCGAGTTGTTCGACTATCTTCCTGGAGCACCCCGACGGCCTGCCCGCCGCGTATCGGGAGCAAGCCGCGGATCAGGCGCCGCACCGGGTCGTCTGCGACTACATCGCGGGCATGACCGATGGCTTCTTTCACCGCACCTATCAAAGGATCATCCAGAATGAGCAGTGAGGCGATCATGAATTGCGCGATTTGCGAGACACGCCGGCCGCGCCGGTACTGCCCCGGAGTACGGGGCGAGATCTGTACATTATGCTGCGGCACGGCGCGCGAAGTCACCGTCGACTGTCCGCTGGATTGCACCTATCTGCGGGAATCCCGGTCGCATGAGCGGCCGCCGGAACCCGATCCGGCGAAGATGCCGAACCCGGACGTGAACATCACCGAGAAATTCCTCGCCCAGAACACCCGGCTGTTCACCTTCCTGTGCATGGCGATTCTGAAGCACGCGCTAGGCTCGCCGGGGGTTGTGGACAACGATGTTCGCGAGGCACTCGAGGCGCTCGTGCGGACCTACCGCACGCTCGAGAGCGGGCTCATTTATGAGACCCGCCCGGCGAACCTCCTCGCCGCCGGCTTGCAGCAGCGGCTGCGCGACGAATTGACCGAATTTGCCAACCAGGCCAAGTCGGAGACCGGGATGGAGACCGTGCGGGATTTGGACGTGCTGGGAATCCTCGTCATGCTCCAGCGTATTGAATTCGCGCGCAACAACGGGCGCCCGCGCGGCCGCGCCTTTCTCGACTTCCTCCGGAATGAGTTCCCTGTCGGCGAAGAACCCGGCCTCATCCTCCCGGCCTAACGTACCTCACAGCCGGATGAGGCTCAGCTCCAGGATGTCCGGGTTGGCCGTGCGCACCAGTTCGAGAGTGGCCTCCGCGGGGATGCTTTCGAGGTTGATGCGGGCCACCGCCGCGGCGGCCCCTTCGAAGACCACATTCTCCATTTCCTGAACGTTGATCCTCGCTGCGCTGATCGCATCGAGCACCGCCGCAAGCACGCCCGGCCGGTCCAGATGCCGCACCACCAGCGCGCAGGTGGCGGGCGTTTTGCGGGAGAGATTCACGACATTCGGCACCTTGCCGGTCTCCTGGAACAGGCGCACAATCCGTACCGCCTCCGCCGCAATGGCCTCCTGCGCCTCCTCGGTGGACGCGCCGATGTGGTGGGTGCCGTAAATCGCCGGCGTCCGCGCGATCTCGCTCGTGAACTCGCCCTTCGCGCCGGCGGGCTCTTCGGCGAAGACATCCAGACCCGCGCGGATGCCCTTTTCACGAATCGCGCTCTGCAGGGCTTCTTCATCGACGAGTTCGCCGCGCGCCGTGTTGATGAAGTAGGCGCCCTTCTTCATCGCCGCAAAGAAGCCGGCATCACACAGCCCCCGCGTTTCCGGCGTGAGCGCCAGATGCACGCTCACGATGTCGGCCGTCGCGGCGGCCTCGCGGGGCGAATCCCTGTAGCTCCACGCCGAGCGCTTCCGCTTTTTCCGCGCTGAGACTGCGGCTCCAGGCCGCCACGTGCATTCCGAAGGCTTTCGCGCGCGGGATCATCTGGCTGCCGATGTTGCCCACTCCGAGCAGCGCCAGAGTGCGGCCGAACAGCCCCCGGGACTTCGAGAATTCCCCCTTGTTCCACTCGCCGGCGCGCAGCGAGATCACGTTGTCCGCGATGCGCCGGTCGAGCGCCAGAATCAGCGCGAAGGCCAACTCCGCCACCGCGATCGAGTTCTTCCCGGGACAGTTCGAGACGTAGATGCCACGGTGAGACGCCGCCGCCACGTCGATGGTGTTGTAGCCGGCGCCCGCGCGGACCACCAGCTTGAGCGGTCCGGCCGCCAGCACCGGCTCGCCGACTTTCGTCGAGCGCACGATGAGCACATCCGGCTTGAACTCGGCGACCCGCTCGGCCAGCGCCTGCTCCTTCAATCCGGGCTCGCAGCTAACTTCGCAGCCGAGTGCGGCCAAGCCGTCCAGCCCGGATTGCTCGAACTTGTCCGCCACCAGCACTCGCATGGGATCCCTCCAGGGATTACGGTACCACCGGCAGCCACACGGCACTGGGTTGCTCGGCCGAGCGGAAGACCGTCTGGGTTGCCTTCACATAATCCGCCGGCTTGGCGAAGAAGATGTTCTCGACGTAGGTCTGCGGATTGCGATCGTAGAGCGGGAACCAGCTCGACTGGATCTGCACCATGATCCTGTGCCCGGCCAGAAACACGTGGTTCGTAGTCGGCAGCACGAAGCGATACTGCTGCGGTTTGCCGGCCGGGACGGGCGATGGGTGCTCAAAGCTATCGCGATACCGGCCCCGGAAGATGTCCATCGACACAGCCAGTTGATACCCGCCCATCTCCGGCTGGCTGGGAACTTCATCGGGGAAGACATCGATCAGCTTCACCACCCAGTCGCAGTCCGTGCCGCTGGTGGCGGCGAACAGGCCGGCCACCGGCGCGCCGCTGATACGTACGGGCGCACCGAGCGCCGGCGTCTGGTACGTCAACACGTCGGTCCGGTCGGCCACCGCGCGCTGGTCCGTGACGAGCCACGTCTTCCAGCGGTCGGAGTCCGCGAAACGCACGGGCCGCGGCAGGTAGGGCACCGGCTTCGCCGGATCGGAGACATACGAGTCCGCGGCGGTCCCGCCATCCGACGGCTTGCCGAATCCCAAACCAAAGGCTGCCTGGAGATATAGCGGCTTCAGCGGCGCGGCGCACCCTTGCTCGCAGGCGAGCGGCCAACTCTTCAGACGATCCCAGCGATTCCCTCCCGTGTTGTAGATGAAGACGGGCGGCGTGTCGGCCTTGGGCGCGCCGCTTTTCAGGTACTGGTCGAAGAACGGTCTCAGCACATCGCGGCGAAACTGCAGGGCGGTGTCGCCGTCCCACTTTAACGGCCCGAGATTGTACCCATCGTAGTTCACCTGGCTGTGCCGCCACGGCCCCATCACCAGGTAATTGTGATCCACCTGACCTTTGGCCTTGAGCCCCAGGTAGCAGTGAATCGCGCCCCACATGTCCTCCTGGTCCCATAGCCCTTGCACCCACATCGTAGGCACCGCCGACGGGTGTTCGGCCACCAGTTTGTCGAGCGCCTGTCCTTGCCAGAAGGCGTCGTAGGCGGGGTGTTCCATCATCCGCCGCATGAACGGAAACTGCTCCAGCCCGTGCTCGCGAACGTAGTCGCCCGTGGAACCCGACCGGCGGAATTCCTCGTAGTCGTCGTAGGCGCCGCGTGCGACCGCGTCGCCCCCGTCGGGCTTCGCGGTCTGCTCGGAAACGTAGTCGAGATTCACCTGGCGGAAGGCGCCGTAATGGAACCAATCGTCGCCCATCCAGCCGTCCACCATGGGGCTCTCGGGGGCTGCCACCTTCAGCGCGGGGTGCGGCCCGAGCAGCGCCATGACCACGGTGAAGCCCTCGTACGACGAGCCGATCATGCCCACGCGGCCGTTCGACTCCGGCGTGTTCTTCACCAGCCAGTCGATGGTGTCGTAGGCGTCCGTCACGTGGTCCGTCGCGGCCGGGTTCAGCGGGCCGCGCACCGGGCGCGTCATCACGTAATCGCCCTCGGACTTGTACTTGCCGCGCACATCCTGGAACGCGCGGATGTAGCCGGCCTGGACGAACACCTCGTCGCCCGCCGGCAGCGCCGCCAGCATGTGCGGGCTGTTGTTGCGAGCCACTCGCTTGGAGGCGTTGTACGGAGTGCGGGTCAGCAGAATCGGCGCGTCTTTGGCGCCCTTCGGGACGAGGATCACGGTGAACAGCTTGACCCCGTCGCGCATCGGAATCAGCACCTCGCGTTTGACATAATCGTAGCCGGCGGACGGGACAAACACCCTCTTGGGGATGTCGCTTCCCGCGGATTGCTGTTGGGAAACCAGCGCCTGGTTCGTGCCGATAATGCCTGCGACCGCCAGCAAGGCCGTGCCGAGCCAGCCCAGAACCCTCTTCACGCGATCGCAGTGCGTCTCCATGAGTCCCATGGGACGATTCTAGCCCGCGAGCGCGGGATATACTAGGCGCAGGGTCATTCACCAGTGCCCCCCTTCCTCCTATGAACCCAACTCGAACTTCTTCGATGCGAATCACTTTATTGGTCGGCTTTCTGGGGATCGTGGGATGTCCGGCGTTGATGGGACAAGGCGCGATGGCGATTTCGACGGGTTGGCTCATGCAGGATGTGGCGCATGTGAGGCAATCGGGCGAGGCGATTTCAAAAGTTGGATTCGCGCCGAAGGTCTATCGGGTCAGGCCATACTCTCCTCCGCCGACGGCCGGCGCCAATCCGGCTACTGCGACGAAGGTGCCTGACGAAGTGAGATTGTACAATGCCCCGCGGGCGCAGGGAATCGTGGTGTGGCCTGTCGATCCGGAGAAGAACCGGCCGAATCACTCCTCGCAGTGGGTGCAGGCGCCCGGCCCGTTCTCACGCGACTGGTATCGCGCAACCGTCCCCGGAACGGTCCTTACTACGCTCGTGAACAACCATGTCTACCCCGAACCGGCTTACGGGGAGAACAATCGGCCCAACATCATTCCCGAGAGCCTTTCCCACACATCCTATTGGTATCGAACCGAGTTCAATGTGCCGGCGGGTTATGCAGGCCACCAAGTCTGGCTGAATTTTGAAGGCATCAACTATATCGCCGACGTGTGGGTGAACGGGAAGAATGTGGGAACCATCAAAGGGGCGTTCATCCGGGGAATTTTCAATGTGACGGCCTTGGTAACGCCCGGGAAGAAGGCGGCGCTGGCGGTGCTGATCGCGCCGCCGCCGCACCCTGGCGATCCGTGGGAGAAGACCATCGCCAACCAGCGCGGCCCCAACGGGGGCGGAGTGAACGGGCCGCTGGGACAAGACGGACCTACTTTCGTAGCCTCGATCGGCTGGGACTGGGTGCCTGGCATACGCGACCGCCAGATGGGCATCTGGCAAAAAGTGACGCTTTCGGATACCGGTCCGGTGATCCTGCAGAATCCTTACGTTACAACCGACCTGCCGCTGCCGCACACCGACTCGGCGGATGTTGCGGTGGAGGTGACCGTCAACAACACCTCAAACCAGCCCCAGACAGGCAGTGTATCCGGCAAGTTGGGCGACATCGCTTTCCGCTCTTCCTCCATCCAACTCGCGCCCAACTCCTCGCAACTTATCAAGCTGAATCCTCAGAGCACGCCACAATTGCGTCTGGCAAATCCCAAGCTCTGGTGGCCCAACGGTTTCGGCGAGCCGAATCTGTATCCCCTGCGCCTCAACTTCGACATCAACGGCGTTGCATCGGATTCGACCGATCTGAATGTCGGGATTCGCGAGCTGGCATTCTTCGTGGAAGGCTCCCGGAATCTCACGCTATCGGTCAATGGCGTGCGCGTCTTCGCGAAGGGCGGCAACTGGGGCATGGATGAAATGCTGAAACGCATCCCGCGCCAGCGCCTGGAGGCGCAGGTTAAGTTGCACAAGTACGCCAACTACACGATCCTGCGCAACTGGGTCGGCCAGAGCACCACAGAGGACCTATATCGACCTGTGCGACCGGTACGGGATCATGGTGTGGGACGAGTTCTTCCAGGCCAACCCGGCAAACGGTTTGAATCCGCTGGATGCGCAGATGTATCTCGCGAACGTTCGCGACAAGGTGCTGCGTTTCCGGAATCATCCGTCGATCGTGATCTGGTGCGGGCGTAACGAGGGTGCCCCGCCGCCCGAAATCGATCGAGGGATCGCCGAAATCATCAAAGAGCTCGATCAGAGCCGCTACTATCAATCCAGTTCGACGGCGGGCAACGGCGTGGTTTCGGGCGGTGGTGGATACGGCTGGCGCGAGCCGCGGCTGTTCTATGGGAACTATCCGGCGTTCAACACCGAAGTCGGAAGCGCCTCGATTCCCACCCTGGAAGCGATTCAAGCCTGGATGCCCGCGAAAGATCTATTCGACCTCAATTTTCCCAACGACGCCTGGGCCGAGCGCTGTCTGGTCGGCGGCAACGGCAATCCCGTCGACAAACCGTTCCAGGTGAGCTGATCGCCAAACGCTACGGCCCCTATACCACGCTCGCCGACTTCATTCGCAAATCGCAGCTCGCCGATTATGAGGTGTTTCGCGCGATGTACGAAGCCCGAATGTCGCGCCTGTTCAATCCCACCACGGCGATCATCACGTGGATGAGCAATCCCGCCCAGCCAGCCCTGGTCTGGCAGATTTACGACTATTCGCTGGAACCGTTTGGGTCGTTCTTCGGTGTTCAGAAGGCGAGCGAGCAGGTCCACATCATGATGACCCAGGATGATTTCAAGGTCGTGCTGGTCAACCACACGCCCGCCCGGTTGCAGAACATGAAATACCGGGTTCGGATCCTCAATCTCGATGGGAGCGTCAAGTTCGATGAAACAGCGGTGGTTCCGGCAGCGCCGGCATCCGCTGCTTTGGAGCTGAGAAGTCTGCCAGCGCCCGCCGACTTGTCGGCGGTTCATCTTGTGAAGCTGGAATTGCTCGATCCCGATGGTAAAGTCGTTTCCGACAATTTCTATTGGAAGGAAACCACCCAGGACGATCTGACGGCGTTGGACACCATCCCTGACGTCGAACTGGAGGGGCGCATTGTCCGCCGGGCCGCCGGTGGCAACATCCTGCTCGATGTGACGCTATCCAATCCCACGCGGAGCATCGCGGTCATGGCACACATACAGCTTCGGAACCAGCGCACCAACCAGCGCGTGCTGCCGGTTTACTATTCTGAGAACTACCTCTCGCTGCTTCCGGGCGAGAGCCGGACGATCACCATCGAAGCGGCGTCGAAAGACCTCGCCGGCGCCCGCCCGCTGGTTGTCGTGGACGGCTGGAACGTCACGGCCAAGGCGATGGATTTCCCGAACAACGGCGGCGCGCGATTCGCCACCAATGACAACGCGCGCGTGCCGCGTCCGCAGGCACGCAACTGAACAGAACCACGGCCCTGTGCCGCCGCAAGATCTCCCTAGCGGAAGATGATCGAACCGAACTCGCCCAGGAACTGGCGCCAGATGAACCAATAATGTGCGCCAGGCGCCTCGTGGTAAGAGGTGTTCAGCCCAACCTTTTGTGCGACCGCATACAGGGTCTTCGACCCTTGAAGCGCGAAATCGGTGGTGCCCGCTCCCACCCAGTAATGCTTTACGCCGGCTGTTTTGACTTTGGTCAGCGCGGCGGCGAATTCCGGGGTGTCCTGGCCGCCCGCGCTCCACACCGCGATCCAGCCGAACACGCCGGGGTTGTTGTTGGTTGCCTGGACCGTATGGCCGCCGCCCATCGAGAGACCCGCTATCGCCCGGCTGTCCTTGTTAGCGATGGCCCGGTAGTTCTTCTCGATGAATGGGATGATCTCCTTCACCAGGCTGTGCGGATATGAGCCCTCATATACCTGTCCTCGGCCACCGGTTCCCCGGCCGGCCGCTGGAGCGGCTCCAGGGGCGGGCGCCTGACCGGGACCGCGACCGGCGCCGCGGCCTGCGGCCGCTTGAACCGGGGGTGGAGCGGGCGCGGTCACCGACTGGCGCGGGGGCGTCGGACCAAAGGCGTAGCCCTGCGAGACAATCTGGGTCGGATTGCCATTTGGCATGACCACCAGCATCGGCTTGGCTTTGCCCTGCGCGATCAGGTTATCCATGATGATGGCTGCACGGCCCATGGTGGTCCACGCATCCTCATCACCACCACCGCCATGCAACAGGTACAGCACCGGATACTTGGCCTTGCTGGCGAGGTAATCCGGCGGCGTGTAGACGTACATCCTCCGGCCCTTTAGTTTCAGGATGGCCGAGGGATACCAGACGGCCTGTACGGCCCCGTGTGGAACATCCGGCTTGAAATCCCACAGGTCCGACGCCGGGCCGGAGATCATCAGCATGTTGTCATACCGGTTGCCGTCACGCTGATACTCGCCGTTGCCGGGATCGAGAACTTTGACGCCGTCTACGCTGAACGAGTAGCCCCAAAGCTGCTCACCGAGTGGACCGACGGTCGCCGACCAGATACCCTGGTCGTCCTTGGTCATGGGCAGGTTCGTGCCCTGGTCCCAGTTTCCGTTGAGAACCACATTTGCCGCCTTCGGGGCGAGCAACCGGAAAGTGACCTTCTTGTCGGGAAGGATTTCCGGGGAAACCACGCGCGGACCCTGCTGGCCCCTGCCTGGAGCGGCCGCCCGGCCCGGCGCGGGCTGTGAAAATGCCGCGCTTGCGGATAGGAGCACGGTTACCGCCGCTCCCGTCCTGAATAAACCTGAAATGCTCATTATTTCGCCTCCTCCATATCCAAAGCTTGTGTCGCGCGAGTCGCGTTACAATTTTACGACCTGGTGCTTCTTGACCCAATCAGGGTCGATGTCGACCCCGAATCCGGGGCCGGTAGGAACTTTGATCTTCCCGTCAACCACCTGTAAGGGGGATGTCGTGCATTCGAAGCGCACGTTCGTTTGCAGGCCCTTGAATTCGTGATGCGCGTCGGCGTTTGGGACAGCCGAAACAAACTGAATATTGTAAAGATATCCCAGCCCGCCGCCGGACATGTGTGGGACGATCTTCTTCCCAAACGCAGCCGCCATGCGCGCAACTTTCATCGACCGGATCAACCCCCCGAAGTAGTAGTTGTCGGGCTGCACGATGTCGATGCCATCGTTGGCGATCAACCAGCGAAACCCATAGAAACTGTAATCCTGCTCGCCGTTGGCAATCGGCAGCGTGAGCGCGTCGGCAACCTGTTTGATCTCTTCGATGTGGTCGAACATCACGGGCTCTTCGAAGTATCTGTACTTGTACTCTTCCAACAGTCTGCCAACACGGATGGCTTCCGGTACCGAATAGAAGCTGTTCGAGTCGGCATACAGCGCCATGTTGTCGCCGAACGTCTTGCGGACGAGCGGAATCATCTTCTCGGTTCGTCCGGGCGGGCCGACAGCGTACATGTCCCTGGTCATGTACATGAGTCCGCCGACCTTGATCTTGAGTGCCCGCGCGGCCGGATACTCAGCGACGGCCTTCTTAATGAGTTCGATCGATTCCTCGACCGGCCTCTCGCGCCATTCCGTGGCTACGTACACGCCAACTTCGGGATTGTGGATTTCTCCGATCAACTGGCCGACGGGCTTCTTGGCGATGCGGCCAAGCATGTCCAGAATTGCGAACTCGATCGTGGCCAGGGGCAGGCCGAGCGCCATGCCGTTAAAGCGGAAGTTGAAGTTGTAGATGTAGACCTTCTCGAGGATCAGGTCCAGCTCGCGTGCGTCCTTTCCAAGAAAGAAGGGCTGCAAGTCCTGGAGGAAAATGGGAAACAGCCTGCCCATGCCGCTGTGACCGACGGAGATGCCCTCGGCGCCGTCACGGGAACGCACTCGGCACAGGAAGCCGTTGTTCAGACGAAGCAATTCGAGCGTCTCGATGATGACCGGTGCGGCAAACAACTGTTTCTTCAGCACGGGTTGCTTGAGTATGTCGTCGAGTCGCCCATAGCGGGAATTAACTGCCGGGGAAGCCGGTAGGGAGGCCAAGCCTCCGCCAAGGGCGGCTGCGGTGAATTGACGTCGGCTGGTTTTCATGCGGGAATTATACACCCGCCTGCCTCCATGAGGGCCGGTCCACGCAGTAGGACACTCGGTTTCGCCTGTCCTCCGCGGCCGGCCCCCCGGGCCGGCCTGGTCTTGACGGAGGTCGTACAATCGAAGGTGCCCGGGAAGCCATCGTGGAGGGTTCTCATGAAATGCCTGTTTGCTGCGATTTTGGCCGTGCTGCTTCTAGCGGGCCCGGCCTGCTCAGCCTCAAACGACTACGATGCATACGGCGGCTGGTTGAAAGTCAAGGGGAAGAAGACCGGCTTCTTCCACCTTGAACAGATTCAGGGCCGCTGGTGGTTGGTGACGCCGGAGGGGAATGCGTTCCTTTCCAAGGGAGTCTGCAACGTGAGCTACTCACCCGAAGCCGATTCCGCGCCTCGTGCCCCCGCCGACCCGGCGGCCTGGGCGAAGACGGCTTCGCGGCAGTTGCGCGACTGGAACTTCAACACGGTCGGCGCCTGGTCCGCGCGCGAGATGTACACCACCGGGATCGCCTACTCTCCGGTCATCAACATGGCGTCCTCCGCGGGCCGGGATGTCTGGCTCAAGGGCGGGGCGGTGGACTACTTCAGCCCGGAGTTTCGGGACGTGGCCGAGCGCATCGCCAAGCAGCAGTGCGCTGCGCGGGCCAGCGACCCCTGGCTGATCGGCTATTTCACAGACAACGAGCTGCGCTGGGGTCCGGACTGGCGTTCGAAAGAGAGCCTGCTCGAGAGCTACCTGAAGATGGCCGGGACTTCCGAGGGGTTTCGCCGGGCAACGGCTTTCCTCAAGACCCGGGGCCGCGCGCCCGAGAGCCTGACCGACGCCGACAAGGACGGGTTTCTGGAGATCGTCGCGGCGGAATATGGACGGGTCACCAGCGAGGCGATCCGCCGCTACGACCCCAATCACATGGTCCTCGGTTGCCGCTTCGCCGGCTATGCGTCGGACGCCGTACTCCGGGCGCTCGCTCCGCACTTCGAAGTCTTCTCTTATCACAGCTACTCGCCGGATGCCCCGCTGGCTGCGCTGGAGCGGATTGCCAAGTTGACCGGGAAGCCCACGATGGTTACCGAATTCAGTTTCAAGGCCATGGACAGCGGCCTGCCGAATACCAAGGGCGCGGCCAAGCCGGTGGCCACGCAACAGGACCGCGCCGATGGTTTCGCGCGCTACGTGCAGGCTCTGTTTTCGCTGCCGGCCTGCGTGGGTTACCACTGGTTCGAATACCGGGACCAGCCCGCCGAAGGCCGCCGCCTGGATGGGGAGAACAGCAACTACGGCGTAGTGAAGATCGACTTCTCACCCTGGGAGGTTCTCACGACGCGCATGCAGCAGGTCAACGCCAGCCTGGAGGAACTGGCAGCGAAAGCCGGAAAGCGCTGAATGTTCTGAGTTCCATCGCTGCAAGTTTGCTACCTTAGGAGTTCTTTCTGCCGAGGAAGGGGGACCTCATGATTGGACTCAGGTTTCTGGTTCTTGCATCGCTTTTCTCTCCACTGCTCAGGCCGCAAGCGCAGCCGACGGATACTCTGGTTTCACCGGAAGTCCAGGCCGACCGCCGCGTCACATTCCGCATCCGCGCACCCAAGGCCAGCGAAGTCACCCTGGCCATGGACTACATGCCGGCCAACACCCGCGAGAAGATGACCAGGGACAACGACGGCGTCTGGAGCGTGACCATCGGGCCGCTGGATCCCAGTGTCTACATCTACGCGTTCAACGTGGACGGCGTGACCATGGCGGACCCGGTGAATCCCAACATCAAGCTGCGGGCACGCACTTCGGGAAGCATGGTGGAGGTGCCGGCGGCGACGCCTGCCCTTTGGGAAGCGCGCGACGTGCCGCACGGCGCGGTGGAGATCAACTGGCAGAAGTCGTCCGCGATCAACGGCGAGACCCGCTGGATCTGGGTCTACACGCCGCCGGGCTACCAGAAGGAGACCAAGCGCCGCTACCCCGTGCTGTACCTCTTCCACGGATCCAACGACACGGCGGGCGGGTGGACCCTGGCCGGGCACGCGAATTTCATATTGGACAACCTGCTGGCTGAGAAGAAAGCCCAGCCCATGATCATCGTGATGCCCTTCGGCCACGCCGTGCCGTTTGGCGCGCGGGGAGGACCGGTGAACAACAACGACCTGTACGAACAGTACATCCTGAAGGACGTAATCCCCACGGTGGAAGCCAAGTACCGCGTCCGGCCTGGCCGCGAAAACCGGGCCATTGCCGGCTTGTCCATGGGAGGCGGCCAAGCGATCACGATCGGCTTCCGGCATCTGGAGCTGTTTAGCGCCATCGGCGCGTTCAGCGGGGCGCTGCCGGCCGATTTCGAGAAGCAGTTCCCACAGGTCCTAGCGAATGCCAAGGAGACGAACTCGAAGCTGAAATTGCTGTGGATCGGATGCGGCAGGCAGGACAGCCTCTTCGAACGGTCCCAGAAGCTCTCCGAGTTGTGGACGGCGCGCCAGATCAAACACACCTTCCGGCCCTCCGAAGGAGCGCACGTCTTCAAGGTGTGGCGGTTGTACCTGAGCGAATTCGCGCCGCTGCTGTTCCGGTAACAGGCGGCACGCGTGGGCGCGCGTGTACCCTCGACCAGTTTGCCCATAGAATGGGTGGGATATGCTCCGCCTGATCGGTCTACTACTCTTGCTGCCCTTTGTGGCGCCTTCGCTGTTCGCGCAGGCTGTCCAATACGATGAAGGCCGCAAAATCTGGCTGCTCACCACCCGCCAGAGCTCCTACGCGATGGGCGTGGACGCGAGCGGCTCGTTGCAGAATCTCTACTGGGGCGCGCCGTTGTGGCGGCTCCAGGATCTGCCCGCCGTGCCCAGGCGCCGCGAGCTGTCGTCCTTCGATCCGTCCGAGATGCTCTCCACCGACGAATTCCCCGCCTGGGGTGGGGCGCGCTACTTCGAAACCGCG
Organism: Bryobacteraceae bacterium; assembly: GCA_963801345.1. Taxonomy (GTDB): domain Bacteria; phylum Acidobacteriota; class Terriglobia; order Bryobacterales; family Bryobacteraceae; genus CAWDER01. The sequence goes on from CAWDER010000020.1 coordinate 264,096, forward strand.
CTGAAGATCACCCGCGAAAACGGCGATCGCGACGTCGTGCTGCGCTACCAATCGCACCGCAATCTGGCGGACGGCGTCGATATCGAGCTGCAGGATATCAAGGACCAGATCGACGTGACGCTGCGCTATCGCATCTTCCCCGACTACGGCCTCATCAGCCGCAGCGCGACCGTCCGGAATCGCACGGACAAGCCGTTCGTGGTGGAGAGCGCGCAGTCGGCCACCTGGTATCTGCCCGCCGGCGAAGGGTACCGGCTGAGCTATCTGACGGGCCGTTGGGCCGCGGAAACGCAGCTCGTCCGCGAGCCGATCCACACCGGCATGAAGGTTCTGGAAAGCCGGAAAGGACACACCAGCCACGGCATCAACCCCTGGTTTGCGATCGACGCCAGCGATGCCACCGAAGAGACCGGCCGCGTTTGGTTCGGCGCGCTTGCCTGGAGCGGGAACTGGCGCATCAACGTCGAGCAGACGCCCTACAGGCAGGTGCGGGTCACCGGCGGATTCAACACGTTTGATTTCGCCTATCCGCTGAAGCCCGGCGAATCGCTCGAAACTCCCGATTTCTTTGCGGGCTTCTCGGAGACGGGTTTCGGCGGCGCGTCGCGGATTCTGCATCGATTCGAGCGGGAGCAGGTCTCGCCAGGAGGCGCGCAATCGCGTCTCCGTCCGGTGCTCTACAACTCCTGGGAGGCCACCACCTTCAACGTCACCGAGGCGGGGCAGAAAGCCCTCGCCGAGAAGGCCGCCAAGACGGGCGTCGAGTTGTTCGTCGTCGATGATGGCTGGTTCGGCCAGCGCAATAACGACCGCGCCGGGCTGGGCGACTGGTTCGTGAATCCGACCAAGTTCCCGCAGGGGCTCAACGGCCTCATTGAATCGGTCAACAAACTCGGCATGGACTTCGGCCTCTGGGTGGAGCCGGAGATGATCAACGCCAACAGCGACCTGTATCGCGCTCACCCGGATTGGGTCATGAACTTCCCCGGGCGTCCGCGCACGGAGCTGCGCAACCAGCTCGTCTTGAACTTCGCGCGCGACGACGTGAAGGAGCACATCTTCGGCGTGCTCGACAAACTCGCCACCGACTACAACATCCGCTACTTCAAGTGGGATATGAACCGGCCCTTCGCCGAACCCGGCTGGCCGGAGCAGGCCGCCGGCGAGCAGCGCGAACTGTGGGTGCAGTACGTCCGTAACTTGTACGAAGTGATCGACCGCCTGCGGGCCAAGCATCCCAAGCTCGAGATCGAATCCTGCTCGGGCGGCGGCGGCCGCATCGATCTGGGCATTCTGCGCCGCGTCGAGGAAGTTTGGACCTCGGATAACACCGAGGCATTCGACCGTCTCCGCATTCAGGAGGGCTTCTCGCAGGCCTACGCTTCGAAGATCATGTCCGCCTGGGTGACCGACGTTCCGAATCAGAACGGCCGCAGCACGCCGCTGAAGTACCGTTTCCTGGTTGCCATGCAGGGCGCGCTTGGAATCGGCGCCAACCTGAACCGCTGGACCGAGCAGCAGTTCGACGAGGGCACGAAGATGATCGCCCTCTACAAGCGCATCCGCGGCACGGTGCAGATGGGCGAGCTATACCGTCTGCTGTCGCCCAGTTCGAACGATGTGACGGCCAACCAGTATGTCTCGGCGGACGGCAAGCAGGCCGTGTTGTTCGCCTTCCGTCACGCGCAACAGTACAACACCGCCGCGCCTACGATCCTTCTCAGAGGGCTGGACGAGCGCGCCGTCTATCGCCTCGAGTCCTTCGACAAGAAACTCACCGAGGGCTTGCAGCAAGTGAGCGGCGCCTATCTGATGCGGCGCGGGTTGAATCTGAACCTGCGCGGAGACTACGACAGCACGGCCGTCATCCTGGAGCGTGTTCAGTGAAAGGCGCCGCGTCTAAAGTGAAGAACAGCCCGGAATTCCGGGAAGCGTTCCTCGCGCGCTTCCGGCGCATCAAACTCAACACCACCCCCGGCGACGCGATGCTGTTGCGCATCCTGATCGAATCCACGCGGGCCAAGCGCGGCATCGAAATTGGGACCGCCAGCGGTTTCGGGGCCATGAATATGGGCATCGGTTTCGAGCGGACGCGAGGACATCTCTACTCGCTGGAGATCGATCCGGCCAGCGCCCGCCTGACGCGGCAGAATCTGCGCAAGGTCGGCCTGGAGAAGACCGTGACAGTCATGACGGGAGACGCGCTCGAGTTGATCGCCACTCTCAAGGGGAAGTTCGATTTCGTCTTCATCGACGCGGTGAAGCAGGATTACGCGCGCTACCTCGCGGCGGTGGAGCCGAAGCTGAAGCGCGGCGCCGTGATCGTGGCCGACAACGTCATCGTATACGCCAAGGAGATGGCCGATTTCCTGAGCTACATCCAGACCAGCCCGGACTACGACACGGTCATCCTCCGCGCCTCGATGGAAAAAGGCGACGGCATGTCCGTCAGCCACAAGCTCCGCTATATGCGGCGATGGGGACTATCCGGCTGATTTGATTCGGGAAGGGTGCCCGGCGGGGTTCCGGTTTCTGGCTACAGGCCGAGGAGTTGCAGTGCGCGCGCTTGGAGCGGGGTCGCCTCAGTCAGTTGCTGGAACGTGGCGCCACTCGCCTCGGAGGGGATGCGGCAGGTGTTGCGGCAGCGCGTGGCGAGTTCGCGCAGCAGGGTGTCGAAGCTGTGAACCGGAAAGCCGTCGGCGGTGACGCGTTCCATCTTCTTAGCCTGTGCGGAAGCGGAGCACTCGGCGGGCGCCACCGGGTCGCGGCGGGCTCGGTTCTGGCTGAGTTCCTCGTCCTGAAACAGCAAAGGGGCGAGGTCTCTGCGCATGTGCCATTCCACATAGAAGGCCAGCATGCACAGCAGAATGTGTGCCCGCACATGATCCTCGGTGTGGTGATGGATGGGGCGAATCCGCAGATCCATTCCCTTCAGGCTGCGGAAGGCGCGTTCCACCTGCGCCAGGCTCTTGTAGCGGCGCACCGTGTCCGGGGCCGAGCAGCGGCGCTTGGGCTCACTGGTGCGCACCACGTAGACGCCGTCCAGTTCGCTTTCGCGCCGCATCGATTCTTCTCGCCGAGTCCAGCCGAAGAGGCCGTCGGCGATGGTGAGGATGAAGTGTTTGCCGACCTTGTAGCGGTTTAAGACCTTGCCCGCCTTCAGCGCGATCTCGACCTCGCCGAGCGGAGTGCGCGTGCGGCGCTTGACCTGGGCGGCGATCTTGCCCAAGTCCTTCTCCGTCGCCTCGATCAACTCGCCTCGCTTGCGCCGGCGCTCGTCGGCCAGCAGTGGGTTGAAGCAGGCCACCAGGCGCTCGCCGGGATAGTCGGGCGAACTGATCTCGGCCAGATTCATTTCGTCGAACAGGGACAGTTGCAGGCTTCCGCTCTCGACCAGTTCGCGAATGGCCGGCCCGCGCAGCGCCGAGATCCACCCCAGTCCGGGATGCTGTTTGAGCTTACCGATCTGCGCTTCGGTGAGCATGCCGCGGTCCCCCACCAGGACCACGCGCGAGAGGCCGAACCGCTGGCGGAGTTTCTCCACCTGATCGGGGACCGTCGTGGGGTCTCCGGTATCGCCGGGATAGACGTCGACTGCCACCGGGCGGCCTTCGCTGTCGGTAAGCAGACCGTAGACGATGATCGGCAATCCCTTCTTGCCATCGCGGTTGTGGCCGAGGCGGGCCAGCGGGCAGGTGTGGCCTTCGTAGTAACTGCTGCTGACGTCATAGAGCACCAGGGAGCCGTCGTGGAGGTGGCGCTGGGCGAGCTTCTTTTCGATGTGGGCCTGACGGGCGAGGAGCCAGTCCAGGGCTTGGTACAAGTCGTTCTCGGTGGCCTCGGCCACATGCAGTTCTTCGGCCAGAGTGGTGGTGTGCCAGAGCCGCGTGGTGGCGAGCTTGGAGCACGGATACACGAGGCGTTCGCGATCATGGCCATGACGAGGTCGCGCTGGGGCGAGGGCTTGGAGGCGAGCAGCGTGTCCAGGCCCAACCGATACATGGACCCGAGCACGGCCTGGACGTGGCCGTGGGGGAGATTGCGCTCGACCAGGAAAGCTTGCGAGGCGGGCAGGAACTTCTCGCCGCCGAGGGAGCGGCGGATGAGATCGATGAGGTCGGGCGGCAGGTGGGAGATGTTGCCGAGGGTTTCGTGCTTGACCTGGGAGCCGACGCGGAAGGTGCGGCGGAGGAGGTGGGACTGGTAGAGCTTGCCTTTGTAGGTACGGGATGTGGTGGCCACATGAACCTTGCCTGTTCTGGACGGCATGGCTAATGATAAACGATTATGCAATGGAATGCAAGAGAAATCTACTATATTTAGTGGCTACAAATAGAAAGCCAAAACGAAGCCAAGTGAATGAACCGACAGGGATTGCCCTCACTCCGGGTCGGAGTTGGCCCAGGTGGTGTCGAGCACGATGGCCCCCGGGACGCGTTCGGCGGCCGCCTTGTCTTTCGTGAATTGCACGTGGATGCGGTCGAGCCGGGCTTTGTCCCAGGCGTCGGCCACGAACATCATGGGGCGCGCTTCGGCCAAGGGGTCACCACGAACGACCACGATCTTGGTCGTCTCCGGCGCAAGCGTCCGCAGCTTGTAGCCCGCCTCCACGGCGGGGACGGAGAAGAAGCCGGTCAGTCTTGGCGCACGCGCATAACGAAAGAAGTACTTATAGGTCTCGACGCCGCCAGAAAGCGCGAGCAGAACCACGGCCAGGCCCCAAGCCCGGCGAGCGCCAAGGCTTCCGAGCAGGGCGCGGTAGATCCAGACGCCCCCAAGGCCGGCTGCAATCGTCAACGGCACCACCATCTGGAGTGCCCGCAACGCGTGCGGGGCGCCCTCGACTGCCAGGATCGGCGCCAGTCCGGTTGCCAGCAGCAGCCCGAAGATCAGGGCCGCCCGGCGCCGGCGGAAACCGCGGCTGAACAGGTCCAGGGCCAAGCGGATCAGGCCCGCGAGGACACACGGCGCCAGGAGGAAGGAAAACTGCGGGGCCTTATACGCGTTGTGGCGCCAGTTCGCGTCCCCCTCGAGGAAGAACATCTGGGCGGTTGCGGCACAAGCCCAGAGGAACCCCTTGATCGGAGACGCCTCACTCCAAACGGCGATACTGTCCCCGCGCTTCAGAAAGGCGCCCGGATGCGAGACGAAGTAAGCCAGGAGCGGATAGGCAAGCACCAGAAACCCGGCCGCGAAAGCCGCCGTCACCCAGGCGATGCGCGCGAACCGCTCGCGGCGGACGGCGGCCAGCAGAACGATCGCGGCGAGCGCGGGCACCGGCCGAAATGCGATGTAGGTGTGCAGTCCGGCGCCGCAGGCAGCTCCGGCCAGCGCGGAGAAGAGCAGGGCTTTTCCGAAGCGTCCGTGCAACTCGGCGGCGAACGCCAGCAGGAAATAGAAGCCCAGGCAGAGGAAGAGCGGAGCGGCAATCGCGCGAAACCCGACGCGGGAGAAAGCCACGTGCCAGAACCCCGTGGCCAGAAAGAACAACGCCAGCATCGATTCGCGCGCGCTCAACAGGCGGCGGGCCAGAGGATAGAAGGCGGCCAGAGTGAGGGTGCCCAGCACCGCGGACACCCCACGCAACATCCACGGCTCGGGCCACTGGGACCAGTGCAGAACATCCCGGAACAGGAAGATCGAAAACGCCTGCAAGTTTATGAACAGGCCCTCGCGGCCGTTGTTGGCGGGATAGAACACCTCGAACCGCCCGGTCGCCAGCGCGCGCAGGGCGTCGGTGCCGTTGAAAGCTTCGTCGATCCACAAGCCGGGCGGCGTGTGCTGGATGGCCAGCAGCCTGAGAAGCGCGCCAACCAGCAGGCAGCCGGCGACAGTAACTCGAATGCGCTGGGACCTGTTCAAGAAGGGAGTATAGCGAAGCTGCATGGTATTCTCAAAAATGCTCCGCGCGCAACATCGGACCGCCATCGTTCTCGCTGTGCTGGCGAGTCTGATTGCCGCCGTGCGAATTGGCTCCACCTGGCGCATCTTCAACGAAACCACCGACGAGGCGTATCACATCGCCTGCGGGATGCAGTGGCTCAGCGCGGGTCGCTACACTTACGAGACGCAGCACCCGCCGCTGGCGCGGATCGTGGCCGCTCTGGGCCCTTACTGGAGCGGAGCGAAGTTTCACAACATGCCCTCCGGAGTCGACGAAGAGCGTGTGACGCTCAACGAGGCGCCGGATTACTATGGACTTCTCACCCGGGCGCGCGCGGGGAACCTCTTGTTCTTCTTCCTCGGCTGCGGCAGTGTCTGGCTGCTGGCCCGAAGGTGCGGGGGAACCATCGTGGCGGCGGTGTCGGTGGGGCTGTTCACGCTGATTCCCGTCGTGCTCGGCCACGCCGGCGTGGCCACCACGGATATGGCTTTGTCGGCCTGTCTCGCGCTGGCGTTCTGGGGCTGGCAGCAGTGGCTGGACCGCCCTGGGGATCCAAAGCGCGCGGCACTCGCGGGCTTGGGGACCGGCCTGGCGATGGTGTCGAAGTTCTCGAGCGTGCTGTTTCTTCCCGCGATGCTCGTGCCGGTGCTGCTATGGCGCTGGTGGCGGAAGGATCTGAAGGTGGGCCCGCGGCTCGGCTTGTTGAAGGCGACGGCGTGCGCCGTGGTGGCGTTTTTCTTCGTGTGCTGGCCGGTGTACCGCTTCGACCTGACGCCCGCCCGGTTTCCGCCGGGGCGGCCGTTCCTCCTGCTGGACCAATTGATTGGCGGCACTGGCTGGATGCATAATGTTTCGTACTGGTTTCTGGACCTGCACCTGCCGCTGGCCGCCATGATCAGAGGCATCGGGGAGGTGTATCAACATAACTGGGACGGACACCCCGCGTATCTGCTTGGCCACTTGAGCAAGCAGGGATGGTGGTACTTCTTCCCTGTTGTGCTGGCAATCAAGACACCGATTGCGCTGGCGATTTTGGCGATTATCGGCGCGGTGGTGGCGTTCCGGGAACGCAACCGCCCCGCCGTGGAATGCCTGATGGCGGCCGCCGCCATCGTCCTGGTCAGCATGGCCTCCAATGTGAATATCGGCGTGCGGCACGTGCTTCCGGTGTACCTGCTGATTTCGGTGTTGGCAGGCCTGGCCGTCGTGCGTCTCTGGAAGCGCCGCACGATGATCATCGCCGCGCTGTGCGTGTGGTTGGCCGCTGGCAGCGTCATGGCTCATCCGGACTACCTTGCCGATTTCAACCTTTTGGCGATGGGGAAGCCGGAACGGATCGTGATCGATTCCGACCTGGACTGGGGGCAGGACTTGCACCGGGCCACCCGGATGCTCCAGGCACGAGGCGTGCGCGAAGCTTGGATCGCTTACGATGGGAAGGCTAAGCCCGCGCGCGAGACAGGCATCGTCTATCGCGAGTACCCCGCCAGCGTGCCGGTCAAAGGCTGGCTAGTGGTGAGTCTGCGAAGGCTCTACTTTGAGGGGGCGAAGATTCAGGCGTCGGGCAAGCCGGATCCTTACGTCTGGCTCAAAAATCTCCCTCCCACCATGCGCGCCGGACGGAGCATCTTGATTTTCGACCTCAAGTAGTCTCGGTGGTATTCTCAAAAATGCTCCGCGCGCACCATCGTACGGCCATCCTCCTCGCCGTGCTGGCGAGCCTGATTGCCGCCGTGCGAATTGGCTCCACTTGGCGGGTCTTCAACGAAACCAGCGACGAGGTGTTTCACATAACCTGCGGGATGGAGTGGCTCAGCGCGGGCCGCTACACGTACGAGACGCAGCATCCGCCGCTGGCGCGGATTGTGGCCGCCTTGGGCCCTTACTGGAGCGGAGCGAAGTTCCACGACCTGGGCCCCGAACCCGGTGAAGAGCGTGTGATGCTCCACGAGGCGCCGGATTACTTCGGATTTCTAACTAGGGCGCGCGCGGGGAACATCTTGTTCTTTTTCCTCGGCTGCGGCAGTGTCTGGCTGCTGGCCCGCAGGTGCGGGGGAACCGTCGTGGCGGCGGTGTCGGTGGGGCTGTTCACGCTGATTCCCGTGCTGCTTGGCCATGCCGGCGTGGCCACCACGGATATGGCCTTGTCGGCCTGTCTGGCGCTGGCGTTCTGGGGCTGGCAGCAGTGGCTGGACCGCCCTGACGATCCCAAGCGTGCGGCGCTCGCAGGTATGGCGACGGGGCTGGCGATGGTATCGAAGTTCTCGAGCGTACCGTTTCTCTGCGCAATGCTCGTGCCGGTGCTGGCATGGCGCTGGGGGCGGAAGGATCTGAAGGTGGGCCCGCGGCTCGGCCTGCTGACGGCGATGGCGTGTGCGGCGGTGGCGTTTTTCTTCGTGTGCTGGCCGGTGTACCGTTTCGACCTGACGCCCGTCCGGACGCCGCCGGGGCGGCGGTTCCTCCTGCTGGACCAATTGATCGGCGGCGCCGGCTGGATGCACAATGTTGCGTACTGGTTCCTGGAGTTGCCTCTGCCGCTCTCGGGAATGCTGAAGGGCATCGGCGAGGTTTACCAGCATAATTGGGACGGACACCCCGCCTACTTGTTCGGTCAGGTGAGCCAGCAGGGGTGGTGGTATTTCTTCCCGGTGGTGCTTGCCATTAAGACGCCCCTTGCCTTGGCGGTTCTGGCGATCGTCGGCGCGGTGGTGGCGGTTCGGGAACGCAACCACCCGGCCGTCGAATGCCTGGTGGCGGCCGCGGGCATTGTCCTTGTGAGTATGACCTCCCATATGAACATCGGCGTGCGGCACGTGCTCCCGGTATACCTGTTGATTTCAGTGCTGGCGGGCCTGGCCGTGGTGCGCCTGTGGAAGCGCACGTGGATGATCGCCGCGCTGTGCGTCTGGATGGTGGGGGCGAGCGTGGCGGCACATCCGGACTACCTTGCCGATTTCAACCTGCTGGCAATGGGGAAGCCGGAGCGGATCGTAGCCGATTCCGATCTGGACTGGGGTCAGGACTTGCACCGTGCTACCCTGATGCTCCAAGCGAGGGGCGTGCGCGAAGCGTGGATCGCCTATGAGGGGACGGATGAGCCATCGCGCGAGACCGACGTCGTCTATCGGGATCTTCCCGACGGTATGCGGGTCCATGGCTGGCTGGTGGTGAGCCTGCGAAGGCTCTACTATGTGGGGGCGAAGATTCAGGCGTCGGGCAAGCCGGATCCCTACGTCTGGCTCAAGAACCTCACCCCGACTATGCGCGCCGGACGGAGCATTTTGATTTTCGACCTCCAGTAGTTTCGTGTATGATGATTCCGGTGCGATCGTGGCCATTGCCGAGGGCCCGCTCAGTGCTGGTGCTGTTCCTGGCGGCCTGGACGGTCTACAACCTGAACTGCCGCCCCATCACGTCCGGGGACACGGCGCCCGCCGCGTTGCTTCCGTTCCTGGTGGTGCTCGACGGCACGCTGGCTTTTGACCGCTATGCCAGCGAGCTATCGAGCCTGTATGACGGCAAAGCGTACTTCCTTCGCGAGAGGAACGGGCATTGGTATTCTCGTTACCCCATCGTGGTTCCCCTGCTGCTCTCTCCCGCCTATTTGCCGCTCCGGCTTGTGCCGGGCATCGGAGATTGGCCGCTGGCGCGACTGATCGTGCTGGCGAGAGTGCTCGAGAAGATCTGGGCCTCGGCGATTGCGGCGGCATCGGTGGCCGCTTTGTGGGTGCTGCTTCGCCGGCTTACGGAACCGAAGTACGCCCTGTGCCTGGTGCTCGTATTCGGTTTCGCGACCAATACGTGGATCACATCCAGCCAGGCGCTGTGGCAGCACGGCATGGCCCAGCTTACGATCATCCTCAGCCTGCTTTCCATGCACAGCTTTCTCACGAGTGGCAACCGGCGGGCGTGCGCGCTGGCGGGACTTTTCGCGGCGATCGGCTTTGGGGTCCGGCCCACGAACGTGCTGTTCTTCGGCATCGCCGGCGTAGTGCTCTTGTTGTTGGCCCGCGACCGGCGAACGATTCTGGCGTCCTTCGGCGGATTCGGCCTGCTGATGGGATGCGGGCTGGCGTTCTACAACCTGCGGGTTTTCGGGACGCTCACCGGAGGGTATGCGGACGAATCGTTCGGCAGCGATTTTCTGGCCGGCCTCGCGGGGGTGAGCTTCAGCCCTTCCCACGGCCTTTTCGTCTACTCGCCGGTGGTGCTCTTCGCGCTCGCGGGGGTCTTCCTCTGCCTCCGGCCCACGGCGATTCCGTCACGGGCCATCTTCGCGATCTCCGCGTGCTTCTTCTGCTCGCTGGTGGTTCTCTACTCGAACTACTCGGTTTGGTGGGGCGGCACCTGCTATGGGCCGCGGTATATGACCGACGCGGTTCCCGCGGCCGTACTGCTGATGATTCCATGGCTGCCCTTGCTGAAGCGGTCCCGACTGGCCAGGGCCGCCTTCACGGGAGCGGCAGTCGTCAGCCTGGCTGTGCAGTTGGTCGGAGTGTTCTGCTACGCCCCCTCGGAGAGGCCCGAGCGGCCACTCTGGGATTGGAAGGACAATCCCATCGTGAGCAACGCTTCCGCGGGAGTGTATACCCAGGGCTATGGTGTGATCTGGGACTACCTTCGCGGCCGCCAGCCGGACTTCCGCGACCGGGGCCTCCGGGTGGAGTAAACCCGAGAATCTTTGCCGCGCTCCCCACTCTTTATATAGGACAACCCGCATGCCTTCCCCCGGCCAGTCGCGATCGGTGTCCACGCGCTCCCGAAAAGCGCGCCGTGACCAGAGATACGAACTGCGGGAACAAATCGGCACTGGGGGCATGGGGACGGTCTATCGCGCGCTGGATCGCGAGTTAAATCGCACGGTCGCGGTTAAGTTGCTGCGCCCCGAGTTGGTCCCCGACCTGCGCAACCTGCTGCGGCTTAAACGGGAACTCGTGCTGGCATCCCGGGTCAGCGACGAACACGTGGTCCGCGTTCATGACATCGGCGAGGTAGACGGCCAGCCCCTGATCGCCATGGATTGGGTGGAAGGCGAAAGCCTGGCCGATCTGCTGCGCCGGGTACACTGTCTTCCGCCTTCGCAGACCTGCGCCTTCGCCGTTCAGATTTGTCTGGCTCTGCGCGCCATACACGCAGCCAACATCATCCATCGGGATCTCAAGCCCGGCAATCTCCTCATTCGCACCGACGGCGCCATGCTGCTCAGCGATTTCGGTTTGGCTCGATCCCGCTTGCCCCAGGATTTCAGCCTCAGCGGAGCTGGCGAGTGCGGTGGTACCCCGCGCTACATGGCGCCGGAGCAGTTGGCGGGGCTTCCCGCGGATGCCCGTTCCGACCTCCACGCGTTGGGGGTGGTGCTGCTCGAAATGCTCACGGGCACCACCGCTTTGGAATCGCTGGCGGCGCTGCGCCCGCGGTGGCTGGCGTCCCAAACCGGCAAAGAGGTTCGGGCCGGCGAACTGCGCAAACTGGCGGCTCTGGACCTGGTCATCCGGCGCTGCCTGCTCCTCGACCGCACGGAACGATACTCCAACGCCGACGCCGTCTTGCAGGATCTGCAACTGGCGGATGTCGCGGTTCCCATCGTCAGTTCCCACCAGCCTGCGCCGGGAGGTGGATTGACTCGATTCAGGAAGAGGTTGGCGGCCGGCCTGGCGCTGGTACTCGTGCTTGCAGCGATCTGGGGTTATCTGGCACTTCGCCCCGATACCGCGGCCCGGACCGCGCGGGTGGAACAGAGGTACGCCAAAGCGATCAGCCTCCTGGCGACCCACGGCGGCGATCGGGAATTGCGAATGGCCCTCGAGAACCTGGACCAGGCTGTCGCAATCGACCCGAATCACCTACCAGCGGTTCGCGCGCGCCTCGAGGCCCTGATTCAGTTGTACGAGGCCGGCCACGACCGGCAGTGGCTGAGCAAGGCACGCATGGCCTTCGCCAGCCCCGCCCTCACGCGGTTGAGCCCGCAAGAGCGCGAGTTATTGCGGGCCACCATCGACTTCAACGGCGGCGCTTTCGAAAACGTCATCGCTACCCTCCAGAACAACCCGGAGCTGCTGGCTTCCTCCAAAGACGCCAATCTGCTGCTCGGCCGGGCCTTAGAGGCAACTCGCGGGCCGCGGCAGGCATTGCCGTATTACCGCGCGGCGGCGCTTCTCAGCCCGGAGTCCTGGCGGACGCACAACGATTTGGGATACGCGTACCTCGGCCTCGGCCAATTGGAAGAGGCCCGCATGGAGTTCGTCCGTGTGGTCCAACTTCGACCGGATTCGCCGACGGGGTATGCCAGTTTGGGTGTCGCGTTGCTGAACGCAGGCGACCTTGCCGGAGCGCGTCATAACTTCGAAGCCGCGCTGCAACGGGCGCCTTCTCCGGAAGGCTATTACAACCTGGGCGTCGCGTCTTACTTTTCGCGGGATTATGCGACCTCGATCCCGTTCTTCGAGTCGGCCATCCGCATGCGTCCGAATTCGGAGCGATACTTTCTGGCGCTGGCGGACGTTCTGCGACAATTACATCGCAGCGAAGCGGCTCGCGAGGCCTATACGCGCGCCCTCTCCCTGCTGGACCAATTGGCACAATCCAGGCCGCTCTCCATGGACGAACAGTCCGATCGCGCGCTCTGCTTTGCGGGGATCGGCGACCTGAAGTCCGCACGGTCGGCCCTCGACGCGGTGGCTGCGAACGCCAACAACCCGCAGGTGGCCTGCGCGCGTGCGGTGGTCGCCCGCCTCGAAGGCCGCCAGGAGGCGGCGAAACGCCATCTCGCCGACGCCGTTCGCTACGGATATCCCGCCGCGCTCCTCAGAATCGATCCTGCCTTCCACGATTCACCCTAGAGTTTTGCCTTTTCTTCGCCGATGGTTCAGCTAAGGAGATAATCCATGACACCTGAACCGATTCGGCCAACCACGGACGGATGGGACTGGATGGCGTTCTGCGACTTTTGGAGCTGGTTCTTCTGGTAGGATCTTCCCCCCGCGTTCGGCACGGGGATGCAACAGTCGGAGCGCTTACCGGTGCCGGCCGCGCCGCAAATTGCACCCAAGGCATGTCGGCAGGGTTCCGGGGCTAGAATGAGAAGGAGTTAGCGGGGACTCTATCAGGCAGAAAGGGGGGCGGGCGGCGACATGAGGCCGAGATTGAGCCGCGCCTTGACTGCTCACGCCACCGCGCTCACGGTTCTCTTTTCGCTGGCATCTCTGTTGGCCCAGGACAGGATCGATCCCAGTGAGGTTAGCGCGCGCACCAGCCCATACGTGCCCCCTTCGCAGTACCGGTTCAGGACGGAGGCGCGGCTGGTGGATGTCGGCGTGGTGGTGCGCGACAAGCGCGGCCGCGCGGTGGGCGGTCTTCAGAAGCGCGACTTCGAGATCCAGGATGAGGGGAAGAATCGCGAAATCAGGGCCTTCACGATTCATACCTTCACGCCGCCCGGGTCCAGCGGCGAGCAGAGCCAAGCGCCGGAGCGCGCAGGACAGTCAGTGGCGCCAGTTCGTCCGCGGTTCGTCGGGCTGCTCTTCGACGACCTGAACTCGAACCTCGCCGAACTCGGGAATTCGCAGGTGGCGGCGAAGCGTTTCGTAAGAGAAGGTTTGGCGGCCGGCGACCAGGTGGCGATTTTCACGACAAGCTCTGCTCAGATCATTCCGTTCACAGCGGAGGTTGCCACGCTCGTCAGTGCCATCGAGGGATTGAAGGTCGGGCAGAAGATGATCAACGGCGGTGACTGCCCCCGCATGACCCCGTACGACGCGTACCTGATTGCCGAGAAGCGGGACTCCGAGTCGCTCGAGGTGAAGGTGAACGAGTTCATGCGATGCAAAGGGGGTCTTGGTGGTGGATTTGGAAGTGTGAATACCGCTCTGGGCAAGCTGAGCAGGTCAGATCCCAACGTCTTCACGGTCACTAGTCAGGCCGGCTTCATTTGGCTACAGGTGCGAACGACGTCGCAGGCCGCGCTCGGCACAATCAGGAACATCGTGGACTACATGGGCAAGCAGCCGGGGAGCCGCTTGCTGCTGCTGGCATCGGGGGGATTTCTCTCGGGATCGTTGGAGGGTGAGCAGGAGGACATTATCACGCGCGCTCTCCGCGGCGAGGTCATGGTCAACTCGCTCGACGCCAAGGGCCTCTTTACGGCCGATGCGATCGACGTGCCTCCGGGCGGCAATTCGCAATCGGTGAGCCGGATGCAGATCCTCGGTACGCAGGCGAAGGACCAGGCCAACGACGCCCTCGTCTACCTCGCGAAAAGCACCGGCGGGCTGTTCTTCAACAACAACAACGATCTGGACCGCGGCTTCCGGGAACTGGCCATGCTGCCGGAGGTCACCTACCTTCTGGCCTTTTCGCCGGACGCCGTCCCGGACGGGAAGTTCCACAGAATCGGCGTGCGCCTAACTAGTGGCGAGGGCCGCTCGGTGCAGGCGAGGCCGGGGTACTTCGCGGTGATGGATGCGCCAGCGGCAGCGGCGCCGGAGCGGCGACTCGACCGGGAAGTCCTGGCCGGTACCGTGATGAGCGAAGTTCCCGCCAATTTGACAGCGCGGCCAGGCTTGGTGGAGGGCGACAAACCCGGTCTGATCGGCGTGGTGCACTTCGACCTGAAGCAGATGCCTCGCCTCAAGGACTCCGGCAGCGGCCCCAAGCGCCTGACTTTCATCGCGGCGTTGGTCGATGATCAGGGCGCCTTTGTCGCCGGACGCGAAGGCGTCGTGGACTTGGCTCTGAAGGGAACCACCTTGGCGCGGCTGGCCAATGAGGGGCTCAACGTGAGAATCCAGATGGTGGCGCCGCTAGGGACCTACCGTCTGCGCTTCGTCATCGAAGACGCCAGTGAAGGCAAGCTCACGGCGTCAACACAGGCTGTGACAGTCGAGCGAATCCCGTAGGCCGTCTCGCTCCCCAGGCGTCAGGCCATGAACCCGACGTTCCAGTCGGGGAAGTTGGAGAGGTTCGGGAAGACCGTGTTGAGGTCGTCTACGCCGACGCCGAACCAGGTGGCCAGCGTGGCTGCGTATTGATCCACCGAAACAGACGGAATCCAGCGGCCTTCCGCGCCGGCGTCGTCGGGGCCGCCCAGAGCGAGCACCGGGAACCGTCCGTAGAGGTCGCCGCCGCGCACCGCCGCGCCGAGCACAAAGTGATGCGCACCCCAGGCGTGGTCGGTGCCGCCGTTGCTGTTGGGCTGGAACGTGCGGCTGAAGTCCGATTCCGTGAACAAGGTCACCTTCTGCGCCATTCCCAACTCGAGCATTGCGTCGTTGAACGAGACAATCGCCGGGCTGATCTGGTTGTACAGGCTGTCCTGGTCGTTGAGCTGGCCGGTATGCGTGTCGAAGCCACCGAGCGATGCGAAGAAGATCTGCCGGCTCATCCCCAACTGCTCCCGGACCTGAATCATCCTAGCCACTTGGAGAAGCTGCTGGCCGATGCCGGTGGCGGGGAAGGTGGTCGTCAGGGGAGTCGCGCCGGTGAGCGCCTTACGCAGTTCCTCGTCGTCGTGCATGCCCTGCTGCAAGGTGCCGTTGGCGGCATGCACCAGAGTCATGCCGGTGTCGAAGGTCAGGATCTCTTGCAGCGCGTGGAGGCGCGCTTGCGAGGCACGGCTGGTGTTATAGCCGTTTAGCCCCAGCGTCTGGCCCGGAACCACGGAGCCGGGATGCGTCTTACTGCCCTCTCCCAGGAGGGCGCTTCCGCTAACGGAAACGAAAGTTGGGAATGTGGCCGCGCCGTTCATGGGCGCCACGAGATCCGCCACTCGCCCGGCCCAGCCGGTCGCCGAAGCGGCCAGCGGTGAAGCCGTTTGCCACTCGGTCTGCTGGTCGAGGTGGGAGAACAGATTGCTGGGCAAGGCGGCGGTGCGGGACAGGTAGTCGCTGCGCGTTACGGGCTTCACCAGGGTGCCGACGTTTGAGACCACGGCGAGGCTCCCGTCGCTGAACAGCTTCTGCATGCCGGGGAGCCGGGGATGAAAGCCGTAGGGCGCCCCGCTGCGAGCCACCACCGGGAGCAGGCTGGCGGAGGCCAGCGCCAGGTTCTTGCGAATGTTCCGGTAGGCGTCGTATTCAGAGGTGCTGAGCGGCACCAAGGTGTTGTTGCTGTCGTTGCCGCCGAACAGGAAGAGGCAGACCAGCGCCTTGTAGTCGGCCGGATCCTGCGCCATGGCGTTGAGCATCCCGAAACGGCTAAAGCGGCTCGCGAAGCCCAGCGCGCCGGCGGAAAGGCCCAGGCGAAGCAGATTGCGGCGGGTGATCTTCATCCTATTGCTCCACTTCATACTGGCCCGAGGCGGCGGCCAGGTAGAGGGCCGTACGGGCCCGCGTTGGGTTGTCGCTTGCGGCGGAGACCGCCTGGAGAATACTGGCGCGCAGCGGTTCCGTCATGGAGCCGTGCAACAGGGTGGTGTTTACCAGGCCGACCAGTTGCGCTGGATTTGAGGCGGCCGATAGGAACGGTGTCAGATCCAGAGTAGTCCCTCCGCCGAGGGTGCCGAAAAACAGCCGGTTCAAAAAGTTCACCCGCGCCATGGCGTTGGCGGGGGACAGGATCTGGAATTCGGGGCCCAGTGTCTCCGTGCCGGGAACCTCGTAACCCGGCGCGAAATAGTTAAACACGGTCGGTGGATAGTAGAGGGTCTGACCAAGCGATCTGGTAAAGTTAGCCAGGTTGTTCTGATCGGTTACGGTGGCGCTGAGGGACCGGAGCAGGTTCGTGATGAATAACACCGGCTCCCGCAGGTGGCCATAGCTGTGTTCTTCAGGCAGCGTGTGGTTGTCGAATTGGCGGGCCTCGGGGTCCAGCAGAACGGCGCGGATCACGGCCCGCATGTCGCCTCGCACGCCCCCTCCGTTGTCGTTGAAAGCGGCGGTCACGCGGCGCACGTACTCCCCGCTGGGGTTGCTGGTCACAAGGTGCTGGATCAACTGCTTGCCGATGAAGGGACCTACGTTGGGGTGCTCGAAGATGTTGCGCAGGGAGTCGCGCAGATCGTCCTCGGCGGCCCGGCCCGCAGGAAGCGTTCGGCCATCGAGCAGCACCTTCACACCGGTATCGTGGTTGCTGTTGAAGGCGACCATCGGGCCTTCCCAGTACGCGGGGTTGTGCACGCGCGATACCTGCCCAGGCGCCGGCGGGTAGGTCCAGCCGGTGAACGCACGAGCCAGTTCCTCGATCACCTCCTGGTCGTACGCCGGGACGGGTTGCCCGTTCTCGTCGCGCACCACTGAGCCGTCGTCGTTCAACTTCTCAAGGCCGGTGGTGAACAACTGGAGCAGTTCGCGCGCGTAGTTCTCGTTGGCGGCCCGGCCCAAAACCGGATTCGGCTTGTCGTTGTTCACCATGTCCAGATAGCGGCCCATCGCAGGGCTGAGGGTGACGTCGTACATCAGCTCGTAGTAGTTGCCGAAGGCGTCTTTCTGAAGCAGCCGCAGATAGGGGATGAACGCCTCCGGCCGGTTGATCTTCACGCCGGAAATCACCCAGATTTGGCCGAGAGCGAAGGCCACGCGTTGCCGCAACTGGTCGTCCCTGTTGATCGCGTTGTCGAAGAAGTTCTGCTGGACGGTGGAGAGGTTCGTGACGCCGTCGGGGGCGTCCGGGATCGGCGACGGTCCGGCGTCGAATTGCTCCTGGAGCCACCGGTCTAAGCCGGAGTCGAGTAGATGCAAGATGCCTTTCGGGGTTGGGCCGAAGGTGGCCTGTTCCAGAAACCGTACCGCCGCGTTGTAGGTCAATGATCCCGCGGGAGGCGGGTCGGTGTACGACTCCTCGAAGATGGGCATGCTCGGTGACTGCATGATCTGGAATGCAACGAGCAAGGTGGCCAGAAAGGGCATGGCTTCGCACTCCTCCGATCCCAGCGGCGGCGGTTACATCCGTTACGCTCTTCTTATTCAATGCGCGAGGAGAACGGAGGATTCCGTTACCTGCGTAAAATTTCTTGGGATGGGCTTAAGCGGAAACTGGGGGAAGGCGTGCGGCATTGAAGTATAGGTGTCGTCAGTCCGTCGCTTACGCCCCTTTCGGGGCTGGTGATTCGGGGCCGACGCCCCCATCGCTCGCGCGATGGGCTACTCTCTGGCGCCCCTGCCGGGGCTTACCCTCGCGTCAGTTCGGGGACGGCGAACTCGAAGCCCTTGTCGAAGGCGCGCCGGTTGAGGTCGCGGAAAGCCGGTGGCACCGAATCCTCGACCGCGCGCCGCAGGGCTTGGGGATCGAGCAATTGGGTGACCGCCGCGAAGAAGCCCACCATCACCATGTTGAGGACCATCTTACGGCCCAGTTCCTCGGCCAGACGAGTGGCCGGCACAGCGTGAACGCGCACTCCCGAGGGGAGATCGGCAACCTGCACGAGATCTTGCTCGACGAGCAGCAGGCCGTCTTCCTTCAACTCCGGAATGAAGCGGCTATAGGCCTCGTGGGACATGGCGACCAGAATGTCGGGACGAGCGACGTAGGGGTAGAGGATCGGTTCATCGGAAAGGATGAGCTGCGCGCTGCAAGCCCCGCCGCGCGATTCCGGCCCGAAATTCTGGGTCATGGTGGCGTGCTCGCCCTGGAATATGGAGGCGGCCTTTCCGATGATGGTGGCGGCGAGAATCACACCCTGGCCGCCGAAGCCGGCAATTCGAATCTCGGTTAATCGCATGAGCAGGCCGAGGCCTCCACGTAGGAATCGCCCAGTTGGGCAGTCATCTGGTTGCGGAGCAGGCTGGAGTAATCGGGCCGCTCGCGGTCCACGAATTTGCCGACGATGATTTCGCCTCGCATGCCGACGCCCACCTCGCTGGTCGGCGCACCATTGCGGATTTTGCTCTTCTCTTTGTAGTACTTCATGGTGTCCAAGCCTTCGCCCAGTTTGTTGCGGCGCTCATAGAGCGTGGGGCAGGGTGAGAGCACTTCAATGAAGCAGAAGCCCTTCTTGGCAAAGATCTCGTTCATGGAGCGCGTCAACTGGCGAACATGGAAGGTGGTCCACCGCGCGACATAAACGGCGCCCGCGGCGTCCGCGAGTTGCGGCAGGTTAAAGGAGGGTTCGAACGCCCCGTAGGGAGAAGTGGACGTAGTGGCGGTCGAGGGGGTGGTGGGCCCGCTCTGGCCGCCGGTCATGGCGTAGATGAAGTTGTTGACGCAGATGACCTTGATATCGATGTTGCGGCGGGCCGCGTGAATCAGGTGGTTGCCGCCGATGGCGGACAGGTCGCCGTCGCCGGAATAAACCACCACGTTTAAGGACGGATTAGCCAGCTTCAAGCCGGTGGCGAACGGGATGGCGCGGCCGTGCGTGGTATGGAACGAATCCAGACGGACATAGCCGGCCACGCGCCCGGAGCAGCCGATGCCGCTGACCAAGGCCACGCGGTCCAGCGGGAGCCCGCACTCCAGAAGCGAACGCGCGAAACAGTTCACGGTGGTGCCGATGCCGCAGCCGGGACACCAGATGTGCGGCATGCGGTCCATGCGCAAAAAGGACTCTACCGGGTTTTCGGCTATCTGCGTAAGCACTGCGGGCTCGGTCATCGAGCTGCCTCCTCGATCGCTTTCAGAATCACTTCCGGACGGTGAACCGTGCCACCCGCGTGGGGCACGCTGATGGTCTTCGCCGCGCCACCCGCCGCGCGTTCCACCTCGTGGACCATCTGTCCCATGTTCAGTTCCGGAACCACGAATGCCTTAATGTGCGCGGCGAGCTGTCGGATCTTCGAGGCGGGGAAAGGCCAGACCGTGATCAGGCGGAGCTTGCCCACTCGAAGGCCCTTCGCCCGAGCCAAACCGATGGCCCGCTGGGCCACGCGGGACGTGATCCCGTAGGAGACAACCACCACATCGGCATCCGCGGTGTCTTCCTCCTCGTAGCTGGCGATCTCGTCCTCGGCGATGCGGATCTTATTCATCAATCTGTGGACGAGGTGGTCCTGCATCTCGGGGTTCAGGACCGGGTAGCCGCGGTCATCATGGGTCAGGCCCGTCATGTGGAACCGGTAGCCTTCGCCGGTTGGCGCCATGTCCGGAACCAGATCCTCGCCGGGCTCGAAGGGCAGGTAGTCCGCGGGCGCGCGCGAGGTCATGCGGCGGGGGTAGATGCCGATCTGATCCGCCTTGGGAATCACGACCTTCTCGGTCATGTGCCCGACGCACTCATCCATCATGAACATGACCGGAGTACGGAATTGCTCGGAGAGGTTGAAGGCCCGAATGGTGAGGTCGAAGCACTCCTGGGGGGAGTTGGGGCACAGAGCGATCATCTCGTAGTCGCCGTGAGAGCCCCAGCGAGCCTGCATCATGTCACCCTGGGCGGGCAGAGTGGGCAAGCCGGTGGAGGGCCCGCCACGTTGCACATCCACGAAGACGCAGGGGGTTTCGGTCATCACGGCGTATCCGATGTGCTCCATCATCAGGGAGAAGCCCGGCCCGGAGGTGACGGTGAAGGCCTTGGCGCCTCCCCAGACTGCTCCAATAAGAGTGATGGAAGCCGCCAGTTCATCTTCCATCTGGATGAACGTTCCGCCGACCTTGGGGATACGGGCGGCGAAGCGCTCGACCACCTCGGTGGAAGGCGTGATCGGATAGCCGGCCGCAAACCGCGAGCCGGCGGCCAAGGCGCCCTCACAGCAGGCGTGGTCTCCGTCAAGAAAATGAGTTCCGGTTAAAACTCCAGCCGAATCAGCGGGAAGCAACAGTTTCGTGGGCTTTTTCATCAGTGGTTTTCCAGCCGTAGATGGCGAAATCGGGGCAGTACATGCCGCAAAGGTCACAGCCGCTGCATTTCTCCACAGATACAACTTCGGGCGGGTGGTAACCCTTTGCGTTGTATGCTGGCGACAAAGCCAGGACCTTGGTAGGGCAGAACTCCACGCAGAAGCCGCATCCCTTGCAGCGCTCCGCAACAATGGCTACACGACCTTTAGGCATTCGTCCAGGATCCCCTCTGTTCGATTTTACCAAAGGAAGCTCGGCGTCGTGCGGGAGTGGCCGGAAACAGACTCCGGTTGGGCCGCGGCGGGCAGACGGCCGACAAGAAGATCTCTTAACCCGAATTTCTGAATTGAGCGATCACGGCTTGAACTTTTATACGTAAAATGCGTGGTGCCAGTGTAGCTGAGAAATGTATCCGGGGGTGATTCCGACTTAAGGTGCTGCAACTCCTGGTATTGACAGCGCCCGCCGGAAGGAGTATGAATGACGCAGAGCATGTCGCGCCGTGTAAACATCGCGGTTGCCGTTTGCGGCTTGGCCGGATTGCTCGGGGCGGGCGGACTGGTGTGCTCCGCGCAGCTTGTGATCTCGGCCCAGGCCGGGCTGATCTGCTACACAGAGGGGCGGGTGCTTCTCAACGATCATGGCGTTCGGCCCATTCCGGGCCGATTCGCTCAGATGCGGACAGATGACGTGCTGCGGAGTACCTCGGGCAGAGGGGAGATCCTCCTGAATCCTGGGGCGTTTCTGAGGATTCGCGACCGAAGTGCGGTGCGCCTATTGTCGAACTCCCTGACCGAACCGCGTTTCGAGGTTCTCTCCGGCGCCGTGATAGTTGAAGTTGGCGAGATCATGAAAGCAACCTCGGTGACCGCGGTCTGGGGGGGAGTCAGCGTTTCGGCGACGAAGAGAGGCGTGTTCCGGCTGGACACGAATCCGGCTGCGTTGCGGGTATTCGAGGGGGAGGCCTGGGTGGCGTCCGAGGGCAGGAGTATCAAGGTCGGGAAGGGCAAGCGGCTGCCACTGGCCGGCACGTGGACTTCTGCGAAGTTCGACACGCAGCAGGTTGACTCCTTCGACCGGTGGAGCGGGCGCCGGGCAGTGCTCCTTGCGAGGGTCAATGCACGCGGGGGAAGGAGCGGCCGCGGGCTGATGCGGCGTGGAAGCTTCTCGGGTCTGTACGCGGCGGCGTCCCCGACGTCCGGCGCGGGCAATGGCAGCGCGCCCGGATCGAGCCCCGGTCGGACCGGTCCGGCCGCCCCAGCGCCTGCCACGGGCAGTCCCCCAGCCTCTGGGGACGGCAATCCTTCCGCTGCCGAGGGAACGCAGTAGCGAGTTTCGGACAGGCTGAAGCCTATCCTGCGCACGGACTCTGCATTATCGATTCTCGATCAAGAAGACGAACGCATCTCGAATAGCGTATCTCTTTGCTGTTGACAGGCATCCAGGTGTAAGAGCAAGATTGAGGAAGGGGGTTTCCCATGAAATCCGCAGTGATTTTAAGCGCCTTGGTCCTGGTAGGGTTGGGTGCGACGAACGTGCTGGCGCAGTCCGTCATCTCCGCCCAGTCCGGCATGATCAACTACACCGAGGGACAAGTCCTCGTGAACGACCAGGACATCCAGGTCACCTCCACCCGGTTTCCCCAAGTGCGAGTGCAGGACGTGCTCAGCACGAAGGAGGGAAGGGCCGAGGTTCTTTTGAATCCCGGATCGTTCCTGCGCATCGGCGAGAACAGTTCGATCCGTCTGGCTTCGAGTTCACTGACGCGCCCGAGCGTCGAGGTTCTTTCGGGCTCGGTCGTCCTGGAGATAGCGGCCGAGAGCAAGGACGAGTTGGTAACCCTGACTTGGAAGGATGTAGTGCTTTCGCTGGTGAAGCACGGCGTCTTCCGGCTGGACACCGACCCGGCGGCACTGCGGGTGTTCGACGGCGAGGTTTCGGTGACGTCGGCCGGCCATCAGGTCACGGTAGGGAAAGGGAAGATGCTGCCGTTCGACGGCACATGGACATTAGCCAAGTTCGACGCCGAGCAGACCGATTCTCTGGACCGCTGGAGCGGGCGCCGGGCGAGCTACCTCGCGATGGCGAACCCTACCGCTGTCGGGATGCCCGGCGGCTACAGGAACTCCCAATACGGCATGTTCTCCAACGCACAATGCGGGGGGAGCGGTTTCTGGGGCATGAACTCGTTTTACGGGATGATGACGTACGTGCCTTGCCGTGGCATGTACAACAGCTACTACGGCTATCGCTTCTACAGTCCGCAGACCGTGGGCGCCTTGTATTACGTGCCCCAGCAGCCGAGGACCGCTTTCATCGGCGGTGGGGGTGGGTCTCCGTCCTACGCAACGAACACGGCCACTTCGGCGGGAACCTCCGGGACGATAGCGGCGAGCAGCCCCGCCTCAACGACCGCGAGCAGCGCGTCGAGCGCTCCGGTTTCCAGAAGCAGCGGCAACGCCGGCGGGCAAACGCGGTAGGGTCAGCGCGCCTCGGTCTTCAGGTGGCGCTCGAAGAAGGCGGCCACCGAATCCAGCATGTGCTCCCGTGCCCGGCCTGTGACGCCGTGGGTTTTCTGGGGGTAGATCACCATCTCGAAGGGTTTGCCGGCGCGCTCCAGGGCGTCCGCCATCTGGAGGGTGTTCTGGAAGAGCACGTTGTCGTCCTCCAGGTTGTGGATGATCAGCAGCTTGGCTTTGAGGTTCCTGGCGTCGTTGACAGGTGAACTGCGGCGGTAAGCATCCGCGTTTTCCGAGGGCAGGCCCAAGTACCTCTCGGTGTAGATAGTGTCGTAATTCCTCCAGTCGACGACCGGCGCTCCGGCCACACCGGCGCGGAACAAGTCCGGCGCATTCAGCAACGCATAGAGGGTCATGTAGCCGCCGTAGCTCCACCCGTACATCCCGATGCGGCTGGAATCGACGAAGCCCATGGAGATCAAGCGGCGCACCCCGGCTTGCTGATCCTCCAATTCCTTGGCGCCGAATCCGCGGTAAAGCGCCGATTCCCAGAGGTGGCCGCGGCCTCCGGAGCCCCGGTTGTCGAGTTCCCAGATCGACGAAACCGCGGTGCGCCAGCGCCTGCTCGATGGTGAGGCCGGCCCAGCGGTTACGAACCTGCTGCGCGTGGGGGCCACCGTAGACGAACACCACGGCCGGGTACTTGACCCCGGTGCGGAAGCCGGCGGGGCGGATCAGGCGGGCGTAGAGAACGGTGTTGTCGGCAGCGCGGACTTCCACGATCTCCGTGGGTCGAATGTCGTATTCCTCGAGCGGCCGGCGATCGGCTTCGACGAAGGTTGCCCACTGGGAGCCGTCGGCCTTGAAGAGCGTCCGGGCGGGCGGCGATGTAAGGCTGGAGTAAGTGTCCAGATAGTATTCCGAACGGGGCGACATGGAGATGGCGTGTGTGCCGCGAGCTTGCGTGACGCGGCTGCGGCCGCTGCCGTCGAGTTTCACGCGGTACAAGTGGCGCTCCAAAGGGCTGCCTTCGGTGGAAACGTAGTAGACCGCTGATGCAGCTTCGTCGATGCCAGCGAGCTCGCTAACCTCCCACTCTCCCGCAGTGAGCCGGGCTAACTGGCGTCCGTCCACGGAATACCGGTAGAGGTGCCGGAATCCGTCGCGTTCGCTGGACCAAAGGAACTCCGCCCCTTTGCCGAGGAACTCGAGAGTGTCCACGACGTTGACCCAATAGCGGTCCTCTTCGCGAAGGACCAGACGGCTAGCGCCCGTGGCAGCGTTGGCGTGCAGCAGGTCGAGGCGGTTCTGGACGCGGTTCAGGCGCTGGACGAAGAGGCCGCCGCTATCCGGGACCCAGCGCACGCGGGCGAGCAGCGCATCGCGGGTTTCGCCGAGGTCCATCCACTTGGTGTCGCCGCCAGTGGCGGAGACGACGCCCAGGCGGACATCGGCGTTGGGATCACCGGCCTTGGGATAGCGCTGCGGTTCATAGACGGGGCGCAGCGGCAGGAGGTCGGCGTGCGGATACAGCGGCTCGCGGCTCACGTCGAACTGCAGATAGGCAATCTGCTTGGAGTCGGGCGACCACCAGTGCGCAGTGGGGAGGTCGAGCTCCTCGGGGTAGACCCAATCGAGGCGGGCGTTCCACAGGGTGGCGGAGCCATCGCGGGTCAGCCTGGTCACTCGCTTGGAAGAGATATCGAAGACGTATAGGTCGTTCGCGCTGCGATAGGAGACACGCAGGCCGTCCGGAGAGAGCTTGGGATCGGCCTCGACTTCGGGTGTGGCCGTGAGCTGCGACCAAGTGTCCTCGCCGAATCGGAACCGGAACAAGTCCCCGCCCGCGCTGAGGAGCAGCGCGCTGCCATCCTGCGCCCACTGGATTTCTTGCTCCACAACGCCGCGGTTCTGCCATTCGAAGGTCTCCGATCTGGGCGGCGTCGTGGCGGCGGATTCGAGGGTCGCCAGCGAGACTAGGAGCCGGCGGGTTCGCGAGGGCACGTCGTAGAGGTAGACGTTGCGGTCCTGCTCGTAGGCGAAGCGGCGGCCGTCGTCGGCCCAGATGGCCTGCCCGGGGCCCCCCGTGCGCTGGCCTGCGGCGAGCGCCTGGATGGTGACGGGCTTCTTCTGGGCATGCGCCGGGTGGCACCAGCACAGCGCCAGCAGCAGGACAAGCAAATTGCGGGACATCGCATAGTGATTGTACATTGGGCTTGGCCGGCCACGGGAGATTGTAAGAAAGTCCCGCGGCCGGCGACTACCTCAATTGTGGGCGAAGCTGAGACCAACCCGGCGCCACAGTCCAGTCAGGATGGCCTGTACCAGGAAGCGGCGGAGCCGCATACGGCGCGGCACTCGACCGGCTCGCGCGGGCCTACGAGGCCGACGCGGAAGACCGGCGCGACCTCCTGCAGGAGATCCATATCGCCTTGTGGCGCAGTTTCGCGGGTTTCGATGCGCGCTGTTCCCTTCGCACGTGGGTCTACCGGGTGGCGCACAATGCGGCAACGTCCCACGTCATCCGGCAGCGCCGGATGAACTCGCGGACTCTGGTGAGTCTGGAGGAGGTGGATGCAGTGCTCGCGAAGAACGAGAGCGAACTCGCCGCGGGCCAACGCCAGGCTTTGGAGCGTCTGTTGAGCTTGGTGCAGCGGCTCAAGCCACTCGACCGCCAGGTGATCCTTTCGTATCTGGAAGGGATGGACGCGGCCTCGATCGCGGAGATCACGGGGATTTCTCCGGGAAACGTCGCGACCAAGATTCACCGCATTAAGAGCATCCTGGCGCGCCAGTTTCATCAAGGAGGGCAGCATGCCGAATGAACCTCCTCTGAACGACATCAGAAAGCTCTGGCACGACCAGGGAGAGGAGTCCGTCAAGATGTCTCTGGATGAGATCCGCAGGAAAGCGCAACGACATGAAGGGACAATCCGCCGCAGGAACGGCAGAGAGTATGTCGCGGCGGCCTTCGTGGTAGCCATATTCGGTTATTACATCTGGCATTTCCACGAGTGGTTCATGCGGATCGGCTCGGGACTGGTGATTGCGGGCGCCGTGTACATGGTGTTCCAACTGCACAGGAGAGGTTCAGCCGCGAGTGCGCCGGCGGACCTGGGTCTGACCACCGGGCTGGACTTCTATCGAAACGAATTGGAGAGGCAACGCGCTCTTCTTGGCAGCGTTTGGCGGTGGTACTTAGGGCCGTTAGTGCCGGGCCTGGCGGTCATTCCACTGGGCGCGGCAATCGCGAACCCGGCCCATTCGCCGTATGCCTGGGTGTTTGCGGGGGCGTATGCAGTTGTTGTGGCCCTCGTGTTCTTCCTGATCGCGAGATTGAACCAGCGGTGCGCAGGTAGGCTCCAACGGCAAATCGACGAACTGAACGCGGCGGAAAAGCTCTTGCCATGAACCGGGACGTGGTGTTTCCGGTGTGGCATCCTGGAAGGGTATGAAGATCACGTTTTGGGGCGCCGCGAAGACGGTGACCGGCTCGATGCACGAAGTTGGCGTCAACGGAAAACGCTACCTTCTAGACTGCGGCATGTATCAGGGACGGCGCGCGGAAGCCGCCGCGCGAAACACGCAGCTTCCTTTCGCACCGTCTTCGATCGACGGCGTCATCCTCTCACACGCGCACATCGACCACAGCGGCAATCTGCCGACGCTCGTGAAGAAGGGCTACGGCGGACCCATCTACACAACGCCGGCGACCGCGGATCTGTGCGGCGCGATGTTGCTCGATTCCGCCCACCTGCAAGAGAAGGACGCGGCCTATCTGACCAAGCGTCACCTGCGGCGGAAAGAACTCGATGCGGGGTCCGGGAACGGCGAGGTCGAACCGCTGTACACGATCGCGGACGCCGAGAACGCCGTCAAACTGTTCGAGCCGGTGGAACTGCACACGCCGAAGGTTCTGGACCCAACGCTCAGCTACGAGGCTTACGATGCCGGGCACATTCTGGGGTCCAGTGCGCTCGTGTTGCACAGCGAGGAAGATGGCAGGAAGATCCGGCTGGCGTTTTCGGGCGATGTGGGACGCCCCAACCAGTCCATCATCAAGGATCCCGACGCGATGCCCCCGGTGGACTATCTGATCATGGAGAGCACATACGGGGACCGGCTGCACAAGGATGTGACGGCGGTTGCGGACAAGCTGGCCGAGATTGTGAACCGCACCTGCCAGCGCGGCGGCAAGATCATCGTCCCGGCGTTCGCGGTGGGCCGGACGCAGCAGCTCGTGCTTCTACTCCACGAGCTGTTCGATCAGCAGCGGATTCCCCGCATCCCGATTTTCGTCGACAGTCCGCTGGCGATCGAAGTGACCAAGATCTTCCGCAAGCATGCCGAGTGCTTCGACGACGAGACTCGCGAGTTCCTTCAGAAAGGCGAGGATCCGTTCGCGTTCAATTCCCTGCGTTACGTGCAGGAGGCGAGCGCTTCCAAGGCGCTGAACGATTTGCGCGGGCCCTTCATCATCATTTCCGCTTCGGGCATGTGCGAAGGGGGACGCATCCTGCATCACCTTAAGAACAACATCGAGGACCCGCGCAACACGGTGTTGGTCACGGGCTTCATGGCGGAGCACACGCTGGGCCGGAAGCTCATCGACAAATTGCCGGAGGTGCCCATCTTCGGCGAGCCGCTGCGGCTGCGGGCGGAGGTGGCTAAGCTGAACGAGTTGAGCGGCCACGCCGACCAGCATGAACTCCTCGCGTGGCTCAAGCCCATGGCCAAGGAGTTGAAGAAGATCTTCGTGGTACACGGCGAGCCGGCGCAGTCGGCGGCGCTGGCGGTTGTGATCAAGCAGCAGTTCGGCGTGGAGTGCGTGATCCCGGAGCGCGGCGAGACGGTGGAGCTGACCTAGAAGATTGGACAGGCGAAACCGCCTGTCCTACCCTGAAGTTCAGTCGGCGGTTCTCGGGAGCACCTCACGGCTCAGCGCATTACCGAGCCGATCTTCCGCCACTTCCAACTCCCAGGAAGCCTGCATGTTCATCCAGAACCTCGAGGTCGTGCCGAAATAGCGCGACAGACGCAGGGCGGTGTCCGCCGTTATGCCGCGCTTCTCTTTGACAATGTCGTTCATGCGTGTGGCCGGCACGCGAAGTGCCAGAGCCAGTTCATGCGAGGACATTCCGAGAGGGGCCAGGAACTCCTCGCGGAGGATTTCTCCCGGATGGATTGGTGGAAGCCGATCTTTATTCGCCATGCCCGCATTCACCTCGCTAATGGTAATGAAGTTTCCGCAGCGAATCAGCCGAGCGAGGCGGCGTCGATCACGAAGCGGTACTTCACGTCGGACCGGATGGTGCGCTCGTAGGCCTCGTTGATCTTCTGGATCGGAATCAGCTCGATATCCGAAGTGATTCCGTGTTCCGCGCAATAGTCGAGCATCTCCTGCGTCTCCGCGATGCCGCCGATCATCGAGCCCGAGAGCGACTTGCGCCCCGCGATCAGGGCAAAGGCCCCCACGGGCAGAGGCTCGGGCGGCAATCCGACCAGCACGAGATGACCGTCACGCTTCAGGAGCGAGAGCAGGATGTTCACATCGTGCGGGGCGGACACCGTGTCGAGGATGAAGTCGAAGCTCCCGGTTTGCGCAAGCATCGCCTTCTCGTCTTTGGACAGGACGACCTCGTCGGCGCCGAGGCGCAGCGCATCCTCTTTCTTATTGAGCGAGGTGGTGAACTGGACGACATGGGCGCCGAAGGAATGCGCGAATTTCAGCGCCATGTGGCCGAGCCCGCCGAGGCCGACCACGCCTGCTTTCTGACCGGGGCCCACTTTCCAGTGGCGCAGCGGCGAATAGGTGGTGATGCCGGCACAGAGCAGGGGAGCGGTGGCGGCGAGGTCGAGCTTCGGGGAAATCCGCAAAGCGTAGGCTTCGTCGACAACGATGTTGTTGGAGTAGCCGCCGTACGTAAACCCGCCGGTGTGCTTGTCGGGCGCGCCGTAGGTCCAAACCGGGGCGCCGTGGCAGAAGTGCTCCTGGCCCGCCGTGCACTCCGCGCAGGCGCGGCAGGAGTCGACGAAGACCCCCACGCCGGCCAGGTCGCCCACGGCGAACTTCTTCGCCGCCGAGCCGCTGCGCGTGACGCGCCCGACGATCTCATGTCCGGGGACCAAGGGGTAGACGGATGGGCCCCAGTCGCTATTCACTTGGTGGATATCCGAGTGACAGACGCCGCAGTATCGAATCTCGAGGACCACGTCCGTGGGCCCCGGATCGCGGCGTTCAAATGCGAAGGGTGCCAGCGCGCCCTTGGCCTTCATGGCGGCATAACCGTGCGAGTGGAGCATAGTACTTCCCATTCTGGCGCGTCGCCGCGCCAAAGCGCAGGGGCGGCTGCCTGCACTTCGAACACATGACGTCCGGCCGGACTAGGTGAGCTGCGAGGTGCAGTGGGCGCAGCGCACCGCCGGGATCGGGATTGCCGACAGGCAGTACGGGCAGTCCTTTGTCGTGGGCGCCGGAGCGGGCTGACGGTTCAGCCGGTTCACCTGCTTGATCAGCAGGAAGATGACGAAGGCCACGATCAGGAAGTCCAGAACCGTGTTCAGGAACAGACCGTAGTTGATGGTCGCGACGCCGGCCTTCTTCGCTTCGGCAAGCGTGGCGTAAGTCTGCCCCGACAGGTTAATGAACAGGCCTGAGAAATCGACTTTGCCGAGCAACAGCCCGATGGGTGGCATCAGGACGTCGCTGACGAATGAGGTGATGATCTTGCCGAACGCGGCGCCGATAATGATGCCCACGGCCATGTCCAGCACGTTGCCCCGCATTGCGAATTCTTTGAATTCTTTGAGCATAGTGGGTCCATTCTATAACAACTGAGACAAGGGCCGGCCTTCGAGTTTCGCCATGGCCTCCCGGATACTGTCCGGGACGGGGAGGGGCCGGCTGTCCTGGTATTCCAGGAAGACGAGCACGGTGCTGGAATCGGCGACCACCTCATTCTGCTTGAGGCTAACCACGGCGTGCTCCATGCGGAAGCTGCTGTTGCCGATTCTGGAAACACGAGCGCCGATCTGCACGGTGTCGGGGAAGGTCACCGGGTGGAGATAGTTGCAGCTCAGGGCGGCGAGGATGGGTCCCTTGCCGGCGGCGTCGATCATCTGCCACATCTCGACCTGTTCCAGGTACACGACGCGGGCGGTCTCGCACCACTTGAGGTAGACGGTGTTGTTGACATGGGCGAAGATATCCTGGTCGCCCCACTCGACGGCCAGAGAAATCACGACAGGGTAATCACGAAGCAACTCGTGCGGGTGCTCCGGGCGCATGGGATGGATCGGCGGCATCACCTTCCAGAAGTAACACACTCCGGCTCGGGCTACTCGTAGCGCAGCGCTTCGATGGGGTTGATGCGGGCGGCTTTCATGGCAGGGTAGATGCCGAAGACGACGCCCACCAGGACCGATACACCGAAGGCGATGCCGACGGATTCGAGAGTGACGATGGTCTTCCATTCGGCCGTCCGGGAGATCAGCCAGGCCAGGAAGAATCCGCAACCGATTCCCAGCAGGCCGCCGCCAACCGAGATCAGGACCGATTCGGTGAGGAACTGGCGCAGGATGTCGCGCTGGCGCGCGCCCGTGGCGCGGCGGATACCGATTTCGCGCGTGCGCTCCATCACCGTGGCCAGTACGATGTTCATGATGCCGATGCCGCCCACCAGCAGCGAGATGGCGGCGATGGCCACCATCACGTAAGTGAAGATGGTCTGCGTGCGCTTCTGCTGGGCCAGCAGCGCGGCGGGAATCGTGACGTTGAAATCCTGGACTCCGCGGTGCGTCGAGTTCAGAACCGCGGTCACGATCTTGGCGACCTCGATCGAGTCGGCCTCGGCGCGCAGCCGCAGCTCGACGCCGTCGAGTTCGTCCCGCATCGAGCTCATGGGATCCCAGAAGCGGTATCGGAACGTGTTCAGCGGAATCAGAATGGCGTTGTTCAAATCCTGCACCGAGCCGCCGGAGCCCGCGGCGCCGCCGCCGAAGTACTCGCTGAGAACACCCGCCACTTCCAGCCAATTGTCGTTGACCTTCACGAATTTCCCGGCGGCGGGGCCGTAACCGAGGATACTGACCTTGGCGGCTTCCCCGAGCACGCACACGGGGGCGCCGGCGGCATCGTCGGCTTCGCCGAAGAACGCGCCCTCCGCGAGCCGCAGGTTGTGAATGAGGCTGTAGGAGGGAGCCACGCCGTACAGTTCGGGGACGTCCAGCGCGGGCTTGGGAAGCACGCTGGCGGGGTGCAGCGTCTTGCGCGGCGATAGACCTTCGATGGTCTCGATGTTGGCCCGCAGGATGCGGACATCGCGGTCGTTGAGGCCCTGCGAGGACTGGCGGCGCTGCGTGAACTCCTCCCGGCTCATGGTGGGACGGGAGTCGATGAGGATGTTCCGTACTCCCAGTTGCTCGATGAATCGCAGCGATTCTTCGCGCGCGCCGGCTCCGATGGCGAGCATGCCGATAACGGAGCCCACGCCAAAGACGATGCCGAGGGCCGTGAGCAGCGTGCGGGTCTTCTGCGCGCGGAGGTTGGCGAACGCCTGTGCGGCATCGGAAACGAAGATCATTTGGGTATCGCCTTCATGGCGCCCTTGTCCTGCGAGGCGGGCTTGGCTTGCTCGCTCGGATTCGACAGGGCCACCAGGTCGCCTGCATTGACGCCGGTCAGCACGGCCTGGCTCTCGCTGCGCTTCACCAGCGTGACGTCGCGCGGTGCAAATCCGGTGGGCGTCTTAAGATACACGTACGGGCGGCCGTCTCTCTGGAACAGTGCCTGGGATGGCACCCATAGCACGTCCGCAAGAGTTTCGGCGGTGATCACGATGTTCACGGACATGCCGGGGCGAAGTTCCGGTCCGGGCCGGTCCAGGGTCATGCGGCAGTCGAACTTGCGGTCCCACGCCTGACCCGAGGGGCTGCCCAGGCTCTTCACGCGGCCCGGAGAAAGTTTTCCCCGCCAGCGCCAGCACAGCGATCGACACAGGCTGGCCAACGGCCAAGTGGCCGCGGTCCAACTCGGATACCATCGAGGTGACTTCCCAGCTCGTAAGATCGGGGATCTGCGCGAGCGCCATGCCGGGGCGGACGCCGGAGCCAATCTGGATCACCGGGAGCGTCATGCCGCCGCTCAGCGCGGAAATGAGTGTCAGCGTGCTGGCGGTGTCCGACTGCAGATTCACGTAGCCCGAGGTCTTGGCCTTCAGCGTCATGCTTTCGATGTTCTTCCGCGCCATGTCCGCCATCATCCGAAATCTGGCCTCGGCGGCTCTCTGGATGGCCATTCCCGCAGCGGTGGTGGTCTTCTTGTTGGCCAGGTCCTGCTCAGCCTGTCGCAGCCGATTCTTGGCGGCTTCGAGGGCGATTTCGTTGTCGCGGGCCTGGGTTCTCGCTAGAAACTCGTTCTGGGTGATCTCCAACTCGGCCAGCTTGACCTGCAATTTCGCCGCTTCCACGGCGTAACGAGTATCTTCATCGCTGGCCTGGTTATCGGCCTCCGTCTGAATTACTTTCTGCTGGGCTTCGGCCAGATCGGCCTCGGCTTCGCGCAGGTTGTACTCCTGCTGGGTGGTGTCGAGCTGAACCACGACATCGCCGGCTTTCACCAACTCACCGGGCTGGCGAATGAACGTGACGGTGAGGCTATCCTGAGCCACCGCGGGGGCGGTGAGCATCTCGGGGTTGCCGCCCTGAAGATCGCCGCGCGCGGTGACGGCGATGGTGACGGGACCGCGCCGCACGCGGGTGGCGGGCGTCTCGGCAGACGCCGGGGCCACGCCGGTTCTGGCGAGGCGCATGCCGCCCAGCGCCAGAGCCACGACAATGGCGAGCGCCGCCGCCAGCAGGAGCCCCGTCCGGACCCTCATTTCTTCCGCTCCTGTTTCGCGACGTCCACCAGCGCGACCGTGGCGCCCGCGGGGATGCCCGAGATGGCCACCTCATCGGGATTGCGGGCCAGCACCCCGACTTCGACGGCACGATAGCGGCCCTGCTCCGACAAATACACGATCGGCTTTCCCGCGAGCGTAAAAAGCGCCTTGGCGGGGATGCTGATGGCGTCCGGAATGCGGCTGACAATAATATCCACTCCGCCGTTCATGTCGGGCCGGAGCCGCGGATCGGGGCGCGGGATCGCGGCGTACGCCCTGAAACTGCGCGTGTAGGGATACTCCATCCTGACCTCGGCCAGCGAAGACACCTCTCGAACCTTCCCGGGGATCGCGAGTTCCGGCAACGCATCGACGCGGATCAAAACGTCCTGGCCCGCGGAGATGCGGCCGCGGTCCGCCTCCTGGATCTGGGCATCCATTTCGAGCGACGCCAGGTCGGGCAGCGTGCCCAGGGCCATGTTCGAAGCGACGTTGTCTCCCACCTTGTAGGGTTTGCATTCGGCGCTGGTGGTAGCCCCCGCGCAATTGGTCCTGAGCGTGAGCAGACCGTTGCTGGGCGCCTTCAATTCCATCTGCGAAATGCGGGACCGGGTGATGTCGACGTCGGTCTGGGCCTGATCGCGCTGGCGCGTGAGCGATGCGAGGCGCGATTTCTCGGACGCACGGTGGAGCGCGACGGTAGCTTCCTGGACCTTCAGCTTCTGCTCCGCGACACTCAGATCGATGCGGCTTGCGTCGCCCTGGAGGCGGCTGCGGATTTCCGCCTGCTCGACCTGTACCTGGGCTCTCTCCAGAGAGAACTTGGCGTCCGCAAATTCCGTCTGGTCCTGCTGGGTGGTGATCTGCGATTGGGCGAGCGCCTGGTCCAGAGTCGCCTGGGACTGTTTCAACTGCGCCTCTTTTTGCATCAACTGCTGTTTGGCGGTGCTGGAATCGAAGCGCACGATGGGGTCGCCGGCGTTCACGGTCTCGCCGGCGGGAGCGATCCAGGCGATTCGAAGACCCGGGACCACGGGGGTGAAGACGCCCACCGAATTGCGCGCCTGCAACGAGCCGCGGCAGCGAATCAGCACCAGGAACTCGCCCTTGCGTACGGGCGTGTTCGGGAATGTCGTCCGGGCCTGGGCCTGGCGAAGTTGATAGATGCCGAAGCCGGCGCCGGCGAGGACCGCCAACACAACGACACGGACGGCCCAGAGCCGGATTCCCTTCCGCGGCGCCCTCATCGCGCGCCTTCCGTTGCTGCGCTCTGTGCTTGCACCGCGGGTGCCGTAAGAATGACTCCCGCGGACAGATCGGGCAGCAAGTGTGGATCGGGCTTGTCGATCTTGAAAACAGCCATGAAGGACTTGATCGGATTACTCAGCCCTGAAGAAGCCACTGGGCTGGCAAAGGAGAAGTGAGCGGGAAACAGGAGGTCGGGGTAGGCATCCAGAAAAGCGGAGACCGCGCCGGCGGACTGCAAGGCGAGGATGTCGGGCTCGTTCACCGAGCAGCGCACCAGCATCTCGGAAGGGTCGAATATGCTGACTAGCGGATAGCCGCGGACGACCTGGTCGCCGATTTGGGCGTGCCCGTAAGACCCCGAGCGGTAAGTGAGTTCGTGAACCACCATGCCCGCCAGCGGGGCGCGGGCTTCGAGCGCCTTAATGTTGTCCTGGGCCCGCTGCATCGCGATGCGCTGCCGGTCCCGTTGCAGCTCGAGGCTTTGGAGCGAGGCGGCTTCGGATTTCTCACGGAATGCCATGGACTTCTTCAGGCTGGCGAGATTGGTACGGGCGCCCGCGGCCCTGGCTTTGTTCTTCTGCAGGTCGATGTCGCTGAGGACCGGGCCTTTCGACAGCTCCAGCTCCGCCTTGGCAAGGTTGGCCTCCGCCTGGCGCAGATCGGCCGTGCGTCTCTCGCGATTGGCTCGAATCTCGGCGTTCCTTTGCTCGACTTGATGGCCCAGATCTTCGAATTTGGCCTGTGCTTCCCTGGCGGCGTCCATCTGTGGAGCGGCATCGAAGGTGGCGATCAGATCGCCCTCTTTGACCTGCGAGCCGCTGGGGATCAACTGGGTGAGCGTCAAGTAGGGGGTCTGAGCCTGGACGCGCGGAACCACAATTTTGACGGCCTGAACCGCCTGGACGATGCAGGAGGAGCGGATTTGCCGCTTCACACGCGGCGGAACCGCGGCGGGAGCGGCGGAGGCGGCCTGGGTGGCGGGAGGACCGGAGCGGCCGCAGGAGGCGAGGACCAGCAGCGAAATGGCCACCGCCAGCTTCCGCATGGATTGCGCCACAAAGGGTAGACGCCGCTGCCAGCGAAAAGGTTGTATCCTTTTCGTACAAAAAGAGCGGAAACTGCTGCGGTCATGTGGTCGGGGCTCGGTTTTGCCGAGAAGGTTCGGGAAAGCGCCGCTCACCGCCGCACCTCGTAGTCGGCGAGACGCAGACCGGAGATCTCAAACTCCTGGCGTGTGTGTGCGACCGGCTCCAGAGCTCGCACGTACACGCCCGAAACGGCGGCTGATGGTCTGACCTGAGTCTGCAGCGCCGTAAGCGACACGGGGATCAGGCTGAGGTCGGCTGGAAAAGGTGAATAGGAAACCGGCCGGTTATCGGTCATTTGCCTCAGGTTTATTGGCGGCTCGCCGAGCCGCCAGACCACCTGGACACTGTATGCGACCACATCCGGACGGGATCGAAGCGCGGAACGGCAAGTCAGGATAATTCCTCCACGCGATTGCGTACTCGAGCACAGTCCCACACCCGCCGTGGGGACCAGGACGGTCTCATCCCGGACCGGCAGAAGAGTGAGGCGCGGATTGCCGTACAGCGTCAGATACAGCGAGCCACGCAGCCGGACGGGACTGTTCTTGACACTGCGATAGAAGGAGGGGGCCAGGCGGGCGTGAAATGAGACCGAGGCGTCCAGGCTGGGGCGAGGCGCGACACCCTGGTCAGACCGCACGTAGCTCCGCGGGCTTGGGCCCGTCCGCCACCTGGAGCCATCTGGCCCCTCAATCTCCGCGGCAATTCCCTCAAAGGCCGGTCTCAACGGCGCCGGAATTCCGGTGACACGGAGTGGGATGACAAGGTCCACAGCATTGTCCCCATCGACCAACGCTCTCGCCGCAAAGCTCGCATCCCGATTGAACTCGACACGGATGGCCGACGTGTCGATGGACTGCGTGGAAAAGCGAGACTGGAGCGCGAAGGCCGCCGGCCAGGGAAGCCACACGGACACCGCGAAGGCCGCCAGGGCGGCGCCGCCCGCCAGGCGCCGGGAGGTGGTGGTGTCTCGACGCGCGTACTGCCACAGAATAATCGCTAGCGCGGCTCCGGCAATCACCAGGCCGGTGGAATAGGACCTCGTCCACTCCAGAGCGAGCCAGGGATCCCCGGCGCCCGGAACCAACAGATACCATCCGGCAAGTCCAAGCACAAACAGGAAGGTAACTGCCAGCAACTGAACGAATCCGGTGGTGACGGCCGAGAGCGCCGCGACCGGCAATACGAGGACCACTGCGAGCAGGACTTGTGCCCACAGAAGCCCTCCCAACTCCGAGCCGATCTTGAAACCCCAGGAACGCAGAATGACCGCGTCGGCGATAAGTTTCGGCAGACTGATGAATGCCGCGATGAACAAACCCTTCGCCGCCAGCAGGCTCTTCCATGCATAGGGACGAGTGACCCAAAACTGCCGATTCCCCGCCAGCGGTTCGGCATAGATCAGACGGGCGACCAAGGCGCACCATGCGACCGGTAGCAGGTACGTGAGCAGTGTCGCGGCCACGCCTTGCACCGCGGCGGGGTCATTCAACGACTGAGAGCCGCGGGCCACCACAAAGGTGAACGCAGAGGTCGCGGCCAGTGCAATCGAGATCTCCAACCAGAGGTGCCGAACGTCCTTCCTGAAAATGTGCAGTGCCTGTCGCATGTTTTTCTATGCCTCTTTTCGGGCGACTTTCGCGAGCGTTACGAAGATGGCCCGCAACGGCATCGGTTTCGTCTCGATCTGCCGAGCATCCCCGAACACACGGCGAATCTCGGCCATGGTGTGGTCATGTTCGAATTGGTTATCCACGAAGCGGACCAGACCGTCAGAGCGCTCGACGTTCATCCAAGCTGCAGGCCACGATAGCGGCGATGGCCACACACCGTCGATCGCGACCTCGATCTCGCGAAAGCGCTCGATCAGCGTGGTCATCTCCTCGGAGAACCTCAACCGCCCGCGATCAAGGTATCCGACGTGACTGACAAAGGTCTCGATTTCGTTCAGATCATGCGAGGAGATCAGGATACTGGCGTGCCCGGCGCTGCCCAGCATGCCCTCGATCAGTTCATCCCGCACGAGCGGATCGAGGCCCGTGAACGGCTCATCCAGAATGAGCAACCGGGGGCGGTAAGCCAGCGAGGAAGCCAGAGCGGCTTTCCGGCGCATGCCATGGGAGAGATGCTGGATCTTGCGACCCAGCGGCAGGTTGAATTC
Source organism: Bryobacteraceae bacterium (assembly GCA_963801345.1). GTDB lineage: Bacteria > Acidobacteriota > Terriglobia > Bryobacterales > Bryobacteraceae > CAWDER01. The sequence continues at coordinate 301,520 of CAWDER010000020.1, forward strand.
ACGCACCATTTTCGCGGCCAACGATTCGTCCCAGGTGGGGTAGAAGGGCTTCAGATAGGAGAGGAGGTACTCCACGGTCATCCAGCCGGGCAGTTCCTGGTCCTCGGCAACGTAGCCAATGGAGGCAAATTCACGAGGGGATAGTCGTGCCGAATCGACGCCGAGGACTGCAGCGCGGCCCGAGGTCGGCCGGATGATGTTCATGAGGGTCTTGATCGCGGTGGTCTTGCCGGCGCCATTCGGGCCAATCAGGCCGTAGATCCCACTTTCCGGGACTACGAGATCCAGGCCTGTGAGGGCGGCCACTCCACGAAATGTTTTCGAGAGGTTTTCAGTGCGAATGGGGCAAATCATAACGATGCCAACTCCTCTTGCGAGTCCCTGTTGCGCAGTGACTCCCAGTGTTCGGTGACGGCTGCCAATAAATCGTCGAGTTCGACACCAATCTTCTTGGCCTCCACGACAAGGTGCTCGAGTTCACCTCCGAGAAGGCGCCTGCGTTCGGCGGCTGTGGATAAGGGCGGCGCCGCAACAGTGGTGCCGATGCCAGGCGTTACTTCGAGAAGCCCCTCCGCGGTCAGTTCCGCCACCACCTTGTGGGCGGTGTTGGGGTTGATCTTGAGCCCAACACTGAGCGCTCGCACCGAGGGGAACGGGGTCCCCGGCCGCAACAAGCCCGAAACGATGGCCTTCTTCGCCGCGTAGACGACCTGCTCATAAATCGGGACGCCCGGGCGAAATGAAAGCCGGAACGGAATCATGAGTGTACTATAACGGATAGAACACTTGAATGCAAGAACATCTGTGACACCAACTTATGGGATAGCGGTAGAGATTCTCGGCGGGCAGGGCCAGCCGGATGTGCAACGCGGGCGGGGCGTCCGCCCCACAAGAACTATTCGGCTGCCGGTACGTCCTTGCGCACGGCGTCCAGCACGCCGTTGATGAAGGCTACGGATTCCTCCGAGGAGAAGCGGCGCGCCAGTTCCAATGCCTCGTCGATCACCACCGCCGGGGGTGTGCCGAGGCTGGTCATCTCATGCACCGCCAGGCGCAGAACGTTGCGATCCACGATGGGCATGCGCTCCAGGCGCCAGTGCTCCGAGTGTCCCGAGATCCGCTTATCGATCGCATCCATGGCCTCGATCGTGCCATGCACAAGCTGCTCCATGAAGGGATCGGGAACCGGAGGTGGATCGTCCTCCTCGGCCGAGTGCAGAGATTCATAGAATGCCCGAATGGCGGCGTCGGGTGGCTGCTGCCGGATGTCGGCCAGAAACAGCACCTGCAGAGCGCTCTCTCGGGATCTATGGCGGGAGGGCATGCCTCGGGAATCAGGACCCGCTGCGGAGCTGCCGCATGAGGTTGCCCATCTCGACGGCGCCCATGGCGGCATCGAAGCCCTTGTTGCCGCTCTTCGCGCCCGCGCGGTCCAGGGCCTGATCCAGGGTATCGCAAGTCAGAACGCCGAACGCCACGGGGATGCCGAACTCCATGGCCGTCTGCGCCAGTCCCTTGGACGCCTCCGAGGCGATGTAGTCGAAGTGCGGCGTGTCGCCGCGGATCACAGCGCTCAGGCAGATGATGCCGTCGTGCCTTTTCGCGGAGGCCAACTGGCGTGCCACCACCGGCAGCTCCCAGCTCCCGGGGGTCTTGACGATCTCGATATCGCTTTCCTTGCAGCCGGTGCGAGCCAGCGCATCGAGCGCGCCTGCCAGCAGCCGTTCCGTGATCAGGCTGTTGAAGCGGGTCACCAGGATCGCGAACTTCAGGCCCTTCGCGTCCAGGTTCCCTTGGATCACTTTATTCGCCATAAATACTCCCCTTGGAACAAAGGCCCTATGGGATAATTGAACTTCAGAGTTTCATCATACCGCATGGATCCCCAGTTTATACGCAATTTCTCGATCATCGCCCATATCGACCATGGCAAGTCGACGCTGGCGGACCGCCTGCTGGAGGTCACCGGCGCGCTGGCGGCTCGCGAGATGATGGCCCAGGTCCTCGACACCATGGACCTGGAGCGGGAGCGCGGCATCACCATCAAGGCGCATGCGGTCCGGCTGAATTACCGGGCCGACGATGGCATCCTTTACCAACTGAACCTGATCGACACGCCCGGCCACGTCGATTTCACTTACGAGGTTGCCCGCAGCCTGCAATCCTGCGAGGGCGCGCTGCTGGTGGTGGACGCATCCCAGGGGGTCGAAGCGCAGACGCTGGCGAACACTTACCTCGCGTTGCAGCACAACCTGGAAATCATTCCCGTCATCAATAAGATCGACCTGCCGTCGGCCGAGCCCGACCGCATCCGGGAGCAAATCGAGCACCTGGTCGGCCTGAGCGCCAAGGACGCCTTGCTGGTGAGCGCGAAGAGCGGCCTCGGCGTTCACGAAGTCCTCGAGTCGATCGTTCACCTGATTCCCCCGCCGCAGGGCGATCCCGACGCGCCTCTGCGCGCCTTGATCTTCGATTCCTGGTTCGATCCCTACCGCGGCGTGATCGCGCTGGTGCGCGTCATCGATGGACGGCTCTCGATGGGCCAGCGGATTCGCCTGTGGTCCAACGGCAAGACCTTCGACGTGGAGGGCCTGGGCTATCAGTCGCCCAAGCCGGTCCCCTGCCAGGAGCTTGCCGCCGGCGAAGTTGGCTTCATGTTCGCCAATATCAAGACCGTGTCCGAGGCGCGCATGGGCGACACGATTACGGACGACGCCCGCCCGGCCGCCGAGCCTCTGCCCGGCTTTCAGGCGGCCAAGGCGATGGTCTTCGCCGGCCTCTATCCCATCGAATCCCACGAACACGGGGTGCTCCGCGACGCGCTCGAGAAGCTGCGGCTCAACGACAGCGCGTTCAGCTTCGAGCCGGAAAGCTCCGTCGCGCTAGGCTTCGGTTTTCGCTGCGGTTTTCTGGGTCTGCTGCATTTGGAGATCGTGCAGGAGCGGCTGGAGCGCGAGTTTCAGATCGACCTGATCACCACCGCGCCGAGCGTCCGCTACCACGTGACCACTACCGCCGGCGAGCTTCTGGAGGTCGACAGCCCCAGCCGTTTCCCGGACCCGTCCGAGATCCGGGAGATCGAGGAGCCGATCATCGAAGCCACGGTCATCACGCGCGAGGATTCGATCGGCGAGATTCTGAAGCTGCTCGAGGAGAAGCGCGGCGAACAGCAGAAGTTCGAGTACATCGGCTCCGGCAGGGTGCTGCTGGTGTACCAGATGCCGCTCAACGAGATTGTGCTGGACTTCTACGACCGGCTGAAATCGGCTTCGCGGGGCTATGCCTCGCTCGACTACCACTTGGCCGGGTACCGGGTCTCGCCCATGGTAAAGCTCGACGTGCTGGTGGCGGGCGACCCGGTGGACGCGCTTTCGATGATCGTCCACCGGGATCTGGCCTACGAGCGCGGCAAGTTACTCATCGAGAAACTGCGCAAGCTGATTCCGCGCCAGATGTTCGAGGTTGCTCTCCAAGCGGCCATCGGCAACAAGATTGTGGCCCGCGAGAACATCGCCGGCATGCGCAAGAACGTGCTGGCTAAGTGCTACGGCGGCGACATCTCGCGCAAGCGCAAGCTGCTCGAAAAGCAAAAGGAAGGCAAGCGCCGCATGAAGCGCGTGGGCAAGGTCGATATCCCGCAGGAGGCTTTCCTGGCGGTGCTGAAGGTCGGCAGCGAAGGTTCCTAGCGTTGGGTTATCCCAACCAGCCGGCGTTTCTGGGCTGAGATTCGCCGGTCGTGGAGCGGGTCGCCAGACCTGCAATGCCGGCGGTCCCGCCGGCAGGACTGCCGACATGGCACGCACGACCGCGCGCTGCACGGGTTTTGGTCGCGGCCATGCTGCGCTGTGGCGTAGGCGATCGTTTTCTGTCGCCTGCGTGCGTTGTGTCCAAAAACTGGATCTGCTTCAGATCGGGCAGCTTGCAGAGCCCGTTGCAGCGGTCCCGGCTGCTATTCTGACCATCTGCGTCGGACCTTCGATCCGTTTCGACTGCTGCAGATTTCTGTCACCGGATGGTTGGGCCAACCGCAACGCGACGCGTTCGATTACCTTTTGGAGGAGAACCGGGTCCCGCTGCCGGGTTCCAAGCGAGAAACACAATGGCCCGGCCGGCCCGCGGTGGCTGAACGGGACCGAACTGCGTATGCACTCGCCAAGGAACACTAAGACCAGCAGTTTCTGTATAGTGGGGACTTGCCGGGGAAACCGACTCCCCGGCGTTAGACAGGAAAGGGGCCAAAGAGAGACTATGCCTAGGAGTTCCGTTTGTATCGTCGCTTGCGCCGCAGTGCTGGCGCTTGTGCTTATTCCTCTACTCGCACAGCAGCGGGGAGGTCAACAGGAAGCCGGTGCGCAGCCGGCAATGGCAACTGGGCGGGGTGGTCAGCCAGCAGCCGCGCCTGCGCGTGGCGGCCGAGCCCCCGCCGCCGTCCCACAGGTGAATGAGGATCCCCTGCCTAAGATCCCGGTTGGTTTCACTCCCATTTTTAATGGGAAGGACCTCACGGGCTGGCACATCAGCAAGACCAACCACCACGGCGTCACGCCCGACTACCACGTGATGCATGGCAGCATCTTGGTGGGGACGCAGAATCCTCTCGGCAAGGGCGGGATTTTGCTGAGCGACAAGAAGTACAAGAACGTCGAAGTCTACATGGAAGTCAAGCCCGATTGGGGCTGCGACAGCGGGCTGTTCTTGCATACCGACGAGGCGGGTGGCGGCTACCAGGTCATGCTTGACTACTTGCCGGGCGGGACGATGGTGGCCGGCATTTACGGCGAACGGTTGACAGGAGTGAACATGAATGGTCCGGGCTGGGACACGCTGTCTCCGGAGGTTCGTCGGGAGATCCAAACAAAGCGAACCGAGGCCTGGCAGCGGGCGTGGAAGCGCGAGCAGTGGAATTCCGTTCGCGCACGGATCGAGGGGAATCCGCCTCGAATTACCACGTGGCTGAACGACGAGATCATGTTCCAGGGGACCGACACCGCGAATCACGCTACAGATGGTGCGCTGGACGGGTTCATCGCGATCCAGCTCCACGGTGGAGAGCGATGGCGGGCGGGCGGATTCTGGCGCTGGCGCGTCATTGCGGTCAAGGAACTTCCGAATTAGATTTCTTGGCGAGTTTGCGCTGTGCGTAGTTAGAAGCCCATATTGACGAGATCCCGGTAACCGTCGCCTCAAGCGAGGCCTTCCTGGCGCCGGAAGAGCCCCGCAATCTCGAGCGGGCTCGCGACGTTCTTGCCTTCAAAATCTGGTTTGGGCGACCGACAGCCGCTGAAAATCCGCCTCTATACCGCCTTAGCGGCGTTCCCGTCCCAGGCGAACGAGCGTCCCTGGCGAATTGACATGACCGCCAGCAGGCAAGGCAGCGAAGAATAGAATCCCGTCTCCATGTCGCAGGCAGTCTGCTGCCGGGATTTCACGCAGTCCAGGAAGTTGCGCGCGTGCCGTGCGGTGGCATCGGCGAACTTCGAGTCGGGAGTTTCCAACATCCCCTCGGGATCCATAACGCGAGCGGCCGTCACCGCCTGCGCGGGCGATGCGGCGTTCCCGGCCGGTGGGCCCCCGCCTCTTCGCGGCATGACGGCATAGCCGTAGCGGTTCACCAGCAGGACGCCGTTTTGGCCGTGGAAATAGTTGCCATGCGCATCGGTCCTCACCATCTCCGGATCCTGACTGGGAAGGGCCGTGTTCGTGAATGTTCCGACGAAATTGTCGTATTTCCAGGTGACTGAGTAGGTGTCGGGCGCCATCTCAAGATTGGGGGGCTGCATACTGATGTACTGCCCGGCAGCACTCGCCAAGATCGGCGCCTTCCTGCCCGCGTTCATATACCAATTCATACAATCCGTAAAGTGGACGCCCCAGTCCGTGACCGTGCCTCCGCCGTAGTCGAAGTAACTACGCCAGCTCCTCTGGCGGTCGGAAGAGTAGGGGCGACGCTCCGCGGGGCCCTGAAAGGCTTCCCAGTCAAAGCCTTCCGGCGGCTTCTCGCCCGTCGGCGGCCTTCGCGCACCCCCGCCGCCCCCGCCACCCTCGAACAGCAAGATGCAATGGTTGATCCGGCCCAGATAGCCGTCCTGGATCTTCTTGGCCCACTCCTGAAAATGTGGCCAACTGCGCTGCTGGCAGCCAACCTGAACCACGCGATTGTACTTCTTTGCCGCCTCGACCATCTTCCAGGCCGGCTCGACCGCATTCGAGACGGGCTTCTCGATATATACGTCCTTGCCTGCCTCACAGGCTGCGATCAGCATAGGTGAATGCCAATGATCGGGCGTCGCCACGATGACCGCATCGATGTCCTTGCGCTCCAACACGCGACGGTAGTCGGCGTAGGTATCCACCTTTCCGCCCATTGCCGCGGCAGCCTGTTTGAGTCTGGTTTGGTCGACTTCGCAGGCCGCGGCGAACACGCAATCCGAGTGTCTGGCGAAGGAATTTCGGAGCTGCCCTGCGCGCCTGCCGAAACCGATCAGCCCCACCTGGACCCTATCGTTGGCTCCGAGAACCGTCCGAGACGCAATGGCAGCCCCCGCAGAAATCTTAAGGAATCCTCGTCTGCTCTCCATCTTCCTCCTCTAGCTCAAAAGCATTCCGCATCGAAAATGCGATCTGGAACAGTATACCCTTCGGAAGCTGGTTCTGGGGCAAGCCCCGGGAATGCCGGCGATGAGACTGCACACGAAGAGGTGGGGTTCTGGCGAGAAAATTCTCGCGTCTACACCATTGTGGACTCGGCACGCGTGAGCGCGTACGCGACAACGCCCGGACGCGCAGTCGTCAGGCCGCCATGGCCGCTTCCGAGGCAGCGGGAATGCGCTTGATCAAATCGGCCAACTCATTCCGGTCAGCCGGACCGATGCTAAAGCAGTCTATGCAGTCCAAAGACACCGCGTGGCGCAGGGCTTCGTCAACGCGATCGCCCATCGCGCCCTCTCCCAGGATCTTCATGCCGATGACGCCCTTGCCGGCTGCCTTCAGGCCCCGTACCGCTGCAATCACGGAGGCGGGATCCGCGTCCATGCGCACTCCGATGGGGTTGATGCGCACCTGGGCAAGGCGCAGCCAAGGTGTCTTCGCGCCTGTGTTGATCGCCTCGACCGAATGAAAGGAAGCCCCAAAGCTGCGGACTATGCCTTTCTCACGGGCTTCGGAGAGGGCGTCCATAGCTCCCACGCGTTGCTGGGGCCAGTCCGCGGTAGTCAGAGCGTGGATCAAGACACTGTCAAAATAGTCGACCCCCGCCTCCTGACGGCAGCGGTCCAGGGCAGCGCGCATCTCCTCGGCGGTCCGGGCGCTGATCTTGGTCTGGATGAAGACCTTTTCGCGAGGGATCCGTGTGAGAGCTTCCTTGAGGTGGGGATGCGTCTTGTAGCTGTCTCCGGAGTCCCAGAAGGTGAGCCCTTGATCGTAGCCGAAATGCAGCAGGTCGGCAAGGCCCACGACGCCCAGTTTTCGTTGCACACTCCCGCTGAACGTGCCGGTGCCGATGGCCAAACGGGAAGGCCTGAGCTTGTCGGGTCCCAGTCCGACAATGTCGTTTGCGCTGCGTTTGCCGGCGCACCAGGCGGGGAGCTGCAGCGCACCCGCCGCAATCGCGCCCCCTGTCAACAAGCTCTTTCCTACAAACTGTCTTCGATTCATCATCGGTAATCCCTCCTTGCCGGTCCTCTTGACGACAGCGGCGCGACGAGCGCTGTTCTCGCACCCCTTGCCCAACATCATACAGCATCGAGCTTGTTCTACCCATGCCGGAATCCCGGATACGCGAAATTTACACCTGGCGATCCGCGGAGGGGTCCCTCTCGCGCCAATCGCGTCGTCGGACGGTTCTTCAACCGGAATGCGGCAAGGGGTCTGGGAGACCAACCGGACAACCGGACATGCGAACTGCACGCGTTGTGGCTTACCCTATACTGAAGAGGCAAAATCATGAAATCTTATCTTCACGCGGCAAGCCCGATCTTTTTGGCATTTCTGATGGCCGGCTGCCTGGCAGCCGCCGACGCGCCCACCCCTGCCGGGGACGTAGCGGCGATCAAGGCTTTGTTCGATAAACACGCTGCGGCCTTCAACGCCGGCGACCCGGCCGCTGTCATGGCGCTTTTTGCCGATGATGGAGTGCTGATGCCGCCGGACAGGTCGCCGTTGGTTGGCAAGGAAGGGATCCGGTGGGGCCTTCGTACTGCGTTTGGACTGTACGCAGCGAAGATCACCGCAGATGCCCCCGTAATTGAAGTGGCCGGCGACAGGGCGTTTGCCCGCAGGAAGTACACGATGACGCTGACCGGAAAGACCGGCGGAGAACAGATGGATCTTGCTGCCAACTGGCTCGATGTCCTGAAACGCCAAGCTGACGGATCGTGGAAGATTTCTCTCGAAATGGTGGTCGGCGACCGCCGGCTCCCCACCGGCATCGATTGAGGGGCCGCTTGAGCGAGGACGGAACCGGGACGCGCGGTAAGCGTTTCGTGTTTCCGCTTTCCATGCAAGACGGAGTCTTCTGATTCTCAACCGAGGCTGATTCCTGTCGCCGAATGGTTGGGCCAACCGCAACGGAGAGCGCCCGCTTCCACCATTGCTAGGATGCCAGTTTTTAGTGAACTTTCGCGGGCCGAAGGCCCATCCCAACAGATCAGGGACTGCGATGTCCGCCCCACCGGCCGCTCGCCAGCCACGGTGCCTGAAGCCTGACGGCCCTGCTCATGCCGAGCGGCAACAGGGCTATGGAGTCCATCGCGCACAGCGGCGCGGCTCATTCCGGAAGCGGAGGGCCGTCTGCTCGTCGATGATTCCAGCTTCGCACCACGCCTCAAGCCGGGGTTGACGCCGGTTGGTGGTGGCGTGTATATTTGCTTGCTACCGGACCCAAGATGAGAAGTCCGGGTCGCCCGCGGGGAGGAAGACTGTGAATTGCTCAATTCTTAGGGCCTCAATCGAAGGCCTTGTTCTCACCATCACAAGCTGCGGAAGACGGCTCATGTTTCGCAGCTTAGCCGCCGCGTTGGTCGTCGCGGTCATTCTGCTCATTTCCACAGCCGGCACCGCCTGGTCGCAAGCCGTGACGGGGACCATCCAGGGAACGGTGACGGATCCGACGGGGAACCTGATCGTGGGAGCCAGTGTGACCCTCACCAATGAAGGCACGGCGGACCGCCGGTCGGTCACCACGAATGCAACCGGCAACTTCAATTTTCTATCCGTTCCGCCCGGCACCTACGACGTGCGGGTGGAAAGCAAGGGCTTCCAGGCGTACCAGAAGACGGGAAACGTATTGTCCGCGACCGAGCGGCTGTCGCTAGGGAGCGTTCAGTTGGCCATTGGCTCGGTGACTGAGACCGTGAGCGTGTCGGCGCAGGCCCTCGCGGTGCAGACGGTGAGCTCGGAAGGCTCGGCTACGCTTTCGTCCCGGCAAGTGGAGAGCCTGTCGCTGAAGGGCCGGAACCCCATCAGCCTGCTGCGCCTGATGCCCGGCGTGGCCACCAACGACGGCGATCTGGAGGCGGCCGGCAACTACGACCTGCTCCCGAACGTCGCCGGAGTGGCCAACAGCAGCACCACGTACTCGATCGACGGCCTGCAAGGCAATGACCTTGGCACCACCAACCGCATCACCACGCCGGTCAGTCCGGATTCCGTGGCGGAAGTGAAGGTGCTGCTGAACAATTACCAGGCAGAGTACGGCCGCAACGGGGGCTCCAGCATCAACGTGGTCACTAAGGGCGGTACCCGGGACTTCCACGGGACGGTCTACTGGTACAAGCGTCACGAGATGTTCAACGCCAACAACTTCTTCAACAACCGCAACAGTCTCGCCAAGCCGAGATACCGCTACGGCACGGAAGGATTCACCTTGGGCGGGCCGGTGACGATCCCCAAGGTTTTCAATACCAGCCGCGAAAAGCTCTTCTTCTTCTACAACCTCGAGAGCAACCCCAGCCTGCAGCCTTCGTCGATTGGCCAGTATACGATGCCGACCGCGCTGGAGCGGACAGGCGATTTCTCGCAGTCGCTGGATGCCAGCGGCAAGCTGCTGACCATCAAGGATCCCACCACCGGCTTGCTGTTCGCCGAGAACAAGATTCCGAGCACCCGGATCAAGCCGAACGGTCTGGCGATGCTGAATATTCTCCGCGCGCCCAACATGCTCGACCGCACCTTGACCAAGGGGACCTACAATTACCAGTTCCAGTCCAGCACGCCCAACACCAGGCTCGGAAACCTCTTCCGTGTGGACTATCGCATGACCGAAAAGGATTCCCTTTACTTCCGGGGCACGATCTGGAGAGGGTGCTCCAACGACGGGTGGCAGTCGGGCTGGGAATTCTTCCAAAATACTTTCTGCTTCCCCACCAAACAAGCGGTGCTGGGCTACACGCGCGTCATCACCAGCACGATTGTAAACGAGTTCAACGCCGGACTGCGGCGTCCGCATGAGGCCACCGATATTACCGACCTCAACCAAGTAACGCGCACAGCGCGAGGCTTCAACGTACCGATGTTGTTCCCCAACGCCGGCCAAGAACCCCTACGGCATTCTGCCCGACGCCACGTTCAGCGGCGCGATCACCAATGCGCCGTCGTTTGGCGGCTGGCAGTGGGGCCGGTTTCCGCAGCAGGAACTCGACATTCTGTTCTATGCCAACGAAGGGCTAAGCATCATCCGGGGCAGCCACACCTTCAAGGTCGGGCTCTACGGCGAGAGGGACAGAATTCAGACTGGAGCCGGCGCCGCGTCGACTCCGTTTGGGCAGTTCCAGTTCAATCGCGACACCACCAACCCGATTGACAGTAACCACCCCTACAGCAATGTGCTGCTAGGGAACTTCCTAAAGTACACCGAATCCACGGCACGAACCTTACCGGTCGGTGTCTCCATAAACATCGATTGGTACGTACAGGATTCGTGGAAGGTGTCGCGGCGGCTGACCCTGGAGCTTGGGATGCGGTTCGCCTACTACACGCCGTGGTACCAGCCCGATGGGAACCAGTCGGCGTGGTCCGCGGAACGCTACGACCGCGCCAAGGTGCCCGGGTTCTACCTGCCGACTCTGGTCAATGGGAAGCGCCTGGCGCTGGATCCCCGGAATGGCACGACTGGACCGGCGCCTTGGATCGGGGGCTTTCTCCCTGGTTCGGGCAATCCGGCAAACGGGATGGTGACGTCCCACGATGGGAACTACCCCGGCGGGTTCACTAACAATGCCGGGGAGATGCTCCAGCCGCGCTTCGGGCTGGCCTACGACGTTTTCGGCGACGGCAAGATGGCGATCCGCGCCGGCTTCTCCAAATCCAACCAGCTCAACCGCTACGAACCCCAATCGGCTTCGGCGCCGATCTCCTACGACCCCACCATCTTCTACGACAACATCGACACGTACGCGAGTGGCGGCACCGTGCTGTCGCCCGGCAATGTCTTCGCTTATGACCGGTACTCGCATGCCCCGAACATCTACAACCTCACGTTCGGGATCCAGCGGGATCTTGGTTCCGGGATGATCCTGGACGCCAAGTACGTTGGCGTCCTTGGCCGAAACCTGATGAACAACAAGAACATCAACACGCTGCCTTACGGCGCGCGGTTTCTGGCCCAGAATGTAGACCCGACCACCGGTAAGCCCTATGCCGACAACTTCCTGCGCCCGTATCCGGGCTACGGCAACATCACCTGGCGGGAGACCAACGGTAGTTCGAACTACCACGCACTGCAGTCCACCCTCAGCCACCGTCTCACCCGCGGGTTGGAGTTCGGCGTGGCTTACACCTACTCCAAGACCATGGACTACACCGGTCTGCCGGTGTACCGGCCCCGCAGGGTATGGAGCTACGGCAAGGCGACGTTTGACCAGACCCATATTTTCGCGCTGAACTACTCGTACGATATCCCGCGCCTGAGCAGGTTCGCGCCGAATCCCGTGGTGCGGCTGGTATTCGACAACTGGCAGATCTCCGGGGTCACCAGCTTCAGCAGCGGTACTCCGGGCGGGATCACCTTGTCGACCACCAGCGGAGCGGACCTGACGGGTGGCGGAGACGGTCAGCGGGTGATCGTCACCGGAGACCCGCGGCTGCCCCACGGAGAGCGTGGGTTGCTGCACATGTTCAATACCGCGGTGTTTTCGGCGCCAGGGCTGGGAGACCCCGGCAACGCGCCGAAGGACGTCTATCGGGGCCCCGGCATCAACAACTGGGACCTGACCGTATTCAAGAACTTCCCGCTCAAGAGCGAGCAGCGGTCGCTGCAATTGCGTTGGGAGGCTTACAACGCGTTCAACCACACGCAGTTCAGCGGTGTAGACAGCACCGCGCGGTTCGACTCGACCACCGGCGCCCAGGTGAACGGCCTTTTCGGCACGGCAACCTCCGCCCGGCCCGGCAGGGTGATGCAGGCGTCTTTGCGATTCCGGTTCTAGGAACGGCGGGGAACAGGCTGGCGGGCGGCTGACCCATGTTTCGGGTTCGCCGCTCGCCGCTGCCGACGGGGCTGCTGGCCATCTGCCGGAAGTGAGGCAGGCCCTCGTCCAGAACGCCAAGGGGCGGCAACCACCGAGCGGTGGTGTAAGCTATTTGGACCTGAAACTCGAAAAACGCTTGCATCCGGGCGGGAAACCGTGTAAGTATTTGCAACAAGGCTTCCGAACGTTTCAGGAGGAATCACCATGGCGATTGGCGTAATCGGTCTTTCCGACCCAGGGATTTGGCTGGCCTATCTGTTGAGCCTGGCTGCGACGGCCCTATGCGTGATTCACGCCATCGTTCGTGGCCGGAAGGCCGACAGCGAACCGGCCCGAGTGGATGCCGCGTGGGTGGCCCACGAGAAGGAAGTCGAGGAAGAGGACTGACGCAGGCGCAGAATTCGCTTGCAATCGCTCCCTCACGGTCGCGGCGCGGTTCCGAGCCGCGCGCGTTAGTAAGCGGTTTTTCGGTGAGTTTTGCAGTTGCCCCGGCTGGTGCGGCCGGGGTCCAGACATAGTCACAGGAGATTGGCATGCAGCTGTGGGAGATTATAGCCGTCGTCGTGTATGTCCTCGTGGTGGTCTACCTGGGCTACCTGGGTTGGAAGCGAACGAAGAGCGCCAGCGACTACATGTTGGCCGGGCGCAAGGCCCATCCCGTGATCATGGCTCTCAGCTACGGGGCCACGTTCATCTCGACCAGCGCCATCGTGGGGTTCGGGGGGGTGGCGGCCATGTTCGGCATGAGCCTGCTCTGGCTGACCTTCTGCAACATCTTCGTGGGTATCTTCATCGCCTTCGTCCTGTTGGGAGGCAAGACACGCCGGATTGGTCTCAAGCTCGACGCGCACACCTTCCCGGAGTTGCTGGGCCGCCGGTACGAGAGCAAGTCCATTCAGGTCTTTGCCGGCCTCATCATCTTCCTGTTCATGCCGCTCTACACGGGGGCGGTGCTGATTGGTGGCAGTGAATTCATCGCGACTCACTTTGGCTTCCCCTATGAAGCGTCCCTTCTGGTGTTCGCGGTGCTTACGGCTGGTTATGTGATGGCCGGCGGACTGAAGGGCGTTATGTACACGGACGCGCTGCAGGGCGTGATCATGTTCGTCGGGATGGGTGTGCTTCTGGTGGCGACGTACGCCATGGTCGGCGGCGTCGTTACAGGCCACGAGGCGCTGACGGCGATGAAGTCGGAGGTATTCGCGGGCCACGTCGCCCTCGGCCATCAGGGCTGGACTTCCATGCCGCTGTTTGGCTGGGGGGATCCGAAATACAACCTTTGGTGGATCGTGATCTCGACGGTGGTGATGGGTGTCGGGATCGGCGTCCTGGCGCAGCCGCAGCTCGTGGTGCGGTTCATGACCGTGAAATCGGACCGCGAGTTGAACCGCGCCGTGCTGGTCGGCGGCATCTTTATCCTCATGATGACGGGCGTGGCTTTCACGGTGGGGGCACTCTCCAACGTTTACTTCTCTAAGCACGAAGTGATCAAGGGCCAATTGGTCTCGGTATCCGAGAAGGCGGACGTGATCGCCAAGCAGGAACGGTTTGAGACCAGGACGATTCCCGCGCGGCTTCTGCATATCGACACCACTGGCACCGGCATGGCCGACACGCACGTGGTCGCGAATGGCCTGGGTAAGGCCGAGGCCATTCTCCCCAAAGCCGAGGTGACTACGCTTCCCGACGGCAGCGTCGAGGTTCGCCCCAGGGCCTCGAGTTTTCTCCGGGCGGTGGTGCCCGCGGGCGCGGGAACGTACATGTTTAACGCCGATAGCATCATCCCTATCTACGTCACCAGCGCCTTGCCGCGCTGGTTTGGCGTGCTTTTCTTGCTGACGCTGCTGGCCGCCGCCATGAGCACGCTTTCCAGCCAGATTCACACGATGGGGACGGGGATCGGTCATGACGTCTACAAGCAGCTCGCCGGGGCCCAAGCCCGCAGCATCACGGTGACGCGGGTGGGCATGATTCTCGGCATCGTGGCCGCCCTGGTGATCAGCTACTACGCACGAGGGGGATATGTGATCGCCCGCAGTACGGCGATCTTCTTTGGCCTGTGTGCGTCCGCGTTTCTGCCGGCCTTCGTCGGCGGGCTATTCTTCCGCGGCGTGACGCGGGCGGGCGCGCAGGCCAGTATGGTGACGGGGTTCCTGGTGACCGCCTTCTGGCTGGTGTTCATCAAGGACGCGGAAGCCCAGGCTCTGGGAATCTGCAATGCCCTGTTTGGCGTGCCGTCGTTGCTGACGAAGAGTCCGAACTGGCCCGTCGTGGACCCGCTGGTGGTGGCCCTGCCGCTCAGCCTCCTGGCCCTCATCGTGGTGAGCTCGGTGACGAAGCGGCCCTCGGAGAATTTGCTCGCCGACATCTTCGCCAGGAGTTAGCGCCAGGCGGGGGTTGGGGTATACTCATCGAGACGGTACGCATAGAGCGTCCCAGACTGTCACGCCGGAGAGCCCTTGGCAGGGCGGCTGGGCGCCTCCGGCGCAGCAGCCCTGCTCCATAAGTACGGCAACACGGTCAATCGCGTGTTACTGGAGAGCCCTTGGCAGGGCGGCGGGGCGCCTCCGGCGCAGAAGCCCTGCTCGATTACGACCGGTAACACGGTCAATCGCGTGTTATTGGAGAGACAAGAACATGATGAGAAGAAGCTCCCCCTTTCTGTTAGCGGGTCTGGTTCTCGGGTTCGCGGGCGCCGCCCTGGCCCAGCCTGAAACGATGGGCTGGGGCAACGTGGTAGGCATCCGCGTGGACGGCCACCTGTTTGAGGTCAACTCCAGCATGTGCGTCGTGCGGCCGGACTGGGCGGGCGCCTTCCGCAGCGGCATGGAACGCCAGACGAACAACTACTCGCGGAGCGGAAAAGTCGAGACCGTCAAGATTCAGGCGCAGGCGCGGCCCAATGCAAACCCCAATTCGATCAGCGCCAGCTATACCTTCTCCGCTGTGGAATCGGTCGAAGACACTGGTCCCGGCACCGCCAAGATCGATCTGGAATTCACCTTTCCAGCCGCGACCGACATCGCCGGAGCATACCTCTGTCTTCAGCTTCCGTCTGCGTTCTACTCCGGCGGCAGAATGCAGCTTATCGAGCCCGTGGCGCCCGCGCCGGCCGACGTCTCCCTGGCCCCCGGTGTTAAGGATCAGAACGAGTACGTGCGGGCCACCGCCAAAGGAGTGCGCTTCACGTCGGCGCGCCGGCAACTGGAGGTGCTGTTTGCCGAGCCGACCGAAGTCGTCGTTCGCGACGACCGCCTCCAGACCGGTTTTGACCTCCAGGTCTATCTGGGGGTTCTCGCCGGCAAGGCCGCTGAGAAACAGGTAGCGATAAAAAGCTTCAATTTGAAGGTCTCCGGAGAGATCGACAAGGCGCCGGCGCAAATCGTGGTGGAGGCCTCGCGTCCCGGGCCGGCGTATGCAGGGCTGGGCGGCAATTTCCGCCTCCAGAATGCCAGGACCGATCCCCAGGTCATCCAGTACAACCTGGACAACATGCGGGTAGCGTTCGGGCGCGTCGAGATGCCCTGGCGCACCTGGCATCCCACCGAGAATGTGGATCCGCTCGAAGCGGCCAGGGCAGGCAAGGTCCCGCCGGCGGTCCATCAGGCCATGGACATGGCCCGCAGACTCACGAAAATAGGGATGCCCGTCATCGTCAGCGCCTGGTACCCTCCGGCCTGGGCTGTCGTGGGGGCCGGCAACAGTACCGCCGGACCGGCGGGGCGCGGCGGCGGGGGCGGTGCGCGGGGAAGCTTTCTGAACCCGGCGAAGATGGACAAGATCAAGGAGTCCCTCGCCAGCTATCTGGTTTTTCTGAAGGAGAATTACGGCGTCGAAGCGGTGGCCTACTCGTTCAACGAATCGGACATTGGCATCGATGTGCGTCAGACCGATCGGGATCATGCGGAATTGATCAAGACGCTGGGTCCGTACTTCGCCTCTCGAGGCCTGGCCACTAAGCTATTGGCGGGAGACACGGGCGATGCGCGGCCGGTCGACTTCATTAACGCGGCCATGCGGGATCCGGAGGCGGTGAAGTACATCTACGCGGTTTCCTTCCATTCCTGGCGCGCATGCAGCGATGAAAACCTGAAGATCTGGAGTGCCAACGCCAAGGCCTTGAACGTTCCACTCCTGGTCGGCGAAGGCAGCACGGATGCCGCCGCGTATCGCTATCCGCAAATCTTCTTGGAGCAGTCTTTCGCGCTTCGCGAAATCGAGTTGTACAACCGAATCCTGGGCATCGCCCAGCCGAAATCGATCATTCAATGGCAGCTCACGGCCGACTATTCGCTTCTGATCGGCGGCGGGGTCTTCGGCGACAACGGGCCACTGCGGCCAACGCAGCGGTTTTGGAATCTGAAGCAACTCGCTTCTTCCCCGCCGAGCACTTTCTACCTCCCGGTCAAGTGCGACCGCCCGGGTCTGACTTGCACGGCGTTTGGCGATATCGCGGGGGGCAACTACGCCGTGCACATCGTCAACACGGGGGCGGCGCGTCCCACCACGCTGAACGGCCTGCCCGCCGAAGTGAAGCAGCTTCGTGTGTGGGTGACCGACACGAAACGGGGGATGGAAGAGGGTGCGCGCATTCCCGTCACCGACGGTAAAGCCCAGTTCACGCTGGACCAGACCAGCTACACCACGCTGGTCAGCGCACAGTAGGCATCGGGCGGCCGGAAAACGCAGATTGAGGCAATCCGGCGGTAGACGGCCAAGGGCCCACGGAATGGCGGGCCCTTCTGAATTCCAACCTTTCAGATTCTTTTGAAGAGCCCGCGCAGCACCTTTACGGCTTTGTCCACTTCCGGCTCCGTGATGATATAGGGGGGCAGGAAGCGGAGCACGGTGTCGTGGGTGCAGTTGAACAGGAGACCCTGCGCCATGCCGTCCACCACGAGTTGTTTGCCGGGGATGTCCAGTTCCATGCCGATCATCAGGCCAAAACCGCGCACCTCTTTGATGAACGAGAAATGCCGGCTGAGTTCTCCCAGTTCCTGCCGGAAGCAACCGCCCACGTGATGGATGTGCACCATCAGTTCGTCCAGGATTTCGAAAAACTCGAGGGCTACGCGACACGCCAGCGGTCCCCCGCCAAAGGTGGTCCCGTGCATCCCCGGCCCGATCGCCGCCGCGGCCTTTTCGTTGGCGATGAGGGCGCCTAACGGCAGCCCGCAGGCCAGCGGTTTGGCCGCCACCACGATATCCGGTTTCACGGCGGGATCCGCCAACTGATACGCGAAGTACCTGCCGGGACGCCCGACTCCGCATTGAATCTCGTCGAACACCAGCAGAGCGTTGTGTTGATCCGCCAGTTCCCTGGCCCTACGCGCGTACTCCACCGTGAGCGGATAGATGCCGCCCTCACCCTGCACCCACTCGAGCACGATGCCAGCGGTGTTTGCGCTGAAGGCGGCCTCCAGAGCGGCAACGTCGTTGCGGGGAACGAACTTGACTCCCGGGAGCAGTGGCTCGAAGTCCTTGCGGTACTTCGGCTGACCCGTGATGGACAAGGCGCCCAGCGTGCGGCCGTGGAAGGAATTATCGAGCGAGATGATCTCGAACTTGTCCGGATTCACCTTCCCGCCGTGGCTGCGCACCATCTTGAGCGCGGTCTCGATGGCCTCCGCGCCCGAGTTGCAGAAGAAACTGCGCTCCAAGCCGCTGATCTCGGCGAGCTTCTTGGCGAGCGGGCCCTGATACTCGTGATAGTAGAGATTAGAGCAGTGGAGCATCAGGGCGGCTTGCTCGCGGATGACCCTGACGATGCGCGGATGCGTGTGTCCCAGCGCGTTCACGCCGATTCCGGCGATAAGATCCAGGTAGCGCTTCCCGTCGATATCGTAGACGTAGCAGCCCTTCCCGCGGTGGATGACGAGCGGATACCGGCCGTAATTCTGGAGTAAGTACTGCTTCTCGAGCCCCATCACCTGCTGCGTGAGGGTAGACTCCTGCGGTGTGGATGGATCCGTGGTCATTTTTCCATGATACTCGGTGCGGGCTGGCCGGCGGAAATCCCCTACGGCAGCGCCGACTCGCCCATCAGGAACGTGTCGATGGCGCGTGCGGCCTTGCGGCCTTCGGCGATGGCCCACACCACCAGCGACTGGCCCCGGCGCATGTCGCCGGCAGCGAAGATGCCAGGCACGGAGGACATGTAGTCGTCGCCGGTCTTCACGTTGTTGCGCCCGTCGAGTTCAACGCCGAGCTGCTCGATCATGCCGCCCCGAACCGGCCCGGTGAACCCCATCGCCAGCAACACCAAATCAGCGTCCATGGCGAACTCGCCGCCAGGAAGGGGCTCGAACTTCGGCGGCGGGCCAACCTTGGTGACGTGCAACTGGCTGACGGCGCCGTTCTCGTCGCCGGTGAACCGAGTGGTGGCGACCGCCCAGTCCCGAATCCCGCCTTCTTCGTGCGCGCTCTCGATGCGCAACTGGAGCGGCCACAGCGGCCAGGGAGTCAGCTCGCTACGCTGGTCCGGCGGCTTGGGCATGATCTCGAGTTGGCAAACCGTGCGTGCCTTCTGGCGGTGACACGTGCCCAGACAATCGGCGCCGGTGTCGCCACCGCCGATGATCACGACTCGTTTGCCGGTCGCCAGGATCTCCTGTGCCAGGCGGGTCTCATCGGCGACGATATCCCGGTCGCCGCAGCCCCGCTTGTTCTGTTGCGGCAAGAAGTCCATCGCGAAGTGAATGCCGCCCAGCTCCCGTCCGGGGATGGCGATGTCCCGCGGTTGTTCGGCGCCGCCGGCTAGCAGGATGGCGTCGAACCCCTCGCGCAGGTCCTCGACGGGTACGTTGTGTCCCACGTGGGCCCGCGTCTCGAAACGAATCCCCTCCTCCATCAACTGCCCGAGCCGCCGGTCGATATGGCGTTTCTCGAGTTTGAAGTCCGGTATGCCGTAGCGCAGCAGGCCGCCGGGCCGGTCGGCCTTCTCGAACACGGTGACCCAGTGCCCGGCGCGGTTCAACTGCTGCGCCGCCGCCAATCCGGCTGGCCCGGAGCCCACCACGGCGATGCGCTTGCCCGTGCGCAGGGGCGGCGGTTCGGGCCGCACCCAACCTTCGCTGAAGGCGTGCTCGATGATCGACTTCTCGATGGCCTTAATGGCGACCGGCGGCTCGTTGATGCCAAGCACGCAGGCGGACTCGCACGGGGCGGGACACACGCGGCCGGTGAACTCCGGAAAGTTGTTGGTGGAATGCAGCACCCGGATGGCATCCTTCCACCGGTCGCGATAAGCGAGGTCGTTGAAATCGGGGATGATGTTGGTGAGCGGGCAGCCGGTGTGGCAGAAGGGCACGCCGCAGTCCATGCAGCGCGCGCCTTGCGTGCGGACCTTCTCCTCGGGAAAGTCAAGGTAGACTTCGAACCAGTCGTTGATGCGCGTGGTGGCCGGCCGCCGCTGCGGGGTCTCCCGCGGGTACTCCTTGAAGCCCGTGATCTTACCCATGCGTCGCCGTCCTTTCTTCGGGTTCCCCCAAAGAGCGAGGCAGCACCGCTTTCAGTTCATGCGGAAACACCTTGACGAACTTGGGCAGCAGCTCTTCCCAGTTCTCGAGCACCCGCCTGGCGCGCGGGCTGGCGGTGGTCTCGAAATGCCGGAAGACCAGACCGCGCAGCGTCTCGGCTTCGTCCGGTTCGGTCACGGCTTCCAGGTCGACGCTGGCCCGGTTGCACCGCGAGGCGACGAACTCCCCGGTCTCATCGAGCACATAGGCCAGGCCGCCGTGTCATGCCCGCGGCGAAGTTGCGTCCCGTGGCTCCCAGCACCACCACGACGCCCCTGGTCATGTACTCGCAGCCGTGATCGCCGACGCCTTCCACCACGGCGGTCGCGCCGGAATTGCGCACCGCGAAGCGCTCGCCGGCCATGCCGTTGAAGAAGGCCTCCCCGCTGGTGGCCCCGTAGAGGACCGTGTTGCCGATAAGGATGTTCTCCTCCGGCCGGAAGGTGGATTCCCGCGGCGGGTACACGATCAGCCGGCCGCCCGAGAGGCCCTTGCCGGTGTAGTCGTTGGCATCTCCCTCGAGCAACAGCGTGACGCCCTTGGATAGAAACGCCCCGAAACTCTGGCCCGCGGAACCAGTCAGATGCAGCCGGATGGTATCGTCCGGGAGGCCCGCCGAGCCGTAGCGCCGCGCGATTTCTCCGCTCAGCATGGTGCCGACGGTGCGGTGAATGTTGCGAATCGGCAGATGCAGTTCCACCGGCTTGCCGCTGGCGAGCGCTTCCTGGCACAGGTCGATCAACTGATGATCCAGTGCGCCTTCCAGGCCATGGTCCTGGCCGATCAAGCAGTGGCGTCCCACGCGTGCTGGTGCTTCCGGGTTGAAGAAGATCGCCGAGAAGTCCAGCCCGCGCGCCTTCCAGTGGTCGAAGGCGGAGCGCATGTCGAGCATGTCCACCTGGCCGACCATCTCGTCCACCTTGCGGAATCCCATCCCCGCCATCAGTTCGCGCAACTGGTCGGCGACGAAAAAGAAGAACTGGATGACGTGCTCGGGCTGGCCGGCGAACTTCTTCCGCAGATCCGGGTCCTGCGTGGCGATCCCCACCGGGCACGTGTTCAGATGGCACTTCCGCATCATGATGCAGCCCATGCTGACAAGCGGCATGGTGGCGAACCCGAACTCCTCGGCCCCCAGCAGCGCCGCAATGGCCACATCGCGTCCCGTGCACAGCTTGCCGTCGGTCTGCAAGCGGACGCGGCTGCGCAGGTCGTTCATCACCAGCACCTGTTGCGTCTCCGCCAGGCCGAGTTCCCACGGAATGCCCGCGTGCTTGATGGAGGTCAGCGGAGACGCGCCCGTGCCGCCCGAGTCGCCGCTGATGAGAATGACGTCGGCATGCCCCTTGGCCACTCCCGCCGCCACAATCCCCACGCCGACTTCGGCTACCAGCTTCACCGAAATGCGCGCCTTGGGATTGGCGTTCTTCAAGTCGTAGATGAGCTGCGCCAGATCCTCGATCGAATAGATGTCGTGGTGCGGCGGGGGCGAGATCAACTGCACGCCCGGCGTCGAGTGGCGAACCCGCGCGATCACTTCGTCCACTTTGTGTCCCGGGAGTTGTCCGCCCTCGCCGGGCTTGGCCCCCTGGGCGATCTTGATCTGCAACTCGTCGGCGTTCACCAGGTAGTTGATGGTGACGCCGAAGCGGCCGGAGGCCACCTGCTTGACGGCGCTGCGCCGGTCGGTCCCGAAGCGCTCTTCGTCCTCGCCGCCTTCGCCGGTGTTGGATCGTCCGCCGATCCGGTTCATGGCCCTCGCCAGCGTCTCGTGCGCCTCCTTGCTGATGGAGCCGAACGACATGGCGCCGGTGGCGAAGCGCTTCACGATTTCGCTCGACGGCTCGACCTCCTCGAGCGGTACGGGATGCTTCCCCTTCTTCAGCTCGATCAACCCCCGCAGCGTGCACAACTGGCGGTTCTGGTTGTCGATCAGGTCGGAGAATTCCTGGAATGTGGCGTGGCTCTGTTGCCGGACCGCGTGCTGCAGCTTGCTGATGGTTTGCGCGTTGACCAGGTGATACTCGCCGCTGACCCGGGACTGATAGTTGCCCCCTGGATCGAGATCCATGTCCGAATCGGTGACCGGACGGTACGCAAAATCGTGCTTCAGCTTGGCTTCGGCCGCCAGGACGTCCAGGCCCACACCCTCGATGCGCGAGGCCGTACCCGTGAAGTACTTGTCCACGAGTTGCTTGTTGAGCCCGATGGCTTCGAAGACCTGCGCTCCGCGGTAGCTCTGCAGGGTGGAGATCCCCATCTTCGAGAACACCTTCAGGAGTCCCTTGTTGACGGCCTTCAAGTAGTTCTTCAGGGCCGCCTCGAAGCTGATGTCGAGCAGCCCGGTCTGGCACATGTGCTCCAGCGTCTCGATCGCCAGATACGGGTTGATGGCGCTGGCGCCGAAGCCGATCAACAGGGAGAAATGCATGACTTCGCGGGGCTCGCCCGATTCCACGATCAGCGCCACCTGCGTGCGCGTGCCCTCCCGAATCAGGTGATGATGCACCGCCGACAGCGCCAGCAGACTGGGGATCGCCGCGAAGCCGGGCTCGATGCCGCGGTCGGAGAGGATCAGCAGCGTGTATCCGTCGCGGATGGCCAGCGAGGCGCGCCGGCACAGCCCTTCCAGGTACCTCTCCAGTTCCTTCTCCCCGCCATCGACACGGTAAACCGTCGGCAGCGTGGTCGCCAGAAACTCGCCCCAGGAAACGCGCCGCAGCTTCTCCAGATCGTAATTCGTCAGAATCGGATGCGGCAGCTTGAGCGTGTGGCAGTGCTGCGGCGTCTCCTCCAGGATGTTGCGCTCGGTGCCGATGTAGCTGGTCAGCGACATGACCAGCTCTTCGCGAATCGGGTCGATGGCCGGATTGGTCACTTGTGCGAAGAGCTGCTTGAAGTAGTGAAACAGCGGTTGCGGCCGGTCCGACAGGCACGCCAGCGGCGTATCCGTGCCCATCGAGCCCACCGGTTCCTGGCCGGCAGTCGCCATCGGCGCCAGGATGAACCGCAGATCCTCGTTCGGTATAGCCGAAAACGCGCTGCCGCTGTCGAATTGTGTCGAGATCTGTCGGGTGCCAGCGGGTCGGCACGGGCAGCGTCTCGATGGTGACCTGGTTCTCCTTGAGCCACTCGCCGTAAGGCTGCCGGCTCCAGAGCCGTTCCTTGAGCTCCTCGTCCGGAACGATGCGGCCTTCTTCCAGATCCGCCAGCAGCATCTTGCCTGGCTGCAGCCTGCCCTTGGCGCGAATCGATTCGGGCGCAATGGGCAGCACGCCCGTCTCGGAGGCCATGATCAGCAGATCGTCGGTGGTCACCAGCCAGCGCGCCGGACGCAGCCCGTTGCGGTCCAGCGTGGCGCCAATCACGCGGCCGTCGGTGAAGGCCATCGCCGCCGGTCCGTCCCAGGGCTCCATCAGCGAGGCGTGATACTCGTAAAAAGCCCGCTTTTCCGGGCGCATGGTTGTGTCGGCGTCCCACGCCTCGGGAATCAGCATCGCCAGGGCGTGCGGCAAGCTGCGCCCGGAGAGGTGCAGCAATTCGGCGGCGTTGTCGAACATCGCCGAATCGCTTCCGCCGGGGGTGACGACGGGAAACAGCTTCTTGACGTCATCGCCGAACAGTTCGCTCGCCAGGACCTTCTGCCGCGCGTGCATCCAGTTGACGTTGCCGCGCAGTGTGTTGATCTCGCCGTTGTGGCAGATGTAGCGGAAGGGATGCGCGAGCTGCCAGGTCGGGAACGTGTTCGTCGAGAAGCGCTGGTGTACCAGGCACAGCGCGCTGGCCGTCTCCGGATCCGACAGGTCCTTATAGAACCGCGAGATCTGCGGAGCCAGCAACAATCCCTTGTACACGATGGTCTTCGCGGACAGCGAAGGAAGATAGAAGAACCCCTTCTCCTTCAGGTCGGAGTTGGCGATCTCGGTTTCCGCCCGCTTGCGCACCACGTACAGCTTGCGCTCCAACTCCTCCGCGCTCATGCCCGGCGCGCGGCCGATGAAAATCTGCTGGATGTACGGCTGCGATGCGCGAGCGATGCGCCCGATGGCGTCCGCGTCGATGGGCGTGTCGCGCCATCCCAGCACCGACAGTCCCTCCTCACGGACGATGCGCTCCAGGATCCCCTCGCTATGCAACCGGTCGTGCCGCTCCACCGGGAGGAAGACCATGCCCACGCCGTACTCCCCCGGCGCAGGCAGCGTGAAGCCGAGCTTCGAGCACTCCCTGGCGAAGAACGCGTGCGGGACCTGAATCAGAACCCCCGCCCCGTCTCCGGTCTGCGGATCGCAGCCACACGCTCCGCGGTGGGCGAGGTTGACCAGGATCTCAATGCCCTTGATAATGATCTCGTGGGATTTGCGGCCTTTGATGTTCGCCACGAACCCGATGCCGCAGGCATCCCGTTCCAGCCGGGGATCGTACAATCCCTGCTGTGGAGGTAGACCGGCGCTGCGATGTCGTCGCTCATTAGGAAGATCTCGACGCGGAGATTAGCTCCAGTATAGCATCCGGATACTATAAGTCAACCGGACCTTTTGCGCTTGCATAATAAGACCCTCTTATGATAATTTAGACTTGAAATGTTTGATCACCTCAAGCTTTACCGTGACATCGCACACACCCGCAGTGTCAGCCGGGGAGCCCGTCTCAACGGTATCAGCCAGTCCGCCGCCAGCCAGCATTTGCAGGAAATGGAACGCTTGTATGGGGTGCAGCTTCTAGATCGCAGCACGCGTCCGTTGGCCACGACGGAAGCCGGCCGGATCTACTTCGAATTCTGCCGCGATGTGCTCCGCCGCAAGGAGGAGTTCGACGTGGCGCTCGACGGGCTGAAGGGGCGGGTGGAAGGTACCGTGCGAGTGGCGGCCATCTACTCAGTGGGGATCTCCGACATGTCGGGCCTGGAACAGGAGATGGCGCGCCGGATGCCGAATGCCGAGCTGTTGGTGGAATACCTGCGTCCCGAGAGAGTCTACGAAGCCATCATCAACGACCATGCGGATCTCGGTCTGGTCAGCTACCCCGAATCGAGCAAGGAAGTCATGGCGATACCGTGGCGGCAGGAGCGGATGATGGTGGCGGCCGCGCCCCATCACCCGCTGGCGTCGAAATCGGTGCTCCACGATGCGGACCTGACCGGGCAGGACTTCGTGTCCTTCGACGACGACCTGCGCGTCGGCCGCGAGGTCAAGCGCTTTCTGCGCGAGAGCGGTCTGCAAGTGAACATCGTCATGCATTTCGACAATATCCAGACGATGAAAGAGGCCGTGGCGTTGGGCACCGGGATCAGCATCCTGCCCGTGCGCGTGCTGCGGGTGGACATCGAGCAGGGACGCCTGGTGGCCATCCCCCTGGCAGGCTGCACCCTGGTGCGCCCGCTCGGGATCATTCACCGGCGCCGCAAGAAGTTTAACCGGGCCATGCAGTGCTTCCTGGAACTGCTGCGGGAAAACGCCGACTCGTAATCCCCTTACTGGGATTTCTTGGCCGGAGCCTTCGGCATGGGTTTGCGCGGCAGCACTTCAGCGCGGTTGGCGGCGTTGTAGGCGAACGACGCCACGATGGCCGACGCCTGCATCAGGTCGCCCGCCTGGACTCTCTCGTAAGTGTCCAGATTGGTGTGGTGGGTGCGCGTGTTGTACTCCAACGGGTCCTGCACGAATTGAAAACCCGGCAACCCCACCGCGTCGAAGGACAGGTGGTCCGTCCCGGTTGTAGGCCGAATGGGGAGAGATGTCGCCCCCATGTCCCGAAAGGGGGCCAGCCACGCCTCGAAGATCGGCCGTACCATGTCG
This sequence comes from Bryobacteraceae bacterium, assembly GCA_963801345.1. Taxonomy (GTDB): domain Bacteria; phylum Acidobacteriota; class Terriglobia; order Bryobacterales; family Bryobacteraceae; genus CAWDER01. The sequence continues at coordinate 327,296 of CAWDER010000020.1, forward strand.
TTGTTCTGCAGATACACGCCGCGGATCTTCCCGCTGCCATTGTCGAAATTGAAATAGGCGGACAGCTTGGCGTGTTCGGGCTTCGGGAGCATGGTTTCCGGATCGGCGAAATGCTCTTTCACGTAAGCCTTCGATCCAAGCAGCCCCTGTTCCTCCGCGCTCCACAGCGCCACCCGCACCGTGCGGTCCATCTTCAGGTTCAGCGCCTTGAGGATTCGCACGGCTTCCATCATCACGGCGCAGCCCGCGGCATCATCGGCCGCGCCCGTGCCGCCCGTCCAGGAATCCAGATGCGCCCCCAGCATCACCACTTCGTCTTTCTTCCGTCCGCCGGGGATTTCGCCGATCACGTTGAAGCTGTCCAGGTTGTCCTCGTAGGACTTGGTCTCGATGTCAAACTCCAGCCTCACCGGAATCTTCTGAGCCAGCAGCCGGGCGATACGGTCGTACTGCTCGCCGAAGATGGCCACGGTAGGCGGGGGCACCGGATCCTTCACCTCGCGCGAGCCGCCGCCGCCGGCTACGATCACTCCCCATTCGGGTCTACCGCCCGGCGTGAGCAGCAGCAAGGCCCCTTCGTCCTTCAAGAACTGCGTGCGCTTGGCCGTCCGTGCCCTGCCGGCCTGTGGGCCCCCGGCCGCCGGCGGACGCTGGACTAACCCGTCAAGTGGAGACCGGCGCGGCGAAGGATCGAACGGACGAGCCAGTTCCTCCTCCGTCAAACGGCGTGAGGGAGGCGTCGTCTGCATCGCGATTGCCGGCGGCGCGCCAAGCAACACAATCTTCCCTCGCAACTTGCCTTTGAACTCCCCCATCGCCTTCTCGAGGTCCTGATCGCTGGTCTGGGGCAGTGTCGCGTAAATTGCCTCGCCCGTGACGCGTCCGTTGGTACCTGGTGTCCAGGGCAATGGGACGCCGGTGATCGGCGCCGGCTGCGGCTCGATCATGTTCCCCGCATATCGGACCAACGACCAGCTCTTCCCGAAGGATCCCCACTTCTCCAGTTTCACGTTCTGGAGACCCCATTCCTGAAGCTGCTTGACGGCCCATTCCCCCGAGGCCTGAAACGCCGGCGATCCCGTCAGGCGGGGCCCGTACACGTCCGCCATGCGAAACACGTGATCCATCACCCTGGAGTTGTCGATGGCCTCCGTCCGGATGCGCTGAACCACGGAGAGATCCACGGTCTCCTGGGCCAGCAGCATGGCGCAGAGGAGCAGCATGGCTGCGGTACAGCCCGCCCACAAATTGTGCCTCATATCCGGCTGAGGATAGCAGGAAAGGCACTTCGCGACAAGGACAGGCGAAACCGCCTGTCCTACACCAGCTCCAGGGTCCATTGGCTAGAATAGTTCTTGTCATCAAGGAGACCACCAATGCCATCACTCAAAGGGACCAAGACGCACGAGAATCTCATGGCCGCCTTCGCCGGCGAGTCGCAGGCGAACCGCCGCTACCTCTATTTCGCCAAGCAGGCCGATGTCGAAGGCAACCCCGACGTTGCGGGATTGTTCCGCGACACGGCCGAAGGCGAGACGGGCCACGCGCACGGCCATCTGGATTACCTGAAGCCCGTTGGGGACCCGGCCACGGGCCTGCCCATGGGCGAGACCACCGACAACTTGAAGGCCGCCATCGCCGGCGAAACGCACGAGTACACCGACATGTACCCAGGCATGGCGAAGGCCGCCCGCGAGGAAGGATTCACGGAGATTGCCGATTGGTTCGAGACCCTGGCCAAGGCCGAGAAATCGCATGCCGGCCGGTTCACGAAGGGACTCGCCGGGTTAACCTAGGAAGCCCGGATGTCCGTCATCAAGGGAGCACCCACGCCGGGTCTCACGTACGACCCAAATCTGCCGCTGTATTGGGACCCGGCGGCGCTGCAGCCGGAACTGGAGCGCGTATTCGATATCTGCAACGGCTGCCGTCTGTGTTTCAACCTTTGCCCGTCGTTCCCAGAGCTGTTCAACGCCATCGAGCGCCGTGAGGGCGACGCCCGCAAGCTCGCCCGGGCGGAAATCGATCGGGTCATCGACACCTGCTATCAGTGCAAGATCTGTTACGTCAAGTGTCCCTACACTCCCGACGACGGCCACCAGTTCCAGCTCGATTTCCCCAGGCTGCTGATGCGCGCCAATGCCGTTCGCAGGAAGCAGCGGGGCATCCCCCTGCAATCCCGGGTGCTCTCGAGACCCGAGATGCTCGGCGAAATGGCGAAGCTCACGCCGCGCCTGGCCAACTGGGCCAATCGCCAGCCCTTGCTCCGCATCGGCATGGAATGGACCCTGGGCATCCATCGCGAGAAACTGCTCCCGGACTTCCACGGGGAGACCTTCATGGACTGGTTCCGCCAGCAGCCGGCGCTCTCGGGCGATGCCTCGCGCGCGGTGCTCTTCGTGACCTGTTCCATGAACTACAACAACCCGCAGCTCGGCAAGGACGTGCTGGCGGTGTTCGCCGCGAGCGGCCTGGCGCTGAGCTGCGTCAAGCAGAACTGCTGTGGCATGCCCGCCGTCGAGGCCGGCGACGTCGAGCTGGCCCGGAGTATGGCGCGCAGCAACGTCGACGCGCTGATCGCGCACGTCCGCAAGGGGAAGAAGATCCTGGTTGCCGATCCCACCTGCTCTTACATGATGCGCAAGGAATACCCGGAGCTGGTGGGCTGGCCCGAAGCCAAGGAAATCGCACAGGCCGTGATGGACGTGAATGAGTTCCTGTTTCAACTGAAGCAGGAGGGCAAGTTCAATCGCGACTTCCGCTCGACGCCCCAAAGCATCGCCTACCATTTGCCCTGTCATCTGAAGGCTCAGAACATCGGCTTCCGCTCGCGCGACATGCTGCGCCTCATCCCCGGCGCGACCGTCAAGATGGTGGAGCAGTGCTGCGCCCACGATGGCACCTGGGCCATGAAGAAGGAATTCTTCCCGCTGTCCAAGCTCGCGGGGAAGAAGGCTTTTGACGAGATGGCCGCGGCCGGCGCCGCCGTGCTCGCTACCGACTGCCCGCTCGCCGCCGTGCATTTCGACCAGATGCTGGGCCGCCGCCCCATACACCCCATCCAGGTTCTGGCGCGCGCCTATCGCTCCGACGGCTTTCCCACGCGGATCGAGAGCCAGGAGCAGAACTGATGCGGCCCATCGCCGTTTCCGAAATCAAGAACCTCGTCGAATACGAACTGGAGCGCGAGACGTGGCGCCCTCAGGTGATGGCGCTCAAGGACCGCCGCCGCATCCGGGTCGGCGATCACCTGACGTTCCTGTTCGAGAACCGCGACACCGTGCGCTATCAGATCCAGGAAATGCTCCGCATCGAGCGCATCGTGAAGCCCGCCGAAGTGGCGCACGAGGTGGAGACCTACAACGAGCTGATTCCGGCGGCGGGCGAGTTAAGCGCCTGCCTGCTCATCGAATACGAATCTCCGGAAGAGCGCGACATTCGTCTGCGGGAGTTGCTGGGACTGGAAGACCACATTTGGATTCAGTGGGCGGCTTGCCGCCCGCCAAGGCCCGTTTCGACGACCGCCAGATCTCGACGGACCGCATCAGCGCCGTACAGTACTTGAAGTTCGGCCTGACGTCCGAGCAGGCGGCCCAATTCCCAAGCGGCGCCAAACTCGTCGTGGATCATCCGCACTACCAGGCCGAGCGCGTGCTGTCACCGCTGGAACTCACCGAACTCTCTGCTGACTTGTAGGGGCTTGCCGGTGGCACGCCCCTACAAGTGTGCAGTCTTCGTGCGAAGTCTCTCGAAATCCGTCGTACCCAAGCCTCGCCTAGCAGCGATCTGCAAGTAGGGAAGATCCTGCGGGTCCAGATTCCAGAAGGCCTTGGCGGCGTAGGCATCGAGCGCCACGGGATCGGTGCCCGCAATCAGGGTCTTCTTCAGCGCGACATCCTCGAGGCTGCCCCCGCCCGGCCCGCCGCGCAGCAGAACCCGGTACGCGTCGATGATGGTCAGCGTCGGCCGCAGAAAATCGCCCAGATCCGCCAGACTCTCGTGGATGCGCTGGTGCAGACGCTGCCGCGTGCCGCCCAGGATTCCGTACCAGCTCTTCAGACCCAGCGTCACGCCCGTCAAGCTGTGGTGCTTGGCGACGGGGATGTTGATGACCTTGTCCGCTTCGAGAAACGGTGTGAAGACCGGCCACACGCGCAGCGTCTCGCCGCGCAGATCCACCGGTCGCAGCAGCCGCTCTTCGGGGAACACCACCTGCGCGCCCACGCTGCGCGCCGCCGCCCCGATCCCGCTCCGCTCGTAGCACCGCTGGGCCTCATTGATGCAAACGTCCGCGACGATGACCCGCTTCGCCCCGGCCTCCAGGCACAGCCGCGCCGTCTCCGCCACCACGTCGGGATTCGTATTGGCGGCCTGCTCGGGCGTGCGGTCCCAGGAGACGTTCGGCTTGATCACGACCACGTCGCCGCGCGACACGAAGCGCCGCATGCCCCCCAGTTCTGCAACCGCCCGTTGCACCAATTGCCGCGGGTCATCCCCGTGGACCACGGCCATCTCCGGCCAGCCAGGATCGGGCTTCACCGCGAGGTTCCGCTGGATGTACGGGGCCGTAGGCTCCTCCGGATAGCGGCTCCGGCCTGCCAGCCATAGCGCCACGCCAGTCACACCCGCGCCCAGGCCGCCGGCACGCGCGAGCCGGATCAGCGCCTCCCGCCGTCCCGTGCGATCCCCCTGCGGAGCCATAATCAGAGTCTAGCGGACATGCTCCGGTTGCGCCTGGTTCTCGTTCTCATCGGCTTCACCGCCGTCACCGCGCAGATCGTGCTGATGCGCGAGCTTCTCGTGCTCTTCAGCGGCGCCGAGATCTCGCTGGGGCTGATGCTCGCAAGCTGGCTGCTGTGGACCGCCGCCGGCAGCGGCATCCTCGGCCGTTTCACGCCGCGCCATCCGCAGCGCCTGCTCGCAACGCTCGACATCCTGATCGCCCTCGCGCTGCCGCTGACGATCCTTGCCGCGCGCGTCGCCAAGGCCGCTCTACAGACGGCACCCGGCGAGATGATGGGTCCCGGCGCGATGCTGGCCGCCTCGCTCGTCGCGCTCGGCCCCTTCTGCGTCATTTCCGGTTGGCTGTTCTCCGCGGGGAGCCGTCTGTACGCCTTGGAAGAGAACGTCGCGGCCGCCCAAGCGACGGGTTCGGTCTACTTGCTCGAAGCCGCCGGCTCCGGCGCGGGTGGCCTCGTCGCCGGCCTCGTTCTCATCCGCTACCTCGATGCAGTCGAGATCGCGCTCATCATCGCGGTGCTGAATTTGGCGGCGGCCGGCTGGCTGCTGTTTCGCCGGCGGAGCATCGCGCTGGCTGTCCTGGCCGCGGCTGTCTGCATTCCCGTCTTCGCGCCGCGCCTCGAGACTGCTTCTCTCGCCCGCCTCTGGCGCCCCTTCGATATCGTCGACGTGCGCAACTCCGTCTACGGGAATCTCGTGCTGGCGGGCCGCGAGGGCAGCCGGACCCTCTACGAGAACGGCCTGCCCGTCTTCACCGTGCCCGGCCTCGAGGCCGCCGAGAAAGCCGTCCACTACGCGCTCCTCGAGCACGCCGCGCCGAGGACCCTGCTTCTGATTGGTGGGGGCGCCGGCGGCAGCGCCGCGGAAGCATTGAAGCACCCCACGCTCGCGCGCGTAGACTACGTCGAACTCGACCCCGAAATCCTGGCGCTGGCCGAGAAGTACAAGTTGATTCCTCGCGACCCGCGCCTGCATGTCCACAACTCCGACGGCCGTCTCTTCCTGAAAACCACCGATGCCAGCTTCGACGTCATCATCGTCAACCTGCCCGATCCGCAGACCGCCCAGCTCAATCGTTTCTACACCGTCGAATTCTTTCGGGAAGCCGCGCGCCGCCTCGCCCCCGGCGGAGTCCTCTCCTTCGGCCTGACCTCCTCGGAGAACTACATCAGCCCCGAGCGCGCAGCGTTCTTCCGCTGCATCCACAAAACTCTCGACGCCGTGTTCCCCGAGGTCCGATTCCTGCCCGGCGACACGCTGCACTTCTTCGCCTCAAACCAGCCCGGCACGCTCGTGACCAGCGCCCAGGCGCTCCTCGATCGTCTCCGTTCCAGGAAGATACAGACGAGTTACGTGAGCGAAGCTTTCCTCCCGTTCGAACTCACGCCGGACCGCGTCGACAATCTCGCCGCCCGCATCCGCCCGCTTCCGGACACGCCGCTGAACCGGGACTTCGCCCCCATCGCTTACTACTTCGATGTCGTCCTCTGGGGCACGCGCTTCAACCTCACTGCGAGCCGCTGGCTCACGCGCCTGGCCGGCATCGGCTTCGGCAACTGCCTTCTGGCCGTGGCGCTGGCCGCGCTGCTTGCGAGCATTCTCCTCCTCGTGCAACGCCGTCCGGCGTCCGTGGCGGGTTGTTCCGTTCTGGCCGTCGGCTTCACCACGATGGGGCTTGAGATCCTGCTGCTGCTGGGTTTCCAGGCGGTCTACGGTTACGTCTATCACCAACTCGCCATCCTGATCGCCATGTTTATGGGGGGCATGGCACTGGGAAGTTGGCGCGGCTTGCGAGCCCGTTCGAACTTGCGCCGGCTGGCGCTTCTCCAGACTGCAGCGGCCGCCAGCCCGCTGGCGCTGTGCCTGCTCATGGAAGCTCTTCCCGCGCTTCGCACCGCGTTCGTGTTCCCCGTGCTGGCACTCTTCTGCGGTTTGATCGGTGGATATCAATTCCCGGTGGCCAGCCGGATCTACTTCTCCGACCGGCCCGGGCGCAGCCCCGGCGCGCTCTACGCTCTGGATCTGGCGGGGTCTTGTTTTGGCGCGCTCCTCATCGGCGCATTCCTGATCCCGCTGTTCGGATTCCGGAGAACGGCCCTGGTTATGGCCGTGGTGTGCTTGACGCCTGCGCTGCCGGCTTGGGTTGGTGCTCGTCGAGAACCAGGGCGGTGAAAGAGAAGATGTCCGTGCGGTCGTCCCGCCAGCAATCCTCCGGAAGACCGGCCTTCGCGCAGGTCTGATTCAGAAACGTCGTCCGGTCCCAAGCCTTGCTCCACCGGAACTTGAGGCAGCAGCAGTCCCTTCGTAGCGGCCTTGCAGCATCACCAGCCCGTCCCGGCCCACTTTGATATCTTTCACGTCCAGCACCCGCCGCATGGGAGAGAGCACCGAAATCTCGTACTCGAGCGACCCCAGTTCCTGAACCGGTACCGGCCGGAAGCGGGTATCCTCCACCGCCGCGGATGCCGCCACGTCCCTCACCGTGAGCGCCAGCGGCTTCGTCGGCGACACGTACCCGATGCAGCCGCGCAACTCCCCTTTGATCTTCAGCGTGACGAACGCCCCGCGCTCCCGATTCAGCGCCTCCAGTTTCGATCCTGGGTAATCCATCATTTTTCTTTCCCGCACCGCTCTCTCCACGGCGCCCCTGGCGATGCGGAACAATTCGTCCTTCTCCGCTGGCCCCAGCGTGAAGGGAGCATCCGCCGCCGGCCCCTGGCTCGGACCCCCATGGATCGCCATGGCGCCGTAGCCGACCACCTTGGAGTGATCGCCGGTCGCGTCGCCGGAGTTGGCGTACTTGAGGAGCTGCGCCTGCCTCGCCCCCAGACGTTCCGATGCGATCATGGCGGCGATGATCGGTCCCCCGCCGCAAGCCTCCCAGATCTGCCGCTCGAAGTTCTGCGACATGCTCAGGTAGTCCCACTCTTCGATCGCCTTGAGCGTCTTGTGATCGAGCTTCACCGCCTCGTCGTAAGGGTGATAGTGCGACAGGTCGGAGCTGGCCACGATGATCGTGTTCGTCCCCTGCATGTTCTTCGCCAGCGCCAGACCCAGCGCACGACAGGCCTCGTAGCTCTGATCGCCCATGACGATGGGCACCAGCTTGAACTGCCCCAGGGCGCGCTGCAGGAACGGAAGCTGCACCTCGAGAGCGTGTTCCGAGTTGCCGCCGACCGGCCCGTGCCCGCGGCCGGAGATTTGGATCAGCTTGCTCGCCTTGGCCAGCTTGGCGGCGAACTCCTGATCCACCGGCACCTCGCCGAGTGGCGTGCTGTACGCCGTGCCGTCGTAAATCGCGGAGAAGGGAAACGCCTCCAGGTGAGACGGGGCGATCACCACAACCCGATCGATCTTCCGCCCCTTGAGAACCGCGTAGGAGTGCGCGGCCACGCCGGCCGAATACTCGTACCCCGCGTGAGGGCTGATCACTGCGACGACGTCCTGGATCTGCGGCACGGTCGCCTTCGCGAGCAACCCGTCCACCAGGCTCGCCAGTTCCTTCGGATCGGCGGGATAGAACGATCCGGCGACCGCTGCCGGCCGCACCTTCTTCGGCTGCTGCGCCTGGCAGGCCACATGAAGGCACTGCGCCATCAACAGGAACAACAACACGGTCCGCTTGAGCATGAATCACCCCCACACGCCCGCAATGGGCTGCTGGCAGGTAACGGCACTTCCCCTTGTCCAGGTTCACGGCTTTCACCAGAAAGCCCTGGCGGTCCACCACCACACGCCGGCACTTCGGGCAATACGTCTTCTCGGCGGCATGCCCGGGGACGTTGCCCAGATAAACGTAGCGCAGTCCCTCGGCATCGCAGATGGCTTTGGCGCGCTCCAGCGTGGCGAGCGGCGTCACCGGCAAGTTCTTCAGCAGGTACTCCGGGTGGAACATCGAAAAGTGCACCGGCACTTCGGTCCCCAGGTTCGCCTTGACCCACTTCGCCATCCCGCGAAACTCCTGCTCGCTATCGTTGAGCGTCGGCACCACCAGGTACACGATCTCGGTCCACATCCCGAGCTTGCGCATCGTGACCAGCGCCTCCAGCACCGGCTTCATCTCGCCGTTGACCACCTCGGCGTAGAACTTCTCGGAGAAAGCTTTCAGATCGATCTTGATCGCGTCCACGTGCCGGCACAGTTCCTTGAGCGGGTCCTGCTGTATGTAGCCGCCCGAGACCACCGCGCTCTTCACGCCCGCCGCTCTGCCGGCGTCCGCGGTGTCCACCATGTACTCATAGAAAATGGTCGGCTCGCTGTACGTGTAAGCGATCGAGGCGCACGCGTTGCGTTTCGCCAGCGCCGCCACTTGCTGCGGCGGCAGGTACACGCTATCCACCTGTTCCGGCCGGACCTGGGAAATCTCCCAGTTCTGGCACATTTTGCAGTTCACGTTGCAGCCGGCCGTGGCGATGGAGAAGGCCAAGCTGGAAGGCAGGTAATGGAAGAACGGCTTCTTCTCGATGGGGTCCACATGCGCCGAGCACACCCGCGAATACACCAGCGTGTAGTACTTGCCCCCGCGATTTTCCCTGGCCCCGCAGTAGCCGCGCTCACGATCGTCGATCACGCACTGGCGCGGGCACAGCACGCACTTGATCTTGCGGTTGGGCTGCTTCTCGTAGTACTTCGCCTCGAGGATGAATTGCGCGTCGCCCCCGGCCATCTTCAAACCTCCACGCGCTCGATCCGCTGGGGATCGTTTGTGCCCAACCGGTGCTGCGCATCGGCCGCCGTGGCGATGTACTTAGGCTCGCGTTTCATTTCCTTGAGCGGCTTCAACCCCACGGCCGCGCGCTTCTGCTCGAGGATCTGCCAGCCAACTGTATCGAGCGCTACCGGATCCCGCGCTACCAAGAGGCCGTTGTAGGGCCAGTTCCACTGCGGCATGTACGTCGGCCCGCCTTCATATTGCGCGTGGATCGCTTCGCAAATCGTCAGGCGCACTTTTCCGCGAATAGCCGGCAGCGCGTTGACGTCGGCCACGTAAGGGTCGCCCGCGTTCGGATGATACTTGTTGGGGTTGTGTATGACGCCGAACATGTTCTTCAGCGCCATGGTCACGCCGACGATGCCGTGATCCTTGAGCACCGGCAGGTTGATCACCACGTCACAGAGCTGCGTGAGAGTCTTGGCTAACCGGCTTCCCACGCTCCCTTGTATGGACAAGTTGTCCTCGTAGCCCAGTACCTCGTTTCCGAGGAAGCGTATGCCGCCCGAGCGGCTGCTGGGACGGAACCCGGCGCTCTCCAGATCCTCGCTCAACCGGTCCCAGACGACGATCTTCTCCGGCTTCACCCCCGCCTGCTGAAGCCGCTCGCAGATCGCCTCCACCAGCGCGACGCTGGTTGCCCCGCCCTTTCCCGCCAGGCAGTTCACCTTGAGCCCCACGGTCTCGCCCGGCTGGACCACCTTCCGCCAGGCATCCACGGCCTTATCGCAGTTGAAGTAGGCCTGCATCGCTCGATCGAGCAGGCCCACCATGTCCCCCTTCGCATCGCGCGCGATCACGACCCGGGACGAAGCCGTTGCCGCCATCCCTGGCAGCGCCAATACGGCGCCGGTCTTCGCGAAGCTGCGGCGGGTCAACTTCATGGATTCCCTCTTCCCTCTATTCTCCTCCCAATGCCCTTCGCCAATGCCGCCAGCGCCTCCGCCGGGCACTCCGCCATCGCCACCAGCCGCACGAAGTACGCGCCCTTCCGAAACGTCACACTGCCCTTGTAAAGCCGTCCTGCATCGCCCAACGCCAGCGACGTGCTGCCCATCGCGGGCTCCGCCTCGAAAACTCTCTTTGCCCCCTCCGCGCTTTTCATCACGTAAACATCGGCGGTCGCGTCCACGCGGTCCTGGAAGCGGTACTCGGCCGTCAGGGTCCGGACGACGCCCGCCTCGACGTAGCGGTCCGCCGCGCCGTCGATGTACTTCCAAAGATCTTCCGCCTGGAACGTGCGAATCCGTGCGCCCCGCGTCCAGCCCGCCACCTCGCCGGACGCCGGAAATGGCGAAGCCTCCGCCGCCCGGCCGTCCCTCCGTTTCAGCAGCATCTGGTTCGTCCGCGACCGGCTCTCCCCGATGCTCGTGACGTACACCGCCGGCCGGTCGCTCACCGGGCAGGCGTACTCGCACGCGCCACACCCCACGCAGCGGTCCGGGTCGATGTACGGCTGCCGCACCTGCTTCGCGTTTCCCTCGGCATCCACCACCTCGGCGGGGCGCAGGTAGACTGCTTTGGGCGAGGTCGGGCACCACTCTTCGCAGACGATGCATTCGGTCGCCATCGACCAGGGCAGACACCGCCCGTGATCGTAGAACGCCGTCCCAATCCGGATCGGCTTGGCGTCCGGCCGCGGCGCCGCCGTCGTCCAGCCTTTCTGCTCTTGCGTGAACTCCCAGATGGACCCCGTCGGGCATTGCGCTCCGCACAGCACGCAACTCGGCTCGCAATACCCGATGCGCGACGCCAGCACCGGCGTCCACACGCCTTCCCAGCCGGCCTCGGTCAGAGTGGGATGCAGCGCGTTGTTCGGGCAGACCTTCATGCAGTTGCCGCACCGTATGCAACGCTCGAGGAAGAGCTTCTCATCGAGCGCGCCGGGGGGCCGGACCAGCCGGTCGTTGCGCTCCGCGGCCAGCCCCGGCGTGCTTCGCAACAGCGGCAGCGCCACGGCTCCCGCGGCCAGCCCCGCCAGCGCCTTCCTGCGCTCCAGGTTCGGCCCCTCGACCGTGGCTTCGAGGGAAGGGAAGAGTCTAAACCGCAGTCCACTCTCCGGACAATCGCCCACGCAGTTCAGGCAGACGTGGCACTCGGACTTGCGCCACTGCGCTCCCGGAATCGGGTCGTCGCCGCCCTGGCAATGGAGCAGGCAGCGATTGCAGTCGTCGCAATGGCTCGGATGTTTCTCCAGGCCCAGGACAGACCAGCGCGACATCCATCCCAACAGCGCTCCGAGCGGGCACACCGCGCGGCACCACAGCTCGCGTCACGCGCAGGTTGAGCGCCAGGATGCCGAGGAAGATCAGCCCGAGGAAGAAGCCCTGCCGGAAGTGCGGCTGTTCGAAGCTCATCACCGTGCGGTGCAGGATGAAGTTCAGGACGTCCCCCGCCAGGCGAACCCCGCGCCAGTCGCTGCTGTAGAGCGCCGCCAGCAGCCCGTTCCCCGCGTAGTTCATCCCCGGAAAAATCGACAGCCACAGCGAGCGCACCGTGAGGGACAGCGGATCGAGCAGTCCCGCCAATCGCGCTTCCAAACAGCGCAGCCGCAAGTAACGCCACCAGCAGATAGTCCTTCCAGCGGTGCCAGCTCTTATAGCGATTGGACTCGATGCGCGCCCGACCGCGCTTCTTTTCGGACTTCCAGGAACTCACCCAGTGGTTCAGTGTGCCGAGCGGGCAAACCCAGCCGCAGAACACCCTCCCGAGGAAAACCGTGGGGAGTACGATGGCGAGGCTCCAGAGCAGCCCCTTGTAAAGGGCTCGCGTGGCCAGCGCGCTGGTGAGGGCCGCCAGCGGATCGGCTCGCAGGAAATAGTCGGCGAAGAGGAGGAACAGGACGAGAAAAAGCCCCTGCGAGAGCCGGCGCAGCCGGATGAGTGCTCGGTAGCTCACGGACGCAAGGCTAGTCTAGCACGCGCGCTTGGTGCGGCCGGGGCGCATGTGGTAAACTCGCAGAGTTGCACCCCCGGGCGCGTAGCTCAATTGGCAGAGCAACTGACTCTTAATCAGTAGGTTGAAGGTTCGATTCCTTCCGCGCTCACCACTAGAATCAATAGTCTGCAGACAATTTGAAGGGCTTCTCCATATGTACGTATTTGCCAGAGGTGTGCCAACTGCAAGCAGACCATCATTTGTTTGTGGCCTGCCGCTTGCAAGTTGCCAGGCCTGACAGACGACAAGAAACGATCGTCTGCTCCATGAAACCTGAGGGGCATTCTGCTTGCCGCAGACCACGACTTGCGATTTGCGTCCAAACACCCCCGGTAAGCACCATGTGCGTTCGGAGTACTCGCCCGGATCTGTGCGGGGGGTGCGAGGCAACTCGCTCATCCCTGCCGCGATCCAAGGACTTTATCCCCGGGCTGTTATACTACCCGTCAATGAACCCGGACGAGCTGACTGACAAGCTGAGCGGCGTCTTCGCGCCGATTTCGACGCCCTTCGACGACGCCGAAGACGTGGATTACGACGCGCTGAAATTCAACCTCGAACGCTACGCGGCCTCGGGACTGCACGGGTACCTGGCCCTGGGATCGAACGGCGAGAACCGCAGCCTCACCGAAGAAGAGCGGCTGCGCGTGCTCGCTACCATCGTCGAGCGGCGGGGCGCGAGGCAGATCGTAATGGCTTGCGCTACCTACGACGCACAACGCGACACCGAGCGGTTCCTGGATCGGGCCGCCGGCCTGGGCGCGGACTTCGGACTGGTGCTGTCGCCCGGCTACTTTCGCAAGCAGATGACCGACGAGGTGCTGTTCCAGTACTTCACCACCGTCGCGGAACGCTCCCCCATCCCGATTCTCCTGTACAATGCGCCGGGGTTCTGCGGCGTCACGCTGTCGCCGGGGCTGACCGGCCGGCTCGCCGCCCATCCCAACATCGTGGGGATGAAGGACAGCGCTTCGAGCGGCATCGAGGGTTTCCTCCAGTTCGAGAGCGAATCGTTCCACGTGCTGGCCGGCTCGGCGAATTTCCTCTTTCCGGCCATGCTGCGTGGATCCCTGGGGGGCACCGTCTCGATGGCCAATTCGTTCCCGGATCTGGTGGTGGAGTTGTGGCACCGCGGCCAGGCTCGCGATGAGGCACGCGGGCTCCCCCTTCAGGAGCGCGTCACCAGAATCAACAAATCGATCTCTGGCAAGTACGGGGTTTCCGGCGTGAAGGCCGCGATGGACCTCGCCGGTTACCGCGGCGGCATTCCGCGGAGACCCTTGTTGCGCCTCACCGCCGGCCAGCACGAGGAACTCAGAATGGCCCTGTCGTCCGAGGGATTGCTCCAGTAGCCCGGCAGGGCAGGCCTTCAGCCTGTCCCGTGCTAGGATTCTGACATGGAGGCTCGGAGGCCGCACAGCTACCGTTGGACGCGCCGGTCCGTCCTCTGCGGGTTCGCCGGGATGACGCTGCCGGCTCCCGCACAGAACCGCGCTATCCTCCCCTCCGAATCCGTCCGGTACATCGACCCGGCCACGGAGTCTTCCGTCGTGCGTCTCACGAGTCCCGATTATTCCAGCTCGCTGCCGCCCTATTCCTCGGACGCCGCGGGTCGAAGCGGGGCCGGCCTGATCTACTCTGCGGACCGCATAGGGACGTGGCAGGTTTATCGGATGGACTTGAAGACGGGCCAGTCGCAGCAGCTTACCGAGGCCGTCGCCTTGGACGCTTCCACCGTCTGCCAGCTTTTCGATGAACGCAGCATCTGCTATTTCGACGGGCCGTCGCTGCGGCAGACCTTTCTCTCCACGCTGCGCACGCGAGAGCTGTACAGGGTTCCGGAGGGCTGGTCTCACGGCCGCGGTTTATGTATCTCCGGCGACGGAGTGCATGCCACATTCGTCGAAGCGAACGAGCGCCTCTGGCGCCTCAGAATTGTGGCGCTCGCCAAAGGAGACGCCGCAACGGCCACCGAGGCGCCGGAATTCATCGGCGACGCCATCCCCCGCCCCCGGCGGGCGGGGATTCTCTACCGCCGCGGCGAGGATGCTCTTTGGCTGGTCAACTATGACGGCCGTGACAACCGGTGCCTAAAGACCGCCGAGGGCGCCTTGGGGCCGGCGGATTGGTCTCCGGACGGCCGTTCGGTGCTGTACCTGCGCTTTCCGCGGGAGGCCGAGAAGCTGAATGAGATTCGCGAGCACGTGCCGGACTCGAACTCTGACCAGCTCATTTCCACCACCAGCCAATTTGTGAGCTTCAGCCACAACAGCGATGCCTCGGTTTTTGCCGGCGCCAGCTCCAGCAAGGCCGCGCCCTACATCCTGATCCTTCTGCGCGTGACGCACCGGGAATTGGCGCTCTGTGAGCACCGTTCGTCGGACCCCTCCACCGTGGGGCCCCTCTTCTCGGCCGACAGCCAAAAAGTCTACTTCCAGAGCGACCGGCACGGGAAGCCTGCCATCTACACAATTCGGGTTGACAGGCTGGTCGAGAAGACGGAGACTTAACAGGGTGTGGACAGGCTGAAGCCTGTCCTGCTTGGTGGGGCAGGCGGTTTCGCCCAATGCCACTTAAATTAGGTCTGGCCAAAGCATAAGACCTGGTTTATGTTTCAGTTGTATGGACCATTCAGGCGGGGACACTTTTGCGCTTTACCAGCGCTGTATATCGAGTGGCGTGGTGGAATATTTGCAGCAGCAGGCCCAGATGAAGATCCGGCGGAGCGTGTACACGGCGCAAGTCGTGATCTGGCTGATGATCCGGCAGCGGCTGCAACCGAAGGGAACGTTGGCAACCAGTGTGGAGGCGCTGCTGGCCGGAGCGGCTGATGGCTTGCTGAGCGGCTGTGGACGAGCCCAGCAAAAGCGGATTTCGCGCCGGACCGGCGGTTACAGTCACGCACGGCAGAGGCTGCCCAAGCGGTTATGCTGGCAAGTGATGACCGAACTGGCGCTGCGACTGCGGGAGATGTTGAACCCGGGAGGCGGGTGTCCAGCCTATCTGCTGGACGGTTCGTCGCTGGAACTGGAAGCCAGCCCATCGTTGCGTAAAGCCTACCCACCTGGAGAAAACCAGCATGGACGCGCCCATTGGCCGGTGCTGCGGATCGTCGTGCTGCCTGAGTTGGAAACGGGACTGGCCGAGGAGCCCCACTGGGGACCGATGTACGGGACCGAGGCCGTGAGCGAACAGCATCTGGCGGAGAAAGCCATGGACGCTCTCGCGCCCGGTTCGATCATCGTAGGAGATCGCAATTTCGGAGTATTTTCGATTGCTTGGGGAGCGCACCAGCGTGGTCTTCCGGTGGTGGTGCGGCTGACCGCAGAGCGGGCGCAAAAACTGGCCGGGGGACCGATTGCCGAGGAGGGAGAGCGTCCGGTGAGGTGGACACCCAGCCGCTTGGACGGGCGACGGCAAGGCGGGATGCCGGAGGGCGCGTTCGTCCCAGGACGCCTGATCGCGGTGCGCATCGGTCGGGGCAAATCCAAAGAATGGCTCTATCTATTCACCACGGTGGACCTCCCCCTGGAACAAGTCCTAGCGCTTTACGGAAAGCGTTGGCACATCGAAATTGATCTGCGTTCTCTAAAGAGAACGGTGCAACTGCATCACATAACTGCGCGCAACGAAAGCATGATGGAAAAGGAATTGCTCACGGCCATAGGGGCCTACAATCTGGTGCGCGCTGTCATGGCCCTGGCGGCGCGACGCCATAATCTTTCGCCAAGGCAACTCAGCTTCACGTTCGTGCTGAACGTGGTCAACGCCTCCTGGCACAGGCTCCAATCGGCACCGGATGCCGAGACCTACCAGAGTGAAGTCAACCGCCTGCTCGAGGCTGCCGCTGAAGGTGTTCACCCGAAACGAAGAAAACGCAGATCCTTCCCGCGGGCCGCCTGGCATCGTCGTCATACCTTTCCCGCTCGCAAGGAACCCCAATGAGCTATTTAAGTGGCATTGGGCGGTTTCGCCTGTCCAACGTTACCGGCATGAAACGGTGGATGCTTCTCCTGACGTTGTCGCTCGCGGCCTGCCAGGGCGCGACCCGGCTGCTGGTCACGGTGGTAGACCCACGGTCCGGCCAACCGGTCACCGGTCTGAAGGCGGAGGACTTCACTGTCCTCGACGACAACGCGCCTCGCCAGGTGGAGACCGCGGAGCCCGCCACCGGCCTGCTGGAGGTGATGTTGCTTCTCGACACCAGCCTGCTGGGGGCATCCGTCCAACCCGTCGCCGAGAGCCTGATCGCGCAGCTCCAGCCTAAGGAGCAGATGGCCGTCGTGGCGTTCCACTCGACGCCCGACCTGGTTCAGGACTTCACTTCCAGCCGGGAGTTGCTGCTCCGCGCCGTTACGTCGGTGAAGTTCGGCAATACGCCGCGGATGCTGGATGCACTGTATGCCGCCATCGACGGCGGCTTCCGGGCGAGCACCTTCCGGCGGGTCGTTATTCTGCTCACCGCCGGCGTGGAGGGCCCCAGCCGGATGACCGAGCGCGAGGTTCTGCGCCTGGCCCGCCGCAACGGCGTATCGATTTACCCGGTGTATGCCATGGACCAGGAGAGATCCATGCTGGAGAGACTGGCGCGGCAAACCGGGGGAGCCACCCTCAGCCTTCCCCAGAGGGGCTCCCGCGGCCAGGCCTCCCCTGCCGCCCGCGTGTTCGAGACGATGCGTTCGCCGTACACGCTGACGCTTTCCGGCAACCTGGCGCTGGGAGACCGGTTCAAGATTGAAATAAAAAAAAGGCCGGAGAGGTTGTTCATCTCCGGCCTGCCATTGGAATGAGGGTGCGGAATCGCGCTGATTCCGCCTAGGGGATAGAGGCCTAGTTTCGAGCGGTCGTAACCTTCGGCGTCGAGAGGTAGCCGATGACGACGTCCTTGCGGACCTCGTTGATGACCAGCTCGCAGGGCTGCCTGGTTCCGGCCATATAGAACTGCAACGGTTCATTGATGCTCTTGTCTTTCTTTTCCACCCGTTTGTCGTCGGCGATCAGCTCGACCGTGTACTGATTCTTCTTGAGATCGGTCTTCTTGAGCTGAACCATGATGTTGCCGACTTTCTGGGGCGTCTTGGTCTTCTGCAAATTGAACTCGACGTAGTTGCGGTCGCCGAGAGCCTTGAGCGCCGACAGTTCCTTGCCGTTGGTGGCGATCAGACCGCTCTGCAGGCCCAGGTCTCCGCGCACCGTCTTCAGGTCGGCAATCGTCTTTTCCAGCTCCGACTTGGTGGCGGCCACTTCGGTCTTGACGTTGCCGACATCACTGGACACGTCCGAGATCTTTGTATTCGCCGTGGTTGCCGCTTCCTTCACCTGGGTCAACTCAGAGGCGACCTGCGCCTGCTGCCGGCGCTGCTCTTCCTGGAGGCGCGCGGCCAGCTCATCGGCATGCTTGAGAGCTTCCCTCCGCGCCTGGCCGACACCCGAGTTCGCCTGGCTGCGGGCCGTTTCCAGTTCGGCGCGCAACTCATCCAGGCGCTGGCGGCTGGAGGCCGTACTCAGACTGTGGGTCTCGCGGACTTTGGCCACTTCGGTCAGAAGGGAGTCGCGCATCTGGGCCGTGTCACGCTTCACGTTCTCCACCCAGAGAAAAAGGACGACATTAGAGACGATCAGGGCAATCGCCAGTCCAAAAAGGATGGGGATGTGCAGACTGCTTCTTGCGGGGTTTGGCGTCGGGGGCATTTCGCTCATTGTTGTGTTCCTCTAGGCATATGAGTAGCAATTCGGCTGCCAGCTCCGCGGCAGGAGGCAACCCATTGTAAACACACGCGCAAACACTAAAGACCGCGGACGCCTACCGTGTAAGTACTCCCACCCAGGGCATTCCCGGCGGGTCGGAGACCCCGCCGCCTAGCGGGCCGACTGCACTTTGGGGGTCGCCAGGTAACCGGCGATCTGGTCCTTGCCCACCGTGTTTACGACGATCTCGTACGGGATGCGCGCCTTGGCTACATAAAACTGAACCGGCTCGTTGATGTTCTTATCCTTCTTCTCCACCGTCTTGTCGTCGGCGATTACTAGGATCGTGAACTTGTTCTTCTTCTCGTCGGTCTTGGTCACCCGGATGGCGACGTCCCCGACGCGCTGCGCGACCTTTGTCTTTGCCAGCTTGAAATCGAAGTAGTTGCGGTCTCCCAGCGACCGCAAGGCCGCCAACTCCTTCCCGTTGGTGGCAACCAAACCGCTCTGCACCCCCAAGTCGCCTCTCACAGTTTTCAGATCCGCGATGGTCTTCTGCAATTCGGACTTAGTTGCGGCGACTTCAGTGCGCACATTGCCGACTTCGCTCGACACATCGGCGATCTTCGTGTTAGCCGCTCCGGCGGCTTCCTTGACCGCGCTGATCTCGCTCGCCACCTGCTGCTGCTGCTTCTTCTGTTCGGCTTGAAGTTGCCTGGTGAGCTGTTCGGCGTGCCGCAGGGCCTCCGTCTTCGCCTGGCCGACGGCCGCGTCGGCATTGCGTTTGGCGTTCTCCAATTCCTCGCGCAGGGCGTCCAGGTTGCGCTGGTTCGCCGAACCCAGCAGCGAGGACGCCTCCTGCACCTTCGTCACTTCGGCCTGAACGGAGTCGCGCAGGGTCGCCAGATCTCCGCGCATGCGGTCCACCTGAATATACAGGAAGACGGATGCCGCCACCAGCGCAATGATGATGCCGTAGAGCACCGCGATCGCGGTCCTCGAAGAACCCGATGGGGGAGTCTGTTCACCGACCGGAATTGTCATCGTTTCACTCCTTCAGAGAGAATTGGTAGCCAACCACGAGACTAGTCTATCACCCGTTCCGGTGGGTTTACCCGAAACACGCTCTAGGGCGTCCACGCGCGTTCCTCCCGTAAGTGAGTCGAAGGAGGGCCGGGAGTCAGGCATAAACCCGATGGCAACCTTAGCCGTCGGTCTTCAAACTATAGAAGGAGCCGGTTCAGGGATGTCACCAACCCAAAGGAAGAGCGGACGCCGGGGTGCGGCCATGGTCGAACTCGCATTGGTTCTGTTGCCGCTGCTTGCCATCATCTTCGCCATTATCGATTTCAGCCTGGCGGTCTACCTGAGATCCACCTTTCGCCACGCCGTCCGTGAGGGCGCGCGCTATGCCGTCACGGGACGCACGACGTCCGGCATGGGGCAGGACGCCTCCATTCGGGGAGTCGTACAGAAAAACGCCATGGGCTTCCTCAATGGGTCGAGCGGGGCCTCCAAGATCTATATCCGTTACTTCAATCCGGGAACCCTCGCCGAGACCCAAAGCAATGCCGGGGGCAACATCGTCGAAGTCTCCATCGAGGGATACACGTGGAACTGGATCGCTCCGGTCATGCGGAGCGCAACGCCTGCGATGACTGTGCTGGCGCGGTCCTCGGACCGCATGGAGAACACGCCGGGCGGCATTTCGCCTCCGCGATAGAAATCGGAAAGCAATGGCACAAATCTCATGAGCCCGCGTCGCGGAACACAGCGAGGAACCGAAGTCATCGAGTTTGCCCTGGTGGCCTCGTTTCTGCTGCCCTTCCTGTTCGGCACCATCGTGGTCGGGCTGAACCTCGGCCGGAGCGTCCAGGTGACGCAGGTGAGCCGCGATGCCGGCCACATGTACTCGCGTAGCGTGGACTTTTCCGCCCCAGCCAACAAGAACCTCATCGAGAGGCTCGCCCAAGGCCTGAACATCCGTGTCACCGGCGGTACGGGCGTGGTGATCCTGTCCACCATCATGTTCGCGGGCCAGGCTCAGTGCACCGCGGCGGGGTTGAGCGGCGGCGACTGCACCAATCTGAATCAGCCGGTATTCACCCACCGCATCGTGATTGGCTCCGCCGCGGCACGCAGCAGCGCGTTCGGAACGCCCAGTTCCGCCATCGTGGACAGCACCGGCCAAGTGTCCGACTACCTGACGGAGATAAGCGCCAGAGCCTCCGGGTTCGCGGCGGTTCTGCCCTTACAGGCGGGCGAATTCGCCTACGTCTCGGAGGTCTACGTGCCGTCCTCCGACTACGGCCTGCCAGGCTACATGGCCACGGGCGTTTACAGTCGGACGGTCTTCTAGAACAGGTCGACTTATGCGAAATCGGATTCTTCGTTCCCGCAGCAAGGGGGTCACGATCATTCTCACCGTGGCCATGATGGGAGTGATCATCCCCCTCGCGGGCTTGGCCATCGACGTAAGCCTGTTGTATGCGGTCAAGGCGAAACTCCAGGCTGCCGTCGACGCGGCCTCGCTGGCCGGGGCCAGGTCTCTCAACCGCGGCCTGGACCTGAGTTCCCAGGCCGACAACGCCCGCGCCACAGCCACCAATTTCTTCAACGCCAATTTCCCGGATGGCCACCTCTCGACCACCGGCCGCGTTCTCACCCTGGCCGTCGCCGAGAGCGCCTACAGAACCAGAACCGTTCGCGCCGACGCCCAGGTGAGCGCGCCCACCTACTTCATGCGGATTCTGGGGATCGGCTCAACGACTCTGTCGGCTGCCGGAATGGCCTCGCGCAGGGACGTCAATATGGTTCTGGTCCTGGACCGCTCCGGCTCCATGGCCATACCTATGAGCGCGATGCAGGCCGCGGCCCAAGGCTTTGTGGATAAGTTCGCCGAGGGCCGTGACAATGTGGGCCTCATCGTCTTCGGCGGCACCAGCTTGATCGCCTTTCCCAATCCTTCTCCGCTCGGGCCGGCTGCCAATTTCAAGACCGCCAGCCCAAACGTCGATACCCTCATCGACCGCACTATTAATGGAGGCAACACCAACACGGCGCAGGCGCTCTGGCTGGCCTACCAGGAATTGCTGAAACGTAACGAGGCCGGCGCGCTCAACCTCATCGTGTTCTTCACCGACGGCCGTCCCAACTCCTTGATCGCCGACTTCAACAAGTCCTCGACCTCCTTAAACTTGCTCAAAACCACCAGCACTTGCACCTACAGGCTGCAATCGAATCGTCCCATGCTCGGCTACATCAGCCGGGGTAGCAGCAGCGGCTCGACCGGCACCACCTATGGCATCTACAAGATCGATGCCGATACCATTTCTAGCGTCACCACAACCCCCATCACCACCAACAGCAACGGCTGCTACTATCGCACCGACGCAACCAGGATGAACCGGGACGTTGCGAAAATGCCTACCCTGGATTACTACGGGAACGCCACGACGGGGTACCTTCCGGTCACTCTCACAAGCTCGACTTCGCCTCAGCAGATCGAGAATGCGTCGGTGAACGCGGCCGACAGCGCCGTGCAGAGGATCAGGCAGGACAACAACCTGAATGTCGTGATCTACACCATCGGCTACGAAGGAGGGTCCGAAGTGCCCGATGAGGTCTGGATGAAACGTATTTCCAACGATCCTTCCAGTACGTTCTACACCACTGCCGAGCCCCCGGGCCTCTACGTCAAAGCGACCACCACCGGCGACCTCTCCGGAGCCTTCGCCCGAGTGGCCTCGGAAATCCTGCGCCTGGCGCTCTAGCCCGCCAGCCACCAGGCAACTGCGCCCGCGCCGTACATCACCGCGAATCCGACCGTCACGCGGCGGGCGAAGGAGGGCGTGCCCGCGTAGAAAGCGATGGCCGTCTTCACCACCGCGTTTGAAAGCAGTGCCAGCAAAACGCCGGCGACTGCAACCCGGACCGAAACGTTTCCGAGCGCCAGCAGGTCGGCCAGCGAGAGAGCCACGGCATCGGCGTCGAGCGATCCGGCCAGCCCGCTGGTCCAGTAGATCGCCTGCCCCCCGAACCACGCCGCGCCCGCCTTACTGGCGAAGAGAATCGCCCCGAACAACACGCCGAATTTGATCGCCGGCAGCAGTCGGAAAGGGTTGCGCAGGCCCAGGGGCTCGGCGTCGGCTGCAAGCCCCTTCGAGCGGCCAAGCAGCAGACCCGCCGTCAGGCCCGCCGCTGTCATGGTGGCCAGCGGAATCAGGGACGCGGCGGCCAGCGCCGGACTCACCACCAACAGAATCAGAAGTACGCGCGGGAATTGGATGGCGTTCGCCAGGATCGCCGCTTGCGAGTACAACGGGCCGGTTCTCCGGCTCCTCCGTACTGCGGGCGGCGAACGCCAAGGTGGCCGCCGTCGTGGACGCCAGGCCCCCTAGAATCCCCGCCAGCTTAACCCCGCGCCGGGCGCCGAGAAACTTCGCCAGAAAATACCCGGCATAGGACACCGACGACACTAGAATGACGAAAAGCCAGATCTTGCGCGGCGCCAGAAACCCGTAGGGCCCGAACTCGCCCGCCGGCAGGATCGGGTAAACGATGAAGATGATCGCCAGGAACCGCAGAGTGTCGTTGAACTCGGCCTCCGTGATGGTCTCCCGGATCAGTTTGTGCAGCGAGCGCTTAGCTTCCAGAAACGCGACCACCACAATGGCGAGGCCGATCGCCAGCGAATTGCCGTACTCGACCGCCGGGCTGGCGGCCAGGAACCCCAGACAATACGTGGCCAGCGCGGCCATTTCCGTGGTGATCCCCGTGCGCGGCTGCACCTGGAAGTAGAACGCGCCCAGCATCGCCGTCACCGAAATCAGCGAAGCGGCAGTCAGCCACGGATTCTGGAGAAGCCCGCAAATCGCTCCGATCAGAGCGACCAGGACAAAGTCGCGGACGCCTGGGTGGCCTTCTCCCTGAGAGACCTCGCGCTGCGCGCCGATCAGGAAGCCGATGAGCAGGGCTTCCGCGATCGCAATAATCGACGCGGGCAGAGCAAGCGCCGGCATTCTCAACCTGCCTATCGAATCTCGGATCCCGCCGCCGGCCGCAGAATCGCGTTGCTGATGTTCGACACAATCTCGGCATCCGCAAATCCCGGAAGCACACGCAACTTCTGCCACTCGGGATCGGCGCCGAAGGCCGACCACGCCTTGTCCCGGCCGGCCATGCTGTCGTAGGCCACCATGTAAGTGATCCTGGGCAGATTGGAGCCCACCATGGCCTCACCGAAGAAGACCGGTTGCAGCCCCGCACGGCGGAAGATCGCGATTTCACCGTCGCCGAACATCTTGATCTTGCGCCGCAGCGTTGCCTCGTTATCCGACTCGTACGTGCGCAACTCGAACGTGCGCGTGCCGCGGCCCTCGGCGGCCGCTCCGACTTCGATCTGCGGTATCGAATCGAAGCACCGCAAGAGAGTGCTCTCCATGCGGACGTAGCCAAGGTCCGCGACCGAGGTGTACTCGGTCAGCAGCTTCTGATACTCGAAATCGGCGGCCAGTTTCTCCATCGAAGTCTGCATCGCCCCGAGCGACGGGTAGCCCGACAACACCAGCAGAAACGGCGCCTCCGGGGCGATCGTGGCGCTGAAGACGCCCACCGGAGCGATCCCCGCGCGGCGCGCGGCGGGCACGTAGCCCTTGGACAGGAAAGCCGTCGTGCGCTGAACCATGTTGGTCCGGCTGTTTCGCATCCGGTAGTAGCGTAACTCGAAGAAGGCGCTCTTAGGAGCTTCTTGGGCGGCGGCAACCGTGACGGCGCCGCCGGCGGCCGTGGAAAGTACTTGTCTGCGCGTCATAGACATTGACTTTACAACAGTGACGCGCCGTTGCGGCGACCCCCATCACGCTGCCGCCAGCCCGCCGAACCGCCGGCTCCGTGAGCGGAACTGCCGGATGGCGTCTTCCAGGTCCTGCGCGCCGAAGTCCGGCCACATCTTCTCGACGAAAAGCAGTTCGGCGTAGGCGCACTCCCACAGCAGGAAGTCGCTGAGCCGCCGCTCGCCGCTGGTGCGGATCAGCAGGTCCACTTCTCTGGCGGGCTGGCGCGCATGGTGTACCTCCGCCAGAAGCTCGGCGAAGCGGTCCCCGCTGAGCGGTGCGCCGGCCGCGCCGATGCGTGCCGCCGCGCGCAGAATGGCATCCCGCGCCGAGTAGTCGACGGCGATGCGCAGTTCGAGCCCGCTGCAGTGAGCGGTATCCGCTTCCGCCCGTTCGATGGTCGCGACCAGGGATGCCGCCAGACGGTCACGCCGGCCGATCACGTTCAGGCGGACGCCGTTTTTGACGCACCGGGCCGATTCGATCTTCAGGTGCTCTTCGAACAAGGCCATCAGGCCGGAGGTTTCCTCCGCGGGCCGGCGCCAGTTGTCCGAGGAGAAGGCGTACAAGGTGAGAGTGCCAACGCCGAGCGCGCGCGCCGCCTCCACCGTGCGGCGCACGGCCTCCGCCCCCGCCCGGTGTCCCGCCAATCGCGGCCAACCCCGCGCGGCGGCCCAGCGTCCGTTGCCGTCCATGATGATGGCGATGTGCAAGGCGCCGCCCGTACCTCTTGAAGTACTTTGTTTCATAAAGAACCAGTCCGAATCTTGTAGTAGAACTCTGCACATCTGGTTGATTACCTCTCGCGGGCGGCCTGAATCAGCGCTTCCATGTGCGACAGGTAGCGCTCGAGCGCGCGCCGGCCCGCCGCGGTCAGGCGGTAGTCGGTTCTGGGCATGCGGTTGTCGAAGGACTTCGCACAGGCGATGTAGCCGGCGTCCTCCAACTTGCGCGCGTGCACGCTCAGGTTTCCGTCGGTGGTCTCGAGCAATCTCTTAAGGTCGCTGAAGGTGAGCGAGTCGTTGACCGCCAGCGCGCTGACCAGCCCTAGTCGCATCCGCTCATGGATGAGGCGGTCCAGGTCTTGCGCTGCCGCCGGCGCCGGCGGCGACGCCTTCTGGGGACGCTCCTTGCGCACTGCACTTTGTCTAGCCACCGTACCTCCTTGCGATGATGATGCCGAACAGGGTTTGCAGCCCCCCGAACCCCGCCGCCAGCAGCCAGTTCCCCCACCCGGCGGGAGCCAGCAGCGCAGTCGCCCCGAGCAACATGAAACAGAACCCCATGGCGGGAACTACCTTCACCGAAAACGTACCCGCGGCCAACACCCCAACTCCATACAACAGCAACCAGATGCCCGGCAGCAGCGCCACCAGGTCCTGCCGGAAGAGCACCATCGTGAGCAGGGCCGCGGCCAGCATGGGGGGAGACAACCCGAGGGCGAACTTCTGCCCCGGGCGCGAAAACAAAGGGACATTTACGCTGCGCGCCTTGCGAGCCATCGCGACCAGGCCGATGACCAGCGCCAGGCAACCTTCCACCACCCACACAAAGAGCCACCGATCGGGGGTCGGCTGCTCGGCGGCCACCAGAGCCGCAAAAAGCGCCGTGGCCCCCATGGCAATGCCGCCAAATCCCGGCACGGCCGTGAAGGACGCAGCGCCCTCCATCGTCTCGCGAATATAGCGCAGGTGGTCCATCGCATGCGCATGCATCGCGACAGGTTCCGTAGATTCCGGCCGAATGGGCTTGACCGTACCCATGCCACCATCATACCCTCAGCCCGGTAATTCTGTCAAGTACTTTGTGCTACAGAGCATTACCCCCTCCGGCCAAATCAGAAGTGGATGATTCTGTAGTTCTGGGAAATCAGGCCGGACAGCCGGATTCCCCCATCGGGAACGATCTCGTCGGGCTTCGGATCGAGGTCGGCGGCGGCCAGGTTCACCTGTTCCAGGCCTGGGGCTGTCACCAGGAACCGGACCCCGGCCGCCTTGGCCTGCTTCGCCAGCGCCGCGGTTTGAGCCGGCCTTGCCTTCGCATTGGTGCACAGAATCTCCACGCCGCGGCTGTCTGCCAGCACAGCCACTTCAGAAAGTTGGCCGGATTCCTTGGCCGAGACGGCGTACCGCAGGAGGGTATCGAGAGCGTGGACGTCCTCCAGGCCGGTGGTCAGAAAGAACGCCACCTTGTCCGGACGATCTCCCACGATGGCTCCCACGGACCCGGATTGCGGCCCGGCCTCCACCATAGGCGAGATCACCATCAGGAGGCAGAACACCGCCATCAGCGGCAGCGCCCACACCCAGGCAGTGCCGTGAATCTTCTTGAATTCGTGCCTGATCGATTTCGAGCTCATAGCATTCCTCCCGGAAGACGCCGTATCACCAGCAGGTGCAAGAAAGGTGCCTGCGCGCCCAGATCTGCAACCGAATGATGCAAATCCGTACGATTTCTGGCAGCTATCCAATTGCAAACATTAGGCCTTGGCGTAATCCACGGATCGTTCCGCAGGTTACCTGCCAAACTGACCGGGGTACGACAGGCGGTTTCGCCCGTCCGCCTACGCTTCCCCCGCCAGGTGCAGAACTACGCTGCGCCGGTGGGGAATCGAACGGTGCTCGAAGAGATAGATCCCTTGCCAAGTCCCCAAAGCCAGTTCCGCATCGATTACGGGGATCGAAAGGCTCACCTGGGTTAGCGCGGCCCGGATGTGTGCGGGCATGTCGTCGGGACCCTCGACCGTGTGCCGGTAGAGGCGGGATTCCTCGGGCGCCAGGCGGCTGAAGAACGTCTCCAGATCCTCCATCACGTCCGGGTCGGCGTTCTCCTGAATCACCAGCGAGGCCGACGTGTGCCGCACAAAAACCGTCAGAAGACCCGTGCGAATGCGCTTCTCCCGAACCCAGCCCACCACCTTCGCGGTGATCTCGTAGAGTCCCTTGCCGGCAGTCGGCGCCGTCAGCGTGTGCGTGAACTGCATCATTCGACGGTGACGCTCTTAGCGAGGTTGCGAGGCTGGTCCACGTCGCAGCCGCGCCGCACGGCGATGTGGTACGCCAGCAACTGCAGCGGCACGATCTCGAGTAGGGGCAGCAGCAACTCGCTGGCGGGAGGGACTTCGATGACGTGGTCGGCAACCTTGGCGGCTTCGTCGTCGCCCTGCGTGGCGACGGCGATCACGATCCCCTGCCGCGCTTTCACTTCCTGCATGTTCGAGAGCGTCTTCTCGTAAAGCACGTGGCTCTCGGGGTCGTGAGGATCGCGCGCCGCTACCACGACCACGGGCATCTCCTCATCGATCAACGCGATGGGACCGTGCTTCATCTCGCCCGCGGGATACCCTTCGGCGTGGATGTAGGAAATCTCCTTGAGCTTCAGCGCGCCTTCCAGGGCGATCGGAAAATTGATGCCGCGTCCCAGAAACAAGAAGTCGGCCGCCTTGAAGTACTTCTTCGCCAGATCCTCGTAGATGGCGTCGTGCGAGAGAACGGCTTCCAGCTTGGCCGGAATACTCAGGAGTTCCTGAGCCAGCCGCCGGCAACTCTCCTCGTCGAGAGTCCCCCGCACGCGCCCCAGGTGCAGTGCGATCAGAAACAGCGCCGCAAGCTGCGTGGTAAAGCCTTGGTAGAGGCCACCCCGATCTCCGGTCCGGCGTGCGTGTACACCGTCCCCGAGGCCTCCCGCGTCACCATGGAACCGGGCACGTTGCAGATGGCCAGCGTCTTCGAGCCCTTCTGCTTGGCCTCGCGTTGCGCCGCCAGCGTGTCCGCCGTCTCGCCCGATTGCGTGATCACCACCGTCAGTACTTCCGGCCCCAGAATGGGATCGCGGTAGCGAAACTCGCTGGCGTAGTCCACCTCCACCGGAATCCGCGCCAGCTTTTCGATCATGAACTTGCCGGCCAGCGCCGCGTGCCAGCTCGTGCCGCACGCGATGATTCTCACGGCGCGGAATTCGCTGAATTCCTTCGGTGAGATGTCCATCTCCTCCAGGAAAACCCGGCCGGTCTCCACTTCGACCCTTCCCACCACGGTGTCCCGCACGGCTCGCGGCTGCTCAAAAATCTCCTTGAGCATGAAGTGCTTGTAGCCGCCCTTCTCCGCCATGATCGGATCCCAGAGGATGTGGGTGACCTGCCGCTTCACCGGCCGTCCGTCCAGATCGCTGAGGCGCACGCCTTCCCCGGTGATCACGGCCATGTCCCCGTCCGCCAGAAAGAACACGTCCCTGGTGTGACTCAGGACGGCGGGAACATCGGAGGCCACGAAGTACTCACCGTCGCCCAAGCCGATCACCGCCGGCGGCCCCATGCGGGCCGCGACGATCTTGCCCGGGTCCGAACGGCTCATCACCCCGATGGCGAACACGCCCCGCAGTTGGCGCGCGGCGATGCGCACCGCCTCCTCGAGATTGCCCTCGAAGTGCTTCTCCACCAGGTGCGCGATGACTTCCGTGTCGGTCTCGGTCAGGAAGCGGTGGCCTTCCTTCTGCAGTTGCTCCTTGAGCGCCAGGTAGTTTTCGATGATGCCGTTGTGTACCACCACCAGGTCACCCTTGCAGTCGCGGTGGGGGTGCGCGTTTTCCTCCGTCGGACGGCCGTGGGTGGCCCAGCGCGTGTGCCCGATGCCGCAGCAGCCGTCCATCGGGTCGATGCGGATGGCTTCCTCCAGATTGCGCAGTTTCCCGGGAGCCCGGCGCACCACCAGGTTGTTCTCGTCGTCGAGCACGGCGATCCCCGCCGAGTCGTAGCCGCGGTATTCCAGCCGCCGCAGGCCGTCCAGAATGATCGGGACAGCTTTCCGGTTCCCAACGTAACCGACAATGCCGCACATGTTCAGCTCCTATTCGTCGAGGAACTCAACCCGGTACTCTTCAATCACCGGGTTGGCCAGTACATCGTGGGCGATCTGCTCCACTTCCTGGCGAACGCGGCCAGTATCTTCCGCCGGCTCGATGGTCATGTCGAAGAACTTGCCCTGCCGGACACTGGCGACGGCCTTGTATCCCAAGCCGTTCAGTGCGCTCCGGATGGTCTGCCCTTGCGGATCGAGCACGGTGGATTTCGGGGAAACATAAACGCGTACTTTCATGGATCTCTCCATTGTAGACAATCGTAGCGCACGCGCACGATGCAGCGTCGACACTCCTACCGGCGCCCGGTGCAGACAGCGCGGCTCGGTAATAGCGGAGAGGTTGCACGCGATTCTGCAATTCGCTGTTCCGTGTCACGTTCTGCGTTCAAGTTCTGAGTTCGCGCACCACCGGAGCAGTCGCTAGCGAGCTTCGCAGGTGCCTCTCCCGACTTGCCCCTTGTCTCTCGCCGCCGTTTTCCTGCTACAAGGAAAGGTCCGGGAGGGAACCATTCTCAAGGTCTGCGTGCTCGCCAGCGGGAGTTCGGGGAACGCCACGTTCGTGGCCGCCGGGCGGACGCGCATCTTGGTGGACGCCGGGCTCAGCTTCCGAGAACTGTCCAGGAGGCTGGCCGAAATCGGGGAGGATCCCAAGAACCTCGACTGCGTCCTGATCAGTCACGAGCACAGCGACCACGTGGGCGGACTCCCCGTCCTCGCCAAGCGGCACCCCATCCCCATCTACCTGACGCACCGGACCGCTCCCACGATCGATTGGAACGGCGCCGTCCCGCACGTCCAGACCTTCCAGGCAGGCAGCCGCTTCTCGATCGGCGATATCGAGGTGGACAGCTTCACAATCCCCCACGACGCCGCCGACCCCGTGGCCTTCGCGCTTCCGCGCCGAGGGCGTTCGCATCGGGATCGTCACCGACTTGGGCTACATTCCGGAATCCGTGAAGTATCAACTGCAAGGGACCGACCTGCTCATCCTGGAATCGAACCATGACCTGGAAATGCTCAGAGTCGGGCCCTATCCCTGGCCGGTCAAGCAGCGCGTGATGGGCCGCAACGGCCACCTCTCCAACGACGACATGGAGAGATTTGTGCGTGAGGACATGGACTCGCGCACCGCGATGCTGGTCCTGGCTCATCTGAGCGAGAACAACAACTTCCCCGCCCAGGTCCGCCTGGTGGCGGAACAGGCGCTCGCCAGCCGGTCGCTTTCCCTCAAACTGGCGATCGCGGAGCAGCGCCGCTCCACCGAGGTCCTTACGCTATGATTACCCGCTACACACGCCCGGAGATGGGCCGCATCTGGAGTGACGAGAACAAGTTCCGCGCCTGGCTGGAGGTCGAGCTGGCGGCCTCGGAGACGCTGGCCGAAATGGGCGAGGTCCCGCCCGATGCCGCCCGCCTGCTTCGCCAGCACGCGCGCTTCGATGTCGAGCGCATCCTCGAGATCGAGCGGGAGGTCAAGCACGACGTAATCGCCTTCACCACCGCCATCGCCGAGAGCATGACGGCCGCCGGCCACGCCGAAGCCTCCCGCTGGTTTCACTACGGCCTCACTTCCAACGATGTCGTCGATACCGCCCAGGGCCTGGTGGTCGCCCAGGCATCGGCTGTGCTGCTCCGGGGTGCCGACAAGCTGATCGAGGTCCTCAAGCGGCGGGCCTTCGAATTCCAGCACACCGTGCAGGTGGGTCGCACCCACGGCGTGCACGCCGAGCCTATCACCTTCGGACTCAAGCTGGCCCTCTGGTATGACGACATGCGCGCCAATCGCCGGCGCCTGGCGGCAGCCGCCGAGGACATGCGCGTCGGCAAGATGTCCGGCGCGGTCGGCACCTTTGGACACCTCAGCCCCGCTGCCGAGGAGTCGATCTGCGCCCGGCTGGGGCTGCAAGCTGCGCCGATCTCCTCTCAGGTCATCTCGCGCGAGAGGCACGCCTACTACATCGCCACCCTCGCCCTGATGGCGGCAACCCTGGAGAAGATCGCGCTGGAGGTCCGCCACCTCCAACGCACCGAGGTTCGCGAGGCCCAGGAACCCTTCACATCGGGGCAGAAGGGCAGTTCGGCCATGCCGCACAAGAAGAACCCGGTCACTTCGGAGCAGATCTGTGGGCTGGCGCGAGTGATCCGCGCCAACGTTCAGCCCGCCTTCGAGAATATTGCCCTCTGGCACGAGCGGGATATCTCCCACTCCTCGGTGGAGCGTGTAATACTCCCGGATTCCACGATCCTCCTCGACTACCTCCTCTCGAAAACCACCTGGCTGGTCGACAAGATGCCTGTCTACACCGAGAAGATGTTGCGCAACGCCGGCCTCACCCGCGGGCTGATCTTCTCCGGACAACTCCTTCTCGATCTGGCCGCCGGCGGCATGCTGCGCGAGAAAGCCTACAGACTGGTCCAGGCGCACGCCATGAAGGCCTGGGAGGAGGAAGGGGACTTCCGTTCCGCGGTAGAGAGCGACCCCGAGATCCGCGCCATCCTCAGCCCGGAGAAGATCGCCGAGAGCTTCTCGCTGGAGCGCCAGCTCGGAAACGTGGACCGGATCTTCGAGCGAGTCTTCCAGGTTCCGTAAACCACTGGTGGGAAAGGCGGTTTCGCCTGGCCTCCGCGGACTTCCGGGACTTTCGCACCGGCCGTCCGGGCCAATTTCCCGCAGGACAGCACTAATGGATATAGAACTAATGTATCAATTACAAATTTTTATATTAACCGTAAATTCAGCAAAATTGGAGGGTTACGCCAAGGCATATATGGGTTATAGTAGGGTTCTGAGAGGAAAAAGGCAGCACACATGGTAAAGGAGTTGCGCCCACCCAAGCGCCGAATGCTCGACCTCGCGCGAGTATTGCTGGTGGATGACGATCCGACAGCGCGCCTGACGCTGCAGACGGTTCTGAGGGCCGGCGGCTACCGCGTGGACGCCGCGGCCTCGGCAGCGGAAGCGGTCGGCAAGTTGGATGCGGCGGAGTACGAGTTGGTTTTGACCGATCTGCACATGGAATCGCCCGAGTCTGGCCTGAAGGTCTTGGCACACGCCCGGCTGATGGAGTATAAACCTGCCACTGCTCTCATCACGACGTATCGAGACTCTGGACGCCCCAGCCGGGACCCCAAGCGGATGGTCCTGATTGAACCCGAAGATTTGCCGGGACTGCTCACCAAAGTCGCTGAGTTGGTCAGTGAACGGGCAACCCGGCGAGTCGAACGCGGCCTTCGCCACTTCGGCACCTAGCGCACCCCATCATCGCCGCGGTTCTGAAACGACAACCGCTATAAGGACGCGCGTAAGTAAACAGACATACGCGCTCGGGACGCCAAAGGTCCGAGGTGGACTCCGGCCGTTGCGTCTCCCCTCGGAGTGTTTGGAGTTGATCTACCCCTTGAGTGACGCGAGCACCCGCGCTGTGATTTCTTCAACCAGCTTCGGGAAAGCGGAGTCGAGCGCCAACGTCACTGCCGCGCGAACAAGCTCCGGGTCGGGTTGCGCGGGCGCCGCTCCGGCAAGCGCCGCCGACAGCTCTCTGTCCCGCTGGGCCGCCTCTGCCAATGGCCTCACGGTCTGGAGCAGAAGGGTGGCCTCGAACGGCTTCCTGAGGCTGGAGTCTGCATGCACCCGCTGCGCCTCCTCCTCGTCGAGGGGATCTTGCGCCCCGGCGGTTAGCACCACCCGCGTGTGGCGTTGCCGGACGTGCTCTTTCACGCAGCGACAGAGCTCGTAGCCATTCTTCCGCGGAAGCAGAACACTCGCCAGGATCACGTCCGGGTCCACGTCGGCCAGGCGAACCAGGGCGGTGTCGCCATCGGTGACGGACACCACTTCGAATCCTTCTTCGCGCAGAATGCACTCACCGATCCTCTGCGCGTGGGAACTGTCGTCGGCCAGCAGTACGCGGCTCATCGAGGCGGCGGTGGCTGAGTCCTCTGCTCGTCTGGGGTGGTCGCCGCAGCACCGGATTCGGGAACCGGATACCGTCACGTCTGAGCCGATCGCTTCGCCGGGCGGAAGCTGGCCGGGAACCGTGATCGGAGTGGATGGCCGAAGGACCGACATCGCCGGCGCCCCCGATTTCGCCGCCGCGTAAACCGGCGGATTCTTCTGGAAGACCCCCCAGAAGTGGCTCAGGATGCTGGGCTTCTCCCGATTCTCCAGCTCATACTTCATGCGATTCAACGCTACCGGATCGGGTTCCGGAATGGGCTGTTCCAGCGCCGCCAGCCTCTTCTTTGCCTGATCCACATAGGGACTCAGCGGATATTCCCGAACCAGGCGCGTGTATGCCGCGGCCGCCTGAGGCGAGAGCCGTCCGCCGCCGAGACGCGAGTACGAATCGCCCTGCTTAAAGAGAGCTTCGTCAGCCCTGCTGAAGAGAGGATAGTGGTCCGTCAACCCTTGAAACCGGTTGACGGCGGAAACCAGGGAGC
Organism: Bryobacteraceae bacterium; assembly: GCA_963801345.1. GTDB lineage: Bacteria > Acidobacteriota > Terriglobia > Bryobacterales > Bryobacteraceae > CAWDER01. Next base: position 360,502 of record CAWDER010000020.1, read on the forward strand.
CCTTGTTGTAGTAGAAGTCGCCGATGCGGTACTCGGACTCGCCCAGCACTTCCTGAATGTTGCGCAGCTTCTGCTGTGCCGCCGGGGCATTCTTGCTGTTGGGGAACTGGGTGAGGAGTGTCCGGCACTCTTCGTCGGCGCGCATTGCCTGGTCCGCATCACGATCCGGCTTGTCCATCTGACGGTAGTGAATGTCGCAGACCCTCGACTGGGCCTCCGCGGCTTCCTCCAGCATTGGATAGAACAGGATGAAGTCCTTGTATTCGGCCTCCGCATTCGCCAATCCGGCGGCGCCGCCCTCCCGGAACCAAGTGTCCGCGATCGCCAGTTTGGATTTGGCCAGATACTCGCTCGTGTCGTACGTGCTGATCAGCGTCTGCAAGGTCAGGCGCGCCACGTCGTAGCGGCCACGCTCCAGGTCCCCGATGGCCTTGTCGAACAGGATCTTGTCGGGCTGAACGGTGTCCTTGGAGATGGGGTTCTCGTACTTGCGGCGAAATCCGCAGGAGCTGAGCAGCCCCGCCACCACCACGGCCACCAACATCGGTAGAAAAACGCTGCCTCTTCGTGCCGGCATCACAACTCACCAACCTTCTTCAGATCTCATGCTCGGAGTGCCACGGCCTCTTCGGCGATCCGTCGCATCTCTTCCACGGTCGACGCCGGGTCCGGGCTCAGGAAGACCGCTGATCCCGTCACCACCCAGTCCACCCCCGCCTGCACCACCCTGGCGAGGTTCTCCAGGTGTACTCCCCCGTCGATCTCGATGGGGAAACTCAACCCCAGTTGCGCTCGCCTGGCCGCCAGCGCCTTCACTTTGCCCAGCGACCTTGGGATGAGGTGTTGCCCGCCGACCCCAGGGTTGACGCTCATCAGCAACACGTAGTCCGCCAAATCGAGCACTTCTTCTAACATTGTAATAGGCGTAGAAGGATTCAGCACGACGCCTGCCAAAGCCCCCTCGGTCTGGATCAGCCGGAGCGCCCGGTCCAGGTGCGGGCAGGCCTCCTGGTGGACCGAGATCTGGTCGGCCCCGGCTTCCACGAACAGCGGCACGAAGGGCTCAGGATCGGTCATCATCAGGTGGACGTCGAGAATCAGCTTGGTTGCCTTCCGGATGCTTCGCAGGACCGGCGGCCCAACCGTCAGATTCGGCACAAAATGCCCGTCCATCACATCCACGTGCAGCATGGATGCCCCGCCCTTCTCCACCTGGGCAATCTGCTCGGCGAGGCGGGCAAAATCCGCGGACAAAATGGAAGGGACGATCTGGGTCATCTGAGGAGCTAAGTTGATCCTATCATAGCGGCGAAGAAGCCGTCCCCGGCGTCCACCCCCGGCACCCGGCGCATGCAGTCGAGAGGCACAGCGCCCAGCACCTCTTCCACAACCGCTTCGTTTTCCTCCTGCTCCAGGGAACAAGTCGCATACACCAGACGGCCCCCCGTCGCCAGCAGTTTCAGTACGTTGGCCAGCAGTTGCACCTGTTTACGATGGAAGACCGCCAGGTCTTCCGGGCGCAGCCGCCACTTGATCTCCGGATTTCGCCCCAATGTCCCGGTGCCGGAACAGGGCGCATCCAGAAGAATCCGGTCGAAGGGCCGGCTGAACGGCAACGGTACTGCGCCGTCGAGCACCACCAGCGGGCACCCCAGCGGCTTCATGCCTGCCAGCCGCCGCAGGCTCACGTCGCAAGCCACCGCCCGAACCCCGCTCTCGAGCGCTTGCGCCGTCTTGTTCCCCGGCGCGGCGCAGACGTCCAGGAAACTCAGGCCGGGCTGCAGGTCGAGCAGCGGGATGATCGACTGCGATCCTATATCCTGGATTCGCTCCTCCCCCATGCTTACCCGCACGTACTTCTCGGGAGCCACCAGGAACGCCTCGGCGATTTTGCCGGACGTCTCCGGCCCGTATTGCCGGTCCCACCGATCCAGAAGCCAGCTCGGAAGCGAGAGCGCCGTAGCCCGGTCCGGCCAGGCGTCCGGTTCTCCGCCCGCTTTTCGCAGGATGGCGTTGACGAACCGGGCCGCCGAGCGCTTCCCCGCTTTCTTAACCAGATCCACGCTTTCACTGGCCGCCGCATGCGCCGGCACCCGGTCCAGGTACCGCAACTGGTACACCCCCATGCGCAGCGCGATCCGAACCTCGGCGTCCAGCCCCGCCGCCGGCCGCCCCGAAAAGTGTTCGATCAGGAAGTCGAGCTGCGCCTGAAACCGCAGGCACCCGAACACAATCTCGCTGGCAAGCCCGGCGTCCCGAGTGGAAAGCTCTGTCGAAAGCCCCCGCAAAATGTCGGAAGCGAACCCACCCTCCTCCACCCGCATGCAAAACCCGAAATCCAATCGTCCGCGCCGGCGACATAAGTCCAGCATACCGAGGATGGAGTTTCTACATTTGCAGCAGCCGAGGGCAGACGATCGCAGTTCGTCGTCTACCGCTTTTCCAGTAGCCTCTGGTGCACCGCTAACTACGCCTTCCATTTGCACCCGCAGTCGGAACAGGTGTTCCTGGACCGCGCAGGGAGGAGAGGAATGCTGAACACGAGCCAAGTCAAGAAACGGCCCCGCTTGTCGAGGATTAGTGCGTGTTCGAGCTACCACAAGCCGGACAAACTCCGCTCGTAGCTCCCGGCATGTCCTGCTCGTCCTGTTCGGGGGCAGCTTCGCTCTGGAGGACACACCGCGCCTCTTCGACTTCCAGTCCGGGAACTTGGACCTTAATCCCGCGGAGAGCATTGGACAACAGCTTGTCGAGACGAATCGTTTCTCGGTCTGCCAGGACCGCATCGACCCCGAGGGCCTCGAGTTTCGGCTTCACCAGATTAGCCTCGAACAGAGTCTCGTACGAGCCTATCCTGCCCAGCCTCTTTGACATACTCGCCCTGCAAAGCAGTCTACCACTCGGACCAGAAGCCGGCGTCCCGTAAGCTACTCCTCGCCGATATCTGCGATTCGCGTATGGGGCAGAACACACATTGCCTGGCAGGCCTGACTGCGGCTTGTTGGGAGCCGGGCCGCCGGAAGCGGCATTCAACCAAACGGGGAGGCTGGCGGCAAGCGGACCCGATCGGCTCCCCTCATTACAATTCAGGAGCCAAGAACTGTGCAGGCCACAACCGCTATTGAGGCCCAGAATCCCGTAGCCGTGCGCAGAGGGGATTACCGGTCGGTTCTCGCATCGCGCGGAAGGATACGGAGCAGGGCCACATAAATCAGCATGGAAGTCGCTGCGGTCTGAAAGGCCAGGAGACCAAAAAATAAATTCAGCGCCTGGAGGAAGACGAGGATTATCAGGACCCCGATCAATCCAGCAATGAAGATCGCCGCGATGATTCGAACAGGAGAGGACAGTTCAGGGGCCCACAGCGCCAGTGGCAAGCCGACCAGCAGCCACCCGCCCAAGCAGAATACGCCGGTCCAACCGGCCCAGACTACCCGGTCCTGCGCTGACGACCCGGGCGCCATGGCAATGTACACAACGAAACCCGCCAGCCAGCCGCAGGTGATGGCGACTAGCCCGGATTTCTCATCGCTTTCGCGTCTGAGGCTGGTTTGAAGCTACTTCGACAGGAATTGCGTTTTCCGCTACAGCTGCGCGTGCCGGGAACGCGATTTCAGGTGCTGGCACGACGCGCGTGCGGCCCTCAAGTGCCTCGCGGTGCGGCTGGCGAGGCTTTTTCGCTCAAGATTCGCACGGGGCCGCCTTGCTGGGCCTGCCATTGGGCCGCAGAAAGTAGAACTTCGAACTTTTCCTCGATGGCATTGAAACTCAACCACCTGGCGCAACGGTCGCCACGAGGTTGCCATAGACCTGTGCAAACAGCTCCGCAGCGGGGTGAGCGGCGGCCAGCGAGATCCAGATTTTGCGCACCGTGAGGCGCACCTGCGCGCCGATCTTCAGCAGCCGCAACCGGATTGTCTGGCATTGCGCTTTGGCCATCTCGGTACCGGCCAGGCCCAGACGCCGCAGCGCTTGCATCAGGCAGTAGGCGATCGAGGAGCAGTACAGCCGGATCTGGTTGGAACGCATCCAAAGCCGCGCCTAATCGCAGGAGAAACCACCGCGATGCTGCGTCCACGATTCCCATTGTATCTGCCGTCCGGAGGTATCCCCTGTTCCGGGGATGTGAACAAGCTGAATACGCACATGAATTCCGCCGGACAGATCACATGTCAACGCCGCGCCCCTCACCCCCACTTGACGCCACCCCGATACCGAGGTAAAGTTTATGTAGGACCAGATAGGTCCTATATCGCCCCATGCTCCGCCTTACCAAGAAAACCGACTACGGCCTGATAGCCCTCATGTACCTCACCCGTACTGACGGGGGCCGGAGCGCCAGCGCGAAGGAAATTGCCGACGCCCACAGCTTGCCCTTGCCGCTGCTCGCCAAGGTGCTGCAAAAGCTGGCCAAGGGGGGATTTTTGGTGGCCGTACAGGGAACTAACGGAGGCTACCGCCTGGCCCGCCGGCCGGACTCCATCAGCGCCCTCGATGTGATCCGGGCCATCGACGGACCGGTGTTCCTCACCTCATGCTCGACAACCGCCTCGGGCTGTTTTCAGACCACCAATTGCACCGCACGCAAGCCGCTCGAGCGCATCCGCGAAGATATTTTTCAGCTCCTGGCCGGAATCACCCTCACCGAAATGTCCTCGGGAGGCCGCAGTGAACCGCCGTTGGTCAACCTGAAGGCCGCGGGGAACATCCTATGAAAAAACCGATTTACATGGACTACCACGCCACCACCCCGGTCGACCCGCGCGTGCTCCAGGCCATGCTCCCGTACTTCACCGAAAAGTTCGGCAACGCAGCCAGCCGCAACCACAGCTTCGGCTGGGAAGGCGAGCAGGCGGTGGAGAAGGGCCGCCAGCAGATTGCGGACCTCATCGGGGCATCGCCCAAGGAGATCATTTTCACCAGCGGCGCCACCGAGTCCAACAACCTCGCCATCAAGGGAGTGGCGGAGATGTACGCCGAGAAGGGCGATCACATCATCACCGCGGTCACCGAGCACAAAGCCGTCCACGATACCTGCAAGAACCTCCAGAAGCGCGGCCGCCAAGTCACTTTTTTGCGAGTGCGCCCGGACGGCCTCGTGGACCTCGACGAATTGCGCGCCGCCATCACCCCCCGCACCATCCTCATCAGCATCATGCACGCCAACAACGAGATCGGCGTGCTCCAGCCCATCCGCGAGATCGGCCGCATCGCCAAAGAGCGCGGCGTGTTGTTCCATACCGACGCCACACAGGCCGCCGGCAAGGTTCCGCTAAACGTGGCCGAGGACAACGTCGACCTTCTCTCGATTAGCGCACACAAGATTTACGGCCCCAAGGGAATTGGCGCGCTGTACGTGCGCCGCAAGAACCCGCGCGTGCAGCTTACCGCGCAGATGGATGGCGGCGGCCACGAGCGCGGCATGCGCTCAGGCACGCTCAACGTGACCGGCATCGTCGGTCTGGGCGAGGCCTGCGCCATCTGCCGGGAAGAGATGGCGGCCGAATCGGAACGCCTGCGAGGCCTGCGCGATCGGCTGAAGACCAAGCTCGAAGCCGGGCTGACCGAGGTCTACGTCAACGGCTCCATGGAGCATCGCCTGACGAACAACCTGAACATGAGCTTCGCCTACGTCGAGGGTGAATCTCTCCTGATGGGGATCAAGGACGTGGCCGTTTCAAGCGGCTCGGCTTGCACTTCCGCAACCCTCGAGCCCAGTTATGTGCTGAAGGCGCTGGGCGTGGGCGACGAACTCGCGCACACTTCCATTCGCTTCGGCCTCGGCCGCTTCAACACCGCGGAGGAAGTCGATTACGTGGCCGCGCGGATCATCGAGACGGTCGACAAGCTGCGCGAACTGTCTCCGCTTTACGAAATGGCCAAAGAGGGCGTGGATCTCAAGTCGGTCCAGTGGCAGGGGGAGCGCTGAGAATGTCCTATTCGGAAAAAGTTCTGGACCATTACAACCACCCGCGCAACGTCGGAGCTCTCGACAAACGCGACCCGAACGTCGGCACCGGCATGGTGGGAGCACCCGAGTGCGGCGATGTGCTGAGACTCCAGTTGAAGGTGAACCCCGAAACCGGCGTCATCGAGGATGCCAAGTTCAAGACCTTCGGCTGTGGCAGCGCCATCGCCAGTTCCTCTCTCGCCACCGAATGGGTCAAGGGCAGGACCGTGGACCAGGCCCTCGAGATCAAAAACGTCGCGATCGTCAACGAACTGAGCCTGCCTCCGGTGAAAATCCATTGTTCGGTGCTGGCCGAGGATGCGATTCGCGCGGCGATCGACGACTATCGCAAGAAGCAGGCCGCCGGCGGCAACGGAAACGGTGCGGAGGAGACCAAAACATGATTCAGTTGACCGAAAAAGCCATTGGCCGCATCCGGCAGGTCTTCGTCAAGCAGGGTGTCGAGGGCGGCGGCCTGCGCTTGGGCGTTCAGGGCGGCGGCTGCTCGGGCATGAGCTACCTGATCCGCTTCGAGCCCAAGCAGCGCCCCAGCGACCGCGTCTTCGATTTCGAGGGCGTCAAGATTTTCGTCGATCCCAAGAGCCTCATCTACCTGGAAGGCATGACCCTCGACTACAAAGAATCGCTCATGCAATCCGGTTTCGTCTTCGAAAACCCCAACGCCAAGAAGAGCTGCGGCTGCGGCACGTCCTTTTCAGCCTGATGAACGCCGACGGATGCTGGCGATGCGGCAAAGAACCGCACGATTCTCTGTTCTGCCGTTTCTGCAACACGCTCCAACCCCCCTCGCAGGACTACTACCGCTTCTTCGAACTTGACCGCCAGCTCAGTATCGATCTGTCCGACCTTCAGCGGCGCTACTACAGCTTGAGCCGCCTGGTGCATCCCGATCATTTCGCGCGCGGCACCCCCAACGAGAAACGCTTCGCCCTGGACGCCACAGCCATTCTGAACGACGCCTTCCGGACCCTGCGCGACCCGGTCGCCCGCGCCGAATACGTCTTAAAAGAGGAGGGCATCGAGCCCGCCCACGACGGCGCCAAACGCGTTCCACCCGAGTTGCTGGAAGAGGTTTTCGAAATCAAAATGGCCCTCGAGGGGGACGCTGCGGCGCGCGCTACGCTGCCCACTGCCCTCGACAGGTTCCGGGCTTTGCGGGGGCAGGCGGATCGTGAGCTCGAGAAATTGTTTCAACAATACGACGACGCCGGTGAGCGCGACGCACTCGTGAGTGTACGCGCCGTCCTGGACCGCCGAAAGTACATAGCAAACCTGATCGAAGAACTGGAACAAGCCGAGCCGCGACCGTGAGGGAGCGCTCTCAACCAATTCCCATGCCCGACCTACTGCAAATCGATTTCAGTGGCGCAGGCGATCGTCCTTTGTCGCCTGCGTTGCAGACCACCAGTCACCACACCCCCATGCCCGACCTGCTACAAATCGATTTCAGCGCCGTCCGCGAGCCGAAAATCGTCGGCATCGACCTCGGGACCACCAACAGCCTGGTCGCCTTCATGGACCTCACCGGCCCCGAGATCATCCCCGGCGAGGACGGCGCCCGTCTGATCCCCAGCATCGTTTCCCTGAACGCATCGGGCGAAACCGTCGTCGGCAATCCCGCGCGCGAACTGCTCCTCACCCAGCCCGAGCGCACCGTCTATTCGGTGAAGCGCCTGATGGGGCGCGGCGCGGGCGACGTGCAGGGCGAACTGCGGCTCTTCCCTTTCCGTGTGGCGGAAGGGAGCGAAGCCGTCATCCGGCTCGAACTCGGCGAACGAACGTACACCCCCTCCGAAATCTCCGCCGTCATTCTGCGGCAGCTTAAGCGAAACGCGGAAGTCTACCTCGGCGAGCCCGTCCCGCGCGCGGTCATCACCGTGCCCGCGTACTTCAACGACGCGCAGCGTCAAGCTACGCGCGATGCGGGACGCATCGCGGGCCTCGAAGTGGTACGGCTGGTGAACGAACCCACCGCGGCAGCGCTGGCCTACGGGCTGGACAAGCGCAAGACCGGCGTGATCGCCGTGTATGACCTGGGCGGCGGTACCTTTGACATTTCCATCCTCCGATTGCACGAGGGCATCTTCGAAGTGCTCGCCACCAACGGCGACACCCACCTCGGCGGCGACGATTTCGATAATCGGATGTTGCGGGTCGCGCTCGAAGACATTCAGTCCGAGTGGGGTGAGGACCTCTCCAGTGACAGCCATGCCGTTCAGCTTCTACGCCGCGCCGTGATCGAAGCCAAAGAGCGCCTCTCCTTCGTCCCGGTCACGAGTATCCAGTTGGACTTCCGCGGCAAGCAGTATCAACGCGAAATCACCCGCGAGGTCTTTGAGAAGTTGATCCTGGACATCGTGGACCGCACCCTCGGGCCCTGCCGGAACTGCATCCGGGACGCCGGCGTCAGCGTCGGGCAAATAGACGAAGTCGTGCTGGTGGGAGGATCGACTCGCATTCCCATGGTGCGCCAAGCGGTGGAAGTGCTGTTTCGCGCCCGGCCGCACACGGAGTTGAATCCTGACGAGGTGGTCGCGCTCGGCGCGGCCGTCCAGGCGGGCATCCTCGCCGGAAAGGTCGACAACCAGCTTCTGCTCGACATCACCCCGCTGTCGCTCGGCATCGAGACGCTCGGCGGAACGGTGTCCAAGCTGATTCATCGCAACTCCACCATTCCCGCCAGCGCCACCGAAATCTTCACCACCGCGGTGGACGGCCAGCGCAACGTTCTGATCCACGTCTTGCAGGGCGAGCGCGAGTTGGCCGAGGACTGCCGCAGCCTCGCGCGGTTCGACCTGAAGGACGTCGAGCCGATGCCGGCGGGGGCGGCCCGAATCGAAGTCCGCTTTCTGATCGATGCCAACGGGATTCTGAACGTCGCCGCGCGCGACATCCGCACCGGCCGCGAACAGAACGTCGAGGTGAAGCCGTCCTACGGTCTCACCGACGAGCAGGTGGAAGCCATGATCCAGGAATCCATGCAGATGGCCGAAGCCGACTTCCACGAACGGCAGGTCCGCGACGCGCGTGTGGAGTCGGATCGCATTCTGTCCGCTGTAGAGAAGGCCAAGCTGAGCCCCGCGTACATGGAACTGACGGAGGACGAGAAGCGGCAGATTGAAGACGCGCTGCGCCAGCTCCAAACCGTCTACCACTCCGACGATCACCTGTCGATCCGCGCGCAAATGGAAGCGCTGGACGGAGCCACCCTGAACCTGGCGGAGAAGATGATGGACCAGGCGGTCAGCACCGCCCTGAAGGGAACTAAAATCTGATGCGCGCTGCGGCGGCCACCGCGTTTCGGGCTTTGGGAGATAATGGGGACCGGAGGTACTCGCCGGCATGCCGGTCGAACTGGCGTTTCCGCTGGACAAGATAGCCGCCGTGTGCCGCCGCTTTCAGGTTCATGAATTGTCCGTGTTCGGGTCGGCGGCCCGGGGCGAGCTCACCGCCAACAGCGACATCGACCTCCTGGTGGAATTCGAGAGGGGAGCCCGAGTTGGTTTCCTAAGTTTAGCCGAGGTCTCGGAGGCTTTCGCCGAGATCCTGGGACGCAAAGTCGATCTCGTGCCGAAGGATGGGCTCAAGCCCTTGGTGAAGCCCCACGTGTTAGCCGAAGCCCGCCTGCTCTATGCGGACTGAAGAGCTTTACCTGAGGGACATCATCGAGGCGGCCGACAGCGTCGCCGGTTTCCTCGGCGGCGCCGGGCGCGATGAGTTTCTTCGAGACGAATTGCTGCGGAGCGCCGTCCTGCAGAAGCTTATGGTGATGGGCGAGGCGGCAGCGCACTTTGGCGAAACGATCAGAACGAAGCACCCTCAAGTCCCGTGGCGCTGGATCGCCGCGTTTCGGAATTACGCAATCCATGACTACTTCGGCATGAACTGGGAGTATGCCTGGATCACCGCCACAGAGGACGCGCCTCTCCTCAGGAGTCAGGTTCAGGCGGTTGTAGAAACGGAATTCGGGCGCTGAGCGAGAAGGCACGCATGCCGCCATTGACCTGGGATGACCCTGAGGGTATCGCGCTAGCGCTCGTCGAGAAATTCCCGGATCTCGATCCGCTCACCGTGCGCTTCACCGACCTGCACCGCTGGGTCACCGGGCTGCCCAACTTCCGCGACGACCCCAAGGCCTCGAGCGAAGGCAAACTCGAAGCCATCCAAATGGCTTGGTACGAGGAGTGGAAGGCCGAGTAGGGGCAGCAAGCCCAAGAGTCGTGGATCGTCGAGCCGCTGGCGCGCCCGCCGTCCCGCCCTATTTCAGCTCGAGGATTTCTTTTTCTTTGGCTTTGGCGGCGATGTCTAGCTTGGCGATGGTGGAGTCGGTGAGTTTCTGCACTTCGTCGTGCCCGCGGCGGTCGTCGTCTTCGCTGATCACCTTGTCCTTGAGCAGCTTCTTGAGGTTCTCGTTGGAGTCGCGGCGGATGTTGCGCACCGCCACCCTGTGCTCTTCGGCGACCACGTGCAGGTGCTTGACGATTTCCTTGCGCCGCTCTTCGGTCAGCGGGGGGATCGGAACGCGGATCAGCTTGCCGTCGTTGTTGGGGTTCAACCCCAGGTTCGCGCTGCGAATGGCTTTCTCGATGGCCACGATCTGCGAAACATCCCACGGCTGCACCGTGATCAGGGACGGCTCGGGCACATGCAGGGTCGCCAACTGATTCAGCGGCGTGGGGGTGCCGTAGTAATCCACCTTGATCGGATCGAACAGATTGACCGACGCCCGCCCGGTGCGGATGCCGGCCATCTCATGCTGCAAGTCCGCCACCGCCTTCTCCATACGCGTCTTGGCGTGGTGCTCGACTTCTTTGATGGACTGAAATGTCTGGATGGGAATCGTCGGATTTTCAGGTTTCATATCGCCTCAAGTGTGAATCAAGGTGCCGATGGGCTCGCCCATCGACATTCGCATTATATTGCCGGGAACGTTCAAATTGAAGACGACGATGGGAAGGCCGTTTTCGCGGCACATGGCGATGGACGTGGCGTCCATCACCTTCAGGGATTTCGCGAGGACTTCATCGTAAGAGACGTCCTTGTACCGCACCGCATCGGGGTGCTGCAGCGGATCCTTATCGTAGACCCCATCGACGCGCGTGCCTTTGGCCAGTACCTCCGCTCGAACCTCGAGAGCCCGCAGTGAAGCCGCGGTATCCGTTGAGAAGTAGGGACTGGATGTGCCCGCGGCGAAGATGACCACCCTGCCCTTCTCGAGGTGCCGGATGGCGCGCCGGCGGATGTAAGGCTCGGCCACCAGCCGCATTTCGATAGCGGTCATGACGCGTGTGGGCGTGCCCGCCGCTTCCAGCGCATCCTGCAGCGCCAGTGCGTTCATCACCGTGGCCAGCATGCCCATGTGATCGGCCGTGACCCGGTCCATCTTGCGCGCCGCGGAGGTCACACCACGAAAGAAGTTGCCGCCGCCGACCACAATGCCAACCTCTGTCGCGGCGCCGGCCACTGCCGCGAGCTCGGCCGCCAGTTCCCGGACTCGCCCGGCGTCGATGCCGAAACCGGCCTCGCCGGCCAGCACCTCGCCGCTCAACTTCAGCAGGATTCGTTTGTAGCGCGGCAAGAGGACCCTCCCTCCAGCGTACTACTCGCCGGCCGCGTCGCCTACCTTGAAGCGGACGAAACGCGACACCGTGATATTCTCGCCGGTCTTGGAGATCTTCGCGGCGACGATCTGTCCGATGGTGGTGGTACCGTCCTTGATGAACGGCTGCTCGTAGAGGCAGACTTCCTCGAAGAACTTGTTCATCCTGCCTTCCGCGATCTTGTCCGCCATTTGCGGCGGCTTGCCCTCGGCGATCGCGCGATCATGTTGGATCTCGCGCTCCTTCTGCAAAATCTCGGCCGTGACGTCCTCGCGACGGATGTATCGCGGGTCGAGCGCGGCCACCTGCATCGCCACGTCGTGCACCAGTTCCTGGAAATCGTCCGTGCGCGCCACGAAGTCGGACTCGCAGTTGACCTCCACCAGAACGCCCAGTTGCGCGCCCGGATGGATGTAGCTTGCAATCACGCCCTGCCGCGTCACGCGCGAGGCCTTCTTCGACGCCGAAGCGACACCGCGCTTGCGCAGAATGACCTCGGCTTCCGCCACGTCGCCACCGGACTCCTTCAGGGCGCTCTTGCATTCCATCATGCCCGCACCCGTGCGGTCCCGTAGCTCTTTTACCAACTGTGCGGTGATTTCCGCCATATACCCTTCCTGAACCTTGCCTTGAAGTCTTGAGAAACCGGGCGGCTGCGCGCCCGAACTTACTGCTCCGCCTCGACCGCCGGCTCGGCGGCCGCCTCAGGAGCGGCTTCGACAGCCGGACCCTTACGCGGCAGCGAAACCGATGGCAGATCCTCATCCGGGAGACTCTCCGCCATGAGCTGCTGCGAGTAACGCGGATCCACGTACTGCGTGTATTCCGGGATATCCTCGGGCGGCGTCTCGTCGGTGATGATGCTCTCCGCGGTGAACTCCTGCTCGGTGGCCAGCGCCTTGCCTTCGCTCACCGCGTCGGAAATCTTGTTCGTGAACAGGCGGATGGCGCGTAGCGCGTCATCGTTGCCCGGAATCACGTAGTCGACCTCGTCGGGATCGCAATTGGTATCCACCACCGCGACCACCGGAATGCCGAGCTTGCGCGCTTCCTTGACGGCAATCGCTTCCTTGCTGGAGTCGACCACGAACATGACGTCCGGGAGCCGCCCCATGTCCTTGATGCCCTCCAGGTTCAGCAGGAGGTGCTTGCGCTCACGTTCGAGGCGAATGATTTCCTTCTTCGGACGTCCCGCCCAGTCGTTCGACGCAGCCATCGCTTCCAGTTCCTTCAGCCGCTTGATCGACTTCTGAACCGTCACCATGTTGGTGAGCAGGCCGCCCAGCCAGCGCTGGTTGACGAAGTACATGCCGCAGCGCCGGGCCTCTTCGGCGATGGCTTCCTGCGCCTGCCGCTTCGTGCCCACGAACAGGACCGTCTTGCCTTGGGCCGCCATCTCGCCCAAAAAGCGCATGGCGTCCTTGAAGAGCTTCAGAGTCTTCTGAAGATCGATGATGTAAATTCCGTTACGTTCCCCGAAGATGTACTCTTTCATCTTCGGATTCCAGCGCTTGGTCTGGTGCCCGAAGTGAACGCCCGCTTCGAGCAACTCCTTCATTGAAATTGACGGCAAACTGCCTCCTTACGGACTGGTTGTTCCGCGTGCACGGTCCAAAGCGAGATTTGTGCGCGCGAAACGGGTGAATGGAATGGAGTGCGGGACAGCATTCCGCACCCCCCCTTTGCTAACGTTTCGAGAACTGGAACCGCTTGCGGGCGCCCTTCTGACCGTACTTGCGGCGCTCGTGTTCCCGGGGGTCCCGCGTGAGCAGGCCGAGATCTTTCAACTTCGGCCGCAGCTCGGAGTTGTACTCGGCCAAGGCGCGCGAAATGCCCAGTCTGGCCGCGCCCGCCTGACCCTTCAGACCGCCACCGTCCGTGAGAATCAGGACATCGAATTTGTCGATCGACTCGGTGGCCAGCAAGGGCTGCCGGACCAGGGTCCGCGTGGCCTCCGTCGGGAAATAATCCTCAAACGACCGATGGTTGACAGTGATCTGGCCCTTGCCGGGCCGCAGGAAAACGCGCGCCACAGCGCAGCGCCTGCGCCCCGTCGCCAAATGCTGAACTAAGGTTGCCGCCACTCGGAATCCTCTCCTGAACTATCTCAATTTGTCGGTCGCAGGAACCTGCACGGCCATCTGCGCCTGGTGCGGGTGCTTGTCGCCGGCGTATACCTTTAATTTCCGGAACATCTGCTTGCCGAGCTTGTTCTTCGGCAGCATGCCCGAAACGGCCAACTCGATCATGCGGCCCGGGTGCTTGGCCCGCATCACGCGAGCCCCGGTCTCTTTCAGACCGCCCGGATAACCGGAGTGCTGCCGGTAAACCTTCTGCTCGTCCTTGTTGCCCGTGAGCCGTACCTTGGCTGCGTTGATGACCACCACGTGGTCGCCCATATCCAAGAACCGCGTATAGACCGGTTTGTGCTTTCCCATCAATAACTTCGCGGCCTTGCTGGCCAGCCGGCCGAGCACCGCATCCTGGGCGTCCAGCACGAACCAGTCACGCTTGATGTTGACCCCCGAGGGGATTGGCGTACTCATGGACAGACTTTCCCTCTTCCTTCAGACGCTACAAGTCTATTAGACTACAGCACCTTACGCGCCATGTCAAACGTGCGAGTGGGCGCGGGGCGCGTGCTCCCATTCCGCGAACGTAAGAGCGAGGTTCTGCCTGAAGTACTATTGTATACTCTGTGGGCACGGTGGAATGATCCTCCAATGCGGCGCACGCACATCCTCATTCTGCTGGCTCTGGCCGGGCTCGCCATCCTGGCCTATCTCCCGCTGCTAAACCAGCCGCTGCTGGAAGACGACTATGCGTACATCGATATGGCGCGCATCCACGGACCTGGCCGGACTTTCGCTAACCCAGTTTTTCGCCCTCGATTCACGCTTTGGACGCTGACCTACCTGCTCGACCGGCGTTTCGGCCCTTCCCCCCTGCCATTCTACGTATCGACCGTCCTCCTGCATATTCTCTGCTCTTGGCTGGTGTACGCGCTGGGCGCCTGGCGGATTGTCGGTTGGCGTGTCGCGGCGGTGGCGGCGGCATTCTTCGCCGTTCAGGAAGGTCACCAGGAGGCCGTCATGTGGTACTCGGCAACGCCGCAGACGTTCCAGTTCCTCTTTGGTGTTGCGGCTCTGGTGTGCTGGGTACGGTTTATTGAAAACAGAGGCGGCCGGTTGCTGTACACGGCGGCGCTCGGCGCGTTACTGCTGACCTTCGTCTCCATGGAAACGGCGCCGATCATCGCGGTGCTGTTGCTGCTGCCGCTGTGGTTTCTGGACTCCAAGCGGCGTGCCGCGCTGGTGTGGCGCTGGCTACCCTTCGCGGCGCTCGCTACCGTGGACGCCTGGTTGATCGCCGCCACCAGTTCGTCTCGCGGCCCGGATGCCCGGTTCGCTTTCTTGGGCCCCGTCTGGGTTGCGCTGCCATTCAGCTACGCGCGCATGCTATGGATCTGGGGCCTGCTGAGCCTGATCACCATCGGGCTGCTCAAGTCCAGGCAGAGCCGGCCGTTGATCCTGGCCGCGGTGGTCTGGATTCCGATCGCGTTGCTGCCCTACTCCTTCCTGACGTACATGCGCTTCGTGCCCAGTCGCCACACGTACCTGGCCAGCCTCGGCCTGTCCTGGATTGTCGGGGCGGCATTCTGGGCGTTGTACGCGCGCCTGCATCGCTACCGCCGGCCGATTGCGGCTGCCGTGCTGGCAGCCGTTTTGGCGGTGAACATCGGCTACTTGTGGACGAGGAAGCGACGGCAGTACGTGGAACGCGCCGCGCCCACCGAGGCCCTGGTGGCGCTGGTGCGCCGCACCTCAGGCCTAATCTACATGCGCTGCAACGGAAGCCCGGTGGAAAGGGCCATATTCGAGGCCGCGGTCCGCGTGCGCACGGGGAAGATGCCGCTGGTTTGGGACAGCGGGCAGGCTAGCACCGCGGCCGCCGAGTTCTGCTGGAAGCGCTAGCGCATGTTTGCCATAGCTCCCTGTAAACCCAAGAAAACAGGCAGGCGGTTTTTGAGTTTGGTCACTACATGAGGCATGGCCGGTCCTCCGGCGGCGCGGGCGGGTCCAGTTCAGTGAGGCCGGTGGCCTTCAGCACTTCGGCGACATGCTGGTTGCCGCGCGTCACGCACCGCTTGCGGCGCGTGCCGAGTTCTACTTCGACGCAGCGCATCATCTCCAGCGCCCGCCACGCAAACGGCGACGATAGCTGGCTGCCCGCCGCTCGCAAGGTTTTCTCCAGCGCCCGGTCCAGCAGCAGTGCCAACGCCGCTACGAACACGTGAGCCTCGACCCGCTCGTCGCGGCGGTGATACACCGGGCGCAGTTCCAGCAGATCCTTCAAGTGGGAGAAGCCGCGCTCGACTTCATTCAGTTGCTTGTAGGCCGTCACCGCCTCGACGGCGGACAGGTTCGGCTCTTCGGTCTGGATGACGTATTTGCCTTCGAGCGCCTTCTCGCGCGCCAGATTCAACGGGTGCTCGAAGAACTCGAACTTGCCTTTGCGCAGATCCCAGGCGAAATACCGATGGCCGTGATTGCGGTGCAGTTTGGTGGCCGCCGCCGCGCCGATTTTGTCTGGCTCTTTCAGCTCACCCTTGTCCACCTGCGCCCGTAGCGCCTCCAGGTCTTGGCGTGCCCGCTGCATCGACAACTCGCGCATGCTCCGTTCGTACTCTTCTCGCTCGTCGCTGTGCACGACGAAAACCCGGACCCCCGGCTCCTTGCCGGCGACCTCCACCACGCGCGTCCGTGGCGGCGCCGACTTCTCGCGCCGCCGTGATCCCCAGCGGGCATGGCTGCCAGTCGCTGCGCGTCTCGGCCCAGGCGATGTAGTCAGCCGTGTCTTTCCGGTTCCGTCTCTGCAGGCCCACCAGATAGCCTTGCCGCAACTGGCGCAACTGATCGACGTTGCCGATCGTCATCATGCCGCGGTCGCCGACGAAGACGACCCGGTTCAACTCAAAGCGCGCATTGAGATCCTGCACGACCTCCATCACCGTGGTCTGGTCCAGCCGGTTGCCGGCAAAGACGTGATGGGCGACCGGCCAGCCATCCATCATCACTACGCCGATCACGATCTGGCGGTTGCGCGGCTTGCCGTCGCGGCTGTAGCCGAAGCGGCCCAACCCGGCCGGGCCGCCGCCTTCGAAGTAGGTCGAGGTGATGTCGTAGAACACCAGGTCGGGCTGGAGGCTGAACAGATCGCGCAACTCCAGGAAGATCTGTTTCTCGACACGTTTCTTTTGCGCCAGCAAATCGTCCAGCGTCTGATACCAGAGCTTCAACTGCTCGAAGCCGACCTTCACGCGGCGCGACTGTTTCCAGACCGGCGTCCAGCGGCTGCCGGAAGAAGAGCAGACGTAGTAATCTTCCAGCCACTGTGCCAAGGCGTGCTCGCTGCCGGGGTGTGTGAGTCGGTTGGCCACTAGAGGAAACACGCGTTCCGACAGCGGCTGACCGTGCCGCAACTGGGGCCGGCCGGCATCCAGGATCGAGTGCAGGGACAGCTTCTCGAACAAGTGCCGGGCGACGAGAATGGGCCCCCAGGTGGAGGCGCGCGGAGCGCTGACGTCGTCGGCCGACACCCAGCGCGGCGAGGCGGCTTCGGCCTGGAGCAGGCGGACGAGAGCGTCCAGGTGGGGAGCCAATAGATCCTTGCGGCCAAGATGGGCGACGATCCTCTGCTTCACCTTGTCGCCATCGCGGAAAGACTCCACCAGGCGGAGGTACTCATGCCGGCCGTTGGGGGCCTTGACGGAGCGAAGGAACACAAAGTGTCACCTCTGACACTACATATACATCACCAATAGCCAACAATCAATAGAGAATGGTCAATACAGAGAAGTATCTTTGGCACTACACTTTTCGCGAAACGGCCAAGTGTTTCCATTTGTTTCAACAACTTAGGCGGCCTCGCGGCCAAAACCATGGCAAACATGCGCTAGCCAGCCAGCCGGTGCCGCAAGATGCTCCACAGCATGCGCAGCGCGGTACGGCTGATGCGCCAGTAGTTCGCGGAGTGTTTGGATTCCCCGCCCAGCCGGCGGTGATAGCTGACCGGCACCTCGATGACACGCTGGCCCGACTTGAGTATGGCCACCATCATCTCAGGAGAAAGTTCCGGGCCTGTGGCGGTGAGCAGCGGCCGCATCTTCCGATAGGCGTCGCGCCAAAGAGCCCGATAGGTGCAGCCGACGTCGGTGAACCGGGGCTGGAGATTCCACCACAGCAACTCGACCAGCTTCGCCACCACCACGTTGCCCCAGCGCACCGGGCCTCGCATGTTCGTCCCCTGCTCAACCATCTCGCGGGTCGTGCGCGTTCCGACGACCATGTCGGCGTCCTTCAGATACTCGAGCAGCTTGCTGAGATCGCGCGCACGAAAGGAGTAGTCAGCCTCCGCCACTACGAGGATGTCGCCCTCGGCGCAATCGAGGCCGTGCCGGATGGTGTCGCCGTACCCTTTGAGCCGCACCGTCTCGACCCGTGCTCCCGCCCGGCGCGCCACCTCCGCCGTGCGGTCCTCGGACGAGTTGTCCACTACCAGCACCTCGTCGACAGCGGGCAGGAAGTCCCGTACGACATAGCCGATCGAGTGTTCCTCGTTGTAAGCCGGAATGACCACGCTGACTTTGCGGTGGCCGAAAACGGCGCTTCGAATTTTGAACTGCGCGTAGTTATAGTCGTCGGCCGTGTTGATGTTGAAGTACATCCCTTCGAGGAAAAACGGCAGAACGCCGGGCGCGCCTTGCGCCACGTCGTTGAGGACGTCCGTCAGTTCCAACCGGCCCGTGCGCGAGGACGGCTTTCCACGCGCGATGGCGTCGAAGATCCCGGGTGTGAACAAGTACGTTCCGCAGCCCAGCAGGTCGTTGCGGATCTCGTCGGGCTTCTCGACCAGCGAAACGATGCGGCCGTCTTCGATCTCCACACCGTAGTTGCGCTTGATCTGGTGGAGATCGCTGGCGCGCATCACGGCGCAGGCGGCGTCAAACGGGCGGCCGTACAGCTCCACGAGCCGGCTGTGGTTGCTTTCCACATAGAGTTCGTCGCCTAAGATCGTGATGAAGGGCTCGCGGAGCAGATCGCGGCAGAGCAGGATCCCGCGGGCCAGGCCGATGCCGGGATCGGGGCACTCCACAAACCGCAGCTCGACGCCCAGGCGCGCGCCGTCCCCCAGCTGCGCGCTCACCTGATCGCCATGGGGTCCCACGATGATCGTGACGCTGCGAACCCCCAGGCTATCCCGCAGCAACTCGATGTTGCGCAGGATAAGAGGCTTGCCGTCGATTTCGAGCAGGACCTTCGGGAGCCGGCTGGTCTTAGGATAAGCGCGAACCCCCAGCCCGGCGGCGGGAATCAAAGCCTGCTCGAACATGGGCGAACCAGCCGCTACTTGTCTTTCGCCTGGAACAACAAGGGCGCCAGCTCGGCCAGGTTCCGCCGCCACAGCGGCCAGACGTGCGCGAAGCCGGGAATCTCCAGGTCCGTGAACTGGACGTTCTTGGATTTCAGCCAGTCTTTGAACTGGCGGTTCACGGTGTTCAGCCCGTCGTCAACGCCGCAGGCGATCCAGAGCAGCCGGATCTGCGAGTTCGCCTTGGCGTCGAGTTTCGGGAAACTCCGCTCGAAGTCGGCGGGCGTCATGGACTGGCCTCCCCCTCGACCACCCCCGGCCCCGCCACGTCCGGGGGCCGCTCCCGGTGTCGCCGCCGGGGCGCCGCGGGTCGCCGCCGGTGCCGCAGTCCCGCGAGGCCACATGACAAAGGCGCCGCTGAACGAGCCTACCCAGGCAAAGCGATCCAGATGGTTGAGGCCCGTGTAGAGCGCCTCCGCGCCACCCATCGACAAGCCGGCGATCGCGCGCTGGTTGCGGTCCTTGGTGGCGTTGTAGGCCTTCTCTACCTGCGGCATCACTTCTTCCAGCACCGTCCTCGCGAAATTCGGAATCATGTCGCTGGCCATAGCGCCCCGGGTCCCGCCCGACGTCCCGTAGCCCAGAGTGTTCACCATGAGCATCGGCTTGGCCTTGCCTTGCGCAACCAGGTTGTCGAGGATCACGTTGGCGGCGCCGCTCTCAATCCAACCGCTGGCTTCGTCCCCCAGGCCGTGCAACAGGTAGAGCACCGGATACGGCTCCTTGCGCTTCGGGTCATAGTTCGCGGGCGTGTACACCCAGTAGTCGCGGTCGTCGCCGGCCACCGCGGAGTGGTAGAAGTGCCGCGTGATGGCGCCGCGCACGACTTTCGCCGCAGGCTCCCAAATCACGTCTCCCGGGACGTGAAGCATGCTCTGGCCGGCGCTGCCGTAGGACGGCTTGAAGAGCGGATTGGCGGGATCGTTGAACGTGGCGCCGTCAACGGAGAACGAATAGGAGTACATGTCCGGCTTCAGCGGCTCGGTGGTGGCGGTCCAGACGCCTTGTGCGTCCTTCTGCATTGCCAGGCGTTGTCCGATGCCCGTGACGGCCACGTCCTTGGCATTGGGCGCGCGCAGACGGAAGGTGACTTTGCCGTCCGCGGCCACTTCCGGCGACCGGACGGCGCCGCCGCCCCGTCCTGGAGCAGCGGGCTGCCCCCAGGCCGTCAGCGCGGCAAGGGTGAGAAGTGCGACGGCTGCCTTCGACACTCGATGTAGGTTTGGCATAAGGTTTTGTACTGGTTCTAAAGCTTAACTGAACGGACGGCAAACTTCAATTCAGGGTGGCGGCCGATCTCCAGAAGGGTGGGGTGATACAGCCGGAACAGCTCGCAATGCAGAATGGCACAAGAATTGTCCGGGAGGGTGGCGGAGCCCTTGATCAGAGCCCTACCCGCGCTGCCAGGGGCGGAAATCGCGGGTCGGAACGGAGCGCCGCCAGACGCGGGTCCGATCTGATCCAGATTACCTCCCGCTCCCGCGCGTCGATTGCGCGTTGCAGCCATAAGAACGCTCGTTCTTTGTCGCCAAGCATGCTGAACAGGCGCGCCGCGTCGATTCGATTCTGCTGGCCCTCGATCGCCGCCTTCTCCACGCGAGGACCGTCCCGCCGCGCCTTCTCGACATCCCCGGAAAAGTACGCCTCCAGGCCACGTAACTCGCGGTCCTCACTCCCCCCCAGTCTGATCGAACGCCGAAACGCGTCGGCCGCTTCGGCGCACCGGCCCGCCATCCCGAGAGCCATTCCGTAGTCCCATTCCATGTCCGGGTGGATGGCGCCAAGCTCCAGCGTCCGGCGGTACTGGGCGATCGCTTCGTCCTTTCGTCCGGCGGCCAGAAGCGCAAAGCCGTAAGTGAAGTTCCCAAACGACGAGTTCGGGTCCAGGCTCAGCGCGCGGCGGAACTCCTCGTGCGAACGGTCGAAGCGGCTCTGCGGCAGAAGGACGCAGACTCCATATAGAAGGTGGCTGATCGCGGAGTTGGGGTCCAGCGAGATCGCCTTGGTGAGTTCCGTTTCGGCGTCCGCCCAGCGCCACTGATGGAACGCCAGCGCAAACCCCCGCACCGCGTGTGCCTCGGCCAGCGACCGGTCCGCTGCGATCGCCTTGTCGGCCGTCGTGAGCGAAATGTCGAAGGGAACCCCCGGCGGCAGCTCGCCGTAGTAGGAGAGGACGGCGTAGGTCTGCGACAGCGCCGCCAGAGCCGGCGCGTAGTCCGGCCGGATTCGCAGCGCCTGATGGAAGTAGTCGACCGCCCGCAGCAGTCCCTCGCGCGAGTACATGTTCATCTGATACTGGCCGCGCAGGAGCGCCACCCGCGCCGGGCCGCCGTCCGTGGCGGATCTGCCGCTCGACCGGAGTAGAATGACGGTCGCGATCACCGCCACAGCGGCGGCGGCAATCCAGTACATCCGAAGGGAGCGCCGCCGGGCCGGCGCCCGCTCGAAGGTCACCCGGTAGCCGCCCTTGGGAAGGTGCAGCCGCACGGGGCTGGAAGCGGCGCCAGAGGCGTAGAACTCCTCGAGCCGCTGGCGCAACCGGCGCGCCTCCACGCGAACCACGGGGTCCAGTCGCGGGTCGTAGTCCGTCCCGCGTCGGAAGAACTCCCGCCCCAGGACGGATTCCTTGAGGCGCCCCGTCTCGCCGTCAAGCGTCAGCGTCGCCAGATGCTTCAGGAGGGGCCGGAGCCGTCCGGCCTCGCGGAATTGTGGCGACTGGAGGATCTCTTCGAGAGCGGATAGCGACTCGTCGCGGGACGCATTCATTTCAATGGGTTACGTGTCGATTATACCGTTAAACCACGCCCCTCTTACCGCAAGGAGTACCCTTTTCTACTTCCGCCGCCCGCGAAAGAAACCCACCATGGAGTTGTGATGCACACGACACGCCGCCACGATGACGAACCCCGAGCGCTACCGCTCGCTGGATGCCTTTCGAGGGGCCAGGATGGCCCGTTGCGCCTGGGCTTAGCGCTGGAAGAACCGTCGCCGGTATCCGTTCAGGCTGAAGGCCAGCGCCCCTCGACCTGCCTTCTGCGTGGTCTGGTTGTCCTCATCTTGATGTGCACTGGGGCCGCGGCTCAAGCGGCCGTCACAATCCCCAGACTTGCAAGACCGCCGGAGATCGAAGATTTCCTGAACCGGGAGCCGGGCTACTCGATGTTGAAGGTGGAAGATTTCCGCCAGAAGATGCCCGGCGATGGACAACCCGTGAGCCTGCCCACTACCGCATACCTGGGCTTCGACGATAAGAACCTCTACGCGGTGTTCGCCTGCACGGACGACCCTAACCTGGTCCGCGGGCGGCGGGCAAAGCGCGAAGATATCAACAACGACGATGTCGTCGGCCTGATGCTCGATACGTTCCACGACGGCCAGCGCGCCTACCTATTTGTCGTCAACCCGCTCGGCATCCAGCAGGACGTCTTCCGGACCGAAGGGCAGGACGACGACGCCAGCTTCGACACCCTCTGGCACACCCGCGGGCGGCTGACCGAGAAAGGCTACGTCGTCTGGATCGCGATTCCGTTCAAGAGCCTTCGGTTCCCGAGCCATGACACGCAGACCTGGGGGCTAGCCGTGGGCCGCCGCATCATGCGGATGAACGAGGAATCCTACTGGCCGCGCATCTCCGAGCGGATCGCCGGCTTCGTCCAGCAGATGGCCACGGTCGAGCTTCCGGCCCGCACTTCGCCCGGCCGCAATGTGCAGGTGATTCCGTACGGCGCATACTCAGACGCGGACTTCCTCGACACCGAGCAGCCCGGAGGGCCGGCTTTCCGCACACAACGGGAACTTCGCGGCGGCATTGACGCCAAGGCGGTCATCCAGGACGCCATCACCGTCGATCTGACTGTCAACCCGGACTTCAGCCAGGTGGAGTCCGACGAGCCGCAGACAACCGTCAACCAGCGATTCGAGGTCTTCTTCCCCGAACGAAGACCGTTCTTTATCGAGAATGCTGGCTATTTCACGACACCGATCAACCTGTTTTTCTCAAGGCGAATTCGCGATCCGGAATTCGGCGCCAGGACTACGGGCAAGCTGGGCCCCTGGGCGCTCGGAGCGCTGGCGATGGATGACCGCGCACCAGGAGAAAGCCTTGCCTCCAGCGACGAACTGTACGGCACTCGTGCCGGCCTTGGAGTGGTCCGCGCGCTGCGGGAGTTCGGCCGGCAGTCCAGCGTAGGCGTATTTGGATCCCGGCGCAGCTTCGGCCAAGCCAGCAACGAGGTGGCCGCTCTCGACACTCGGCTCCGAATCACAGACAACTGGGTGTTCACCGGGCAGATGGCAACGTCCCGCACCAGAACGCGCAAACAGGAAAGAACCAGCGGGCCGGCTTTTTTCGGATCCCTCGACTTCAATGACCGTAACTGGAAATGGGGTGTCGAATACCTGGACGTGAGCCCGAAGTTCCGCCCCGAACTCGGATATGTCCCGCGCCTGGGCATTCGGAAAGCGGATCACCGGCTGTCCTACACCTGGAAACGGGAAGAGGGAACAGTCGTCAGTTACGGCCCCGGGTCGCGCTACTACGCGATCTGGGACCACAAGGGGCAGTTGCAGGAATGGCTCATGGACAATAATTTCGGTCTTAAGCTGAGGGCTAATACCGAGATCTCAGCCTTCTGGAACGAAGGCTATGTGCTGCATCGCGGTCTAGGCTTTCGGCAGCGCCTGACGGGCATCCAGGTCTCCAGCGAGCGGCTGAAATGGCTGCTGTTCGAGGCGAGCGTCTCGGGCGGACGGCGGGTGAACTTCTATCCCGCTGAGGGACTAGCTCCGTTCCTGGGTGCTGAGCGGCGGCTGACCGCCGGGGTGGCGCTGCTTCCGACACCTGCGCTGCGCTGGGAAGAGAGTTACATCTACAACGGCCTGAAAGTCCGTAGCGACGATCCCTCCCGGGCTGATCGGAGGAACACCTGTTTTCAATAATCACATCCTTCGGTCCAAGCTGAACTACCAGTTCACAAAGGCCTTGTCGTTGCGCTTCATTCTCGATTACGAGAGCGTGTTGCCGAACTCTTCGCTTGTCGATCTGGAAAAGACCAAGCAGCCGGTGTTCGATGCCCTGCTCACCTATCTTCTGAACCCGGGCACGGCGCTCTACGTCGGCTATACGGAGCGCCGCGAAAATCTGGCCATGGAGTACTCTGAGCAGCGCTCTGTCTTCCGAACGCAATACCCCAATCTGCGCACCGATCGACAGGTCTTCTTGAAGCTGAGCTACCTGTTCCGCTTCTAGCAACCCGCGGTGCAACGGGGGGGCTTCAGGCGGCAGCCAGAATCGAGAGAATCACCGCAAGTAACGCGTGAGCCGCCTGGCGCTGT
>CAWDER010000021.1:0-51015 GCA_963801345.1 Bryobacteraceae bacterium
GGATGCGGGCCGGTGCGAAACCGGACCAGTGCCCGGGGTCCGGAGGCGCGTCGTGACGCCTGGTTCCGAATCAACTCCCGGCCATGGAACTGGCGGACGACAGGTCGTTCGTCGTCCTGCCCCAAATCCCGCGGACAGTGCCAAACTTCTAGTACCATATACCCCCAAATGAGGGTTAGGCGGTTTCGATCCGTACGGGCTTCAGCCGGCCGAGGAGCTTGTGCACGACCAAGAAGGCCGTCAAGTGCAGTAGTCCCATGCACAGGATGACGGGGGTGTAGCCGAAATGGCTGATCACATAGCCGGGGATCAGGGACGAGATGATCACGCTGCCGAGTGCTCCCATGAACCCGCCGAAACCGACCACGGAGGCGACCGCCTGCTTCGGAAACACATCCGAGGTGGTGGTGAAGAGGTTCGCGGACCACCCCTGGTGCGAGGCGTTCGCCAGGCTCACCAGCGCGATGGCGAGCACGGGGCTGGTTGCCAAAGCCGAGAGCGCTGCCACCGGCATCAGGCCGGCGCACAGCCCCATGGCGGTCTTGCGTGCTTTGTCGACAGGCCAACCGCGCCGCATGAGGAAGCCGGGGAGCCACCCGCCGCCCACGCTACCCAAATCCGCCACCAGGTACACTACCGGCAGCGCCCAGCCCACCTCAAACATGTTGAACTTCCGCACGTCGTATAAGTACGGGGGCAACCAAGTGAGGTAGAACCACCAGACGGGATCGGTGAGGAACTTGCCCAGTGCGAAGCCCCAGGTTTCCTTGTACTTCAGCGCCGCAACCATGCTGATCTTCGGAGCTTGCGACTGTCCGGCCGTGTCGGATTGGATGTAGGCGAGTTCTTCCCGGTTCACTGACGGGTGGGCCTCTGGCAGACGGTACACCACCGCCCAGATCACGGCGAGGATGAACCCCACAGAGCCGGTGATCAGGAAACACTCCCGCCATCCGAAGCGCATCGCCATCCATACGAAAAGCGGCGGCCCGACCATAGCGGCCACGTTGGTGCCCGCGTTGAAGATGCCCGTGGCAAAGGCCCGGTCCTTCTTCGGGAACCACTCGGCTACGGCCTTGATCGCGGACGGAAAGTTCCCCGCCTCGCCGAATCCGAGGAGCCCACGCCACATGCCGAGTTGGAACGCGGAACGAGACAGGGCGTGCAGGCACGCGGCCACCGACCACCACAGGATCGAGAAAGCGTAGCCGATGCGGGTGCCGAACCGGTCGATCAGCCCTCCCGCCACCAGGAAGCCAATTCCGTAGGCCATCTGGAAGGCGCCGGCGATGTAGCCATACTGCTGGGTCGGGATGTGGAGCTCGTCACGGATGATCGGGATCAGCACGGAGAAGACCGTGCGGTCCAGGTAGTTGTTCGTCGTGACGAGGAAGATCAACGTCAGGATGAACCAGCGATAGCGTGTCATGGCACTAGTGGTCTATCCTATCGCGGACGCGAGGCCGCCGCACGCCACAGGCGATCGGCGACGGCGGCCCATGCGGGCGTGCCGGGCGGTTCCTCGACGGCAATCCAATCCCAGCCCGCCGCGTCCTCGCGGTGCAACGTGTCGTAGAGCACGGCGGCGTAGCCGGCGGGATCGCCAGGCATTTCGATCGCCTTCTCCGTCGCGGCGGGGCGCTCGCGCCACAGATACACGCCCCGGCCCTCGGGAAGAGGCGCTCCTTTCGCCACCAGAACCAGCGGCGTCACCGGACTGTAGTGCCTGCGATGCATGCCCGGAGACTGGTGCGGGACGCCTTCGCCGTTCTCCACGCGTCCGGCCAGCTCCACCGGACCGATCAGCGCCTCGATCTCCGCCCGTGAAACACCGCCGGGCCGCAGCAGCCGCGGAGGTGAGACCGCCAGTGTGAGCACCGTCGATTCGATGCCCACCTCCGCCGTACCGCCGTCCAGAATGCAGTCCACGCGATCGCCCAGAGCGTCTCTGACGTGGGCGGCAGTGACCGGCGAGAGTCCCGTGAAGCGGTTGGCGCTGGGCGCCGCGATGGGCACTCCGGCTTCCCGAATCAGTGCCAGAGCGAGGGCGTGGGCGGGCATACGGAGCCCCACGGTCGGGAGGCCGGCGGTGACGGCATCCGGCACCAGGGCAAGCTTAGGGAGCACCAGCGTCAGCGGGCCGGGCCAGAAGCGGCGCGCCAGGATTTCCGCTTCGTCCGGCCAGTTTGCGGCCAGCCCGCGAGCCATCTCCACGGAGTCCACGTGCACGATGAGCGGGCTGGTGGAGGGCCGTCCTTTAGCCTGGAAGATCCGGCCCACGGCAGCCGCGTCGAGTGCATTGGCGCCCAACCCATACACGGTCTCGGTGGGGAAGGCCACCAGTCCGCCCTGGCGGATCAATTCCGCGGCGCGCCGGATTTCCTGAATGTCGACCGTCGTCAACGGGGGACTACTCCGCCTCCTCGTCTTTGCCGTCACCGGCCGTCTTGCCGGTTTTGCGGAAGACCAGGTAGGCCTGAATCAGCTCGTCGATACCGCCGTCCAGCACGCGATCCACGTCGCCGATGGACAGCTTGGTGCGGTGATCCTTCACCAGGCGGTAGGGCGCCAGCACATAGCTGCGGATCTGGCTGCCGAAATTGATGCCGAGTTTATTCGCTTCGATCTTGTCGTCCTCGACCTTCCTCTTTGCCAGCTCGTGCTCGAACAGGCGCGCGCGGAGTTGCTTCAGCGCGCTGGCGCGGTTCTTGTGTTGCGAGCGCTCGTTCTGGCACTGCACGACGATGCCGGTCGGCAGGTGCGTCATGCGGATGGCGGAGTCCGTGCGGTTTACGTGCTGGCCGCCCGCGCCACTCGCGCGAAACGTGTCCACCCGAACATCCTCCGTGCGAATGTCGATCTTGATTTCGTCATCCACCTGCGGGTACACGAATGCGGACGCGAAGGAAGTGTGCCGCCGCGCGTTGGCGTCGAAGGGAGAGATGCGCACCAGGCGATGCACGCCGGCTTCCGATTGCAGCAGCCCGTAGGCGTTTTCGCCGTTCACCTCGAAGGTGACCGACTTGATGCCGGCGCCCTCGCCCTCCAGCCGGTCGGTGACCACCGTGCCGAAGCCCTTGCGCTCGGACCAGCGCAGGTACATGCGAAGCAGCATCTCGGCCCAGTCCTGACTTTCGGTGCCGCCCGCACCGGGGTGAATGGTCACGATGGCGCCGAGCGCATCGTGTTCGCCGGCCAGGAGCATGGAGATTTCGAGCGCCGACAGGCGTTCCCGAAGCTTCGCCATCTCGGATTCGACCTCGGCCGCCACGGCCTCTCCCTCGCGCGACAACTCGAAGAGGGTCTCCAGGTCCGCGACCATCGAGAGGATCTGCGCATCGCTGGCGAGGGACTCCTCCAGCCGCTTGCGCTCCTGCATCAGTTTCTGGCTGCGCTCGGGCTGGTTCCAGAAATCGGGCGCGGAGATCAGGTGCTCGGTTTCGGCTAGCTGCGCTCTTTTCTTGGGGGAGTCAAAGATAGCTCCGCACAGCTTCGGCTTGCTGGCGGAGCGGATGGTAGGCGCGCTCGAGATCTTCGATCGTCATGTTTTGAGTGTAACAAAATCGAGCAAATAGCCTCTCGGGCCGGGGCTGAAGCAGCGCGTGTTCCCCACCCGCGCCTCCGTCCCCGCCGCCTCGTGGATGTGCCCGGAGAAGAAGGCCGCCGGCTGACAGCGGTCCAGAAACTCCTTGACCGAACGGCTCCCCAGGTGGACGCCTTCGCGGGCCCGGTCGAGCGGCGTCCCGAACGGAGGGCAGTGGCAGATCAGCACCAGCGGCTTCAGATGAGAGAACGGGTCCAGGCGCCGCGCAATCTCCTCTTCGGTATACTCGCCGGGCGTGTTGAAGGGCGTGGGATTCGAGTAGCCGAAGCCCGCGATGTGATAGCCGTCGGCCTCGATGCTCTGCTCGTGAAAGTGAATCAGGCCGAACTTCTGGCACAGGCGGGAGGTCTGATCGGCCGATTCGTGGTTGCCGGGGAGCACATACACCCGCCCGGCGCGCCTCTGCATGATCTCGCCACAGCGGTCGAGCCCGCGCCCCCAACTGGTCAGGTCGCCGGCGGCGAAGTAGTAGTCGGCCTCGGTTTCCATGAGGCGTTCGAGCGCGCGGTAGTCGCCGTGGATGTCGGAGAAGACCAGAACCTTCATCGCCTGTACTACGATCCTCGCACGAAGGCGCCAATCGAGGGGAACTTCGGCTGACCCATGGCACTTCTTGCCTCATGGACGGCAGGACTTGCACGTGACAGCTTGCGGGCGACTCGGGTTCCTACCTTGTGTTCTCGTACATTCAGCATTGGTCCCCAATCTGCACTGCACTGGAGTGAAAGAGGTGAGATATGGAAACCGTATTGATTGTTCTGGTGGTGTTGTTTCTGCTCGGTGGCGGGGGATGGGGATACTCGCGTTGGCGCGCGTAGCGCCCGCCGGCCCTAGTGTCAGCAGCGCAAAAGGAGCCCACCATATGAAGAGAGCGCTGTTTGTGTGTCTGGCCATGGCGGGGGCGAGCTTCGCACAGCCCGTGTCCATTGGCGTCAAGGCCGGGGTGCCTCTGACGGACTTCGTGGACGCCGCGAAAGGCAACCAGTCCGCCTATTTCACGAACACCAAACGATACACAGTAGGCGGGACGATCGAGCTTCACCTTCCCGCTCGATTCAGCATCGAGATCGATGCGCTCTACAAACGATTCGGCTTCGATGGCCAGTCCGTGTCGGCCGGCAGCACAACCCTGACTGGAACGCGCGGCAACTCGTGGGAGTTTCCGCTGCTGGCTAAGTTCGAAATGGTCCCCGGGCCGGTGCGGCCGTTTGTGGACGCGGGCGTCTCGTTCCGCCATCTCACCGGCATCAAGCAGGTGCGGCAGGTAATCTCAGCCGGGACGTTCTCCAGCGTGGAGGTGAACAACCCGCCGGAGTTCAACAAAGCCACGGACCTCGGGCTGGCGTTTGGCGCGGGAATCACATTGAAGCTTGGCCGGGTGCGGTTCAGCCCGGAACTCCGGTACACGCGGTGGGGCGGGGAGAATCTCAGAGACCCCGTGAACTCGCTTCTGCACACCCACCGAAATCAAGGGGACTTTCTGATCGGATTCACATTCTGAGTGACGAGCGGTGCGCGCTACAGCGAACACCGCCAAAACGGACCAAGGAGAACAACACAATGGAAACAAACTATGCGGGCTCTGCCGAGAAGATCGGCCAAACCGCCAAGGATAAACTGAGCGACTTCGCTCAATCGGCAGCGGAGAAGTTCGAGAAAGGCCGCGTGGGCACCGCGGACACTTTGGAAAGCGCCGCGACTGCCGTCCGCACCAAAGGTGGGGCGGCCGGCGCCGCCATCACCGATCTATCCGGCAAGGCCGCGACGAATCTGGACACTTCCGCCCGTTTCGTCCGCAACGCGGACCTGGGCCAGGTGTGGTCGGATATGGGTGCGGTGGCCCGCCGGCACCCGGGCGCAATCGCTTTCGGCGCCATCGTGGCGGGGTTTTGCATGGGCCGGATGATGACCCGGCATCGCAGTTGCACTCAGGTTCACGACACCTAAGAACCCGAGATCAATCCTCCGGCAGCACGGTGAACCCGTCCAGGCGGGCCGCTTCGCGCAGGCGCGCGTCCAGGCAAATGAAAATGCGCCCGGCCGGGCGCTCCTCCGCCCAAACCAGAGCCGCCGCCAGTTGCAGTGCATCGGCGGCTCTCAGGTGGTGCGAGGCCAGCAGCCGCAGTGCCCGCTCGCGCAGCGCGCCGCCCGGCTCAATTTCGACCCATCTCTCGGCCAACTGTTGGAGCAGGCCTTCGGCCACCCGCTTCCCGCCGGCCTTCAATTGGCCCGCCCGCAAGCGCCGTTCCAGCGCGGAGGTGCACTCGACAAGACTGCCCCACCAGACGACCGGCGGTCCCTCTGCCCGGAGCAAGCGCAGGGCCGCGGCGGAGCCGGGTTCCTCCAGGATCAAAGGAAGCAGCGCGGAGGCGTCCCAGAAACTCACCAGCCCTCTTCCCGTTCTTCCAAGAGTGCCTTGCGAACTAAGCCCTCGGGATCGGCGGGCCGCGGCGCGCTCCAGAAGGACCTCGGCAGTTTTCCGCGACCCACGCGAACGAGCCCCTGGACCTCCATCTCCCGAAGGCGCTTCTCCTCGTCTCCGCCGGCAGTGCGGATTGGGACGATTTTGGCGATGGGCTTGCCTCTCTCGGTCACCAGCAGTTCCTCGCCGGCTTTAACGCCGGCCAGGTAGCGACTGAGAGACGCTTTCAACTCCGCGATGGGCGCGCTCTTCATGACTACTCTAGTCTACTCGTAAGGACCATGTAGGTCAATCTTTGCGCCGGGGCGTTTTTGCAGGAGAGCATCCTTGATTATTGAGCATGGCATGCTCATTATTCCAGGAAGAGGATGCTGCTCTGAAGAGCCCCTTCTGAAGCGGCGCAAACGCGCCTGGCCGCTCAGTGCCGGAAGTGCCGGACGCCGGTGAAGACCATCGCCAGGCCCAGCCGGTTGGCGGCCGCGATCGACGTCCTGGTCCTTCACCGATCCGCCGGGCTGGATCACCGCCGTAATCCCGTGCCGGGCGGCTTCTTCCAAGCCGTCCGGGAAGGGGAAGAATGCATCGGAGGCCAGCACGGTGCCTGCCAGCGGGAGCGCCGCCTTCATCGCCGCCACCTTCACCGAATCGACGCGGCTCATCTGGCCCGCACCAACCGCCGCCGTTTGCCCGGCGCGCGCGAACACGATGGCGTTCGACTTGACGTGCTTGACCACCTTCCAGCCGAACTCCAGCGCCGCCCATTCCTCCTCGGTCGGGGCGCGCTCCGTCCTCACCTCGGCGGCCGAGCGCTCCAGTTTGTGCAGGTCCGCCGTCTGCGCCAGGTACCCGCCGCTGATGGACTTGATCACGAGGGGATCGGGCGCGGAATTGGCAACCCGCAGCAGGCGCAGATTCTTCTTCGCCGCCAGGATGGCCAGCGCCTTCGCGGTGTAGTCCGGCGCGGCGATCGCCTCGACGAAGGTCTTCGCGATTTCGAGCGCGGTGTCCTCGTCGAGCGGCCGGTTGAACGCCAGCACCCCGCCGAACGCCGACACGGGATCGCACTCGAGCGCCCGGCGATAGCTCTCGCTCTGCGAAGCGGCCTCGGCGCAACCGCAGGGGTTGGTGTGCTTGATGATCGCCGAGGCCGGCGCGGCAAACTCATTTACAAGCTGCCAGGCCGCGTCCAAGTCCACCAGGTTGTTGTACGAGAGTTCCTTGCCCTGAAGCTTTTCCGCTCCGGCGATCCCCTTCTGCCCGTCGGAATAGAGCGCCGCGGACTGGTGCGGGTTCTCTCCATAGCGCATAGGCAGAGCCAGCGGCGCGCGCACATCGAGCACCGCTGGAAGGTCCGCCGGGCGGTCCTCGAAGCGGCCGTCCACAACTTCAATCCCCGCCAAGCGTGCGCTGATCGCGCGATCGTAGGCGGCCGTCAAGGAAAACGCCTTGCGCGCCAGGCGCCAGTGCGTGGCCAGCGAGAGCCCGCCGCCGCCCGATTTCATTTCCTCGAGGATCGCGGCGTAGTCCTCCGGCGACACCACCACGGCCACATCCTGATAGTTCTTCGCCGCCGCGCGGATCAGCGTGGGCCCGCCGATGTCGATGTTCTCGATTAACTCCGGCACTTCGACGCCCGGCTTGGCGGCAACCTTTTCGAAGGCG
This sequence comes from Bryobacteraceae bacterium, assembly GCA_963801345.1. GTDB lineage: Bacteria > Acidobacteriota > Terriglobia > Bryobacterales > Bryobacteraceae > CAWDER01. The sequence continues at coordinate 7,689 of CAWDER010000021.1, forward strand.
TAGAGGTTGACCACCACCATGTCGATGAGGGGGATGTCGTGCGCGGCGAGCGCTTGCATGTGCTCCTGCCGCCCGCGAATGGCGAGCACGCCCGCGGCAATGCGCGGGTGAATGGTCTTCACGCGGCCGTCGAGCATCTCGGGGAAACCGGTCACCTCGGACGACGTCGCGCACCGGCACCCCGGCGTCGCGCAACTGCTTGGCGGTCCCTCCGGTAGAGAGGATCTCGACACCCATCTGGTGGAGACCCTGGGCAAACTCGCGGACCCCGGTCTTATCCGTGAGGCTGATGAGAGCGCGCTGAATGGTGGGCATGGCCCTTCATTTTCCCACAGGAGCTTGCCGCTATAATGCGGGTGTGCCTTACACGGTAACGTTGATTCCAGGCGACGGAATCGGCCCCGAAGTCGCGGAGGCCACGGTTCGGGCCGTCGAAGCCACCGGCGTCGCCATCGAATGGGAGCGGGTCGAGCTCACTCGGGTGTTGCTCGACCAACTGCAGGGGCGAGATCCCGCAGGACGTGCTCGATTCCCTGGCGCGTACTCGCGTCGGGCTGAAGGGCCCGGTGACGACGGCTGTCGCGGGCGGATTCCCGAGCGTGAACGTCGTCCTGCGCAAGCGGCTCGACCTGTTCGCCAATGTGCGCCCGGTGCGCATGCTGCCGGGTCTGAAGACGCGCTACCGGGACACGCACATCGACCTGATCATCTTCCGCGAGAACACGGAAGACCTCTACGCGGGCATCGAGCACGAGGTCGTCAAGGACGTGGTCACCAGCCTGAAGGTGATCACGCGCACAGCCTCCGAACGGATCGCCCGCTACACGTTCGCCTACGCCCGCCGGGTGGGGCGCAAGAAGGTGACCGCGGTACACAAGGCCAACATCATGAAGCTGAGCGACGGCCTGTTCCTGCGCTGCGCGCGGGAGGTGGCGCGCGAGTACCCGGAAATCGAGTACAAAGAGCTGATCGTGGACAACGCCTGCATGCAGCTCGTCATGCGGCCGGAGCAGTTCGACTCGCTGCTGATGCCGAATCTCTACGGAGACATCATCTCGGACCTGTCGGCGGGTCTGGTGGGAGGGTTGGGCCTGGTGCCCGGCGCCAATTTCGGCGCGGAACACGCGGTCTTCGAAGCCGTCCACGGCAGCGCGCCGGACATCGCCGGCAAGGGCATCGCGAACCCCACGGCCCTGATGCAATCTTCGGTGCTGATGCTCGAACACCTCGGGGAACTGGACGCGGCCAAGCGGCTCCAGGCCGCCATCGAGCGAGTCTACACGGAGGGCAGGAGCCTGACCGCCGATGTGGGAGGGACCGCCTCGACGAACCAGTTCACGGACGCCGTGCTGCAGGCGTTGTAGGGGCTTGGCGGCGCCAAGCCCCTAAGAAATATCCCTACAGCCCCTTCTTTGCCAGGAACTGAATCAGGTCGACGACCCGCATCGAGTAGCCCCATTCGTTGTCGTACCAGGCGACTACCTTCAACAGGTTGCCGTCCAGGATCTTGGTCAACTGGGCGTCCACGATGGAGCTGTTGGGGTTGTGCAGCATGTCGGTCGACACAACCGGGTCCTCCGTGTATGCGAGGATGCCCTTCAGTTCGCCTTCGGCGGCCGCTTTCAACGCCGCATTGACGGCTTCGGCCGTGGTGTTCTTCCCGAGAATCGCGACCAGGTCCACGACGGACACGTCGGGGGTCGGCACGCGCATGGAGTAACCGTCCAGCTTGCCCTTGAGCTCCGGCATCACCAGGCCGATGGCCTTGGCGGCCCCGGTGGTGGTCGGGATCATGTTGATCGCAGCGGCGCGGGCGCGGCGGAGATCCTTGTGCGGGAAGTCAAGCACGTTCTGGTCGTTGGTGTAGCTGTGGATCGTGGTCATCGACCCCTTGAGGATGCCGAATTCCTTGTGGAGCACTTTGACCACCGGCGCCAGGCAGTTGGTCGTGCAGGAGGCGTTGGAGATGATGTTGTGCTTGGCTGGGTCGTACAGGTTCTCATTGACGCCGAGAACAACGGTGATGTCTTCGTTCTTTGCCGGCGCGGAGATGATGACCTTCTTCACCGTGCCGCGCAGATGGGCAGCGGCCGCCGTAGCATCGGTGAACTTGCCGGTCGACTCCACGACGATCTGGGCGCCGAGCGAACTCCAGTCGAGCTGCGCCGGGTCTTTCACCGCGAACACCTTAATCTTCTTGCCGTCGACGGAGATGCTGTCGCCCTCGACCTTGACCTCCTGGGGAATCGAGCCAAGGACGGAGTCGTACTTGAGCAAGTGCGCCAGGGTCTTGGTGTCGGTCAAATCGTTGACCGCGACAAATTCGATCGCCGGATTGCCGAGCGCCGCGCGAACCACGTTGCGTCCGATGCGGCCAAAGCCGTTAATTGCTACCTTGATTGCCATAAATGAGTAATCTCCTGTTTTCTTAGTGCTGAATGGATGGGGAATACCAACCCTCAATGATATCAAAGCTTCAGCGAGGGGTCGGCAGAGGCGCAGCCACGGAGCCGCCGAGGCCGGCGTAGGACTCCTTCACGCGCACCACTTCATCGCCTTCGAATGTGACGAAAACGATCCGGCCGGGGGGCCGGCCGTAAATCCAATCCTCATACTCCGTGCCGTCCTCGGTGGTGCGCACCTTGTTGACCGGTTGCCCCAGGGCCAGAAGAACCTGATCCCTCTTCATGCCCTCCACGGCCTTCTTCTGCTTTACCGCTTCTTGAATCTCAGGCGGCAAGCTCTCCACGTATGTCTCGGAGGCGCTACGCCTGGTGAAGTCAAGCACGGGGGCCAGCAGTTTCTTCACTTCCGCGGTCTTCACCGGAGGAAGCCTGCCAGGGAATACCAGCGCCAAAGTGGTCCCGGAAACCGCTACGGACTGAGACCCGGAGTTGAGCGGGATCGATTGTTGACCCGTTCCCACCTCGATCCGCTGGTACCACTTGCGGCCTCCCGACATCCCGCCATTGATTTCGAGCACGATGCGCTTGTCTTCAAGCGTTACCTTGGTGATCTGCACCAGGTCGCCGTTCTTAGCAGCCGGTCCGTTTTCCCTTCCGGCGGCCGTCCAGCGTTTCTGGTCGATCAGGCCCTCGGTGTTAAGCGGCAGAGGGTCTTTGGAGCGGGGGATCGCAGCCTTGGCAGTCGCGTACTCGGCGGTGAGGCCGCGGATCAGCTCGACCCTTTCCTCCTCGGTCAGATTCCGGTCCTGAGCCGAAGCCGGTCCCCAGACCAGCCAGGTCGCCACCAGGAGCGAAATGAGCCCACGGCGCACCTAGTCCTCCTCGAGATCGGGCACCAGAAACGAGGGCTGCCGGCGGACTGGCGCTTTCCACAAGAACACCCAAAGCAGCACCACGATCCCCGACGTCAACAGGCCCCCTTCGGGCCCGTAGTCCCCGCCGCTCCACAGCGCCCCGATCTTCCAGTGCAGCGCGTATCCTGTCACCTTCATTGTAAACCCGCTCAGATTTACGCCGAATAGCGGCAAGGCCCAATTCCATCCGAGGTGCAAACCCGTGGGAAGCCACAGGTCGCCACTCCGCAGAAAGGCGTATCCCAGCAAAATTCCCCAGGCGCACGTGTTCGCCAGGCTCAGCATCGAGGCGTTGAGGTTGTCCCGGTGCGCCAGCCCGAACAGAATGCCGAACGGCAGCACCGTGGCATAGGGCCCCATGTATTCGACCAGAACCTGAAACGCGTAGCCGCGGAACAGCATTTCCTCTCCGAGCGCGCCGAAGATCAACACGCCGCCCACGAACAACACGGTGCGCAGGCGGGGATCGGCGCCCGGCACGGCCTGAAACTCCGCCAAACGGAAGATCACCGGCAGTACCAGCACCACGCACGCAGCGCCCGTGCCGCCCGCCAGCCCGACAAGCAGATTGCGAACTGATGCCGAACTCCAACCCAAGCCGATTTGCGCCAGATGCGCCCGCTCAAAGATCCTCATCACCAGCGCGTTGGCGGCCACGGCAGTCAGGAAGACTCCTACGGCGCTCGCGACCAGGTACCCTCCGACGGCCGTAAGGGCCCAGGCAAATACGAACAGGCCCACCAGGGCGAAGAGCACATAGATGCCCACGCGCAGAGCAACGCCTGTCAGCTTCGAGACCTTATCGTCCGGCATGGCGACTCTCATTGTGCCACGGCCCGCACTCGCACACCCTGCGGCGCCAGCCTCACGGGGATCACCTTCGCTCCGAGCGATTCGGCGGCGGCCGCCACGCTCGATTGGGCGCCGCGTTCCACCAGGAACACGACGCATCCGCCCCCACCCGCCCCGCACACCTTGGCGCCCATCGCCCCCCTGCGTCTGGCCTTCGCGACCAGGGCGTCGATCAGCGGGGTCGTGATCCCCGGCGCATTCTTCCGCCGGTGATCCCACTCTTCCCGCAGAAGCCGGCGCGCTTCGACCCAATCCGCGCGTTCCAGCGCGCTGCGCATGGCGCGCGCGATCGCCGCGATCTGGTCGAAATTGCGGTGCACTCGCCGGTCCCCGCCGATGTGCGCCTGGGTGACTTCCCAGTTATTGATTCCGGACCGCCGGGGCTCGCCGGTGTAGACCAGGACCACGCGCTCGTTGAGTTCGTCCGGGTCGACGGAGATTCCGGTCCGCCGGATTGCTCCCGGAGCGAGTTCGATGGCGCTCAGGCCCCCGTACAGGGCCGGGTAATAGTCCTGACAGCCGGTCGGCACGCGAATGATCTGCGCCTCGATGTCTTGCGCAGTCGCGCGAAGCCGCTCCTTGCTGAAGTGCGCGCCGGTGAGCTTTCCGAGCGCAGTGGCCAGGGCAATGATCAGCGTCGAGGAACCTGCCAGCCCCGCTCCGGCCGGCGCCTCGGAAGTGGTCTCGATGTCGATCCCGGTCCGCGGCGAAAAGAAGTGGAGCAGATGTGCGTGCAGCGGCAGGCGGTAGGACTTGCTCGCGCGAAGCGCGTCGAGAGATGGAAACGTCTCCTGCGTGTCCAGATCCAGAGACCGCAACACAATCCGCTTGTCCCGCCGTGTCGAAAGGGAGCAGCCCGCATAGAGGTTCACGGCGAAGTTCACCGTGACGGAGCCGGGATGGTAAAGGTACAGCGGCCAGATATCGAGAGTCCCTCCCGCCAGGTCGACTCTGCACGGAGCTTTCGCGATGATGCGCATCAGTCTATTCTCCATGTTTCGGCAGGGCGTGCGGGAAGGCCCGCTGGAATACTCCCGCTACTTCGCCAGTTCGAACGAGCCGCGCAGTTGGATGTCCCGGCTCGACCGTCCTACCAGCATCTCAAACGCGCCCGGTTCCGCCACCCATTCGTGCTTCGCGACGTCGTAGAACGACAGCGCTTCCGGCCCCAGATCGAAGGAGACTTGCCGCTTCTCCCCCGGCTTCAGCCGGATTTTCTCGAAAGCCTTCAGCTCCTTCACCGGCCGCGGCACGCTCGCCTCCACATCCCGCACGTACAACTGAACCACCTCCGAGCCGGAGGGCGTGCCGGTGTTTTGGACCTCGCAGCTCACACGAATCCGCTGGTTGGACGACGCCTTCCCAGGTTCCACACGCAGATTCGAATAGGCGAATTGCGTGTAACTGAGACCGTAGCCGAAGGGGAACTGCGGCTCCACTCCGGCCCGGTCGAAGTGCCGGTAGCCTACGAACAGCCCTTCGCTGTACGGGACGGCGCCCTTTTCTCCCGGATACTTGCCGTAGGCCGCCGAGTCCTTCCATTGCTTGGGCCACGACATCGGGAGCCGGCCGCCGGGGTCGGCATCCCCTGCCAGCACGGCGGCGATGGCGTTGCCATCCTCCTGCCCCGGATACCAGGCCATAACCACCGCTCGAACTTTGTCGAGCCACGCCGACACCTGCACGGGACTGCCGGCGTTGATCACCACCACCGTGTTCGGGTTGGCTCTGGCCACGGCTTCGATCAATGCGGCCTGCCCCTTGGGTAACTCGAGGTCCGCGCGGTCGAAGGTCTCGCTTTCGAAGTAATCGGAGAGGCCCGCGAAAACCAGCGCCACGTCGGACTTGGCGGCGGCCGCCACCGCGGCAGGCGTGATGTCGCCGGTCTTCTCCCGCCATCCCAAGCGAGCCGTCGCGGCGGAGAAGTTCTCGTAGTACTCGAAACGAAGCGCATACGGCCGGCCGGCCTCGAGACGAACTTCCGCCGTGTACGTCTTACGCGGCTTGCCCCAACTGTCGTACAAGGTCTTGCCGTCCAGAATCAGCCGGGTTCCGTCGTCACCGAACCCATCCAAGTAGTAATCAGCCGTCTTCGGCACAGTGAGCGTACCGCTCCAGCGCACCGAGAAGCCGTCGGCGATCACACCGGGGCCCGGAGTTGCGGCGCCCCAGCGAAAGTCGACATTGGGATCGATGCGGGTGAGCACGGGTGAGCCGCCGAGCTCCTTGTTGTTGAAGTATTCGCCCCGCAGGCCGTGCTCTCCCGCCTTCGCGCCCGGCGGCGTGAACCAACTGGTCTCGATCGGGAAGAGGTCGCCCACTTGGATCAAGCCCGGTGCGTAGTGGATCTGCATCTGTCCGCCGAGCCGCGACTTCAGCCCTTCGAGCGGGCTCACCACGTAGGGATAGTTCACCAGCGCGGCACCGCCGCCTCCCACGCGTCCCATGGCCGCATTCGGACCAATCACGGCCACCGAGCGGACTCTGGCTGGGTCGAGCGGCAGCAGGCCGCCCTGGTTCTTCAACAGAACCGTGCTCTCTACCGCGGCGGTCCGCGCGAGTTGCTGGTGCGCCGGCGTGTTCAATTCCCCGGCCTTTTCGCCGGGACGCCGGTCGAACCGGCCCGAAAGGAACAGAACCCGGAGGAGCCGCCGCACTTTGTCATCCACCGTCGCCTGCAGCACCTGCCCCTCGGTGATGGCCTTCAGAATCGCCGCGCGGTTCAGGAATTTCCCGGTGGGCATCTCCAAATCGCAGCCGGCGTTGGCCGTCGCCACCGTGCTGTGAACCGCGCCCCAATCGGACACCACTAACCCCTGAAAGCCCCACTGCTTCTTCAGCACTTCGGTGAGCAGCCACGGGTTCTCCGAAGCCCAGGCGCCATTCAGCTTGTTGTAGGAGGACATCACCGTCCACACGCCCGCCTCCTGGACGGCCGCCCGGAACGCCGGAAAGTAAATCTCGTTCAAGACCCGCTCGTCCACTTGAACATCGATGGAGTCCCGCTCGGTCTCCTGGTTGTTCGCCGCGAAGTGCTTCACCGTCGCAATCACACCCTCACCCTGGACGCCCTTGATAAACCCCACCGCCATGCGCGCCGCCAGGTACGGGTCCTCTCCATAACTCTCGAAATTGCGGCCGCCCATGGGAACCCGATGGATGTTGACGCAGGGCGCCAGCAGCATGTCCCTGTCCTGCGCTCGGAGCTCCCGTGCGATGGCGCGAGCGGCCTGCCGGGTCAGGTCCGGGTCCCAGGCGGCGGCCATCGCCACACTGGCGGGAAACGCCGTTGCCTTGTACCACCGGACCCCCATCGGCCCGTCGGCCATCCGGATGGCGGGGATTCCCAGGCGCTGATTGCTCTGGGTCTCGAAGGTATTGCCAGAGAGCAAATCGGCCTTCTCTTCGGGACTCATGCGCGACAGAAGATCCTCGACGCGTTTCTCGACCGCCGCCCGCGGGTCTTTGTACACGGCCGTTCCAGCGCCGCGGCAGCCCGCGAGCAACGCCGCCACCACGGCCAGGATTGCGGCCGCCGTCACTGCGCGGAAGGGTTGGTTATGCATGAGAAGCCTCCGGCCCCGTGCTATTCTAATGGACTACTTCCCTCCCGAGGTTGTACCATGCGGCAGTCCAGGCATTCCACCGCTAGTGGGATTCAGGTGGTCCGCAGTATCACGAAGCTCCCGTTTAAGAAGGGGCTGAGTCACTTACTGCGCGATCTCGACACCTATCGTGGAATCTATCTCTCCTCAGGTTACGAGTACCCCGGCAGATACTCGCGCTGGGACATCGCCTCGGTGCGGCCCCCGCTCGAGATCCTGGCCGGAGAGCGCTGGCTGGAACTCCGCCCCCTCAACCCGCGCGGCGAAGTCCTGAACCGGTTGCTCTTCCCGGTTCTGGCCGAGCACCCTCATTGGGAATCCCTGGAGCAGCGCGACGGCGCCCTGGTGGGCCGTCTGAAGCCGCTTCCGGCGCTCTTCCCGGAAGAGCAACGCAGCAAGCAGCCTTCGGCGTTTTCCATCCTGCGCGCGCTGACCCAGGAGTTCCGTCCCGTGCGCGATCCGCGCCTGGCCCTGGTGGGCGCTTTCGGATACGACCTGCTGTTCCAGTTCGATCCCGTCCAGCTCCGCCTGCCCCGCACCGGCGCGGAGTACCTGCACCTCTACCTGTGCGACGACATTTGCTTCATGGACCGCAAGCGGGAGCGGATCGAGCGCTACCAGTACGACTTCGAAAAAGACGGCCTCTCCACCGTGCCCCTGGAACGCTCCGGCGACCCCATTCCCCCGGTGGCCCCGCAAGCGTCCGGAGAGATCGTCAGCGATCACGCGGCCGACGAGTACATGGCGAAGGTAGAGACCGTTCGCCAGGGAATGAAGCGGGGCGACTACTACGAGGTGGTCCTTCGTCAGACCTTCCGCGCTCCTTTTTCCAAGAGTCCCTCGGAGTTGTTCAAGCGCTTCCAGGAGGCCAGCCCCAGCCCCTACGAGTTCTTCCTGCAATTCGGCGGCGAGCAGTTGATTGGCTGCTCGCCGGAGATGTTCGTGCGGGTGGAGGGAAACCGGGTCGAATCGTCGCCCATTTCCGGCACGGCCCGCAGGACCGGCGATCCCCTCCGCGATGCCGACAACATCCGCGAGCTGCTCGACTCGCGCAAGGAAGAATCCGAGCTGACCATGTGTACGGACGTCGATCGCAACGACAAGTCGCGCGTGTGCGTCCCGGGCTCCGTCAAGGTGGTCGGGCGGCGCCTGATCGAGGCCTACGCCGGTGTCTTCCATACGGTGGATCATGTCGAGGGCGTGCTGGCGCCGGGCTTCGACGCGCTCGACGCCTTCCTGACGCACATGTGGTCCGTCACCATGATCGGAGCGCCTAAGAAGGCGGCCGCGCAGGCCATCGAGAACCTGGAGAAGGATGCGCGCGGATGGTACGGCGGCTCCGTCGGCATGCTCTCGCTCAACGGCGATCTGAACACCGGGATTCACATCCGCACGGTTCACTTGAAAGATGGGGTGGCCGCGTACCCCGTCGGTGCAACCATTCTGTACGACTCCATCCCGGCCATGGAAGAGCAGGAAACCCGGATGAAAGCGACGGTCTTCTTCAAGACCATCCAAGGCGGCCAGCCGCTTCCCAAGGCCAAACCGGAACGCGCGAAGAAGCCGGCGCCCGCGGGCAGGATGCTGCTGGTGGACAACGACGATTGTTTCATCCATACGCTCTCCAATTACGCGCGGCAGACCGGCATGGACGTTTCCACTTACCGCGCCGGTTTCCCGCTCGAGATCATCGGCGAGGTGAAACCGGATTTGATCCTGATCTCGCCCGGACCCGGCCGGCCGGCCGACTTTGGCGTTCCGCAACTGGTCCGGCACGTGGCCGCTCTGGGCATTCCCTTGTTCGGCGTCTGCCTCGGCCTCCAGGGCATCGTGGAGGCCTTCGGCGGCGAATTGGGAGTGCTGGACTATCCGATGCACGGCAAGCCCTCGACCATCGTTCATCGGGGGGCAGGCATCTTCGAAGGTCTGCCCGAGAAGTTCACCGTAGGCCGCTACCATTCGCTGTTCGCGCGCAAGGAGACCTTCCCCGCGTGTCTGGAGGTCACGGCCGAATCCGAGGATGGCGTCATCATGGGCGTGCGTCACCGCGAGCTTCCGATCGAAGCGGTCCAGTTCCATCCCGAGTCGATTCTCACGATGAAGGAAGACTGCGGCCTGCGCCTCATCCAGAACGTGGTCCGGCTCTATGCCAAGCCAAAGTAGGGGCACCGCTCACGCATGGTCGCGGCTCGGAGACGCGCCTCGACGCCGCGCGCGTCAGCAAGCGGTCTGTCGGCAGCCTGCAATGCGTCACAGGTGCAGCCATGCCTCGCGTAATCGTCGCCGGTGGAGGCCTGGCGGGGATGGCGGCTGCCGTTGCACTCGCGAGCGCCGGCTTCCCGGTCACATTGTTCGAATCCAGGCCGTTCCTCGGCGGACGCGCAGCCTCGTTCCCCTTGTCTCCATCCGAAGAAGCACCGGAGACGATCGACAACTGCCAGCACGTCCTCCTGCGATGCTGCGTCAACTTGCTGGACTTCTACCAGCGCCTGGGAGTGGCGGACCGCATTCACTTCCACCGGGAGTACCGGTTCATCGAGCCGGGCGGCCGTGTTTCCGCGCTGCAGCCGGGTTGGCTCCCGGCTCCCTTGCGCCTCGCCGGATCGTTTCTGCGGCTTCCGTTTCTGAGCGCGTCCGCGAAGATCGCCATCGCACGCGCCCTGGCCGCCATCCGCCGCGAGTGGGAGGAGCGCGCGGACCTGGATCGCATCACGATGCTCGATTGGCTCCGGGAAAAGAACCAGCCCGCCGGCGCCATCGCGCGCTTCTGGCGGCCGATCCTGGTGAGCGCCGTCAACGAGGAACTGGATCGCATGGCCGCCGCGCATGGCCTGCAAGTCTTCCGGCTGTCGTTGCTGGCGGGCGGGAACCGGTACGAAATGGGAGTCCCGGCGGCGCCCCTGTCCGAGCTGTATGCATTGGACGGATTGAGCCGGATGCACCAACTGGAGATCCGATTCCGCTCCCCCATCGACCGCATCCGATTCGCCGGAGAATCGGTTGCCTCGGTAGAGTGCCGCCAGGAACCGCAGCAGGCCGATTACTACGTCTGCGCCTTGCCATTCGAGCGCCTCTCCGCCGTCGCCCCCGAGCTGGGACTCGACCTCGACGCCTTCCAATACTCTCCGATCACGGGCATCCATCTCTGGTTCGACCGGCCGGTGACCGAACTCGCGCACGCCGCGCTCCTCGACCGCACCATCCAGTGGTTCTTCAACAAGAAGGAGGGCCGCTACCTGCAACTGGTTGTGAGCGCCTCGCACTCGTTGATGGAGATGAGCCGCGCCCGGATCATCGAGCTGGCGCTGGGCGAACTGGCGGAGTTCCTGCCGCGCGTGCGGGAAGCGGTGGTCGAGAAGGCCCACGTCATCAAGGAGCCGCGCGCGACGTTTGCGCCGCTTCCGGGCCTGGGCGCCTTGCGCCCGCCTTGCGAGACGGCCTTCGGCAACCTGTTTCTGGCGGGAGACTGGACCCGCTCGGGCTGGCCCGCCACCATGGAAGGCGCGGTGCGCAGCGGCTACCTGGCCGCCGAGGCCGTCACCCGCGCCGCCGGCTCTCCGCGCCAGTTCGTCATCCCCGACCGCCCATAACGCCCGGACCGGGCAGTTCTGTCATAATTCGGATATGCGAGCCGTACGGTTCCTTTTGATCGCTTTGGCGCTCTGCACTCTTCCTGTCGTGGCGGACTCCGACACGACGCTGCTCCGCATCGAGGTGAAGACTCTGGCGGGCAAGCCGATCGAGCGCGCCAGTGTCGTTGTGCGTTTTGTGGGAGGACGATCCGCCGCGAAACTTGGCAGGAAAGTCCGCACGACTTGGGAGACCCGGAGCAACCAGGACGGGATCGCCAAGGTCCCCGAGATTCCGAAGGGCAAGATCAGGATCCAGGTCATCGCCAAGGGTTACCAGACGTTTGGCCAGGATTTCGAGGTCGAGGAAGATGAGCGGACTCTGGAAATCAAAATGAACCCGCCTCAGCCCCAGTACTCCGTGACGGAGTGACGGCGCCCAAGTACTGAAGGAACTCAGAACCTAGAACACAGAACACAGAAAGCTGCGAGAGCCGCGTGCAAGCACTTCGCTTTTGCCGAGCCGCGCGCGTCAGCAAGCGATCTTTCGGCGAAATTTGCAATGACCTCGGGGGGCTTACCCTACAAGGTCAGAGAACGGCAATCGCGTCGATCTCGACCAGCGTGTCCAGCGGCAGTCTGGCGGCTTCGATGGTGGCCCGCGCCGGCGGCTCCGTGGGGAAGAATCGCGAGTACACCTCGTTCATCTTCTTGAAGTCGCTCAAATCCTTGAGGTAGACGGTCGTCTTGACGACCTGCGCCAGGGAAGACCCGCTGGCTTCGAGCACCGCGGCCAGGTTCTTCAGGACTTGCTCGGTCTGCGCCGGGGTGTCTTCTCCGGTCACCTTGTTGGTTGCGGGATCGAGCGGCCCTTGCCCGCAGCAGAACACAAAACCTCCCGCCACTACCGCCTGACTGTAGGGCCCGACAGCCTTCGGCGCCCCTGAAGTCGCTACGATTCTCTTCATTTCGTCTATTGTGCCCCGCCGGCCGCCGGCGAGTCCACCCGGCTGCGCGGCAAAACTTGGACCCTCCTAAGCGCAAGCCCTTATCAAAACCCGGTTACAGGCATCCGAGAAGTTCATTAGAGGCGGCTGAGTCCGCCATGAGGGGTTCGTGCATCAAAACGGCCGGTCCAGATCTCTCGCCACCAAGTTCTCCGTTTTCACGGCTATGCTAGTCGTCTGGATGACGGCGGTGGAGTCCGTCTTCCCCTACGCGTGGGGTCGCCAGAATCTTACCGAGCATCTGGCCCTCAACGTCCTGCTCTTGACGGCGGCTGTCCTGTTGGCCCGGATTACGAGCCGCGTTTTCATTCGCCCTCTGGTACTGCTCGAGCAAGCCATGGCTTCGGTGAAAGCGGGAAACCTGGAGCCGATCCAGGTTTCCGCCAGCGGCGACGAAATCGAGAGGCTTGCCAAGAGCTTCAACGAGATGATCCAATCCCTCGCCTCCAGCCGGCGCCAGGTCCGCGAGCATCAAGAGCACTTGGAGGAGAAGATCCGCGAGCGGACCTCGGAATTGCAACTGTCGACGGACCGCGCGGAGGCGGCCACGAAGGCGAAAAGCGGGTTTCTGGCGAACATGTCGCATGAACTCCGCGCCCCTCTAAACGGCGTCCAGGGGATGCTTGAGATTGCCCTCGACAGCGAGTTGACGGCCGCCCAGAGAGAAGATCTGGAGAGCGCTCGGGAGTGTTCCAACTCCTTGCTGGCGCTCGTCAACGACATTCTTGATTTGTCCAAAATAGAGGCGGCTAGAATGACTCTGGAGAAGATCGCGTTCGAGCCCCGGGAACTCATCGGTAGCTGCTCGAAGTTGTTGGCGCCGAAGGCCGCCAATCGGGGGCTGCAACTGTCGTGCGAAATCGCGCCGGAGGTGCCGGCGTATCTGCTTGGCGATCCGCTGCGGTTGAGGCAAATCGTTGTCAATCTCCTGGACAACGCCGTCAAGTACACCAACGCAGGATCGGTCCGGCTGCGCTTGACCAACGTGTCCGCACTCGGGGCGGATCAGGTCCGTTTGCGCATCGACGTCATCGACACCGGCATTGGGATCCCCGCCGAAAAGGTGCAGACTATTTTCGACGAGTTCACCCAGGCCGACGAGAGCATTACCCGCCGTTACGGGGGCACCGGGCTGGGGCTCGCCATCACGAAGAAACTCGTGCAGATGTACAACGGCCGGATCTGGGTGGACAGTGAAGTCGGCCGCGGCAGCGCCTTCCATGTCGAAATCGATCTGGATGAGATCCCCACCCCAGCCGGGCTGTCGGAGCCCCGGCGCGCCGTAGCCGCCGCCCCGCCGGACACCGTCCCGCTGCCGGCGCGCGGCCGCATCCTGATCGTCGAGGACAACCGAGTCAACCAGCAGGTAGTAGCCGGCCTGCTCACCAAGAAGGGTTACGAAAGCACCGTCGTCAACCACGGCGGAGAAGCATTGGCAGCGCTCGAAACCGCTGCCTTCGACCTTGTACTCATGGACGTCCAGATGCCCGTGCTGGACGGCCTCGAGACCACCCGCCGCATCCGCCTCGACGAACGCTGGCGAAATCTGCCCATCGTTGGGCTCACGGCTCACGCCATGGCAGGAGACCGGGAGCGCTGTCTCCAGGCCGGCATGAACGACTATCTGCCGAAGCCCGTGAGGGGCCCCGCGCTTCTCGAGACCGTCCAGCGGCACATCGGCGGCGTCTGAGGCCCTAAACCGGGTGTACGCTGGTGTTCTTATGAAGCGTCCACCTGTTTCGTGCGCACGCCGCGCTGCCGGTCTTCTGGCCCTCTTGTTATGCGCCGGGTTCGTGCGCGCGGAAGAGACTCAGATCCAATACCTTTCGGGCAAGGGCCCCAAGGACGCGACGCAATGGGAGTTCTCCGTCACCGCCGGACGGCGCAGCGGCACGTGGACCACGATTGCCGTGCCTTCGAATTGGGAGCAGCAGGGATTTGGCACTTACAACTACGGGCAGGAACCCGTGAAATCGGATGAGCACGGTCTCTATCGTTTGCGCTTCCCCGCGCCCGCGGACTGGAAAGGCCGCCGCGTTCGCCTGGTGTTCGAGGGAGTGATGACCGATGCATCCGTGAAAGTGAACGGGCGGCCAGCCGGGCCGGTGCATCAGGGGGGATTCTATCGCTTTCGGTACGACATCACGACCCTGCTCAAGTTCGGCTCGGAAAACCTGCTCGAAGTCGATGTCGCAAAAGTGTCCGCAAATGCCGCTACGGAACTCGCCGAGCGCGGCGGCGACTACTGGGTGTTCGGCGGCATCTACCGGCCGGTGTACCTGGAAGCCGTACCGGCCCAATCCATTGAGAACTCCGCCGTGGATGCGCGCGCCGATGGCACGCTCAGCGTAGACGTGACGCTCGGTGCGGTGCGCACTGCCGATCGTCTGGAAGGGCAGGTACTGGCCAACGGACAACCGGTTGGCGCCCCCTTCGGCGCGCCGATCGCCGGCGGAGGAACCGGCCGTCTCCGTCTTTCCACCCGCATCGAGGCGCCGCGTTTATGGACGGCCGAGACGCCCAACCTGTACACGCTGCGCCTCACCTTGCGCCAGGGGTCCGCCGTCCTGCACACAGTCGATGAGCGTTTCGGCTTTCGCACCTTTGAAGTCCGGGACGGGCAGGGACTCTTCCTCAACGGGCAGCGCATCCTTCTGAAGGGAGTGGGGAGACACAGTTTCCGTCCCGCCACCGGCCGCGCGCTCACGACCGAGGATAACTACGACGATGTCCGTTTGATCAAGGCCATGAACATGAACGCCGTGCGGATGACGCACTATCCGCCCGACGTGGCTTTTCTGGATGCCTGCGACGAGCTCGGCCTCTACGTTCTGGACGAGCTCAGCGGCTGGCAGCGTGCTCACGATACCGAGGTGGGACGCCTCCTGGTGAGAGAAATGGTGACCCGGGACGTGAACCATCCGAGCATCCTCTTTTGGGATAACGGCAACGAGGGCGGCTGGAACCGGGCACTGGACGGAGAGTTCGGGTTGTACGATCCGCAGAATCGCAAAGTCCTGCACCCGTCGGACCCCTTCAACGGGATCGACACCAAGCACTACTCCTCGTACGAAGATCTGGAGAAGCGGCTGCGCGGTCCCAATCTGGTGATGCCCACCGAGATGATCCACGGCCTCTACGATGGCGGGGCGGGCGCTGCGTTGGAAGACTACTGGAACGCCATCGCGCGATCGCCATATGGCGCCGGCGGATTCATCTGGGTGTTTGCCGACGAAGGCATCGAGCGCACGGATCAGAACGGAAGAGTCGACGTCTTCAGCACCTACGCGCCCGATGGCATTCTCGGTCCTCATCACGAGAAGGAAGGCAGTTTTCATACCATCCGGGATCTGTATTCGCCGGTGCAGATCGCCGCCGCCGCTGCTCGATGAACGCTTCACCGGAGCCGTGACGGTTCAGAATCGCTATGATTTCACCTCCCTGGCGCAATGCCGCATCGCGTTGGAAATTGCTGCGCTACCGAGGAGCCGCGGAAAGGGAGATCACACCCATCGTATTGGCCGAAGGCTCCGCGCCGCCGCCGGCGGTTGCGCCGCATGCGAGCGGCCAACTCACTCTGGCGCTGCCTGCTAACTGGCGGGAGGCCGACGCGCTCTCGGTCAGCCGTGGCTGGCCCGGACCAACAGGAACTGTGGAACTGGGTGTGGGCCGCACCAGGGTTGACCAGCCGCGGGTTCGCGCCCGAAGAGCAGCGCGCCACCACGGTCCCCCGCGCCGATAAGCCGGCTGCGGGCCAAGTGCGCTTGCGGGCGGGCACGGTCTCCGCGATTTTCGATGCCTCGAGCGGTGCGCTTCGCGAGGTGCGGGACGGCAGCCGGACGTTCGCGCTCGCCGGACCGCAGCTCAGCTTTGCGCGCCCGGCGGTTTCGAGCGACGTGCAATGGCTTGCTGTGGCCGATGCCGCCGCTAAGGCCGCATGGACCTCATCCCCCGCGGACCCCTCCCTCTCCGTGCGGCTGGATGCGCCGCAATTGGCAAATAACATCGAGATCACCGTGGATTACCCCCGCAACGTTACTTGGGTGGGATTCCAGCTTGAAATCTCACCGGATGGTCGAAGCTGGAATACGATCTACGATGCCACGCGCCGCTCCGGTGACGGCAGGCTCTTCGCCTTCCCTCCGCGCAAATTGACGGCGCTGCGTCTGTCCCACTTTCGCCGCTCCGACGGGCAGGCGGTCACGGTGAAGGGCGTGCGCGTGGGCTATGCGGCGACTCGCTTCCCCGCCGGCTCGAATGCCAAGGCGGCGGTTTCGAGCGGCGCCGGACGGGATTCGCGGACGGGCAAGCCGGCGGCGTGGGTCGAAAGCACGGGCGGCGCCGGCGTGACTCGCTTCCGGTGGACGCTGCAGGCGGACGGCGCGCTGCGGCTCGATTACCAGTACACGCTCGCGGGCGAATACGCGTACTACGGCGATCTCCTTCGATTATCCCGAGGAGCAATTGCGCTCCATCCGCTGGCTCGGCGAGGGCCCCTATCGCGTGTGGCAAAACCGGCTGCGCGGCGGCTGGCTCGGCGTACACGAAATTGCGCGGCAATGAGATTCAGCCCGGCGAGAACTGGGACTATCCCGGAGTCCCAGGGCTATTTCGCCGGACTGCGCTGGGCGCGGCTGGAAGGGGCCGGCGGGCCTCTGTGGGTCTCCAGCGCGCAACCGGATATTTATCTGCGCATCGGTACGCCGCGCTTTAGCCTGATGAACACCAGCCCCGATTTTCCGGCTGGAGATCTTTCGTTCCTGCACGCGATTCCGGCGATCGGCTCGAAGTTCGCTACCCCGGAAAGTAGCGGTCCTCTCAGCCAGCCGAGCAAAGCTCCGGGCGCGCAAACGGGTTCGCTGGTATTCCGGTTCGGCCGCTGATTCACCGTAAGAAAGGTACGGAAACAGCTTGATATATAATTGCCGGTGGCAAGGAGAGATGCGATGCAGAGCAGACGTGGATTCGTGGTGAGTTCGGCCGCGGCTTTGACCGCCGCCAGCGCACGGTCTGTGATGGGCGCCAACGACCGGTTGAGACTCGGCGTGATCGGCACCGGGGGCCGCGGCACTTATGTGATGTCGCTTTTCCAGAAGAACGAAGACGTGGCGGTGGGGGCGATGTGCGACGTCTACAAGCCGAATCTGGAAGCAGCCGTCCAGAAGAACCAGCTCGCGCCGGGAACATTTGAAAGCTACTCCGATTACCGCCGGGTGCTCGAACGCAAGGATATCGACATCCTCCTGGTAGCGACGCCCGACCACTGGCACTGCCCAATCGTCATCGATGCCTGTCAGGCGGGCAAGGACGTTTATGTGGAGAAGCCGCTCTCGAACGAGATCGAACCGTGCCAAAGGGCGGTGGAGGCGGTCAAGAAGTTCAACCGCGTGGTGCAAGTGGGTATTCAGCAGCGGGGGTACGAGCACTATCAGAAAGCCCAGAAAATGGTGCGCGACGGGCTGCTGGGCCAGGTGTACCTGGTGATGCTCATGTACTCCGGCCTCTATGGCGGGCGGGCGGGACAGCCTACGGATCCGCCTGCGGGCTTGGACTGGGAAATGTTCCAGGGATCGGCTCCGCGGCGCCAGTATGTGCCGGGCCGTCAGAGAAGCTGGCGATCGTTCTACGACTACGGCGGGGGCCTGATCACGGATTGGGGCGTGCATATCACGGATGTGGCGCATTGGTTCATGGGCGACGACATGCCGCGAACCGCCTCTGCCGCGGGCCAGTATGTGCGCTACCAGCCTCCGCCGAAGGAAGAGGTGCCGGATACGGTCAGCGTCTCCTGGGCTTATGACAAATTCGTGATGAACCTGACCAGTTGGGAGGTGCCCTGGTTGCCTCCCGGTCTGACCCGCATCAACACGTACGGCAACATCTTCGTCGGCACCAACGGGTCGCTCTACGTCAATCGTGAGTCGTACGCCGTCTTAGCGCCCCTGCGCGCAGGCGCCCGGGGTGGCAGCGCTAAGCCCATCGAGTCCGTCAGCTTCCGTAGACCGGACAATGCCGACGAGGGCACCATCAACTTCGTGCGCAACTTCCTGGATTGCGTGAAATCGCGCCAGAAGCCCGTCATGGATATCGAGACCGCCTACCGCTCCACCGTGCCGACGCTCTTAGGCAGGCTGGCGGTGCGCGACGGAAAGATGCTGGCCTGGGACGGCGCCAAGGCGACGGTGCTTTAACAGCCTGTTACTTCGGACCCTGTCCCGCTTTTTGCTTTTTTGGCTCGCCAGTCCAACCCATCGGCGGGGGTCGCGGGCGTGGGAGCCTCGCTGTAGGCCAGGATGCCTCGAAAGCGCCTTATCCGGCCCCCTTTGTGCGTACTACGGCCAGTTCTTCAGGTAAGTCGGCAGGGTGGAGTTCGCCAGGCGGGGGGCGAAACTGCGCTAGCTGCCCCCGCAAATCGTCCGCGCCAACGTCACTCGCAACGCCACCGACGCCGTGCGCTGGAACAGCAACTGATCGCCCTCGCACAGACCCGGCGCCAAACGGCGCCCGGCCCGCTACTCCTGCTGGCACTCCGCCAACTGGCGTTACAGCGCCAACCGCACGAAACCCTCCTCCACGCGGCCCGTCTGCAGAATCTCATGCAGCCGTTCCAGCCGCCGTCGCCAGGTGCGGTACTCGATTCTGCCGTATACCGCCGGCACTACCGGCCGAAGATCATCTTGTTCCGGCAGCAGCGCTGGAAAGCCTTGGAGCACATCTTCGGTTTTCCCCAGTTCAAACTAAATCGCTGCGTTTTGTTCGGTGCCAAACAGCGCTGGGCTCATTCCCGACCGGCGCGTTGCGGCACTGAGCTCTTTGTGGGACAGGCTCTGATCGAGGTCGAGATGGGACCCACGATGACCGACCGCCAACCGATGGGTTGGTTGATGTTGAGCCATC
This sequence comes from Bryobacteraceae bacterium, assembly GCA_963801345.1. GTDB lineage: Bacteria > Acidobacteriota > Terriglobia > Bryobacterales > Bryobacteraceae > CAWDER01. The sequence goes on from CAWDER010000021.1 coordinate 26,938, forward strand.
CTATGATCGAACCCGGCGCGCTCCAACTCGGGATCGAGACCGAAATTCGTGCCGGCCATTTCGGCTGCGTACGCCGCGATCGCATTATGCCATGCTTTTGTGGCATGAAATGATGGCATGGAGCCGTGCCAGGCTCAGGCACGGGCGCCGGGGTCGGCGGCGGGGAGTCAGGGTTTGAGGGCCGCGAAGCGAAGCCGAATGTAGTCCGCGGTCCAGCGGCCTTGGGCATCGCACAAAACCGGCTTGAGCAGGGCGGTAACTTCTTGGAGGAAGGCGTTGCGATCACCATGCGGCAACGCGGCGCAGTACGGATTGGCGAACGTTTCCAACCATCCACGTATTCCGGTTGGCAGGGGTGTCGGGCGCGGAACCAGTTGTACACTTTGCGGCACGAATCCGGCTCGCCGCAGGCGGGCTTCGTATTCGTCGACCGTCGGGAAATAGCAGGGAATCCATGAAGCGGGGTCTGGGATGCCCCTGCGTTGCAGCGCGGCCAACAACGCCACAGTGATCGCTCCGACGCAGGCATGGCCGCCCATCTCCCCTACGAACCGGCCTCCAGCCTTGAGAGCGCGGAAGGCGCCGGTGATCGGAGCGTCCGGATCGTCCTTGACCCAGTGCAGCGCCGCATTGGAGAAGACCGCATCGAATTCGTCCTCGAAGGTAAGCGATCTGGCATCCATCATCCTGGCGTCCAGGCCGCGCCGGCGCGCCGCCGCGAGCATCTCCGGCGAACTGTCGATGCCCACCACTTGCGCACCCAGTGCGACCAGCTTTTCGGTGAGCACGCCGTCCCCGCAACCCAAGTCGAGGATGCGCTCACCGGCCCGCGGCTGGAGCAAGTCCAGCACCGGCTGCCCGAGCTCGGGCACGAAGTGCGCGTTGGCCGAATAGCCCTCCGCATCCCAGACTTGGGCGAGCGGAGGTTGGGAGGACATGGTCATGGCAAAGACTCCTTATTCAATCAGGCCCGGGGCGAGCTCGCCACCTCTGCAAGCACCGCCAGCGCGCGTTCGCAGGCCTGGCGACTGACGTCGTGGTGGGTGAGCAGGCGCATGTGGCGGGAGTCGATGCCGTTGATGAGCACGCCGCGCTGCTTCAGGCGCAGGCTGACTTCGGCGGGGGCGAGGCCCGTGCCGCTGACGTCGAAAATGACGATGTTGGTCTCGACGCGATGCGTGACGCGGATGCCCGGGATGCGGCCAAGTTCTTCGGCCAGGAACCGTGCGTTGCGGTGGTCCTCCTCGAGCCGCTTGGGCATCTCCTCGAGCGCGATCAGTCCGGCTGCCGCCAGGATGCCGGCTTGGCGCATCCCGCCGCCGAGCCGCTTGCGATAGAGACGTGCACGGACGATGGCCTCCGCCGTGCCCACCAGCATGGAGCCCACCGGCGCACACAGGCCTTTGGACAGGCAGAACATCACCGTGTCCGCTCCGGCCGCCAGTTCCTTCACGTTCTTGCCCAGGGAGGTGGCCGCGTTGAAAATCCGAGCGCCATCCAGGTGTACCTTCAGCCCCAGTTCGTGGGCCCCGTTGCAGATTTCGTTGGTGACCTCCACCGGCGTGACCGCTCCACCGGCCATGTTGTGCGTGTTTTCGAGTTCAATGACCCCGGTTGGCGCCCGATATGGGCCGAGGGGCCGGATCTCTTTGTGAATCTGCTCCCACCGCAAGATGCCGTCCTCCGCATGGATCGGCCTGGCCACGCAGCCGGCGAACCAGGCCAGCATGGCCATCTCGAAGCCGTAAACGTGGGCGCGCGCCTCGCAGATGACCTCCTGGCCGTGCTGGGTGTGCAGCTTGACGGCGATGGTGTTTCCCATGGTGCCGGTCGGGACGAACATGCCCGCCTCTTTGCCGAGGACTTCCGCGGCGCGCTGCTCGAGCCGGTTGATGGTGGGGTCTTCCCCGTACACGTCGTCGCCGACCTCGGCTTCCGCCATGGCGCGCCGCATCGCGGCGGTCGGGCGGGTGACGGTGTCGCTGCGCAGATCGATGAATTCGCTGGTACTCATAATGTGATGAACTCCTGAAATACTTCGTTTGAGAGCAGAATGCCTTTGGATGTCAGTCGCAGCGTGTCGCCCTCGAGATCGAGCAGCGCTTCGCCGACAAAGCGCCGGATCGGCGCCGCAAAGCGAACTTTCTCCTCGGAGGAAAGCAGGATTCCGTCGCTCAGGCGGAGGCCGACGAAGAACTTCTCCTCCGCGGCATCCGCCGGCCTGGTTTCCACGCAGGGCGACTCTCCGCGCTCCACGCAGGCGACGTAATCGGCGGGCGATTCGACGTTCTGGGAGCGGGTCACGCCGTCCGAGGAGTGCGCGTCCGCGCCGAATCCCGCGTATGGCTCCAGCCGCCAGTACTTCAAGTTGTGGCGCGATTCGAAGCCCGGCCGCGCGAAGTTCGAAATCTCGTATCGCAGCAGTCCCAACCGGCGCAAGTGCTCGACGGCGGTCTCGTACAATTCGACGATGGTATCTTCGGAAGGCACATCCTGCGCGCCGTAACGCGCGCCGCCTTGCAGGATCTCCATTCCCAGCCGGCTGTCCTCGTCAATTTCCAGCATGTAGACGGAGACGTGCGGGGCTTCCAGCCGTCCGATCCAATCCAGCGACTCGCGCCAGCCCGCGTGCGTCTGGCCCGGCAGCCCGGCGATCAAATCGATGTTGAAATTGTGAATGCCGGCGGAGCGCAGCAGGGCGACCTCGCGCGCTACCGTCGGCGCGTCGTGCCGCCTGCCGGTGCGCGCGAGTTCACCAGCGACGAACGATTGCACTCCGAGGCTCACGCGATTGATGCCGGTCGAACACCAGTGCTCCGCTTTGGAAGGCGTGATGGCTCCCGGCGCGGCCTCGATGGTGGCCTCGACCCAAGGATTGCCGGGAACAGCCGAGAGCAGCGCCTCAAGGCCTTGGGGGCCAGGTTGCCGGGCGTGCCGCCCCCCAGGTAAAGCGTTTCAGGCTTCCATTTCCAATCGTGTTTCCCAATTTCGGCTCCCAGCGCCGCGAGGTAGCGCTCGGCCAGCGCCTGCGGAAAGACGCCCGAAGCGAAGTTGCAGTAAGTACACTTCTGCCCGCAGAAGGGGTACGAAATGTAGACGCCGGCCATGGAGCATCTTCAAATTAGCAGAAACGGCTGTTTACGAAGTCGTGCGGCCATTTGATACCCTGGGGTTTCCGCATGCCGCCGCGCACGATTTCCTACACGGGCCTGCCCGGTGCGAGCCGTCTCTTCCTGGATTATCTGTACGAACCCGCCAAGACGCGCGACTTCTATGCGCACTCGCCCTGGGAACCGGCGGGCTACGCCACGGCCGCGGCGGCCATCGACTACCCGGCGGACCGGCGCGCGGCTTTGGTGGCAGCGCTGCGGGTCCAGAACGGGGATTGCCCGTCGCTCGATCTCCTGGCCCGGCCCGGCACCGTGGTGGTGGCCACCGGACAGCAGGTGGGCCTGTTCACCGGACCCGCGTATACCGTCTACAAGGCTCTCACCGCGGCGAGACTGGCGCGGCGCCTCACGGAGCAGGGTCTTCCGGCTGTCCCGGTCTTCTGGCTGGCGACCGAGGACCACGACTTCGAAGAGGTCAACCACTGCTGGGTCTTCGACGATGCCTGCCAGCCCGTGCGCATCGAGGCCGGCCAAACCGCCGCCCCACAGACTCCGGTGGGGACGATCCCCGTCAATGAGGCTGCGGCCGGCGATCTTCGCCGCGCGCTCGGTGGACTGCCATTCGCGGGCGAAGTGTCGGATCTGGTGGAGGAAGCTTACACGGCGGGAAGCACCTTCGGCACTTCGTTCCACCGCCTCCTAGGGAAACTGCTGGCGAACTACGGCCTGCTGTACCTCGACCCGCTCGAGCCCAGCGCGCGGCAAGTTGGCGGCGCCCCTTCTCGCTCGGGCGCTCGAGCGTTCCGCGGATCTGGTCCGCCTCGTGCTCGAGCGCAACCAGGCCCTTGCTGCGGCGGGGTACCACGCTCAGGTTCACGTCGAGCCGGAAAGCTCCCTGCTGTTCCTGCTGAAAGGGGGCCGGCGACTGCCTCTCGTCGCCGGGACGGGAGGATTGCAGGGCGGCGACCTCTCGCCGAACGCTCTGTTGCGCCCCGTCATCCAGGACTACATGCTGCCGACGGTGGCCAGTGTCATGGGGCCGGCGGAAGTGGCCTACATGGCCCAGGCACAGGTGATCTATCGAGAGTTGCTCGGAAGGACCCCGGTGGTTGTGCCGCGAGCCGCTTTCACCATCCTGGACCCGCGCAGCGACAGGCTGCTGGCCCGCTACGGCCTCTCGCTCGACGACTTCTTCCAGGGTGAACAGGCGCTGCGAGAGCGGGCCGCCAGGACCATGACACCGCCCGAACTGGCGTACGCAACATACAGCAGTTGACGGAGGCCACCGAGGCCGGCATTGCACGGTTGCGCACCGAGCTGTTGCGCTTCGACCCGACGCTGGCGGAGGCTCTGGAACGGAGCCGGCGCAAGGTGCTGTACCAGCTTGGGAAGATCGGCGACAAAGTCTCGCGAGAGGCTCTGCGTCGCAGCGAGCGGGTGGACGCCGGGACGGCCCGGCTGGTCGGGTTGCTCTATCCGCAGCGTCACCTGCAGGAGCGGTTCTACTCGATCCTGCCACTCCTGGCGCAGCATGGCTTGGATCTGATCGAGACGATCTATCGGAACATAGACCTGGACTCGCGCGACCACCGGGTGCTGACAATCGAGCCGATGGGCGAATTGACGAGCCAACGCGAGGCGCAGCAGCGCGCGGACCGTATCCGCGCGTTCCGTGCGGAACTCGCTGAATTGGAGCGCGAGGGAGCCGTGACGCTGGATCCTGCGCAAAGCTCCGCCCTGGAGATCCACCTTCAGCGCACTTTGACCGCGCTCGCAGAGCGGTTCGACATTGACGCCACCGAGTCGCAGAGGCAGATCTCCTGGGGGATGCGCATCGCCTCCACGCTCGGCGGGCTGGCGCTCTGTGCCGCGGTGGTGCTCTTCTTCTACCGATTCTGGGGAGTGTTGGGGATCCCGGCGCAGGTGGGGGTGCTGGTGGTGACGCCGCTGCTCATGCTGGCGGCCACGGAATTCGCCGCGCGCCGCGAGCGAACCCCCTACTACGCTTCGCTGTTCTCCCTGGTCGCCTTCGGCGCGTTTGTGCTGAACCTCAACGTGCTGGGCAGCATCTTCAATCTCACCCCGAGTCGCAATGGTCTGCTCGCCTGGGGCGTCTTCGCGCTGCTGCCGGCGTATGCGTACCGGCTGCGGCTGCCGCTCGCCGCCGGCCTCGCCTGTCTCATGGGCTACCTGGCGGCCAGTTTCTCCTCGTGGTGGGGCGGGCAGTGGCAATTCTTTTTCGAGAAACCCGAGAATTTCCTGCTCGGCGGGCTCATCCTTGATTGCCGTCCCCGCCTTCCGCTTCCACCGCCGGTACACCGAATTCGACTGGCTGTACCGCACCTTGGGACTGCTGGCGTTGTTCCTCGCCATCCTGATCCTGTCGGAAGCCGGTGCGTTCAGTTATCTGCCGTTGCGCACATCCGCGATCGAAGGGGTGTATCAGGTGGCGGGCTTTTGCGCGGCCGGCCTCGCGGCATGGCTGGGAATCCGAGCCCGCCTCGCGCATGTCGCGAACCTCGCGGCGGCGTTCTTCACCCTGCTTCTCTACCTGCGCTTCTACCACTGGTGGTGGGACTGGATGCCCGGCTACTTGTTCTTCCTGATCATCGGCCTGATCTCTATCGGACTGCTGGCCCTCTTCCGGAAGTTGCGTACGCCGGCGTCTGAGGCGGTGCGGCCATGAAGAGTCCCGGCGTACTGCTGGCGGCGGCCTTGGTGGTCGCCGCGAACGCGTTTGTGCTCGTAAGGGTGGCTCACAACCGATCCGGCGCGCCGGCCGCGGCCATCGAGCTCACCGAGCTGGAATTGCGCCTGGTGCGTCCGCAGCGCGAGAGCACGGCGCTGTTCCTGCAACTGGCATGGGAGCCCGCGTCAGGAAGATTCAAGTTCGAAGATGGGCCGGGGTGGTTCGACAAGGCCAAGCTCGAGCAGCTTGGCTACGACTGCCGGCCTCCGCTCACCGATCCTCAGGCGGTCGCGCGCTACCGCCTGATGCCCGCCAAAGAGGCGTTCGCCGTCCTGGAATACAACCAGGCCGCTTGGGCCGATGCAGGCCCGGACCGCGCAACCTGGTCCCGATTGCTGGCGGTGGATGCCGGGCGCGACCTCGCGCTGCTGCGTGGCAAGTACCCTGACGCCCGCCGGTTTCTCATCGCGCCCTGCCTGGTGAGGCTGATCTATCAGACGAAATGGGACCCTAACACCCGCCGGGAGGTCCCCGGGGCGTATCTGCGCGGCACCATCGCACAGATGCTGGTGAGCGAAATCTCCGTACCGCCTTCCCTGCGGAGCGTGTTCGAGAGCCTGAGCCAGAACACTCACGAATACTTCCTTACGCCGGAGGCTCGCCTGCGCGGCCCGCGTTATTCAGCGGTCCTGTACTACGGGAAAGACAACGAGCCTTGGCTCGGGTCTGGCCGCCTGCTCACCGCCCCTCAGAGGTAGGGGAGCTACATCTTTGGGCGGCGGCGGTGCCAGTCGGTGCGCTTCTGGAATTCCACGCCCAGCGCCAGAACGGTGTTTTCGCTGAATGGCCGGCCTACCAACTGCAATGCCACGGGCAGTCCCTCCGCGAAACCACAGGGGAGTGACAACGCCGGCAGACCCGCCAGGTTGCCTGCCGCGCCCAAGTCGGACAACCCGCGCGGCCTCACCGCGGCTTCTGGCCCGGGAGCCTCGTCCAGCGGCGCATCGATCTTCGTAGCGGTTGAGAAACAACTGGGCGAGACCAGCACGTCCACCTTTGCGAACACCTTTCCGAATTCGTCGCCTATCATGCTGCGGATGCGCATCGCCCGGAGGTAATCCTTGGCCGGGATCTCCAAGCCCGCCTTAAGCCCAGCGATCTGTTTCTGGTCCGCGAGTTGTTCGACCCTCCCGCTCGAGATGAGCGGTTCAAACACGGCCGATCCCTCCGCGGCGATGATGGTCCCGGCTACCTCCGCGTAAGGCAGAGCAGGCAACTGCACCTCGACCATCTGAACACCCAGCCCGCGGATTGCTTCCATGGCTGCCTGAAAGGCGGAGCGGGTGGGCGCCTCGGCCCATTGCGTGAGGTCCGCTGGGGCAAATCCCACGCGCAGATCGGCCAGCTTCTTCGCGTACTGCGGCGCGTAGTAGAAGCTCTTGCCGGCGGAACTCGAGTCGTTCGTATCGCCTCCGGAGATTACGCGAAGCACCTGGCCACAGTCCTCGGCAGAGCGGCAGATGGGACCGATCTTGTCCATGCTCCAGGAGAGGGCCATGGCGCCGTAGCGGCTCACCAGACCGTACGTGGGCCGCAGCCCCGTGACTCCACAGTAGGCGCAGGGGGTCAGGATGGATCCCCAGGTTTCGGAGCCGATGGCAAAGGGGACCAACCCGGCCGCCACGGCGGCGGCCGAACCGCTGGAGCTTCCTCCGGCCCAGCGCGTGGTGTCCCACGGGTTCAGGCCTGGCCCGGTCAGGGAGGCCGAGGCGAAACGGTATCCACCCGCTCCGGCCAGTTCCACCATCGCGAGCTTGCCGACAAGCAACGCGCCTGCGCGATCCAGCTTACTCAGGACGGTGGCGTCGTAGCCGAACCGCTGATCCGCGTAAGGCCGGGCGCCCCAGGTGGTCGGCTTAATGGCCACGCTCAGCAAATCCTTGGCTCCGAACGGGATCCCCTGCAAGGGTCCGCGGAACCGTTCGCGCCGGATGTCGCCATCCACTTCGCGAGCGCGCTTGAGCGCGGTCTCCTCCAAAGATAGAGCCACTGCGTTGTAGCGCGGCCCTAACTTCGACAGGCGGCCGGAGAAGGCCCGGGTCAGTTCCACCGCGGTGAACGCCCGTGCCTTCAATTTCTCGCTCAACTCCGAGATAGTGGAGAAGTAGATGTCGTCGCTGAAGTCGGCCATGGCGAATTACGGTTTGAAGACAGTTGCAGGTTCCACGGCGGGGGGCAGCGGGAACTTACGGAGCGTTTCGAGGTCGCGGCGGATCTCCGCGGCGGCCTGGGCTTGCAGATCGGCGGGCGCCCGCGTTTGCGCCAGCGACGGAGTCCCCGCGGATACCACCGCGGCGGCCCACTCTCTGCGGGTGATCTTCGCTCGCATGCCGCCATTATAGACCCTTCCCTCTTCCGGTTCCCGCTGTGACACATTAGGAAGGATGCTCACACCGGAACAACTGCGCGTCCCGACCCTCGGGGACCGCCAATTCCGTTCGCCGCTCCGCCTGTCCACCGTGGCGGGAGACGATATCCACGACTTCACCCCCGACGAAGCCCGCTTGCTCTACCGCGCGGATTTCGTCTCCGCGGAGGACGTCCACCTCGGCCTCTCCTTCGAGAAGGCCGGGGCGCGCGAGCGCCTGTTCTTCGACCCAGCCCGAACCTCGGCCGCCATCGTTACCTGCGGCGGTTTATGCCCCGGTTTGAATAATGTGATCCGCTCGGTTTTCCTCCAGCTTCATCACAACTACGGAGTGCGGCGGACGCTCGGGATCCGTTACGGGTACAGCGGGCTGAACCCGGCGAACGGCGTACCGCCGCTGCTTCTCGCGACGGAGTTCGTCGAGTCCATTCACAAACTGGGCGGCACAGCGCTAGGTTCCTCCCGCGGTCCGGAGGATCCAAACGTGATGCTGGACTTTCTCGCCAGCGAACGCATCGACCTCCTGTTCGCCGTGGGCGGAGACGGCACGCAGCGCGGCGCGCACGAGATCGCCACCGAGGCTCGGCGCCGGGGGATGCCGCTGGCAGTGGTCGGCATTCCGAAGACCATCGACAACGACATCCCGTATGTCTGGGAGTCCTTCGGATACAACACCGCTATCGAGAAAGCACGCGAAGTGCTGGACTGCGCCCACGCCGAGTCCAAGGGGGTTCGCAACGGCATCAGCCTCGTCAAACTGATGGGCCGCTATTCCGGCTCCCTCGCCGCGGGGGCCACGCTCGCCAGCCAGGAGGTCAACTTCACGCTGGTGCCGGAGATCCCCTTCGAGCTGGATGGGGACATGGGGTTCCTCGCCTGTCTGAAAAGGAGAATCCAAGCCCGGGGACACGCGGTGATCGTCACCGCCGAGGGAGCCGGCCAGGAGCTGATGGCCGGAGGAGATGCCGGGCAGGACGCCTCCGGTAACCTGAGGCTGCGCGACATCGGCCCATTTCTGAAGCGGCGAATTGAGGACTACTTCGCCGGCGAGGGCGTGGAGGCCACCGTGAAGTACTTCGACCCCAGCTACATCATTCGCAGTGTCCCCGCCAACACAGCCGACAGCCTGCTCTGCGACCGGCTGGCGCGCAACGCCGTGCATGCCGCCCTGGCCGGGAAGACCGATGTGGTGATGGGCCTCTGGTACAACACGTTCATCCACGTTCCCATCCCGCTGGCGATCTCCGGAAAGAAGCGCCTGCGGCCGGAGAGCGAAGTCTGGGGCTCGGTGCTCGCGGCTACCGGCCAGCCGGCCCGCTTTGGACGGTAACGACTGGACAGGCGAAACCGCCTGTCCTACCAGCGGGACAAGCCTTCAGCCCGCTTCCAGGGCCTCTCTGGCCGCGCGCTCCATCACCGCGCGGGGAGCGCTGTCCTCCGTCCAGGTCTCAAACTGCCGGGCCGCCTGTTCCAGGAACATCTGCAGACCGGGTATGACGGTCTTGCGCTGCTCCCTGGCCCGCTGGAGAAGCAGCGTCTCGGCGGGATTGTAGACCATGTCGAAGACCACGTCGGCGGGGATGCGGTCCTCGAAGAAGCACTCACCGGTGTGCGGATACATGCCCAGCGATGTCGCGTGCACCACGGCGTCAAAGTGGAGCTTCGGCAATTGTGAGCGCAAGAGCGGCTCCGCTCCGCACGCCTTGGCCAGCGCCCGCACGCGGTCCGGGTTCCGGCCTACGATGGAAAGCAACGAGCCGGCGTCGGCCAGGGCGAACGCCGCACTGCGGGCGGCGCCGCCGTTGCCTACCAGCAGGACCGAGGATTTCGCGAGGCGCAGATGCCGCGAGAGCGGATTGACCACCGCCTCCGCGTCCGCGTTCAGGCCGCGCCACCGGCCCGCTTTCCGCCAGACTGTGTTGACCGCTCCGATCCGCCGGGCCACGGGATCCACCGCATCGAGATATCGCAGAATCTTTCTGCTTATGCGGGATGGTCACGCTGAAACCGGCGACCGGAAGATCCTCCGCCAGCGTCATGAAGTCCTTCAGGTGCAACGAGGGCACCAGGAACGGGAGGTACACGGCGTCAATGCGCCGCGCCTGAAACGCGCGGTTGTGGACGGCCGGCGAAATGGAGTGTCCCACCGGATCCGCGATCACGCCGTAAACCTTGCTCGTCCGCGAGAGCTTCCCGATCCGGTAGAGGTGCCGCATGACATGGGCGCTCACCTGGCCCGGCGCGGTTCCCTCGGCCGTGGAGGGTGCGGCATACGTGAACAGGCCGCCGTGCAGAGGAGACAGCACACGAGACGCGAAGCCGACCTCCCCCATCGAAAACACGATCATCGGGGTCTTGCCGTGCGTCTTCAAGAGAGCCAGCAGACGGGCAATATCGGAAGGCTTGCGGGCCGTGGTGACGAACTTGTAAGCATCCGCCGGGCAACGATGCATGCGGCGCACCACCGCGTCCACGGCAGGCGTTGCTTCGAAGTTGTGATAGGAGACGATTACGGGTCCCGCCGTGCGCAGATGAGCCAGCGCCGCTGGCGCGCTCTCGGCGCTTTCGATTTCGAGATCGACGGCCTTGGCCCCCGCCGCGGCCGCGGCCTCCAACAGGCGCACCTGGTCGTCGATGCTTCCATTGAAACGCCCCTGATTCTGGCGCCGCCGGCAGGTGGCCAGGATCACGCAGTCCGAGTGCCTGGCGAGAAACTCGCGCACGGCTTCCACTCCCGCTTTCGGCTGCCTGAGATGGTCCAGACGAAATTCGAAGAACGTTTCTCCGCCCGCGGCTTCTTTGCAGGCTTGTTGGAGAAGCTTATCGGGATCGGCGAAACCGAGCGCGATGCAGAGCGGCGGAAGGGACTTCAGAAACGGCATGTCCGAAAAGGAGCATCCAGCATAGCACGTGGGCCGCGGGCGCTCTACTTCCCTTTGGACTTGGAGGCAGGAGGTTTGGCCGCAGGCGCGGGTGCCGCGATTTGCTTCTTCGCCTGGGACGCCAGCGGATTGCCGGGGAACCTCTTGATCAGCTCGTTAAACTCCCTGCGGGCTTCAGTCCTCTGACCCAGCTTGAGCAGCGCTATGCCTTTCATGTAGTGCGCGTCCGGCGTCCTGTCGTTTTCCTGATACTTCTCCAGGACCACGTCAAAGGCGTCAACCGCCTTCTCCAGTTCGCCGCCGTTGTAGTAGATTTCTCCGATGTAGAACTGGGCCTCTGGCGCCAGAAACGTCTTGCCGAAGTTCTGCGTGTAGTCCGTGAACTCCTTGAGCGCAAGGTCGGTGTTGCCCCCGTTCTTGTCCCGCAGCGCGTTTTGAAATAGCGTGTCGGGAGACAGGCCGCTCTGCGGAGCTGACGCCTCGCCCGGCGGAGTGGGCGGGGCCTGCAACGTAGTAAGCGCCGTCTTGAGATCCGTGATGAGTTGCTCCAGCTTGCCCAACCGCACGTTCTGCTGGCTCACGGACTCCTTGAGGGTCTGAAGGTCCTCGGCCATCTGGGTCACCTTCAGCCCGCTATTGGCTTGGATCTTCTGCTGTTCGGCAACCTGCTCCTTCAAAATGGGTTCCAGCCCAGCGACGGACGCATTGGCTTTCGTCGCAGCATCGATCGCCGCCTGGGTCTGTTGCAGGAGCTTCTCCAGTTTCTCGTCGGTGGCCTTCTGCGCGGCGCGCGTACGGTCCTCGAAGGTCGCCAGATCCCGGATCACCTGCTGGGTCGCGACAAGCTCCCTGCTCTGGCCAGGACACAGGAAGGGAACCGCCAGCAACACCAGTACCAATCGTCCGCCCAGTTTCATGATGCTCTCCATGTGACCTGCTGGGCGGGGCCCGCGCGCACTTCTCCGGCGCGAGCCCCGCACGGGTTTACTGTACCGACACGAAATGCGCGCGCCGGTTCTTCTGGTAGCAGGCCTCGTTGGACTCGGTGCACTGCGGCCGCTCCTTGCCCTCGCTGATGGTCTTCAGCCGGTCGGCGGAAACTCCGAGTTGCACCAGGAACTCCTTGGCGGCTGCCGCGCGGCGGTCGCCCAGCCCAAGGTTGTACTCGGCCGAGCCTCGTTCGTCGCAATGGCCTTCGATCTGGATGGACGCGTTCGGGAAGTCGCGCAGAATCGCCTTCAGCGCATCCGAGTTCCGCGTCAGCGTGGCGCGTGCGTCATCCCGAATGTCGCTCTTGTCGTAGTCGAAGAAGGCATCCTGAACTTCCGTCGACAGCCGCTCGCTCAGGGAAATCTTGGGCGGCGGCGGCGGAGGCGGAGGTGGCGGCGGCGGCACTGTCACGGTCAATGTCACCGAGCGCGAGTCGCTCCCTCCCGGTCCCTTGGCAGACAACGTGTAGGTTGTCGTGTCGGTGGGAGTCACCTGACGCGTTCCGCGCGCCTGGACGGCGCCCACGCCCTGGTTGATCGAAATGTCCGTCGCGTCCGACGCTTCCCAACGCAATGTCGACGACTGGCCGCGCTGGATCGTGGACGGCTCGGCCACAAACGACGAGATCGCCGGTTTGGCGGGCGGTGGCGGAGGAGCCGGTTCTTCCTGCTTCGGCGGCGGCGGCGGCGGTGGCGGTGCTACTTTCTTCTTACACCCCGTTGCGGCCAAGAACAGCGTGAGTCCCAAAAGTATAATGCTGATTTTTCTCATGTTCATCATCCTCATCATGAACCTCGCTCTCTACAGTACCTTCAAATGTACTCCAAGCCTGGATTCTCATTTCCACACCGGCCGGCGATTCCTGCCTCGCGTGGTGAGCTTTCTCAGTTGGGTCCCATCGGCTAGCATCGTCCAAATCTGCTGGCCCCCTTCCCGGGTGGACGAGAAGGCCAGGTGGATGCCGTCCGGCGCCCATGCCGGGTTCTCATTGAGGCCTGCGCCGTGGGTCAGTTGCGTATACTGGCGCGTGGCCACATCCATCACGAAAATGTTGTAGTTCCCCGGCGCAAACCCCTTCGTCCAGGCGAATGCGATCATTTGCCCGTCCGGGTGCCATGCCGGATTCACGGCTTCCCCCTCGCCGTTGGACAGCATCTGGAGATCGGCGCCGCTCGTGTTCATCTTGTAGATCTGCGGCATACCGCTCCGGCCGGAAACAAACACAATCTCGTTGCCCGTCTTCGGATTCACCTTGGGCTCGGCGTTGGTCCCTCCGTTGAAGGTGAGCCGGTCCATGGCCCGGCCATTGGTGTCCGCAACGTAGATCTCCTGGCTGCCCTCTTTCGCCGTGTTGCTGGCGAAAACGATGCGCTTCCCGTCCGGCGTGAAATCCGGAGTCCAGTTCAGCGTTCCGGGTGCGTTGAAGAACGAGAGCCGGCCCCCGGTCTCCAGCGACTGCACCTGAATCACCCATTGCCCCTTGATCTGCACCGCGTACGCCATCATCGTCCCGTCGGGGGACACGGCCTTCCCCATCACCAGCGACTTGTGAAACGTGAGCTGCTTCTGGTTGGAGCCGTCCGGATCCATCGACCAGATCTCACGAACCCCGCCCGCCTCGGACTCGTAGTAGATCTTCGTCCCCGCCAGGCCCTTGACGCCGAACTGCGCCAGGATATCGGAGGCGAAGTCGTGCGCCGTTTGTCGCGCACCGGCCTCATCGAGCGAACCGAAGTACAGCTTCCCTATCACCTGCGCATTGGCCAGGTCCTGCTGCGTGACGTTGTAGAGCCAGGCGAAGACCACCAGCCGCCCTTCCTGCACCCCCGAGTACCCGAACGCCAGGTAGGTCGCGCTCACCGGGGGGGCCGACCAGTCGGTCAACCAGGGCCCGCGCCGGGTGGTCTGGGGCGTCGCGCCGCCCTTGCGCTGCGGAGCCGCGGCTCGGCGGCGGGAGCGGTGAAGTCCTGGGGCCGCTGCGGGACCTCCAGCGGAAACATGGTCTTCGGAACCATGCGAAACAGGCCGGAGTCGTCGAGGTCGCCTGAGAGGGTCTGGTTGAAGGCGTCCATGAACTTCTGGGCGTCGCCCGAGCCGCGGAAATCAGCCAACGCGATGGCGGCACGCTGCTGCCTTTGGATCTTGATGAGAACGTCGCTTTGTTGCGCGATAGCGACGGCCACGAGGGCGATTGCTGCGAGTACGGCCAGGCTCTTAGTTTTCATCTTGTTAGCTGAAACCAGAATTCGATTCTCGCCTCATTACGGTCGTAGGCGGCAGGCAGCGGCGGAAACGGAGCAGCCTCGTAGATGGCGCGCTGGGCGGCGTAGTCGAGCGCGTTGTTGCCGCTCGATTGCTCGGTGCGCAAGTCGCTCACCGAACCGTCCCGGTGAATCGTGAACGTGACGATGACCGTGGGTGCTGTCTGCAGCCTCGAGTCTACGTCGTTCGTGCGCCATCGGCTCCCGACCTTTTGCTCCAGAAGATCCCGGTAGGAACCGAATCTATTGCCGAAGGCGCCCCCCCGGCCCATTTCCACGCCGCCCGCGCCGGTTTGTCCCACCATTGGTGAAGAAAGCGCCCGGCCAGTGGAGCTGTAAAGTTGGCCGGGAGACTCCGGCGTCTTCAGGCTCGACCGCTGTGTTGTGGTGTTTTCGCGAGATGGACGCTTGGGGAGGCTCTTCGATTTGATGGCGATGGCGGCTGCCTCCCGCGCAGCCTGCCGCCGCGACTGCTGCTTCGAGGGAGGCGGCTCCGGGACCCGCGACTCGGTGTCGTTCGCCAGCGGATTCACCGGTCCGCCGCGCGAGGGCAGAGGGATCTGGCTCACCGGTGTGATTCCTACACTGGCCCCGCCCAACGAATTCGGACTGCCCCAGAGTTCGCGCGGACGGTTGCCCGCGAATCCCGCCACTGCGATTGACACCACCAGACCGCCGTGCAGCGCCACCGACAGAAGTAGTGGCTTCCTCCAAGACTCCCGTGCATCCAGGATGTCTACGTGGGCTGTCACTTAAAGAACCTTCATTTTATATTCTAGCGCTTTGCTCCGCCTGGTCTGTCCGCCGCGTCGAGCGGTTGGGTCACGGCGTTCACCTTGATGCCGGCGTCTCCCAGCATACTGATCACTTGCGCGACGGTTTCCCAGATGGTCTCCTTGTCGGCACGCACGTACACCGCTTGGTTCTTGCCGAATCTCGCCTCGACGGCGGCGCCGATCTGGTTGATGTTGACCGCCTGGTCGTTCAAGTAGAGGCGTCCATCCCGAGTGAGCGTCACCACGGGCAACTCCCGGGCGCTGTCCCGAGTCTGTATCACCTTGGGGACTTCCACTTCCAGGCCGAACTCCATCACGTGCGCCGTCAGCATGAAGATGATCAGCAGCACCAGAACCACGTCCACCAGCGGAACCACGTTCATCTCGGAGAGTGTCGACATTCCGCGGAACCGGCGGCGCCCTCCGAAGTTGCCCCCGTTCATGGAAAAAGCCATCGGCTTAGCCCCCGAAGCTCCGCTCGGAAACGTTCATGAATTCCAGCGCGAAGTCTTCCATTCGTGCGCCCATCTCGCGGAGCACCTGACTGTAATGGTTGAAGAAAAT
Organism: Bryobacteraceae bacterium; assembly: GCA_963801345.1. GTDB lineage: Bacteria > Acidobacteriota > Terriglobia > Bryobacterales > Bryobacteraceae > CAWDER01. Next base: position 42,638 of record CAWDER010000021.1, read on the forward strand.
CGCCGCCGGAATCGCAGCGGCGAGACCCATGGCGGTGGCCACCAGGGCCGCTGAAATGCCCGGCGCTACGGCTCGCAAGCTCGCGCTGCCCGCCTGCCCCAAAGCGCCGAAGGACTCGATGATGCCGAGCACCGTGCCGAACAGCCCGATGAACGGCGTCACGGAGGCCGTTGTAGCCAGCCAGTTCATGTTGCGTTCCAGCTTGGCCAACTCCTCACCGATCCCGAGCTGTAGCGAGCGCTCCAAGGACAGCTTGTTGCTCAGCGTCCCGCGCGCCTTCACTTGCCGTTCGACTTCCTCGTAGCCAAAGTTGAAGACCGCCACCAGCGGCGCGTTCGGAAACTGCTCGCCCGCCAGCGCCACCGCCTCCAAACCGCTGGCCTTTCGAAACGCCCTGAGGAATTGGAGGTTGGCGGCCCGCGCGTGCCGGAACGCGCTCCACTTGGAGAGGACGATCGCCCAGGAGACAACCGAAAAGACGACCAGGATCGCGAAGACGATCTGCGCTCCATAGCTGGACCGCCTCACCAGGTCAAAGATGCTCATCTGAATCCAGAAGGCATACGCCGTATCGAGGCTCAATAGCAGTTCCTCACTTTACCTACCTATCATACACACTCGCACCCAAACCCCCGTCGCGCGAACCGCGTATAATTCCATCGAATGCTCGTCGAGCTGGTTATTGAGAACTATGCGGTCATCGAGCGGCTGCGCGTGCGCTTTCACGGCGGCCTCAACCTGCTCACCGGGGAAACCGGCAGCGGCAAATCCATCGTCGTGGACGCTCTGGGCCTCCTGCTGGGCAGCCGTGCCTCGCCGGAAATGATTCGCAGCGGCGCCGAGCGCGCCCGCGTCTCGGGAATCTTCGAGGCTCCCAGCGCGCCCGCCGCCCGCGCGATTCTGGAGTCCGCGGGCATCGCTGTCGAGGACGGCGAGCTGCTGATCGAGCGCGAGATTCTGGCCGGCGGCAAGTCGCGCGCCTTCGCCGGCAGCCGTCCCGTGACCGCCGCTCTTCTGCGCGACCTGGCGCAGCACCTCGGCGACATCCACGGCCAGCACGACCAGCAGCGGCTCTTCTCGCCCGATGCGCAACTCGAGATTCTGGACGCTTTCGCCGGAGCACGCCAGCCTCCTCGAGGAGGTCCACGCGGCCTATGCCGGTTGGCGCGCCTGCCGGGCAGAGCTGGAGGATCTCGAGCGCAACGAGCAAGAGAAACTGCGGCTCGCCGACCTCTGGAGTTTCCAGCGCCGCGAGATCGAAGAGGTCTCGCCGAAGTCCGGCGAGGACGCCGAGCTCGAAACCGAGCGCCGTATCCTCCAGAACTTCGCGCGTATCGAGGAGGCCTCCCGGGGCGCCTACGAGACGCTCTACGATTCGCCCGCGTCCGCGCTGGCGGGCATCCGCTCCTCCATTCGCCGCTTGGAGGAACTGGCGCGCATCGATCCCGCTCTCGGCGCTCTGGCCGAGAATCTGAAGCCCACCGAGTTCGCCGTCGAAGAGGCCTCCTACGCGCTGCGCGATTACCTCTCGCACCTGGAAGCCAATCCCGAGCGTCTCGAGGAGATCGAGTCGCGCCTCGCCGCGCTCGACAAGCTGAAACGAAAATACGGCGCTGCGCTCGACCAGGTGCTCGCGTATCTGGAAGACGTTCGCGCCCGGATGGCGGCGGTGGAAAACGCCGAGGAGCGGCGCGCGGCGCTCGGCAAGCAGCTCAAGGAGCTGACGGAGGCATACGAAGACGCCGCCGGCCGCCTGAGCCGTTCGAGAAAAGAGGCCGCCCGCAAGCTCGTCAAACGCGTGGAGGAGGAACTCGCTTCGCTCGCCATGGAACGCACCACGTTGCGCATGGACCTGGAGCGCGTCGCATGGTCGCCCGGGGGCTTCGATGAAGTGCGGTTCCTGGTATCCGCCAATCCCGGTGAAGAGCCGCGGCCTCTCGATAAAGTGGCTTCCGGCGGCGAGATCTCCCGCATCGCGCTAGCTCTGAAGACCTGCGTGGCGGAGGGCGCCACCTCCAAGTCACGCTCCACCGGCGGGCCGGTCCGCACGCTGGTCTTCGACGAAGTGGACGCCGGCATCGGCGGACGCGCGGCTGAAGTGGTCGGCCGCCGTCTTAAGCTTCTCTCGGCCTCGAGCCAGGTGCTCTGCGTCACGCATCTCCCGCAGATCGCGGGGTTCGCCGGCCACCACTACTTCGTCGAGAAGCGCGAAGAGCATGGCCGCACCGTGGCGGTCATCCGCGAACTGGATGCGCCGGCCCGCACCCGCGAGATCGGCCGCATGCTCAGCGGTGAGAAGGTCACGGAGGAAGCGCTGCGCCACGCCGAGAAGCTGATCCAGATGTGCTCACGATAGGACGCTCATATGGCCCAAGACACCGAAACCAAGTCGCTGCCTGAAAACGCCTATACGCCGCTGGCGCCCGGAACCCAGTACGAGCCGGTGGTCCCAGCCTCCTCCAGGCTGCCCGAATTGACAGGGCGGTCCGTCGGCTGGGGCGTGTTCTTCTGTGTCGTCTTTACCATCGCGTCCGCCTATTCCGGCCTGAAGGTCGGGCAGGTGATGGAAGCGGCCATCCCCATCTCGATTCTGGCCATCGGTCTGGCGCGCCTCTATCCCCGGCGTTCCTCTGTGCTGGAGAACGTCATCATCACCGGCATCGGCGGCGTCTCCGGTTCCGTCGTGGCGGGCGCTGTCTTCACCATACCCGCGCTCTACATGCTGCATCTCGATCCGCATCCGGTCCAGACGATCTTCATTTGTCTGGCCGGGGGCTGCCTGGGCGTGCTCTTCCTGATCCCGCTGCGCCGCTTCTTCGTGCGTGAGACGCACGGCCAGTTCCCCTACCCGGAAGCCACCGCCATCACGGAAGTGCTCATCACCGGTGAAAAGGGCGGCTCGCAGGCGAGACTGCTGCTCCAGGCCACGGCCATCGCCGGCGTCTACGATTTCTTCGTCACCACATTCCAGGTGTGGAAGGAATTCGTCGATCTGCGGTTCATCCCCGCCGTTCAAGCGCTCGCGGAGCGATCCAAGGTGGCCTTCAGCTTCGACGCCATCAGCTTCATTCTCGGCCTGGGCTACGTCATGGGATTGCGCAGCTCGATGATCCTCTGCGCGGGCGGCTTCCTGGCGAACTTCGTGCTCGTCCCGCTCATCTGGATGATCGGCAGCAATCTGCCCGACGCGGTCTATCCGGCCACGGCGCCCATTTCCCAGATGACCGCCAACCAGATCTTCCGCTCCTACGTGCGGTTCATCGGCGTCGGCGCGATCGCGACGGCGGGCATCTTCGGCATCATTAAGTCGCTGCGGATTGTGGCGGGGTCGTTTGCCATCGCCGCGCGCGCGTTCCGGCACGGGGAAGCGGAAGGAGTCGAGCGCACCGACCGTGACATTCCGGTCATGTCGATTCTGGCCGGGGTGGTCGTCAGCGCCATCGGCGTGGCGGCGTTTCTCGGAAGCCTGGGGACCTCGCTGGTGGTGATCGCCATCGGCGTGGCGCTGATTGTGCTCTTCTCGTTCTTCTTCACTTCGGTGGCCGCCAACGCCATCGCCACCACCGCGCGCAATCCCGTCTCCGGCATGACCATGCTGACCATCATCATTTCCTCCGTGGTCCTGCTCCGCTTCGGACTCTCCGGGACCACGGGCATGTTCTTCGTCATGGCCATTGCGGGCATGGTTTGTACCGCCCTCTCGGTTTCCGGGCAGACGATCACGGACCTGAAGACCGGATACTGGCTCGGGTCCACTCCCGCCGCCCAGGAGAAGGTGAAGTTCCTCGGTGCGATCGCCGCTTCGGTCGCCGCCGGGCTGACCATCGTGCTGCTGGCCCGCGCGTTTCAATTCGGCGACGCCGTGGCGGGCGATACGCGCGCGGTTCTGCCCTCCCCGCAGGCCGCCATCATGCGCGCCCTGGTGGAAGGATTCATGAGCCGGCAGCCCGTGGCCATGGTCCTGTTCGGCGCGGGCGCGATGATCACGCTGATCCTCGAGATGCTCGGCGCGCCGGCGTTGGTGTTCGCTCTCGGCATGTATCTGCCGCTCGAACTGAACACGCCCGCCCTGGTGGGCGGCATCCTCGCCCACTTCGTCGGCAAGCGTTCCGCGTCCGTTCGCGAGCGCGGCGTCATCATCGCATCGGGTTTCATGGCCGGCGGCGCACTAGGCGGCGTGATCGGCGCGGCCTGCCGCCTGATCCCCGGCTATTCTGAAAGCTGGATCACGACGCCCTTCTTCGGCAACGACGCCATCTCGCAGATGGTCTCCGCGGTGGGGTTCATCGGATTCTGCCTGTATCTGTGGTTCGGTTCCGTGAAGAACGGCAAGGAGGCCGCGAAACAATGAGCGAGCGATTCGAAGAACTGGCGGGCAACGCGATCCTGGGCATCGACACCCTGTGGGGCGGCGACGTGATGTGCGCTTCGGGCACCGGCCGCTTCATCGCGGATTCGTGGTTTTCCGATGAGCCGTTGCCGCTGGCCTACACGCACCCCACGGCGGCCAAGGTGCGCGAATCTTCTGGCGTCTCCGGTCCGACTCCGGACAGGGCGGCCATCGAAGCCTATCTCGCCGCTGTCGACGTCCACGGCTCCATCGCCGGCCTGACCGAGGCCGGGCGTAAGCTGGGCGGTTCGCGCGGCGAGTACGTCTCCAACCTCGCGCTCTGCTTCGAAGTCATGTGGGAGCTGGTCATGGAGATCCTCGGGAAAGGGGAACCGGTTCCCTATGAGCGCTGTGTGCTCGCCTCGACGGGCGCGGCCCCTTCGCCCTCCAATCCCACGCGCAAGCGCGAACGCGTGGCCGAACTCCTGGCGCGCGCCGGCCATCCTTCCGCCAACGGCGACCAGTTGCTGGCCGCCGTCGACGCCTGGCGCACGGCGCGGCGCGTGCCCATGGCCTCCGTGCGCGCTCTCGGCGACGCGTTCATCGCTCTCTACGACCGTTTGAGCGAAATCAATCTCGTGCCCTATCTGCCCGAGGCGCTGCGCTCCGTGCCCCGCGCGAACATTGAGTTCCTGCCGATCCAGGGGGCCTGGTTTTCGGGATCGATGAACTACCTGGGCCGCGCGCGACGCGCCGACGGCACGCCTGAGTACGAGGCCACCTACGAGATCAATGCCTCGCTCGAGATGTCGATTCCCGAATTCGAGCAACTCGTCAGCCACGAGGTTGTCCCCGGCCACGTCACTACCTTCGCCTGGTTGCAGCACCTCTTCTTCTCCGGCATGGTCGGTTTCGAATCCACTGTGCTGACCATGAACACGCGCGCGGCGGCGCTGTGCGAGGGAATCGCCAACAACGCTATCCTGATCGCGCATGGCGTCACCGAGGTGGATCAGCTTCCCGACGATGACCTTCAAATCGGACTCCTGCTCGCGCTCTTGCAGGATGATGCGAAGAATCAGGCGTCGTACCTCACCTGGAAGGATGGCACGCCGCAGACCGAGGTGGCGTCCGTGCTCCGCCGCGACTTTCTGGTCACCTCCGAACGGGCCGAGAAACTCTCCGGCGCCTGGGGCCGCCACCCGCTCCTGGGACGCATGTATCTTCCGGCCTACCGCGCCGGGACGGATCTGGTTGCGGAGTTGCGCCGCCAGCATCCGCCCGAGCGTGTGCTTCCAGCGCTTTACGGCTGCTCCGGCCTGGTGGACGTTACAACCGTCTCGGCGGCGCTGGAGTAGCGCTGCATCGTCCGGGCTGGTGGGCGCATCCAATAGAGCATGAGAACCGCGTATTTGCTGGCTGCAATGACTCTACTGGGCGCTGGGGTTTCACTGGCGGCCTCGATGTACGATTTCTCCATGGACTCCATCCAGGGACAGCCTGTCCCGCTGTCGGAGTACAGGGGCAAAGTGGCGCTGGTGGTCAACGTCGCGAGCCGCTGCGGGTTTACGCCGCAGTACACCTCCCTTGAGGCGACTTATCGCAAGTACAAGGATCGCGGTTTTGTCGTGCTGGGTTTTCCGGCCAACAACTTCAGGAGCCAGGAGCCGGGCACCAACGCCGAGATCCAGGAGTTCTGCAAGCGAACCTACGACGTGACGTTCCCGATGTTCTCGAAGATCTCCGTGCTGGGCGAGGACAAGGCACCGCTCTACAAGTACCTGACCTCGCAGATGGGCTCCGAGATCGAGTGGAACTTCACGAAGTTCCTGGTGGGCCCCGACGGCCAGGTGCTGGCCCGCTTCCCGTCCAAAGTGACGCCCGATTCGCCCGAAGTGACCGCCGCCATTGAGAAGGCCTTAGCCCACTGAAGGTGCGCCGTTCGATATAGCGCATGTTTGCCATAGCTCCCTGTAAACCCAAGAAAACAGGCAGGCGGTTTTTGAGTTTGGTCACTACATGAGGCATGGCCGGTCCTCCGGCGGCGCGGGCGGGTCCAGTTCAGTGAGGCCGGTGGCCTTCAGCACTTCGGCGACATGCTGGTTGCCGCGCGTCACGCACCGCTTGCGGCGCGTGCCGAGTTCTACTTCGACGCAGCGCATCATCTCCAGCGCCCGCCACGCAAACGGCGACGATAGCTGGCTGCCCGCCGCTCGCAAGGTTTTCTCCAGCGCCCGGTCCAGCAGCAGTGCCAACGCCGCTACGAACACGTGAGCCTCGACCCGCTCGTCGCGGCGGTGATACACCGGGCGCAGTTCCAGCAGATCCTTCAAGTGGGAGAAGCCGCGCTCGACTTCATTCAGTTGCTTGTAGGCCGTCACCGCCTCGACGGCGGACAGGTTCGGCTCTTCGGTCTGGATGACGTATTTGCCTTCGAGCGCCTTCTCGCGCGCCAGATTCAACGGGTGCTCGAAGAACTCGAACTTGCCTTTGCGCAGATCCCAGGCGAAATACCGATGGCCGTGATTGCGGTGCAGTTTGGTGGCCGCCGCCGCGCCGATTTTGTCTGGCTCTTTCAGCTCACCCTTGTCCACCTGCGCCCGTAGCGCCTCCAGGTCTTGGCGTGCCCGCTGCATCGACAACTCGCGCATGCTCCGTTCGTACTCTTCTCGCTCGTCGCTGTGCACGACGAAAACCCGGACCCCCGGCTCCTTGCCGGCGACCTCCACCACGCGCGTCCGTGGCGGCGCCGACTTCTCCGCCGCCGTGATCCCCAGCGGGCATGGCTGCCAGTCGCTGCGCGTCTCGGCCCAGGCGATGTAGTCAGCCGTGTCTTTCCGGTTCCGTCTCTGCAGGCCCACCAGATAGCCTTGCCGCAACTGGCGCAACTGATCGACGTTGCCGATCGTCATCATGCCGCGGTCGCCGACGAAGACGACCCGGTTCAACTCAAAGCGCGCATTGAGATCCTGCACGACCTCCATCACCGTGGTCTGGTCCAGCCGGTTGCCGGCAAAGACGTGATGGGCGACCGGCCAGCCATCCATCATCACTACGCCGATCACGATCTGGCGGTTGCGCGGCTTGCCGTCGCGGCTGTAGCCGAAGCGGCCCAACCCGGCCGGGCCGCCGCCTTCGAAGTAGGTCGAGGTGATGTCGTAGAACACCAGGTCGGGCTGGAGGCTGAACAGATCGCGCAACTCCAGGAAGATCTGTTTCTCGACACGTTTCTTTTGCGCCAGCAAATCGTCCAGCGTCTGATACCAGAGCTTCAACTGCTCGAAGCCGACCTTCACGCGGCGCGACTGTTTCCAGACCGGCGTCCAGCGGCTGCCGGAAGAAGAGCAGACGTAGTAATCTTCCAGCCACTGTGCCAAGGCGTGCTCGCTGCCGGGGTGTGTGAGTCGGTTGGCCACTAGAGGAAACACGCGTTCCGACAGCGGCTGACCGTGCCGCAACTGGGGCCGGCCGGCATCCAGGATCGAGTGCAGGGACAGCTTCTCGAACAAGTGCCGGGCGACGAGAATGGGCCCCCAGGTGGAGGCGCGCGGAGCGCTGACGTCGTCGGCCGACACCCAGCGCGGCGAGGCGGCTTCGGCCTGGAGCAGGCGGACGAGAGCGTCCAGGTGGGGAGCCAATAGATCCTTGCGGCCAAGATGGGCGACGATCCTCTGCTTCACCTTGTCGCCATCGCGGAAAGACTCCACCAGGCGGAGGTACTCATGCCGGCCGTTGGGGGCCTTGACGGAGCGAAGGAACACAAAGTGTCACCTCTGACACTACATATACATCACCAATAGCCAACAATCAATAGAGAATGGTCAATACAGAGAAGTATCTTTGGCACTACACTTTTCGCGAAACGGCCAAGTGTTTCCATTTGTTTCAACAACTTAGGCGGCCTCGCGGCCAAAACCATGGCAAACATGCGATAGTAGTGGAGAGGCTCGCCTGCGCGCTGCGGTGAGGTGCGAGAGCGGTTGAATCGGGCGGTCTCGAAAACCGTTGAGGGGGTGACTCCTCCGTGGGTTCGAATCCCACCCTCACC
>CAWDER010000022.1:0-17898 GCA_963801345.1 Bryobacteraceae bacterium
CCCCGCTGGTCATCGTCCAGCATCCGGTGCGCCTATCCCTCCAGGAGTCCTACGGCAGCCTGCGCAGCACGCGGGTCCTGAAACAGGGCGACAACCTCCTCAGCTTCTACGAGCCAGCCAGTACATCATGATGGGAACGTAACTCCCGAGGCCGTCAGTCAAAGACCACGGTCTTGTTGGCGTAGCACAAGATGCGGTGCTCCAGGTGCCACCGCACCGCCCGCGAGAGCACCATCCGCTCCAGATCGCGCCCCTTCTCGACGAAATCTGCGAGCTCGTAGCGGTGCGACACGCGGCTCACGTCCTGCTCGATGATCGGACCTTCGTCGAGCGCGTCCGTCACGTAGTGGCTGGTGGCGCCGATCAGCTTCACGCCCCGGCGGAAAGCGGCCTGATAAGGCCGCGCCCCGCTAAAGGCCGGCAGGAAGGAGTGATGCACGTTAATAATCCGCTGCGGGTAGCGCCCCACAAAGCCCGGCGACAGAATCTGCATGTAGCGCGCCAGTACCACAAGGTCGATCCGGTTCTCCTCCAGCAGCGCCAGTTGCCTGCCTTCGGCGTCGCTCTTTTCGGAAGCGCTGACAGGCGCGTGTTGAAACGGAATCCCATAAAACTCGGCGAACGAGCGTCCGTCGGCATGGTTGCTCATGATCAACGGGATCTCACAGTGCAGCTCGCCAGTTTGGTGGCGGTGCAGCAGGTCCAGCAGACAGTGCTGCTCGCGGGAGACGAAAATCGCCATGCGCGCGGGCGCCGAGGAGTACTCCAGGCGCCAGTGCATGTGGAATTCGCGGGCCACCGGCCGGAACTGTTCCTCAAACGCGGCCGTCTCCAGGTCGAAACCGTCCAGCGACCATTCGACCCTCATGAAAAAGAGTTGGAGCTCGTTGTCCTGGTGCTGGTCGGCGTGCAAGATATTGGCGCCGTGGGAGTAGAGGAAGTTCGCGATAGCGGCGACGATTCCCTTCCGGTCCGGGCAGTCTATCAGCAGAATAGCGGTGTGCTTCATCGGGTGGCTAGCGGAAAAGTAAACGTGCCGGGAACCCCGTGAAACTGCCGATCAACAGAAAAAGCAGGGCCACCAGCAGCCAGAGCAAATCCCGCCTCGCGTCGCTCTCTCTTCCGGATTCCGCTCCAGATCCCGTCTTCGGAATCCAGCCAGTCCCGTTGCTGTCTTTTCGTTTGCTCCACTAAGCAGCCTCCTTGGGGCTCCTTAGACGAGAAAGAGGATATCAGATGCCGTGGATCTTCTTCAGCAGCCGGGCCATGTGCCGGCCCAGCACCTTCATGGTCTCGATGCCCTCGGCGTCCTTGTCCACGTCTCCCTTGTCGCGGCCGATGCCGATATTCCAGTACGACGAGCAAGGCACGATCATCTCGCTGATCTGAAAGAAATGGTTCAGCGTGTCGAAAGCGTGAATCGCTCCCGCTCTGCGGACCGCCACCACGCCCGCTCCTACCTTGCGCCGCAGCAGTGCGCCGTTGGCCCGGGTCACCATGCACGCCCGGTCGATCAGAGCCTTGATCTCGGGTGAAACGTCCGTCACGTAGGTCGGCGAGCCAAGAAGGATGCCGTCGGCCGCGATCATCTTGTCGATGAGCGCGTTGCCGTCATCTTTCTTCTGGGCGCACCAGCCGTCCTTGCGGGCGAAACACTCACGGCAGGCCAAACACCCGTGAATCTTTTTGCCCGAGAGCTGCTGCATCTCGGTCTCGATGCCCTCTTGCCTCAGCTCGTTGAGAACATATTCCAGAAGGATCGTCGTATTCCCGTCTTTGCGGGCGCTTCCATTGAATGCAATTACCTTCACGCCAGGCTACTCCCCTGTGCCCAAAGGGCCAGCAGAAAAGTATACACCTTGGCGCGACCCGCTCGTGGAACCACTCACGTCAATCAGGGACGAACGGCAGTCCAATGGAGCAGCGGCTCCAGCACTTTCAGCACATTCAACGCTACGCGCGAGTTTCCATCTCCGGTCGGGTGCAGGCCATCCTCCTGCATGTACCGGGAAGTGCCCGCCACACCCTCGAGCAGAAACGGGATCAGCGGCGCCTTGTGCTTCGTCGAAAGCTCCCTGTAGATGCGCTCAAAGGAGCGGATGTAGTCCGGCCCGTAGTTGGGAGGCAGCGTCATCCCCGCCAGAACCACCCGGATCCCGCCTTCTGCAAACCCTGGGTGATCTGCTCCAGGTTAGCCCGTGTGCTGGCGATCGGGAGCCCCCGCAGACCGTCATTGGCGCCGAGTTCCAGAATGACGATTGCGGGCTTCATGTCTACCACGGTCTGTACGCGCGCCAGGCCGCCGCTTGTGGTGTCGCCGCTGATGCCGGCGTTCTCCACCCGGTAGGCATACCCGCGGCGATCCAGCTCCCGCTGCAGGAAGTCGGGATAGCTCTGACCCTCGCGGACCCCGTGCCCCTCCGACAGGCTGTCGCCAAAAGCTACGATCACCGGCCGCTTGTCTTCCAGCGGGTGGGCTTCCTGGGGGTGTCCTTCCTTCGTCTCCGGCGACGCGGGCGGCTGCTTCGAACCGCACCCTACGAAGAGCAATGCAACCGCGAGTACGAAAGCGACCCTCACACCATGCCAGAATAGTCGAGGACGGGACAGCATGTCGATGGGCACCCCCATGATCGAGGCGCACGGCCTCACCAAAACAATTGACACCGGCAGCCATCGGGTTGAGATTCTGCGCGGCATCGATTTGCAAGTGCCCGCCGGTCAGTTCGTGGCGATCATGGGGCCGTCGGGGAGCGGTAAGAGCACCCTGTTGGGGTTGCTTGCCGGGTTGGACACTCCCACCGCCGGGCGCATTGTTATCGATGGAATCGATATCACAGGTCTCGGCGAGGATAAGCTGGCCGTGGTCCGCGGCCGCAAGGTTGGATTTGTGTTCCAGTCCTACCAGCTCATTCCTTCGCTCACGGCCGAAGAGAATGTGCTGCTGCCCATGGAGTTGGCTGGTGACGGCGGCTTGGATCGCGCCAGAGCGTTGCTCGAGAGCGTCGGGCTCGCCGACCGCGGGGATCACTACCCGGTGCAGCTCTCCGGCGGCGAACAGCAGAGGGTCGCCTTGGCTCGCGCCTTCGCCCTGCTTCCCCCCATCCTGATGGCGGACGAGCCGACGGGCAACCTGGACTCGGCCAACGGCCGGCTCGTTCTGGAGCTGATGCTCGAGCTGAACCAGAAGCGCCACACCACGCTGCTTCTGGTGACCCACGAAAAGGAACTGGCCTCGCGCGCGGATCGCGTCATCGTCCTCCGCGATGGCTGCATTGTGGACGACGAGGTCGCGGGGAATGTCTGACGGCCTCCCCTGGCGCACGGCTTTCAAAATCGCCTGGCGGGAATCGCGCGCCGCGCCGGCCAAGTTCGTATTTGTGATGCTCGCCGTGGCCGTCGGCGTGGGCGCGCTGACCGGCGTGCGGAGCTTCAGCCGCGGTTTCCGCGACACGCTCTTGAGCGAAGCGCGCACGCTCATGGCCGCCGACCTGACCGTTCGCGTCTTCGAGCCTCCCAATAAGGGCCAGGCTGCCGTGATGCAGCAACTTGAAACGCGCGGCGTGCGGCGCACCTGGGTTACCGAAACCCTCTCCATGATTTCCTCGCGTGCTGTCCAGGAGCCTCTGCTGGTGTCTGTCAAAGCGGTCGATCCGTCGGTGTACCCGTTCTATGGATCGGTTCGCTTGAATCCTCCGGGCGCCCTGGCCAAGGAATTGACGGACGATGCCATGGTGGTCTCCGAAGATCTGCTGATTCGGCTGAGGGGGAAGATTGGAGATCGTGTCCGGCTAGGAGGGCAGGATTTTCGCGTAGCGGGCGTAGTCGTCGAGGAACCGGACCGGATGACGGGAACCCTCAATATCGGCCCGCGCCTGATGATCAGCCGCCGCGGACTGGAGCGTACCGGCCTGATCGCCGCGGGCAGCCGTGCCTCGGAGCGCTATCTGTTTCGAATTCCCGCCGCCGGACCGTCCATCTCGGCGGTGCGCGACTCTCTCCGCCAGGTGTTCCCCGAAGGCCGGATCATCGACTTTCGCGAGAGCCACCCCCTGATCACACGCGGCCTGGACGACGCCACGGTCTTTCTCAGCCTGGTGAGCCTGATCGCCATGATCGTGGGCGCCGTCGGCGTGGCAACGGCCATGCGCGCGCACATCGAGCAGAAGATGGACTCCATCGCGGTCATGAAGTCGATTGGCGGCCGGTCCAGCCAGATTCTGCGCATCTACCTGCTGCAAACCGCCATGCTCGGCGCCGGAGGCAGTCTCCTGGGCATTCTCCTCGGCATGGTTGTCGAGCGCATCTTCCCGGCACTGATCGCGCGCTATTTCTCGATCCATCAACCCTTACACTTCGACCCGGTGCCGGCCGCCCAGGGTCTGCTCGTCGGGCTCACGGTCACTATGCTGTTCTCGCTTCCGGCCTTGCTGAGCGTCCGCCGCATTCGTCCGACGGTGATCCTGCGCCGGGATATGCCCGAAGCACAGCCCCGCTGGGACGAGAGGCTGCGAGCCTCGGGCGCTTCGCTCGCTGCCGCCGCACTCCTGCTGGCTGGGATCGGCCTGATCGCCGCGTGGCTGAGCCAGTCGCTCCGTGTGGCCGGCTATTTCGTCGGAGGCGCCGTCCTCGGGCTCGCCGTGATGTCGGGCGTGGCCTGGCTCCTGCTGCGGCTGCTCAAGGCGTGGCTCCGCCGGTGGTCGCACAGGCTGCCGGTTCCCGTTCGATACGGCATGGCGAACCTGTACAGGCCGGGCAACCACGCTGAAGCCGTGTTTGTGGCGCTTGGCACGGGAGTCATGTTTACGCTGAGCGTGTACCTGGTTCAAGTGTCGCTGCTCGACCGCCTGATCCAGAGCGCCCCGCCAGGGGTGCCGAATGTCTTCCTGGTGAACATCACCGAGGCCGAGCGCGCTGGATTGACGGAGTTGCTCGGCAGCCAGCCCGGGGTGCTCGCCGCCCCGCGCTTGCTGGCGTCGGTCGAAGCGAGGCTTGCTGCAATCAACGGCGCCCCGGTGGAGCGGCCCGTTCGGCGCGGCCGAAAAGGTAGAGGGGACTTCCACTCGCACTCCGTAGCCTGGGCCGATCGCCCTCCCGCCAACACACGAATCGTCAAAGGCCAGTGGTGGAGCAGCCCTACGCCCGCGGGCGGGCCCCAAGTTGCCGTGTCGGAGGAGACGGCCGCGAGATTGCGGATTGACTTGGGCGCCGTTTTGGAGTTCAACATCGGGAACCGCGCGGTGAAGGCCCGCGTCGCCTGCCTGGATCGTACCGAAGCCATCCGGCCCGGATCGAGCATCGAGTTCATCTTCAGTCCCGGAGCGCTCCAAGGTCTTCCTATGACTTACTACGGCGGGATGCGCGTCGAACCCAAAGCTGTTCCAAGCTTGCAGAGAATCGCCTACGCGCGCTACCCCACTGTGACCGTCGTGAACATCGCCGACGTGTTGGAGATCGCCCAGGGAGTGGTGGACCAGGTCGCACTGGTGACACGATTCGTTGCCGGGTTTGTGGTCCTGGCCGGCGCCGTGATCCTCGCCGCGAGCGTTGCCGGAACCCGTCTTAGGCGGGTGAAGAGACCGCCATCCTCAAGACCGTCGGCGCCACCCGGCTCCGCATTGCGAGTATCTTCTCGGTGGAGTTTTTGATTTTGGGCGGCGTGGCTGGGCTCCTGGGGAGCTTGCTGGCGACCGCGTTCACGGCCATAGTTCTGAAGAAGCTCTTTGCGGAGGCGGAATTCGCGTCCGGTCTTCTCCCCATCCTGCTGGCGATCGCCCTGACGGCGATCATCGCCGTCGCCGCCGGTTGGCTGGCAAGCGCCCGAATCCTGGGGCAGCGTCCCCTCGAGGTCCTGCGCGGCGAGTGAGATGGCAATCCCGCCCGGCATTCCCGCCGGAATTGCGCTATACTGACAGAGTACTGGAAGCCAATCTGCAAAACCCCTCCTGTTATTTGGCTAGCTGATTCTTCTTCCGCAATATACCTAATGAACCATTTCACTGAACTCTCACTGTGCTCTCGCTTGCAGAGCAATCTGGCAAAGCAGGGCTTTGTCCAGCCGACCCCCGTGCAGGCCCAGGCGATTCCTCCGGCGCTCGCCGGCCAAGACGTTGTGGCCACCGCGCAAACCGGAACCGGGAAGACCCTGGCGTTTCTTCTTCCGTTGCTTGAATCGTTAATCGGCGCAAGCGGCCAGACCGGCATCCAAGCCGTCATCCTCAACCCCACCCGCGAACTCGCCATCCAGACCGAAAAGTCGTTCGCTCAAATCGCCGCCGGTACGGGTATCCGGGCCGCCCTGGTGGTGGGAGGTTTGAATGAAGCCCGTCAATTGCGGGCCGTCGAGCAAGGCGCTCAGGTTCTGATTGCCACGCCCGGCCGCTTGTGCGACTTCCTGGACCGCCGCTTGATCAAACTGGACGGCGTGAAGTTCTTCGTTCTCGACGAAGCCGACCGCATGCTCGACATGGGTTTCTTGCCCGCCCTTCACGTCATTCTGAAGACAGTACCGGCTGCCCGGCAGACCCTGCTGTTCTCGGCCACCATCGAGCAGTCGGTGGCGCATCTCATCGCTCGGTACGTGCGCACCCCCGTCCGTGTAGCCATCGGACCGGCCACCAAGCCCCCTGAAGAGGTCGACCTGCACGTCTACGAAGTCGAGTCGGACCGCAAGCTCAGTCTTCTTAAGAGACTGATAGAACAGGGAACCGGCTCTTTCCTCGTGTTCGCGCGCACCAAGCATGGCACGGACCGTCTGGCAAAGAGTCTGGTCGGGGCCGGCGTGAAGGCCGCCCGCATTCACGGCGGCCGCACGCAGAACCAGCGCAACCAGGCCCTCAACGGATTCAAGGACGGAGGCTATCGCGTCCTGGTAGCCACCGATGTAGCCGCCCGCGGCATTCACGTCGAAGGCATCGCCCACGTCGTGAACTACGATCTCCCGCAGGTGCCCGAGGACTTCGTCCACCGCGTGGGACGCACCGGCCGCGCCGGAGCCCGCGGCATCGCCTCCACTTTCAGCACGCGCGGCGAACGCGGTGACATCCGCCGCATCGAGCGTGCCCTGAACCTCCGCCTCACTCCGCGTGAAGTCGGCGCGGAACTGCTAAAGGAACAACGGCCCGCCGCCAACGTGATACCCATGCGGGTCAACCGCAGCAGGTTCGAGCAAAGAGGCGAACGTCAGCGCCGAGCTCGCTGAGAGGCGCCACGGACGCGCCGGCCTGAGGCGAGGCGCATCACGGCTTTGCGGAAGAAGGTCTATGCTCCGTCGAGGTACGGCCGGAGCGAAGTCATGACTGTGTCTCTCACTTGACGGGCGACCTCGATTGCCAGAGTCTCACCGCCCGCAAGCACCTCCGGCGCTTCGCTCGGGTATCGGACCTCCACGCCAAACGGCGTGAGCACGTCCGCATCCCGCAGCGACTCGGCTACGCTCAGGTTCACCGTTGCCAACCGGTCGAGTAACTTCGCGATGTCATGCGTCTTCGGGAATTCGATCTGGTGTCGAACCAGAAGAGCCTTCAGGTACTTCTCCGCCGCCTGCTGGCAATGGAAAGCGATGATTTCCCGGAAGCGGCCGCCTTGGGAGCGAAGCTGCTCCGCCGCATCGAGGTCCGCTGTAGCTTTTTCGAGCCATTGCAGGACCAACTCGCGGAGAGCGGCCTCAGGCGGCTTCATAGAGGACGCGTCCGTACTTGTGGGCCGGGTAAGCGAGGCCTCCGATGATGTCTTTCGTCTCTTCGAAGCGCTCGCTGGACATGACGATGATATCGACCGGATACTGCACGTCGCCCAGCGCCCGCCGGATCTTGACGCTTCGATCGCGGGTATTGGCCGGTTCCGGTTCCACTACCAGCAGGTCAATATCGCTGTCTGGGGTCATCTGGCCCGTAGCGGCCGATCCAAACAAGATGATTCTGTCCGGACGCGCCACTGTGAGGACGCGTCGAACCACCTCGTTCAGCAGTGTCTCGTCGACGCCCATTCGCCTCCATGATAGTCCGTCGGGGGCCAAGTTGGGAACAAGTGCCGGCGACGTTTTTGGCCACCAATCGCTCCAAGCTGCACCCCGAAATCGTGCACCTCGGCGGTGCCCCCGGGACGGTGAGCAACCCGCATCACTTCGCGGGTGGTAGGTTGGCGAATACCGCGAGGTTGCTGCCGACCGCGCGCCCTTGGGGGTTGTCGGACGGCGTGTTGACGATCGAAGCCTTCCCGGCCGTATCCTTCATCACCAGCGTTGTCGATCCGCCGCCGTCCAGGTTGAGGGCGTCGTGTACGCCGTAGTCCCGGATCAGCATATCGGCGACCTCGCCGCCCGACATGCCGGCGCTTCCACCGCGGGCATCCACGGTGAACAAGATCAGCGTCCGCCCATCCTGAGAAAGTCCGATCGCGGTGCGGGCGTTGCGGAGGTCGTACCAGGATTGCTCTTCCGAAAAATTGCCCGGGCCCCCAGGCGTCAGCGGGCCGGCATATCCCGGGACCGACTTCACTCCGCCCGTCACGATTTGCGCCGATCCGGCCACCGCCGTCCCGATGGCCACCGGTTCCAGAACGCGTTTTCCATCTTCGGAGGCGGGGTCGCAATGCACGATGGTCGCCCGATTCGCCGCGTCGATATTGAGCGCCGGTGCGGCGGCTACGATCGCGTAGGACTGCGCCGGCTTCTCGCACCCGGAGTACACCACCCCGCCCGAGGCGGCGAAACCTACCAGCCAGACATCGGAATCCGTCGTGGGGAACGGTATAAAGAAATGTCCGTTGACCGCGATCTGCGCCCCCTCCTGCTTCATGAAGTCCAGCGTCGTCTGTCGAACAGTCCCGCGCTTCCCCGCCGGCGGCGTTAGCTTGAAGCGGATGCCGGGCGCGGTCAAATCGATCTTCACTACGTGGATGCGCAGAGGACGCGGCGACGTCTCCGTACGGATGATGTGCTCGACGCCCACGAACGGGCGCTCGACGCTCTCTTCCGCCGCTAGCGAACCACTCCAGACCAGCAGCGCCCCAACGAAAACGGCCGCACGTGCGCGGGAGCGCGAGATTCTCATCGAAACATCAGCTCCATCTCAATCGCCGCCCGCTAGGCCAGGTACTTCTTCAAGAACGCCACGGTGCGGCCCCAGGCCAGTTGCGCGGCTGCCTTGTTGTACCGCGCACCCGTGTCGTTGTTGAAGCCGTGGTCCGCGCCTTCGTAGGTGAAGACCTCGTAGACCTTCTTGTTGGCCTTGAGCGCGGCCTCGTAGTCGGGGATGCCGGCGTTGATGCGCGAATCGTTTCCGGCATATTGCAGGAGCAGCGGGCCGGAGATCTTCGGCACATCGGCGGCCGGGATCTGCGCGCCGTAGTAGGGAACTCCGGCCTTCAGCGAGGTTCCGGCGGCCATCACCCGGTTCACCATGCCTCCGCCCCAAGAGAAGCCCACCACCCCCACCTTCCCGGTACACTCGGTATTCTTCGCGAGGAACACCACTCCGGCGGCCAGGCGCGCCACGGTCTCGTCGGCGTTGAGCTTGCCGATCATCGCGGGACCTTCGCTCTCGTTGGCCGGCGTGCCGCCCAGCGGCGTAAGCATGTCGGGCGCGAACGCCAGAAAACCTTCCAGCGCCATCCGCCGCGCGACATCCTGGATGTGCGGTGTGAGACCCCGGTTCTCGTGGATCACCATGACTGCCGGGCGCTTCCCTCCGCCCTTCGGTTTTGCCAGATAGCCGTTGATCTTCGTCCCGGCGGCGTCATAGCTGACCCGGGCCGTGTCCAGCCGGCTGTCGTTTTCGGGCACGATTTGGGCTAGAGCGAGGTCGTGCGGAAGAACAGGAATCATTGTCAGGCCTCCCAAAAAATTGCGGCGGTTCATGTGCTCTCCTCTCGAAATGGAGTATAGCAGGGTAAAATCGTCATAGACGGACGATTCCGGATTCCGGCGCGCTGGGAGCGCCGGCGCCGCCAGGAGGATCAGTGGGACGGGTCTGCCGCGAGTTTCAAATCTTCGCCAAGCCGGCCGGAGCGGTCTGCAATCTCCATTGCACTTACTGCTACTACCTGGATAAGCGCAGCCTCTATCCCGACAGCGGTGCGCTCCGCATGCCGGAAAGCCTGCTCGAGGACTACGTCGTCCAGCACATTGCGGCATCGCCGGATTCCACCATTGCGTTCTCCTGGCATGGAGGAGAGCCCACGATTTTGGGGCTGGAATATTTTCGAAAGGTCGTCGAACTCCAGCGCAAGCACAGGCCCGCCGGCCGCCGCATTGCGAACGGCCTCCAGACCAACGGGTGCGTGCTGGATGAAGAGTGGTGCCGCTTCCTCGCGGCGGAGGGTTTCAGCGTCGGCCTCAGCCTCGACGGCCCCGCGGAGTTGCACGACGCCTGCCGTGTCACGCGGGGCGGCGAGCCAACGCACAAGCAGACCATGCGCGGATACGATCTTCTGCGGAAAAACGAAGTCCCCACCGACATCGTCTGCGTGGTGCATGACCTGAATGTTCGCCAGCCGCTTACCGTCTACCGGTTCTTCCGGGACATTGGCTGCCGCTACCTGGGCTTCCTCCCGGTGGTGGAGCGCCTGCCGGGGACGGAGGCCAGCATGACCCCGCACACGCCCCCCGCGGAGGCTTACGGAGCGTTCCTTTGTAAGATCTTCGACGAGTGGATCGGGCGCGACACCGGCCGGATCGCGATTCAGATTTTCGAGGAGGCCTCCCGGCCGGCGCGCGGTCTGGAGCACTCGCTGTGCACGTTCCGCGAGACCTGCGGCCAGATCCCCGTCCTCGAGCACAACGGCGACTTTTTCCCGTGCGACTACTTCGTCGATCGCGAGCACCGCTTGGGCAACATCCGCGATACGCCACTGTGCGACCTGCTGGAAAGCCCCGCGCAACGGGCTTTTGGCGAGGCCAAGCGCGACGCCCTGCCGCGGTATTGCCGGGAATGCGAAGTGCTGCCGATGTGCAACGGCGGCTGCCCCAAGCACCGCATCCTCCGAACGCCCGGCGGCGAACCGGGCCTCAACTACCTATGCGCGGGATTCAAGCGCTTCTTCCTGCACAGCCGCGAGCCCCTGGCTCGCATGGCATCCCCCGAGCAGCCGCGCGCAGTAGCCCCTAAAGAAGCCGGACGCAACGACCCCTGCCCCTGCGGCAGCGGTCTGAAATACAAGAAGTGTTGCGCGGTCAAGTAGCCGGTTTTGCTGATGAACAAGGAGCGGATCGGCGCGTCCGATCCACGTTCTTCCCCATCGCCCACTCGCCCGGAGGCACCCCCACGCCCCGGGTCCCGGCATGCCCGTTCGAGGCCCGGTAAGGATTCTCAATGGCCCAAGGTTGCGAGTTTGGCGTGGCGACGTGCGGGCGCGGCCTGTCGAGCGGATGCTGGGGGGCGTGTGTGCTTGTGCCCCGATTGTCTCGCCGGGTTTGGCGTGCAACGGGCTCTTTCGGGGTTGTTTTTTGGGGTACTGGGACTCACAATTTGGACTCGAACGTCCGAAAAGGAGGCTGGCGGGTGTATAATCCTTCACACAGCCAGGACGCCACCATTGGAATCCTGGCTGATAGGCTTCGTGAGCTCAAGTAGAATCGCAACATCTAGTTTCACAGGCTGACCCGAAGCG
Organism: Bryobacteraceae bacterium; assembly: GCA_963801345.1. Classification (GTDB taxonomy): domain Bacteria; phylum Acidobacteriota; class Terriglobia; order Bryobacterales; family Bryobacteraceae; genus CAWDER01. The sequence goes on from CAWDER010000022.1 coordinate 11,611, forward strand.
GACCAACTCCTTCCCGGTTGAACCGGCCTTCTCAGGAGCTTTCTCCCATCACGTTGCGCAGGTATCGCGCTCCTGTGATCCGTCACATGAAAATGTGCAATCGCTTTGACTTCTCTGTCAGAGCCGTGGAGAACAACACCATGTCCAAGAAGTCGAGAATTCTGGTCGGCCTGACTGCGTTGCTGATGCTGATCCTCGCCCCGGCGCTTCACGGCGCCCAGGGCGAGCCTGTTCTGAAATGGCATACCTACGCGGGATCGTCCATGGATGACCATGGCGCCAGTATGGCAGTGGATCCAAGTGGGAACATCTACCTGACGGGTTGGAGCGAGGCGGCTTGGGGCAGCCCAATTAATCCCCATTCCGGAGGTCGGGATGCCTTTGTTGCGAAACTGAACAGCGCCGGGGAGCTCCAGTGGAACACCTTTCTTGGGCTCGTCTTATTTTGACGAGGCCGAAGCGATCACCGTGGATGGCAGCGGTAATGTCTATGTAGTGGGTTGGTGCGCGGCGACTTGGGGCAGCACCGGCGTACCATTCTCGTCTGGTGAGTGGGGTGCCTTCGTCGCGAAACTGAACTCGAACGGTGAATTGCAGTGGCACCGCTTCATGACACCAGATGGGGGGCAGGTTGGCCTCGCCGTTGCCGTGGACGCCAACGGGCATGTCTATGTGGGGGGGTGGGGCGGTCTGGTGTGGGAAACACCGCCGTCTGAATTCGCAGGTGGGTCATTTGTTGCGAAGCTGGACTCGAGCGGGGTGGAAATGTGGCACGCCTTCCTCTCGGAAACGGGACCCTATGGTCTGCAGGCCCTGGCCGTGGATGTGAGCGGAAATGTCTATGCGGCGGGTCGAAGCGAAGCGACCTGGGGCGACCCAATTAATCCCTATGGCGGAGGTATGCCTGATGGCTTTGTTGCGAAACTGAACAACATCGGGGGGCTCGAGTGGAACACTTTCATGGGGTCGTCAGGTCCTGTTCTTCCCGAAGCCATGGCCTTGGATGGGAGCGGAAACGTGTACGTGGCGGGTGTGAGCGGGGCGACTTGGGGCACGCCGCTCAATCCCTACGGAGGAGGAGCTAGCGATGCCTTTGTGGTGAAGCTCGATAGCAGTGGGGTCCGACAGTGGAATACCTTCATGGGAGGAACTATCGGTTGGGACATCGCCGTGGATGGGAGCCAGAACGTCTATGTTACGGGAGTCGGGGGCCCGGTGGCTGGCTTTGTCGCCGTACTAAACCGCGACGGGGTCCTGCAGTGGAACACATTCCTGGAAGCGATCCTTTACAGTATTGCCCTGGATAGAAGCCGCAACGTCTATGTGGCGGGTTCGACCCTATCTCTTGGGGCACGCCGGTCAATCCCTGGGCCGGAGGTTGGGATGCCTTCGTCGCCAAGCTCGGGTCTACCATCGAGATAGTAGACATCGATATCAAGCCCGGTACCTTCCCCAACAGCATTAACCTCCGCTCCCGTGGCACCGTACCGGTGGCTATCTTTAGTTCGCCGACTTTCGATGCGAGCACGGTTGATGCTTCAAGCGTAACTCTCGCCGGCGCTGCGGTGGAGTTGAAAGGCAGGGGAATCCCCATGACATCGCTGGAAGACGTGAATGGGGACGGCCTAATGGACCTCATCCTCCACTTCGCCACGGAAGCTCTGACATTGACAGGCGCAGACACCGAAGCTGTTCTCGAAGGCACAACCACTACTGGCCAGCTCTTTAGAGGTGTCGATACCGTGAGAATTGTGCCCTGAGGACCTCACCCGATCCAGTAGTCACTGCAAGGATCGTTTTTGCGGCGAGTGCTCTATGCTGATGTGAGGTCAACCTCAGACGGAGGCTCTCCTAGGTTCGGGACATTGGTTGCCGGTACCTGGGCTTCGTCCCGGTGGTGGAGCGCATGCCGGGGACGGAGGCCAACATGACCCCGCACTCGCCCCGCGAGACCTGCGGCCAGATCCCCGTCCTCGAGCACAACGGCGATTTCTTCCCGTGCGACTACGTCGTCGATCGCGAGCACTGCTTGGGCAACATCCGCGATACGCCGCTCTGCGACCTACTGGAAAGTCCGGCGCAACGGGCTTTCGGAGAGGCCAAGCGGGACGCCCTGCCGCGCCATTGCCGGGAATGCGAAGTGCTGCCCATGTGCAACGGCGGCTGCCCCAAGCACCGCATCCTCCGGACGCCGGACGGCGAACCAGGCCTCAACTACCTCTGCGCGGGCTTGAGACGCTTCTTCCTGCACAGCCGCGAGCCTCTGGCTCGCATGGCATCCCCCGAGCAGCCGCGCGCAGTAGCCCCTAAAGAAGCCGGACGCAACGACCCCTGCCCCTGCGGCAGCGGTCTGAAATACAAGAAGTGCTGCGCGGCCAAGTAGAGGACGACGCACTGTGGTTTGATGGAGAATCACCCCGATGAATGGTCTAAAAACCGGGGACAGTACACTCAAACCCCATTCCGGTAACACTCGATGGACCGTGTTGCCGTTCGCAGTCGAGCAGGGCCTGTGCCTCAAGCCATCTCGTGGCGCAAAGTCGGCGCGGCGCTAACGGAAGGCGATTCCCAGCCGGAGCAGGCCTACAATGTTGTCACCGTACTGCCGTTCTCCGACCCGAAACTCGAACTGGGCTCCGACGCGCTGCTTGAACCAATAGGTGAAGCCGCCCCCGCCGTGGACGACGGCCCTGGACGCCTCGGGGAAGAAGCGCCCGACGCCGAACAGGACGAACGGGTCCATTCCACGGACCTTGTCCCGAGGAGCGAAGTGATAGCCCACCTGCGCGCCGGCATGGCCAAGGGTTCCCACCGCCCTGTAATACTCATCCCGAAAGGCCGAAATGTCAGCGCCTGCGGTGAAACGGTTCCAGAAGAAAACTTCAGCCCCGCCACCGCCGCCTCTCAGACCGGCCCCAGTCTCCCCCATACTACCGCCGGCTGCGTAGAAGCCATGCCCGTTCCACCTGTACAAAAAGGCGGCGTCTGATTCAGCCCGAGCAGGGGTCTGAAGCGTGGCGAGACCAATCAACGAGAGCGCGCACCGCAGCCGGTTCATCTGGAATCCCCTTTCTGGTCTTCCTGCGAGAGGTTACCACAGTCGGCAAATTTGAAGCTGATCGCCCCGGTTGTGGATATCTCTAATTGTTGGGGCACGCCCCTCCTCCGGATGCCCAGCAAACGAGTCCGAGGATGAGTCCGGCACCGACGAAAGCGAGACCGGCACCAACCAAGACCTTGCGGCCGATTCCCCACCCTGCCTTCTTGATGGACAACATTTCGGCGAAGGCGATCTTCCGCTCCTCGGGCTGACCGGCTTTAGAGTATTTGAGCACGATTCCGTCGTCCGAAACTGCACCGATCCGCCCTTTGAGCTTCTCCTTATTGGTCAGCCGGACCTCCACCTTCGATCCGGCAGGAATCTGAACGGCCCGATCCTTGATGGTCGGGGTCTGAGAGTTTGGGGCCTGCGAGGCGCCCGTCGAATCAAAGGCATCTATCCTAGCTGCGTAGGCCGGGTTGAGAAAGATGTCTTCGTGACCGTCCGCTGAACCGAGTGCGTGATCGACTCCAGCAACCCCGGTCCCGCCACCTGCTTGCCCGCGTACGCGCCCAGGTCCCAGCGCAGGATTACAATTTGCGTGCCATTGACCGTGAGCGCCGGGATCTTCTTCCCGTTGTCCACGACGTACCACTTGTTGAAGTTACCTCGGGGTACCGCAGCTCGATCATGCTGTCCTGCGCGACTGGGACCCTCTCGCGGAGAGTCCCGGGGGCCGGAATGGGGGGTAGGTACGGCAACGGCTCTCCCAGGTCGGGTCCGGCGGTTGCGGCATCCACAACGTCGACTTTGAAGTAGTCCACATCGACGCGATACTTCTCCAGGCCCCAGTCCATTAGGGCCATCTGGGCGTTTACATAGACGGCAAGACCCTGGGCCTGGCGATCCGTCCTCTGGGTCCGATCAACGCGGTGTTCTACGCGTCCGATGCCTCCCTCGATCTCGCGCGCCTCAAGGAGCCCGGCCATGAGATTCGCATCGAGGCGCGCATCCGTGTAAGCCACGCCCCGCGCCGTGTGAACCTCCACGTCAATACGCAACCACCGACTTCCACAGCCACCTCATGGAATACGACATCCCCGATGCCGAGGTCTGGAGAGACGTTGCGCCGGATCAGCGCCCACCAGATGTTGTCCCTGTCCTTAGTGGCATTGACGACGATGGGTGCGTAGCCTTGGTCCTGACTGAACTACATGCTGGTCGACCCGGAGCCGGTATTGCGCTTCTTCCTCCAAAGCCGCGAGCCCCTGGCTCGCATGGCCTCCCGCGAGCAACCGCGCGCAGTAGCCCCCAAAGAAGCCGGACGCAACGACCCCTGCCCCTGCGGCAGCGGTCTGAAATACAAGAAGTGTTGCGCGGCCAGGTAGAAGGCGACGCACTGTGCTTTGATGGAGAATCACCCCGATGAAAGGTCTAAAGAAGGAAATCCTGGCGAATGTCTTTTTCATACGTGTTACGGACCGTTCTCATTCTGACTGTCTTCGCAGTGGCGTCTTCGGCGGCAGATGTGAGGCGCGCCCGGGTGGTCCGCGCCACCCAAGCGATTCGAGTTGACGGAGTTCTCGACGAGGAAGTCTGGCGGAATGCGCCGTCGATCGGCGAATTCACACAGGCGGATCCGTTTCCCGGCAAGCCGCCGACAGAGCAGACCGAAGTGCGCCTCGCCTTCGACGACGATGCGCTGTACATCGCGGTGCGGTGCCTGGACCGTGACCCGGCGAGCATTCTCTCCACCACCATGGCGCGGGACGGCAGACCCTTCGACGACGACAGCCTCGAGATCGTGTTGGATCCGTTCCACGACCGGCGCAGCGGATACTACCTGCAATTGAACGCTGCCGGCTCCATGAGCGACGGGCGCATCGTCGAAAACCGGCTCGCGGATGTGAGCTGGGACGGGATTTGGGATGCCCGTACAAGAATCGACGAGCGCGGATGGACCGCGGAGCTGAAGGTTCCATTCAAGACCCTCTCCTTCCGGTCCGGCGTTGGAACTTGGGGCTTCAACATCGAGCGCACGATCGCGCGGGTGAACGAGGAGTCGCGTTGGGAAGGCGCCGTCCTGGACTCCACCATCCACGCCGTGTCGCGCGCAGGCGACATCGAAGGGCTGGAGGGCCTGGGCCAGGGAATCGGCCTGGACATCAAGCCGTACGGGCTCCTCGGCGTGAATCGCGATGCCGGGCGGGTCGATCGCGTGCAGCCCAAACGCGAGGCCGGCGCTGACATCTTCTACCGCATCACCCCAAATCTGCTTTCGAGCACCACCACCAACACCGACTTCGCGGAAACCGAGGTCGACACCCGCCAGGTCAACTTGACGCGCTATTCGCTTTTCTTCCCCGAGAAGCGCGCCTTCTTCCTGGAGGAGGCCGGCGTCTTTCAGTTCGGCTTGCCCGGCGCCGGAACCACAATGCTGCCGTTCTTCTCGCGCAGGATCGGGCTGGTCGGCGGGGAGACGGTTCCAATCCTCTTCGGAGAGAAGCTGACCGGCAAAATCGGCCGCCTTGAAATGGGCCTTCTCGACGTGATGACGCGCGACTCCGACATCGCCCCCGGTGAGAACTTCGTCGTGGGGCGCGCCAAGTACGGCTTCTGGCGTCAGTCCTACATCGGAGGCATGTTCACCCACGGGGAGCCTACGGGTGCAACCGACAACAGCCTGGCCGGAACCGATGTCGTCCTGTCAACCTCCAACTTCCTCGGTAAACGCAAGAATTTCGACGTCGCAGCCTACGCCGTTAAGACCAACACCCCGGGGATCCGGAGCCGCGATTTCTCCTACGGCGGAGAGATCCGGTATCCAAATGACCGGTGGAACTTCGACTACATCTGGCAGGAAATCGGTGAGAATTTCGATCCGAAGCTCGGCTATGTCCGCCGCCGGGGCGTGCGAATCAACTCACTGAGCAGCCGCTTTGCGCCGCGGCCCAAAGGGAACCCCTACATCCGTCAGGTCTCCTTCGATTTCAAGTTCAGCGACTACCACAGCACGGTCTACAGAGCCGTGGAATCCCGGTCCGCCGCGTTCAGCCCGTTCGGCTTGCTGTTCCATGGCGGTCAGCAAGTGGCCTATACCGTCAGCCAGAACACCGAGCAGTTGTTTCGCCCGTTCGACATTCACTCGGGCATCCAAGTCCCCGTCGGCCGTTATTCCTTCGTCCGCCACAGCTTCTCCACGGTTGGCCCCACCAACAAACTTTTCACCTACAGGATCGGCTATGACC
>CAWDER010000023.1:0-198569 GCA_963801345.1 Bryobacteraceae bacterium
CGGAAGCCAAGTACGTCAAGGGGGTCGGACCCGCCCGCGCCGCCGTCCTCGAAACCAAGGGAATTCGCACGGTCGAAGACCTTCTCTCGTACGCCCCCTTCCGCTACGAAGACCGCCGCCAACTCACCCGCATCCCCGCCTCGTTCCCGGGCAGACGGCCACGATCCTGGCTACAGTCACCACGGCTCGATGTCGGATCCCGCGGCGGTGGCAATGTACGAAGCGACCTCTACGGATTCGACCAACATGGTCCGCTGGCAAATGGTTCAACGCCCGCTACCTCGCCGGGTCTTTCAGCCGGGTCAGATCGCGTTCCTTTACGGCAAGGTCGAGTGGGACAGCTACGCAAGCGGCCTCGCCATTCAACCGCAGTTTGAGATTTTCCCGGGCGAGACGGAAGGCGAGTCTTCGCTGCCCGTCGGGCGCGTCGTGCCCATCTACGAGGCGATCGGCAAACTCACCCCGCGCGTTTTGCGCAGTCTGCTGGCGCGCCTTGACATTCCTGGAGGGTTCCATCGGTGTCCGGTTGATCCGCCCCGTGGGCCTGGTGGAGCGGACGGCGATCTAGCGCATCCACTTCTCCGGCGGACGAGGATCCCTGTCAAGGAAGTCCGCTCGCCGTCCCAGTTCCGCATGATCTTTGAAGAGTTCTTCTGGCTGGAGTGCGGGCTCGCCCTCAAGCGCGCAAGCGGGGCGCAGACGGGAATTGAGTTCAAAGTTACCGCGGGTCCGCCAGCCGATCAAGCGCATGCTCCTCTTCATCCGACCGCAGCGCAGAAACGCGTGTTGGGGGAGATCGCCCGCGACATGGCCGCGCCGCAACCGATGAATCGCCTGCTGCAGGGGGATGTTGGCACCGGCAAGACCGTGGTCGCCGCGCAGGCCGCCGTTCTGGCCATCGAGAACGGCTACCAGGTGGCCATGCTGGCGCCCACGGAAATCCTGGCGACGCAGCACTTCCTCTACTTGAAGAACCTGTTCGCCCCGCTGGGCTACCACGTCGAGCTGCTGACGGGTTCGGCGAAGGCCGGGGAGAAGGCGCGCCTGAAGCAGCGGGTGGTCGAGGGCGCGTGCACGTAGCCGTCGGCACCCACGCTCTACTCGAAGAGGATGTCGAGTTCGCGCGGCTGGGTCTGGCCATCGTGGACGAGCAGCACCGCTTCGGCGTCATGCAGCGCCTGCGCCTCCGGCAAAGGCCGTCATCCCGATGTGCTGGTGATGACCGCCACGCCCATTCCGCGCACGCTGGCCCTGACGCTGTACGGCGATCTGGACGTTTCCGTGATCGATGAGCTGCCGCCGGGCCGCAAGCCCATCATCACGAGGCACGTCGACGACCACAGGTCGCGCAGGTCTACAGTTCTTCGGAAGAAGCGGCGGACGCGGGCCGCCAGGCCTATGTGGTCTATCCGCTGATCGAGGAGTCGGAGACGCAGGCCATGAAAGCCGCCCTGCGGATGCGCCAGCATCTCGCGGAGGTCTGTTTCCGGAATTCCCGGTGGGGCTGCTGCACGGCCGCCTGCCCGCCGCCGAGAAAGAGCGCGATGCAAGCCTTCAAGCGCGGCGAGGTGAAGGTCCTGGTCTCGACCACCGTCATGGAGGTCGGCGTGGACGTGCCCAACGCCACGGTGATGGTGATCGAGCACGCCGAGCGCTTCGGCCTGGCCCAGCTCCACCAACTCCGCGGCCGAGTCGGCCGGGGCGCGGCGCAGAGCTACTGCATCCTGGTGACGGAAAAGCTCAATCCGAGCGCCCGCGAGCGCATCCGTACCCTGGTCGAGACGACCGACGGGTTCCACATCGCCGAGATCGACTTCAAGCCCCGCGGCCCCGGCGAATTCTTCGGCACGCGCCAGTACGGCCTGCCTGCGCTCCACGTCGCCGATCTCTTGCGGGACAGGGATGTGCTCGAGATGGCGCGGGCGGAGGCGGCAGATTTCGTGGCCCATCCGCCCTCCGAGCCGGAATTTCGAAGTGCCATCGCCTACCTGCAAGACCACTGGCAGCGCCGCTACGGCTTGGTGGAGGTGGCCTGATGCGGATCATCGGAGGCGAGTTCCGCAGCCGCCGTCTGAAGAGCCTCCAGGGCAACGCCCTGCGGCCCACGCCCGACCGCCTCCGCGAGGCCCTGTTCAACGTGCTGGCAACGCGCGTTACCGGTTGCACGTTCCTCGACGCCTACGCCGGCTGCGGCGCGGTGGGCATCGAAGCTCTAAGCCGCGGCGCCGCGCGCGCCATTTTCGTCGAGAAGCACCGCCCCGCCGCGAGCGTGATCGAGATGAACCTCAAAGGTGCTCGGGGCGCAGGCTCGGGCACGCGTGATCTGCGGCCGCGCGCTCACCCACTTGGAACGGCTGGAAGCCGGCATCGTGTTCCTCGACCCGCCCTACGAACTCGTAAATGAGTACGAGGGCGCACCTGGGCATCCTCGGGAAGATAGGCGCCCCCGCTGGTCATCGTCCAGCATCCGGTGCGCCTATCCCTCCAGGAGTCCTACGGCAGCCTGCGCAGCACGCGGGTCCTGAAGCAGGGCGACAACCTCCTCAGCTTCTACGAGCCAGCCAGTACATCATGATGGGAACGTAACTCCCGAGGCCGTCAGTCGAACACGACCGTCTTGTTGCCGTAGCACAGGATGCGGTGTTCCAGGTGCCATCGCACGGCCCGCGAGAGCACGATCCGCTCCAGGTCGCGCCCCTTCTCGACGAGGTCCTCCAGCTCGTCGCGGTGCGAGACGCGGGTCACGTCCTGCTCGATGATCGGCCCTTCGTCAAGGACGCTGGTGACGTAGTGGCTGGTCGCCCCGATCAGCTTCACCCCGCGCTGGAACGCCGCGTGGTACGGCTTCGCGCCGCTGAACGCCGGCAGGAACGAGTGATGGACGTTGATGATGCGCTGCGGGTAGCGGGCCACGAACTCGGGCGACAGGATCTGCATGTAGCGCGCCAGCACCACCAGGTCGACGCCGCTCGCCTCAATCAGCGCCAGTTGCTGCCGCTCTGCCTCGTCCTTGGTGTCGGCGGTCACGGGGATGTGATGGAAGGGGACTCCGTAGAATTCGGCCAACGGCCGGGCGTCGGGATGGTTGCTCACGATCAGGGGGATTGCAGGACAGCTCGCCGATCTGGTGCCGGTGCAGCAGATCGAGCAGGCAGTGCTGCTCGCGGGAAACGAACAGCGCCACCGGGGCGGCGCGGACGCGTATTCCAGGCGCCAGCGCATCTGGAAGGACTCGGCCAGCGGCTGGAACTCGCCGGCGAACCGGGACGGCTCCAGATCGAAGTCCTCCAGGTCCCATTCGACTCGCATGAAGAACAACTGCAGTTCGTTGTCCTGATGCTGGTCGGCGTGCAGGATATTGGCACCGTGCAAGTAGAGGAAATTCGCAATGGCGGCCACGATGCCCTTGCGGTCGGGGCAGTCGATCAGCAGGATGGCTGTGTTCTTCATCGGGTGGCTAGCGGAAAAGTAAACGTGCCGGGAACCCCGTGAAACTGCCGATCAGCAGAAAAAGCAGGGCCACCAGCAGCCAGAGCAGATCCCGCCTTCGTCGCTCTCTCTTCCGGATTCCGCTCCAGATCCCGTCTTCGGAATCCAGCCAGTCCCGTTGCTGTCTTTTCGTTTGCTCCACTAAGCAGCCTCCTTGGGGCTCCTTAGACGAAGAGGATATCAGATGCCGTGGATCTTCTTCAGCAGCCAGGCCATGTTCCGGCCCAGCACCTTCATGGTCTCGATGCCCTCGGCGTCCTTCTCCACGTCGCCCTTGTCGCGGCCGATGCCGATATTCCAGTACGACGAGCAAGGCACGATCATCTCGCTGATCTGAAAGAAATGGTTCAGCGTGTCGAAAGCGTGAATCGCTCCCGCCCTGCGGACCGCCACCACGCCCGCTCCTACCTTGCGCCGCAGCAGTCCGCCGTTGGCCCGGGTCACCATGCACGCCCGGTCGATCAGAGCCTTGATCTCGGGTGAAACGTCCGTCACGTAGGTCGGCGAGCCAAGAAGGATGCCGTCGGCCGCGATCATCTTGTCGATGAGCGCGTTGCCGTCATCTTTCTTCTGGGCGCACCAGCCGTCCTTGCGGGCGAAACACTCACGGCAGGCCAGACACCCGTGAATCTTTTTGCCCGAGAGCTGCTGCATCTCGGTCTCGATGCCCTCTTGCCTCAGCTCGTTGAGAACATATTCCAGAAGGATCGTCGTATTCCCGTCTTTGCGGGCGCTTCCATTGAATGCAATTACTTTCACGCCAGGCTACTCCCCTGTACCCATAGGGCCAGCAGAAAAGTATACACCTTGGCGCGACCCGCTCGTGGAACCACTCACGTCAATCAGGGACGAACGGCAGTCCGATGGAGCAGCGGCTCCAGCACTTTCAGCACATTCAACGCTACGCGCGAGTTTCCATCTCCGGTCGGGTGCAGGCCATCCTCCTGCATGTACCGGGAAGTGCCCGCCACACCCTCGAGCAGAAACGGGATCAGCGGCGCCTTGTGCTTCGTCGAAAGCTCCCTGTAGATGCGCTCAAAGGAGCGGATGTAGTCCGGCCCGTAGTTGGGAGGCAGCGTCATCCCCGCCAGAACCACCCGGATCCCGCCTTCTGCAAACCCTGGGTGATCTGCTCCAGGTTAGCCCGTGTGCTGGCGATCGGGAGCCCCGCAGACCGTCATTGGCGCCGAGTTCCAGAATGACGATTGCGGGCTTCATGTCTACCACGGTCTGTACGCGCGCCAGGCCGCCGCTTGTGGTGTCGCCGCTGATGCCGGCGTTCTCCACCCGGTAGGCATACCCGCGGCGATCCAGCTCCCGCTGCAGGAAGTCGGGATAGCTCTGACCCTCGCGGACCCCGTGCCCCTCCGACAGGCTGTCGCCAAAAGCTACGATCACCGGCCGCTTGTCTTCCAGCGGGTGGGCTTCCTGGGGGTGTCCTTCCTTCGTCTCCGGCGACGCGGGCGGCTGCTTCGAACCGCACCCCTACGAAGAGCAATGCAACCGCGAGTACGAAAGCGACCCTCACACCATGCCAGAATAGTCGAGGACGGGACAGCATGTCGATGGGCACCCCCATGATCGAGGCGCACGGCCTCACCAAAACAATTGACACCGGCAGCCATCGGGTTGAGATTCTGCGCGGCATCGATTTGCAAGTGCCCGCCGGTCAGTTCGTGGCGATCATGGGGCCGTCGGGGAGCGGTAAGAGCACCCTGTTGGGGTTGCTTGCCGGGTTGGACACTCCCACCGCCGGGCGCATTGTTATCGATGGAATCGATATCACAGGTCTCGGCGAGGATAAGCTGGCCGTGGTCCGCGGCCGCAAGGTTGGATTTGTGTTCCAGTCCTACCAGCTCATTCCTTCGCTCACGGCCGAAGAGAATGTGCTGCTGCCCATGGAGTTGGCTGGTGACGGCGGCTTGGATCGCGCCAGAGCGTTGCTCGAGAGCGTCGGGCTCGCCGACCGCGGGGATCACTACCCGGTGCAGCTCTCCGGCGGCGAACAGCAGAGGGTCGCCTTGGCTCGCGCCTTCGCCCTGCTTCCCCCCATCCTGATGGCGGACGAGCCGACGGGCAACCTGGACTCGGCCAACGGCCGGCTCGTTCTGGAGCTGATGCTCGAGCTGAACCAGAAGCGCCACACCACGCTGCTTCTGGTGACCCACGAAAGGAACTGGCCTCGCGCGCGGATCGCGTCATCGTCCTCCGCGATGGCTGCATTGTGGACGACGAGGTCGCGGGGAATGTCTGACGGCCTCCCCTGGCGCACGGCTTTCAAAATCGCCTGGCGGGAATCGCGCGCCGCGCCGGCCAAGTTCGTATTTGTGATGCTCGCCGTGGCCGTCGGCGTGGGCGCGCTGACCGGCGTGCGGAGCTTCAGCCGCGGTTTCCGCGACACGCTCTTGAGCGAAGCGCGCACGCTCATGGCCGCCGACCTGACCGTTCGCGTCTTCGAGCCTCCCAATAAGGGCCAGGCTGCCGTGATGCAGCAACTTGAAACGCGCGGCGTGCGGCGCACCTGGGTTACCGAAACCCTCTCCATGATTTCCTCGCGTGCTGTCCAGGAGCCTCTGCTGGTGTCTGTCAAAGCGGTCGATCCGTCGGTGTACCCGTTCTATGGATCGGTTCGCTTGAATCCCCCGGGTGCCCTGGCCAAGGAGTTGACGGACGATGCCGTGGTGGTCTCCGAAGATCTGCTGATTCGGCTGAGGGGGAAGATCGGAGATCGTGTCCGGCTAGGAGGGCAGGATTTTCGCGTAGCGGGCGTAGTCGTTGAGGAACCGGACCGGATGACGGGAACCCTCAATATCGGCCCGCGCCTGATGATCAGCCGCCGCGGACTGGAGCGTACCGGCCTGATCGCCGCGGGCAGCCGTGCCTCGGAGCGCTATCTGTTTCGAATTCCCGCCGCCGGACCGTCCATCTCGGCGGTGCGCGACTCTCTCCGCCAGGTGTTCCCCGAAGGCCGGATCATCGACTTTCGCGAGAGCCACCCCCTGATCACACGCGGCCTGGACGACGCCACGGTCTTTCTCAGCCTGGTGAGCCTGATCGCCATGATCGTGGGCGCCGTCGGCGTGGCAACGGCCATGCGCGCGCACATCGAGCAGAAGATGGACTCCATCGCGGTCATGAAGTCGATTGGCGGCCGGTCCAGCCAGATTCTGCGCATCTACCTGCTGCAAACCGCCATGCTCGGCGCCGGAGGCAGTCTCCTGGGCATTCTCCTCGGCATGGTTGTCGAGCGCATCTTCCCGGCACTGATCGCGCGCTATTTCTCGATCCATCAACCCTTACACTTCGACCCGGTGCCGGCCGCCCAGGGTCTGCTCGTCGGGCTCACGGTCACTATGCTGTTCTCGCTTCCGGCCTTGCTGAGCGTCCGCCGCATTCGTCCGACGGTGATCCTGCGCCGGGATATGCCCGAAGCACAGCCCCGCTGGGACGAGAGGCTGCGAGCCTCGGGCGCTTCGCTCGCTGCCGCCGCACTCCTGCTGGCTGGGATCGGCCTGATCGCCGCGTGGCTGAGCGAGTCGCTCCGTGTGGCCGGCTATTTCGTCGGAGGCGCCGTCCTCGGGCTCGCCGTGATGTCGGGCGTGGCCTGGCTCCTGCTGCGGCTGCTCAAGGCGTGGCTCCGCCGGTGGTCGCACAGGCTGCCGGTTCCCGTTCGATACGGCATGGCGAACCTGTACAGGCCGGGCAACCACGCTGAAGCCGTGTTTGTGGCGCTTGGCACGGGAGTCATGTTTACGCTGAGCGTGTACCTGGTTCAAGTGTCGCTGCTCGACCGCCTGATCCAGAGCGCCCCGCCAGGGATGCCGAATGTCTTCCTGGTGAACATCACCGAGGCCGAGCGCGCTGGATTGACGGAGTTGCTCGGCAGCCAGCCCGGGGTGCTCGCCGCCCCGCGCTTGCTGGCGTCGGTCGAAGCGAGGCTTACTGCAATCAACGGCGCCCCGGTGGAGCGGCCCGTTCGGCGCGGCCGAAAAGGTAGAGGGGACTTCCACTCGCACTCCGTAGCCTGGGCCGATCGCCCTCCCGCCAACACACGAATCGTCAAAGGCCAGTGGTGGAGCAGCCCTACGCCCGCGGGCGGGCCCCAAGTTGCCGTGTCGGAGGAGACGGCGGCGAGATTGCGGATTGACCTGGGCGCCGTTTTGGAGTTCAACATCGGGAACCGCGCGGTGAAGGCCCGCGTCGCCTGCCTGGATCGTACCGAAGCCATCCGGCCCGGATCGAGCATCGAGTTCATCTTCAGTCCCGGAGCGCTCCAAGGTCTTCCTATGACTTACTACGGCGGGATGCGCGTCGAACCCAAAGCTGTTCCAAGCTTGCAGAGAATCGCCTACGCGCGCTACCCCACTGTGACCGTCGTGAACATCGCCGACGTGTTGGAGATCGCCCAGGGAGTGGTGGACCAGGTCGCACTGGTGACACGATTCGTTGCCGGGTTTGTGGTCCTGGCCGGCGCCGTGATCCTCGCCGCGAGCGTTGCCGGAACCCGTCTGAGGCGGGTGAGAGAGACCGCCATCCTGAAGACCGTCGGCGCCACCCGGCTCCGCATTGCGAGTATCTTCTCGGTGGAGTTTTTGATTTTGGGCGGCGTGGCTGGGCTCATGGGGAGCTTGCTGGCGACCGCGTTCACGGCCATAGTTCTGAAGAAGCTCTTTGCGGAGGCGGAATTCGCGTCCGGTCTTCTCCCCATCCTGCTGGCGATAGCCCTGACGGCGATAATCGCCGTCGCCGCCGGTTGGCTGGCAAGCGCCCGAATCCTGGGGCAGCGTCCCCTCGAGGTCCTGCGCGGCGAGTGAGATGGCAATCCCGCCCAGCATTCCCGCCGGAATTGCGCTATACTGACAGAGTACTGGAAGCCAATCTGCAAAACCCCTCCTGTTAGCTGGCTAGCTGATTCTTCTTCCGCAATAAACCTAATGAACCATTTCACTGAACTCTCTCTGTGCTCTCGCTTGCAGAGCAATCTGGCAAAGCAGGGCTTTGTCCAGCCGACCCCCGTGCAGGCCCAGGCGATTCCTCCGGCGCTCGCCGGCCAAGACGTTGTGGCCACCGCGCAAACCGGAACCGGGAAGACCCTGGCGTTTCTTCTTCCGTTGCTTGAATCGTTGATCGGCGCAAGCGGCCAGAGCGGCATCCAAGCCGTCATCCTCAACCCCACCCGCGAACTCGCCATCCAGACCGAAAAGTCGTTCGCTCAAATCGCCGCCGGTACGGGTATCCGGGCCGCCCTGGTGGTGGGAGGTTTGAATGAAGCCCGTCAATTGCGGGCCGTCGAGCAAGGCGCTCAGGTTCTGATTGCCACGCCCGGCCGCTTGTGCGACTTCCTGGACCGCCGCTTGATCAAACTCGACGGCGTGAAGTTCTTCGTTCTCGACGAAGCCGATCGCATGCTCGACATGGGTTTCTTGCCCGCCCTTCACGTCATTCTGAAGACAGTACCGGCTGCCCGGCAGACCCTGCTGTTCTCGGCCACCATCGAGCAGTCGGTGGCGCATCTCATCGCTCGGTACGTGCGCACCCCCGTCCGCGTAGCCATCGGACCGGCCACGAAACCGCCCGAAGAGGTCGACCTGCACGTCTACGAAGTTGAGAAGGATCGCAAGCTAAGCCTGCTTACAAGACTGATCGAGCAAGAGTCCGGCTCCTTCCTCGTGTTCGCGCGCACCAAGCATGGCACGGACCGTCTGGCAAAGAGCCTGGTGGGGGCCGGTGTGAAGGCTGCCCGCATCCACGGCGGCCGCACGCAGAACCAGCGCAACCAGGCCCTGAACGGATTCAAGGACGGAGGGTATCGCGTCCTGGTGGCCACCGATGTAGCCGCCCGCGGCATCCACGTCGAAGGCATCGCCCACGTCGTGAACTACGATCTCCCGCAAGTGCCCGAGGACTTCGTCCACCGCGTGGGACGCACCGGCCGCGCCGGGGCCCGCGGCATCGCCTCCACTTTCAGCACGCGCGGCGAACGCGGCGACATCCGCCGCATCGAGCGTGCCCTGAACCTCCGCCTAACTCCCCGCGAAGTCGGCGCGGACCTGCTAAAGGAACAACGGCCCGCCGCCAACGTGATCCCCATGCGGGTCGAACCGCAGGCGAGGCGGGTTCGAGCGAAGAGGCGAACGTCAGCGCCGAGCTCGCTGAGAGTCCGCGGACGCGCCGGCCTGAGGCGAGGCGTCAGCTGCAAGAAGCCTATGCTCCGTCGAGGTACGGCCGGAGCGAATCATGACGGCGTCTCTCACTTGACGGGCGACTCGATTGCCAGATCTCACGCGCAAGCACTCCGGCGCTTCGCTCGGGTATCGGACATCCGCGCCAAACGGCGTGAGCACGTCCGCATCCCGCAACGACTCGGCTACGCTCAGGTTCACCGTTCCAACCGGTCAGAACTTCGCGATGTCATGCGTCTTCGGGAATTCGATCTGGTGTCGAACCAGAAGAGCCTTAGGACTTCTCCGCCGACTGCTGGCAATGGAAAGCGATGATTTCCCGAAGCGGTCGCCTTGGGAGCGAAGCTGCTCCGCCGCATCGAGGTCCGCTGTGCTTCTCCGAGCCATTGCAGGACCAACTCGCGGAGAGCGGCCTCAGGCGGCTTCATAGAGGACGCGTCCGTACTTGTGGGCCGGGTAAGCGAGGCCTCCGATGATGTCTTTCGTCTCTTCGAAGCGCTCGCTGGACATGACGATGATGTCGACCGGATACTGCACGTCGCCCAGCGCCCGCCGGATCTTGACGCTTCGATCGCGGGTATTGGCCGGCTCCGGTTCCACTACCAGCAGGTCAATATCGCTGTCTGGGGTCATCTGGCCCGTGGCGGCCGATCCAAACAAGATGATCCTGTCCGGACGCGCCACGGTGAGGACGCGTCGAACCACCTCGTTCAGCAGTGTCTCATCGACGCCCATTCGGTTCCATGATAGTCTGTCGGGGGCCAAGTTGGGAACAAGTGCCGGCGACGTACTTTAGTTACTGCATCACTTCGCGGGCGGTAGGTTGGCGAACACCGCGAGGTTGCTGCCGACCGCGCGCCCTTGGGCGTTTTCGGACGGCGTGTTGACGATCGACGCATTCCCGGCCGCATCCGTCATCGCCAGCGTGGTCGATCCGCCGCCGTCCAGGTTGAGGGCGTCGTATACGCCGTAGTCCCGGATCAGCATATCGGCGACCTCGCCGCCCGACATGCCGGCGCTTCCACCGCGGGCATCCACGGTGAACAGGACCAGAGTCCGCCCATCCTGCGAAAGTCCGATCGCCGTTCGGGCGTTGCGGAGGTCGTACCAGGATTGCTCTTCCGAAAAGTTGCCCGGGCCGCCAGGCGTCAGCGGGCCGGCGTATCCCGGGATCGACTTCACGCCGCCCGTCACGATTTGCGCCGATCCCGCCACCGCCGTCCCGATGGCCACCGGTTCCAGAATGCGTTTTCCATCTTCGGAGGCCGGGTCGCAATGCACGATGGTCGCCCGATTCGCCGGGTCGATATTGAGCGCCGGCGCGGCGGCCACGATCGCGTAGGACTGCGCCGGCTTCTCGCAGCCGGAGTACACCACCCCGCCCGAGGCGGCGAAACCGACCAGCCAGACATCGGAATCCGTCGAGGGGAACGGTATAAAGAAATGTCCGTTGACCGCGATCTGCGCGCCCTCCTGCTTCAGGAAGTCCAGCGTCGTCTGCCGGACAGTTCCGCGCTTCCCCGCCGGCGGCGTCAGCTTGAACCGGATGCCGGGCGCGGTCAAATCGATCTTCACCACGTGGATGCGCAGGGGACGCGGCGACGCCTCCGTCCGGATGATGTGCTCGACGCCCACGAACGGGCGCTCGACTCGCTCTTCCGCCGCTAGCGCGGCCCCCCAGACCAGCAGCGCCCAAACGAAGACGGCCGCACCCGCGCGGGAGCGCGAGATTCTCATCGAAACGTCAGCTCCTTCTCAATCGCCGCCCGCTAGGCCAGGTACTTCTTGAAGAACGCCACGGTGCGGCCCCAGGCCAGTTGGGCGGCTGCCTTGTTGTACCGCGCACCCGTGTCGTTGTTGAAGCCGTGGTCCGCGCCTTCGTAGGTGAAGATCTCGTAGACCTTCTTGTTGGCCTTGAGCGCGGCCTCGTAGTCGGGGATGCCGGCGTTGATGCGCGCATCGTTTCCGGCATATTGCAGAAGCAGCGGCCCGGAGATCTTCGGCACATCGGCGGCCGGGATCTGCGCGCCGTAGTAGGGGACTCCGGCGTTCAGCGAGGTTCCGGCGGCCATCACCCGGTTCACCATGCCTCCGCCCCACGAGAAGCCCACCACGCCCACCTTGCCGGTGCACTCGGTATTCTTCGCGAGGAACACCACGCCGGCGGCCAGGCGCGCCACGGTCTCGTCGGCGTTGAGCTTGCCGATCATCGCGGGACCTTCGCTCTCGTTGGCCGGCGTGCCGCCCAGCGGCGTCAGCATGTCGGGCGCGAACGCCAGAAAGCCCTCCAGCGCCATCCGCCGCGCGACATCCTGGATGTGCGGTGTGAGACCCCGGTTCTCGTGGATCACCATGACCGCCGGGCGCTTCCCTCCGCCCTTGGGCTTTGCCAGATAGCCGTTGATCTTCGTCCCGGCGGCGTCATAGCTGACCCGGGCCGTGTCCAGCCGGCTGTCGTTTTCGGGGACGATCTGGGCTAGAGCGAGGTCGTGTGGAAGAACAGGCAGCATCGTCAGGCCTCCCAAAAAATTGCGGCGGTTCATGTGCTCTCCTCTCGAAATGGAGTATAGCAGGGTAAAATCTTCATAGACGGACGATTCCGGATTCCGGCGCGCTTCGAGCGCCGGCGCCGGCAGGAGGAGCAGTGGGACGGGTCTGCCGCGAGTTTCAAATCTTCGCCAAGCCGGCCGGAGCGGTCTGCAATCTCAATTGCAGCTTACTGCTACTACCTGGATAAGCGCAGCCTCTATCCCGAGAGCGGCGCGCTCCGCATGCCGGAAAGCCTGCTCGAGGACTACATCGTCCAGCACATCGCGGCATCGCCGGATTCCACCATTGCGTTCTCCTGGCATGGAGGAGAGCCCACGATTCTCGGTCTGGAGTATTTCCGGAAGATCGTCGAACTCCAGCGCAAGCACCGGCCCGCCGGCCGCCGCATTGCGAACGGCATCCAGACCAACGGGTGCGTGCTGGATGAAGAGTGGTGCCGCTTCCTCGCGGCGGAGGGTTTCAGCGTCGGCCTCAGCCTCGACGGCCCGGCGGAGTTGCATGACGCCTACCGTGTCACGCGGGGCGGCGAGCCCACGCACAAGCAGACCATGCGCGGATACGACCTTCTGCGCAAGCACGAAGTCCCCACCGACATCGTCTGCGTGGTGCATGACCTGAATGTTCGCCAGCCGCTTACCGTCTACCGGTTCTTCCGGGACATTGGCTGCCGGTACCTGGGCTTCCTCCCGGTGGTGGAGCGCCTGCCGGGGACGGAGGCCATGACCCCGCACACGCCCCCCGCGGAGGCCTACGGAGCGTTCCTCTGTAAGATCTTCGACGAGTGGATCGGGCGGGACACCGGCCGGATCGCGGTTCAGATTTTCGAGGAGGCCTCCCGGCCGGCGCGCGGTCTGGAGCACTCGCTGTGTACGTTCCGCGAGACCTGCGGCCAGATCCCCGTCCTCGAGCACAACGGCGACTTCTTCCCGTGCGACTACTTCGTCGATCGCGAGCACCGCCTGGGCAACATCCGCGAGACGCCGCTGTGCGACCTGCTGGAAAGCCCCGCGCAACGGGCCTTCGGCGAGGCCAAGCGGGACGCCCTGCCGCGCTATTGCCGGGAATGCGAAGTGCTGCCCATGTGCAACGGCGGCTGCCCCAAGCACCGCATCCTCCGGACGCCGGACGGCGAACCGGGCCTCAACTACCTATGCGCGGGATTGAAGCGCTTCTTCCTCCACAGCCGCGAGCCCCTGGCTCGCATGGCGTCCCGCGAGCAGCCGCGCGCAGCCAGCCCCCAAAGAAGCCGGACGCAACGACCCCTGCCCCTGCGGCAGCGGTCTGAAATACAAGAAGTGCTGCGCGGCCAGGTAGAAGGCGACGCACTGTGGTTTGATGGAGAATCACCCCGATGAAAGGTCTAAAGAAGGAAATCCTGGCGAATGTCTTTTTCATACGTGTTACGGACCGTTCTCATTCTGACTGTCTTCGCGGTGGCGTCTTCGGCGGCGGATGTGAGGCGCGCCCGGGTGGTCCGCACCACCCAAGCGATTCGAGTTGACGGAGTTCTCGACGAGGAAGTCTGGCGGAATGCGCCGTCGATCGGCGAATTCACACAGGCGGATCCGTTTCCCGGCAAGCCGCCGACGGAGCAGACCGAAGTGCGCCTCGCCTTCGACGACGATGCGCTGTACATCGCGGTGCGGTGCCTGGACCGTGACCCGGCGAGCATTCTCTCCACCACCATGGCGCGGGACGGCAGACCCTTCGACGACGACAGCCTCGAGATCGTGCTGGATCCGTTCCACGACCGGCGCAGCGGATACTACCTGCAATTGAACGCCGCCGGCTCCATGAGCGACGGGCGCATCGTCGAAAACCGGCTCGCGGATGTGAGCTGGGACGGGATTTGGGATGCCCGTACAAGAATCGACGAGCGCGGATGGACCGCGGAGCTGAAGGTTCCATTCAAGACCCTCTCCTTCCGGTCCGGCGTTGGAACCTGGGGCTTCAACATCGAGCGCACGATCGCGCGGGTGAACGAGGAGTCGCGTTGGGAAGGCGCCGTCCTGGACTCCACCATCCACGCCGTGTCGCGCGCAGGCGACATCGAAGGGCTGGAGGGCCTGGGCCAGGGAATCGGCCTGGACATCAAGCCGTACGGTCTCCTCGGCGTGAATCGCGATGCCGGGCGGGTCGATCGCGTGCAGCCCAAACGCGAGGCCGGAGCTGACATCTTCTACCGCATCACCCCAAATCTGCTTTCGAGCACCACCACCAACACCGACTTCGCGGAAACCGAGGTCGACACCCGCCAGGTCAACTTGACGCGCTATTCGCTTTTCTTCCCCGAGAAGCGCGCCTTCTTCCTGGAGGAGGCCGGCGTCTTTCAGTTCGGCTTGCCCGGCGCCGGAACCACAATGCTGCCGTTCTTCTCGCGCAGGATCGGGCTGGTCGGCGGGGAGACGGTTCCAATCCTCTTCGGAGAGAAGCTGACCGGCAAAATCGGCCGCCTTGAAATGGGCCTTCTCGACGTGATGACGCGCGACTCCGACATCGCCCCCGGTGAGAACTTCGTCGTGGGGCGCGCCAAGTACGGCTTCTGGCGTCAGTCCTACATCGGAGGCATGTTCACCCACGGGGAGCCTACGGGTGCAACCGACAACAGCCTGGCCGGAACCGATGTCGTCCTGTCAACCTCCAACTTCCTCGGGAAACGCAAGAATTTCGACGTCGCAGCCTACGCCGTTAAGACCAACACCCCGGGGATCCGGAGCCGCGATTTCTCCTACGGCGGAGAGATCCGGTATCCAAATGACCGGTGGAACTTCGACTACATCTGGCAGGAAATCGGTGAGAATTTCGATCCGAAGCTCGGCTATGTCCGCCGCCGGGGCGTGCGAATCAACTCACTGAGCAGCCGCTTTGCGCCGCGGCCCAAAGGGAACCCCTACATCCGTCAGGTCTCCTTCGATTTCAAGTTCAGCGACTACCACAGCACGGTTTACAGAGCCGTGGAATCCCGGTCCGCCGCGTTCAGCCCGTTCGGCTTGCTGTTCCATGGCGGTCAGCAAGTGGCCTATACCGTCAGCCAGAACACCGAGCAGTTGTTTCGCCCGTTCGACATTCACTCGGGCATCCAAGTCCCCGTCGGCCGTTATTCCTTCGTCCGCCACAGCTTCTCCACGGTTGGCCCCACCAACAAACTTTTCACCTACAGGATCGGCTATGACCGCGGTGGATTCTACACCGGGAGCAGTGACGAGCTGACCGGGGCGCTGAGCTGGCGCAAGAGCGCGCGCCTGACTACCGGTCTGGAGATGCGGCAGTACTGGGTGCGGCTGAACCAGGGGAGCTTCGACACTTCGCTGCTGTTAGTGCGCTTCAACTACTTCTTCAGCCCCAGGGTCAGCATCACCAACTTCGTGCAGTACGACACCGACTCCCGCAACGTCGGCTTGCAGAGCCGCTTTCGCTGGATCCTCAAGCCCGGACAGGAGATCTATCTGGTGTTGAACCACGAATGGCAGGAGAACCCCCTCGATCGCTTCGAAGCTCTGCGCACCGACATCCGAGCCAAGCTGAACTACACCTTCCGGTTTTAGAGTGGGCGGCTGGGTTTGACAGCGATGCACCCTACCCCACAGCGGCGTGTTCGGCCAAGGCAGTTCCGCGAACGGAAACCGGCCCCTGAATCGCAGGCCCGAGACGGTGGCGCACGGGCGGGTTGAGCCTCCATGTGCCGTCCTGGCCATGTCTGCGAGCCCGTGTGAGCAACTCCTTGATGGGAAGCGGTTCACAGAACAGGTAGCCCTGCAACAGATTACAGCCCGAGCCGCTGAGCACAGCCAGTTCGGACTGGCGTTCCACGCCCTCGGCGATCGACTGCATTCCCAGGCTGGCTGACAACGCGACAATGGACTTCACCAGAAGGGGAGTCCTGGATGCTTCGCCCACATCCTGCACGAAGGACCGATCGATTTTGACGGTATCGACCGGGAGCTTGTGGAGATAACTCAGGCAGGAGTACCCGGTACCGAAATCGTCGATTGACATCCGGATGCCCAGCGCCCTCAGCTTGGCCATCCGAAGCGCGGACTCGCCTCCCGGCTCCGTCAATAGGCTCTCCATCAGCTCGAGTTCGAGCTGGCGCGGCTCAATCCCGGCCTCCGCAACGGTGGTCGCCACCAAGTCCACGAAATCAGGACGAGCGAACTGGAGACGTGAGACATTCACCGCGACCCGGAGGTCATCGAGCCCCGCTAACCCGAGCTCCTTCACTCCCCGGCAAGCCTCGCGGAACACCCACTCCCCGATCGGCGCCATGGTGCCGGTTTCTTCGGCGATCGGAAGGAATATGGATGGCGAAGTCGTGCCAAACTGCGGGCTCCGCCACCGCAACAGCGCTTCGACGCCCACGAGGGAGCGGGTGCGAAGGTCGATCTGAGGTTGGTAGTGGAGGCTCAGTTCCCCACGATCCAGCGCTCCGGGAAGTTGCCTCTCCATTTCGAGGCGTTGGCGGTCGGCTTCACCCAGCTTCGCATTGTGGCAGTAGAAACCGTTCCGGCCACCCTTCTTAGCTCGGTACATGGCCGTGTCGGCGTGCCCCATGAGAGTGTCGAGGTCATGGCCGTCGTCGGGAAACACGCTGACGCCGATGCTCGCGCTAACAGTGCTAGGACTTCCCGCTACGTCGAACGGCGTTCGAAATGCGTCCACCAACTTCTCCGCGACCTCCTCGGCGTCATGCCGCTGCCCGATCTCCATGAGGCCGATCACGAACTCGTCGCCACCCCACCGCGCCACGACGTCGGTTTCGCGGAGAGAGTCGACCAGGCGGCCCCCGAGCTGTTTGAGCACTTCGTCCCCTGCCGCATGTCCGAGCGTGTCGTTGATCAGTTTGAAGCGGTCCAAATCCACGGAGAGCACGGCCAGCCGCCGATTGTACCGAGCAGCGTGCACGATGGCATGCCGGAGACGTTCCTCGAAGCTGGCACGGTTCAGCAGCCCCGTCAGTGCGTCGTGTTGGGCCCGGTAGGCCAATTGGTCGTTGAGCTCTCGCTGCTCGACGCAAGTGGATACCAGTTGGGTGGCCAACTGGAGCAGATCGGAATGTTCTTCGCCAGATCCCTCCGCCTCGGGCCGAAAGACGGCCACCAGGCCCACCACGAGCCCCTCGCAGGAAAAGAACGGGGCGGACAAGGACGAGTGGATGCCGCGCCGCAGCGCCTCGTCCCGGAAGGGATCCCCCGCGGGCCGGCTGGCAATGTCTTCGAACAGGAACCTCTTGCCTTCGACAAGAGCCGTTGTGCAGGCGGCGACGACGGAGTCAAGAGAATAGTCGCCTGAAGCCTCGACGAAGTCCATCGACATCCTCGGGGCGAAGGCCGGGACCAGGCGATCCTCGCGTTTGAGCAGGACCACGCAACACGACCCGGGCATCTGGTGCTCGACCAGATCCGCCACAGTTTGCAGTACGGTGGGCAGAGGCTGGTTGCGGGCGATCATCTCGGCCACGCGCAACTGCTCGCGCGTCAGCGTGTCCGCCAATTCATCCTGGGTAATATCTCGGAGCTTGACGAAGTAACCGCTCCGGTCCCCTGCTTCTAACTCCCGGAACACGAACTCGGCGGAAAACACGGCCCCGCTCTTTCTCACCGCCCGTGTCCTCAGCACCCGTCCGTCGAGCTGCCAGTCCGAGGACGAGAAAAAGGAGTTCAGGTTTGTTGCCGTGTCCTCCCAACTCGTCTCCTCGAACATCTGAAGTTTTGTGCCCGCCAACTCCTCGCGGGACAGGCCCAGCAGCTTGGCGGCGAGTGGGTTGGCTTCGATCACGGAGCCGTCCCTCTCCACCACCAGAATGGCCTCCGAGACACTCTCGAGGATTCTCTCGTACAGCTTTCTGAACTCCCTGCGGTCCGAGTGCTGTTGGTCGCTGTCGGCGACATCCGCCAGCATCAGGACGAACACGCCATCGTCTCCTTCGCCGTGCAGGATTTCAGTGAGGCGGGCGCGGTAGGCCCTGGCGCCGCCACCTCCCTTGATCATGGCCACAAAATCCTGCCTAGGTCCGGCGCCGGCGGAGGAGTCCTGGAGATGCAGCCCGGCGACGGCCTCGGGAAAGACTTCACTGAGCGGCTTGCCTTGAACAGAATCTGGCGTGCCTCCGACGAGACTGCAGAAAGAGCGATTCGCAGCCAGAATCCGAAACTTGCCGGACAGAATTATCACGCCCGGGGAGAGCAAGTCCAGAACCGTCACCGCAACTTGACAATGTCCCTGCAGCAATCGCGCCAGCAGGGAGAAGCTCTCCGAAAAGCCGGCCAACTCCTCGGGGAGCTGGCCAAGCTTCTGTGATCCAGCTACAGGTTTGGAGCGGTAGATCTCCCCATTCGACATCTGCGCCACCATCCCCTCCAGAAAGCGGGTGGCGCTCCTGAGGTTAGAGTCCGAAGGCGGCACGACCGGGAATGACAAGAGCAATAGCAGGAGGCACGCAACGAACGTGGTCCAGAAGAACATTCGCTGAAGGGCCGGTTTACTGGCGGTCAGGGAAGTTGAAACGCGCAACCAAGCACCGGCAAGGTTGTGCGCCCTATTCTGAAGGTCCTCTCTCTGGGGTGCTGACGCAACCAACTGAGCGTCGCCCAACGGCAGGGAGGGTGCGACCCCCTTGTACGTGCCATGCACCTCCGCGATGGCATCTGCAATCCGCCGTGGCAGCAGCCAAGTCAATCCCCCGAGGCGAGCTTCCAAAGCCTCCGACGCGCCTCGGACTTCGGAGATGCAGTCCGCACATTGGATGTCCTTCGAAGGTACCCGGGATTCGCTCAGTGCCAGGGAAGATTCAATTCCGCGAGATGCGCTGAGTCCCCGGTTGACAAGCTGGTGAAAGCTGTCCACCAGTGCGCCTGCGAGCCACGTGCCGGCGAGGCCGAACACAATCGACACAGCCGAGAGAACCAGACCCCTGCGCACCCAAGCCCAACGCGGTTGGCTTGGCGGTGTCATTCTCTGCGCGTCTGTCATTCCGTCAGCTTAGTCGCCACCCGCCCGCGCGAACATGGGTCGTCATGGCAGTTTGTACTAGTATCTCTAGACATCTGACGGCCTCGGCCCGTCCGCCGGAGGAGCCTACACCAGCTGCGGGAAGGCCTAACCTACTGAAATTATGAACCTTGTGCTCCATCCACGGAAGGAACGCCGCGAGCCGCCACTAGCCTAGTGGCTCCAGTACCTCTCCATTCACTCAACCGGGGACAACCGGGGACAGTACACTCAAACACCGAATTCCGCTCCACGCGCTTTCGGCAACGCCCCTCTCCAGTTAACACGCGGTTGTTGACAGTGTTGCCCTACGTATCGGGCAGGGCTTCTGCGCCGTAGGCGCCCAGCCGCCTTGCCAGGGGCCCCGCGGTCCAGAGCGAGCGCAAAATCGATGCCGCCTTCCCGGGGCAGCTTCAATTTGGCCAAGCACCTCGCCGAAGCGGTACCCTATGCTAGTTCAGTGCCCCGGAGTGCCGCAGGCACTCTGTGCGCAAAAGAAAAGGGAATGAGCGAGATTATGGAGCAGCGCAAGAGAAGGGTTCCGAAGTGCCCTCCATCTCTTGGCAAGATAGATCACGGACAGCGCCAGACTCTGCAACGTCCAGGGGGTCGACCTCTCGGAGTCCGGCGTGATGGTCGAATCGCCGGTACCGATAGCCGTGGGCTCCTATGTGCAGATGGATGCGGAGGGGTTTGGCTTCAAAGGCATGGCTCTCATCCGCCACTGCCAGCAGCGGAAATCCAAATATCTTATCGGTTTGGAGTTCCACGGAGCCAACAACAGGCCTCCTCGGGACGCAGCCGCGGAAGAGTTCACGGACCTCTACGTCTTAATGCAGGTCAGCCCGACGGCAGAGGCGGATACGCTCCAACGTATCTACCGTCTCCTGGCTGCGCGCTACCACCCTGACAACACCCAAACCGGCGATCTCCGGAAATTCCTACTGCTCCAAAAGGCTCATGACACGTTGACCGACCCCGTCAAGCGAGCGGCCTACGACGCCGAGTACAGTCTTCGGCAGACCGGGCCAATGCCGATCTTCGAACTTAAGGACTTTATCGTCGGGATCGACGTGGAGACGAACCGGCGGTTGGGAATTCTCAGCCTGCTATACAACCGCCGCCGGATCAATCCCGACAGGCCGGGCCTCTCCTTGTTGGACTTTGAAAACCTGATGACAATCCCTCGCGAGCATCTGGTGTTCACGGTCTGGTATCTGAAGGAGAAGCAACTGTTGCGGCCTGCGGAAAACGCCGAGTATGAGATCTCGGCGATTGGGGTGGAGTTTGTGGAGACTTCTCTTCCCTCCAACCGGCTCCTCCAAGGGCTGCTGCTTCCTCCGGCGGATGCCGCCGACGCCGGCCGGGCCTCGAACAAGGCTTCCGCGGCAAAGCCCGAGGGTACCGCGTAAGGCTGCCACGCCATCGCACGCCAAGCTTCGCCATTCCTCGCCATGCCCCTGGCAAGCCATTGACGGCAGGGCACTTTCCTAGTTCAATACTAGTGAAACTGCGGTTTCTGCTGCCGCAAAAACTACCGAGGAGCGCTGTTTTATTTATGGCGAAGCGAATCACCTATCTCGCGGTGCTGCTGGCGACTTACGCACTCTGCCTCACCGCTCAATCGCTAACATCCCTCACAGGGACGGTCTCCGACCCGTCCGGCGCGGTGATTCCAGGCGCTTCTATAGCTCTGGAGAACGTTTCCCAGGGCGTGCAGCGAAGCGCAACCTCCGACGAGGCCGGTCGCTACACCTTGGCCCAGGTTTCCCCAGGCGAATACCGGCTGCGCGCCCACGCTGCCGGATTCACCGACGTCGTTCTCGACAACGTCCGGCTGCTGGTGAATACCCCGTCCACCATCAACGTGAGGTTCGAGAAGCTCGGCGCAGTCACGGAATCCGTATCCGTGTCGGCGGAAGCGGCCCAGCTCAATACCACGGACGCCTCCATCGGCAATGCCTTCGGGACGCGGCCTATTCTGGAGTTGCCCTTCGAAGCCCGCAACGTAGCGCAACTGCTCTCGCTGCAACCCGGCGTCACCTTCATCGGGAACACCGACACGCTGGCCAACGACGGGCGCAATGGTTCCGTAGGAGGCAGCCGCAGCGATCAGGCCAACGTCACCCTCGACGGCATCGACGTCAACGACCAGCAGAACCGCTACGCCTTCAGCAGCGTTCTGCGCGCCACCCTGGACTCCATCCAGGAATTCCGAGTGACCACCGTGAACCCAACCGCCGACCTGGGCCGCTCGAGCGGCGCGCAGATCGCCATGAACACGAAAAGCGGCACGAACACCTTTCACGGCTCGCTCTACGAATATCACCGCAACACGTTGACCTCCGCCAACAGCTTCTTCAACAACGCGGTCCCGGGCGACGCGGCCAACCCAAAGGGCGGCGTCGAGAAGCCCAAGCTCCTGCGCAATGTCTTCGGCGCGTCCGCCGGCGGGCGCATCGTCCCCAACCGGCTGTTCTTCTTCGCCAACTACGAGGGACGGCGCGACGCGCGAGAGGACAGCGTGGTGCGCACGGTCCCCTCGGAGACCCTGCGGCAGGGGATCGTGCAGTACCGCAACACCAGCGGCGGCGTGTCGGTATTGAGCGCCAACGATATCCGCACCAGGATCGACCCGCTGGGACTCGGCGTGAACCAGGCGGCACTTGCGGTCCTGCAGTCCTACCCCTTGCCGAACTCCGACGAGTTGGGAGATGGCCTCACGACCCGCGGTTTTCGCTTCAAGGCGCCCATCGGGCTGCGCTGGAACACTTACATCGCCAAGATCGACGGTTACCTGGACCCCGGCGCCAGACACGCCGTCTTCGTGCGGGGGAATCTCCAGAACGATCACTCGAACGAGATGCCCCAGTTTCCCGGCCAGCCGCCGGCGAAAGTGAATCTCAACAACAGCAAGGGGCTGGCTGTCGGCCACAATGCCGTGCTGCGGCCCAACCTGATTTCCACGGCGCGCTACGGTTTCACACGCCAGGGCGTGCAGGATACCGGTGCGCTCGACGTGAGCTACATTCAGATTCACCGCGACCTGGACCCGCCCATCGCCACCACGCGAGGCATCTCGCGGGTTCTTCCCGTGCACCAGTTCAGCGAGGACCTTACCTGGATCAAGGGCTCGCACAACCTGAAGTTCGGCGGCGTCGTTCGGACCATCCGCAACAACCGACTGGACTATCAGAATTCCTACTTCGCTGGCAGCACCAACTCCGCCTGGCTGCAAGAGACGGGGCTCGAGTTACGCACGCCGGTAACGGATCTGAGTGACAGCTTCAGCAACTCCTACAGCGAGGCGGTGCTCGCGGTCATGGGCGGCGTCTCGGAGGTCAATGCCCAGTACAACTACGACCTCAAAGGAAACCCCCTGGCCATCGGAGCGCCGCAGACCCGCAAGTTCGCCGCAAACGAGTTTGAGCTTTACGCCCAGGACACCTGGAACGTCACTCGCGGCCTGACCGTCACCGCGGGATTGCGCTGGTCCCTGACTCCCCCGGTTTACGAGCAACAGGGCTACCAGACCACCATCCTCCCCAGCCTGGGCGACTGGTTTGCGCAACGCGGCGCGCTGGCCGCTGCCGGCAAGTCGCAAGCGGAAGCCGGCGACCTCAGCTTCATCCGCAAATCGGACCAGGGCGGCCAGGGCCTCTACCCCTACCACAAGAAGAACTTCGCCCCCCGGTTGGCCATCGCCTACACGCCGCGCGGCGCGAGCGGCTGGCGCAAGTGGCTGTTCGGCGGGGAGGGCAGAGACCACCTTCCGCGCGGGCGCTGGTATCCTGTACGACGTCTATGGCCAGGGGATCATCCGCAGCTTCGATAGCCAGCAATTGGGCTTCTCCTCGACGCTCCAGAATCCCTCCGGTACGTTGACGCTGGCTGAGACGCCGCGCTACACGGGTTTCAGTAACTTCCCCCAGTCACTCATTGTGGCCCCTTCGGCCCCCGGTTTCCCGCAGGTGCCACCGGCCGACGCCTTCCAAATCGCCAATGCCATCGACGACAAGCTGAAGCCGCCGTATAGCATCAACTTGAATTTTTCCATCGGCCGCGAGTTCGACCACGGCATCTTCGTGGAAGCTTCCTATGTCGGGCGCCTGTCCCGCCGGTTGCTGACCAGCGTGGACGTGGCGACGCCCACCAACCTGACCGACCCGAAGAGCGGCCAGACTTACTTCCAGGCGGCCCAGGCGCTGGCGCGGCAGGCCCGATCGGACACCCCTGTGGAGAACGTCGCCAATCTGCCCTTCTGGGAGAACCTGTGGCCGGATGCCGCGGGGGATGGCTACAGCGCCACGCAGCAGGCCTACATGCTCTACAGGGACGTGGCGCCGGACTACACCGGAGCTCTCCTCGCGATGGACGTCTTCTGCTACCCGGCGTGCAGCGTGCTGGGTCCTTACTCCATGTTCCATAACCAGTACTCGGCCCTTAGCATCTGGCGTTCCATCGGAGGGGCCAGCTATCACGCCATGCAGTGGACCGCCCGCAAGCGCTTCAGCGGCGGCAACCAGTTCGACATCAACTACACGCTCTCCAAATCGATCGATTGGGGCTCCGGCGTGGAGCGCGACGCTGAATGGAACCTTACCGGTTTCATCATCAACGCGTGGATGCCGCGGCAGAACATCTCCGTCTCCGACTTCGACATGCGTCACCAGTTCAACATGAACGGCATCTTCGAGGTGCCGGTCGGCCGGAACAGAAGGTGGGCCGGCGGCATCGGGAAGGGCTTGGACGCGGTAATCGGAGGCTGGCAGCTTGCCGGCGTGTGGCGCTGGACCAGC
Organism: Bryobacteraceae bacterium; assembly: GCA_963801345.1. Lineage (GTDB taxonomy): Bacteria > Acidobacteriota > Terriglobia > Bryobacterales > Bryobacteraceae > CAWDER01. The sequence continues at coordinate 24,008 of CAWDER010000023.1, forward strand.
GCGCTGCCGGCCTATGTCTACAATGGCCGCGCCTGGCCTACCGGATGGAACCTGGCCGCCTACGGAACGCCCACGGGGCCGCTCCAGACCCAGATGGGCTCGTTCAAGGATGCGCCCGCCATCTCCGGAAACCCCGGCCCGAACATCTTCGCGGATCCGCAGAAGGCCATGGATTCCTATGCGTTCACGCTCCCCGGTGAGTCGGGCGTCCGCAACACCTTGCGCGGAGACGGTTACTTCGCGGTGGACGGCAGCCTGAGCAAGCGCTTCACCCTGCCCTACGCGGAGAGCCACAGCCTGCAATTCCGCTGGGAGGTTTTCAACCTCACCAATACCGTGCGGTTCGACCCATTGTCGATCTCCAACTTCCTGACCATCAGCGGCAGCTTCGGAAAGTACTCCGACGTCCTGACCAACCCGAGGGTGATGCAGTTCGGCCTGCGCTACGAGTTCTAGACGCCTCAACATCCAAGGCCAGACCAAGGACAAATATGCTAAAGCATATGCATTATTGTTTATGATATGCTATAACATATGGAGTCAATCCGCCTGCGCGGTTTGCCAGTGGTCATGCGCCAAGACTTGAAAAAGGCGCGGCGAATCCGAGGATGGAGTCAGGCTGAATTGGGACGTCGCGTGGGACTGCCCCAGATGCACATCTCCGGCATCGAGAGCGGCAAGGTCGTTCCGCGTTTTGACACGCTTCTCGATCTGGTACGAGTGCTAGGCTACGACCTGCTGCTGGTTCCGCGATCGTTGGTTCCCGCCGCGCAAGGCATGATCCGCGACGATCGTCATCCGGACAACCGCACAACCGGCGAAGGTGAACGTCCACTGTACGCCACGGATGAATCCGGGGAGCGCCATGAATCCTGAACTGGAGAAGGTCAGGGCGCTGGCCGTATACCTGCATGGCCGGCGGATCGGCATCATCAACCGGCTGGTTGGTGATCGGCATCTCTTCGCCTTCGAGCAGGATTACGTCGACGATCCGAACCGTCCGACGCTGAGCCTGTCGTTCAAGGGACAGACAGGCGGGCTGGTTACAGCGATCCGCCCGGTGAGCCGCCGTCTGCCGCCGTTCTTCTCCAACCTGCTGCCAGAGGGACACCTGCGGACGTATCTGGCTGAGAAGGCGGGAGTGAAGCCGGAACGGGAGTTCTTTCTCCTGGCCGTGCTGGGTGGGGATGTCGCCGGCGCGGTCACGGTGACGCCGATGGACGCGGGCGGGCGCGGTGACGAGCAGCCTTGCCATGAGGAGGATCGGCGACAGAACCAGGGCGTCCTGCGTTTCTCGTTGGCAGGCGTGCAACTGAAGTTCTCCGCCGTCATGGAGGCTTCGGGCGGCCTGACCATCCCGGCGCACGGCGTTGGAGGATCATGGATCGTTAAGTTGCCCTCCACGCAGTTTCCCGCCGTCCCTGAAAACGAATTCGTCATGCTGGAGCTGGCGCGGGCCATCGGCATCCAGGTTCCCGCGATCCGTCTAGTTCGCGTTGCCGATATTCAAGGCCTGCCGCCGGGCGCGTCGCGCATGGCAGGGCAGGCCCTCGCCGTCGAACGCTTCGATCGTGCCGCCGGGGGCCGCCGGATTCACATGGAGGATTTCGCGCAGGTGTTCGGCCTGTTTCCGGACGACAAATACGGTTCGCGCAGCTACGCCAACATCGCCGGGGTCCTATGGGCGGAAACGGGCGAGATGGGCACGTACGAATTCATGCGCCGCCTCGTGTTTTCGGTGCTGATCGGCAACGGCGACATGCACCTGAAGAACTGGTCGCTATTGTACCCGGATGACCGCAAGCCGGTTCTGTCCCCGGCGTATGATTTCGTCGCGACCGTGCCCTACATCACGGATGACAAGCTGGCACTCAGCTTTGGCGGCAGCCGCGCGCTTGACGAGATCACGCTCGATCGGGTGCGGCGCTTTACCGACACCGCGAGACTTCCCATGAAGCCTGTATGGGACATCGTGCGCGAAACGTTGGACCGCACGGCGGAGGGCTGGAAGGCGCTCGCTCAGAAGGACCTGCTGCCGAAAGCACATCCGCGACGCGATCGACAAGCAGATTCAAACCGTCGTTACGAAAACCAGCAGGAACTCGCAAGGCTGCCCCCCCGTCAGCCCTACGGCAGGGTAGTGTCCAGGATCGTGCGGGCCTGTTCCTGCGCGGTAGGCGTGCAGCTTGGCGCGCAGGTCCGGCCGTGAGGTGCCCAGCACGGCCACCGCCAGCAGCGCCGCATTGATGGCGCCCGGTTTTCCGATGCCGAGCGTCCCCACGGGGATCCCGGCGGGCATCTGCACCGTCGAGAGCAGCGAATCCAGGCCCTTGAGCGAAGCGCTTTCGATGGGCACCCCCAACACCGGCAGTACCGTGTGCGCGGCCGCCACGCCCGCCAGATGCGCCGCGCCGCCCGCCGCCGCGATGATCACCTCGAAGCCGTGCTCTTCGGCCTTGGAAACATACTCCGCCGTCGCCGCGGGCGTGCGGTGCGCCGACAGCACCCGGCACTCGTGCGCCACGCCGAACTTGTCGAGCGTCTCCGAGGCGTGCCGCATCGTCTCCCAATCCGACTTGCTGCCCATCAGGACCGCCACCAGCATGCTTGGTTTCTCGCTCACAGGATTCCGTCCTCAACCTGTCCACAGTAAACCGCGCCACGTGCCCGCGGCAAGTGGCTCGGCAAGAAATTGCGGTTTCCGCTTGCCGATCCACTCGTTTCGGGGGACACTTGAGTCTTATGGAGGTGAGTTGAACCCAAAGCTTTCCGAGGGGCCCCTGGTCCGCGAGCCCGCCGAGCGCTGGACCGTAACGGACGCGTCGGAGTTGTACGACGTCGCCCGTTGGGGCAAGGGCTATTTCTCGGTCGGCCCGCAAGGTCACATCCTGGTCCACCCCACCAAGGAACCGGCCCGCGCCATCGATCTGAAGGAACTCGTCGACACGCTGTTGCTCCGCGGCATCTCCATGCCCATCCTGATCCGCTTCGCCGAGATCCTCAAGCACCGGCTTCAGGAAATCCACGAGGCCTTCCAGGGCGCCATCACCGAGCACGGCTACCAGGGCGGCTATTGCTGCGCCTACCCTATCAAGGTCAATCAGCAGCGGCAGGTGGTGGAGGAAGTCTTCCAGTTCGGCCGGCCCTTCAAGTTCGGTCTGGAAGCCGGCTCCAAGCCTGAGTTGCTCGACCGTGCTCGCCATCGCCGACAACGAGACTCCCATCATCTGCAACGGCTTCAAGGACGACGAGTACATCGAGATGGTGATGCTCGCCAAGAAGATCGGCCGGCACATCATCCCCGTGGTCGAGAAGTACACGGAGTTGGACCGCATTGTGGAACACGCGCGGCGCGTCGGCGTGCGCCCGACGATCGGCGTGCGTCTCAAGCTGGCCAGCCGCGGCTCCGGCCGCTGGCGCAGCTCCGGTGGCTACCGATCGAAGTTCGGCTTGACCGCCACCGAGGCCCAGCGGGCGCTCGATCAGTTGAAGGCCTACGACATGGCCGACTGCCTCGAGCTGCTGCATTTCCACCTGGGCAGCCAGATCACCAACATCCGGCAGATCAAGGGCGCCGTCATCGAGGCCGCCCGCATCTACGTCGAGCTGAAGAGGAGCGGCGCCGGTCTGCGTTACATGGACGTCGGCGGCGGCTTGGGCATCGACTACGACGGCTCGCAGACGGACTTCGAATCGAGCGTCAACTACACCCTGCAGGAGTACGCCAACGACCTCGTCTACCACATCCAGAACGTCTGCGACGAGGGCGAGGTCGGCCATCCGACTATCGTTACCGAGAGCGGCCGCGCGGTGACCGCCTTCCACAGCGTGCTCGTGTTCAATGTCCTGGGAGTCAGCGGATTCGGCGAGGAGGAGGTCCCGCGCGAGCTGCCCGAGGACGCTGAGCAGCCGCTGGTGGATCTGCTCGAGACCTATCGCTCGCTCGGCTCGAAGAACCTGCTCGAGGGCTACCACGACGCGCAGCAGGCCCTGGACGCCGCGCTAAACCTGTTCAGCCTCGGCTACCTGCCGCTCCAGCAGCGCTGTCTCGCCGAAAACACTTACTGGGCCATCTGCCGCCGCGTGCAGAAAATGGCCAAGGATCTGGACGTGTTCCCCGAGGAGCTGGAGCCCCTGGACGCCATGCTGGCGGACACCTACTTCGGCAACTTCTCGCTCTTCCAGAGCCTGCCCGACAGTTGGGCCGTCAAGCAACTCTTCCCGGTCCTGCCGATCCACCGGCTCGACGTCAAGCCCACCCGGAACGCCGTGGTGGGGGACATTACCTGCGACTCGGACGGGAAGATCGACCAGTTCATCGACCGCCGCGACGTGAAGCGCACGCTGCCCCTGCACCCGTTCAACGGCGAGCCCTACTATCTGGCCGCATTTCTGGTGGGCGCCTACCAGGAAATTCTGGGCGATCTACATAACCTGTTCGGGGACACCAATGCCGTCCACGTCAGCCTGAACGAGAACGGCGACGTGGTTCTCGATACCCTCATCAAAGGCGACACCGTGCGTGAGGTGCTGGATTACGTGGAGTTCAGCGCGGACAACCTGCTGGCCAGCTTCCGGCGGGACGTCGAGACCGCGGTGCGCGAGGGCCGCATCGGCTACGAGGAGTCCGGCCGCCTGCTGCGCTTCTACGAGGACGGCCTCCAGGGCTACACCTACATGGAAGACGCCCACCCGCACTGAGTAGGACAGGCGGTTCCGCCTGTCCGCTACAACTCCCGCCGGTTCTCCAGCGACTTCATCATGGTGACCTCGTCGGCAAACTCCAGGTCGCTGCCGACGGGAATCCCCATCCCGATGCGGGTCACCTTCACCCCCAGCGGTTTCAAGAGCCGCGAAAGATAGGCCGCCGTCGCCTCTCCCTCCACGTTGGGATTGGTGGCCAGGATGATCTCGCGGACCTCATCGCTCTCCAACCGCGTGAGCAGGTTCTGGATCCGCAACTGATCCGGCCCAATGCCGCGCAGCGGAGAGATGGCGCCGTGCAGCACATGGTACAGCCCTTGAAACTGCCGCGTGGTCTCGATCGGGAGGATGTCGTGAGGCTCCTCCACCACGCACAACACCGAGCGGTCGCGATTCGTGTCGCGGCAAAACGGGCACTGCTCGCCGTCGCTGATGTTGTTGCAGACTTCGCACAGCCCCAGCTTGGTCTTCACATCCTGCACCGCGGCCACCAGTCGGTCCGCATCTTCCTGCGAACTGCGCAGAACATGAAACGCCAGCCGTTGGGCCGACTTCTGCCCGATGCCGGGGAGCCGTTTGAATTCCTGAATCAGCCGCGTGAGCGGTTCGGCGAAGTCAGGCATAGATTAGAAGAGGCCCGGCGGGAGCCCCATCCCGCCCAGAATTCCACTGGTCTTCTGCTGCACGGCCTCGTCCACCTTCTTCGTGGCTTCGTTCGACGCGGCCAGCACCAGGTCTTGCAGCATCTCGACGTCGCCGGCAACTTCCGGATCGATCTTCACGCCGAGCAGGTTCTTCTGCCCGTCCATCTTCACCGTCACCATTCCGCCGCCCGCCGTGGCCTCCACGCGAATCTGGTTGATTTCCTCTTTGAGGCGGTCCTGCATCTGCTGGGCCTGCTTCATGATCGACTGCATGTTGCCGGGTAGTTTCATGTGGGCTCCCTTCCGCGTCTATTCTTTCAAATTCCTGACCGCCCGGACCTGCCCTCCGAACGTCTCCTGAAACCGCTGCACCTCCGGGTGGGCCAGCGCACGGCCGGTGGTCGCCTGATCTCCCCGGATCGAGGGCTCGCCAGCCGCCGGGCTCTTCCCCGCGCCGGGCCGGACTCCACGAAGGAGATCTGTACCTTCAACGAGCCGCCTCCAACCTGTTCGAGCGCCTTCCGCAGGTCCGCCTCCCGCATCGAGAGTTTGAACTCCTTGGGGGTTTCGAAGCGCAGCGTTCCCTCCGTCTCGATTACGCGGGAGTGCGCCACGGCATCGGCCGTAAACTTCTGACCCAGTTCCATCAGCGCCCCGTGCAACTTCCCCTGCCAGCCGCCTTCCGGGACATTGGCGGCGGCGGTCTTTGCCGGCGGCGGCTCCGAACGGCCGCGTGGCGTCAGCAGGCGGAGCGGGCGGCGTGGAACCTCCCGCCAGCTTCGCCAGCGCTTCTTCGATCGGCATCAGCCGGCCCGCTTCGATCATGCGCAGCAGCCCGAGCTCGGTGTGCAGCCTCGGCTGCGTCGATCTCTGCAAATCGCCGTACAGATCCAGGGTGATCTGCAGGTAGCGCGTCAGGTCCTGTTCGCTGAAGGATTCCGCGATCTCCCCCAGGCGAGTGCGTTCGGTGGGAGACGCGGCGATCAGGCGCGTGTCCCGCCCGGCCAGCTTGGCCACCAGCAGGTTTCGGAAGTAACGCGCCAGCTCGCGGCAGAAGTGCTGCAAGTTGTGGCCATTGCGCTCCAGGTCCGCCACCATCTCGAGCATGCCGCGCGAGTCGGACGCCGTGAGCGCCTGCGTCACCTGGTGCAGCGAATCGAGCGAGAAGGCCCCCAGCAGGCCGCGCACCTCGGCTGCCTTCAACTCCATCCCGCAGCAGGCGATCGCCTGATCGAGCGCCGAGAGCGAATCCCGGACGCTGCCGTCGCCGGCCTGGGCCAGCACCGCCAGCGACTCGGCGTCCGCCTGGATTCCCTCCTGGGCGCAGATCCGCTCCATCAGCGCGACCACGTCCTCGAACGCCACCGACCGGAAATTGAAGTGCTGGCAGCGCGACGAGATGGTCGCGGGAATCTTGTGCGCCTCGGTGGTGCACAGGACGAAAACGACCCACTCCGGGGGCTCCTCCAGCGTCTTCAGCAAGGCGTTGAAAGCCTCGCTGGTGATCTGGTGCGCCTCGTCGACGATGAACACCTTGTAGCGGTCGCGCGCGGGCCGGTAGCGCACGTTCTCCCGCAGTTCGCGCATCTCGTTGATGCCGCGGTTGCTGGCGGCGTCGATTTCGATGACATCCGGCGAGTTGCCGCCGGCGATCTCCAGGCAGCTCGAACAGTGCCCGCAGGGCGTGGCCGTGGGCCCTTCGACGCAATTGAGACAGAGCGCCAGAATGCGGGCCACGGTGGTTTTCCCGGTGCCGCGCTGCCCCGAAAAAATGTAGCCGTGCGCGATGCGGTTCTGCGCGATGGCGTTCTCGATGGTGGTCCGGACGTGCTCCTGGCTGACCAGTTCCGAGAACGTTTGAGGCCGGTATTTTCTGGCGATGACCTGATACATGCGGGCCGGTGCGTCGAAGTATTGCCAGGCCCCGGGTACTCCGCGGCACACCTGCTAAACCGCTACCGTTGCTTCCTTCCGGACCTGGCGGGGTTTGCGGCCGCAAATTGCACAGAGCCCAGAGCCTGACAACTCCCCATGCTAGCACGCGTGGCGTAGGCTTTAGCCTGCGCGGCGTGGCGTAGCCTTCAGCCTGTGCGCATCTTCTACACCACCGCAATCCGTGTGGGCCGGCTATTTCTTCACAGCAGTGAAAGTCCCGCTGGCCATACCCGCCAGGTCCACTTTGCCCTTCATGGTCTGCCCGGCGGCGTCGAGCTTTCCGGTATAGAGAATCTTCATCTCCTGCACCTCCAACTCGATGACCACGTCCGTGCCCTTCACGGATCCGCTCACCTTCGCCTCCCCGAGGACGCCGCTGTAAGTGCCACTGAGCTTCTCGCCGCTCTGCTTCAGGACGAAGACGGGTGTTCCGCTTCCGGCGTCGGTTTCGACGTTTGCGTTCCAAGTCCCGCTGACATCTGCTGCAATCAGGGATGCCGCGACCAGGATCAAGCCAGCCAGTACTTTTCCCATGAGATCAAGGTTAGCTCCCCCGGGGACTCAATTGCGACCCGTTGCTGCTGGGGATGACGCACCCGCCTGCCGCTCAAGCCTTGTAGTTCGTGAACTGCTTGAGAAGCGCCTCGGCGCACCAGGCCGCCGCCTTGCCCACAACGTCACCGCACTTGCCCTCTACTTTTGTCCGGATGTCGTTGCAGATGACGTTGCCGTAGGTTGAAACGAAGTTGTCGTGGACTTGTAGCAGAATCTGTCCGGCCAACGGAGCCTTGCCCGCGAAATTGGCCCTGCTCCGGCCACAGACGCTGCCGATTGCCAAGCCGCAGCCAGTGAACGCGCCGCAACTTGCGTTCCGGGTGCGCGTGGCGCCGCCGCTCAACGGCGTGCCGGCCAGGAAGATCGACTCGTCTTTGGGAACGAAGGGTACGCTGTCCTGAATCGCGGCCAGCGAGGACTGCGCGCAGTTGCCGTACTTCTCCATGTACTCGCGGCCCAATCGATATGCTTTGTCGATCACCTCCTTGCCCTTACCGCCGACGTCGATGCGGTCATTCTCAGTGAGCAGTTTCGGCGTCTCGGCGGCGAGCGCCGGCAGGCATGCGGCGCCGCCGCTTGCCGTGACAGTCCCAAGAAATGCACGCCGTCGCACCGTATCAGTCTTGCTTGCCATGGGAAGACGCCTCCAATCGGAACGATTATACCCGAGGAGGCCGGTTGGGAGGAGCGGTCGCCACACCCATCGCTATGGCACTTTACGCCGCCGCGGTCGATGTGGCATCATCCGATTCTCATGGGGCAATCGTGAACCGCCGCGACTTCGCCAGGACCTTAGCCGCGGGCGCCGCTCTCAGCCTCCCGCAGCGGGCGCGCAGTCAAACCATCGGTGCAAGCAGCACCCCGGCGCTGTACTACATCGACGGATATCACGGCGGGAGCCGTGGTCACATGCCGGCGGGTGCGTGGCGCGACGTGCTCAACGCCCTCCGCGCGAATCCGCAGTGGAAACTCAGCCTGGACATTGAGCCCGCGTCGTGGGACGGTCTGCGCAGGGGGGACCCTCAGGCGTACCAGGAGTTCCGCCGGATGCTGCAGCGGAAGCCGCTCGACGCCAGGCTCGAGATCGTCAACGGTACCTTTTCGCAGCCGTTCGGCTGGGCCCTTGGCGGCGAGAGCAATATCAGGCAACTGCTTCGAGGACGCGAAATCCTCCGCGAGCATTTCCCGGAAACCGTTGTCGACATCTACGCGGTGCAGGAACCCTGTTGGTCCAGTTGCCTCCCCCAGATTCTGCGCTCCCTCGGCTTCAATGCCGCTGTGCTGAAAAACCCCGGAACGGCTTGGGGCGGATACACAGCGGGCTACGACGCTGAAGTCTTCGAGTGGCTGGGTCCGGACGGCTCCTCCATCCCGGCCGTGCCGCGGTACGCCTGCGAGGACTTGCGCCAGACTTGGGAAACCGAGTCCGTGACCGGATCCGTCGAGTTCGCGCGAAAGTGCGTCGCGAACGGGATCGCGCATCCCGCCGGCAACTGCTACCAGGATCTCGGATGGGCGGCCAGGCCGAAGGTAAGAGGAGACCACCTCCGATTCGTTACCTGGCGCGAGTACATGGCGACGGTGGCGGATAAGCCAAAGCAGCAGTGGCGCTTCAGCCAGGAGGACATCCTCACGACCCTGCCTTGGGGCGAACGGACACTGCAAACCCTGGCGCAGCAGGTGCGCTCCGCTGAGAATCGCCTGCTCACCGCGGAGAAGATGGCCTCGCTCGCGTCACTCCTCCGTAACGCAGTCTTCCCCGCGGACCAACTCCGGCGAGCGTGGGATCAATTGATGTGGGCCCAGCATCACGATGCCTGGATCACTGCGACGACCCGCACAGGGAGGGAAGCATGGGCGTTCCAGGTCGCTTACCAAACCCTGGACGCCGAAGAGATTTGCGGCGAGATCATCGCGGCCGCCGCGGAAGCGCTCTCCCGCGGCCAGGCGCAACCGGGCGGGGTGCCACTGGCGGAGCAATGGTTCCGCGTGTTCAACACCTCGGCGACGGAGCGGTTGGAAATCGCGCAGGTGAGTTGGGCCTCGGACCCGGGAACCCGCAGGGCGCGTGTCTTCGACTCCGATGGCCGGGAGCTTCCCTGCCAGTTCCTGCAATCGCGCAGGTACACCCCTTCCTCAGCCAACAAGCCATCGTCCCAGGTGCGCAACGAGGTTGGCGTCCCGCTCGGCCTCCCGGCTTATTCCCCGGGCGAGAGCTTGAATGCGGCAGCCGTCCTGTTCCGGGCGCGCGTCCCCGCCACCGGCTTCAGTTCGTTCCGCGTCCAACCCGTTTACGACGACTCGCCACCAGCCGCGTTCACCGGCGCAAGCGCAGACCGGCAATCCGACGGCTCCACCATCCTGGAAACGGACTTGTACCGCATCCGAATCGATCCCGCGCGCGGCGGCGCCGTCACTAGCGTGTTCCAGAAAGAGTTGCAACGGGAGTTCTTCGACTCCTCCTCCCCTCACCTTTTCAACGAATACCGCGGCTACTTCATCACGGAGAAGAAATGGTGCAGCAACGTCGAGAACCCGGCGAGCGTCACGATCCTCGAGCGAGGGCCGGTTCGGGTGAAGGCGCAGATCTCCGGCCGGGTGGGCTCCTGCCGCTTCCAATCTACGGTCGCACTAGTTCAGGGACAGCGCAGAATCGACTTCACGGCGCGGTTCACCTACCCCGAGGACACCTGGATCGGCGATCCCTGGGACATCAAACCGGAGGATCGCCGCACCGAGCGGCGCAGGTCCCACCACGATGGACGCTGGAAACTCCAGGCGCTATTCCCGACTTCGTTTCCCCAGCAGACCATTTACAAGAACGCCGCCTTCGACGTCTGCCGCAGTCGCCATCGGGACACCTACTTTCAACGGTGGGACGAAATCAAGCACAACATGATCGTCAACTGGGTCGATGTGTTCGATGAGCGGCAGAAGCTGGGGCTCGCGGTCTTCTCGGATCACACCACGGCATATACCCACGGACCCGACCACCCGCTGGGACTCGTGATGGGATGGGGCTGGGAAGGCGGATTCTGGTGGGGTAAGTGCCCGCTCCGCGGAACGCAGCAGACCGGCTACGCCGTCTTGCCGCATGGCGGTGCCTGGGACGAGGCCAGCCTTTCGCGCGAGAGTTGCTGCTGGAACGAGCCTCTGCTGGCGCAGTGGATGGACGCCCAGCCCCCCGCCGGCGCGGGCCAGTCACGTTCGGTGATCCAGGTCGGCGGAGACGGATACGAGGTCTCCGCACTCCTGATGGACGGCCCGCGGCTGATGTTCCGGCTGTTCAACGCGGAAGGGGATGCCGCGGAACGCGCGGTCTCGCTGGATTTCCGGCCCTCCCGCGTCTTCCTTGTGGAATTGGACGGCCGCCGAATTCGTCAACTCAATGTCCGACGCTCCACCGGCGGTCGATATGAGATTCGCCTGGCCATGCCCCGCTTCGGAATCCGAACCATCTCTTGTGAGCTTCCGCCGTCACCGTAGCGCACGCGCCCACGCATGCCGCGTCGACACTCATGTCGACGTTCTTCAAAGGAGGGTAAGATCGATAGTGCCTGGAGGCTCAAATGGGAATTCCAGTCGATGTCGTCATCATAGGCGGTGGCCATAACGGGTTGGTGACCGCCGCGTACCTGGCCCGCGCGGGCCGCAAGGTCCTGGTGCTCGAACGCCGGGAACTCGTCGGCGGGTGCGCCGTTACCGAGGAGGTGTGGCCGGGCTTTCGGGTTTCAACCGCGGCCTATCTTACCAGCCTCATGCATGAGAAAGTGGTTCGCGATCTGGAACTGGCGCGCTTCGGTTACCTAGTGGACGCCAAGGACCCGGCGTTCTTCTCGCCCTTCCCGGACGGCCGCCACATGTTCATGTGGCAGGACCGCAAGAAGACCCTCGAAGAGATCGCGAAGTTCTCCCGGCGCGACGCGGAAGTCTACCCGGCTTACGAAGAGCACCTGGAACGCCTGGCGAAAGTGGTGGAGTCGCTGCTCCTGGTCACGCCTCCGCAATTCCCGCCCGCCGGCTGGCGGGATGCACTCGACTATTTCGTGCTGGCGGCGCGCATCAACAAATTGGCCGGCGGGCAACTGGCCGCGCTGGTGAAGCTGTTCACGCAAAGCGCGGCGCAGTTCCTGGATGAGTGGTTCGAATCCGACGAACTGAAGGTCACGCTGGCCACCGACGGCGTGATCGGGGCGAACGGCGGGCCGCGGTCGCCCGGCACAGCCTACATCCTCATGCACCACTGCATGGGCGGCGTGTCCGGCAAGCGCGGATTGTGGGGATTCGCGCGCGGCGGCATGGGTATGATTTCGGAAGCCATCGCCGCTTCGGCCAAACGCTGGGGCGCGGTCGTCCGCACGGGCGCCGCGGTCGAGAAGATTTTGGTTCGCGACGGAGCGGTGCGCGGCGTCGTGCTCTCGGGAGGCGAGGAGATCGAGGCCGCCATCGTGGTGTCGGGCATCGATCCTCCGACCACCTTTCTTCGTCTCCTCGATGCGAAGGACCTGCCGCCCGAGTTCGTTTCGGCCATGCGGCGGTTCCGCTCGGAGGGGACGTCGCTCAAGATCAACCTGGCGCTCGGCGGCCTGCCCGATTTCACGGCGCTGCCGGGAACTCCAGGGCCGCAGCACCGCGCGACGATGCACATCTGCCCGTCCATCGAGTACGTCGAGCGGGCCTGGGACGACGCCAAGTACGGGCGCCCCTCCGAGCGGCCGATGCTGGAGCTTACCATCCCGACCAATTACGATCCGTCGCTCGCTCCGCCGGGCAGGCACATCATGGGGATCTTCCTGCAGTACGCACCCTACACCCTCCGCGAATCGAACTGGGATGAGCTGCGCGAGCCGTTCGCGGACAGGGTGATCGGCCTGATCGAGGAATACGCTCCCAACATCCGGTCCTTGATTCTCCACCGGCAGGTACTCACGCCTCTCGACATGGAGCGCACTTACGGGATTACCGGCGGGAATATCTTCCACGGCGAGATGAGCCTCGACCAGATGTTCGTGATGAGGCCGCTGGCGGGCTGGGCGCGTTATCGCGCACCGATCCGCGGGCTCTTCCTGTGCGGCTCCGGAACCCACCCCGGCGGCGGCGTAACCGGCGCTCCCGGTCACAACGCCGCGCGCGAGATCCTGAAAACCCAAAAATGAGCGGGGCGCCGGCCTGCGTCCCCTACCCCCTCAGCTCCATTTCTTCAGGCCGGGCCAAGCGTCCTGCAAGGGCTGCTTCAGTCCGCGGCAATAGTATACATCGAAGTGCTGGTAGGGCATCGAATAGGGATGCCCGACATGGCCCGCCTTTTCCACGTGCGCAAAAAGTGTCTCCAGGTGCTCCTGCTGGTCCGCCATCACGATCACGCTTTCGCCGGTGTAATCGCGCGCCCCCCACAGGAAGTACGTCTGGTGTCCGCTAATGGCTTTGGGCAGGCCATACTTTGGACCGAAGAAATCCACCGCGCCGGCCTGCCCGTAGTTCTGTGCGAAGATCGCCGTACGCGCGCGCACGTCCGCAGGTAGCGCGTTATAGATGCGCGCCACCTCGGCAACCATCTCTTCCCATCCGAACTGGTCGGCATACAACTGGGGCAGCGGGCCGAGGCGGTGGGTTTCAATTCTGGGCTGTTGTTGATTCAAGGCCGCCGCGTACCGAATGTAGGTGGCCGCCGGCAGCACCGGAGCCGCCATCGGGGCCATTACCGCGCCCGTCACGATTAGCAGGGCGACGTAGGCGCGCTTGATCCACTGCGGACGGGGACGGTCGAGCCACGACTCCCACAACACCGCGCCGGCGGCGAAAAGCATTGGAAACGCCGGGAACAGGTAATACATGCGCGGATTGAACGCCAGGATCAGCGCGGCAGTGACGAGGAAAGCCCAGCCCAGAGCGCGAAACGGCTTGCCATCGCGTCGGAAAAAGAGAAACCACAACCCCGCCAGCCAGATGGGCGCCGCTGGGGGATGCATCATGAGGATTTCCTGGAGCAGAAACTGGAGCGGAGTCAGATCGACATTCCGCCCGCTGCGCATGAATGTTGCGCTGCAACTCCAGAAACGGGAACGAATGCTGGATGTTCCAAATCAAGTTGGGCAGGAAGATCAGGAATGCCAGCAGGCCGCCGGCCCAGAGCCACGCCGTGCGGAGATGACGCCGTTCGGGAGTCGCCAGCAGCCCGGCCACGATTCCGAAACCGAAGATCAGCATGGAATACTTGTTCTGCAAACCGATTCCCGCCAACACGCCGAACCACAGCCAGAGCTTCGGGTTTCCCGTCTTGATGATGCGGATCGCCAGCCAGGCGCAGCCCATCCAAAAGAGCGGCTCGAAGGGATTCATCGAAAGCCAGTTGTCCAGGGCCAGAAAGCCCGGCGCCAGCAGAACGCACAGCGCCGCCAATCCCTGGGCGAACCGGCGGCCGCCCAATTCGCGGGCCAGCAGGCCCGTGAGGATCACCTTGCCCACGCCGGCGAGCGCCGGCAGCAGATGGAGAGCGGGAAGGGAATCGCCGAGCGTCGCGCGCGCGATCCAGGTGATGAGAGCGATCAACGGCGGCTGGTCGACGTAGCCCCACGCGAGGTGCTCGGCGCATGCCAGGTAGTACAACTCGTCCACAAAGTAGCCGTAGTGGCGGCCGGCGTAAAGGTGCAGCAGCAGCTTCGCGGCCGCCGCGGCGGAGACAAAAACGCCCGCCGCCAGCAGCCATGGTTTTCGCTTCGAGGCCATAATCTAAGGCTCATCTTGTCACGCCCAAGCCCGCACCGGCAACGCAGCATTTCGCCCGGGACCAATATGCGGCAGCCAGCGTGGATATAGAATGGGTTCATGGCTGAGTGGCAGGAGCGAATCAGCATCAATCCGGCGGTCTGCCACGGCAAGGCTTGCATCCGCGGCACGCGCGTGATGGTGTCGGTAATCCTCGACAACCTGGCTGCGGGCGTGCACCCGGACGAGATCCTCACAAGCTACCCCACTCTCACGGACACCGATATCCAAGCTGCGCTCTCCTACGCGGCTGAATTGACGCGTGAAGGCACTGCCGCACTGCCGCTGGAAAACGGATCGCTTGAATCTCAAAATCGACGAGAACCTACCCGCGGAATGTGCTGCTGCACGCCCCAGGCTTCGGTGCAGACACAGTGCCCGATGAGAACTTAGCGGGAGCAGACGATACAGCCATTTGCCCGCGGCGTCCGGGCAGAGGGGCGTGTCTTGATCACGTTGGACCTGGATTTCGCTAATATCCAGGCATACCCTCCGTCCACGCATTCTGGGATTGTCGTCCTGCGGCTGAAGAGGGTGCAGCGGTGTGCGCCATGTTCAACTCCTTCCCGGCGGCTGGAAGAGGCCGCCGGGTCGCGTGCATCCGGCAAACCCATCTTCAATGTTTTGAGATAAGCGGTCATACTCTCTTGCGTTGATGCATGTGCGCTCGGAGTGCGTGCGCGGGCACGAGGAGGAGCAGGAGTGAGCCAGAGACACGATGTGGAGAAGGCGCGGTACTGGCAGGCGGTCATTCGGGATGCTGCCCGGAGCGGCCTGTCGGACTCCGGTTCTCCGCGGCGCGGTTAAATTAAGATGGACTCCGGTGGACTCCACGGCTCTCCTTTGACGTATGCACAGAACGTGCGTACACTATAGGTGTGGGCTTCGAGTGGGATGACGCGAGCAAAGCCGGCATCAACTTCCGCAAGCACGGCGTCCGGATGCCCGAGGCGATTCCGGTCTTTGACGATCCCTATGCCATCACGATCACGGATGATGAATCCGATCTGGACGAGCGGCGATTTGTCACGGTTGGCATGGGTGCTGCGGGCCGCTTGCTCTTGGTGGTCTACACATGGCGTGGCGAGAACATTCGGATTATTTCCGTTCGTCTTGCCGAAGCCAGCGAGTGCGAGGAGTACGAGGCAGAACGATGAAAGATCGATACGATTTCAGCAAGGGTAAGCGGGGTAGAGTTCTTCCGCCGGAGCCTGAGCCCGAGGGTAAGACCCGGATCACGATTCGACTCGACCAGGATATTGTGGATCGCTTCTTTCGAATGGCGGAAGAATCTGGAGGCGCGAGCGGCTACCAGACCCTCATCAACGCCGCGCTTCGGGAATACCTCGATGGAAAGGCGCCCCGGCTCGAGGATGCGCTGCGACGCATCATTCGTGAGGAACTGAAGGCGAGCGCGGCGTGACCTGGATCAAGCTACAGCTTAGATGCCGGCCTTCTCCCAATTGCTGAAAGCCGTCATCCACCCACCCCACAGTTGACGGCCATCGCTCCCGCGAAGTCCTTGAAACCACGGCTCGAAATCCGATCGTTGGCAGTCCGTTCTTGACCACGCGTGGGTGCGACCGGTTGCCCGCCACACCTCGACAGAACACGACACTTTGTGGAGTCTTTCGATCTTTCGGCAGGCGGCCCCGCGCTGCTGCTCGCTTCGGACGGTGCGAGAAAGACGGGCTAGGATGGGAGGCGAGGACTTTCC
Organism: Bryobacteraceae bacterium; assembly: GCA_963801345.1. Classification (GTDB taxonomy): domain Bacteria; phylum Acidobacteriota; class Terriglobia; order Bryobacterales; family Bryobacteraceae; genus CAWDER01. The sequence continues at coordinate 40,328 of CAWDER010000023.1, forward strand.
ATTGCTGCGCCAGTTCGATGTCGTCATTGAACGGGATGAAGAAGGCTGCTACGTCGCTTCTGTCCCCCAACTCCCCGGATGTCATACGCAGGCTAGATCTTTGGATGCGGTCGCGCAACGCATCCGCGAGGCCGTCGAATTGTGTTTCGAATTGACGGGTGCGCCCGAACAGACACTCGAGTTCGTCGGCATTCAGCGCATCACTGTAGGAGCATGAATCTCAGTCCACCCGACACAACTCGACAGAAATCGACACATTTTTGGACTTTTTGAATTCCGGGCAGGTCAACCCGCCTGGCCCACTCGCTCCCGCCGTTTCTTGCAGTCGGGAAGAGCGTGGAGGAAAATGGGGGACGCTGCATCAGATTCATGGAGGTGCTCCCCGTGAAGAGCGATTCGATGACGACCAAACTGAACCGCCGGCAGATTCTGATCGCCCCGCTGCTCCACAGCGCGATCCTCTCCTGCGCCGGGGCGGCGGAGACCGGCCTCAAGAGCCTCGCGGGCATCGACCGCGTCGCCATACTGCCGGGGAAGACCTATCTGCGCGGATGGGCCGGGTATGGCGATCCGCCGCGGTCGAATCAGAATCGCGCACCACAGAACACGCCGCCTCCCGCGGCGCCGGCGGGGCCCGCGCCGACCGCGCTCTGGACCAAGGATTCCGGGCCCGGCGTCGTCAAGTTCGCCGATGCCAAGGCGCTCATCACCACGGCAACGTTCTCCACGCCAGGGGCCTACGTGCTGCGCCTGACGGTGGACAACGGGCAATCCAAGGACTCCTCCACGTTGAACGTGTCGGTGGAGACGCCGCCCCCGGCGAAACAGCTCGACGCGGTCTACACGAAGAATTTCAAGATCAACAGCCCGTTGTGGAACGCGCGCGCCAAGGCCCTCATGGTGAGCTGGATTCCGCACTGCATCGACCAGATCAACCGCACCGACCTGACCCAGGGACCCGGCGGAATCGACAACTTCGTGGAAGCCGGGAAAGCGCTGCGCGGCGAGCCGCACGGCGCGCACAAGGGCTACGTGTTCTCCAACGCCTGGGTGCACCAGACGGTGGAGGCCATGAGCATCGCGCTGATGATCGATCCGCAAGGGGATCCCGAGATCCTCCAGGCGCACGCGAAGATGCGGGCCACGCTGGAGGACTGGATTCCCAAAATCCTGGCCGCGCAGGAGCCCGACGGATATCTGCAAACGGCATTCACGCTGCCGCGGGTCAACGGGCGAGGCGGCATCGATCCCGGCCCGTTCGCGCACTGGGAACGGCGCGGCGATCACGAAGGATACACCGCGGGCTACTTTCTGGAATCGGCCATCAACCATTACCTGATGACCAACAAGAAGGACGCCCGCCTGTACAACGCGGCGAAGAAGCTGGCGGATTGCTGGTGCGCCAACCTGGGGCCGGCGCCGAAGAAGGCCTGGTACGACGGGCACCAGGAGATGGAGCAGGCGCTGGTGCGCTTCGGCCGCTTCGTGAACGACATGGAGGGAGGCGGGCAGGGAACGAAGTATGTCGAGCTCGCCAAGTTCCTGCTGGACGGCCGCTACAACGCGGCACGCAACGATCGCGAGCGGCAGGAATACGATCAGAGTCACCTGCCGGTGATCCAACAGTACGAGGCCGTGGGGCACGCCGTGCGCGCGGTGTACAACTACTCGGGAATGGCGGACGTCGCGGTGGAAACGCACGATCCCGATTACCAGAGCGCGGTCAAATCGCTGTGGGACAACCTGGTCAACAAGAAGTACTATGTAACCGGCGGGGTGGGCAGCGGCGAAACCTCCGAGGGCTTCGGTCCGAACTACTCGCTGCGGAACGGAGCCTATTGCGAATCGTGCTCCAGTTGCGGCGCGATTTTCTTCCAGTGGAAGCTGAACCTGGCCTACCACGACGCGAAGTACGCCGATCTCTACGAAGAGACCATGTACAACGCGCTGCTCGGCAGCACGGACCTGGCGGGGAAGAACTTCTACTACACCAATCCGCTGGATGCCAACGTGGGGCGGGCGCCGTGGCACACCTGCCCGTGCTGCGTGGGCAACATTCCGCGAACCCTGCTGATGATGCCGACCTGGGTGTATGCGAAGAGCGCGGACGGCGTCTACGTCAACCTCTTCGTGGGCAGCACTATCACGCTAGAGAACGTCGCGGGCACGGATGTCGAGATGGTGCAGGCCACCGATTATCCGTGGAGCGGCAAACTCGCCCTCACGGTGAACCCGAAGACGCCGAAGAATTTCAGCGTACGGATCAGAGTGCCCGAACCGCGGCGTCAGCAGCCTCTACCGGAACACGCCCAACTCGAACGGCATCACTTCGATCGCGGTGAACGGCCAGCCGGTGAAACCGGTGATCGAGAAAGGCTACGCCGTGATCACGCGCGCGTGGAAGGCCGGCGACAAAGTCAGCGTGGTGCTGCCGATGAAGGTGCAGCGGGTACACGGCATCGACAAAATCGAAGCCACGCGTAACAAGGTGGCGCTGCGATACGGCCCGCTGGTCTACAACATCGAGCAGGTGGATCAGGACATCAACAAGGTCCTCAGCCCGAATGCTCCCCTGACTGCCGAGTGGAAAGGCGACCTGCTGGGCGGAGTCATGGTGATCCAAGGTAAGTTCGCCGATGGCAGCCCAATGCTAGCGATCCCCAACTATGCGCGCACCAACCGCGATAAGGAGTCGCCGCTGGAGGGAGCGCTGCCGATAGGCGCCGATGGCGCGGTTCGGCCGGCACAGCGTCCGCCCACATCGGTAGTCTGGATCCGGGAAACTTGAGGGGATGGCGATCCACACCCTCATCTTCGACCTGGGCCAGGTGGTCATCCCGTTTGACTGGAAGCGCGGCTACGCTGCGCTGGCCGAGTTCAGCCCCTACCCGCCCGAAGAGATCCGCAGCCGCATCAAGGAGACCGGCCTGTTCGACCACCTTCGAGCGCGGGCTGGTGGAGCCCGGCGAACTCGCCCAGCGCCTCTCCGGCGTGCTCGACATGAACGTGCCGTTCGAGAAATTCCGGGAGCTGTGGAGCAGCATCTTTCTCCCCGAGACCATCCTCCCGGACGAGATGCTGGCGGGCCTGCACGCCAACTACCGGCTGCTGCTGCTCTCGAACACCGACGCCATCCACTATGGCTGGATCGCGGAGAAGTACCCCATCATGCGGCACTTCGACCACTGCGTGCTGTCGTTCGATCTCGGTCTCCGCAAGCCGGAACCCGGCATCTACCAGGAGGCCATCCGTCAGGCGCATTGTGCTCCCGCGGAGATCTTCTTTACCGACGACATCGTGGAGAACATCGAGGGCGCCCGTCTGGTGGGCATCGACGCGGTGCAGTTCCAGTCGCTGGAACAACTGGAGAGGGAACTGACGTCGCGCGGCGTGCGGTGGTGAACTACAGCAGGGCCGTGTCGAGCTCGTCGTCCGCGGGCCGGGTCTCCGCGACCGGCGGTGCTTCCACCCGCCCATCGAGGAACGCGGCCAAGTCCGCTGCCGATCCGTCGAAGAGTCCTTCCACCAGTTCCCCGACTGCCAGCCTGCGGACCGCTTCTCGCGGCAGCACCGCCGAGTAGAGGAATTGCCGGCCCACCTTCCGGCGCGCGGCGGCCCCTTTGCGGGTGAGCCTGTCGAGCAGCGTCATCACGGTGGTGTAGGCGAGACCCCGGCTCACCGCCAGATCTTCCCGCACGTCCTTCACGCTGGCCTCGCCAATCTTCCAGAGCGTCTTCAGACACTCGAGCTCCAACGGAGGAGGAATCTCGCGGGGCGGAGCCGGCCGGCGCATCTAGCGCTCCTCGCGGGGCGGAGGCGCTCCCAACGCGCCCAACAACTTCTCCCCGAAGGCGGTGTTGGTTGGCCTTCTCGCAGGCGGCGGCTGCGGCGCTGCCTGCGGCGCCGGCGCCGGGGCAGCCGGGACGGCCGGCTTCTGGCCGCCTTCCAGATACCGCTGCCTCTTCAGTACACTGCGCTCGAGCGGCTGGCTGAATCCCGTCCATTCGCCTTCCAGTTGCCGGTCGTGCGCGAGCAAGGAGCGCATGCACTCCATCTTGGAATCCATGTCGTCCAGGTGGTGCAGCAACTGCGCCTCCGGGAACATGGGTTCCTTGGGCGAGCCGAACTCCAGGCGCCCGTGGTGGCTCAGAATCATGTGCTCGACCAGTGCGCGCAACTGCGGCGGGAAGTCCGGCAAGGCCCGCAGCTTCTCCTCCACCATGCGGATGCCAATCGTGATGTGCCCGAGAAGCTGTCCCTCGGTGGTGTACCCGAAGCCGCGTTCGTAGCTCAGCTCGTGGATCTTCCCGATGTCGTGCAGCAGCGCTCCGGCCAGCAGCAAGTCCCGGTCGATTCCCTTGTAGTGCGACGCGGTGAAATCGCACAGCGCGCACATCGAGAGGACATGCTCCAGCAGGCCGCCCAGACAGGCGTGGTGAACGGTCTTCGCGGCGGGCGCCCGCCGGTAAAGCGACGCCACCCGCTCGTCGCCCAACAGCGATTCCAGCAGCGCCTTCAAGTGCGGATTGCCGATTCCGGCGACCACCCCGTGCAGCTCGGCAACCATCTCCTCGACGGGGCGCTCGGAGACTGGATAGAAATCGCCTGGGTCTACTTCGGACTCGGCGAGCTTCTGGATCTTGTGAAGCGTGAGCTGCGGGCGGTTCTGGTAGATATTCAGGAGCCCCTTCACCTGTACGAAATCGTCGGCCTCGAAGGTGTCCATCGCTTCGGCGACGTTCTCCCACATCTTCGCGTCCAGGCTGCCGGTCCGGTCGGCCAGAATCAGGGACAGATACGGATCGCCGTTCTTCTTCTGCCGCACTTCCTTGGCGTGCACCAGGAAGACCGATGTCACCGTCTGGTTCGGCTGCAGTTCATTGACGTAGGGGGATTTCATTTATCGCCGGTGAGGCTGGGTGAACAATCTGCTAATTCGAAGCGCTCGTCGAAGTGTCGTTGGTTTTGGTTCCCGGGATGGGCGCCAACCAGAGGAGGCGTTTGCGGCGAACTCTGAGGGCCACCTCTTCCTTGGTCACGGTCTCGGGCTTGAGTTGGGCGGGGTCCATCCACTTCGTATCCTTGCCCGGCGCCGCTCCCGAGTCGACGTAGCCCTCGCGGATCTCGAGAAACGCCTGCATGCGCAGGTCGGTGAGATACGGCCGGGAGGCGGCTTCGAAGCGGGGCTCCCACAGCTTCCCCAGTGATCTCGTTCTCAACCTCTTCGAAGGAGGCCAGCCCCGCCGTGTGCTTCTCCTCGATCTTGAAAATCAGGAAACCGCCTTGCACCGGGAGCGGATCCGTGACGTAGCCCTTCTCCTGCTTGGCAACGATCTCCTTGAGCTGGGCGTTCAGGTCGGCGGTGTCGATGGCCGGAAGTACGCCCCCGGTCTGAGCCGCATCCGGGTCATCGGAATTGTCGCGGGCCAGCGCATCGAATTTCTCCCCCTGGCGGGCACGCTCCACCAGGGCCTTCGCCTTCTTCTCGAGAACCGGAATCTCTTTGGGGTCCTTGCCCGCCGTGGAAACCGCGATCTGACTCAGGAAAACACGGTCCTTGCGGATGAACTCGTCCTTGTGCTCGTCGTAGTACTTCTGCTGATCCGCCCGGGGAACGGTGATCTTGGAGCCGACCTCCTGCTGTATCAGCCGCTGGGTCATCAACTGATCGCGCATCTGCTGCCGGAAGTCCTCGAACGGCATACCGGTTTCGCGGGCCACCATCTCCTGGAACTTGTCGCGGTCCGTGATCTTGCCCTGCCGCTGCATATCCGCGAGCCGCTTGGAAACGTCGCTATCCACGCTGATCCCCAGTTCCTTGGCCTTTTGAACCAAGAGCAGGTTGTCCACGCGGTCGCGCAATATGTTCGGCTCGCGCGCTTTCAGCTCGGCCTCCAATTGCGCCGCGTTCAGGCCCTGTTGCTTAAGACCCGCCTCGAGGTCCTTGCGGCTGCGGACGAGTTCGCCGGTGGTGATGATGTCGCCGTTCACCTTGGCGACGATCAGCTCGACGACCTTGACATCGCTCGCCACGGCCGCCCAAGCGAAAAGTGAGAGAAGTGCCAGACGAATACTGACTGCCATGTCCCTATTGTAACCGCAGTCAGGCGGAACCGCCTGCCAAGCTAGGCTGCCAGACCTTGCAGGCACTCGCGCAGGCCGCTCAGCAACTGTCCTGGGACGGTCCCCGCCGCTGCCGGCAGGCGCAGGACTCCAGCCGGCGTGAACTGCGCGCCCTGCGTGCGCCGCACCAGGTCCATCAGACGCGCGGGATCGATCCGCGATTCCGGGTGAAATTTCAAATTCAAAAATCCCTGGCGCCGCTCCACGGATTCCACTCCCAGTTTCTCCGCCTGCGACTTCAGCACCGAGAATTCGATCAGATCGGAAACCGCCGGCGGGGGCGGCCCGTAGCGGTCTCGCAACTCCGCCAGAATCTGCCCGGCCTTGTCCGCATCCGAGGCCTCCGCAATGCGCTTGTAGGCCCGCAACCGCTGATGCTCGTCGGACACATACTCGGTGGGGATCCGGATGTCCAACCCCAGGTTCATGCTGGTTCGCACTTCCAGGGGCACCTCCTCACCCTTCAACTCCAGCACGGTTTCCTCCAGCAGCTTCAGGTACATGTCGAATCCGACCGAATTGATGTGCCCGTGCTGCTCTCCACCGAGCAGGTTCCCCGCTCCTCGCAACTCCAGGTCGAGCGCCGCGATCTTGAATCCCGCCCCCAGTTCGCTGAATTCCTTCAACGCCGCCAGCCGCTTCCTGGCCGTCTCGCTCAGCTCCTTTAACGGGGGAACCAGCAGGTAGGCGTAGGCCCTCCGATTCGAGCGCCCCACCCGCCCGCGAAGTTGATAAAGCTCCGAAAGTCCATAATTTTGAGCATTATCTATAATAATAGTATTAGAAAGGGGGATATCTAATCCGTTTTCTATTATGGTAGTACATAGCAGCATGTCGTAGTCATGCCGCATGAACCCCAGCATGGCCTTCTCGAGTTGTCCTTCGCTCATCTGGCCGTGGCCCACGGCAATCCGGCAGTTCGGCACGAGTTGCTGGATTTCGGCGGCCCGCGCCCAGATGGACTCCACCCGGTTGTGTACGAAGTACACCTGCCCGCCCCGGCCGATCTCCTGCTCGATGGCGGTGCGGATGACACCCTGTTCGAAGGGGGCCACTACCGTGTGAATGGCCAAACGATCCTTGGGCGGCGTCTCGATCACCGACATGTCGCGCAGTCCCAGCAGCGACATGTGCAGCGTGCGCGGGATGGGGGTGGCGGTCATGGTGAGGGCGTCGACGTTCTTCCGGATCTGCTTCAGGCGTTCCTTGTGACGCACTCCGAAGCGCTGTTCCTCGTCCACGATCATCAGGCCCAGGTCGCGGAACTCGACATCCTTGGACAGGATGCGGTGCGTGCCGATCACGATATCGACCTTGCCTTCAGCCAGGTCCGCGAGCACGGTCTTACGGTCGTTGGGGGACACGAACCGGCTCAGCATCTCGACGCGCACCGGAAACGGCGCGAAGCGCCGCTTGAACGTCTCGTAGTGCTGGAAGCAGAGCACCGTGGTGGGGGCCAGCACCGCCACCTGGCGCCCGTCTCCGAGCGCCTTGAAGGCCGCGCGCATGGCGACCTCCGTCTTTCCGAACCCCACGTCGCCGCACAGCAGCCGGTCCATGGGCAGCGCGCTCTCCATGTCGCGCTTCACGTCGGCGATGGCGGTCAACTGATCGGGGGTCTCGGCGAATTCAAAGGCGTCCTCGAACTCCCGCTGCCAGTTGCTGTCGGGCGAAACTGCAAAGCCCTCGGCCAGTTTGCGCTCGGCATAGAGCTTGAGAAGCTCCTCCGCCATGTCGCGCATCTTGGCCTTGACGCGTTTCTTGGTACGCTCCCAGGTGACCCCGCCGAGCTTGTCGAGTGCGGGTCCCCCGTCGCCGCCCGCGCCACGGAACCTCTGCACCAGATCCATGCGGGTGAGCGGCACGTACAAGCGGGCATCCCCGGCGTACTCGAGCAGCATGTAGTCGCCGGTGGTCTCGCCGTGTGCGATTTCCCGAAGTCCGAGAAACCGTCCGACGCCGTGCTGCGCGTGAACCACGCAATCGCCCGGCTTCAAATCCGCCAGATCCGTCGAGAAAGCGCCGAGAGCCCTCTTCCCGGCCGGCCGGGCCACCAACTCGGAGACATCGAACAGGTCCTCGGAGCCGAACATGGCGACCAGCGGATCGAGGAACACCGTCCCGCGCCGGACCTGCCCCTTCACCAGGAAGGTGCTGGCGGCGGGCCCGGCCATGTATGCGCGTTCCGCCATAAAGCCGGACGCGCCGCTCCCGGTGGGCTCAAACCCGAGTTGAAAGGGGACCGAGTACTCCTGGAAGATGTCGGCCAGCCGCTCCAGTTCGCCCCCGGTCGCCGCGAAGAAAACCGCGCGCCCGCCGCGCTCGACGATGTTGCGGACCTCGGCCACCGCCACCGGCATGTTGCCGTGAAACGCCATCGACGGCCGGGTGGAAATCCGCGTCTCGGGCTCCGCATCCCCCAACGCCAGGTCGGAAAAGCGGATCTGCGCCGCCTTGGCGAATTGCTCTTCCAACTCCGTCCAGCGAAGGAAGACCCGCTCGGGCGGGCAAATGGTTGCGTCGGCATTCCGATCCAGCCGTTCCCACAACTTCTCCGCCTCCCGCGCCAGGTGCGACGGCTCGTCCCACAGCACCACGGGCCTGTCCATCAACCCGGCCAAGGTTTCCTCGCGCGGCTCGACCAGCGGCGCGAGAAACTCCCAGCCCGGGAAGGTCCCTTCCTCTCCCGGCACGGCCTCCCGTCCGGCGAGTTCGCGCAGGCGGGCCAGGAGCGCGGGGGTCTTGGGGCACTCGAGCATCGGCAACAGCGTGCAGTGCTCCACTTTGAGCACGGATCGCTGGCTCTCGACGTCGAACAGCCGCATGGATTCCAACAGGTCGCCCAGGAACTCGAGGCGCACCGGCTTAGGCGATTCCGGGGAAAACACGTCCAGGATTCCGCCGCGCACCGAGTACTCGCCGACCATCTCGACCGGATCCCGCCGTGCATAGCCGATGTTTCCGAGGTGCGCCACCACCTCGTCGAACGGCACTTCCTCCTCCACCCGCAGCGTCAGCGCGAGCTGGCGGTAGAAGTCCGGCGTCCCGGTTCTGAGGAGCGCCGACGCCACCGGCGTTACGGTGATGGGCACCCGCTCGGATGCCAACCGCCACAGTGCGATGGCCCGCTGCTCGCTGATCTCGCTGTGCGGAGAAAGATGCTGGTGCGGCAGCACGTCCAACGACTGCAATACCTGGGGGCGGCTCACGGCCCGGTCCGCCGCCAGCAGATCGAAGAAGGTCCCGATCGCTTCCGCCAGCGACTCGGCTTGCTTCTGGCCCTCGACCACCACCAGCAGCGGCCGCTCCGTGAGCTGCCAGAGCAGCACCGTGTAGAGTGCTTTGGCGGTGACGGTCAAGCCGGTAAGGCTCGCCTGCGGCGCGTCCTGATTCTGGATCCGGCGCACCAGTTCCTGAAAGGAGGGCTGCCGTCCCAGGCTCTGGAGCAGATCGCGAATCGCGGGGTGGGTCAAAGGGGTGTGCGTTCCGGCGGGGCGCTTCAAGATTTCTTCCACAATTCCGGTTGTCGAATAACCGGGTTCGAGCGGCAACGGCAGCACCTGACCGCCGGCGGCCTCCACTTCTTCGCGGCCGGCGATGAAATGGGCCCAGTCCGCGCCTTTGATCAGAACATCGGGCAGCACCGCGGCAATCAGTTCGCGAGGCGTGTCCTCGTCGAACAGGGTCACGGCATCGACGGCTTCGAGCGCCAGGGCCATCGCCGCGCGCTCCTGTTCGCCGAGCAGCGGACGGGCGGGTCCCTTGAGCCGCTGCACGCTCGCGTCCGTGTTCAGAGCGAGAATCAGCACGTCGCCCATCGAACGAGCTTGTTCCAGAAGACGAATGTGCCCCGGATGCAGGAGGTCGTAGCAGCCGTTCGTGAAAACGACCTTCTTCCCCTGCCGCTTCCACCCTCCCCTGGCGGCGACGAGTTCCGCCCGGGAATAGAACTTGCCTCTGGGAGCTCCCACGACCTCTATTGTAGCTGGGCAAGTGCAACCGCTCCCTAACGATACAGAGCCGCGACCGTCAGGGAGCGGTCCAGACCAATCTCAGTTCACCTTCGGGTGCGGTGTGGTGCTGCCTTCCGTCCGGCCGATCGCCCACCGGACACCTTCGAGGTACATAGTTCGGATGAGCGGGTCGTTCCAGGCTTCCTTGGTGTGGCCGAAGCTGGAATAGAACACGCGTCCCTTGCCGTACATCTTCGACCAGGCGAGCGCCTCGTCCTTGTCCGGCCGCGTGCGGGCGACGCCGTACTGCGGGTTGACGTAGTCGAGCTTGGTTTCGTCCATCCGCATCAGCACGTTCACATTGTCGCGCGACCACTGTTTTGCGGAGTACATCTCGTCGAACAGCCTGAGGTATTTGGGGAAGTGCCGCGTCGCCGGGAACGTCTGATCCTCAACAATCACCGGCGCGTCGAAGGTTCCCCAGGGGTGAGCATTGAACCAGCCGCCGATCATCTCGGCATACTCCGGCCAGTTGTAGTTCGCATCCAGAGAGGCATGTACTACCACGAGCCCCTTGCCGTCTTCCTTCACGTAGGAAAGCAGGGCGGCCTTCTGCTCGTCGTCCAGCTTCCAATCGCCGGTGCAATTCACAAACACCACGGCATCGAAGAACGGCAAGCTGTGAGCTTCGCTCCCAGGCTGTCTCTTGTTAACCCACTCCATGTCGGTCTTGATCTCGGTGTCCCACTCGCCGGAGTCCTTACCGAGATTCCAGAACATCGCCACGCCGTCGGATGTCGAGCCATGGTGGTAGCCCCTGGTCATGCCGATCACCAGGATGTGTTTCTTGGGCGCCGGCGAGGGTCCTCCCCGTCCACCGGGAACCGCCGCTGCGCCCCGCCCTCCGCCGCCGCCTCTGGCAGCGGCCCCCGGCGCGCCGGGCGCCTGGCCCCCAGGGCCTCGGCCGGGCTGTGCCTGGGCTCCCGGAGGCTGTGTCTGGGCTGGCGCTTGGGCTCGCGTTGTTCCGATCCATAGAACCGCGGCGCCAGTCAACGCGAGTGTCGTCGTGAGAACGGATTTCGAGAATTTATGCATACGATTTGTCCTTTCACCATCTGAACGGCCGTGCTCTTAAGAGGGACTTGGCGCCTATCTCAAAAGCACTCCGAATGGAAGCGGTCCAAACAGGATTGTCCGCTTGGACTCCCGCATCGGAATCATCATACACCAGACCAGCTCAGGATGAAGGGTAAAGCGCGGCACTGCCATCACCAAAAGGCCCTCGGCGGAACATTCTAGAATGGAGGCATGGAAGACAAGCTGGTTATCGCGGGCCGGGAGTTCCGCTCCCGCCTCATCGTGGGCACAGGCAAGTATCGGAGTTTTCAGGAGATGGCCCGGTGCCACGAACTCTCCGGGGCGGAGATGGTGACCGTAGCGGTTCGCCGCGTCAACCTCACGGACCGGTCCAAGGAATCGCTGCTGGATTACGTCGATCGCTCCAAGTTCTTCCTCCTCCCCAACACCGCGGGCTGCTACACCGCCGACGAAGCGGTTCGCACGGCGCGCTTGGGGCGCGAGGTGGGGCTCTCCAACTGGGTCAAGCTGGAAGTCATCGGCGACGAGAAGACGCTGTTCCCGGACAACGAGGGATTGCTGGAGGCCACGCGCATTCTGGTGAAGGAAGGCTTCGTGGTGCTTCCGTACACCAACGACGACCTGGTGAATGCCCGGAAGCTCATCGACGCCGGCGCCGCGGCCGTCATGCCGCTGGCGGCGCCGATCGGTTCCGGCCTGGGCGTGCAGAACATGGCGAACCTGCGCATCCTGCGCGAGATGATCACGGCGGTCCCGATGATCGTCGATGCCGGAGTGGGCACCGCTTCCGACGCGGCGGTCGCCATGGAATTGGGCGCGGACGGCGTCCTGCTGAACACGGCCATCGCGGCGGCCGAGGATTCCGGGAAGATGGCGGCTGCCATGAAGCTGGGTGTTGAAGCCGGACGATTGGCATTTCAAGCCGGGCGGATGCCTAAGAAGCTCTACGCCAGCGCCAGCAGCCCGCTCGATGGAGTGGTCCGGTAGCCTGGTAGGGCAGGCGGTTTCGCCTGCCCCTAACCCGCCGCGGGCACGCTGGTCTGCAGTTCCGGGAATTCGATCTCGATGCGGGTGCCGGCGTCCGGCTTGCTGTCCACGTACATCCGGTAGTCTTCGCCGAACAGCACTTTGAGCCGCTCGTTGACGTTGCTGACGCCGATGCCTTTTTCGAGAAGCGTGGCCAGCCGGGCTTCGGGAATGCCCACGCCGTCGTCTTCCACGGTCACGCGGATGCGCCCGTTCTCGGCCTGACTGCGGATCGAGATCATCCCGCCTTCTAGTTTTCCGCTCAATCCGTGCCGGATGGAATTCTCCACCAGCGGTTGCAGCAGCATGCTGGGAACCAGTAGATCCAGGGTCGCCGGACTTACGTCCTTCGAGAAGCGGAGCTTGTCGCCGAATCGCACCATCTCGATGGAGAGATAGTCGTCGATGAAGCTCAGCTCGTCGCGCAACAGGCTGAAGTTGTCATGTTTCCGCAACAGCCGCCGCAGAATGTTGGACAGTTTGTAGACAACCTCGCGGGCCTGGCCCGGATTCGTCCGGATCAACGAGGAGACGGAGTTCAAGGTGTTGAAGAGGAAGTGCGGATTGATCTGGCTGGAGAGCGCCGCCAGGCGCGCCTGCATCAACAACTGCTCCTGCTCCACCAGCTTGGTTTCGTTGCGGGCGGCGTTCCAGACCTTGAGCGGTAGCGCCACCGCAAACAGCGTTGTCACGTAGACCAGCAGCACGGAGAGCGGGTGCGGCGAAGGCGGCGGCACGAAGAATACCTGTCCCGCGAATAGGTGCCCCAGCGTTCCCCGGAGGAATTCAGCCAGGATGATGGCCAGCAGAAAGAAGAGCTGAAAGGTGGCCCGCCGTTGGTCCGGGCCGCGCTGGAAGATCCTGCGAATCCTGAAATCGGGCAGCGGTGAGAAGCGCCAGATGCCCTCGGTATCCGGAGCGCCGTCCCGTAGCAGGCCGCCCAGCACGCCGACCGCGGCGAACAACGGCATCGTCAGGTACTCGCCGTTGAACATAGCGGGGAGCGAGATCAGCACGCCCGAGACTAGCCCGGTCACGTATCCGGCGAGAATGCCGGCCAGCAGGCTCGCCTCCAAGCCGAGGTCGACGGCCTTGTAGGAACCGCCTGTGATGACGCGCGTCGCTACCCCCGCGCCGAAGATCGTGGCGAAGCTCAACGCCAGCATCAGCCGCTGATTCAGGGTGCGCTGTTCGCGCATCAGCATGCGCTTGAACGGGCCCGAACGCACCAGGATGCTGGCCAGGGAGGTGACCACTCCCAGCTTGAGCAGAAGCGTTAAGAGGTTCTGCTGATCCATGCGGGCCCGCCATTCATTCTATAATCTTAGGTTAGTAGTGGTTCCGCCGCTCCGAACCCTCTTATTTCATGGACCAGCCTAAATTCACACTCCGCCTGCACAAGGTGGCCGAGGCCGAGTTTCCTTCGCGTTTCGGCGACTTTCGAATTTTCGGCTTCGACGGCGTGTACGCCGGCCGCCGCGAGGAGGCCGTCGTTCTGCGCATGGGCGAGGTAGCCGGCGAGCCTCCGCCACTGGTGCGCATCCATTCGCAGTGCTTGACCGGGGATGTGTTCCACAGCCTGCGGTGCGATTGCCGGGCTCAGCTCGAGCTCTCCCTTGAGCGGATTGCCGGAGAAGGCCGCGGCCTGCTGATTTACGAACACAAGGAGGGTCGCGGCATCGGGCTGCTGAACAAGTTGCGCGCCTATGAACTGCAGGACCACGGCGCCGATACGGTCGAGGCCAACGAGAGGCTCGGATTCGAGGCCGACTTGCGCAACTACCGCCTCCCGGCTGAGATTCTACTTTACTTCGAGGTCACGCGCGTACGCCTGCTTACCAATAACCCCAAAAAGACTCAGGCGCTGGAGCGCGCCGGAGTCAAGGTTGTGGAGCGCATTCCCTGCGAGATCCCGCCCCTCGATTCTTCCGAGACCTATCTGCGCACGAAGAAGGAGAAGCTGGGGCATCTGCTCGGCGGCCTGTAGGGGCGCGCGTCGTACGCGCCCGGGCGCAGTGGGTCGGCTTGTTTAGCCGAGGCCGATTGCCAATCGACCCGGCGTGCCATCAGTCTCGACGGGACTCTGCAAGTCGGTGACAACTCCGGCTACTTTTTTTAGTAGCTTGATTCTGTTGCTCTTCCCGGCCTTTGTCGTCGTCTCCAGTCGCGGCTTCCCGCAACCCGCGTGCGACCATGAGAGCGGAGGTGGGGGAATGAACCCACTGACTTGCAGGAATTGCTTTTTTTGGTTCGCCTGCCTTTTTCGCTTGTACCCAAGCGGCCGGCGGGCCGGAAGTCCTTCAATTTCAATTGCACCGTCCGCGAAAACCGCTTGTACCCAAGCGGCCGTCAGGACGGTGGCAGTCTTAGCGAGAATTCGGACTTGGCCTTTGGATCGGCTCACTGGTCATCCGCACCAGGGCATCGGCTGCCTGTTCCTCTTGCGGCGTGCGCGCTTGCGACCGGAGCTGTCTCGCTGCCGCTTGGGCTCGAGCATCCTGGGCGGTGTTGTGCGCGCGCACTGCCACGGCCCGGAAATAGGTCGGCGCCTGGTCCGGGGTGATCGACGGCAGTTTCAATAAGTGCGGCAGCGCGGTGGACTTTCCTCAGAGCATATACACCAAGCCGGACATTCATGCCGGAGCGCCCAGTATCCGGTCCAGGATATCGGGAATCTCGAACACCGCTCGATTCCGGTTGCCCGAAACGTTGGCTCGATAGCGCGCCAGCGTGGCGGGTTCGACCAGCCGTCCCACTACCTGGTCGATGTGACGGAAGTTGGAGACCACCAGGCCAACCTCGTTGTCGAGCACCCAGCGGGCGTTGTACTTTTCCTGCGGCAGGGTCGAGGCGTTGCGCTGCACGATCAGCGGGAGTCTCATGGCCAGTGCTTCACTGATGCTGCCGGGGCCGGGCTTGCCGATCATGAAATCGGCCAGGTGCATGTAGTACGGCACCTCGGCGGTGAAACCTTCAATGAACATGGGGATGCGCTTGTCGAGTTCCTTCAGCCTTTGCGCCAGTGTCTCGTTGTGCCCGCAGAGGAGGACCAACTGCACGGGCAGGTCCGAATGATCCAGGCGCTCGGCGATGTCGAGCATCGCGCGCGAACCTTCGCCGCCAAACAGAACCAGGCCGGTGGTTCGTTGCGCATCGAGACCCAAGCGGAGGCGCTCCGCGGAGCGATCGGCCGCGACCGGCTCATAGAAGCGCGGGTGAATGATCATCCCCGAAGTCCGGAAGATGCTGTCCTCGGTGTGCCCGAGCGATTTTGCCTGCTCTACCGCCCGCTCCGTCCCGCAGATCAGAAACTGCGGCTGTTGCTCGATCCAGAAGTGCGGCGGGAAGTCCACGAAGTCGGTGAGTACGGTGACGAAGGGTGTCCGGGCCTGCACGCTCCGCAGGCTCTCGAACAACGCGCGGTTGAAGTTGGGGACCACGGAAACCACCAGATCCGGCCGGCTGCTCCGCCAGTGGGCTTCCAGCAACCGTACTTCCTTGGAGTGGTAGGCCCGGATCAGCAACTGCATGAGGTGGCAAAGTTGGGGAGAGCCCAGTGTCCAGCCCTTCTTCAGGAGCAGGTTGTAAACATCTTGGAGGCGAAGGCCCGAGACCTCGCGGAAAAGATCGATCGGATCGAGCAGTTCCTGCAAGTTCACCAGGCGAAGATCCCAGGGGCGCCGCTGGCTCCCGATGACAGTCGCGAGCGCGCGGGCAGCGGCCCGGTGCCCCCCGCCGGCGTCGAAATAGACCAAATCGATCCGAATCACCAAATCCATTCTTCCACAGGCTGGTGGCGAAGGCATGGCCGCTTCTGTAGACTGGAAGAAGCTGGCAAAGTATGTGGAAGTTCATCTCTGTGCGCGATCACCGTCTCATGCGGCGTGTGCATCGCTGGCGCGCCCCCCGTTGGATCCGCCTATGGATGGTGTACGCCACTCGCGGCGGCGATGGCTGGCTGTGGTACGTGCTCGGCATTGCGGTTTTGCTGTTCGGCGGCTCGGGGGCACTCTTGCCCGTTGCGGCTTCAGGTCTGGCGGCAGCGGTCGGGATCGCCCTCTTCATCTGGCTCAAGCGAAAGACCCACCGCCGGCGTCCTTGCGCTATTGAACCGCACTGTTGGGCGAAGCTCTTGCCACCCGACCACTTCTCCTTTCCCTCGGGCCACTCAATCACGGCGTTTGCGGTGACGCTTCCCCTCGGGCTCTTTTACCCGGCGATGATGCTGGTCCTCTTGTTTTGCGCTGTCAGCGTGGCCGTTTCGCGTGTCATTCTCGGCCTGCACTTCTTGAGCGACGTGGTGGCCGGCTCCGCCATCGGCTCCGCGCTCGGTTATTTCGCCTTCCGCCTGTTAACCTAGACCCTCCCTTTCTCGTTATGACAGTAGCGCCGGACGAACCGGCGCGGAAGTCCGATAGGGAGGAGTTGTATGAACGGTGACGTGGCGGTATTTTTCTTTATCATGGCTGCCTTGGGCTTTATCGCCTGGACGGTCTGGCTCGGCGCCAAGCGGCGGCAAGAACAGGGACGGGCACAGACGGATCTGCAGCACAGGCTCCTCGACAAGTTCAGTTCGCCTCAGGAGATCGGCGACTTCCTACAGACCGAGGGCGGCCGCCGCTTCCTCAGCGGACTGACCATCGAACGCACGCCCGTCGGCACCCGGCACGCCGGCAAGAGGATCCTGCTGGCTCTCCAGATCGGTACGGTGGTGACCCTCCTTGGGACCGCCACGCTCAGTCTGGGGATCGTCTATCCGATGCACCGTCCAGACGAGCCCCATCCGGCGGTCATATTCGGACTACTGGTGCTGGCCATTGGAATCGGCTTCTTGATTTCGGCCGGCATATCCTACCGGCTCTCGAAGGCGTGGGGCATCTTCTCCGAGTCGAACGGAAAACCGCTGGATTCGTAGTAAGATTGTGAAGCCAGTGGTGGCCGAAGAAACGCTCGCTCGGGAGTCCGTCGCGGTCACGGCGGCGGGGGGTGAAATGCCCTTCGAGGCATTCTATGCCTCGACCGCCCCTGCCCTGGCCGCCTTCATCCGCCGCGTCTCCGGCAATGCCTCCACGGCGGAAGACGTTCTCCAGGAGACCTACCTCCGCTTCCTGCGGGCGCGGCATGCGGGCCGGGCTCTCTCGGAGATGCGCAGCTACCTTTACCGTACCGCCACGACGATCGTTTACGACCAGTGGCGCCGGCCGCGGCGCGAAGGGCTCGAGTTGGATGCGCAGCCCGCCATCGAAGGACATGCCGCGGGCTGCGTCCTGCGCGTTGACGTGGCGAAGGCCTTCTCGCAGTTGATTCCCCGCGAGAGGGCGCTGCTCTGGCTGGCCTATGTTGAAGGATTGGATCACGTGGAGATCGCCGCGTCGCTAGGACTGAGCCGCATCAGCGTGCGGGTCCTGCTGTTTCGCGCCAGAGCGAAGCTGGCGCGGATTCTCCGCGCGAAGGGATTCGATACGGGGGTGATCTCGTGAAGATCGGGGAATGCCGGTTTCAGAAGGCCGTATGGGCGGCGGTTGTCTCTGACACCTGGAGCCAGGATCTTCGTCAGCACGCCGCGGCCTGTAAGGTGTGCAGCGAAGTTGCGCTTGTCTCCGGCGGGCTGCTGGAATTGAGCCGGAAAGAGCCTGCCGCGAACCACCTTCCCGATCCGCGCCAGATCCTCTGGCAGGCCGAATGGCTCGCAGCACGCTCGGTGGGAGAGCGGGCCACGCGCCCGATTCTTCTTTACTTGTGGTTCGCAACCGCCGTGGGTGTCCTCGGCCTGGCGGGTTTTGCATTCTGGGCTTGGCCATTGGTCGGGATCTGGCTGCCCGACTGGCGAGTGGAGTTGCCTACCTTTGGTTTGTCCTTCCTGACCCCGGCGGTCTATGGAGCCGCCCTGCCGGTCTGTGCGGCGATCGTGTTCGCCTTCCGCTGGGTGCTGTCGGAAGATTAGTCTTCTGGAAGAAGAACCTGCACGGCGTCCCCAGCGGTGTATCCTTGTGTGAAGTCAAGTACCCAAGGAGGCAAGATGAAACCGAGACCTGCGGTGACGAGGCGTGGCTTTCTGGCAGCGGGAGCGGCGGTGACAGGCGGAAGCCTGGGAGCGGCGGCGCAGACGGCCGCGAGCCACCCCGTGCTCGATACCGTCGATGTGCTCGTGGTGGGCGGTGGGACGGCGGGCATTGGGGCCGCGCTGGGCGCCGCGCGTGCGGGTGCGAAGACGCTGCTCGTTGAGAATCACGCGTTCTTCGGCGGCGTGGCATCCTGGGCTCTCGGCATGCAGCCAAATCAGATGCGGCCCGGCGGCAAGCCGCGCTCCGCGGTCCACGAACTGGTGATCGAGAAGATCCAGGCCTATGGCGACGCGGCCATCCGGCTCGGTGTCCACGAGATCTGGTGCAACGTCGAGTACATGAAGGTCGCCATTCTGGACGCCTTGGATGCCGCCGGCGCGCGCTACCTGGTTGACGCACGCGCCGTCGAGGCGGTGGTGGAGCGGAACCGGATCACCGGCGTCGTGCTGGGAACCAAGCGCGGGCACATGACCGTGCGGGCGAAAGTCGTGGTGGATTGCACCGGCGACGCGGACGTCGCCTACTACGCCGGCGCGGAGACCATGACGCAGCCGGACGCGCTGATGCCCATGACCCTGGCCGTCGCGCTGAGCAACGTCGACCCGTCCCGGACCAAGCCGGCAGACATCGAGAAGGCCATTCGCAGCGGGCGCAGGAAGTACCCCCTCATCACTTCCGGCTTTTTCGAAATCGAACCGGTCGCCAACAGCCGCACCAACTTCTGGATCAATCACGCCGGGACCTCGGACATGGGACGCATCGACGCCACGGATCCCATCGCACGCTCCAAGGCGGAGTGCGACAGCCGCCGGCAGGCCCTGCAGATGGTACAGGCCATTCGCGAGTCGGACGACCCGGCGCTGAAACAAATCGAGTGGGCCGCCGGGGGACCGCAGGTCAGCGTCCGCGAGACGCGGCGCGTGAAGGGCGTGTACATCCTCACCGAGGAAGACGCGAAGAAGGGCCGCACGTTCGAGGACGCCATCGCCTGGCGCAGCGGGTTCCTGGATCCGGGCGGGGAAAGGGGCGCGCAATTCACCAGCATGCTGATCCACGACGTGCCCTACCGTTCGATCCTGGCGGAGAAACTGGATGGCCTGCTGGTCGGCGGGCGCTGCATCTCGGCTACGCACACCGGGGCCGCCGCGGGTAAGAGCATGGGCAACTGCATGGCCACCGGTCATGCCGCGGGGGTGGCGGCGGCGCTGTCCGCCCAGAAGAACATCGTTCCACGCGACTTGAAAGTCCCGGAACTGCAAGCCAGGCTGCGCGCCGACGGCGTCAACTTCAACCTCGGCGATCGCGATCAGAAGGGCCTGCGCTGAGAGGAGAGTATGACTCTGCGGTGAATCCCCTCAGCCCTCAGAAGGGCAACAGGCGTACCCGGTGGCCCCCCGCACGACGGTTTCCCCAATGGCTTCCGGCAGCACGTCCTGAGACCGCACTTGGATCACGCTAGGGGCTCTCGCGCCCCGCGCCGCCGGGAGCATACCGAAGTCAAGATCGTGGGTAAAGAGCACGAACCCGTGCGTTTCGGCGTACTCGAGGATCTCTGCGTCCGGCGCCGAGGCGGCGCCGATTCCTGACCAGTGCGAAGCTTCAAACCCTCGCCCGTTCA
Source organism: Bryobacteraceae bacterium (assembly GCA_963801345.1). Taxonomy (GTDB): domain Bacteria; phylum Acidobacteriota; class Terriglobia; order Bryobacterales; family Bryobacteraceae; genus CAWDER01. Next base: position 60,211 of record CAWDER010000023.1, read on the forward strand.
GAAACGGAACCCACAGAGGGCTCAAGTTCATGTCCAGCAGGATCTTCATGCTGCGGGAAGCGGTACCTCGATCTCCTCGACCCGCCAGGCGGCGTAAGCCAGGGCTTGGCGGATGTCCTCTTCCTCCAAGTAGGGGTACGCCGCCAGGATCTCGGAATTGGATCGGCCGGAAGCGACCAACCCGACAAGCGTGCCAGCCGTCACACGCATGCCGCGCAGGCAGGGCTTACCCCCCATGACAGCCGGGTTCCGTGTGATGCGATCCAGAGGCGGCATGACGCTTCCCCTCCATTCTAGACGACGCGATACGGACCGGGGTGAATCGCCAAGGCACAAGACGGGAACCGGACTTGCGCCCGGTCCCCGTTCTGTCTAACCCTATCCTTTCTGCGTTCTCAACGTCTCTCCGGTAACTCACTCCCGGGGGACGGAAAATCTTCTGCTACGGGGCTCGGAGCCGTTAGGCATTGGGTACCAATCGGAGCCCCATGGCAGCGGCCCGGCGTCCGAGTGCGGCCATGTCCCGGAACTTGCGCTGCTCTTCGAAGTGGGCGGCTCCCCGGTCAACCCAAGCCTGCCCTTTGGCGAGAAGCCGGTAGACCAGGCAGGCCAGACAGCGCGCCATGGCCTTGATCGCCTTGAGCCCGCCCAGCCTTGCCCGCAACTGACGGGACTTGGCGCCGAGATAACTATTGCTGTTGAACAACGACTGGGCCGCCATTCGCAAAGCCAGAGCCACCCGGTTTTGCATCGGGCTGGACACGTGCTTAATCACCTTTCCCCCGCTCACGTCTCGCTTGGGCGAAAGGGTTAACCAGGAGCAAAAATGCGCTTCGCTCGGAAACGCGCTCAGATCCGCGCCCAGTTCGGCGAAGATCGTCTGCGCCGTCAGTACATTGATCCCGTCAATGGTCGTCAAATCCACGCCCGTCTTGCGCGCGAGTTCCGCCGCCAAATCGAAGCTGGGGTAGTTCTTTGCCTTCCGTTTCGACTTGGCCTTGCGCCGCTTGCCCGCCGGCTCCTTCGGCTCAGCCACCGGTTCGGCGGCCGGCACCCCCTCACGATCCGGCAACACCGCCATGTACCGCTGCAACTGCGCATCGCAGTCGGCCAGTTGCTTCTGGTAGAAATCATAGGTTTCCAGCGCTTGCTCCAACTCGAAGAGCACGTCGGATTGCCAGTGGCCTTCCAGGCTGCAGACGATCTCTTCCTCGCTGGCATGCACGCGCGCGTCCCGCAGCTTGGCCAATTGCCGCGGATCCCGTTGTCCGCTCACGATGGCCCGAATGATCCTCAATCCGGTGACCCCGCTGACGTCATTGATCGCGTTGGCCAAGTGCACGTTCATCTTCGTGAGCGCCTTCTGCATCTGTTGTACGGTCCGGCCCGCATCGCTCACCACCCGGTCCCGCAGCCGCCACACCGTCCGCAATGCTCGAATCTGCTCGGGCGGCCGAAACGAATTCCGCAGCAGCCCGTAGGTATGCAGCTTCCTCAACCACTGGCACTCCTGCACATCGCTCTTGCGCCCCGGCAGGTTCTTGGTGCCGCGCGCATTCACCAGCCAAACCTCAAACCCGGCTTTTTCCAACACGTCGTGTGCCGCTACCCAGTAGACCCCCGTGGACTGCATCACCACGGTCCGAATTCCACATTTCTTCAGCCATTCAGCCATCCGCTGCAGCGCGCCGGTCCAGGAGCCGAATTCCCGCACCGGCTCCGCATCCCGGTCCGCTGGTACCGCCACGAAATGGGCCGCATTCCCAATATCGATTCCCGCTGCATCGCGATGCACGATCTCCAACCCTGGATCGTCCTTCGCCAACCGTTGGGCCAATTCCTTGCGTTGCTTCCGATTCAACCTCCCGTCCTGCAACCGCTGGAAGGTGGACTTTTTGCGTTCCGCCATGGCATACTCTCTTTGCTTTTGAATTTGCCAGGCTCGGCTCGGTTGGCAATCGCTTCACAGTCTCTCCGGCGGGGTCGAGCTTGGCCTTTTTCAGGACAACTCGCCACCAAGCAATGGATCGCTGCAACCGAGGTCAGGCTCTGCGACGGGCACGAAGGCACCAAGAATCTAACGACCATAGCTTGCCGAGCATGGCTCGTCCAGTGTTCTACAGTCGCCCTGGCTATAGCAAAGTTACCCTATTCACTGGACCCCGGAGCCCCTCCGGGGCCGGCGCTCTGCGGTTGAACCGAACCGCCGGCGTACGCTTCGATGTATCCTTTTAGGAAGCCAAGTTCCCTAAGGAGACGAGATGAAACCGACATCGCGCCGCGATTTTCTGAAACGGGCCAGTGTTGCTCCGCTGGCTGCGGGCCTCCCCTCGGCCATGCACGCCGCCGCGGCGGCGGCTGGGCCCATGAAGATCACCCGCATCGAAGCCGTCACCTTTCGCAAGGGCATCACGGTTGGCGGCGGACCCGGCGGGAGGGAAGACGCAGAGTGGTTCTGGGTCCGGCTGCATACCGACAGCGGCCTGGTGGGCACGGGAGAAACGTATCCTTATAGCAACGCCGAGATCGGCGCGCTGAAGGACTACTCTTCCCAATTGCTCGGCCGCGACCCGCGGGACATCGACGGCATCTGGCGCAGCTACTACAAGGCCATGTCGATGCGCAACGCCGGCGGCGCGGACATGCGCACGCTGAGCGCCATCAACATGGCGCAACTGGACATTCTGGGCCAGGCCTCCGGGCTGCCCCTCTACCGGCTGCTCGGCGGCAGGACGCGGTCGCAGGTTCGGGTCTACAACACGACCACCAACTACTGGTCGATGGACAACCTGCGCATGGGGCCGGACACGTTGAAGATCGCCGCCTTCCTCTTCGACCGCGGGGTCACGGCCATGAAGATCTATCCGTTCAACGGGCGCGGACAACTACCTCTCCAACCAGGCTCTCGAAACCGGTATGCGCTGGATCAAAGACATCCGCGACAAGTACGGCGACGACGATGGACATCTGCGTCGATTGCTGGGGAGGTTTCGATCTCACCAGCGCCCAGCGCATCGCCCGGGCGCTCGAGCCGTACAACATCATGTACCTGGAAGACGCCATGCTGAATGCCAACGCCCCCGCCTACGCCAGGCTGGCGCAGGAGACCAGCGTCCCCATCTGCATGAGCGAGACGCTGGCCACCCGCTACGAGTACCGCGAGTTCTTTGAGCAGCGGGCCTGCGACGTGGTCATGTACGATCTGACGTGGTGCGGCGGCGTCTCCGAAGCGAAGAAGATCGCCGACATGGCCGACACGTATCTTCTGCCCACGTCGCCCCACACCTGCGGCGGGCCGTTGCTCTACTTCTGCTCGGCGCACCTGTGCATGGCGGTCCCCAACTTCCTGATCATGGAGAGCAATTACTGGAAGTACACGCACCAGTTCCCGTACTTCGTGTCGAATGTTCCGGTGCCGGTGAAGGGCGCCGTGACGGCGCCGGAGTTGCCGGGGATCGGCGCCCAGATCAAGCCCGAGATCTTCAAAAACGGCGACGCCATCGTGGAAACCGTGGCGAAGGCCTAGCTCATTCCGCACGTTCCGCGGTTGGGGCAGCCTCCCGCCGATGGGCACGACGGTCCACTGGCGGACTTCGAGCCGCCCATCACCGCGCTGAAGGTGGAAAGCCGCTGTGTCAGATGCGCCTGGTTGCACGTGGGGCACTGGACGCTCGCGGAGTCGGCGGGCCTGGCGACACGCTTCTCGAACTCAGCGCCGCAATCGTCACAACGGTACTCGTAAATTGGCATCTTCCCCCCCTCAGCGAACCAGCAACATACCAATTCTATCAATAATCGCCCGGACTTCCGAGGCGGGCGCCGTGTAGTTGTTGACCAGGATGGCGAATGCGAGCGTGTCCCCGCCCGGCGTGACCGCATAACCACCGATGGCGCTCACATGGCTGAGCGTGCCCGTCTTGGCGCGAATGCGCTTCGCCGAAGGGGTCTTCCTTGAAGCGCTGGCTCAAGGTTCCCTCTTCGCCCGCCACCGCCAGGGAATTGACCCAGGCCGCCCGGTTCCGTGAGCGATCCATGTAAGCGAGCAGCTTGGTCATGGCCTGTGGCGTGACCATGTCCAGCACCGACAGGCCGGAGGCGTCCACAAGCTGGACCTCTTCGAGAGGCACGCCGGCTTCGGCTAGGAAGCGGCCCAATTCCTCCAGTCCGGCCGCGCGGCTTCCGTCCCGGCCCCGGGCGCGTCCCACCTCATCGAGTAGCAACTCGGCATGCAGGTTCTGGCTCTCCTTGTTGACGACGGTCAGAATATCCGCGAGCGTCGGCGAGAGGCGGCGCGCCAACTCGACGCCGGAGGGCGGTGCAGCGCTCTTGAGCGGGGCCGATTCGCCTGTGAGACGGTGCTTGGCCACGGGCCTCCCCATCACCTGGACCCCGCGGCGGATCAAGGCGTCCCAAAGCGTGGCGGCCGCAAATTGGGCGGGATCGTCCACGGCGAGCGATCGGCCTTCCGGAGCGGCGCCAGCCGGAATCGTCCCCCAGACGCGGAGCTGCCGGGAACCGTTCGGCCGAGCAACTTGAACGTTGGACCTCCCGCCCGCCGACCGTCACCACGCGGTTCTCGATCGCGAAGTAGTCCAGGGCAGGGGAGACCCGGATCTGCGCGGGGTCGCCGGCGCGCCTTCCCGGACGCACCACGAGCGAGATCCGGTTGTCGTTGACGGTAAGGGCGCTGACCGGAGCGCCGTAATCCCAGACGGCATCCTCCTGCGATCTGCCAGAGGGGTATGGTTCCCAGACGTAGGCGGTGTCGTCGCCGACGATGTCCCCCTCGACGCGCTTCACTCCATGTGCCACCACCGTGTCCGCGAGTTCTTCGATGGCGCCGAGCGGGTTGCCCGCGGCGGCGTCCTTCTTGTAGGGGTAGACGCGGCCGGAGAGCGTCGGGTCGCCACCGCCGATCAGGCGCAGATCGCCGGCCAGGCGTCCATTGGCATCGGGCTCTCGCGCGGAAACGATCGACGTCGTGAACCGGTAGCCGGGCCCCAGACGCTCGAGCGCCAGCGCGGTCGAGAAGAGCTTGGCGGTGGAGGCCGGCACGAAGAAGCGGTCCTGCTGATAGCCGAAGACGGTCTCGCCGGTGGCGAGGTTCACGATGTGGACTCCCCAGAGTCCCCGCCGCGCCGTCGCGGAGGACTTCAGGGTGTCTGCGATCCTCTCCGCGAGCGGCTGCGCGCACAGCAGCAGGGGAAACAGCAGCAAGGTGAACAGGCGTCGCATAAGAACCGGCGTATCAGGTGGAGATTACCCGCGGCGTGGGCGCCTCGGTCAGCCGGGCGAAGATCCAAATGAGAAGTGCCAGCAGGAATACGGCGCAGGCCCCGAGGACCGGCACCAGCATCACGGCCCGGATTCCCCAGAGGCTGGCGTAGATCCCCAGCGTCCACGGCGCCAGCAGCCCGCCGGCCGATGCGAAGGAGAAGATCCCGTTGAAGAAGCCAGGGTGGTAGTAGGGGAACCGGCCGCCGATCTTCTCCGCCACCACGGGATAGATCGCCGCAAAGCCGCCGCCGACGAACAGGATGCCGAAAGTTGCGCCGAACAGGTTGTCGGTGAAGAAGAGAATTCCGCAACCGAGCAACGCGGAGAAACCGCTCGCAACGAGCACAATGCCGTGCCGCAGACGCGGCAGAATCGCCTGCATGGCGATCCGCCCCACCAACAGGGAGAGCCAGTACAGCGCCAGCAGCCGCAACGAGGTTGCCGGACTCACTCCCAGCCGTTGGATCAGAAGCAGCGGCAGCCACCCGGCGATCGACCACTCGTTGCCGAATTGGATGAACAGCAGCAGGCTGAGCAGCACCGCGCCGGGGCTCTTAAAGTCGCGGAAGGCCTCGCGCAGCGTGGGCTGGTGGGGCAGGGGAATGGCTTCGAAGCGGGACTTGGCGAAGAAGCCGGCCAGCAGTCCGGGCGGCACGGCCATGAACACCAGGATGCTGGAGACCCTGTAGACGTCGCAGGTGGCGGCCATCAGCAGGGCGGTCACCAGGCAGCCGAACCCGAAGAAGGCGCCCGCCAGGTTCAACGTGGCAGCCGAGTCGCGGGAATACATGGGAGAGATGGCGTGAAAGACCGCCATAGCGGTCAACCCGGCGCTCAGGCCGAGCAGAAAAATGCCCGCCCCGCGCCACCACGGCGAGGCCGAGTCGGGAACCGCGGCCAGGTACAGGAAGGCTCCGCAGGCCAGGCTCGACGCCACGATTAGTGCGAACCGAATCCCGCGCCGGGAAAGCAGATAGGAGGCGCCCTTGATGGAAGCGAGCATGCCGGCGAACATGCTGAGGAAGAAGTTGCCGACGGTGATGAACTCCGAGTTTACGTGGTAGCGCCAAACCGGAAGGACCGCACCGAGGAAGGCCACGAGCATCCCGGCCAGGAAGAATCCGGCGAGCGACCTTCTCGATGAGGATGCCTGCAACGATTGCACTCCTTGTCGGCTAGCGACCCACGGGGCCAACTGGGTATTGTAACGCTTCGGATAGCCGCCAGACCGGACTTCCGGATTCTGGGATTTGTACCGGCCCCGAATCTATGAAAGCAGGAAGGCGAAAACCCGGATTCCGAGGCGTAGCAATCAGTTGGCTACTGGAAGGGCAATTGCACTGTAGGGGGCATCTTTAGAGGTTTGCAGGCTTTCGGTGGGATTGCCTCTTCGTGGATTGGCGGCTGGAAGCCGCACTGGGATTGTCACGGCCTAAACCGTGCAGATTTCGATGGCTTGGCGTAGCGACGTCATGGGGTCTTTCGCCGGCGTGAATTCGTGCGCGAAATAGCCCTGGAAATTGAGGTCCGCGACGGCCTTGGCGATGGCGGGGTATTGCAGTTCCTGCGTGCCGTCGATCTCATTCCGCCCGGGATTGCCGCCGGTATGGAAGTGGCCGATGTACTGGATGTTGTCGCGAATGGTGCGGATAATGTCTCCCTCCATGATCTGCATGTGGTAGATGTCGTAAAGCAATTTCACGCGCGGCGATTCCACTGCCTTACACACTTCCACGCCCCAGGCCGTGTGGTCGCACTGGTAGTCCTTGTGGTTTACCTTGCTGTTCAATAGCTCCACGCAGACGGTGATGCCCTGTTCTTCGGCGTAGGCCTTGATGCGGCGCAGGCCGAGGATGCAGTTGTCGCGGCCCTCAGCGTCGGGCAGCCCGCGGCGGTTGCCGGAGAAGGTAATGACGTTGGGGACTTTGGCCGCGGCGGCGCGCGCGATGGATTCGCGCATCTGCTTCTCCAGCTTGTCGTGGTTCTCCTTGCGATTCCAGCCGTCGGCGATGCTGCCCGCGCCGGAGGTCATGGTCGGCGTGAGGCCGTACTTGCGGAGCGTCGGCCAGTCGGGGGCATCCACCAGGTCGATGCCGACCAATCCCATTTCGGCGCATTGCCGGCAGAGGTCGTCGAGCGGCACCTTGCTGAAGCACCAGCGCGCCACGGCTTGTTTGAGCCGGCCCGTCGAAGCGGCGGCGGCGGCGGGCCGCGATACGGAAAGCGCCAGGGCGGCGCCCATCATTTGGGTTGCGGATCTTCTAGTCATGTTCATCACCTGAGAACCGTAGTGTATCGCGATATGGTGCGCACCGGGGCGTCTGCTACACTGAGATTCTTCAGCTAGAGATGCCAGGTTTGTACGCTCAATGGATCGATGGGTGGGAGCGCAGGCTGGCCAGTCGCGACAAGGACCGTGTCACTCGGCCGTTCGAGTGGGGGTTGGACTGGCTCGACTGCGACGACCCCGTCTCGGACCCGTATCGCTTCGTCAGTGAGTACTCCCGCGACTGGGCGGCTCGCTCGGAGGAGTTCTTCGCCGGCTCCCGTCCGTCCGACTTCGAGTTCGACGGCACCTCTCTGACGTTCACCAGTCCGCTGGTCTCGCATCATCCCGAGAACAACCGGGTCTATGCCGAGTACTTTCCCGCGGCTCGCGCGCGCGGCCGCGCCGTGCTGGTTCTGCCGCAGTGGAATGCGGGCGCCGATGGCCACGCGGGGCTGTGCCGGTTGCTGAACCGGTGCGGCATCTCCGCGCTCCGGATGACCATGGCCTACCACGACCGGCGCAGGCCGGCGGGTCTGCGGCGCGCCGACTATCACGTTTCCAGCAACATCGGACGCACGATCCACGCTTCGCGGCAATCGGTGGTGGATGGCCGTGCGTGTCTCGACTGGCTGGAGGAGCGGGGATACGACCGGCTCGGCGTTCTGGGGACCAGCCTGGGCTCCTGCATCTCCTACATCATCGCGGCGCACGATTCGCGGGTCCGGGTGGGCGCGTTCAACCACGTTTCGGAGTATTTCGCCGACGTAGTCTGGACGGGGCTGGCGACACAGCACGTGCGGCAGGGTTTCGGCGACGCGCTCACGCAGGAAGCGCTGCGAGAGTGCTGGGGAGTTGTCAGCCCGGCGTGGTACTTGGATCGGATGACCGCGCGGAAGATGCGAGAGCCTGTTCGTGTGGGCGCGCTACGACACGTCCTTCCTGCCGGAGTACTCGCTGCAGTTGATCGAAGCGAGCCAGGCCCGCGGTCACCAGGTGCAGGTGGCCTGTCTCCCCTGCGCGCACTATACCACGGGCCAGACCCCGTTCAAATTCCTGGATGCTTTCCTGTTGTGCCGGTTCCTGCGCAAGCACCTGTAACGGGGGGAAGGCGGAAGCGCCTACCCCACCGCGGCAAGTTTGCTATTGACAAAAAGGCCCGTCCCCTCTTACGATGGACTCAACACTGAGAAAGGAGGTGGTCCAGGAAAATGATATCTGACAGTAGACCCAAGCGCGAGGTGGCCGGCTGTTAGAGCGACCGTTCTCATGCAGACGGCTTCGTTGCAGTGGCGAGGCCCACGTTCCCGTGGACCGGCCGCCTCAGCGCGAAACCCCGTGCCTTAGGACCCGTCCTTTGGCTACCTAAACCCCCGCCGGGCCTTGACGGCCCGGCGGGGGTTTTCCTTTCGCATGCTATACTAGGCTTTTATTTGCCTCACGAAGGGATCCAGCGAGACATGAAGGAAGGCATTCACCCCGCCTACAACGAGTTGAGCATCATCTGCGCCTGCGGAAACAGCTTCCGCACGCGGTCGACCCACAAGGGCGACATCCGGGTGGAAATCTGCTCGAAGTGCCACCCGTTCTTCACGGGCAAGCAGAAGCTCATCGACCCCGCGGGACGCGTGGACAAGTTCCAGAAGAAATACGCGAAGCTGCAGAAGTAAACCGGCCTACGGGCGAGGCCCGGGCGGAGGCCGCCGATCGCGATCCCGGTCGGGACGCGGATTGTTCTTCCGTTTCTCCATCGCTTTGCGCCGCTCCTCGAGCATCTTTCGATATTCCGTCAACTGACCGGCGTCGAGCAGGGCTTCGATCTGGGCGATTTGGTCCTTGTGGAGCGCGGCCATCTCGGGGTCCATGATCTTGCGCGTCTCCGCCTCGGCCTTCTTCCGGGCGTCTCCAAAGCGGCGACCGGTCGAATCATAGATCGCGTTCAGCTTCTGAACCTGGTCCGGACTCAACTTGAGGCGGGTCTGCAGCGGCTCAATCCACCGATTGCGGGCCCTGACGGGGTCGAAGGCGGGCCGGGGAGGCCGGGCCTGCACGTCCGTCGCGACCGTCCTGCCGCTGTAGAAGCGGTAGCCGAGCGCCCCCACCAACGAACCGCTCACGAAGACCAGGAGGAGCTGCAGGACGAGCGTGCGTTTTAGGGGTCTCACTGATAACTGTCGCTTTCCATGTCGTAGAAACTGACCTCGTTGTAAACGGGGCTTTCATCGGCGCTGGCGTCCGCCAGAGCCTCCACGTAGGTCTGCGTGTAGAAAGAGGGTTGCGTCTTGAGCGTGGTCTGGAGGATCGCGAGGACCAGGCAGATGGCCGCTGCCGCCGTCACAAACGCCTGCGTGAGCCTGGTGAAGCTGTACGAGACGGAGCGGCCTTCTTCGATCTTCCGCCACAGCTCGGGCATGAAGTTGGGGCTGGGCTCGGGTTCCGGACAGGCCAAGCGATAGGCGGTGAAGAGCGCGTCCAACTCTTGCTCCAGTCCCTGCTCGGCGTTTCTACGCGTGTTGTCTTCCATCGTGGTCCCTACCCTCGGCTGCCTGCTCCCTGGGCGCTCTCGCGTTGGGAGGAGAGAACCTTCAGTACTCGCTGCCTCGCCCTGAAGAGCCTGACCTTCAGAGCATTCTCGTTGACATGATACACCTGCTCGAGCTCCTTCAGCGACATGCCTTCAACCTCTTTGAGGATGAGCAGAGAGCGATCGGCTTCGGAAACCGAGGCCAGCAGGCCCTGAACAAACTCCCGAGTGCGCGCTTTCTCCAATTCGTCCTGCTGCTTCCCGGTGCCGGCAGCCGCGTCGGCCTGTTGCACGACCAGCTCGGGGAGGTCCGACATCCTCGACTCGCTGCGCCGGCGCTGTTTCCGCAAATAATCATACGCCGCATTCACCGTCAGGCGGTGAAGCCAAGGCTCAAAAACATCGGGTGTGCGGAGCTGATCCAAGGAAAGATACAAACGGAGGAACACCTGCTGTCCCACGTCCTCGACGTCATCCCGGCGCCCGATGAGCCTGTAAATTGTGCCCAGGACCCGCCTCCGGTAAGCCAGCACGACCTCATTGAACGCTCCTTCATCTCCACCCCGCGCGCGTTCTATCAGTGTCGGGTCAACCAACATGCCATGCCTGTACGGCCGGCACCTGGGAGGCCGATGAGCCGTTGTCCCACCCGCGGGATCAACTCCACGGCAGCGGTTCGCTGGTCCACATTCCCAAGAGCCACATCAGCGCCACGCCAACGACCTCAATCGACAAGGCGCGGCAGCACACTGATAGGTTACAAGGTATTCAAACAAAAGGCAAAGAGGCGCGTGGGAGGCCTCCTCACGCGGCCGTCCTCACCTTTGCCGGCGGGAAGGCGGGAGCTCCGGAATAGGCGTGCATCGCTCGAATGAGATTGTCGACGATATGGCGACGCTGGTGAAGTTCCTTTAATTTCAACTCTATGCTCTCTGGAGGTTTTCGGGGGGGATGGGGGGCTCGCGGCATGATAGAGATAATGTACTAGTAGTCCTAGTGTTTTATACACCCTACCAAAGGGGTATTCAATGTTGTTCTTTTGAGGGTAATATTGACTCATAAGAGGGTGGTATTGTCCCCAAGGTGGCATGGGCTGGCGAAGGACGCGGGTCGCAAGGAGGCCGTGCTAGAATCGGGGGTCACCCCGCATCCATGGACTTCCTTGAAGGTCTCAATCCCCAGCAGCGGGAGGCTGTCTGCCATCGCGACGGGCCTCTTCTGATTCTGGCGGGCGCCGGCAGCGGCAAGACCAGAGTCATCACGCAACGGATCGCTCGCCTCATCGGCGTGGAAGGAATCCGCGCGGACGCTATCCTGGCGGTGACCTTCACCAACAAGGCCGCCGGCGAGATGCGCGACCGCGTCTCGAAGCTGCTGGCTTCGAGCGGCGCCGCGGCGAGCCCCTGGCTGTCGACCTTTCATTCCTTTTCAGTTCGATTGCTGCGCCGGGACGGGGCGTCGCTGGCCGATCTGCGGCCCGGATTCACTCCCCAATTCACGATCTACGCCGAGGACGAGCAGCTAGCCGCGATCAAGGGAGTGTACCGCCGCCTGGGTCTCGACGAGAGCTTCATGGCGTACCGCGCCGCGCTCTCGAAGATCAGCCAGGCGAAGAGCCGGAAGGAGACTCCGGCGGATTTCTACAAGCTCTCGACCGACCCGAAGGCAGCCCGTCTGGCGGTGGTGTACGAAGAGTACGAGAACAGCCTGCGGCAGGCGATTGCGCTCGATTTCGACGATCTCCTGCTCGAAGCCGTCCGGCTGCTCCAGCACGACGAGGGGGTGCGCAAGGCTTACAACCGGCGGTTCGAGTACCTGATGATCGACGAGTATCAGGACACCAATCGGACCCAATACGAACTGATACGGTTGCTGACCGAGTTGCGGCAGAACCTGTGCGTGGTGGGAGACGAGGACCAGTCGATCTACGGCTGGCGCGGCGCGGACATTCGCAACATCCTGGATTTCGAGGTGGACTACCCGCAGGCTCGGATCATCCGGCTGGAACAGAACTACCGCTCGACGCAGCCGATTCTGGAGGCGGCCGGCGCCCTGGTTTCGCACAACCTCGAGCGCAAGGGCAAGTGGCTCTGGACCGACGAGAAGGGCGGGCGGCCCGTGGGCCTGTTCGAGGCGGCCGATGGGGAGCAGGAAGCTCTCTTCATCGCCAGTTCCATCGGACGCATGCAGCGCGAGGAGCGGCCGGGGAGGATCGCCATCCTGTACCGGACGAATGCCCAGTCGAGACAACTGGAGGAGGCGCTGCGAAGGTACAACGTTCCGTATCACGTGGTGGGCGGCTTCAGCTTCTATCAACGGGCGGAGGTCCGGGACGCTCTGGCGTATTTGAAGGTGCTGCTATCGCCGGAGGACACGGTCAATCTGCTGCGCATCATCAATACTCCGGCGCGGGGAATCGGGAAGTCCACGCTGGATCAGGTGGAGCACTACGCCAACGAGCATCGGATCGCGGTGTGGATTGCCATCGGGCGCATGCTGGAGGCGGGGATGTTCCCGGCGCGCGCGCAGTCGGCGCTGACGTCCTTCCGCAAGCTCATCGAGGAGTCCGTCCAGGCGGCCGCCGGCCAGCCTCTGCACACGATTCTCAAAGACGTGTTGGAACGAGCGGGCTACTGGCGCATGCTCAAGGAGAGCACCGCGCCCGACGCCGAAACGCGTTTGGAGAACCTTCAGGAGTTGTTGAACGCCGCCGCCGAGGCGGCCGAGCGTGGGGAGGGCATCGCGGAGTTTCTGGACCACGCGGCGCTGGTTTCCGACTCCGACCAGCTCGACGAGGGCGCCGCAGTGTCGCTGCTCACGCTGCACAACGCGAAGGGCTTGGAGTTTCCCGCCGTTTTCATCGCCGGCATGGAGGAGCGGCTCTGCCCGCACAGCCGTTCCATGGAGTCCGAGGCGATGCTCGAAGAGGAACGGCGGCTGTGCTACGTCGGCATGACTCGCGCCGAGCGGCGTCTGACCTTGACTTGGGCCCGCGCGCGAAGACGGTTCGGGGGCGGGTCGCTCGAGCCATCGCTGCCCTCGCGCTTTCTGCTGGAAATTCCGCCCAAGCTGACCGAGAAGCTCCGTTACGGGGCCGCCGTGCCGCAGATCGACCTGTTCGCGGAACAGCATGAGGTGCGCGAGTCGGTGGCGCGGACCGCGTATACTGGAAAGACATATAATTCGGTCGACCACATCCGGCAGTTCTTTGCCGCGCACGGTGCGCCGGCGGCGCAGGCGGTGGGAGCGGCGCCGCGGGTCGAAGCTCCGAAGCCCCCGGCCGCCAGGCCGAAGCGGAAGCAGGCAACCGGCGCTGGGTCGGTGGTCACGCATCCCGTCTACGGACGGGGCACAGTCCTCCGGCGAGAGGGCGAGGGCGAGGATGCCAAGCTGACGGTGATGTTTCCGGGCTACGGTCTGAAGAAGCTGGTGCAGAAATACGCAGGGTTGAAAACAGACGAATGAACACCAAAACAATTGCCGACAAGTTGGAACGCAAGAAGGTGAAGAGAGCCGCTCGAAAGAAGGCGGCGCCGAAGGCCAAGCGGCCGGCCGGTACGGCCCGCGGGTCGAACAAGAAGAAGATCAAGAAGGTGGTCAAGGGCGAGCGCAAGCGGTAGGGGGCTGGCTGAAAGAGGACAGGCGAAACCGCCTGTCCTACTGCACGATCCCGATGTCCCAACTGCTCCGCACGAAGAGCATCGACGCGCTCATTGCGGCCTCCGAGGATCCGGCAGCGACGTCTGCGCAAGACGCTGGGTCCGTGGAGCCTGACGGCGCTCGGCATTGGGGCGGTGATCGGCTCCGGCATCTTCATCCTGACGGGGACGGCGGCGGCGGGAGAGACGCTTTCGTACCATTCGATTCTGCACGCGCCGGTGCTGGATTTGTTGCTGCACGGCTCGAAGCGCGTTGTCGACCCTGGGACGGCCGGGCGCGGGTCCGGCCATCTCGCTCTCCTTCATCCTCACGGCCATCGCCTGCGGCTTCGCGGCGCTGTGCTACGCGGAACTGGCCTCGATGATCCCCATCGCGGGCAGCGCCTACACCTACACCTACGCCACGCTCGGCGAGATTTTCGCGTGGATCATCGGCTGGGACCTCATTCTGGAATACGCCGTCTCGAACATGGCGGTGGCGGTGGGCTTCTCGGCGTATTTGAATGACGTGATGGAAAGCATGTTCGGATTCCATCTGCCCAAGGCGCTGGCGGGTCCGATGATCGCGGGCGGGGAATTCACCGGAAGCTGGTTCAACCTGCCCGCCCTGGTAGTGCTGCTGGTGCTGACCGTAATTCTTGTGCGCGGAGTGCGGGAGAGCGCCGAGACGAACAACGTCATGGTGCTCATTAAGGTGGCGGCGATCCTGATTTTCGTGATCGGCGCCGCGCGGGCCGTGCGCACCGAGAATTGGCACCCCTTCATGCCCAACGGATTCCAGGGCGTGCTGACGGGCGCCGCCATCGTATTCTTCACCTACATCGGGTTCGACTCGGTTTCGACGGCGGCGGAGGAGTGCCGGAACCCCCAGCGCGATCTGCCGGTGGGGATCATCGCGACGCTGGTCATCTGTACGGTGCTGTACACGGCGGTGGCGCTGGTGCTCACTGGCATGGCGGACTATCGCACGCTGGGAAATGCCGCGCCGGTGGCGAACGCTCTGAAGGCGCTGGGTTACGAGAATATCCGGCGCTGGGTGAGCCTGGGCGCCATCGTGGGCATGGCGTCGTCGCTGCTGGTTTTTCAGTACGGGCAGGCGCGGGTGTGGTTCGCGATGTCGCGTGACGGGCTGCTGCCGGCGGCGTTTTCGAAGGTACACAAGGTACACAAGACGCCGCACATCAGCACCTGGGTGGCCGGCCTGGCGGTGGGACTGCCGGCGGGCATCTGGGACATCGGCACGTTCGCGGATCTGTCGAATATCGGCACCCTATTCGCCTTTATGCTGGTGTCGGCGGGCGTGATCATCCTGCGGCGCAAGCAGCCCGAGCGCCCGCGTTCCTTCCGCGTGCCCTTGTCGCCGTGGCTGCCGGCCCTGTCGATCGTCTGCTGCTTCGTCCTGATGCTGGGCCTGCCGCTCGAGACCTGGGTGCGATTCGTGGTCTGGCTGCTGGCGGGTCTGGTGATCTACTTCCTGTTCGGCCGCAAGAACAGCAGCCTGGCTAACAACTGAGCCGGTTCGGCTTGCTTCTCCCAAACCAGGGCGTTGAAGGTGTGGGAGAGCCGGAAGCCCACCCGCTCGTAGAGGCGCACGGCATTCTGGTTGGCGGCCGTGACGGTCAAGCTGGCCTGGCGGCAGCCGGCTTCGCCGAGCGCGAGCAGCGATCGCCGCAGCAGCTCATAACCCAGGCCCTTCCCCTTGAGGCGCGGCACGACGCAGAGCTGCGTAACGTGGCCGGCGCCGGGGCGAGACGATGCTGCACAGCGAGACGCCGCAGGCCCGCCCGGTCCAGGCATCGATGGCGAGGAGGGAGGCGGGCGGATAGAACGTGCCGCAGCCGGGATACTGCACGATGTTGTTGATGAACCGGCGGGCGCCGCCGGCCGAACGGTACTGGTCGTTGACGTCGCTATCGATGTGCCGCTCGTAAGCCTGAGCGATCACTTGCGCGGCGTCCTCCTCGCGGTTCGAACTCCAGTTGTCGATCAGGGCTTTGGATGCCGAGCGGGCCGGCTTCAGCCCGGTGACCAGGGCCATGTCGAAGGTCATGAAATTCCGCGGATGGACGGTGAGGTGTTCCGCGAAGGGCAGGAGAGCGCGGGCAGGCGAGCCCAACACCATCAACTGGGATTCGATGCGTTCGACGCCCATTGTGCCGAAGAGATCGTGGATGGCCGCACCGAGCAGGAGAAGTTCGTTCTCGATGGTGCGGCGCCCACGGAGAAGGTAGAGATCGCCGACCAAGCCCTTGCGATTCTCATGGAGGAAGTAGGTGTACCCGACGACGCGGCCGCTCTCCATGAGCGCATATCCGGACAACGTCCCCAAGCCCACGAAGCGGCGGACCAAATCGGCGGAAGGCCGGAAATCCCAGTTCAGCAGCGACAGCCACTCGGCGACCTCCTCTTCGAGCAGATGCTCGAGGTCGGCGGGGCGAATTCGACCGAGTTCCACCAGTTCGGCGAGGTGCGGCTCGGTGGCGGCGGCCATAGGCGCATTATAAGTCCGGGAGGGGCGAGCTTTTCCACGCTCGCGGAAAGTGGTTTCGGTGTATCATCTCTGTTGGGGGAAATCGGATGAACCGCAGATACTTCATGATGGGTTCGGCCGCTGTGGCGGGGATGATGCGTCCCAGTTCGCTTTCGAGCGCGAATGACACGGTCAGGATCGCGTGCGTGGGCCTCAACGGACGGGGCATGAACCACATTCAGGCGTTCAGCGGCCTTCCGAACGTGGAAGTCGCGGCGCTGTGCGACATCGACCAGGCGGTGATGGCGAAGGGGATTCAGGCGCTCGCCAGGGCGGGGAAGAAGGCGCCGGCGACGTTCGTGGACATCCGCAAGCTTCTGGAAGACAAGTCCATCGATGCCATCGCGATTGCGACGCCGAATCACTGGCACACGCTGATGACGATTTGGGGCTGCCAGGCGGGCAAGGACGTGTACTGCGAGAAGCCGTGCTCGCACAACATGTTCGAGTCGCAGCAGATTGTGGCGGCGGCCGCGAAGTACAAGCGGATCGTGCAGCAGGGCTCGCAGGGCCGCTCCTCGCCCGCCGTGCAGGAAGCCTTCCAGAAGATCAAGGAAGGACTCATCGGCGACGTCTACATGGCGCGCGGGCTGTGCTACAAGTGGCGCGACACGATTAAGCGGACCCCCGTCGAGCCGGTTCCGGCAGGTGTGGATTACGACCTCTGGACCGGGCCGGCGCCCCTGCGCCCGTTCACGCGTAACCGCTTCCACTACAACTGGCACTGGATTTGGGACACCGGCAACGGCGACATCGGCAACCAGGGCATCCATGAGGTGGACATCTGCCGCTGGGGACTGGGCGTCACCTATCCCACCAAGGTTCACGCCATGGGCGGACACTACATGTTCGACGACGACCAGGAGACGCCGAACACTCTGGTGGCGACCTACGAGTTCGACTCGGGCGGGAAGAAGAAGCTGATGACCTTCGAGGTTCGTCATTGGATGACCAACGACGAAGCGGGCATCCGGGGCGCGAACCCCGCCAACAATGTTATTGGGAATACCTTCTTTGGGCCGGGCGGCTATCTGGCGGTCGAGACCGAAGCGCGCTACGCCACTTTCATGGGCCGCAAGCAGGAGCCGGGTCCGGCGAGGCGAGGGGCCGGCGACCATTTCGCCAATTTCATCGGCGCCGTGCGCAGCCGCAACGTGGCGGAACTCACTTGCCCGATCGAGGAGGGCGCCATCTCCTGCACGCTGGTGCATCTGGCGAACATCTCTTACCGGCTGGGCCGCTCGCTCACGTTCGACGCTAAGACCATGGCCTGCGTGGGGGATAAAGAGGCCAACGCCATGTTCACCCGCGCCTACCGCAAGCCGTTCGTGGTGCCCGAGAAGGTGTAGCGGGCTGCTGAAAGCGTCGCGGGGCAAGTCGGGAGTGGTACTGGAAGAACTCCTTGCAAACCGCTCGCCCAGCGGTCGCGGCTCAGAAGCGATTGTCGCCACAGAGCGCGAAACCGCAAGGGAGCGGGCTAAGCCCGTTTCCGGGCGTCCCCAGCCGCCATAGGGACATGGAGGTGCCATGTCCCCGCGCTTATTGGTGGGCACTCTAAGGACTCTGGTCGATTGGTTCAACTTCCCTTTAGTCCTATGCTTGACCTATCAGTGTGAATAGGCAGATTAGGGAGAGGAGAACAATCGATGAAAAGCAAGATTCAGTGGCTCATAGGCAGGCACTTTTGGCGCGATACGCGCGGCCAGGATCTGATCGAGTACGCTCTGATGGCTGGGTTCGTGGCCGTGGCGGCTGGGGCGGTGATGCCCGGCGTGGCCGGTCACATCAGCACCATCTTCAGCAAGGTCAGCAGCGCGCTGGTCGCCGGCGGCGGCTAGAGAGCGGCACGGGCTGAACCCATGCAGTTCGTGAGCGCCGAAGGTAGTCCGTATGCACCCTCCACCGGCGGCCAGGGCTAGAGTCCCTCGCCGCCGGTTTGTTGTTTGTGCAAGTGCTGGTCAGGCGGAAGCGCCTGACCTACAAAAAGAAGCGCCGCCCGCGGGTGCGGGCGGCGCTCGAATTACCTCGAAAACGCGAGATTAGAAGATCACGCGGAACGAAAGATGGATCTGCGAGGGCCCGCCTTCGGTGGAATCCCCAAAGTCAGTGGTGCCCGACTTCATAAACGTACTGGGGGTGTTCTGATCCATGGTGGTTTGCAGTGTGTTCCAGTTGAACCACTTAAACGGGTTGTAGTAATCCATCCGGATTTGCGCTTTGAGCCGATCCTTCACCGGGAACTCCTTGTATATCGAAGTGTTGGCCCCGATGATTCGTTGCGGTCTCCACCACCTATCGACCATGTTACCGTTGGTGAACGAAGGAGCTACCGCTACGCACTGGTTGCCATAGGTTGATCCATCGGCGTTCAGGATCGGCGCCGAACCGCAGTTGGTGACCAGTTGGTTCATTGTTGCCTGGGACCATCGGTTAGTTCCGAGGTCCTGCCAGCCTTCCCTAAGCTGCGGGACGACCCCCAGGCGGAGGAGGCCGTTGCCGTAGGTCGGCTCGTAGTTGGGATAGTCCTGCCGGCTGCCTAACACGCCTGTTGCAGGGTTCTTGTACTTGCCGTTCGAGTAGCCGAGACTTACCGGGGTGGGAGCCCAGACGGAGAAGTTCCACGAGAAGCTATAGCCGCCGAACATCCAGTCCAGCACACCCTTACGGTTCATCCAGTGTTTGCCGTTGCCGAATGGCAATTCGAGGTTCATGGAGCTGACATAGCGATACTTCTGGGTCTGCGAGGTGACCGCCCGGTTATAACTGTCGCTCAAAAACAAATTACCCGGAGAGTTCTGGATTCCCTTCTGAAGGGTAAAAAAGGTGAGGAAGCTCAGGCCGTACGAGTACCGTTTTTCCAGCTTCACGGTTCCCGAATGGTAAATCATGCTGACGCCGTTAGTCCAGTAGTTTACTCCGCCCAGGTTCGGATACGGTTTGTAGGCTTGCGTGCCGTTGACGCCCGAGCTATTGGTAATCCAGCTGTTGCGGTAGGTCCTCATTGCAGGGGTGTCCTGGGTCAGGTCGATCACGTTCCCGTTGGCGTCAAGCCCCGTACCGTAGGGCCGTGATTGCCAGTTGTACTGGCCCTGGAAGCCAACGTTGTGCATGCCGACGTACGACACCTCCACCAGGTAATTCTTCCAGAGCGATTTCTGGACAATCAAATTCCAGTTGAGCGAGTACGGATTGTGGTAGTCCTTGGGAATCACGGTAATCGTATGCCGGTTCGAGGGCGACGTGGCCGAGGTCGGGATCGACCCGTCCGGCAACTGCGGTACCGACACGAACGCCGGTATGCCGGCGTTGATATTGCGGAGAGGGTAGTAGGCGAGAGGGTCGGGGGTCGCCGGCCAGTTTACGTTCTGGTTGTAGAAGCTGCCGCCGCCGATTTCGCTCTGGTTGGTATACCCGAGGTTCCAATCCAGCGTCATCATCCCGAAGCCAGCGCGAATGACCATATCCTCTTTGACATTCCAGGCCAGGCCGATGCGGGGCCGGAGGTTGTTGTTGTCGCGGTTCCAGAGAAATCCCTTGGGCTGCGTCCACGCACCCTTGCACCCTCCCGACGGGCAGGTCAGGAAGCTGGAAATACCGCTGGGGAAATTGGCGCTGGTGTAGTAGTTGTCCGGCACCGTTAGATCCCCTACGCTGAGTCCTCCTGGGAACTTGCTGTGCGCCGGGGTCTCATTGCTGTAGCGGAGACCTATGTTGAGCGTAAGTTTGGGATGAATTCGCCAGTCGTCCTGTAGATAGAAGCTGTGGTTTGACACTTCCGGAAGCAGTGGCGTCCCCTGTTGGGCATAACTATAATTCGAGAGGTAGCCCAACTGGATGTTCGCAAGCGAGATGCCGCCTGTGCCGGGGATGGTACTTCCGTTGCCCTGGAGGCCCAGGGTAAGATCCGGCCCGACCGTACCCCCGGAGCCGTTGGACTGGCCAAACCCGAGGGTCAACCGCGGATTGCCGATATTGCGGTTGACGTTGTTCATCCACAGCCATTCATACCCAAACTTGATGGCATGCTTGCCCCTTACCGACGTGAAGTCCTGGTTTAACTGGTGGTTGTTGTTGGTATTGACGCTCATGGTGGCAACACCGAGCTGGGAGCTGGAGTTCCCAGACATGGACAGCCCGAAGTTGATCGGGCTGACGTACACGTTGGCAGGGAGGCCGGGAACAAGCTTGGTGAGCTCAAATGTGTAATCCTCGGCGCCGCCCAGGGGTGCGCGATTACCGGTGCGCCGGTACTCACCGATCCTGGTCTCGCTGATCAAGGTAGGCGAGATGGTGTAGGTGAAGTTCAGGGATGTGGAGTGCTGCTTGGTATACTGCAACTGCTGCCACACATCGTAGGGCTTGTAGGTAATGTTGAAGTTGTTCTGGGGCTGATGCTGGTCGCCGATCGAGAAGCTAATCATCATCTTCAACTTTTCGGTGAAATTGTGGTCTACGCGGAACTGCTCGGTGTAGTTGAAGTAATTGCCTGTTCCGGACCCAACCAGGTTTCCGGAGGGGCCGGTAGCGGTCACGGTGCCGGGAGAATTTGGCCTGACGCCCCACGGATTGTTGGCCGCGATCTGCTTATACATTGAGCTGAACCGGTCCAGCGGAATCTTGTTCCCCGCGAACGGCTGGCGCGACAGGGTGCCTGCCGCCCAGGTCCCACTCGTAGTAGCCGGATCGTAAAGCACGTTGGAGTAGGCGCTGTAGTCGCCGGCCAACATAGCATCGGTAGGGGACGTAGCGTTAATCGTGTTGGACGAGCTGTCCATGTGCCAGGAAAAGCCAACCTGGAAGAACGTCTTGTTTCTGCCGTTGTAGAGTTTAGGAATCACGACCGGTCCGCTGACTACGCCATCGGGCATTTCAAACAGGGTCTTGTTCTGCGTCCCCGGCTTCTCCTGCTGCTGCAGCGTATACATGTCGAAGAAACGGCGATGCATCATGGAGGTGCTCTTGAAGAGGTAGCCGCCCTGGCCGTGCAACGTGTTTGTTCCGGCCTTCTTCACCGTGATGAGGGCGCCGGACGTCATGTGGCCGTATTCGGCCGGCATGGCGCTGGAGAGCACCTTGACTTCCTCGATGCCGACCGAAACGGAATTGATGGTGGTGCCACCATCCATCGAGGTGACCAACATCCCATCTTCATATGCGGCGGTCTGGCTAGCTACTGCCGCCGTTGAAGTTAAAATTGCCCAGCGAGCCGGGCCACGGGGCGTTGGAGGTTTGGACCTGGGGGGTGTAGTACAGGACGCCCTTCTGCCAATGTTGGTAGTTGGGGAGTTCGTAAAAATAGTCGCCACCCATGACCTGGCCGCCGGCCGAGGTCTGCGTTTCCAGTAATGGAAGGGCGCCGCTGACTTCGACGGTTTCGGTGACAGCGCCCACCTCGAGCGCGATTTCCACGTTCAGATTGTCGCCGATGCGGAGGATGACACCGTCGCGTGTGGCCTTCTTGAACCCCGCGGCGGTGGCGGTCACCCTGTAAGTCCCAGGCCGGAGGGACGGAACACGGAACAGGCCTTCCGCGTTGGTCTCGCTGAGGCTGTCCACATTCGTCTCGATCTGGGTGACCGTGATCTTTACGCCCGGCACCACCAACCCAGTCGGATCCGTAGCTCTGCCGGAAATGATGCCGGTGTTCTGCGCCGATAAGGTGATTGCCAGCAAGAACACAAGGGCCATCAAACCTAACAAACGATTACTCATCTTTTCTCCTTTGGGGGGAATAGTCATCGCGAAACAAGGCCGCCCGAGGCTATTCCAGTCCACCTGGTTCTGACCAGCATAGTGACCGACGGCTCTCCTCAACACCCGAGGGTTGCCATGCGGCAAAACACTCGGTACGTACCAAGAATTCCGTTCCTCGCTTGACCGTTTTTCATGGGAGCAGGATCGCCCGAACCCGGCCAGCGAAACTTCACCTCTTTGACAAAAGACCCACTATAGACTAACCGAAATCGATGAAAAATTCCATACTTTTCTTCGCGTGTCTTCTTGAAGCAATGCATTAAGACATTTTAATCTTACAGTTGCGACCGCTCCCTCACGGTCGCGGCTCCGATCTGTTACTTGGACAGCCCCGGTCAGATGGATACCGCGTTCTTCTCCACGTAGTCATCCACCTCCGCCTTGGCGGGGGGGCGCTGGTCGGTGTAGTAGAACCGCTCCGCGTACCGCAGGTTGTGCTCCTTGCCGAATTCCTCGGCGTCGCCGAGCAGGAACCGGCGAACGAACTCGCGGTCGGCCGTGCGGTCGTCGTTACCCAGCAGCGCAAGGCGCTTTCCCTGCTTTGCCAGGCGGGCGCGAAGCTCCGAGCCGCGGTTGCCGCCCCCCTGGGAACGGCACTCCGCGATGGCGTCGATCTTCTTCTCGATGTGGGAAGCCGATGTCAACCACGCGGTTGAACGGCTGTCCGGGCCGGGCGTAGAAGTAATAGCGCTCCCGGACGGAGTGCGGCTGGATGCCCGCCTCCAGGTGCTCGGGAAAGTCGTTCGCCATGCCGCCCATCCAACAGGCCTCCTCCACCGCGCGTCCGGTAACCCAGTGGTCGGGATTCTCCTCCCCGTGGCCCCACGGATTGAAGGTGACGACCGTGTCCACCTTGAGCATGCGGAAGATGAGGATCAGCCGGCCGCGGATCTCGATGGAGGAAATTCCGTCCATGCGGTGGTTCCGGTAGTAGAGATCGAACACATCCTTGAAGCCGAGGGCCGCGGCCATCTTGAAGTGCTCCTGCTCGTTGCTCAGGATGTTCTCGGCCGTGGTGTGGCCGCCGCACTTCTCGTCGTTGCTCGTGCGGATGAGGTAGCCCGTGTAACCCTCGCCGATGAGCTTGGCGCACAGGCCCCCGGCATAGAAGGGGATGTCGTCCAGGTGAGCGTGGATTGCGGCGAATACCTTGCCGCGGTGCGGGGAACCCGGCTGGTCCCGCTCGACGACGATGTTCGTGTCCATGTTCTTCCTCCTTTGCTGCGGGGGCGGTTACAGGGGGACGGTGTTCCGGTTGACGTACTCTTGGATGTTCCTGCTGTAAACCGGCTCGGGGCCGATGTAGCGGAACGCCTCGGCGTACGGAAGACCGAACTGCTCTCCCAGGAGCCGAAAATCGTCCATGAGGAAATGCCTCACGTAAGCGTGATTGGCGGTCTCGTCGTCCTCGCCGAGCAGGGGAAGTTTCTTGCCCTGCCTCGCCAGTTCCCGCCGCAGGGCGGAGCCGGCCGTCCCGGCGGGGCCCTTCCCCTTGTTGGCGACGTTGGCGCGCACCTTGGTGTCGAGGTAGGAGCCGATATCCACGACGCGGTTCGTCAGGTTGTGGCCCTGCGGCGAGCGGGCGTGGTAGTACTTCTCTCGCACGGACGTGGTCTTCAGGCCGGCCTTGAAGTGCTCGGGATACTCCTTGCCGCCGCCCGCCATCCAGCAGGCGGCCTCCACGGCCCTCCCCACCACCAGGTGGTCCGGATTCTCATCGTAGTGGTCGTAGGGGTCCATGGTGAGGATCGTGTTGACCTGGAGCAGCCGGAACAGGAAGATGAGACGCGCCCGGATCTCGATTTCCGAATCGTCATCCATGCGATGGTTGCGATAGTAGAAGCTGTACGCCTTCTTGCACCCGAGCGCCTTGGCCACTTCGTGGTTGTCGATCTCGTTCTGCACCACGCCGTAGCCCAGCGTCCTCCCCGCCGCCTCGTCGTTGGAGATGCGGATGAGGTAGCCGGTGTAGCCCTCGTCGATGAGCTTGGCGACCGTTCCCCCGCAGTACAGGGGGACGTCATCGCTATGCGGCTGGATGGCGGCGAGCACCTTCCCCCGATGGGGGCTTGCCGGGCCGGTTGCGCTCCACAACCAGATCGTCGGCAAAGGTGTAATAGTCCGACGTGGCGAAGGGGCTGTATTCCGACCTGCGGCTGGCGAAGGCCGTGGGGATGAACTTCGAGGGGAGTTGCGATGGCTGGGCCTGGGTCGCGGGTTTCAATGCCTCGGCTCCCGTGAGAGCCATGCCCGCCGCCATGGACCTGCCGAGGAACCTCCGTCGCTTCATGGCGACTCCTCCTGTGAATCCAGGATCTTAACGATGGGCTCCTGGACAGCGTTGATTATACAGCCGAACAGACGTTTAGCGCCGGCCGTCTTGGAACGCCAACAACGACGCCATCAATTCTCGCCCCGCTTTGTTATCGGGGTCGAGGAACAACATCTTCTGGCATGCGGCGATGGCCTCCGGCACGCGGCCGGGAACCTGCGCCAACGCATACGCCAGTTCATAGTGGACCTCCGCGACACCGGAATCGATGGCGAGCGACGCTTGATACTCCGCGATCGCCTCCGGCAGTTGGCCCAGCTTATGGAAACTGTTTCCCAGGTGAAAATGCGCCAGCGCGGAATTGGGGTTGATCCGCAGGGCCGTCCGGTATTCCGCAATTGCGTCGGCCTGCCTGCCGGGCATCTGCGCGTAGGCAATCCCCAGGTTGAGGTGCGCCTGCCAGGAATCGGGCTTGCTCCGCAACGCCCGCTGAGAGGATGCGATCGCCTTTTGATTCGCCGCAATCGCATCCTCCCCGCGGCCGGGCATCTGTGCGTAAGCAAGTCCCAGGTTGAGGTGCGCCGCATAGAAGTCGGGGTCGATCCGCAAGGCTGCTTCGTACTGCGCGATCGCGTCCGGCAGACGGCCGGGCGTCTGTGCCAGAGCCAGTCCCAGGTTGACGATATATTCGGGGCTATCGGGTTGGAGGCGCACCGCCGCCTCGAATTCGGCCAAGGCCTCAGGAACCCCTCCGGGCTTGAGCATGAGCAGCGTTCCGAGATTGTTGTGGACGAGGGCACTGCCGGGATTGCGTGCCAGAGTCTCGCGGAAGAGCGTTTCGTAGTCCCGATAGGCGCCGCTCTGCCGCCAGGTTGCGGCCCCCAGGGTTGCCAGCAAGAGGGCCGGCAGGGCGATGGCGCCCATCTTACCGGGAGAAATCCGCCTTGCCAAAACCGTTAGCCCGGAGGCGGCCGGAACGATGATGCCCAGGGCGGCCAGGTACTGGAAGTGATCCGCAACGTAGGAGTACCGAAAAGGATACACATTCAGGAAACCGAGCGCGGGAAACAGCGTGCCGGCGAAAAACAGAAAGGCGGCCAGCGGTCCGCGGTTTTTCCGCGCCAGCAGAACCAGAGCCACCGCCAGCGCCGCCGTCCCCAGCGGGAAGAGGTATTGCCACCATGCGCCGGCATCGATGCTCCAGCGAGGATAAATGAACATGAGGTTCGACGGCCAGAGCACTTTCCAGGCGTAGAACCAGGGCACCCGGCCGGCCAGCAGGAGACGCTGCGGCAGGGTGAGCGCGTATTGCGGGCCATGCGCGCCGATAAACTGCGGAGCGCTCTCCACCCACGCCGTGAAAAGCCCGGCGGAGGCCCCCACGGCGAGCCACGGAAGCAGCGGCAGCACATCGCGCCTCCACGAGAGCCGGCCGCGCTGCCACCAGAAGACCACCAGCAGCGCGGCCGGCAGGGTGGCCGTCACCGTCTTACTCAACAAGGCCAGGACAAAGAGCCCCAGCGCCAGGAAGTATTGCGGCTTGCGGCGGGTCCGGTCGAAGTTCAGATAAATGAGAGCGGCTGCCAGGTAGAAGACTCCGGAAAGTGCGCTCTTCTGCTCGGAAATCCACGCGACGGCTTCCACGCAAACCGGGTGCAGCGCGAACACCAGCCCGGCGATCCAGGCTCCCGGCAGGGAGAGGCGCCTTACAATCAGGACTACCAGATAGGCCGCGAAGGCATGCAGGGCGACGTTGGTCAGATGATAACCCAGCACGGCGTCGCCCCAGATGCGGTGCTCCAGCCAGAAGGCGCTGTGGAGTAGCGGGTAGTATTGCTGGGTGGCGCCGAGTTCAAACCAAATGCGCCAGAGACCTTGGACGGACCGGAGGCCCGGCGCGGTCACGTGGGCGACGTCATCCCAGACCAGCCCCCCTTGGAGCGCAGGCGAATAAGCGATCAGGGTCGCGCAGAAAAGGCCCGCCAATGCGGCCGGGGCCTGCCAGGTTCCAGTGATGGCCGGGGCTGCCCCAGGACGAGAGGAACGCGCCTGGCGTCGTCGTGCCATACGATCATCATATCTTCACAGTGTGGGCGTGCGGGTACACGTCGACATGAGTGTCGACGCGGCACGCGTGGGCGCGTGCGCTACGTTGCGGCGGTCGCGGCCAACTTCTCGAGCGGGGGCAGGTTTCCATCCGCGTCGAAGGGGAGTTCCATGGGTCCTGTGAGGACCTCGAGGTGGGGATTCTTTTCGATCTCCCCCAGCAGGTTCTCGCTGAGGGCCAGCAGGTGAAGCTCATTGGTATTGGCGATCCAGCCGATGGTGAGTTCCGCGAGGTCGAGCCTGCCGGCGGTGCGGCCGATCTTCGTGGCGCACTCCCGGTCGGTCGGGAAGTGGATGGGGATCCGAATGCCCGGAGGAGTACAGGCGGTCAAGGAGTTCAGGTAGGTCGCGTCCCAGTCGATCTTGGCGAGGAGGCGGTCGGTGATGACGTCGGCCAGGCCGACGCCCACGGCGTTGCCGTAGCTCAGATCGGACATCTCGCGCGCGAAGACGCGGTGGATGAAGGGTGCGGTGTCGAAGCAGTTGGCGCCCCCGTGGATGCTGCGGTTCACCACCTTCGTATCCATGCCCGTGCCGCTGATGTTCTTGCCCATTTGGTCCACGATGAGCAAATCCAGAGTCTCGACCGGAACCCGCGCCATCCAGGACTTGACCAGTTCCAGAAGCTCCTCCTCCCGCTGCTCCAGTTCCTCGCTACGCACGGCGGCGAGTTTGGCGGGAGTGTGAGTGGCGTCCTCGAGGATAGCCAAGCCTCCCAGCATTTTGCCTGATTTGGCGATCTGCCGGTACACGCTGCGGACCACCTGTTCCAGTCCGATCCGGTGGCCGAAGGCGTGGTACTGCTGGGCGCCGGCCAGCTTGCCGACACCGATGGCGGACATCTTGCACAAGCCGCTCTCAATCTTCCCGCTGAAATCGGTGTGCCACTTCACGCGGTTGACCATCAACACCGCGTCACTTTCGTAAGCCTGCCGGTCCATGAAGGTTTCGATGCCTTCCGGTGTGCGGCCGGTCGAAACCACCTCGAGGGAGCTGACGATGGGGCAACCCATGCTCTGCTCGACGATGCCGTAGTGCGCCAGCACGCTTGTCTGGCCCTCCGCCGTAGCGGCTCCGTGACTCCCCATGGCGGGGAAGATGAACGGCCTGGCGCCGTGTTCCTTCCAGTAGTCCACAACCGCCCGGAGGATGGTGTCGATGCTGGCGATGCCGCGGCTGCCCGCGCCGATGGCGACGCGACCCCCTGGCTTCACGCGCGAGGCAAAGTCGGCCAACTCCAACTGCTCCCGCGTTTCGGTCGGGAGGTCGGGGATGCTGCGGTCCGGCAGGTTCTGTCTGACCAGGCAAATGCGGGGAAGTTTCACACTGCGATTATACCAGCGGCGCACTGGCGCTTATGAAAGTCCGCGGGGGCGCGGCGGCGTCCCACGGTGCCAGGGCGACGGCCACCGCCCTGAAGAATTGACTTCTACTTGAGGCTGGCGACCGCGGCGACTGGCGTGGGAACCAACTTGGGGCCATGGCGCCAGAGGACCACGCCTTCCGGCGGATTGGGATCGTAGGATACCGAGTCGGTCGTCTCGTCTGTGGCCTGTGCGTATAACAGGGCGGTGTCGCCCTCGCGACGATTCCAGACACGCGCCTCGCCTCCCGTAAACGCGTGCCGATCGGCTCCGATCCGGTCCTCTAAGTCGAGCGCTGACAAGTCCCGCCGCGGACCTGAATGAACGCGCAGGATCTCGCCGGGTTTCAACGAACACTCCGGCAAGGTCGCCACAATCCGGTACTCCGGCTCGCCCTCCGAACCCGGGTATTCGAGATGGTAGAGGCAAAGGCCACTCGTGCGCACGCTGGCCGAGCCATCGTTCCGCACATCGAACCATTCCTTCGGCTTCCCGTTAGGCGAACCGTCCTGGCTCCGGCCCGTCCCTGTAGGACCGAGTTTCATGCGATAGACCCTGATGGGTTGCTGTTCCAACTGGCTCTTGCCGTCGGAACTTTTACCTTCAGATTCCTCCGACGTTGGTTGTCCGTCGCCGGCGGACTCGCCCTCCCCGGATGACGGCCAGTTAATCTCGCTTTCCACGGCTGTGCCGGGGGCCGTAACCGCCTCCAAGTCGAGCCGCAGGCCGCCGGACCACCCCGCGTGATAATTGTACAGCCAGCAGGCCGCAGCCGTGCCCACCGAGCCGAGCAGCGCCCCCACCAGAGGCAGGCTGATCAGCGCCGCGAGCGTCACCACGGGCGAGTCGGTGGAGATAATGAAGACCAAGATCAGCCCCAAGCCGCTTGAGACCCCACCCAGCATGAACCCGGTGAGTCCACATACTTTGGCGGCTTGGAGTATCGGTATGCTTTTGATTCGGGTCATGCTTCACGACCTCCCCGACGCTCCTGCACTGGTTGATGCTGACACGGCCGCTAGTCTGTGTCAAGGGTTTCAGCCCCCGCCAGATAATACTTGGCCACCAGATTGATAACCACTGGTACCTGGCCCAAAGGTACTCTCATATCCGAAGATATGGCGTGTCGGAGGAGGCGATGATATCAACTATAGATATCCAGCGTAACTTGAGGGTCGCCACCGATCTTACGTCCAAACACCTCTATTGGAGCCGTTTCTTTCGTTTTGTCCTTCCCAAGCAACTCCGACCGCCGTCTCCATCTCCAGCGCCCGACCGGTGTCCACGTCCATGGCAGCGAATTCAACGGCCAGCCGGGGATCCCTTGTCGAAAGGCGGAGCGAAGGTGTGGAAGCCCGCCATCGCGCGGGTGAGGCGGCCGAAGCCGACCCCCACCAGATAGCCGGAAGCGAGCTGTCTGGAATGCGAGACAACACCAGCGCCGTTGAAGTTCAGGGAAGGCACGCGGAGGGTCACGGGGGTGTTGATCGGAACGGACTCGGGCAGTACGATGCCGAGGCCGCCGGGGGAAAAATCGCGGCAGCGGCCATCGCAGTGGAGCAGTTCCCCGCCTGGGCCGTTCCAGGAGACTTGCACGTCGCTTATCAGTCCGTGCCTTTGGTGAAGGCGGCGGGGGACTTGCTCCTCGCTTGCCGGTCCGTGCTTCTGAAGGCGGCGGGGGCGGCGCCGGGCCAGAAACACGAAGGCGATGGCCAGAAGAGCGACCACAACCACGGCGATGAGCCCTGCGAGAGCGGGATGCCCGCGAGTCCATAGAACGAGAGTTTCCATTTTCCAATCCCGGTCACCATGCAGTATACTCCCAACGGCCTCCGTTGGCCCGACCTGCGGGGCCAGTTGGGCAGGCCGCCGGTGGGTCGCTATCGCCCCAGCCGCGGCCTTTGACAAAGTCCATCCCGCTGTCTGGCGCGGCCGCGGGGTATAATTCTCCGACGAGAGGAGAATGGATGCCGGCACGCCGGTCTCTTTTGCGCGCCATGGCAGCGCTTCCCGCCGGGAAGGTCGCAGCGGTTGCCGCGCAGAAGGAGGCCACGGCTCTCGCCCAGGTGGGCGACCGCTATCACAACTCCGACTACATCCGGGCCGCGCTGGCCAGGACCCTGGTCAAGGATCTGGGCATCACAACGGATTTCACCGACGAAGTCAGCCTCCTCAACGCCGGGAATCCGGCGGCCTACAGGCTGCTCATCAAGTTCCGAGACGGAATGATCTGGCCGGACGGCTATCCGGAGGAGCGGGCGCACGCCAGCGAGTCTCCGGTTTCAAGACCCGCAGCCAAGGACGTGCCCTGGATCACTCCCACGCAGTGCAAAGCCGTGAATGGCTTTGTTTCCAAAGGCGGGGGCGTCCTCTTCTACCACAACGTCACTTATATCAGTCCCTACAATCGGGATTTCCGGGACGTGTTGGGGGCCGTGGCCGGCGACGAGCAGCACTTCCTCACTTACGACAAGCACCCGAAGACCGTACTGCTGCGTAGCGTGAACGAGAAGGGACTCACCTATCAGACGTATCGGGACTCCTGCGAAGCCGGCTGGGCCTTTGACTACGGCAAGGGCCGGGTTTGCTACCTGGCCCCAGGCCACACCATCAGCGCCCTGTGGAATCGGTAATATGAGAAGCTTCAGAAGAACGTCGCGCGCTGTCTGCTGCGGCAAAAAGGAATGGAGTAAGTCAAGCCATGAGAACACCAACTGCCATGTGCCTCGCCTCGATGTTTCTGCTCTGCAGCGTGCAGTACCAATAAGACCGAGCAAGCCGCCGCGCCCCCGCCGGGCGTCGGGAGCATCGAACGGCTCGACCCCGCGCTGGACGCCCTGGTGCCGGCGTCGGCGCGAATTGAAAAGATCGGCTCGGGTTACGAGTTCACCGAAGGACCGATCTACATGCGGGAAGGACACCTCCTCTTCAGCGATATTCCGCCCAACGTGATCCGGAAGTGGGCGCCGGATGGTGGGACCGTCGATTTCCGCAAACCCAGCGGCTACGATGGCACGGACGCGCCCAAGGGCGGCTTCATCGGCTCCAACGGTTTGACCCTGGACAGGGAAGGCCGCCTGGTGATCTGTGAGCACGGCAACGGCCGCGTCACGCGCCTGGAGAAGGACGGCAAGCTCACCATCCTGGCGGCCAAGTACCAGGGCAAGCGCCTCAATAGCGCGAACGACGCGGCTTACAAGTGGGACGGATCGCTCTACTTCACCGATCCGCCTTAGGGTTTCGTCGATCAGGACAAAGACCCCAAGAAGGAACTGAAGTTCAATGGCGTATACCGGTTGAATCCGGACGGCAAGTTGATCCTGCTAACCAAGGAACTGACCCGCACCAACGGCAGCGGTTTCTCTCCCGACGAGAAGTACCTCTATGTCGCCAATTCCGACGAGGCCCACAAGATCTGGATTCGGTACACAGTCAAGCCCGCCGGCACGCTTGGAGAAGGCAAGCTATTCTTCGACGTCACGGCCAACAAGGAAGACGGCCTGCCCGACGGCCTCAAGCTGGATGTGAAAGGGAACCTGTACGGCACGGGTCCCGGCGGCATCTGGATCTTCTCCCCCGGCGGCAAACACCTGGGAACGATCAAGACGCCTGAGACTCCGGCGAACCTGCAATGAGGCAAGTACGCCAAGACAATTGCCGAAGCGGTCATGAAGCAGGACGAGAAGGCGGATACGCTATACATCACGGCACGCACTGGCCTCTACCGCATCCAACTCGCGGTCGCGGGGATTCGCCCTTGGAACGAGGAGCTTAATCGAAGAACGGGAACAGCTTCCGCAATTCGGCCTCACTGGCGCGGCGGCCGTACTCGCACATTTCGAATGCTTCGGCGTGACGGACCTGTTGGGCGCGTGCGGCGCCGTACCACTTCTCGAGAGCCTTCTGAACCGCGGAACTCGGACGGCGATCGTATCTGGCTTCCAGCCACTTGCGGCGCTCGACCTTGCCGGTTGGAACATCCACACCGCCGCCCCAGCACTTCGGCTGCGCTTCATAGAACTGCGACTCCTCCGCTTCGAAGGCGTCGATCTTCTTCGACCATACATCGTCCACGCTGATCGCGATGTCCGGCTGAAACGCCTGCGGTTTCTGGAAACTGTCCTCGTAGTACAGAAACACCGGGTTCCTGCGTAGTGCCGGAGCGTCCGTCACCACCATCGGAATCTGCACCATGAATGCCGCGTCTTGCACGAGTACGCCGGTGTAGCGATGGTCGGGATGATAGTCGTACACCCGCGGCGCGAGAACGATATCGGCATTCCACTGGCGGATGAGCCGGATGATCTGCGCGCGGACCTCCAAGGTGGGCAGGAGTTCGCCGTCGTGGTTCTCCAGTACCTCGTACTCTGCGATCCCGAGACGTTTGGCGGCCTCCTGGGCCTCCGCGCGCCGGCGTTTCGCAAGCGCTCCGCCGCCCATTTCGCAGTGCCCTGCGTCGCCGTTGGTCGTCGAAACGAATTTCACCAGATGACCCTTGGCGGCGAACTTGGCTGCCACGCCGCCAGACTTGATGTCGGCATCGTCCGGGTGGGCGCCGAAGGCGATCACACGGATCTTGCTTTCCTGCGCCAACGCCACGCCCGACGCCAGCGCCAGGACAGCGGCTGAGAAAATCAGTTGAGATTTCATAGGTGCCCCCCTGACAGTCTACAGCCAACGCGTGCCGTGGGGCAGACGATCGCAGTGTGTCGTCTGCCGCATCAAGGTCCCTGTTGATGTAGGATGATGAGGATCGCGAGAGGAACCCCTATGGCAGGACGTCGTAACTTTCTCAAGACCATCGCGCTGGCAGCCGGCGGCGCCGCGCAAAACCCAGTGGCGCAGGCGGCCCAGACGCAGGCGCAGCCGGCCGCAGCGGCCCGCCCCGCGTTCCAATACCCCAGATCGTTCACCGGACGCCAGCTCGCCATGGTGGCGATGCCGCTGGGCGGAGTCGGTGCCGGCAGCGTGAACCTCGGTGGCCGCGGCCAGTTGCGCGACTGGCAGATCTTCAACCGTGCGGACGAAGGAAGATTGCTCGGCTACACGTTTCCCAGCATTTGGGCGCAAGTGGGGAACCAGAAGCCCGTCGCACGCGTCCTGGAGGCGCGGCTCATGGCTCCCTATCAAGCGGCGTCCGGCTTGAGTCCCGCCCAAGTGTCCGGCCTGACGCGTCTGGAGGACGCCACTTTTACCGGTGAATACCCGCTGGCGAAGATCACCTTCCGCGACCGCCGCCTGCCCGTAAATGTGGCGCTCGAGGCCTTCACGCCCATCATTCCGCACGACGCGGAAGACTCCGGCTTGCCAGTGGCGGTGTTACGTTACCGGGTAATCAATCCCGGCAAGCAGAGAGCCAGAGTATCGATCGCGTTCTCGCTCGACAATCCCGTGGGCGGCGCCAGGGGGGGAGGCGGGCGCGCCGCTGCAGTAAAGCGCGTCAACGAGTTTCGAAAGGGTTCAGGCCTGGATGGCCTTTTCATGACCAGTTCGGAAGCGGCCCAAAACGCGCCGCTCGCCGGATCGATGGCCCTGTGCATTCTCGGCGCAGGAGAAGGCAGGGTGACCTCCCTGCGCGGCTGGCCGCAGGCCAAGTGGTGGGCCAGCCCGCTGCTGTTCTGGGATGATTTTTCCAGCGACGGTCAGCTTGGGCCCGAGGGCGGCGCGCGCAACTCGGTTGGTTCGCTCTGCTTGCAGCGGGAGATCGCCCCGGGCGCGGAGGCCGAGTACACATTTGTCCTGGCCTGGCATTTTCCGAATCGCACACCGGCCGGATGCGGCTGGACGGCGCCGAGCGGGGAGGCGGACACCATCATCGGCAACCATTATTGCCAGCGTTTCCGCGATGCCTGGCAGGCGGCGGAATACACCGCCGCCAACTTGCCTTCCCTCGAAAAGCGCACGCGGCAGTTCCTCACCGCCATACGCGAAACCACCGTGCCCGCTCCAGTGAAGGACGCCGCCATGGCGAACCTCTCGACCCTGGCGACGCCTACATGCTTCCGCACCGCGGACGGAAAGTTCCGCGGCTTCGAGGGCCTCAACGACGCCAGCGGCTGCTGTCACGGAAACTGCACGCACGTCTGGAATTACGA
The DNA here is from genome assembly GCA_963801345.1 of Bryobacteraceae bacterium. Taxonomy (GTDB): domain Bacteria; phylum Acidobacteriota; class Terriglobia; order Bryobacterales; family Bryobacteraceae; genus CAWDER01. The sequence continues at coordinate 94,058 of CAWDER010000023.1, forward strand.
AACCACCACACAAGCGCTGTTCCCCACGCTCGCGCGCTCGATGCGCGAAGCGGCGTTCGATCTTGCCGGCCAGCTCGACGGCGTTCTGCCGATTCGTCTCAATTTGCCCGAAGGCAAACAGACCGGAGGAACCACGGCCGCCGATGGCACCATGGGCCAGATTATCAAGGCATACCTTGACTGGCGGCTCTCCGGCGACGACGCGTGGCTTGCGAAGATCTGGCCGAAGGTGAAGAAAGCCATGGAGTTCTCCTGGGTAGCGGGGGGCTGGGACGGCGACCGCGACGGGGTGATGGAAGGCGTCCAGCACAACACCTACGACGTGGAGTTCTACGGCCCTAACCCCATGACCGGCATTTACTATCTCGGCGGCTTGCTCGCCTGCGAGCAGATGGCGCGCGCCACCGGCGACCGCCCGTTCGCCGAGGAGTCCCACCGGCTGTTCGCCAGCGGTAGTAAGTGGATCGACGCGAATCTGTTCAATGGGGAGTATTACATCCAGCAGATCCGCGGCATCCCGGTCGCGAACACCGCCAAGCCCCTCCAATCCAGGGGTGGCGCCGAAGACCCCGAGCACCCCGATTTCCAGCTCGGCGAAGGCTGCCTGGCGGATCAACTGATCGGACAGTACCTGGCGGACGTGGCCGGCCTCGGTCCGCTGCTCGATCCGGTGAAGATCCGCAAGACGCTCGAATCCATTTACAAGTACAACTATCGAAGCAACCTCTTCGAGCACGATTCCGTCCAGCGCATCTACGCACTCAACGACGAAGCTGCCGTTCTGATTTGCGACTACGGCAAGGTGGAGCGGCCTAAGACGCCCTTCCCCTACTATGCGGAAGCCTGGACCGGGATCGAGTACTTGTTCGCGTCGCAACTCATCTACGCCGGCATGGTGCGCGAGGGCGTGCAGTGCTTCGAGAATGTGCGCCGCCGGTACGACGGGGAGAGACGCAATCCCTGGGATGAACCCGAGTGCGGCCATCACTATGCACGCGCCATGTCAGCCTGGTCCGGCATCCTGGCGCTGAGCGGGTTCCGCTACCACGGGGCGGAGAAGGGCGTGGCCGCCGCTCCGAGGATCAGCCCGGCAAACTTCCGCTCCTTCTGGTCGACGGCCACGGGATGGGGCACGTTTTCGCAATCGATTGAAAACGGCCGCACACGCTTCACCCTTTCGCTGCTGAGCGGCAAGCTTCCTTGCCGTTCGGTGGAACTGGAACGCGAGGTGTCAGCCTCCGCGAAGTCCTCGGCGCGGCTGGGAACCAAATCGCTGGCTCACGAGTTGAAGCGCGCGGCGAAGCGGCTGACCTTTGTCTTTGCCGAGCCGGTCGATCTTGTGGAAGGCGACCGGCTGGTGTTGGAAGTCTAGGCCGTGGCGTCAGCTAATCCCGTCCTAGTGCTGGTCGGCGGGTTTCTGGGGTCCGGCAAAACCACCCTGCTACTGCGGGCCGCGGCCCGCCTGCGGGACAGAGGCCTGCGCGCCGCCATCATCACGAACGACCAAGGCGGCGAGTTGGTCGACACCCGGCTGGTGAACGCTTCCGGATACGTGGCCGAAGAAATCGCCGGCGGGTGCTTCTGCTGCCATTTCTCCGATTTCATCTCTGCCGCCGAGCGCCTGCGTTCCTTTCATCCCGACGTCATCTTCGCGGAGCCGGTCGGTAGTTGCATGGACATCTCGGCGACCATCCTGCAGCCCGTAAAGCAGCTCTTCGGCAATCGATTTCGTCTGGCTCCGTTCACGGTCCTGGTGGATCCCGAGAGGGCGCGGCAACTGCTTCAGCCGGAGGCCGACGTGCATTTCTCCTACTTGTTCCGGAACCAACTGGAAGAGGCGGATCTGGTTTGTTTCACCAAAGCCGATCTGTACTCGGAGCTACCGGAGTTACCTGGCGTCATCGCTCACCGTCTGAGCGCCCGGACGGGGGAAGGCGTGAATGAGTGGTTGGATTACTTGCTCGCGGGACAAGGCACGGCAGGGGGCCGCTTGCTCGACGTCGACTACTCCAAGTATGCGGAGGCTGAAGCCGCCTTGGGCTGGTTGAACTGGAAGGCGAACTTCCGGCCCAAGCGCCCGCTGGCCCCGGCGACGGTGGTCGGTCCGCTTCTCGATCGCCTGGCCGAGTCGCTCAGCCAGGCGGGCGTCGAAGTTCCCCACCTGAAGATCTTCGACCAGGCTTCGACAGGATACATCAAAGCGAGCATCTGTCGGAGCGGCGAAGAGCCTGTGGTGGATGGAGATCTGCTGGCATCCCCGTCCCGGCAGCACGAACTGGTGTTGAATCTGAGAGCGAAAGCCGAGCCGCAACTGTTGGACGCACTGGTCGGCCAAGCCACCGGTGAGCTGCCCGGAACCATCTCGGCGGTTCACTGCCAATCGTTTCGACCCTCCCGCCCCGTTCCCGAACACCGTTTCACGTCAGTTGTCTGAGGAGATTGGAGGCCTGATCCAGGCGGTCCGGCAAAGGTCGGCCCGGGGTCCGGTGCCCTTACGGGGTGCGGTTGTTGTTGGGCATGAAGCGCGCGACGAAGTTGGTGTCGAAGCGGCCGGCGATGAAGTCGGGGTCGGCCAGAATCTTCTGGTGCAGCGGGATGGACGTGTGGATGCCCTCCACGACGAACATCTCGAGCGCGCGATGCATGCGCGCGATGGCTTCGGCGCGGTTGCGGCCGGAAGTGATCAGCTTGGCGATGAGTGAATCGTAGTAAGGCGAAATGACGGAGTCGGCGTAAGCGGCGGTGTCCACGCGGACTCCCGGACCGCCGGGGAGATTGAACGCCGTGATGCGGCCCGGAGAGGGAGCGAAGGTCTCGGGATTCTCCGCATTGATCCGGCATTCGATGGCGTGGCCCCGAGGCTCAAGCGGCGACTTAGGCACAATCTCCGTGAGCGGCACGCCCGCGGCGATCAGAATCTGGCTCTTCACGAGGTCGATGCCGGTGACGGCCTCGGTGATGGGGTGCTCGACTTGAATGCGGGCGTTCACCTCGATGAAATAGAGGTCGCCGTTTTCGTCCATCAGAAACTCGACGGTGCCGGCGTTGCTGTAGCCCACGGAGCGCAAGGCCTCGCGGAGTCTGGAGCTGATGTCCAGCCGGAGAGCATTGGCCACGCTAGGCGAGGGGGACTCTTCAACCAGCTTCTGATGGCGGCGCTGAATCGAACACTCGCGCTCGCAGAAGACCTCTATATTGCCTTGGGTGTCGCCCAGCACCTGGAACTCGATGTGCCGGGGCGCCAGGACATATTTCTCCAGGTAGACGTCGGCGCAGGAGAAGCTGGCGAGGGCCTCCTGCTGGGCCTGCATCAACATGCCAGGCAGATCGGCGGCGTCGCGGACAATCCGCATGCCGCGGCCGCCGCCGCCGGCAGTGGCTTTCAAAATGACCGGATACCCGACCCTGCCGGCGATCTCGAGTCCTTCCTCCGCGGAAGTCAGGACGCCGTCGGAGCCGGGGAGAGTGGGGACGCCGGCAGCGGCCATCACGGCGCGAGCCTTGTCCTTGACGCCCATCAAGCGGGTCACGTCCGGCGAGGGGCCGATGAAGCGGATGTTGGATAGCTCGCAGACCTCGGCGAAATCGGCGTTTTCGCTGAGGAAGCCGTAGCCGGGGTGGATGGCGTCCACGCTCGTGATTTCAGCCGCGCTGATGACGGAGGGAATGTCCAGGTAGCTGCGGGAGCTCTTAGCCGGGCCGATACAGACGGCTTCGTCGGCGAAGCGCACGTGAAGACTGTGGCGGTCCGCTTCCGAGTAAACGGCGACGGTACGGATGCCCAGTTCCTTGCAGGCGCAGATGACCCGCAGGGCAATTTCTCCCCGGTTGGCGATGAGGATCTTTCGAAACATAGGACTTGAGGAGCGTTTCCGCGGATCAGACGGGGCGCAGTGTGAAGAGCGCCTCGCCGTACTCGACCGGCTGTGCGTTCGCAACCAGCTTGCTGACGATGGTGCCCGCGGTTTCCGCTTCGATCTCGTTCATGAGCTTCATCGACTCGATGATGCAAAGCACCTGGCCTACCTGTACCTTGTCGCCGACTTTGACGAAAGCCGGCGAGGCCGGCGAAGGCGATTCATAGAAGGTGCCGACGATGGGGGATTTCACTGCCACCAGGGTCGGATCGACTTCGACGACGGGTTCGGGGGGCGCAATGGAACTCGCCGTGGGCGGGGCGGCGTGCGGGGACGTAGCCGCGAGCGGGTCGGTGACGCCAGGGAAGGCATAGTGCTGAACGCCGCCAGCCGCGGTCCGAACGATGCGCACGCGGTCCTCGCCGCGCTGGACCTCCAGTTCCGCCACTCCCGTCGCCGTGACAAGATCGATCAATTCGCGAATCTCTTCGATTTTCATGGATGATGAGCTGTTGCCTTTCGGCTCAGATGACTACCAGTTCCTTGGGGGTCGCGGTGAGAACCTCGCAGCCGGTTCTGGTGACCGCCACAGTGTCCTCGATTCGGATTCCGCCTAACTCCTGTAAGTATACGCCAGGCTCGATGGTGACTGCCATGCCCGCCCGCAGGAGGGTCTTGTCGCCCTTGCCGAGTTTCGGCATTTCATGGATCTCCAGCCCCAGGCCGTGACCGGTGGCATGCACGAACGCCCGGTCCAAACCGTGGGCCCTGAGGACTCGCCGGGCGGCGCGGTCGATCGACTCCGCCGTGACGCCTTCCCGAACCGCGGCGAGGCCGGCGAGTTGGGCCTCCAGGACCGCGCTCGTAAAGCTTCCGGATCTTCGCGCTGGGCCGTCCGAGGAAGGCCATGCGGGTCATGTCACTGGCGTAGCCCTCGCGCATCGCGCCCATGTCGATCAACAGCAGGCCGCTCTTCGCCAGCCTGTTGCGGGTCGGACTGGCGTGCGGAAAAGCGGAGCGGGGGCCGAAGGCGACAATGGATTCGAAAGCCGGCTTCTCGGCTCCGAGCCGGCGCATGCGGTACTCCAACTCGGCGGCCAAATCGATTTCGGTGATCCCGGGGCGAACCAGCGCGAGGGCCTGGGCGAATGCTTCGGAGTTGGTTTGGACGGAGCGGCGGATGAGGCCGATCTCGCCCGGCGACTTGACCATGCGGAGGGTTTCCACGAGGCTCGCAATCGGGATCAGACGGGCGGACCCGGGCAAGGCGATCATCCAGGGCCAGGAACGCCTGGTGCGAGATGTTGTTCTTCTCGTAGCCGATGCGGCGGATGGACTTGCGGCGAATCCACTTCCCCGCGGCGAGCACAAGCGATCCCCGCTCGACATGGACTCGACAGCGGGGTGACAGAGCCGCGCGGAGCGGTCTTTCGGCGGTTTCAGAGGCAGCCTGCAGTCCGTAGCGAGGGTCCGTGAAGAGGACCACCCGCTCGGGGAGGAGCAGCATCAAGACCGTTGCTGCCCGTGAAACCGGACAGGTAGCGGATGTTGGCGGCTGACGAGACGACCAGGGCCTGCACTTTGTGTGCTGCAAGCGCCTCGCCCGCGAGGCGGCGTCGTTGGTCGAATTCGGCCTGAGGCGTCACAGTTTGAGCAGGAGCTTGCCGGAAGTCGCGCGGCTCTCGAGGTCCAGATGGGCTTGCGGAGCCTCCGCCAGGTTGTAGGTCCGGTGGATGTTGATCTTCAGCCGGCCGGCCGCGATCCAGTTCAGAACCTCGCCGGCGCGCCACTGCAGTTCCTCGGGAGTGGCGGCGTAGTGGAAGAGGGTTGGACGCGTGAGGAAGAGCGAGCCTTTCTGGCTGAGCAGCAAGGGCTCGACGGCGGGAACGGGACCACTGGCGTTCCCGAAAGAAACCAGCATGCCGCGCGGGCGCAACGAATCCAGGCTCTTTAGGAAGGTAGCCGCGCCCACGGAGTCATACACGACATCCACGCCGCGCCCGCCGGTCAGCCGCTTCGCCTCGACGGCGAAGTCCTGCGTGTTGTACAGAACGACCTCGTTCGCGCCGGCCTCGCGGGCGATGGCGGCCTTGGCCTCGGTGGAGACCGTACCGATGACGCGGGCGCCGAGCATCCGCGCCATCTGGACCACCAGCAGGCCGGCGCCCCCCGCGGCGGCGTGTACCAGGGCCGTGTCCCCCGCCTTCAGCGAAAAGGTGGAGTGCGTCAGATAGTGAGCCGTCATGCCCTGCAGCAGGGCCGCGGCGGCGATGTCGAGACCGACGCCGTCCGGGACCTTGACCACTTGCCAGGCGGGGACCACGGCGTACTCGGCGTAAGATCCACGCGCCATGCAGTAGGCCACCCGCTGGCCCGCGGCGAAGCCGCGCACATCGGGACCAACCGACTTCGACGACACCGGCGGCCTCCATGCCTATGTCGATGGGCAACTCCGACTTATACAGGCCGGTCCGGTAGTAAGTGTCGATGTAGTTTACGCCGGAAAAAGCAATCTTAACCAGTATCTGGCCCGCGGCCGGAGACGGCGCGGGGATATCCACCAACTGCAACTGCTCCGGGCCGCCGGGGGTGTGAACCTGAATTGCTCTCATACATGGACCTTTCTGCGGAGATGGATCAATGCCGCGTAAAGCAGAAGAAATGCCAAGGTCAGGGGGAAGACCAAAATGCGCCCAATGGTTCGCACGGCATCGCCGCCGCTGAGGCCGGCGCGATAAAGCACAAAGCGGCGGACCGTTCGCCAATTGGCGCGGTCGAACCAGAAGAAGTCGCCGTTCTCGTTGACGACAAGCACTTTGACGGGCAGGTGCAGAGCGAGCGCCCATTTCCACTTGGTCATGATGGGCTCCCCGGAACAGATCATGACCAGGACTACCGGGCCGGCGGGCTCGAAGAATCCGGACAGAGACGCTGGGGGCCTTGGCGGCCGCGGTACAGGTGGACGGGGTAGACGGCGGATTCGGCGGAGAGACCGGCGGGCAGCCCCGCGTAGCAGGTAACCAAATCGAAGGACGTGCCCTCTCCCAGCATGTTACGGAGGTGGGGGATCACGCCTTCGATCAGGTGGCGCGATCCGCTCTCCACCAAGAGGACGCGGGAGACGGGCGGGGTGCCGGTTCTCAGGAAGCGCATATCTCAACTCACGCCAGTGGGGCAGACCATCGCTGTTTGTGGTCTGCCACGCTTTGCAGACCGCTACACGCCCCAGCAGTAGTCCTCGACAGCCTTCTCAATGGTCTCATCCTTTTCGACGAGGCGCATCAATTCGAGCCGGATGGCGTCCACCAGGGCATGCCAACTGGCTTCGATCACATTCTCCGAGACGCCCACCGTGGCCCAACTGCGGCGGTGGTCCGACCACTCGATGAGAACACGCACCTTGGCGGCGGTACCCTTCTTAGGCTCGAGGACGCGGACTTTGTAATCGAGCAGGCGGACATCCGAGATGGACGGGTAGCGCGAAGATAGACACTGCCGCAGGCAGAGGTCCAGCGCATTGACGGGACCGTTACCGGTGGCGGTCGCCGAATGCACGCCGTCCTGGACCTTCACGGTGACGGCGGCGGTGGACTTGGAGCCCTTGGACCCGGTCATCTTCGTGGATACATCGAAGTCGACCAATTCGAAGAAATGCAGGCCCGGGTGCAGGGCTTCGCGGACCAGCAGTTCGAAAGTGCCTTCGGCGGCCTCGAGCTCGTAGCCCTGGAATTCGAGGTGCTTGATCCGTTCGAGGAGTTCGCGGCGGGCTTCTTCGCTGAGCCGGTCGGCAATGCCATGCTGCTTGAGCTTGTAGAGGATGTTGGCCCGGCCGGAGAGGTCGCTGAGCAAGACCCGCTGGCGGTTGCCGACGGTCTCGGGAGGAATGTGCTCGTAGGTTGCGGAATCCTTCAAGACCGCGCTGACGTGGATGCCGCCCTTGTGAGCGAACGCGCTGTGGCCGACGTAGGGCTGCTCGGTGTGCAGCGGGAGATTGGCGAGTTCCGCGATGAAGCGGGCGGTGGCGGAGAGGTTGGCAAGATTCTCGCGGCCGATGACGGTGTGGTTGAGTTTCAGCTCGAGATTGGCGATGACGGAGCAGAGGTTGGCGTTTCCGCAACGTTCTCCATAGCCGTTGAAGCAGCCCTGGACGTGGGTCGCGCCAGCCTCGACGGCGGCGATGGTGTTGGCCACGGCGACGTCGGAGTCGTTATGGCAGTGGATGCCGAGGACGCCGTCAAAACGCTTGCGGACCTCCGCGACGATTTCAGCGAGCTGGTTTGTGAGCGTACCGCCGTTGGTGTCGCAAAGACAAAGCACATCGGCGCCGGCCGTCTTCGCGGCCTCCAGCGCGCGGAGGGCGAAAGCCGGGCTGGAGCGGTAGCCGTCGAAGAAGTGCTCGGCGTCGAAGATGACCTCTTTGCCGTGATCCTTAAGCCGCTGGACGGTTTCGGAAATGAGCACGAGGTTCTCTTCCTCGGTGATACCGAGGGCGCGCTCGGTGTGGAGGTCCCAGGTCTTGCCGAAGATGGAGATGGCCGGAGTGCCCGCTTCGAGCAAAGCGCGAACGTTGGGGTCGCGATCGACGGGGTTCTTGTTGAAGCGGGTGGAGCCGAAGGCGGTCAGCCGGGCATGCTTGAGCTTGAGGTCCCGCGCACGGGAGAAGAATTCTTTGTCCCTGGGATTCGAGCCCGGCCAACCGCCTTCGACGTAGTCTATGCCCAGTTCATCCAGCTTCTGGGCGATGACCAGCTTATCCTCCACCGTGAACGAGACGGCCTCGCCTTGCGTGCCGTCTCGTAGGGTCGTGTCCAGGGTGAATATCTTCATAGCTCTGATCGACAGGCTACCGGGATGGGGCCGCGGACGGCTGATCTTCCGGTACGCCGGCTTCCTTCTTCTTTTTCAAAAACGGCATCATGGCGCGCAGCTCACGGCCGACTTCCTCGACCGGCTGGTGGCGCGCCGCTTCGCGCATGGCCAGGAACTTCTTCCGGCCGCTCTTGTTCTCGTCGATCCATTCCTTGGCGAACTGGCCGGACTGGATTTCGGCGAGGATCTTGCGCATCTCTTTGCGAGTCTGCTCGTTGATGATGCGCGGGCCGCGCGTGTAATCGCCGTACTCGGCCGTGTCCGAAACGGAGAAGCGCATATAGGCCAAACCGCCCTCCTGAATCAGGTCCACGATGAGCTTCAATTCGTGGAGACACTCGAAGTAGGCGATCTCGGGGTCGTAGCCGGCTTCGACGAGGGTCTCGAATCCGGCGCGAATCAACTCACTGGCTCCGCCGCAGAGAACCGCTTGCTCGCCGAAGAGGTCGCTTTCGGTCTCCTCTTTGAAGGTGGTTCCGATCACGCCAGCCTTGAGACAGCCCAAGGCCAGCGCATAGGCCAGGGCCGTCGCGAGCGCTTTACCAGAGGCGTCCTGGTGGATAGCGACCAGGGCGGGGACTCCCACGCCTTCCGTGAAAAGCTCACGCACGCGGTGGCCGGGCGCCTTGGGGGCGATCATGGAAACGTCGACGTTCGCCGGCGGGACAATCTGGCCAAAGTGGATGTTGAAGCCGTGGGCGAACATGAGGGTCTTGCCCGGGCCCATGTGGGGGGCGATGGATTTCTTGTAGAGGTCGGCCTGGTGATGATCGGCGACCAGGATCATGAGGATGTCGGCGGCCTTGGCGGCCTCGGAAGCCTCGACCACGCGCAGGCCGGCGGCTTCCGCCTTGGCCCAATTCGGCGTGCCCGGAAGCTCCGATGCGATCACCTGGACGCCGGAGTCCCTCAGATTGAGGGCATGTGCGTGGCCCTGGCTGCCGTAGCCGATGATGGCAACGGTGCGGCCTTTCAGGTTAGACAGATCTCCATCTTTCTCGTAGTAGCGTTTAGCCATTGATGACTCCATTCTTCTGTTCAAGTTTTTCAGGTTTGTTGCGGGTGGGGACGGGAGGCGAGACTCTGAGCTTCTGGACCTCCAGCGACATGGCGACCCGGCCGGAGCGGGTTACTTCAAATTCGCCGTAACTTTGCATGACATCGATGAATTCGTCGAGTTTTTCGGGGTCGCCGGTGGCCTCGATGGCGAAACCCTCGACGGAAGAGTCGATGACCCGGGCGCCAAAAATCTCGGCTTCCTTCAGGATCGCGGCGCGCTTCTCGATCTCCGCGCGGATCCGGATCAGGACCATCTCGCGGACGACCGCGCGGCTGTCGGTGAGGTCGGTGTCCTGGACCACGTTGATGAGCTTGTTCATCTGCTTGATGACCAGGCCGCGGAGGCTCGCATCGACGTCGACCGTAATCGTCATGCGGGAAAGCGCGGGGTCGAGAGTACGGGCGACCGTAAGGCTCTCGATATTATATCCCCGGGCGGTGAGCACGCCGGTGACGCGCATCAGCGCCCCGGGTTTGTTTTCAAGCAGCAGTGAAATGACCTGTAACATGCCGGTTCGATTCTCCTCTTACTCTGGCACGGCCACGGCCTGGGGCGGGCCCAGCACCATCTCGTTGATGGCGCTCCCCGCGGGCACCATGGGGTAAACGTTCTCCGTCGCGGACACCCGGATATTGAGCAGGTAGGGTCCCGGCTCGTCGACGGCGGCCCGCAGGGCGGGGGCGAGCTCGTGCGGGTGCTCGATGGTCCGGCCCTTGATGCCGTAGGCGCCCGCCAGTTTCTCCGCATCGGGGAAGTTGTCCAGTTGCACCGAGCTGAGCCGGTTGTTGAAGAAGAGCTCCTGCCACTGACGCACCATCCCAAGGTAGCCGTTGTTCACCACGATAATCTTGACGGGCAATGCGTGATTGGCCAGAACCGCGAGCTCCGGGATGGACATCTGGAAGCCACCGTCCCCAACGACTGCGAAAACCAGCTTGTCGGGGCGGGCGACCTGCGCGCCAATGGCGGCCGGCAGGCCGAAACCCATGGAGCCGAGGCCCCCCGAGTTCAGCCACAGGCGGGGCTCATTAAAGCGGATGAACTGAGCGGCCCACATCTGGTGCTGCCCCACATCGGAGGCCACGATGGCACGGCCGCCCGAAAGGCGATCGATCTCGAGCATCACGCTCTGTGGCTTGATTTCCGAAGAGGAAACCGAGGGGGTCAAAGGATGCTCTTCCATCCACTGCCGGACCTGGCGCCACCAGGCCTTGCGGGCGTCGGCATTGCTTTTCGCGACGGCGGGGTCGGTCTCCGCCAGGAACTTGTTCATCTTCTGAAGAACGCGCCGGGCGTCGCCGACGATGGGAAGGTCGGGGATGCGATTCTTGCCGATCTCGGCCGGATCGATGTCGACGTGGATCACCTTGGCGTGCGGCGCGAAAGCGGAGAGGCGGCCGGTGACGCGGTCGTCGAAGCGCACTCCCACGGCGATCAACAGATCCGCGTGGGTGAGGGCCATGTTGGCGGCGTAACTTCCGTGCATGCCGGGCATGCTGATGAAGTTGGGATGTTCGGAAGGCAAGGCGCCCAGGCCCATGAGGGTGCAGACGGCGGGGACGTCGGCCTGTTCGACGAGGGACTGCAACTCGGCGGCGGCCCCCGAAGCGACGATGCCGCCACCGGCGTAGACCAGGGGCCGCTGCGCTTCCGAGATCATCTGCGCCGCGCGGCGAATCTGGCCCGTGTGGCCTTCGGTGTAAACCTTGTAGCCCGGCAGGTGGATCGCGGAGACCGGCGAATAGCGGGCCTGCCCCTGGAAGACGTCCTTGGGAATGTCGACGAGGACCGGGCCCGGACGGCCCGACGAAGCGATGTAGAACGCCTCATGCACGATCTGAGGGAGATCCGCCAGGTTCTTCACCAGGTAGTTGTGCTTGGTGCAGGAACGCGTAATTCCGAAGGTGTCGGCCTCCTGGAAAGCATCGCTTCCAATCAGCTTGGTGGTGACCTGGCCGGTGATGGCCACGACGGGAGTGGAGTCCAACAGGGCGTTAACCAAGCCGGTGATCAGATTGGTGGCGCCCGGACCGGAGGTGGCGCAGCAGACCCCCACTTTGCCCGTAGCCATGGCGTAGCCAGATGCGGCGAAGCAGGCGTTCTCTTCGTGCCTTACCAGTACGTGCCGGATGGCGTGCTCGTAAAGGGCATCATATAAAGGCAGTGTGACACCGCCCGGGTAACCGAAAATGCACTCGGTGCCTTCCCGAGTCAAACATTCCAGCAGCATTCTTGCGCCGCTCATCAAATTCGACATAACCTGCTCTCTCCTGGATCATTTGCTTCAGGTCCGACCGTAAGGTGGCCCAATAGCAAAAAAGGCCACCGGCTGAGGCTGTCTGCCCCGCCAGTGGCCCTTTTAAAACTCCTCAGGGCCTACTCAGGCGGGGCCGCCTACGGTGACCCCCAAAATAATAGCGATTACAGGGACAAAAGAAATAGAAGGGAGGACGTGCGGGCGCGCGGGGAGTGCCTCGCGAGTGGGATGAGCGGATGCTGGCGCCGACGGCTCCACGGACTGAGATTAGCGCAAACGGAAATGAAATGCAAGCTCCGACAGGGGCTATTCGGAACAGGCCACCGTCCGTTCCATCCAAATGGGGCGATCTCCGGCCGAGCTTTCCCGCCAGACGCCCTGTTGACCCAGGCCAAGCGCGCTTTGCTGGTCAGATCGCCGGGGTTAGCTTGTAAAGTCCGGAGCCGTGCGGCGGAACCTGGAAGGCGCGTCCCTCCGGGAACTTCCCGATTTCTTTCTTCTCCCAGAGATCGCGCACCACGCAGGTCGCCGGCAGGCCCAATTGGGCCCAGTTGGACGCGAACGTTCTCCGGCGCCTTGTCGCCGACGTTGAACACGCCCAGGTACTTCGACTTCCCATCCGGAGCGTCCGAAACCCACACGATCTGGTTTCCGCTGGAGGAAAACTCATGCGCCCGCGCGCCCCGCTGGTTGACCTCCAATACCTCATCGTTCGTAATCAGCGAACTGGTGAACTCGTCGTTGTCCGGCAGGTGGCCGCCGAACATCAGAGGCGATTGCGCCATGGACCAGAGGCTGATCATGGTGCGCTGCTCGTCGCGCGTGAAGTTGGTCCTGCGGGGCTCGCCGCGCTCGGCGCGGATTCCGAGGTGGCCCAGCGGCAGCATGTCCCCATCGGGCCACGCGCCCGGCCGCGCCAGACCGCCCCACAGCGAGAGCAGCGTGAAGTTCTGGTGCAGGTATTTCCATTCGTCCCAGAAGTCGTCCGAGACCCGCCACAACTGGACTTGCCCGGCCAAGAACGCGGCGTCCGCCACTCTGGCCGGGCCGGGCGAGACGCTCACCACGATCGGCCGCCCGGACTTGTTGATGGCTTTCCTAAGCGCGACGATCTCCTCGTGGTGCGTGGGCCGCGCGATATCGTCCGCCTTGATGTAGTCCACGCCCCAGCCGGCGTACATCTGGACGATCGAATCGTAGTAGTCCTGCGCGCCGGGACGCGTCATGTCGAGGCCGTACATGTCGGTGTTCCACGGACACACCGAGTTCTGGTCGGCGATTTCACCCGCCCGCACCTTGCTCCCGAAAACCGGCAGGTTCGCGCGCACCGCCCGGCGCGGAATGCCGCGCATGATGTGGATGCCGAACTTCAGGCCCAGGCCGTGAACGTAGTCGGCCAGCGGCTTGAACCCGCGGCCGTCCGCGGCGGAGGGAAAGCGGTTCACGGCCGGAGTCAGCCGGCCAAACTCATCCATGGAGAGTTCGGCGTCCGGCCGGTAGCCGTGCGCCTTCGCGTTTGGTTCCGACCACTGAATATCCACCACGATGTACTGCCAGCCGTGCTGCTTGAGGTTCTTGGCCATGTAGTCGGCATTGGCCTTCACCTCGTCTTCGGTCACCGACGTGCCGAAGGAATCCCAACTGTTCCATCCCATGGGGGGCGTAGGCGCCAGCACCGGCGCGGCAACGGTCTCAGCCGCGGGCGGCGGCGACGAACGCGTGCAGCCCAGGGCGATTGCAACTAGAGCTACAGCCAGGGCGCAAAGAAATCTCTCAGCGGATCTCATCTTCCTGCTTCGAAGCACGGGGAATCCTCCTGGGGACAAGCCTTCCACAGCATACTATTCCGGGGGCCGCGGAAGGTAGAATGGACAAGGGAAAGGAGACCCACTTGAACCGCAACATCGTGATCGCGTTTGTAGTTTTGATCGCACTCGCCTGCGCCGTGCAGGCGCAGACCGCCAATCCGCTCAGCGCCGAGGCCAAGCAGGCCTACACCGGCGTGAAGAACAACCTTCTCCGCGCCGCCGACAAGATGCCGGAAGCCGACTATGCCTTCAAGCCCGTCCCTGAGATTCGCAGTTGGGGAGAGTTGATGGCACACACCGCCGACGCCAATGCCCGTTCCTGCGGCACGGTCAAGGGGGAACCGAAGCCGGTCAATGCCGCCTCCAAGAAGACCAAGGCGGAAATCGCGGCTGCGCTCAAGGAGTCCTTCGATATTTGTGACGGCGTTTACGACTCGCTGACCGACGCGGTTGCTCTGCAGACGGTAGCGGGGCGAGGGGGGCAGGTTTCCAAGCTGAGCGTCCTCACCAGCAACCTGGCGCATCTCAACGAGGAGTACGGCTATGCGGCCGTATACCTGCGCCTGAAGGGCATCGTGCCGCCCTCGAGCGACAGGTCCATGGGGCGCTAGCATCGTAGGATCTTCTCCGCCCGTGGAGCAGGTCGCCAGACCTGCACCGCGGGCCGCTAGTCGTGCCGCAGAATCACCATCGGATCGAGCGAAGCGGCCCTGCGCGACGGGACCAGCGCGGCCACGACGGCGAGCGTGACGAGTATGAGCGCGGCGGCGCCGAACGCGAAGGGGTCCAGCGCGGATACATGAAAGAGCAGCCCGCGCAGCGAGTAGGCGGCCAACGCCGATCCGGCCAGACCCACGGCCAAGCCTCCCAGCGTCCAGCGAAAAGCCTGGCCTACGACCATCCTCATGATTTGCGGGCGCGTCGCGCCCAGGGCGAGGCGGATACCGATTTCCCGCTCGCGCTGGACGGCGAGGAATGCAATCAACCCGTAGAGTCCGGAAGCAGCCAGCAACAGGCCCACCGCCGCGAACATCGCCAGCAGGACGGCTCCAAAGCGCGGGCGCGCCGCGAGTTCGGCTACATGATCGTCGAGGCCGCGGACGGTCACCGGCAAAAGCGGATCGATGGCGGCGACTTCGGCCCGCACCAGAGACTGTAAGGCGGCCGTTGTGCCTGAGCCGCGGATCAGAACCGCGGAGTCCGCGGGTGTTTCATTGTTATCGGGCCGGTGGCGCCGGACCACGTAATACTCGGGATCGTTGCTATCGGTGAGCCCTCCATTGCGGGCATCGGCAGCGATCCCGATCACGGTATACCAAGCGCACGGACCACCCGGTTGGGCGCGGACTGGAAAGCGCTGCAGCCGGCGCTGGAGGGGATCCTCGTTCGGGAAGAGACGCCGGGCGAAAGAACTGCTGAGAATGATGGATTGGACCAGCGGCTGGCGATCTTCCTCGGTGAAAGCCCGCCCCCGCAAAATCGGGATGCCCAGAATACGGAAGTAGTCCGGCGTCACAGCGCGCCAGACCACTATGCCGCCGGTGCCGCTCTGGAGCTTCGGGTGACCCTCGGCCTCGATGGCGAAGAACGGCTGGCTGCGCGGAACTCCGCCCGGCGGAAGCGAGTCGCTCAGCGCCACGGCCTCCACGCCGGGACGCACCCGCAAACGTGTCTCCAGTTGCTCATAGAAAGCGAGTCGCGCGGGAAGTTGGGAGTAGCGCGGCCCGAGGCTGAGTTGAGCGGTGATGGTGCGGTCCGTGCGGAATCCCAAATTCACGGTCAGCCTGTTCCAGAGGCTCTGCATCAACAGGCCGGCACAAGTGAGCAGTACCAGCGAAAAAGCTAACTGCGCGCTGATGAGAGCCTGCCGGGCAATCAGACCCGGATAGCCCGTCGAACGGGTGGAGTTGAGGGTTCCGGGCCTCAGCCCGTGGAGCGCCGGAGCCAGTCCGAATATAACGCCGCTCAGCAACGAAATGCCGAATGCGAAAAGCAGCACGCGCCCGTCCAATCGGGCGGTGGCGAGGTGAGGGATGCCGGCGGGCGCCAGGAAGTTGAAGAACCGCAACAACAGGCCTGCCAAGATGCAGCCGGCTAGTCCGCCCGAGAGAGTTAGCAGAAGGCTCTCGGTGAGGGCTTGGCGCATGAGGCGGATTCGTCCCGCGCCCAGAGCAAAGCGCACCCCGAGCTCGCGCCGGCGGCCCATGCAGCGCGCCAACAGCAGGTGGGCCGCGTTGGCGCAAGCGATCAACAGCATGGAGAGGGCCGCCGCGAACAGAGCCCATGAGGTGGACCGAAAATCGCCGGTCTGCGCCTCCGGCAGCGGCCTCGCGCGAAACCGGATCTCATTGCGGTACTGCGGCGGAATCTCAGCGAAGAGTCTGTTGAGCAGGCTGAAGCCGGCGCGGGTCTCCTCCAGGCCCTTGCCGGGGGGCAATCGGGAGTAGATCCTCAGGGCGCCCGACCCGGGCTGCATCGTAGGCGGGAGTGCTTGGGGGATCAGCACGTCGGCATGGTCGAGGGTCGGCAACTCGAATTGCGGCGGCAGGACCCCGATAATCAGCGCGGGCTGGCCGTCCAGCGGAATCTTCTGCCCGACAGCCGTTGCTCGCCCGCCGAACCGGCTCTTCCACAGACCGTAGGTGAGCAGCGCCACCTTCGGAGCGCCCCGCGAATCTTCTGCTGCCGTCATGTTGCGGCCGAGCAAAGGCTGGATGCCGAGCAGAGGCAGAAAGGTGGATTCTACGCGCGCGCAAGTCAGCCGCGCGGGTTGGTCCTGGGTGAGGTCGCAATCCGTCACCCCCGACCACGAGGTCACTGGGCCCAAGGGTTCCGGGTTGCGGCGCAGGTCGATATATTGCGCGCCCGTGAGGAAGTCGAAATCCAATATCGGAGCCGATATCCCAAATGCGACGAGGCGGTCCGCATGCGAGTAGGGCGGACTGCGGAAGAGCACCCGGTCCACGACGCTGAAGATGGCTGTCGTGGCTCCGATTCCTACCGCGGTCACGCCGACGATGGTCAGTGCGAACCCAGGGTTGCGCCGAAACCCGCGCCACGCGTACCGGATATCCTGGCCCAAACTCTCCAGCCAGTCCATACCCCGCGACGAGCGGCACTCTTCCTTGATCTGCTCCAATCCCCCAAACTCGCGGAGCGCCTGGTAGCGTGCGTCTTTAGCTGACATCCCGGCCGCGATGTTCTCTTCGATCTGGTGTTCCAGGTGGAAACGCAGCTCCGCCTCAAGCTCGCGATCCGTCTCCTTCTTGCGCCACACGAAACGCAACCGCTGTAGCCAGTTCATGCCAGCGACTCCTCCGTCGTGGCGCGAATCATCACCCCGATGGCCTCCGACAGCCTGGTCCAACTCGCCTCTTCCCGCTCGAGGTACCTGCGGCCCTTGCGGGTCAGCGAGTAGAACTTGGCGCGACGGTTGTTCTCGCTCTCGCCCCATTCCGCTTCGATGAGACCCTGTGTCTCCAGTTTGTGCAGGGCGGGGTACAGTGAGCCCTGCTGCACCTGGAGCACGCCTTGCGAACGCTGGCGGATCTGCTGGGCGATCGACCAGCCATGCATGGGCCCCAGGGTCAGTGTCTTGAGGATCAGAAGATCCAGCGTCCCCTGTACGAGATCGGTGGGTTTGCTCATCGCCGCTCCCTTGGTTATCTACAAGAGAGCATACACCTCTTCTTGTAGGTAATCAAGGGGAAAATGCAGGGAAAAATGCAGGGGCTCTCCCCCGGGACGCTCACGCGCGCGGCTCAGCAAGCTGTTGTGAGCCGACGGCGCGTTTCCGAGCCGCGGCCGTGAGGGAGTCCCCAAGGCCCTGCGGGCCGCCAATGGCGATGCAGACGCCGACGTAGCGCACGCGCCCACGCGTGCAGCGTCGACACTCGTGTCGACGTGTTTCTTGACCGCGCCCTCAAAGTATCCTTTGCCGCGAGGTTTGCAGCTACGTCTGCGGGCGCCGCAACTGCGGGCGCGCGAAATCCAGGTACTCCTGTTTGGAGACGCCGGGTTCAAAGCAGCGGCGGCAGCGCGCCTCGTACAGGCCGGCGGCGCCGACCACGATCAGTTCGTCGGAGTCCACCAGCCGTTGCGTGTGCTTGGCCGGGACGCCGCAACGCATGCAGATGGCGAGCGTCTTGGTAATGGACTCCGCCAGGCAGAGAAGATCCGGGATGGGCTTGAACGGCCGGCCCATATAGTCCGTGTCCAGGCCCGAAATGATCACCTGCTTGCCGCTGTCGGCGAGCTGCGTGGCGATGCCGATCAGCTCCTGCCCCACGAAGTTCGCCTCATCGACCCCGATCACCTCGGTGCGCCAATCCAGCAACCTGAGGATGTCGCCGGCGTCCTGAATGACCTCTGATTTCATGCGGAGCTCGCCGTGCGAAACGATCTCGTCGAGCGAGTAGCGGTCGTCGATCGCGGGCTTAAAGACCTGCACCCGCTTGCGCGCGATCGTAGCGCGGCGCAGGCGGCGGATCAGTTCTTCACTCTTGCCGGAGAACATCGGGCCGCAAATCACCTCGATCCAGCCCGTGTTGCCTGTCACGAAATTCATCGAACCATTGATACCACACCGGCCCGGTGACGAGCCGGTGTGGCAGGAGCCGGGTCTACTGCTTGGGAGGTGCGCCGGCCGGAGGGGCGCCGCCCGGGGCTCCGCCGCGCCCGCCGCCGCGTCTGCCGCCGGCGGATGGGAGACTCGAACGGACCGCGAGGATCAAATCCGGCAACTGGCCTTCCTTGGCGTGGCTGAAGTAGCCCACTTGCGTGCTCGGCCCGAAGAAGAAGGCGTCGCCTTCCTTGGCGGGATGGCGGGCATCCTGGCCGTCCGCTGTTTTTCCGGCCACCATATCTCCGCTGCCCCGCATGATCAAGTAGATCTCCTCTTCGGTGGCGTGATTGTGCGGGATGTTGGTTCCACTCGGAGCGAAGTCCATGATGAACAGGCTGGACATCTCGGAGGCTGCCGAGAGCTTGTCGCGCGTGCTCCGGGTGGTCCCCATCAGGAGCTTGAACTGAGTGGTGGGTCCGTGCGACCCGAGGATCTGACGCGGCACGTCGGCGGCGTTCGCCAGCATCAGCTTCTCCGTCGGCGCAATCTGCCGGCCGGCGGGAATCTTGTAACCCATCACGATTACGCGGACCGGGGCGCCGGACGTGTTCGCTATCCCGTGCTTGACGTTGATGGGCAGGTACATGAAGTCGTCCTTCTTCACCTGCACCTTCTGGTCGTCATAGAGCAATGTTCCGCTGCCGTCGAGGACGTAGTAGATCTGCTCCTCGGCCGGGTAGCTGACCACGGCGCTCGTGCCGCCCGGGCCTACGGTCAGTTCACCGTAACGCGCTACGCCCTGCAGCTTGCCGGCGTCCGCGTCTCCGATCCCGAAAACCGCCTTGTACGATGCTGCCTTAGCATTGGCCGTCAGATCGTCGGCCACCGGCTTGACGTCCGACAACTGCCGCCGCAGGAAAAACGGATCGGCCGCGAACAGACACGTCGCGGCGAAGAATACGATACAGGCCAATCCGACAGAAACTCCCTTGCGCATAGCGCCTCCTTAAGATCTCTCCAGTGACTTCACCCCGAAGCTGACCCGTTCCCGGCATGGCTCCGGTGTAGGACAGGCGGTTTCGCCTGTCCTCCGCTGCTGCCAAGGGCTCAGTAGTTCGAGCTCCTCTCGTTCACCCACTTGCCGTCCACGTCGAAGTGCGGCCACGGCCCGCCGGTCGGAAGGCTTGCATCCCACTTGAAGTTCGGATCGAAGTAGCCGGGATAACGCAAGTGCTCCTTCACCACCGCCTCGTTCAGCTCCAAGCCCAGCCCCGGCGTATCGGGCACGTTGATGTAGCCATTATCGAAAATCGGCTGCGGCACGCCCGTAACAAGCTCCTGCCACCAGGAAAGGAAATCAACCGCGTGCAACTCCATGGCCAAAAAATTGTCCAGCGTGGCGGCCGTGTGAACCGCGCCCATGGTGCCCAGCGGCGACCCGGCCATGTGGATGGCCGTGGGTATCTCCTGCTCGTTCCAGGCATAGTCCGCGAGGCGTTTCGTTAAGCGGCAGCCCCCGGAGGTCCCGTGATCCGGGTGAATGACATCCACTGCCCGGTTGTCGATCAGTTGCTTGAACCCTAACGGCGCTTCCAGGCCGAAGGCATCCTCGCCGGTCAACAGCGGGGTGGTTGTGTTCGCCTTGATCGCCTTGAAGTCCCTCCAGCGCCCATAGCCGCCGGTGCCGAACAAATCCTCCAGCCACACCAGTTTGAACTTCTCGAAGGCCCTGCCCGCGCGAATCCCGTCGGGGACCGTGTTGCACCGGAGGCTCGAAGAGTCCACGGCCAGAGGCACATCCCAGCCGATGGCGTCGCGCACTGCCTGCAGCAGCTCGGCGCCGTATGCCAGCCCCTTGTCGGTCGGGATGCGGCTGCTGGGGTCGATAGCGTCCGTCTTCTTGCCGCTGTCGCTGATCCAGTTGACGGTGATATCCATCTTGAACCAGGTGAAGCCCAGCTTCTTGCGCGCCAGCATCCGTTCGGCGTACGCCTTGGGGTCGGCGGTGCCCGTGGTGTCGGCATACAATCGCACCCGGGTGCGCTTCTTGCTGCCCAAGAGCCGCCACACGGGGATGCCATACACCTTGCCGATGATGTCGTTCAACGCCAGGTCGATGGCGCTGTAGCCGCCGCCCGCCCGGCCGGAACCGGCATACGGCAGCACCAAACTCATCAGGTTATCGAAGTCCAGCGGGTTCCTGCCGATCAGAAAGGGCTTCATGGCGAGGGCCGAATTCTCGCTGCCCCCGTCCCGAACTTCCCCCAGTCCATACAAGCCCTGATTGGTGTCGATGCGGATGATGGGGTAATCGAAGTTCGCCGCGATGCGCAGCGACCGCATGCCGGTGATCTTCAGATCGCTGGGCGCGGACAACTTGCTGACCGGGGGCAACGTGATGGTGCCGCCTCGCCCGCCGCCGCCGCCCATTCCGCCTGGCCCCCCGGGGCCTCCTCTTCCGGCACCGCCAGCAGCACCACCCCGGCCCCGGGCCGGCGCGCCTCCCTGAGGCTGGGCCGGCGCCGCCCCCCGTGCTTGTGCCGAGGCGGAACTCTCCGTCATCTTGAACATGGCGCCCAACCCACTGGCTGCGGCCGTCTGCCAAAGCATCTTCCGCCGGCTCGATCCAGGCTTGCGAATCTGACTCATTGGAAACGTCTCCTTTTAGCTTGAAGGGAGAATTGTAACCGAGATCCCACCCTTGCACAACTGCCGAAAGAACGGTCGCCAAAGTAAAATTGGGTATCGGCGGCCTGTCCCGGCCCGCGGCCCGCTGTGACGAGCTACTTCACCCGTTTGGCAACTACCGTGCTCCCCGGGAACTCACCGCTCGGCTTCATAGAGAGTTGAATCTCATCGCCGGCGATCTTCCCCTCGTGGGCAAACACCATGCCGCCGCCTGCGCCCATGCTCACAACAAAAACGACCTTGTCACCCGTAACCTTGCCGTCGCTGATCTGGACGGTTGGGCTCTGGGCCGCCTGCCAGGTGCCGGTCAGCTTCTCACCTTCCTGCTTGAAGGTGTAGGAGACCTGGACTTTGCCTTGCGGAGTCTCCAAATCGGCCTTCCAGTTGCCCGTGATGTCGGCGGCGCAAGCAACCACGGCTAGAATCATCGTCAAGAAGACAGTCTTCACTACTCGATGCATGTGCATTCTCGTATTGACGCTGTTGGCGCCGGAAATGTTCCGGATTACCCTACAACTCGTCCGCGTCCACAATGCCGGGCTCCGGCTGTGAGATCCGCGCCAGAAGCTCTCTCGCCTCCGCCTCGCGGTCGCTGGCTACTTGTATCCGGACCCACTTGCGCAGCATCGGGTCGACGTCGGTCACCAGCATGCTGAGTTCGTTCAAAACGAAAAACGGAATGCCCGCATCCTCCAACAGCCCCTTCGCCAAGGCCAGTGCGAAGGCATCGCACGTTTCCAGAACCA
Organism: Bryobacteraceae bacterium; assembly: GCA_963801345.1. Taxonomy (GTDB): domain Bacteria; phylum Acidobacteriota; class Terriglobia; order Bryobacterales; family Bryobacteraceae; genus CAWDER01. The sequence continues at coordinate 115,907 of CAWDER010000023.1, forward strand.
CAACCAGTTCCAGGTTGGGGTCGAAAGCACTCGCAGGTTCAGGCGGCGGTGTTCCCGCCAGCAGCGGAACCCTGCAATCCGTGCACTCCTTTGATCCCTCGCGGTACTCCACCCGGCATTCAGGGCAATACACGACGCACCTCCCTCGGACGGAGCCATCATACCAGCATCCGATCGCCCCCCAGTACGAGAATGGAAGTCATGACCGGCGTGAGAATGGACAAGTGGCTCTGGGCCGCCCGCTTCTTCAAGACCCGCTCTCTCGCCGCAAAGGCATGCGATCTGGGCAGGATCGAGTCCAACGGACAGGCCGCCAAGGCTGCGCGCGAGGTTCGAGTCGGCGACCTGCTGCAAGTGAAGAACGACAGCGGCGACTTTCAGGTCGAGGTCCTGGCCCTCAGTGAAACCCGCGGCCCGGCGGCGATCGCGCAGACGCTTTACCGCGAGACGGAGGCCAGCCGGGAGTTGCGCCTGAAGTTGGCGCAGGAGCGCAAAGCCATGCCGCACAGCGAAGCGTTCCGTCAAGGCAAGCCCTCCAAACGCGATCGCCGTGAAATCCACCGCTTTCGTGGCAGCCTGTAACGCCCCACGCGGCGCACCGTAGCGCACGCGCCCACGCGTGCAGCATCGACATTCGTTTCGACGTGTTTTTGGCCGCGTCTGCAGAGGAGCGGTCCAGTTTCTCTATTTCCGCTGGAACACCAGCGTGCTCGGCTTGTGCGCCGGCCTGACCACGCTCACCGTCATACTGCCATCTGCGGCAAGGCTGTAGCTTTCGACCGTCGTCGCCCCGGATTGCGTGGTCGTCACCTTCAGGACGCCGTGATCCCAACTGGTCTTGGTCTTAAGGTCCTTGCCGGTGCGAATCGTGGCGTTGTGCTCGCTGTCGGTGACGTCGTTAAAGTAGAAGGTCTCGGTGGCGCCCGCATACACGAAACTACGAGAGACGATAATGATGCCCTCCCGATCCTGGATCGTCACGGTGCCGGTTTGAACCACCGGCTGGCCGGCAAAATCGCTCTTCGCGGGTACCAGTGTCCAGGTGCCGTTCAGCGCGCTGTGGTCGGCCGCAAAGGCGCAGCACGCGACGAGGAGAGTCGTCAATACGGCTCCCGTGATTGCAGTAACCGAAGATGTCTTCATGATTAGGGAAGTTAGTGCACGCGCGATACCGAACAGACGATTACGCAGAAGCGGGCGGGAATCCGGCAAAGTCCGTCCTGCAAGGCGGGTCTACCCATTGCGCGGGCGAAGCAAAGCCTGCACTGGTTGTGGCGGTTTCTGCACGCGGACTCGCGCCGCCAGTATGATAAGCTTCGAAATATTCCTGTCATGAACAGCTTCATCCGAGAATCTGGGCGGCCTTTTTTGGGGGCAGCCGCCGGCCGGCATCGGGGCAGTTATACCCCGAAGCCGGTACGTTAATTGATGGATGCCATTCGCTGGAGGCGCGGAAGATGAAGATCTTTGTCGGAGGGTCGCTCAGGGACGTGCCGCTGTATGCCGACCTCTGCCAGCGGTTCGTACAACTTCTCGGAGAGCGCATCGTCGAGCGAGGACACACGTTACTCGGTGGTTGCCGTGGATCGTTGGACAAGGCGGTTGCCGAAGCCGCCGATAACTGGATTGAAAGCAGCGGTCGAGATGCGCGCCAGCAACTGATTAGCTACCGGCTGAAGAACGACCAGCCTGCGCATCGTCTGGGGAGAATCCAAGTCTCGCGAAGGGTGGATTGGGATCTGGGACATCCCGCTTTGGACCCACCGGAGCAGATCGCGGAGGCCGACGTGACGGTCTTCGTCGCGGGCAAACACGGGACCTTTTCCGCGGCGAATTGGGCGCGGATCGGGGACAAGCCCATTCTCGGCGTAGCGCAGTTTGGCGGGGCCGGAGGAGACATATTCGAGCGCGAGAGAACTCGGTTCAAAGAACGCTACTCCCATTTGGTCGCCGCAAGCGATTTCGACATTCTCAATCAGGATACCGACGACATCGGTCAGCTCGCGAGCGATGTCGTGGCTCTCTGCGAGAGGATGATTACTTCGAATACTGTCTTTACGATCATGCCGTTTACGGAAGAATTCCGCGACGTCTATTTGTCGTATTGCACGGTATGCGAGGAATTTGGCTTCACCGCCCAGAGAACCGACGAATCCGAGTCCGGCGAAAGGATAATCCCCCGCATTTTAGCTGGGATTCGCCGAGCCGCGTTTGTCATCGCCGATGTAACCCAAGCCAGTGCCAATGTGTTCTACGAGATGGGCTTCGCCGAGGGCCTGGACAGGCCCGTAATCGTCAGCGCGAAGAAGGACACCCTGCTTCCGTTCGACATCGCCGACATTCCAGTCCTGTTTTGGAGCGGCCCGGAAGAGCTCAAAGAAAAGCTGAGAGCGAGAGTACAGGAGATCGCCCCGGTTATCAGAAGAAAAACCTAGTGGTCGCGGTGGGGCAGACCATCGCTGTTTGTGGTCTGCCGTTTGCGAGCCGCCAAGCATAGCAGACGACAGCAAAACGATCGTCTGCTCCACGCATCCGCTTTACAGCGTATTCGTGTCGATGACGTAGGCCCGCCCGGCGTGCCGGGTCACCATCTCGTACATGTGCTGGGTGCCGCCCGGTCCATCACCCTCCTGCCGGTTCCACAAGCAGAGAAAGTTCACTTTGTCGGGTCCCCAAGCCAGAGCCGTATACAGTTGCCACAGGTTGTTCCGCGCAAATGGATCGACACCCGCCGGCGTCGGACCCAGGACCTCGGGCATGACCAGCACTTTCGACTGCGGAGCTGGGTGAGTCTTCACCTGTAAATACAGTTCCCGCCAGAACTCACCCGCAAACGTGACCGATTTCTGGAGAAATGTGGGCTCATCGAACGGGATGCGCACCCGCAAGCCGAGACCCCGATCGAGACACGCCTTGGCGAATAGGAGATCGCCGCCACAGGCTCCCCCACAAATGGCGAGGTCGCCCTTCCCCGCACCGAGTTCGTCCAGTTTGGAGGCAATTGCCGCCGCGGCGGCGTCGCGCTTCGAGGCAGGCAAGCGCGGAACGGCTCGGCCCGGATGATCGATCATGTGCCCGCTGAACAGAAACACTCGATTCGGCACCGGTTCGTCGGGCGCACCCAGACCCGCCATTGCCTGGTCGAGCACAGCCTGCGCCGCCGCGACCTCCACGGGACGGAACCCCAGGTCTCGGAGGAGTCTGAGTTGCTGGCTCGACGAGTCCAACGCGAACCAGTTCCCCTCGGCCACGGCCACCGCCTCGCGGTACGCAGACTCGACACGCTTGTCGTTCGCCCCCAGAAGTTCGAGCTCGGCCCGAGTCACCCGTGCCCAATAATCCCGCGGTGACGCCGCCAGCGCACAGTTGACCGCCCAGCGCACTCCACCGCTCAGTGCGTCACGCTCCTGCCGGGTCTGCTTGCGGCCAGTCAGGTGCTCAAGCAGGTACGAAAGAGTAAGTGCGTTGATGCCAGGGTAGTAATTGCGGGGATCCTTGCGAAAGCCAGTCAGGTATGCCGTAATTGCCTCGCGGAGTTGGGAAGACTCGGCGGTCGCGGCCGCTCGCATCTGCTCCTGGCTGTAACCCGGCTTGCGCCACCGTTCCAGCCAGGCGTCTTTCTCCACGCGGCCCAGCAAGCCCCACGATTCGGCATCTTCCGGATGGTCTTTGATGATATCTCGCAGCCAGACGTCCGCTTCCGGATATTTCCTGAGCCGCCCGAGCAGCGTCCCGTGCTGTCGCCGCGCGTCGAGGTTGTCAGGGTCGATTTCGAGCGCCCTTTCGTACTGCTCCATAGCAAAGCCGTACTCCGTCAGCTTCATGAGCGCGGTGCCGGCGGCGATCCGCGCCTCTACTTCGAGCAACCGCGTCGGCGCCTCCTCCGCCAGCACCAGAATGTCGCCAACGCGGCGAGCCTTCTGAGCGATGCGCACCCGGCTCTCCCAACTCTCGTACGCGTCCCAGAATTCGTTCATGCCGCCAACGCGCAGGGTCTTCCACGCGGGTGGCTCCAGGAAGGTTAGCAGTTGATAGACCGGGCTGATCTTTCGGCCCCGCCACGACTGGACCGTCTCGGTAGCGACGGTCGCCAGCATTTTGCAATCCTCGTCCAGATGATCGGGGTCCAGGTGACCGTCCCGCACATGGTAGTGCAGAGTCCGGTCGACATAAACATCGAAGGGCATGTACTCGCGCTGGGATTGGATCTGAACGACGCCGCGTGGACGAAGGGCGTGGCGAACTCCAAGTTCATACCATACGTTCGGGTTGTCGATGGACAGATCGACGACCACCAGATCGGCCAGCAGTAACTCCTGAAACATGTCCACGCGAATGTCCCCGGAGCGCAATTCCTCATCGGCCCGGAAGACCTCAAACCCGGCTTTCTCGAGGCTGGGCCGGATGTAGCCGCTGTAAATTTCGTTGAAATTGGTGCCCTGTTTGGTGCCGAAGGGCATCGCTACAAAGGCGTGCAGCTTCATATTCGCCTCCTGACGGCGTGGCGGGCCGCGACGGGATCCGGTGGCTCACGCCGTCGCAATTACTGCTCCGATTCCATGAATACGGTCAGTCTATCACCCCCTGCTCGCCTGAACCGCGGCTTTGCCCTGAGAGTTGGTCTGTGCTCTAATTCGAGTGGGCAATACGAGGATCGAATGGAAAACATCGAGGACCTGATGATCGAACTCGACGGAGCTGACCCGGAGACGGTAAACCGGATCGCCTGGGAAAAGGGCTCGCTTCCCGTGCGCCTGGCAATGCTCGGGATCGCCGCGGTGCGGAAGGGTGTGAGCCCGCTGTGGTGGGGATATCCACCGGGCGTCTTCATCGGGTACAAGTGGGATGGCAAGCCCATGCACGATCTCGTCGTCGGCCTTGCGGATCACATTCGCGGGCTGGGCTACCGGGCTTTCCTCGATTCTGAGAACCTCGATCAAGATGCCGACGCGTACTTCCAGATTCCCAAGTTCATCACCTCGCTCCAGGACTGTTCGTTCTACGTCTTGCTGCTCACGGAACTGGCGGCTGACATGATCGCCGCCCGCAAGGGCAAAACCACCTGGATATTCGAAGAGGTTCAGCATGCCACCAGACTCGCAAACAGCGGCCGGCTCTTCATCGTTCCCGTGCTTTTGGAACCGCAGGGATTGACGGACGCTTTCCCGCCTGAACGCGTCATTGATCTGACAGCCACCCCGCGCGACTTTAAGAAACTCCACAACATGCTGGCGCCGGATCCGATCAAACTCAGCGAAGCCGAGGTCGCGGAGCTCACGGCTTGCGTCGAGCAGTTCGATAAGCTGTTCCTGAACCAGCAATGGGATGCGTCCGACCGCCTCCTTCGAAACTCCCCGCACCTCGAACACACCTTCGATCACCAGTTTCGCCGTATGCTCCTCTCGATCTACACCGCCGATCGGGCGAAGCTCGACGCTGTTCTGGCCCGGCTTCATCCCATCTACGGCTCCGGGATCGTGCGTCACCTCTACAAGGGTTATTGCGCCCGGCACGGCATACCCGTTCAATAGGAACCGGGGACGAACGCCACGGTTACGGCATCATGCAGGACGTCGCGCGACAAACCGATGGCGCGCTCCAACTCGGTCCCGGCCCGCTCTACGGCTATCTGAAGCGGATGCTCGCGGCCGGATTGCTGGAGGAATCGGAAGAGGGACAACCGGGGACAGTACACTCAAATCCCGAGTTCCGCTCCGCCCGTCCTGCCAAGGGCCTAGCGTTTGAATAGCGCGAAGTAGACCACGTAAATCCATCCCAGCAGCCCGTGAACGATGGCCCACAGGATGGACTGGTTCGCCGACCACGAGATCGCAATCGCCAGCGCGCTCCCGAACGTGATTCCCGACTTCGCCGCTTCCCGACGTATTTCCATGAGACGCTCCTCGCCGCCATTCTATTCGATCCTGCGCGCCCGAATCCGCCACCCGGGATTGACAGGCCTCGCTCCAGGATTTATACTTAACCTAATGGTTAACTATAACCAGCGTCATCTCGACCTCGCCTTCGGCGCCCTGGCCCACCCCATCCGTCGCGGCATCCTCGCGCGCCTGTCCGCCGGCGAGGCCACCGTCGCGGAGCTCGCCCGCCCGTTCAAGGTCTCCCCCCCGGCGATCTCCAGGCACATGCGCATCCTCGAGGCAGCGGGCTTGCTCTCGAGAAAGAGGCAGGGGCGGGAGCACCATTGCCGCCTGGAGCGGAAGCGGATGAAAGAAGCCGAGGCCTGGATGGAAGATCACCGGAAATTCTGGAACGAGCGCCTGGACGCTCTGGAGCGCTATCTAAAGGAGAACCCCTGATATGAGCACCGTCAAGAATACCCAGACCGGCTCCGATCGCGAGATCGTGATCACCCGCCTCATCGACGCCCCCATCGAGCGCGTCTGGCGGGCGTGGGCGGACCCGAAGGAGATCGTCCAGTGGTGGGGCCCGCACGGCTTCAAGACCGACACCGACCGCCGCGAGTTCAAGGTGGGCGGAATGTGGAAGCACACCATGATTGGACCCGATGGCGCGCGTTATCCCAACGCGGCCAGGTACGAGGAGATCGTCGAGGGAGAGCGCATCGTCTACACCAACGGCGGGGGCCGCGAGGGCGGCGGCCAAGGCGTGCATTTCCGCGCCCTGGTCACCTTCGCCGCCAAGGGAAACCAGACCGAGCTGACGTTACGCAGCGTCTTCGACACGCCCGCCGAACGTGATATGGTCGTGCGCGAGTACGGCGCCATCGAAGGCGGCAAGCAGACCCTCTCGCGCCTGGCCGCGCACATCGCGGGAGATTTCCTGATCTCGCGCCTGGTCGGCGCGCCGCGCGAAAAGGTGTGGAAGTGCTGGGCCGAGCCGGAGCGCCTCGCCGCCTGGTTCGGGCCGAAGGGCTTCGAGACAATATCCGCGAAGCTCGATTTCCGGCCGGGCGGCGTCTACCACTACGGCATGCGCGGCCACGGCATCGACATGTGGGGCAAGTGGACGTTCCAGGAAATCGACGCGCCCGCAAAGCTCGTGTTCATCGACGCCTTTTCCGACAAGGACGGGGGCCTCGGCCGTCATCCGCTGGCGCCCACCTGGCCGCCGCGGATGATGACGACCGTCCTGTTTTCCGACTTCGGGCCCAATACGTTGATCACGCTCCAGTGGTCGGCGTACGAAGCGAACGAGGTCGAGCGCAAGACCTTCACCGAAGGCATGGCCAGCATGCGTCAAGGCTGGAGCGGGACGTTCGAGCGCCTCGACGCCTATCTCAAGGAGAACCAATGAGCGCGACAGTAGTGCTGACGGGCACTAACCTGAATTCTTCGGGAAGTGCTTTCGAAGCTTGGCGACTTCTTCACTGGATGGAGGCCAGTCCGTGTCGCACGTATTGCAGTGGAATACCAGCGTATCGGACTTCAGCGCTGCTTCGAATTCCTCTTGACTGAATGAAACTGTCTGGTTGTGGTTGTTCGGACACACAATTTCGAACTCTAGGCGGTCGTTCATGGACCCTCCTGCAGCCTGCGAAAGTCGGTCAATGGCCAGTGCTGTCAGTCCTTGATGGTAGCGCAAGCCCGTGTCTTCCCAGCTCCATCCCAGCCTCTTCGCCGTGCGGCACACAAGAGCCGTGGATCGGGCGCGCGATTCCATCGGGCCGGCTCAACGTAGCGTGCGCGCCCACGCGTGCAGCGTCGACAGTCGTGTCGACGCCTTGGCTGGAGAGTCTCAGCCCCCCGGCCCAAACTCTGGAGGCCCTGGCTGCGATGCACCTCCAGCGGTGGTTTTCAACCAGAGATTCCACTCTCGCGGTGGCATAAGTTCCTGATTTTAAAGCACGTGAGATTGGCACCCGGCTTGCATCTTACACAGCCGGAAGTACGGGAGGTTCAAATGTATCGGACAATGCATGCAGAGTCTTTCAAATCCGCGATGCCGGCGCTTGCCCTTGGCGCGGTCCTGCTGTTGCTTGTCCCTACGGCCGCATTAGCCCAGCGCGGCGGCGGGGGACGCGGTGGCTCTGGCGGCGGCTCCTCCAGCCGTTCTTTCTCGGGCGGCGGCGGGCAGCGCTATTCCGCCCCGAGCCGCAGCTATTCCGGCGGCGGGCAGCGCTATTCCGCCCCGAGCCGTAGCTATTCCGGCGGCGGGCAGCGCTATTCCGCCCCCAGCCGCAGCTATTCCGGCGGCGGGCAGCGCTATTCCGCCCCCAACCGTAGCTATTCCGGCGGAGGGCAGCGCTATTCCGCCCCCAACCGTAGCTATTCCGGCGGCGGGCAGCGCTATTCCGCCCCGAACCGAAGCTATTCCAACGGCCGCAGCTACTACGGCGGCGGAGGCTCTTTCTACCCTGGCCGCTTCTACTCCGGTCGAGGCTATTACTACGGTGGACGCTTCTGGGCTCGTCCTTACTTTGGCATCGGGATCGGCATCCCGTTCGGCTGGGGCTACTATTCGGCTCCCGGTTGTGGCTACTACGATGAGTACGGGGATTGGTATCCGGCTCCCTGCTATCCGTACCCCTACTGACCGGGCCGCGGTTGGACGAATCGAAGAGCGCGCGAGCGGCGAGGCCGCCCGCGCGTTTCCCTTATCTGGCCCTTTGCTCAGCCGCCAACCGCCCTAACGCTCGACGCTGCACCCGTCCCGCCCCCGAAGGCAAGGCGGCCATCCATGCCCTTGAAATCACCCTGGTTCACCAGATCCTCCCGGCCCAATGGCGCCTCGCCCGCTGCTGCGGATGGACGCTAACGGACCATGCACATCGCCGGGGTACCATGAATCATGTTTCCCTACGACGCCAAGCTTCTTGCCACTGTTGAGGCCACACCACAAACCATCGGCGACGTTCTCCGGATTCTCCAAACCATCGACGCCACGTGTGACGGCGGAGATGGCCTGAGGTGGTTCAACTGGCTGTATCTTCAGGTGACGCAGGCCGTCGAAGTCCGGGTCGCCACCGGTGGACTTACCGATCCCGCGTGGCTTGCCCAGCTCGACGTACAATTCGCACGTCTCTATTTCTCCGCGCTCAAGACCTCGCTCTCGGGTCGGGCCACGGCCAATTCCTGGCAAGTCTTGCTGCATAGCCGCAACCAGCCCGCCATCGCGCGCATCCAGTTTGCCCTGGCCGGCGTCAACGCCCACATCAATCGGGACCTTGCCGAAGCCATCGCCGCCACCTGTCGGGTCACCGGCACAACTCCGGATCGCGGGGGAACGCACTATAGCGACTACACCGCGCTCAATTCCACGCTGGACGCCCTCGTGGAATCCGCCAAGCGTACGCTGCATGTCCGCCTCCTCGGCCGCGCGCTCCCGCCGGTCTCTCATCTGGAAGATACGATCGCCGCCTGGAACGTGAGCGCTGCCCGGGAGTCGGCGTGGCAGAACGCCGAAAATCTCTGGCAGCTCCGCGCGTTTCCGTCGCTTGCATCCAGCTTCATGGATGTGCTGGACGGCTTTACGACCGTGATCGGCAAGGCGCTGTTGGTGCCAGTGCTATGACCGAAGAACAAGCCTGTAGCCTGGCGTGAACGGAGAACCCGAGCGACGACCGGTGTTCCGGAGTGCATGCCACTTTCCGGGTAGCCCGTGATCCGCCCCGCTTCGCCCGGAACATCATGTAAGGCGTCAAGCTGAATTCCGCCCGGTTCCCAAGCCGTTCCGAAACGCCGGCCGACTTGTCGGGAATAATAGGCATGTAAAGTGGCCTCAACTTCCGGATGCCGGACCTAGAGTTTACCGCGGAACCGCAGCGAGAGATTGGCGCGGTTCGTTGTGATCGGGCGGTCGCTTGTGTCGCGACCAACGATCGGTTCCGAGGGTTTCGATGGATCATCTAGTTTCTAGGGAAAAATTCCAGCCGGGGTAAAGCGCGCGCACCGCCGCATTGACATTCCGCTTCTTCCACCACCGCCGCACTTCTCGACAGTGTCAGCCCGGCGGAACGGAGCGGCATCGAGCCGAATCGGATTGAGGCGACCGATGTGTTTGAGGGCCGGTGCTGCCAGGAAGGATCAATGGGCTGGGTGTAGCGAAATCAGACGAGCAGGAGATGAGTGTCGGTGAGGTAGATGTGGACTGCAATGGAATTAAACGATTTGCCGGTTTTCGGTTCTTTCGGCGGGGCGAAAACGGCCCATAGCAGAGCCGAAAGTGGATCCCGGAAGAAAAGCTGAAACTTGGGGGATCAAAGGAAAGCGGTTTGGAGTATACTTGCTTGGAACCGCGAGCCAACGCGGAATTCCGGCTAGTGGCTGAGTGCGGACATACCGGCTGGTGCATTGACCGCTATGTTCCATACCTTATCGAAGGGCCGCCGGTATGCAGCTTGGCTTGTCTCCTGTGCGCTCGTGGTTCTTTGCTTGGGGTGTTCAGGGCCGGGGTCGCGCGCCCCCGACCTGCGCGAACTTCTTCGCGCAGCCGAAGACGGCCGGAAGCCCATGCCATCGGACCCGAAGCTCTCCCAATCGCATCCTTCGTGGCCGACGTACAGATTCCTGGCTGCGGAGGCTTGGTTAGTGCGGGGCCAAGAATCCAAGGCGCGGGCTGGCTACAAAGAACTGTGTGAATGGGCAGCGGCGGACCCGAACCACGATCTTTGGGGTGCAAGTGCGCTCGGCGCAGCTGCGTTGTGGCGGTGGATTAGCCTACTTTCCACTGAAACAGCGCCGCCTCGTGACGAGGTGACCCGTGTTCTTGAACTAGAAGGGAAGTTGCTCCAAGCGCGCCTGGTCCGGCGGATGTTCGACGACCCAGTCTTCCGTGCGTTCGACTCCCTGCCGCAGGTCGAGGAAGAGATTGTTCGACGCCTGGCCGTCCTGGCTCGCAGGGTCGGCCGCACGGACGGCGCCATGCGCTTGTTCCTGGACTACTTGGCCCTGGCGCGTTCGCCCGACTTGAGCGCCGAAGAGGAGCAACTCAAGAACGAGGTAATTGCATCCCGACTCGCGGCTCCGGACCGGCTCGTCCTCCTGCGTGGGAAGCGGCTGGCGGAGCTAATACATTTCGAGGAAGCATATCCGCTGCTAGAGGAAGCAAACCGCAGTTCCGACCTGCAAGTTCAAGCGGAGGCGTCTCTCTACCTGGCTCGGGTGGCCAAAAAGCGCAAGGCGCCACTCCAGAAGATCGTGGAGATCCTGTCTCCGGCCATCGAAAGCGCGACCGGCCCCGACGTAGTCCAGCAGGCATTGCGGGACCGGGCCAACATGTACCGTGAAGTCAAGCGCTACGACTTGGCGCTCAGGGATCTCGAGCGGCTGATCACGGAATTCCCCGACGGGGGGCTTGCGGACGATGCCCTGTGGGCTGAGGCGGACATTTACAGGTCTACCAGAGACGCCAAGAAGGCGCTCGATTGTCTTGACCGGCTGCGACGCTGGACCGGGCCAAACGACTACGTGAGCTTGGCGCCTTTCCGCCAAGCCATGCTCCTCTATACTGCGGGAGCTGCGGAAGAGAGGCGGCAAGCCTCCGAGATCTTGGAGGCGCTGAACCGCGCATTGCCTTCCGGGGATTTGCGGCGCAACGCGTTTTTCTGGTTGGGGCGGATGGCGGAAGAATCCGGTGAACAGACCCGGGCGGTCGAGCGCTTCCAGAGTCTCGTCAAGGAGGTTCCCTACGACTATTACGCTATTCGGGCTCGAATGCACCTGCAATTGGGTGTGGCTGCAGCCCGACAGTTCCTGCCTGACGGCACCACGGAGCATGATCTTCGGGTGGCATACCAGAAGAGCGGTCTGGGGTCCGGACTGGGACCAGAATCATTTTACGTGGCGCGGCTCCGTGAGGCGATCCAAACGGGCCTGTACGCCGAAGTCTTGCACGGCGAACGGCGATTCCGCGTTGCCTTCCCTTCCAAGCGGCTCCAGGACGTCTCCACGATTGAACTAGATAGGGCCAAGCTGCTTCCTTCGCTGGTCCTCTGGCTCGCCCTGCGTCAAGACGCACTGGCCGTCAAGGATAGCAGTCCGACAGAACAGCGGCTTCGGGTTGCCGCTTCAGTCGGGAAGTGGGCGGGCGACTGGCCCCTCGCCGTCAGCCTGACCAAGACTCTTCTCGAGCCTTCGGAAGTGATGGCCTTGCTGCAAGCGGATCCGCGCTACCTCGCCACGGCCTACCCGGCGCTTTTCGCACAGCAGATTTCGAAGGCTGCTGAGGAGTACAAGGTGGCGCCCGAGGTTCTCTACAGCGTCATGCGGAACGAGAGCCTCTTCTCGCCGGATGCGCTGTCTGGCGCCGGGGCTTTCGGGTTGTTCCAGTTCATGCCGGACACATTCAAAGAGCTGGACGGCAGTTGGCATCTGCTCAAGCCGGGGGGCGCTCCGTCGATGCAAGCATTCCTTGTCGAGCCCGACCGCAGTATCTCCCTTGCGGCGCGCTGGTTCGGACAGAAACTTCTTCCCCTCTATCAGGGAAGTATCTTGCTCGCTGTGATGAGCCACCACGCAGGACCGGGCAATCTTAGCGGCTGGATGAGCGATTGGAGGACTGACGGCCGACTAGGAGACGTCGAGTTCATGGTTGAGACGGCGGGAATGTCTGAGACTCGGATCTTCGCTCGCGAGGTTTTCTCGACGCTCGCCATCGCCCAGGCAGCGGGGATCGTCAGACCGCAGGAAAGAACCGACCCATGACTTCAGAAAAATCTTTTTGGAAGACCCTTGAAGGCAAGATCGCGGCAGTCACAGCCGGGGTTGTGCTTCTGACAGGGCTTGTCCTTGCCATCGCCAATTTCAAGGAGGCATCGGTAAAGTTTATTACTTCACTAGGGCTCTGGACTAAGCAAGCCCAAGTCACAGTCGACGCCAACTATCCCAATGTAGTACCGCTAAGCTTGAAGAACACGATCGATACGCAGGGACGACCCGAGTGGTTGTACTGGGTTTGCCTCCAAGCGGAGAACAGGTCTAGAGAGAGGGCACACATTCAAGTCACCTTCAACGTAGTCAGGGGCTCTGCCACTCCACTAGTGAAACCGATACTCTACGACGTCGAGCCACGGAAGTCCTTGACGGAATGGCCGACCCCGGCGGGCGACTTCACGAACTTGGATGACCCACCACAGCGTCTGGAACTGAGCTGGATGGCCACACAGGGTCAGGATGTCTTGAAATCGGGGACCTCCCGGATCGAACTGCTACCCAGAACCATCATCGACTGGGACCTTCGAACTCCTGAGGGTAAGCAGGCGCCACCGGCGTTCTTGCTGGCTTGGCTGACAGCATGGGTCGAGACGGCGGAGAAGGAGACACAGCTCTACTCCCAACGCGTGCAAAGCAAGGTGGACCTCAGTGGCCCAGTAGAGAACCAGGCCCGCGAATGGATGAAAGCATGCTACAACGAACTATTCGCCGGGCCAAAGCGAATCGTTGTGCGCCGTCTGTCGCAGCCACTGCCTGGTCGCGGAAAACAGACTATCCGAAAGGCGGGGTTGCTGCTTCATGACAGATCATCGGGTCCAGACCCGCTCGAGGCTGCTCTCTTGATGGCCGGCATCAGCCGCAAGTTCCTTTCCAGAGCCGAAGTCGATTTCGCGCTGTTTGGGCTGCCCAGTGACCAGAACACCGGCAGCGACAATATCCTGCTGCTGGGATGGCGTCCACGGGGCGGCGCTTGGCGAGCCGTCGAGATCTCGCCCGCGACGCAACTTGCGTTTGCCGCAAACACGGAGCGGGCCACAAGCCGTCTCAATGCCCTGCTTTCCGCCAACAAGCGGCTTGTCGAGACGTTGTATAACGAAGCATGCTTTGTGCGTGCCGAAAGCTCGATCGCGGCACTCGATCTCGTTAGGGCGCCGCTTAAATTCGGCATTCACGGTTTGCCTTAACCCAAGTTCGTCACCGCAGGGCTGATTTTGAATTTTTTTGGGCCGGGTTCGAGGGAAGCGTGGCTTGGGTGCAACAGCGGTCTCCGTGAAAGCCGATTCGGACTTCCCGGGAGGACACAAGACCGGCATTGAGGATCACCTGAAAATCGCTGGTGGCCAGGAGGCCAGAACCGAGATGCTGGATGAGATAGCTGAAAACGACGCGAAATTACCCCGTCGATCAAGGCGCTCAGGAGGACAAAGATCCATGGGTTGTCAACTACGCAAGAAGGCAGGTTCCACCGACTTCGAAGCGGACACCGGTGCCGACGTGACTCTACTTGCCGAAGATCACCTCGGCAGCGTCATGATCGCTAAGGCTAAGTACGGAGACGCGGACCTCATCCCGAGCGGCACTGCCGCGTCAAGAGTCAAGTTCAAGGTCGAGAACGGCAACAGGACTTTGGTCCTGGTTTACGTCTTCGCACCGCAGGGTGCTTTGGGCGAACTCATGGAGGACTGGGGCGGCGCTAAGAACCACCTGCGCGACATTGCCGGCGACGAACCGCGGCAGTCTTTCGACATCGAGGGCAAATGAATGCGCTTGATCCTGGCGGGTCTCCTCACGGCGCTGACCTGCTCCGCCCAGATCCAATACTGCGTAGCCGAGGGCGGATCGTTCAATCTCGCAATCGGCCGCATCCAGAAAGCCGTGCAGGACGTAAAACCGGACGAACAGTCAGACGCCATCCTGAACGCGCTGGATGTTCGCCAGCACACCAACTGTTTTCTGAAGTATGCGCACCGCAGCCTGGCGCTGCCCGCCGGTTTCGCGGAACTGGTGAGACGTTTTGAATCCTCACGGACGGATGAGCAGTCGGGCCCCGGGGGAGGTGGCGCCGCTTCAACCTCGGTGGTGAGTCAGGGTGCCGTTGCAAAGACGCTCTCGATCGCGACCGAGTACGGTGCGTTGACGCAATCCGTCACTGGCCAAGTAATCACAGTCCGGGGCAACCTCGCGGGACTGCCATCGGCACTGGTCAGGAACAATATCCTGCCCTACTGCGAATATCGTGCCGAGGCCCAGGCACAACACCCGGTGCGAGGCCAGGACACGAATCCATATTGCATCGACCGCCCACTGCTGAGCGGACTGCGGCGAGTTTCGTTCGGTATTTCGTTCGACGCGTCGCGGAATACCCAGTCGCTTACCGGCACAGCCACGGGTAGCGCGGCGTTAGCGCAGCAGGTGACCTTTACCGGAAAGAAACGGGAGGTAACATCCGTGTCCGGCAGGCTCGAGCTTTGGAATCGCAGAGATGTAACGTCCAATGAGTTCCTGAAGGCTTGGCAGGATAAAGTCGGCGCCGCGATGAACCTGGTGACCAGTGACCTGGCGAACGACGATACCCCCGATGTCATTCACAGGCTGCCGATGTACAAGGCGTGGCAGACGGAAAGCGAGCAGAGACTCCTGGGCGCCGGCGGCGACCGCGCCCGAATCCTGGCGGCCATCGACGAGTCCTATCGCGACCTCGCCCTTCGTGCGCGAAGAAGCCTGCCCGATCTCGATGAGCGGGTGCGGCGCGCTTCCGCTACGTTCAGCCGCTACTTCTTCGCGCAGGACGAACTTATCGAATCGCTTGCCACGAAACCGGTACTGGCCTTTGAATACGCCAACAACCGGCTGCTTGGCCAGCCTCCGATTTCGAACTTCCGCCTGATTATCGATTTGCCTATGACGGCGCAGACCCGTGTCATAGCGAATGCCGCCATCGAAACCTACGACTCGGTGCCCACCGAAGCCGGAGGGAAGGTTAAGAAGTTCCGAGATGCCCAGGCCGGGCTGGAATTGGCCCACGGACTCGGCGCCGCATCTTTTATCGGTCCCGCAGTACTGAGTCTTGCCGCCTACTATCAGCGGCAGAATACGGCCGCGTTACTCGAGATCGACCCGGCCAATCCACTGCCGGGAATCAGTTTCACGGGCTTGCCTGCCGGCACCAAAACGGTCTTTGCGAAGACTGGGAACATCTACCTGTTCCAGGCCAAGCTGATAATCGCTCCGAGCGGAAGCGGCGTGAAGGTTCCTGTATCCGTGACCTACTCGAACCGCACCGAACTGATTGACAAGCCGACCTGGGGGGCGCAGGTAGGCGTGGCCTACGACTTTGACAGTCTATTCTCCGGGCTCGCTAAGAAATAGGGCTCCGCACAGGGATTTGACGGGGGACAGGTCGGCGGGTTGTTCTCCTGCGATTTTGGATTCCGATCTGAAGTCGTCGCGCAGCCATGGATCGGCGGTCTCCACCACCCCTACACCTGGTGGGCAGCAGCCTGGTTGGGGCTGCTTCGGTGGAACATGTGGTCGGCGGGCGAGTGACAGCGGACAGAGCGGGTTCGTTTCCCTGCCTGGGGTTGCGACCGGAGGGAAGGAATTACTGGACGCCGCCCCGCCCGTCCGTTAGGCGAGGGAAAGTCCACAACGCCGGACGGGCGTGTGCCTCACGCGAACCTATCCGGTCAGTTGCTGCAACGGCATAAGTGCGCTGGCAAGTGCAACAGTCGGAGAACCGGCTTTGATCCAAGACCTTGCCGCGGTGAGGCCGCTGCTTCGCCAGCCAATGTAGTGGCGAATACTAACGGAGGTTCCCATGAGCTCCAACTGGCGGAGTTGCTTCATCGGAAGCCCCACCAAGATCCTCTGCAGCGACCCCCTGATGTTTGGACAAGTGGTCCAGCCTGTAAGCCATTGAAAATAGGCCGTTAGCGCTTGATAGCGCACATGCGCTGAAGACGGGTGATTGTTAAAGGTTTCGTCAGTCTCGCGACGCTCGGCACCTCCCGTACCCCGGCTTCTCTGCGCCGCGAAACTGATGAAATCTTTAACAGTCACAACTCCAAAAAATCGCCTAAACCACACATCCCAAACGTCTTTCACAATCGCCAACCCTCTCGGCCGCCCAACCATCCGCTACCCTTGAAGGCGCATAGCTACACGCGCGCAATTCCTTCAAAGGAGCAACCTCTATGGCCACCCGCAAACAGCGCGCCGCCAATCGCCGGAATGCCCAACTCAGCACCGGCCCCAAAACCCCCGACGGCAAGGCCGCCGTCCGCCTCAATGCCCTCAAACACGGACTCACCGCCGAAAACGCCGTCATCGACGGCGAAGACGAAGAGGCCTTCAACGAACTCCTCAACACCTTCCTCGATGACCTCCAGCCCGCCGGCCCCCTCGAAACCGCCCTCGTCCACCAAATCGTCATGGCCCAGTGGCGCCTCGCCCGCTGCCGCGCCATCGAAACCGGCTTCTTCAATCTCCGCCTCGTCGACCACAAGCCGGACCTCGAAGCCGACTACAACAACCTCATCTTCGAAGACAAACTCGCCCACGTCTTCCGCCGGGACGCCTGTCCCACACCCAGCGTCCTCGAAACCCTCGGCCGCTACGAGGCCCGCGTCGAGCGCGCCTTCTACCGTGCCCTCCACGAGCTCCAGCGACTCCAGGCCGCCCGCCCGCAGCCCGACCCCCCGCCGCCGGTCAAAACAGATTCTGTCGAACAAACCCAACCCGACCCGCTGACAGAGCCCAACCCCTTGCCGCAAAACGGCTTAATGCCCGCGGTCGCGCCGAATGGAAATCCTGAAATCGCCCCTGCAATCGACGCCCGGCGCAACCGTCACGACATGTCGCTCCGCGGCGGTCCCGCCGGCCAGTCTATTCGACCGTGGGCGCCACGGATTGCGTCTGCTCCAGCTCGGTGAGGGTCTCGACGTGCGCCGAAATGTTCATCGAGCAGAACTTCGGGCCGCACATCGAGCAGAAGTGCGCATCCTTGAAGCCCGCATCCGGCAGCGTCTCGTCGTGCATCGCGCGCGCGGTCTCCGGATCCAGCGACAATTCGAACTGCCGGTTCCAGTCGAAACTGTACCGCGCCCGCGACAGCGCGTCGTCCCGGTCGCGAACGCCGGGGCGGTGGCGCGCCACGTCGGCGGCGTGCGCGGCGATCTTGTAAGCGATAATCCCGGCCCGCACGTCCTCCAGGTTCGGCAGTCCCAGATGCTCCTTGGGAGTCACGTAGCACAACAGCGACGCGCCGTACCAACCGATCATGGCCGCGCCGATGGCCGAGGTGATGTGATCGTACCCCGGTGCGATGTCCGTCACCAGCGGTCCCAGCGTGTAGAACGGCGCCTCGTGGCACAGCTCGATTTCCTTCTCCACCTGCATCTGGATCTGGTCCATCGGAACGTGGCCCGGGCCTTCGATCATCACCTGAACGTCGTACTCCCAAGCCTTCTTCGTAAGCTCCCCGAGCGTTTTCAGTTCGGCGAACTGGGCCTCGTCGCTGGCGTCCGCCAGGCAGCCGGGTCGCAGCCCGTCGCCCAGCGAAAATGCCACGTCGTATTTCTGGAAGATCTTGCAGATGTCCTCGAAATGTTCGTAGAGGAAGTTCTGGCGGTGGTTCCGCACCATCCACTGGGCCAGGATGGCGCCCCCCCGGCTGACGATCCCCGTGATTCGTTTGGTCGTCATCGGCACGTACTGCACCAGCACGCCCGCGTGGATGGTCATGTAGTCCACGCCCTGTTCGGCCTGCTCCTCGATCACTTCGAGCATCAGTTGCGGCGTGATATCTTCCACCCGGTGTACTCGGGCCACCGCCTCATAGATGGGGACCGTGCCCACCGGCACCGGCGAGTTGCCGATGATGGCGCGGCGAATCGCCTCCAGGTCTCCGCCCGTGGACAGGTCCATCACCGTGTCGGCGCCGTATTTGATCGAGTACCGCAGCTTCTCGAGTTCCTCTTCGATGTTCGACGTGACCGCCGAGTTGCCGATGTTGGCGTTGATCTTGCATTTGGACGCGATGCCGATGCCGGCCGGTTCCAGGTTGGTATGCCGGATGTTCGCCGGGATGATCATGCGGCCGCGCGCCACCTCGGAGCGGACCAGCTTCCGGCGTGAGGCCCTCGCACCCGGCGACGCACATCATTTCCTCGGTGGCGACGCCCTGCCGGGCGTAGTGCAACTGCGTCCTCACACTATCACCGAGACGTTTGGCGACCCATTCGGTTCTCATAGAAACTCCTTCTCTCCTACCCCCCGAATACTTCGATTATGGCATAGGGTCGGATCGCCCAAACAAACGACTGCGGAGTATCCTTTAAAGATGAAAACCCACCTTCTGGCCGCGGCTGTGGCCCTCGCCAGCGTGGCGATGATCCCGCTCCCGGCGGCGGAGCAGTGGACGACGCTTGACGGCCACTGGCGCTTCGCACTCGACGCGAAAAATGAAGGCGTCGAAGGCAAGTGGTTCGGGCCAGCTCTCACGGACACGATCCAGCTTCCCGGGACCACCGACGAGGCTCGCAAGGGAACCCCCAACACCGCGCGCGAGCCGGGCCGCCTCACGCGGGTCTATCCCTATGTGGGTGCGGCCTGGTATCAGCGCGACATCGACGTGCCGGCCGCCTGGGCCGGCAAGCGCATCGTTCTGGTTCTGGAGCGCACCAAGATCACGCGATTGTGGGTAGACGCCACGGATTTGGGGGAACAGAATTCGCTGGTGGCGCCGCACGCCTACGCGCTGGGTTCGCTCACGCCGGGCCGGCATCAGTTGACGCTGCGGGTGGCGAATACGGGTTACCCCCGGATCGGCGATCCGCACCAGATCAGCGATCAGACGCAGACCAATTGGAACGGCGTGATCGGCCGGCTGGGTCTGTCCGTGACGGACCCGGTGTGGATCGAAGACGTGCAGGTCTATCCGGACCGGCAGGCGCATAAGATCCGCGTCAAGATCGAGGTGGGCAACGCCACCGGCCAGCCGGCCAACGGCACGCTCACGATGAGCGCGGTTCCCGGCCGCGGCTCGCGCCCGCCCGCTGCGGCGCCGGTGCGCTTCTCGGTGACGGGGGAACGCGGCGTGGTCGAGTCCGAGTACGCTCTCGGCAGCGGCGCGGTCGAATGGGACGAGTTCTCCCCCGTGCTCTACAGGCTGAGCGTATCCCTTCAGGTGCAGGCCGGCGGACGCAGCCTTCGCGACTCCAAAGAGGCCGGCTTCGGGCTTCGCGAATTCACCGCCACGGGTGCGCAATTCCGCGTCAATGGCAAGCCCACGTTCCTGCGCGGCAGGGCCGACAATGCCGCGTTTCCGCTCACCGGTTATCCGCCGATGACCGTGGATGGCTGGCTGCGCGTATTCCAGATCGCCAAGGCCTACGGCTTGAACCACATGCGTTTTCACACCTGGTGCCCTCCGGAAGCCGCCTTCCAGGCCGCCGACCAGGCCGGGATCTACCTGCAGCCGGAGCTGCCCAACTGGTCCGCCTTCGGTGCGGCAGCGCATGACGATTTTCTGCGCGCGGAAGGCGAACGCCTGTTGCGCGCCTACGGCAATCATCCCTCCTTCGTCATGCTGTCTCTCGGCAACGAGCTGGGCGGCAAGCAGGAGGCCATGGCGCCCTTCATCAAGCAGTTCAAAGCTCTCGACCCCCGTCACCTCTACGCGCAGGGCACCAATAACTGGTTTCAGAACGTCCCGGAGGGAGACGACTACTGGGCCAGCTTCCAGTACCGCGGCAAGAAGATTCGAGCCTCCTTCGCCACGGTGGACGCTCCGCAAGGACACGTGCAGACCGGCCCTCCGTCGACCATGAAAGATTACAGCGCCGAGATCGGCGGGGCGCCGGTGCCGGTCGTATCGCACGAAATCGGCGAGTACCAGGTGGCGCCCGATTTCCGCGAGATCGCCAAAGTACACCGGCCCGGTCCAGGCCCGCAATCTGGAGCTCATGCGGGAACGCATGGAGAAGAACGGCATGCTCGGGCAGGCGGACGATTTCCTGCGAGCCTCCGGCGCGCTGGCCGTCCAGTGCTACCGGGAAGACATCGAGGCGGCGCTGCGCACGCGCGGCTTGGGCGGCTTCCAGTTGCTCGATCTGATGGATTTTCCCGGCCAGGGGACCGCGCTGGTGGGCATCCTGAATGCGTTCATGGAGTCCAAGGGGCTCATCGAACCGGCACGCTGGCGCGAGTTCTGCTCGGAGACGGTGCCGCTTGTGCGCATGCCCAAGTTCACCTACACCAACGGCGAGACCTTCGCCGCCACCGTCGAGGTGGCCCACTACGGAGCGGCGGGAATGGCGGCGACGCCCGTTTGGACGTTGCGAGACGCGGCGGGCCGGGTGCTCGCTTCCGGTAAACTGCCTCTCCGTCCAGATCCCGCAAGGCGCGCTGACGCAGCTCGGCCGGATCGACACTCCCTTAAAGGACGTGCCCGCCCCGGCCAAGAGTCGCGCTGGAACTCGCGCTTCAGGGGACCCCTTTCGAGAAACTCCTACGACATCTGGGTCTATCCGGAGAAGGTCGATACCGCGCCGGGCAAAATCGTCGTCAGCCGCGTGTTGGACGCCGCGGCCCGCCAGGCGCTCGCCTCCGGCGGCAGCGTCCTGTTGATGCCGGAACCCGCACAACTTCCGAAGAGCATCGGCGGAATGTGGGCCTCCGATTTTTGGAACTTCGGCATGTTCGCGAAGATGGCCCAGCAGAGGCGCGTTACGGTTTCGCCAGGGACGCTCGGCATCCTGTGCGATCCCCGGCATCCGGCCCTGAGCGGCTTCCCGACGGAGTTCCACAGCAACTGGCAATGGTTCCATCTGCTCCAGAACTCCAGGGCGCTCATCCTGGACGATATGCCGGCCGGATACCGGCCCATCGTGCAGGTCATCGATAACTACGAGCGGGCGCACAAGTTGGGCGTGCTGCTCGAGGTTCGCGTGGGCACCGGGAAGCTCTTGGTGTGTTCGATCGACCTGCCGGGCCAGCAGGACAAGCCCGAGGCGCGGCAGTTGCTCCAGAGCCTTGTCCGGTACATGAATTCCGCGCAGTTTGCACCCGCGACGGCCGTGGCTTCCGGGGTCCTCGATGCAATCCTACAGTGATCCGGCTTCAATTGGAGTACAATCACGTGAGGACTGAGATTAGTTCCTGGGGCGGGCCGTGCGCCTGCTTGCTGTTGTCACATGGGAGGCTTGAAGGATTGATATGACTGCAAACAAGATTTTTAGGTTGGCGGCTGCCCTGACGCTGGGCGTGGCCGTGGTCGCATTTTTGGCGCCGGCGCCTTGCCAGGCGCAGGTGTTCCAGCTCAGTAAGGAAGAACTGATCGCGCTGACTTCCGGCATGCCGAGCACCTGGGAGCGCTTCGCGGACGGACGGCCCAAGGTTCCCGACGCTCTGCTCGAGAAGGCCAGAGGCGTGTCCTCGGAAGAGGTCATGGGCAATAACTACACGGATGGGTTCCAGGTTCTGCATCCCGGCAAGAAGATGGTCGGCCGGGCCTTTACGCTGGCTTTCATGCCGGCGCGTCCGGATATGGACGGCTTCGCCAAGTCCCGCGCCACCAAGGCGGGGATCACCGGCGCCTTCAACAATCAGACCATCATCGACATGCTTGGACCCGGCGACATCATCTGCGTGGACATGTTTGGGAAGAAGCAGCAGGGCACCTTCGTCGGCGACAACCTGTTCTACTACATCATGCGCGCCACCAAGGGCGCCGGCATGGTGATTGACGGCTCCATTCGCGACCTGGAAGGGATCTCCACGATGGAGATGCCGCTGTATTTCATGCACGCGGACCCCTCCGCGATTGGCGGCGTGACCATCGCCGGCTGGAATATTCCCATCAAGATTGGAACGGTGACGGTGCTCCCGGGCGATCTGGTAATTGGCGACCGGGAAGGCATCAACTTCATCTCCCCGGCCAACGCGGAGCGCGCGCTCGGCAGAGCGGCTGAGACCCGAATCCACGACGATTGGACACGGCAGCAGTTCGACACGGGCAAGTACAAGTCCCTCGAGATCTACGGCAGCCCGCGCGACCCGGAGTTGAAGAAGCAATACCAGGAATACCTGAAGAAGGAACTGGAAAAGCAGAAGTAACTGCGTTTGTCAGGCGGAGCGCCGCGGCGCTCCGCCTTTCAGCCTACTTTGCCCGCTTGCAGTTGAGCTCCATCGGCGGCATCTCGCCTCCGCCGCCGCTCATCGATACCTTGAGTTTCAAATCGTCCGCGGTGAATGTTCCCGCGTAGCTCAGCTTCCCGAACTCCATGGTGATGGTGAACGAGACTTTGTCGCCGTCGACCTTGCCTTCGTCGATCTTCAGCTCGCCGCCCGGACCGCCCTGGAGAGTCCCCGTGAGCTTGGCCCCCTCGGCCTTCAGCACAAAGGTGTTCTCGAAAGCCCCCCCGGGGGTTTCAATGGTGCCCTTCCAGGTGCCGCTGACGTCCGCGGCGGACGCAGCCAACGCCAGAGCCATCAGCAAAAACAGAAGTTTACGCATATGTGAGAGTACCGTCCTTCCTCGATCGACACCATCATACACGTAGGACAGGCAGTGGGGCAGACCATCGCAGTATGTGGTCTGCCGTTACGCTAGATCGCTTCGAGTTCTTCCTCGAGGAGCTGCTTCTGGTGGAGGTCGGCGTAGTAGCCGCCGAGGGCCAGGAGGGATTCGTGCGTGCCTTCCTCGGCAAGGCGGCCGCGCTCGATGACGAAGATGCGATCCGCGTTGCGCACCGTGGAGACGCGGTGCGAAATCAGGATGGTCGTGCGGTTCTTCATGAGCGCCGCGAGGCCGCTCAGGATGCGGTCTTCGGTGACCGTATCGACGCTCGAGAGGGCGTCATCGAGGATCAGAATGCGCGGGTTTCGCAGGATTGCACGCGCGATGGCGGCCCGCTGCTTCTGGCCCCCCGAGAGAGTGATCCCGCGCTCGCCGATCATGGTGTTGAGACCGTCGGGGAAGGTTTCGAGATCCGGGCCGAGGCCGGCCAGCTCGGCGGCGCGGCGGATCTCCTCCTCGGAGGCCGCGTCGACCCCAAAGGCGATGTTCTCCCCCAGCGTGGTGCTGAACAGGATGGTCTCCTGCGGGACAAAACCGATCTGGCGCCGCAGCGCGGCGGGAGAGTATTCGCGCACGTCGTTGCCGTCGAGGAGCACGCTGCCCTCGGAGGCGTCCATCAGCCTGGGGATCAACTGCACGAGGGTAGTCTTGCCGCTGCCCGTGTGCCCGACGATGGCGACAGTGGCGCCGGCGGGGATGCGCAGGTCGATTCCATCCAGCGCCCTCCCCGCCGGGTACTGCACAACCACGCCGCGGAACTCGATTTCGCCGCGCAGCGGGTCGGGCAAAGGCCGCGGCGAGGGCGGCTCCGCGATGGTAGGCTCCTCCGCGAGAATCGAATGGATTCGCTCGAGCGAGGCGGTTCCTCGCTGGACCAGGTTGACCACCCAGCCGAAGGCGATCATGGGCCACACCAGCATCCCCATGTAGGTGTTGAACATGACGAACTGGCCCAGGCTGATGCGCCCCGCCAGCAACTGCGAGCCGCCCGCCCACAGCACGATGAGCATGGTGATCTCCCACCAGCGACTGGAGAACCGGCATGAACGCTCCCGTGAGCCGCGCCAGCCGGATGTTCTCCCCGATGTAGTCCTTGTTCAACCGCTTGAACTGGTCGAGCTCGGCGTCTTCCTGCACGTAAGCGCGCACCACGCGCACGCCCGCGATGTTCTCCTGCACGCGGCTGCTGATGTCGGAGAAGATCTTCTGAATGTGCTCGAAGCGGGTGTGAATGAGCCGGCCGAAGTACGACACGGAAATACTGATGAGCGGAGTGGGGAGAAGCGCGGCCAGGGTGAGGCGCCAGTCGGCGTAGAGCATGATCGAGGTCACGATGAGAAAGGTGAAGGCAGTTTCGAGCGAGTACATCAAGCCCGGTCCCAGCATCATGCGCACGGCGTTCAAATCGTTGGTGGCGCGGGCCATGATGTCGCCGGTGCGCGTTCGCCCATAGAAGCCCGAATCCAACTCGGTCAGACGGTGGAAGAAATCGTTGCGAAGATCGAACTCAATGTCTCGCGAGACGCCGATGAGGATGACGCGCATCCAATACTGGAAGAGCCCTTTCGTGGCGGCGAAGCCTACGATGACGACCGCGATCCACAGGACCGCCGAGAGGTTGAAAGCGCCGGCCCGCATGGCATCCACGCCACGCCCCAGGAAGAATGGTACGGCCGCGGCGAGGATGTCCTTGAGGAGCAGCGCTCCGAAGCCTAAGACCACGCCGCGGCGGTAGCGCCGAAGATATGGCCAGAGAGTCCGGAAGCTCTGTTTCATCGGGTCAAACCCCAAACCATCCCGTGACTGTCTTGGTCCATTCCAGGAAGAAGCACTTGCGGCCCTCCCGCGTATGCCACCAGCCGGCGGGGTCGAAAACCGGCGTAAGGGCGCCCACCACGCGAAAATTGATATCGGGCGCGGCGGCGCGGTAGATCCTCCCTGCGCGGCGCGTGTGGTAGTCGGAGGTCACCAGAAGGCACGTGTGCACGCCCCGCTTGTGCAACTCGTCAATCATAGCGAGCGCCTCTTCGCGGGTCGAAAGCGACCGGTTGGGCGCAGCCACGAACCATGCCGGAGGGTAGCCGCTGCGAACGGCGAAAGGAATCGCGAGTTCCGCCTCGTTGTAGCCGTACAACTCCTCGGGGCCGCTCACCAGGACGGTCTTGGTGTAGCCCTGGCGGACCATTTCGGCGGCCTTCAGGATACGGTAGCCGGCGCGGTCGCCCGCCAGTACCAGGGCGATGTCGGCGGGGGCTGGCGGATCGGTCCGCACCAGCCAGCCACCGAGGGCGGCCAGCCAGAGCGAATGCGACAGGACGAGTGCGGAGAGCAGGACAAAGGCCGCGACCCATTTGCGGAATGGGGGTTTCAGGAGGACCACTACGTCTCGTCCGCGTTGCTCTTAGAGTCGATCCGGCCGGCCGCTTTCAGTTGTTGGTACAAGCGCTCGACTTCGGCCTCGTCTTCCGGGAGCAACAGGCGGCAGCGTTGGGGAGCCAGGCGCCGGTGCTCATTGACGGCAGGCAACGCTTCGCCCCAGAACTCACGATAGGGCCGGCCCTCGATGAGGGCGCCCTTGGCCATCCGGCGGATGTTCCGCAGCAGGCTATTCGCCGAATCCCGATCGCCGGGGAAAACCAGCAAGACCCGGCGTCCGGCGGTCAGCCGCAAGCGCACCAGCAGCGGGAATCTGAAATACAGGCGATCGACATGCTGTATGTCGGTCCAGAGGATTCCGCGGCGGCCGATCTGCAGATGCTCGGCGCACAGTTCAATCGGAGGCCGGAGGCCGAGGTAGCAAAGCGCCAAGCCAGCGGCGGCCAGCGGGACGGAGCCGATCAGGGCCGGCTGCCACCCCCAGGCTGCCCACGCGGCAAAGGCCGCCATGACGCAGGCCCCAAGGCCCGTCCACAAACAACTCCTCGACGGGACGTAGCGACTCATCGAAACACCCACCAACTTTAGACTACTCTTGCTCACCGGGCTCGTCAATCCACCTTCGCCCGGCGGAGGGGCCGCGCCGCCCGGAGACCGTAGTCGATGCCGCTCCACAGAGTGGCGGCAGCCGTCACGAAAACCATCCCGTGGGCTGCGGACTCGAGAACGGCTGCGCCGAAGGCGCGGCTCCCAATCGCCAGCAGGCCAGTCAGGATTTGGATCAGAGTGCTGAGCTTGCCCCATGGCGAGGGAGAGAAGCTGCGCTGCGTGGTCAACAGCAGAGCGACTCCCGCGAAGGCCAGGATCAAAACGTCGCGCCCCAACACCAGTGCCACCAGCCAATACGGAACGAGGCCCGCGATTCCAATCGCAACATACACCGTGACGAGGAGCACCTTGTCCGCCACGGGGTCGAGCAGCGCGCCCCAGCGGGTGGACCAGCCGAAGCGGCGGGCGAGCCAGCCGTCCAGTCCATCGGTGACGCCCGCCGCGATCAACCAACCCAGGGCCTGTGCATAGGAACCGCCGAGGATGGAGAGCGCCACCAGCGGGGTGATGAGCAGGCGGGAAAGCGTGAGCAGGTTGGGCAGTACTCGCATTCTGGATTCTCACGCCAAGACGCGAAGGCGCAAAGAGATTATACGATGATCTTCTTGCGGACTGCGTACAGCACCAGATCCACCGGGGCGCGCCCGTGACGCGCCCCGAAGATTGGACCCGCACCCGAATCGAGGGCCTACTGGAACAGCAGGGGTGCGTACTCGTTCAAATAGATGCGCCAGTTGGCCCAGGTATGGCCGCCGGAATTAAAGGTGAATTTGTGGTTGATGCCCACCTTCGTCAGCAGCGCGTCCAGATTCTTGCTGCCTTCCACGCAGATGTTGTCCGCCTGGCCGCAGCCCACGTAGTAGTATTTCACGCCGGCCTTCTTCAGAGCCTGCAGCTTATCGGTGATGTCCTCGCGCGTTCCCATGCTGAGTACGCCGACATAGCTGAATACCTCCGGATGGGAATTCGTGGCCGCCAGCGTGTGACCGCCGCCCATCGAGAGACCCGTGATCGCGCGGCTATCCTTCTTCGCGATGACGCGGTAGTTCTTCTCGATATACGGAATCACGTCCTTCACGAGACTCTCGGGGAACAGCCCGCCCCCGATCCCTCCTCGGCCCCTGCCCGGGGCGGCACCGGGCGTCGCCGCGCGACCGCCCGGAGCCGTCTCGGCGGCCGGAGGAGCGCCCGGCGCGCCTGGAGCCGCGCCGCGGCCCGGGAAGCCCGCCGCGCCTACTTCGCCCGGATTCCCGAAGATGCCCGTGTTGCCCTGTCCCGGCACGATTCCATAGCCCGGCGCCATCTTCTGGTTGGCGTTTCCGTTCGTCATCACCACCAGCATCGGCTTCGCTTTGCCGGCGGCGATCAGATTGTCCATGATCACGCTGGCGCGCCCCATGTTATTCCATGCGTCTTCATCTCCGCCCGCGCCATGCAGAAGGTATAACACCGGGTATTTCTGATTGCCCGTATTGTATCCCGGGGGAGTGTAGACGTACATGCGGCGTTGTAACTTCAGCGTCGGCGAGTTGTACCAAACTAGACTGATGATGCCATGCGGCACGTCTTTGATGGCGTAGTTCTCGGAAATCGGTCCGGGGATGATGAAGAAGTTCATGTACCGTGTTCCATCGCGCAACAGGTTCGCGTTCGAAGGATCGAGCACGCCGGCGCCATCGACGTTGAACGTGTAATTCCACAACTCGGGCGTGAGCGGACCAACGGCAGTGGTCCAGACGCCCTGATCGTCTTTGGTCATCGCGATCCCACGACCCTGAGGCCAATCGCCATTCAGGGCCACGGTTGTGGCAGTCGCGGCTCTCAGGCGGAAGGTGACCCGGTTGTCATTCGAGATTTCCGCGGAACGTAGCGCCGGACCGCGGCCGGCGCCGCGGCCGGGAACTCCCGGCGCCGCGGCCGGAGGCTGTTGCGCGAGGGCTGCGAGCGCGAACGGCAACAGCGAGACTACAAGCCTCATCTTCATTTGGTCCTCATTTCGATTCAAGTTTTCGGGAACGACCGAATTCCGGCCTTAACCGGTGTTTCCATTTTGGACTTCCAAATCTCATTCAGTATAATACTCCTCACCGAACACCGTCCAGGCTATAGTTGATGCGAACGCCGTACGCGCTAACGATAAGGTTCAGCCCCATCATGCCCCTCGGATTTGACTCACCTTTGACTTTTCCGGACAGAATGTCCTTGCTTAAAGCCGCCTCGTCATCCACTCTCTGTTTTGTTTCTGGATTCTTGCCAAAATAGTGGCCCGGATAGAGAAACTTGATCCCATATTTCTCCATCAGCGCGCTCGTCTTCTGGCAAGTTGCAATGAGCGTGGAAAAACTGCCGGATAGAAGCAGATTGCCGGAGCCGAATGAATCGCCGCTGAATCCGTAGCCGGCATTCTTATCGAGAAACGTGGTGGAGCCGGGGGTATGCCCCGGCGTGAAAACGACTTGGAGCTCTCTCCCGCCCAAATCGATAACTTCCCCGTCTTTCAGGCTCTTGAGCTGCCCTTATAGCTCGCGACAAAAGAGGACGCCGCATCGCCGGGGTTCATGTGCAGTTCGGGAAAGTAGTGGATTGCCGAACCGGTGTGATCCGGGTGGGCGTGTGTGGCGACCAGCAGGACCGGCTTCTTCGTAATCGAAGCCACGATCTTGTCCAAATCGGCAATCCTCGTGCCGGCGTCAATCAAGACGGATCTATTGTTTCCTTCCACCAGGTACAAGCTCTCGTTCGACATCAAATGTCCCGTGCCGACCCAGGTATGCCGGTCAATCTGATGGAAGACAACATCGTCATTCTTGGCGACCGCGTTCCCCTCAATCTGGGAGGCTCCCGTTTGCGCAAATGACCCAACCTGTAAGCCGCGTTTCGTTTTATACGGATGGGAGCCGCAAGTTCATTTCTGGCGCGACTGGTTCGCCACCCGGCCCGAGCTCACCGGCTGGCGCCAGCGAAGCTTGGGCCCGTTCGCCGACGTCGACGTCGTGGTGTTCGAGCCCGCCGCCGTTTCCCCAATCACCAAATCACTAGATCAGTAAATCACCAAATCCTTCTTGCCGATGGCTGACGGCTGCCCGCTGAAAGCCGAAATCAGAACTCGAACTTCATTGCAAACTGCAGGTCGCGGTTGTCCGAGTTGGTTGAAGTGATCTGCCCCACTGTCGGCGATCCTATACTCGCGTTGGGGAAGCCGAAGAACGGCGTGTTGGTCAGGTTGAAGGTGTCCAGCCGGAACTGGACGTTGTAGCGCTCCTTGAACTTGTTGTTCTTCACAAACGAAGCATCGAAGTTCACCTGCCCCGGACCGTACAACGGGCCGCGCGCAACGTTGCCGTAGGTGTTCGCTGGCGGGGCCTCGAAGTCCTTTGGGTTAAACCAGAGTTGACGATCCGGGTTATCCAGCTTTCCGCTGCCGATCCGGTTGGGCCAACTGGGGGCGCCATTGTTCACGCCTGTGGCGAGATTTACGTTGAACGGACGGCCGCTCTGGAGAGTCGTGACGCCGCTCAGCGTCCACCCGCCCGCCACCCATTGCATGGGTCCACCCCCGACCCAGCGTTTGCCTTTCCCGAAGGGCAGCTCGTACACGTAGTTGGCGACGAAGCGGTGCTTCACATCGAAGCCCGACGGCCCGCGGCCCGCCCGGATATTGGTAATGGTCTGGGGGCCGCCGGTCGAACCGCCGCCGCTGGCCGCCGACCCGCCGTAGTCCAGGTTCTTCGCGAAGGTGTAACCGGCAGTGAACTGCAGCCCGGACGAGAATCGCTTCTCCAGCTTGCCCGAAAGTCCATCGTAGGTCGAGGAGTTTCTCGGGTCGAAGATCGTGATGCTGCTGATGTTGTTGATCGGCTGCAGCAGGCGGCGCGATTGCACGGAGCCCGTGCCGGGCTGAAGCTCATTCGGGTTGTAACCGAACAGCAGGTGCGTGCCGTGGCTTCCGGCGTAGGCGATTTCAAACATCATGCTGTTCCCGATCTGCCGCTCAATGTTGAAGTTCCAGGTCATCATCGAGGGAGTCTCGTTGCGGAAGCCGTGTCCCAGGATCCCGAACGGGTTAGCATTGATCTGGGCTGTGGTGAGCGGCTTAAGAATCTGGATCGCCGGGAACGGGTGGTCGATGGTCGGAATTCCAGAGAAGTCGATCGGATTGGTGGGGATGTTGCCAAACGGAGTCTGCGAGACGATATAGGGCACCTGTTCGTTGAGCATGTTGGAACCGGAGGGCATGATCGGGAAGTAGCTGATGGCGTAACCGCTGCGAATAACGGTCTTCCCGTTCCCGCCCACGTTGTACGCCAAGCCGACCCGCGGACCGAAGTTGCCGTGGCGCGTCTCTTTGCCGGCCGTGTCGGAAATGCCGCTTTCTCCCGCGTAGGCCATCACCAGGTGGGTCAGGTCGAAATTCACGATGCGGTTGCGGACCTCCACGTCGGGGACGAAGATGTCGTATCGCACGCCGAGATTGAGAGTCAGTTTCGGCACCACCTTCCAGTCGTCCTGGAAATAGAAACCGTGATCCTGGTTCGTGGCATAGGGCGGTTCGAGCAAAATGCTTCGCCCGCCGCCGCCGCTGATGTATCCAATCAACATAGTGGCCAGGCCGGTGCCCTGGGTGTTGGTCACCGGATCGTTGGTGAAATTCCTGCCGAAGGTCATGTCACCGCGCGGACCGCCTCCTGGAGGTCCGGTGTAAGTCGAAGTCATGCGGCGAACGTAGCGATAGCCGAATCTGGTCTGATGATGGCCCAGGGTCCAGCTGAGCCCGTCCTCGATCTGCCAGTGCGTTTCGCGCGGATTGGCCGGCAGGAAGCCCGGGCCGCCACTCAGTCCGGTGAAGTCGGTGATGTTGATGTTCGAAAGCCCCGAGCTGTACTGCGAGATGTTGACTCCTTGAATCCCCAGCGACTGCGAGGCGTTGTGGCCGAAGTCGGATTGCCTGGTGAACGGGTTGGTACGGGCGAAGCCGCCGCGAAACTCGTTGATCAGGTTGGGGCGGAAGACGTGGGTTTCGTTGAGCGCCATTCCTTGCGTGGTCAGGTCGGTCACCTGAAGACCGGCGACATATGGGCCGAGGTCGTACTTGGCCGCCACATCGGCCGGTGTCCTGAGGCAGCAGTTGGCCTGCCCCTGCGGCGCGCTCAGGCGGAACTGCTCGTAGCTGTAGCGGACGAAGAAGGAATCGTTTCTCGTGATCTGGTGATCCACGCGGGTGTCGAACCCATCGTCGGCGAGTGCGCGCGGCAGGCTGCTGTTGTAATTGTTGAAGTTGCCCGCGCCGTTCGGAAGCGGATAGATGCTCGCCACGTTGCGGGAGACCGCGTTGATGCGGCCCGGCAGGATGGTGTTCCCGCTGAACGGGTCGCGCAGATACTGCGGATTTGTCGCGCTCACCGGTTTGGTCGAGTCGAAAGCCGGATTCAGCCGCGTGGTCAGCGGATCGTAGATCCGGATCAGAGCGCCCTTGGTGTCCGTAAAATTGGCGAAGTTGCCAACGCGGGTCTCGGCGGTCGGCACGGTGTTAACGAAGGTGAGGCCCTTGCGTTCGCGCATGCCGAAGTAGTCCATGAAGAAGAACGTTTTGTTCTTTCCGTTGTAGAGCTTCGGCAGATAGACCGGGCCGCCCAGCGCCACGCCGAACTGGTTGCGGCGGTAGGGCGGCTTGAGTTGGGGCACGGCGTTGAAGTAGGCGCGCGCGTCCAGCACATCGTTGCGCAGGAACTCGAACAGGTTGCCATGGACGTTATTGCTGCCGGACTTCGTGGAAACCGAGACCACCCCGGCGCCGCGTCCGAACTCGGCCGAAAAGGTTCCGGTAAGCACCTTGAACTCGCGCACCGACTCGATGGAGGGCTGCACGATCACGGTGTTGAAGGTGTACTCGTTGTTGTCGATGCCGTCCACCAGCCAGGCGTTGGCGTTGGCTTGGCTGCCCAGGGCGTTGAAGTTCGATGCCGCACGCGGATTGAAGGAGCTCGCGCCGGAGAGGTTCTCTCCCTGCTGGCCGGGCGTCACATTGGGCGCGAGGTAGACCAACTGGGCGAAGTTGCGCCCGTTCAACGGCAGTTCGCGAATCGCCCGCTCTTCCACCACCGACCCCAGTTCGGCGGTCTCCGATTTCACCAGCGGCGCCGCCGCGGTGACCTCGATCGACTCCGTGACCTCGCCGACTTGCAGGGTGAAATCGACACGCGCCCTTTGGTCCACCTGCAAATCGAAGGGCTGGCTGGCCTGCTTCTTGAAGCCGGCCTTCTCCACCGTGACCTGGTAAGTTCCCGGGGTCAGAAACGGAGCGTAGAACGCGCCGTTCCCGTCTGTCTTGTAACTCTGGATGGTTCCCTTGTTGACTTCCTTGATGCTGATTGTTGTGTCGGCGACCACCGCTCCCGTAATATCGCGGACGTTGCCGAGGATTGTTCCCGCTGTGACCTGCGCCATCATGGCTGGGCTGAAGGCCGCCAATAAGGCGAGGCTTAACCTTACTCTCTGGATGGTTGTCACATTTCCCCCCTGTGAATCTCTGCCCCTAGCCTAATTATCCAGCATTTCCGTTTTGGTTCCTGGTACCAGCGATTATACATCCGACCTCCTCCGTCGGAGCCTTTCTTTCATCATTATTTACCATCCCGACCGCCTCCGACGGCGCAGGAAGGGGCCAACTCTGGCCTCTCCGGGTACAAAGAAACGCGGAAGTGCATCATTTCAAACGATTTCCCATACACCTCTCCGTCCCCCTCCTTCCTTCGGCCTGTTTGCTTACCCGCCGTCGCCCGCTATCCGCCCGGCGAAGGCAGCGCGGCGATCCGCAGAACCATACTTCCAAACAGTCGCCGCGTCAGATGGCCCTCCGCCAGGAGCAGCCAATAATAGCGAGCATGTTTGATGAGCCGCCCGCCCGTCTTCACGAGGCGCTGCTGCAAGCTGGTGAGCGACCAGTTGTCGATCCG
Organism: Bryobacteraceae bacterium; assembly: GCA_963801345.1. Lineage (GTDB taxonomy): Bacteria > Acidobacteriota > Terriglobia > Bryobacterales > Bryobacteraceae > CAWDER01. Next base: position 149,056 of record CAWDER010000023.1, read on the forward strand.
CTTGGGTGGCACCAGCCGCCGCCAAAGGTTCCCCAGGTTGTACGCGAGCACGCTCAGCCAGAGGCGCACTTCGTTGGAGCGGAACCGATGGCAAGACAGCCGAGTGATCTTCACGGCTTGCTTACCTTCCCTGATCCACTGCTCCGCCGTTCCGCGCTTGTTGTAGAACCGCACCACCACCCGGCTGTCGGTCTCCAGGTTCGTGACGATGAATCCCACGCGAGGAAACAGTTCCCCAAAGTGGAACTCCACCTTGGCCACCACCCGCCGCGCCGTCTTCCAGCTTGCGGCTTGGTACAGGAAGCTTTTGTACCAGACCACCGGCTTGTAGCTCGGCCGCCCGACAGGTCGCGTCAGCAACTCCGCAATGTCGCGCTCCAGTCACTCATTTGCTGGCAGCCGGATGGCATACTTCACGCCCCGCTCCTCCAGCGCCTCGTAGATCTCCGGCTTGGCGAAGGCAGCATCGGCCCGGAACACCACCTCTTTGCCCAGCTTCTGTTGCCGCTCGATCTCCGGCAACAGCATGTCTTCCCAGCCATCGGCGCTGTGCACATTACCGGACCGCAACTCGGCCGCCAGACAGTCGCCCTCGCGGCTGAACAGCAGCAGCGGGTGGTAGCAGATTGACTCGAAGTGACCGTTGTACGCGCTGTTCTCCTGCTGGCCGTACACCGGGATCTCGGTCGAGTCCATGTCCAGCACGATGCGCTGCGGAGAATCGATCGCCTCGGCTTTGGCGATCAACTCTCGATTGATGGCGGTCAGCCCGGCGAAATTCTCTTCTCGGGTAAGCAAGTCGGTCTCGAATGATTGCAGCCGGGAGGTCAACGCCGCCCCACGCTCCCAGATCTTCTCGGAACCGATCAGCCGGAACGTCGGATCTTGCGAAAGCCGCTCGGCGTCGTTGACATCCTCATAGCCCGCGATGCGGCCGTAGACCGACTGGCGCAACAGGTCCGCCAGCGGGAGTTGCGTGTTCTTCCCTCGCCGCGAATCCGTCAGGTGTTGGGTGATCAGTTCGCCGAGGCCCAAACGTTCGTCCAACCCGCGCACCAGGATGAGGCCCCCATCCGATGTGACTCGCGATCCCTGGAAATCGATCTTCAGCGAAGCGTTGAACGGGAGCTGGAATGGTTGATTTTGTTTCTCACCCATTGGGTGTTGACCTCCGGAGCGTCTTCATCACGTTGAAACCCGCATGACTAAAAGGCGTCGGAGGCCAGCGAAAGGTTATCAGTAACTACTCAAAACGGAAATGCAGGGTAAGAGGGCGGCGAGCATAACACACGCTCGTAGTTGTTTCATAGAACCCATCCTGAACCAGGATTGCCGTTACGGCTTGCTGGCCAGCACCAATTGTACATCCGGCCCCGTACCCGTTCCCAGAGTTCTTTGCGCCTTTGCGTCTTGGCGCGAGAACCAGGATACCGGTGTGTCGCCTGCTAGGAAACGATCTTCTTGCGCACCGCGTAGAGCACCAGATCCACCGCGCTATGGAGGTCGAGCTTCTGCATGATGTGCGTCCGATGGGTCTCCACGGTGTACGGGCTCAGGTTCAGGAGGGCGGCGATATCCTTGGCCGACTTGCCCTCCGCCAGAAGCTGGAAGACCTCCTTCTCCCGATCGGTCAACAGATCGTACGAATCCTTTAAGCCGCGCAGCTTGAGTTGCTGGACGAAGTCCTCCAGAAGCGTCTTGGCGACGGTGGGGCTGAAGAACGACTTTCCCTGGGCCACCGCCTGCACCGCGCGTAGCAAATCGACATCGGCGCTCTCCTTGAGAAGGTAGCCCATGGCTCCGGCGGTGAGGGCGCGCACAAAATACTCTTCGTCGGAATGGACGCTTACTGAATCTCGCATAATACAGTGACAGATTGGTCAAAAAGAAAGACCTGCGTGGTGCAGGAAAGCAAATGGCAGGCGCCCAGATCGGCGGACCCGCCCCACGCCGCTTCGAAGTGCCGTTTCTGATTGGCCCAGATTGTCCGCGCACGAATGGCCAACTCCTGCCCTTTGAGGTTGCCCCACAAGTCTTCCACCGGATTCAGATCCGGCGAGTAGCTGGGCAACCTTTCCACCTGCAGCCAACTCTTCTGAACCTGTAAGTAGACCTGCATTTCCCGGCTCTTGCTATCACTCGTGCGCGCTTGTGGCGTGCCGTCTCGCCAAACGACTGTGGGGAGAATCTCAAGTCCAAGCCTCAACGGAGCCAAGGGCCGATTGAGACGAGGCATAATCAGTAGTGTGGCGATACATGCCAACAGCGCTCCACCCAACACGAAGATGAGCCGTCGATGGAAAGTCAAACTGGGAGAACAGGTTGAGGCGTTTCGGAAACGCGAGAATCAACTCTCGCTCGTTCTTAGCTTGGTGATTGGTGCGTTGGTCGGGCTTGTTGTGGTTGCCTTCATCCTGCTCACGGGTCGGCTGGCGGTGCGAATGTATCCCGCGGGCGGGGCCGGTTGGCGCCGTATTCTGGTTCCGACGTTGGGCTCTCTTGGGACGGGCTGGTTGCTCTGGCGCTATTTCCCTTATGCGCGTGGGAGCGGCATTCCCCAGACGAAGTTCGCTCTCTTCATCAACGACGGATACATCTCGTTTCGCACGGCCTTGGGAAAGTTCTTTTGTTGCTCGGCTTCCCTGGCCAGCGGCATCGCCCTCGGACGCGAAGGCCCTTCGGTCCAGGTGGGCGCCGGGCTCAGTTCTGTGATTTCCCGGCGGCTCGGGCTCAGCAAAGAGCAGGTAAAATCGCTTGTGCCTGTCGGTTGCTCGGCGGCGCTGGCGGCCGCGTTCAACACCCCCATTGCCGCCGTGCTGTTTTCGCTCGAAGAGATCGTGGGGGATCTGCACGCTCCCGTACTGGGCTCGGTGGTGCTGAGTTCCGCAACCTCCTGGATGGTCCTGCATCTGGTGCTGGGCGACGAACCGCTGTTCCATGTGGCGGGTTATCACTTGGTGCATCCGCTGGAGTTCGCAGTTTACGCGGCACTGGGTGTCGTAGGCGGACTCGGCTCGGTGGCCTTCGTGAAGCTTCTACTGGGAATCCGCACGAGATTCATGAAGCTGCCGAAATGGACCCTCTGGTTTCAACCGGTCGCCGGGGGCCTGGGAGTGGGCCTGATGGGTTTTTTCATTCCCGAGGTCCTGGGAGTGGGTTACGACGTCGTGGATAAGGCCCTGAACGGCGATCTGGTGCTGAAGTTGCTCGTGCTGCTAGCTGTGCTCAAGATTGTGGCAACGGCACTCTGCTACGGCTCAGGCAATGCGGGTGGCATCTTCGGGCCAAGCTTGTTCATCGGGGCCATGATCGGTGGCTCGGTAGGCAGCGTGGCGCACGCCTTGCTACCGGGGTACACGGCTGAACCCGGCGCTTACGCCCTGGTCGGCATGGGGACAGCGTTCGCGGGAATCGTGCGCACGCCGCTCACCTCGGTGATCATGATCTTCGAAATGACCAGGGACTACACCATCATCGTCCCTCTGATGATCTCCAACCTGATCGCTTTCTACATCTCCCACAAGCTCCAAAAGGAGCCCATCTACGAAGCACTCGCCCGACAGGATGGGGTGCGTCTACCGACTGTTGAGTCCCGAGCACAGGCCGGACGCATGCAGGTGCTCCAGGCGATGCGGCCTGCTCCCCAGGTGTTCTCGCCGGACACGGAGATTGCGGCAGCGCTGGTGCGGGCGCGGAGGGGCCCGCTGGACGCCTGGCCTGTGGCCGACGCGGCGGGACTCTGGGGAATGATCCGTAACGCGGATCTGGAGACTGCCGTGGCGGATGGCGCGGAGAGGAAAGCCCTGGCCAATCTTCTGAAGGCCGCCCCCCTGGACCAGCATCCGGACGCTGGGGAACTGGGCTACGCGTATCCCGATGACAGTCTAAGCGTCGTTTTGGAACGGATGGGCAAGAGCGGGTACAACGCCCTGCCCGTCGTGAGCCGCGCCGACGTGCGCCAGCTTGTCGGAGTGGTGGCACTGGACGACATTCTGAAGGCCTATGGCATCGGCAAACCGTCCGGCGTGGAGGGATGAACGAGTGGCCACGGACCAGCGCCAATCTTCCCTGAACGGCCCATCTTTAGTTGGGACTTTTGTCCTGGTCTTTCTCGCCATAGCCGCCCTGGCTGCGATCGACACTTTCCTGGCGAAGGTGGAAAGGACCGAGGGCCAAGCCGAGGCCCGACGGCTCCTTATTGAAGGACAACGGCTGGTACAGCAGGGGCGTGAAGCCGAAGCCATCGACAAGTTTCGAAGCGCCCTTTCGGTCTCGCGCGGAAACCAGGAGGCTCAACTGGGACTTGCGGGAGCCCTGCTAGCAGTTGGGAGGCTCGCGGATGCGGAGACTCTGCTTCAAGAAATGCTTGCAGCGGAACGCCACGGATGGAGCTGCGAACCTGACGATGGCGCGAGTCATGCTGAAGCAAGGGAGAAGCGCCGAGGCCACGTCGTACTACCACCAGGCAATCTACGGAAAATGGAAACAGGACGCCGAGTCGAATCGAGTTCAAGTCCGCTTTGAACTGATCGACCTACTGGTCCAGCAGGGCGCCGATCGCGAGGTTTTGGCCGAACTTCTTCCGCTCCAGGACGAGGCGCCCGATGATATCCAGATGCGCAAGCGCATTGCCCGTCTGTACCTGTCCGCGGGCTCACCGTCGCGGGCTCTCGACCTTTTCAAAGATATCCTGCGCCAACAGCCCCAGGACTTCGATGCCTACGCCGGCTTGGGTGAGGCCGAGTTCGCAAGAGGGAATTACCGGAACGCGCGAACGGACTTCAAGGTCGCCTTGCGCTTAAACCCGGCCGATGAGGAGATCCGTCAGCGATTAGGCGTCTCTGAGACGGTGCTTGCTCTCGACCCGACGCAACGAGGATTGAGTACCGTGGGACGCTATCGCCGCAGCATCAAGCTCGTAGAACTTGCTTTGGAGGGCATGAACCGGTGCGTGGGAACGTCTCCACCTGCAGCCGTGAGCGATTTAGCCGAAAAAGCCAAGCAGGCGCTGATGCGGCGCGTGAGTTCTGCCCGGCAAGAGGAGGTTACCGAAACGAATCTGGAGCTCGCTGAGCAGTTGTGGCGGACGCGCACAAAGGAGTGCCGGCAGAGTCCAAGTGAGTCCGAGGAACCGCTCGTCCTGGTCATCGCTAAACTCGCCCAATAAGGCCCGCCCTCGGCGGGCAGTGGTTACGCCACCGCTACCCTTTCCCCTCGGTATTAACCGATCCGGAACTCCTCCGCCGCAGATGGCTTTTCGAGGCCGCGATACGTCAGCTTGAGCAGTGGAGGCGCGACGAGCGTGGTTGCACCGACATCAGAACAACGACCGCGTATACGTGCTCCCCGATCACACCCAGTGACTGGCCGATCTGGGCTACGACCATCCCAACCTCGCCTCGCGGGATCATTCCCACACCGATCCGCGACGCATCCGCCCACCCTAATCGGTACGCCCCCAGGTCCCAGCCGATGAACTTCGACAGCATCGCCGCCAGCCGGATGATTCCAGCCAGGGTCACCGTCGGCCTGTTGGAGAGCGCGGAAAGACTGAAGTGGAGGCCAATCCCAGCCAGGAAGAATGGCACGAGCAACTCGGTTACTCCCTGAGCGAGATCGTGAACCCGGTGACCAACGCTTTCAGCCAAAACCATTCCCGCCAGGGAAAGCGCCGATGATGGCGGCGACTCCAGCGTAGACTGCCAGGAAGGAAAGCGCGAAGAGGAGAATCATCGCCATTGCGAATTGTGCTTGTCCGGCTCGCAGTTTCCCCATTACGTGGGGGACTACTCTCTTCAGGGTCTTCGCGCCCCACTTGACCGCGATCACCGTAAACCCGATGGCCAGCGTGGCAGTAAGGGCCAGTTCCGGAACGTTCACCTTTCCCTTGGCCAGGCTTCTGACCGGGGCGAGAATCAGAAGACCCGGCACGTCGTCGATCACCGCCGCGGCCAGGATGATCTGGCTTGCGCGCTCCTGCAAGAGGCCCTTGGCCGCGAGAACCTGCGCAGTAACTGGGTGGCGGTGCTCGGGGTAGCCGTCCCTTTCGTTTTCCGCTGGGGTATCTTGCGGCTTTGGGGTGAACCGCAGATGGAGTCGATCTTTGTCGGAGCCGCGATGGTTGCCACCAGCGTCGGCATTACAGGTCGCAATCGGCCCGACCTTGATCAATTCCGAGGTCTTCACCTCCAGCCCGACCCGGAACTAAAGGAACATTACCCCAAGCTCGGCGAGTGCAGTCAGAAAGTCGTTGGGCGCCATCCAGCCAAGCACGCTCGGACCGATCAAGACGCCGGCGAGCCCCCAAGCTCCTTGCAGCGGCCTGGATTTCTTCGCAGGCGGTGGGGGAGGCAGCGGAGGAATCCAGTCCATCTCCACGCGTAACTGCGTCCGCGTCGCGTCGTATCGGAGGATGCTGTTCACGAGATAATCTTCTTGCGCACCGCGTAGAGCACAAGATCCACCGCGCTGTGGAGGTCGAGCTTCTGCATGATGTGCGTCCGATGGGTCTCCACGGTGTACGGGCTCAGGCTCAGGAGGGCGGCGATTTCCTTGGCCGACTTGCCCTCCGCCAGAAGCTGGAAGACCTCCTTCTCCCGATCGGTCAGCAGATCATACGAATCCTGCAAGCCGCGCAGCTTGAGCTGCTGGACGAAGTCCTCCAGAAGCGTCTTGGCGACGGTGGGGCTGAAGAACGACTTTCCCTGGGCCACCGCCTGCACCGCGCGCAGCAAATCGACATCGGCGCTTTCCTTGAGAAGGTAGCCCTTGGCTCCAGCGGTGAGGGCGCGCACAAGATACTCTTCGTCGGAATGGACGCTCAGGATGATGACACCGGCCTTCGGATTGCGTTTGACAATCTGAGCCGTCGCCTCGATCCCGTTCAGATTCGGCATGCCGATATCCATCATCACCACGTCGGGGACGAGTTCACCGGCCAGTCTGACGGCCTCCCGGCCATCGGCCGCCTCGCCGACCACTTCCATGCCCTCGTGCTGCTCGAGTTGCAGACGGAGGCCCTTGCGCATCACGCCGTGGTCATCCGCGATCAGAACACGAATCATCCTGGGGTCACTCCTGGGCCGACCGGCACTTCCACTTCCACAATAGTCCCTTTCTCCGGCTGGGAGACGATCGTTACGGTCCCCTCGAGTTCGCGCACTCGCTCTTGAATGCCGATCAACCCAAGGCCGCGAGCAGCCGCCCCGCCCGGATCGAAGCCGACGCCGTCGTCTTGAATGGAGAGCTTCACCCAATCGTGCCGTCCGTAAATCGAAATCCGGATGCTCTTCGCTCGGGCGTGCCGGGCGCAGTTGGTGAGAGCCTCCTGGACAATCCGAAAGATGCAGGTTCGGTGAGTCTCCGGTAAGCCGTCGAGGTCGCCATCGATTTGAACCGTCACGGGCATGCCACTTCTCCGCGAGAACTCCCGGCCCTGCCAGCGGAGCGCCGGTCCCAGTCCGAGTTCGTCCAGCATGGTCGGCCGCAGCCCCATCGCCAAGGCGCGAACTTCGCGCAAGGTTTCGGCATTCAGGCTCCGGGCTTCGTCGAGGCGCGTACGAAGTTTGTCGGGGGAGGTAATGACCGCCTCCATGTTGCCGAGTTCCATGGTCATGGCGGAGAGCATCTGGCCGACGGCATCGTGAAGTTCCCGCGACAGCGATCTACGTTCTTCCTCCTGGGCCCGCACCAAATTCCGGGAGAGCCGGCGCAGTTCCTCTTCAGCGCTTTCCGCGCGTCCCCGTTCTCGTTCGCTCCGCCGTTCCAGCACGGTCACTCGAGCGGCGCTGATCAAGGCGATGAGCAGGCCCAAGGAAAGGGCAAGCGTCACGGTCTTCCGAAGAAAGCTCTGGAACAATTCCTGGCTCTCTTTCAGCCTCTGTAATTCTTTCCGCAGATTGGCGGCGTTGATCTCGCTAATCTCCTTCGCCAGCGCCACGACGGCCTCGCGACGTGGGAGCACCCGCTGGCGAAGGAACAGCCAGCTCAGCGCCGTCTTCTGCGCGGGAGACCAACGTAGGATTGGGTCCATGGATTCCCAATACGCTTGGAGGTCGTCCCGCAGTTGTTGCAGTCTCGCCGATTCGCCCCCTCGAAGCCGTTGAGCGAGAAGGTCGAGCCGCTGTTGAATCGAAGCACGTCTGGCCAGAAGCTGCTCCCGGTAGGCAGGAGCCATGAGGTGAGACAGGTCCAAGAGGTAGTCCCGGATCAGGATGTCCCCGAGGTACAGATCGGCAGGAATTTCCCGTAAGACGGCGTCGGTCTGCAAGTATGCATCATGGGCGGACACGGTCTCGTCGTGGAGGGCTTGCGCCTGGCGCATCGCGCCGAAGCCGAGGAGGCCGATCAAGAGCACCAGCGCGCCGAATCCGATCGCAAGCACCAGCCAACTGCGTGACTTCATGACGCACCAGCCTTCCTACAGCCATTTTGGCTGGAAAATGGCGTCCCGGAGAAACCGGAGGAAGTTGCCGGACTCTGCGAATTGCCGTTGGAACAGGCCGTTCTGGCGAAGCGGAGGGAATACGATGAGCCGTTCCTGGTGCTTGACCCGGACCGCGCCGGCGCGCTTGCCGCCGCGATCGAAGACCGGGGGAAGCAGTCGACCAGAGGCGGTCGTTTCTGGCACATTCTGGGGGCGAACGACAAAGCGCTAGCCGTGGGGGCGCTCCGCGCGTTGTTCGAGCGGGGGAATGCGCCGGTTCGCACCATCGGCCTGGGGGACGGATTGAATGATGTATCCTTTCTGAATGTCGTGGATGCTCCGATGCTCATCCGCTCCGCGCAAGTTGCGGAACTGCAGGCCCGGGTGCCCCGCGGCGTGGTGACGGACCGTCCCGGCCCAGCCGGCTGGAATGCCGCCATCCTGGCCCTGATTCACGGCTAAGGGGCCCAGGTCGGTTCACAAATGACTCCACAGCGACCGTTCACCGGATTCTCCGGTCTGGTCGCTTTTCTCCTCCAGGAAGCGCCGCACGCTTCCGCGTCCAAGGCCGATGAGGAGGCTGGCTGCCAGTACGGCGCCGCCCACAAAGATGATAAAGGCGGCGAGGAACACGCTTCTGGCGAAGTTGAGTTGATCGGACGCCACGACGACGGCTACGAACATGATGAGGATCCGGACCACCGCCGCCAGGCGGCGCGGCGAAGGGAAGTTCTCGTTGACGGCCCAAACCAACATGCTGCGGCCCAGATATTGACCGAGCCAGGTCCCGCCCAGCAGAATGAGCCCCGCCACGAAGAGCCTGGGGAGCAGAGACATGAAACTCTGCACAATCTGGTTGGTGAGATCGGTGCCGAAGACGTTCACGCCCAACAAGAACCCGCTCAACAGGATGCACCAATAGACCGTCTCAGCCACCAGTCGGGTGGCGCGCAGGCGGCCTGAAGGGTCTACCAGGAAGGCGACGCCGCTCTGGCGGAGAAACTTGTCGATGGCCAGGCCTTTGAAGATCCTGTAGATGAGCCAGCGCGCCAGCAACGCAGTCAGATACGCTCCCAGGACCAGCGTCAGGGCGGCCAGCAACGAGGGCAGATATGTCGTCACTTGGTACTGGAGGCGCTCCAGGGCACTCTCCAGGACCTTCTTCAATGTCTCGATCATTTGTCATACCTCCAGGTTCGCTGTGTCTGCCTCATGCGGCGCGCGGCTGGCATCCCCCTGAGCCGTATCCCCGTTCCAGCGGCTGACCAGGCTGGGCTTGAGGCTTTCAAAGGTCAGGCAGAGTTGTTCGATCTTGTCCTCGACCTCGACTGCCATCAGGTTCTCGGTGTCTCGCACAAACGACGCGACTCTGGCCAGGTATAGCGGCGTCAGCGACCGCAGGATCACGCCTCTTTCAATGGGGTGCTTCCGATAGGCGCACGCGAAATCGAAGACCACCTCCGCCCAGAGTTCATCATCGAGGTGGAACGCTTCCCCAGGCGACCCCGCACTCTCGCCAAGCCTCCGCACGGCCGCGAACGTGCGTTTGTCGAGCGTGGTTTCCCAGATTTCGCCCAGATCCTGGCAGCCGCGGCGAAATGCCTGCACCATCCGGTCGACATTCACGTGGATCGGGTCCAGCCCAACGTCAAATGGAAACCCGAAAAGTTCAGCGGGCGTGCTGCCGGCCCGCCCTTGCCAGACGGGTGCGATACTCCTGCATCAGCAGTGAAGACGCTGCCGACAACCTGCTCGAGCATTGCGGACAAGGAGCCCGGGTCTTTGGCATCGTGCAGTTTCGCTCCCAGAAAGCTCTGACAGACGCGAAATCCCTCGGCGATCGCGACGGTGGTCATCCAGATGTCGATTCCGAAGCGTGCGACGTCGGTTTCCCAGTCCTGACGCTCGAGGTAGCGCCGGAGCAGCCGCGCCGATACTCCGAATTCGCCTCCGATCGGCTGCCGGACCGACACTCCGTAGAGCATTCTCGTGAGCGGATAGACGATGCTGTTGGTGATGGTCCCGTCGTACTTGTGGCGCTGGTAATACGGAGCGACGAAGTCGAAATCGGCAAACAGAATCGGTCGTAGCAGCAAGTCGATCCATTCCGGCGTAATCGACCGGAGGTCGGAATCGACGACCGCACAGGCTTTCGCGTCGAGTTGTTTCGCCATCTGGAAGACCAGGCGGAACGCGCTTCCCTTGCCGGGCACCCCGTGATACGGGAACGACAGCCGGTGCGCCGCCAAAAGAGGAGTCGATAGCAGCATCAGGTGGCTGTCCTCGACGCGCGCGGAAAGGACCGCATCGCTGGTGTTGTCCGTCGAGCCGCCATCCGAATTGATGACCACGGCGGTGAGTTGGGGGAAGTACTTTGCCAGCCCGGCATAAACGGCGCGCACGACGTGACCGATGGTCCGCGCATTGTTGTAGCTGGGGATGCCGATCACGATGTCGGCGTGGCGAATGGCCTCGGCTGCTCGACGTGCTTCGTCGGGTAAAGACGGTTCCCCCATGAGTTCTCCCTCAGGCCTTTCGAGCAGGGGTTTGCCGGGAGTCCTTCTCCACGGCATCCTGCAAGAGGTCGAAGAACTCCGGGATGGCCGCGAGGACCCGGTTCCAGTTGGGGATGAGAGGGAGGCCGCGAGGGTCCTCGAGGAATTCGAGCGCGGCCGACCGCAGACTCTTCGCGAAGACCGCCACGGCCAGCTCTTCGGCATGCCGGTCGAACTTGAGACCGTTCAGCATGGCATCGGCGTAGTAGCGGGCTATGGTGTCCTGGGCCATGCGGACGTAGCGCACCTCCAGACTGCGGAAGTGGTCCGACGAGTACACCAGGCCTTCGGACGCGAGGGTGGCGAAGAGCGATTTCGCGATGTCCGTCGCCATTCGAGAAAGGCCCTTGGAAGCATCCTCCGCGGACAGAGCCTGATGCTTGTGCTCGTAGTTGTCGGTCAGATCCACCTGGCAGGTCCTGGCCACGGAGCAGTTGCGAAACACCTCCGCGAGCACGCCAACCTCGAGGCCCCAGTCCGCGGGGATGCGGTTCACGCGGGCCAGATCGATGTCCATGGCGAACTCGCCGGCCAGCGCATAACGGAAGCTGTCCAGGTAGCGCAGGAAGGGCGTTTCGGGCGCCATCCCATCGAGCGCGCGGATCAGCGGCGTCATGAAGAGCCGGGTCACGCGGCCGTGCATTCGATCGGAAACGCGCGCGTAGTAGCCTTTGCAGAACTCGAAGGGAAGGTGCGGATGAGCGATCGCGTAGCACAAGCGGGCCAGCAACTGCCGTTCGTAGTTGACGATGTCGCAGTCATGCAGAGCGATCATGCCGCAGTCGCGCATCGCCAGCAGGTATCCGTACGCCAACCAGCAAGACCGGCCCTTCCCATCCGCCCCCGCCGGCAATCCCCGCTCTTCGAGCATCCGAAAGAGCGCTTGAATTCTGTCGCTGTCCACCCAGATGACCGTGACCGGCGTGTAGAAGTCCTGGAAGTAGCTCCGAGCCCGGTCGAACTCGTCCTGCGTGGCCTTGGCCAGCACCACGACAATTCGCTGCAGGTAGCGCACCTTGCGGAGCTCGGGCACGATGCGCTGCATGGCCACCGTTCCGAACTCCGAGTAGAGCGCCGGCAAGACCAACCCAATGGGCTTGTTCCGGGAGAACCTCTCGAGATCGGCCTCGAGCCGGTCGACACTGTTCGGGGTCAGACGATGGAGTGTGGTGACGACGCCGGTTTGAAAGAAATCCGCCATCGGATTGGCCTCAGAACCCAGCGTAGCGGTAGCACCCGGGCGCGGGGTATACACTGCGGGCTGTATCGGGCTGAGGAAAGGGCAGTAGCTTCAGCGGCTTGGGTGCTAGCCGATCCGAAACTGCTCCTCCGTGGAGGGCTTTTCGAGGCCGCGATACGTCAGCTTCAGGAGTGGAGGCGCGACGAGCGTGGTTGCCACCGACATCAGCACAACGACCGCGTACACGTGCTCTCCGATCACGCCCAGCGACTGGCCGATCTGGGCCACCACCATCCCAACTTCGCCTCGCGGGATCATTCCCACGCCGACTCGCGATGCATCGGCCCACCCCAAACTGTACGCCCCCAGCCCGCAGCCGACGAACTTGGAAAGCATCGCCGCCAGCAGGATGAGGCCGGCCAGGGTCACGGTCGACCAGTTGGAAAGCGCGGAGAGACTGAAGTGAAGGCCAATCCCGGCCAGGAAGAAAGGCACCAGTAATTCGGTGACGCCCTGGGCAAGATCGTGAACCCGGTGACCAACGCTTTCCGCCAAGACCATTCCCGCCAGGAAAGCGCCGATGATCGCGGCAACTCCGGCGTAGACTGCCAGGACGGAAAGCGCGAAGAGCAGAATCATCGCCATGGCGAATTGCGCTTCTCCACCGCGCAGTCTGTCGAGGAGGTGAGGGAGTACTCTCCGCATGGTCTTCGTCCCCCACAAGACCACGATGATCGTGAACCCGATGGCCAGCGTGGCGGTTAGGGCCAATTCCAGGAAGTTCACCTTTCCCTTGGCCAGGCTGCTGACCAGCGCGAGAATGATGAGACCCAGCACATCGTCGATCACCGCCGCGGCCAGAATGATCCGGCTGGCGCGCTCCTGTAAGAGGCCCTTGGCGGCCAGAACCTGCGCGGTGATGCCGACGCTGGTGGCAACCATCGCGGCCCCGACGAAGATCGACTCGATCTGCGGTTCACCCCAAAGCCGCAGGATGCCCCATCCGAGAATGAAAGGGAGGGCTACGCCGAGGACCGCCACCCAGGTCGCAATCGGTCCAACCTTGATCAGATCCGATGCCTTCACCTCCAGCCCGACCCGGAACAGGAGAAACATAACCCCCAGTTCGGCGAGGGCGGTAAGGAAGTCGTTGGGCGTCATCCAGCCGAGCACGCTCGGCCCGATCACGACGCCGGCGAGAATCTGGCCGACGATCCCCGGTTGATGGAAGCGCTCGAACAGCTCGTCGAGGATCTTGGCCGAGGCGAAGACAACCAGCATGGCCAGAGGAAGCTTCACGGCCTCCGGACCCGAAGCCAGAAGCAGCGCGACGTGGTCGAGGTTCATGGGCCTGGCGTCCCTCCGCTCTTGTTCCCTTTGCGCCTTTGCGCCTTGGCGTGAGAACTCAGGATACCAGTGTGTGCGCGACCCTGCCGGCAAGCTGGTCGAAGTTGAGGATCTCGTAGAGGGATGGGTCGGACATGATCCTCGCTACCAGCGCCACGTGCATGGCGTGGCCGGCGCGCTCCGCAATGACGTGCCCGAGCAGCGGCCGGCCGATCAAGGCGAGGTCGCCGATCAGGTCGAGGGCTTTGTGGCGAACGCACTCGTCGGAGAAGCGCAGGCCGCCGGGGTTCAACACTCCGGATTTGTCGAAACAGACGGCGTTGTCGAGGGAGGCGCCGCGGATCAAGCCCATGTCCCTCATCTTGTCCAGTTCCAGGGCGAAGCCGAAGGTCCGGGCGGGAGCGATTTCGTCGGCGTAGCGCTCGGGGCTGACTTCCATATCGAGCGTCTGCCGGCCCACCAGCGGATGGTCGAAGAAGACGTCGCAGGTGAGCATGAAACGATCGGAAGGCACAATGGAGATGCGCTTGCCATTCTCCTCGACGGTGAGCGGCCGCCGGATGCACAGGTACTTTCTGCGGCGGCGATAGGTGCGCATGCCGGCGCGGGCGATCATGTTCACATAGGGCAGCCCGCTGCCATCGAGGATGGGCACCTCGAGGTTGTCGATCTCGACAAAAGCGTTGTCGAGCCCCATGCTCAGGAAGGCGCTCAGCAGATGCTCGGTGGTCGAGATCAACACGCCTTGGCGCATCAAGCTGGTGGCGTAGCTGACTCGCTCGACGTGCCGCCAGCTTGCCGCGATGGGGAAGCGATCGAGATCGGTCCGGATAAAGACGATGCCGGTGGAAGGCGGGGCCGGCAGGATTCGGACGGAAACCGGAACCCCGCTGTGCAGCCCTACTCCGCTGGCCTCTACGGGGCGCTGGATCGTGGTTTCAAAACGCAAACGTCAGCTCCATCCGTTAGCATACAACACCTACTACAGAATCTAAGACGCGAATCGCCGGTCAGCGGGATTCACTTTCAAAACAATAATTTGCAGACAGTTAACTGTGTCCTAAATGCAACAGTCTGGCAATATTGCGTGGTCAAAATGTCTCACTGACGGCGTTGCGGTTTGATTGGGGAAACATGGACAGACCGCGGCTGTTCCTCATCGACGCGTTTGGATTCATCTTCCGCGCCTAGGCCGATGCTGAGCGCTGTGACTCCGTTGTGACTCCATTCGCGGCCATTTCGCGGAAACTGGGGAAACACCATGCACTTCGGTACGCCTCAGTCCCAGGCAAAAGTTCTTGAAGTCTGGCACCAAGTGCTATAAAATGGATCCAGGCACAGTGCGAATCTTCAAATCCAGGTGGTTTCAACGCTTTGCCAGGAAGGAAGTCATCAAACAGCGGATCGCCAGACCGGGTCAGGGAAGATCGAGAGGCTACCGGACCATCAATCTGTTCCGTCGCGGTGTCAAGGCGTTTTTCGTGTATGGGTTGGCGACTTTGTGGAGGCAAAAAGCGAATGAGCAAAAAGTATAAAAGCGATGCCATGGCTGCCATCCATGAAATGATGGAGGACGTGCACGTTGGTGGGGTCATCGACAAGCAAACCATGCGGCGTTTCGATGAGGCCTGCCTTACGCCGATCCGGCCGTTGAAGCCTGCCGAGATCAAGGCGATCCGGGAGAAAGAGCACGTCAGCCAAACCGTTTTTGCCAACTACTTGAACGTGACCAGCAGTTTGGTCAGTAAGTGGGAACGCGGCGAAAAGCGGCCCTCCGGGGCCTCGCTCAAGCTGCTGTCGCTGGTCGAGAAGAACGGGCTTGCCGCCGTTGCGTGATCGCGGTCCCCGTCGAACTCCACTTGTGGGCCAGCGGCAACGCCCGCGACTTCATCACCGTCGGCATGCCGGACACAGCGCTTCGTGAGAGCCGCGAGCGCATCAAATCGGCCTTGCTGAACTCGGGCTTCGGCTACCCTAATAAGGCCGTCACCATCAACTTGGCGCCCCGCCAACGTACCACTCCGCAGCATGGCTACAAATCAGTCAAGTGCTTTTCAGGAGCTGCATTTCGGGGGATGAATCGGCACGTTTGGCTGCCAAGTCCGCACTTTGAGTAGGGGTGCAAGCGCGGTCACTGAATCGCCATTTGCCTCTTGACCAAAGCGCGCTGAGGCGGCGAAGGTTGGGTCGTTGGGACGTGCCTCTTCGCGGCACGCTGCGGAATCGGGCGGATCACCGCAGTTTCATCTTGCGCAAGATTGCGTCGAAGCGAGGGTCGTCCCGGATGGTGTCGAAGTGCCGGTAGCTGAGGAGCGGCATCAAATTCTGGTCCCGGTCTTCAGCGGCTCGATCGAACCACTCCAAGGCGGCATCGAATTCTCCGAGCCCGAGGTGGACATGACCGAAGCTCGTTGGAAGAACGTAATACTTGGATCGTTCAATCTGTTCCAGCACGGCGCGAGCTTCGGCTTTCCTCCCGCACAGGCCCAAGGTGAGACCATGCCAACCAAGAAAGTAGTCCGATCCTGGGGATAATTCGATTGCCCTCAGGTGTTCACGGACGGCCAGGTCCGCCCAGCCTTTTCCGTCGGCCGTTACGGCCGTGCTCCCGCGCCCGGCCTTGCACGCCTCGACGTACTTCTGCCGGTACGCAATCCCGATGACAAAAAACGGCCAGCACGAGGTCGGCTCCAACTCGAGATGCTCTGTGGCTTCTTCAATCGCTCGGTCGTAGTCTTCCGCCAGCAGCGACATGATCCCCAGCCAGGTGCGCGTGAGGCTGGCCAAAGGATCCAGTTCGAGAGCGCGTTTGATTTCGGCATGGGCCTCATCGATTCGGTTCTGCGGCATCAGGATCCCGACCGCATTGCTGAGCCTCACGAACGGTGATGCCGGATCCAGTTCGAGCGCCTTTGCCATCTCACGCTCGGCCGCCGGCCAGTTGTAGTCCTGCTTGTGGAACCCGGCAAGCACGGCGTGGCCTTCGGCCAGCGTGTCATCGATTTCGACCGCCCGCAGGGCGTACGGAATGCCGATGGAAAAGGCATCTCGGGGGCGCATGTAACCGACATACCCCAGCCACCAGTAGAAGTCGGCCAGGGCGGTGTGAGCCAGGGCGAATTCGGGATCGAGCTCAATGGCTTTCTCGTAGTGCTGCCTGGCCAGCGTCATCGCTTCGGGAGTCACCCGCTCCCGGAAGTATCGGCCCTGAATGTACTCGTTATACGCCGCAAGGTTTTCGGTCGGCTTCCTCCTGCCGCGGGCCCAGCTCAGACGCCGTTGCACTTCGCCAGCGATTCCGGGGACGTCGATGTGAGCGGCGATATCCTGCGCAATGCCTTGGTGCATCTCGAAGATATCGTGCAGGCCCCCTCTGTATCGATTCGCAAACAGGTGTACCTGATCGCTGGCCCGAAGGAGTTGTACGTTGATGGCCACTTGCTCTTTTGCCTGATGCAGAGCGCCCTCTACGACGTAGTCCACTCCTAACTCGCCGGCGATCCTCGCCAGATCCTTGTGGCTACCCTTGTAATGCATCGCCGAAGGGCGGGCAATCACGGCCAAGTGCTCCGGGGCCAAACTCACCAGCCCGGTGATGGTTTCGTCCGTGACGGCATCGGAGAAGTACTCTAGGCCGGGGTCGCCCGTCAAGTTCACGAATGGAAGCACCACCAGCCGCGGGTTCCGAACCGGCGCTGCCTCCGCTGCGACAGGCAGCGCCAATATCTTGCCAATAAACCGATACCCCCGCTTGGGTAGCGTCTCGATAAAGCGAACATGCTCGGTCGAGTCGCCCAGCGCCTCACGCAGCCGGGCAATGACAGTGTTCAGGCTGTTCTCGAAATCGACGAACACCTCGTCGTGCCAAAGCTGGCGGCGCAAGTCTTCGCGGGTAACCACTTGTGCGGGGCGCTCCAGCATTATGGCGAGCACCTGGAAGGGTTGATGGCGGAGACCAATCCTGACACCGTGCTTGCGGATTTCGCCGGCGGCCAGATCCACCTCGAAGGAATCGAAACGGATGACGGGTGCCATCGTCGCATCAATGTTATCAGCAGGATGCGTGGGAAGGCAATTTTAAGGATCAGTTAAGACGCTATCTATTGCAGACTGGGCCGGTATCCGTCATGATCCCAGTGCTAGCTCAGGGCACTAACGAAACGAAAGGAGCACTTGCTATGAAACGCACAGTTCTAACTTTCCTGGCGCTATTTCTGTTCAGCGCCATGGCTTTGGCTTCAGATGGGGACCCCAAGAGCGCGGTTGTGGGGGGCTGGACAATGGGATTCTGCAAGGCGGAAGCACCAGCCCCATATCCTCTTTCATTTGGCTGTACGTCGCAGTTTGTGAACTTCCACGAAGACGGCAGTGTATGGTCAAGCTACATGTACGATCAGAATCCAAACAGCAGTTTCGGCGGCGTTTCTGTTGGGGCTACCGGCAGATGGTACTATCTTGGCAACAACCGGTTTTTTGTAACAATGCTCCGGTTCGTGAACAATCATACTACCGGCCGGGTGGCTTGGATTATCCGAACGGATTTCACCGTGGCAGCCTATCCGCACATGGATGAAGCCGTCACCGGTAAAATGAGTCTTCTGATCTTCAACGCAATGGCAACAATGCCGTTCGTCGTCCAGAAAGATCCCTATGCGGACGCTCCGGACTCGATTTTTTCCGATATGCCCACTGGGATCCCGATGAAGCGGCTTCCCGCTTCCATCCCCGATTCGCCGGTTCTGCAATAGCGGCCCCGGTGCGCGGTGGGGCAGACCATCGCAGTCCGTGGTCTGCCAAACGCCGCAATCAGCGCCGCCCACCGACGCAGGCGACGGAAAACGATCGCCTGCGCCACCCGGGATAACCGTCAGTCTGCATGGCTCACTACACTCTCGGCCCGTGATCACCTGGTCAGCGGCGCCGCCGCCTCGCTTGACCTTTTCCGGAATGTCGCCGGCCGAGGCCGTCCAGAGGAAGGGCTTGGGGGGCCTCGTCGTGGCGGTCGACGTACTCGTCAATACGCCGCCCCGGCGGAGCCGGTTTTGACAAGCGCGCGATTTTGAGCGCAGCCGCCCACGCGCAACGCGCCGCTCCACAAGGCCGCTTTTCGCCGCGCTCCGAGTTGCTGACCCGTGTTCTCTCTCTTCCTCAGAACATATACTCTCGAAGAACCGACACTGTCTGAGTAAGGCCCTGCCTCTCAAGCGTTTCCAGATACTCTGCCACTGTCTTGGGAGGGTTCTTGAGGCTCTGGCGATGATTCTGTGCCGCTTCCACCACGGCGCCAGGTGCGAGATCCAGGAGATGAAGGACGAATTCGTCCGGGCGTTGCACTTCAATCCCAAACGATCCGATCGTGTCGGAAGGAAAGTCCCGCAGGTTCATCGTAACGATGACATTTGCATGGCCGCGGATAGCAGCCGCCAGCACGTGCCTGTCGTCTGGATCGGGGAGCTGCAAACCCGGAATCAAATCCTCGTAGCCGGTCACGAGCGCATCGACAGCATGCTTGTCCATCAACATTCGGGTGCGTTCCAGCTTGTCACGTGTGAGGGCAGGCCGACTTTTAAGCAGACTGGAAATCCACTCCTCATGAACGTCCGCCGACCACTTTGCGCGAAACAGCCCTATGAGCGCCAAGTGCATGAGCAGGTTCCGAAGCTCCGCAGGATAGAGCACGTTGGCGTCGTAGAAGGCGATGAACGCGGCCACGGTTTCTAGATCCCTAATTCCTGGTCATAGGCCGCCAGTTCTGCAAGTACAGCCCGCCGATCATCATCAGAGCGGCGCTTGTACGCCATCAGCCCTTCAAATCGAATGCGCCGATGCGTGCCTACCCGGCGAAATTCGATCTTCCCCTCGTCGAGAAGCTGGATCAGGGAAGGCCGCGAGATATTCAGCATGTCCGCCGCTTCCTGCGTGGTGAGTTCGGCGTGTACCGGGATCAGCGTAACGGCATTCCCCCGCGCCATCTCCTCAAGAATGTGAATAAGCATCCGTACGGCAGAGGCCGGAATCTTGACTGTTCCTCTTGCTGGATCATCGAGCATGCGAAGCCGGAGCGGCTCTGCCGTCTGCACGCGTAAAGCGAGAACCCGGCTCGTTTCCTTGGCAAGTATTGCTTCAGCCTCAGAGGGAAGCGTTGGTGTCAGTTTTCCTTGTGCCATTTTGCCCACTCCGTTGTTCAGCCCTGAATCTACACTAGCACATAGTCGAAGCAATCGCAAACAATCGAAGTGAACGAAAGAACGCGATCGCGCCCGATCGGCGTTCGTATTCTGAATCTACGGTCAACGTCCCAAGCTGGACGTCGTGGATTCGAGCCCCGTCTCCCGCTACATGCCGCCCGCCTGGCGGTCCCCGGCGCTCTCGAAGATGTGGAAGTCGGGCGGCAACGCCCGCGATTTCATCACCGTCGCCATGCCGGACAAGCGGTTCGTGAGAGCCGCGAGCGCATCATATCGGGCTTGCTGAACTCGGGCATCGTATTCCGTGGCATGGCGATAGGCGTTTCGGGGGCATGTCGATAAGGATTCCGGGATGATGTCGATAGCGATTCCGGGATGATGGCGATAAGGATTCCGGGGATGCCGATAATATCGGCGGTGCCCGGAATGGCTGTCGCGATCCCCGGAAGGGTTTTCTAAAACCGGCTTCACGAAGCACGCTGGACATTCATTCCCTCGGACTTAGACAGCAGCAGATCGCGTCCAGTTGTTGCATCTCCCAGAGCACGGTTTCCGAGTACCTGCAGGCCGCCCAAGTGACGGGATTGAACTGGCCGGAGATGGCCGGCCGGAACGAGCGGGAGTTGGCCGCCCACCGGTGGCGCTCCAAGCAGCATGCGGTCCTGCGCCAGCAGCACCGCGCCGGTGAGAAGGCGTTCGTCGACTGGGCGGGCGATCCCCTCGACATGTCCCCTCTCCCTTCGTCGAAAAGGTGGGGGGGCGGGTCAAGCCATCGCAGTCGGGTTTGCCATAGTATGCGTTATAGTGGCTCCCGCTGGGGCTGGAAAAAACTCAGAAAAATCGTCGCTGGGGGTGTACCTAGGGAGCCATGGGCTCTATTGGCTTGAAGATACCGGTCTTTGTGATGGAACGGCGGATTTCGAAAGCCGCCAACGCTTCTACCGGATCGACGTGAGCCAGCCTTGAGAAATTGACCCTGGAAAAGCCACCTCGCGGAATCTTCACGCTGTACAGGTACTGGTCCTCGATATTCCCGGTCTTAACATTGAGTCTTTGGGAGTATGAAGAAGCTACGACGGTTTCGACTCCGGGAAGGATCGAGAATACGACTCCCGCGAGGCGAAACCCGACGCCATGGACGTGATGGGCGTACTCGTCCCGCAACGCCTTCTCGGTCTTCTCCTTGAAGTTGATTCGTTTCCCATTCGCGTTGAGTGCAGCTACACGCTTGGGGAAATCCTCAATTTCCGGTAGGTCCACGTCAAGGAACACAGCGTTCTGGTCTGCCATTTCGAGGGAGATGCTTGTCTCACGGGGCCATGATAGCTTGGACAACTCTTCTTCCAGGAAAGTCCCCATGTAGCTGGAATCGACGGGTCGGCGCTGTTCGTGTTCCGCTGCGCGTTCCGCCTCCGCTCTCTCACTAGCTTCCTTCAGCTCTTGCCAATGATGGAGAGCAGCCTCGAAGTCAGACTTGAGTTGATGCTGGGACTGGTCATGGGTCGCGTTCTTCTCCCGCCAACTGCTGTGGGCGGTCTCGAAGTTCGCCAGCGCCGCAGACTTCTTGCGCTCATGCTTTTCCATTCCGCCCGGAAAGAGCCTCGTGAAGATCCCGGGGCGGCGATCCACAGGCAGTTGTGGTTCCGGTTCAGAGAACGCATTCAAGTCCGGAGGTTGTGGCAGGGGCTTCTCAAATGCTCCTTGGTGGAAGCGGGATCGGTAGATGGGCTCTGGGGTGTCGCGGTGGATCTCCGCCAGGCGCTTCGTATCAGCGTTGAAAGTCTCAGCGTAGTCCTCAAGCCTAGCTCGAAGGGTATCACCTTGTTGCGCGAACACCTGCGAGATGAGTTTCGGCGGCAATGGTGCGCCGACTTCGTCGAGGAAGGAAAGTGTTCCGTCGTCCTCATTCAGCGAGATGCGAAGACGCACCTGAACATCCTCCGCCGGTCCACGCCTCCCCGCTATCTGCCGCGGCGTAACGCGGGTGCCGGATGAGCGGGTCCCGAAGGACAGCCCTGTTCCAGGAAGCCCAACGCTTGTAGAGACTCCTGAACTGCCCACAGTGAATCGAGCACCTCGTCCGCCAAGGCTGAAGCTTCCACCACGGAGAGACCGGGCTTGCGCTCTTCGCCGAAACGTGGGATGAAGACGATCACGGGTGCGAAGGCATGCCCCGGAATCGGCACCCGCCAAGGTACACGACTCCGCGGCCCCGCCTTCGCTCCTAAGTATCAGAATCCACGCTGAAAAAGAATCCCACCCTGCCCCTCAGCCGATTGGCCGCTTATTTATCGGTCACGGCTTCCGCTGAAATATATCTCTCGCCCACTCAATCACTTAGTTAAGTACCAGCGATGCGACGGACTTACTTCGTGCTATCCAGGGATGAGGGGGGAATTCGTCTTGGAGCATCTGGCCGGTTTCGGGGTCGGTGACGGAAAAGTGGTTCATCTGCACCTGTGCCAGAAACCTACCTCGTTGAATTCACAGGCAAGTTTTAGGTTTGTTCCGCAAGATTCGTTTTTTCTTCGCCATCGGCGCCCGGCGTCCCCCGTACTGCTGAATCACTGGCTGCCTGCGCACAACGGGGTGCTAGACTTCTCATTCACCGGGGGTATGATTGGGGAAACATGGACAGACCGCGGCTGTTCCTCATCGACGCGTTTGGGTTCATCTTCCGCGCCTACCACGCCCGCGCGCGGAGCGGGGCGCCTCCCATGCGGACACGCGCCGGCATGGCGACGGAGGCGGTCTACATCTTCCACAACATGCTGCGGCGGTTGCTGGCAGCGCACAAGCCCGACCAGTTGGCGGCCGTGTTCGAAGGCGAGGGGCCGACGTTCCGCGAGCAGGTCTTCGAGGCGTACAAGGCCAATCGGACCGAGACGCCGCCGGAGCTGATCGAGCAGATTCCGTTGGTGAGGCGGCTGCTGGAGGCCATGCGGATTCCGGTGCTGTCCTACGCCGGCTACGAAGCCGACGATGTGATCGGCGCCATGGCGCGCCAGGCGGAGGAGGCCGGCCTGGAAGTGGTGGTGGTTTCGAGCGACAAGGACATGCTCCAACTGGTCGGCCAGGGGATCTCCATGCTCAACCCCATGAAGGACGACGAGTGGTACGACGCCGCCAAGGTCAAGGAGTTTCTGGGCGTGGAGCCGTCGCAGGTGGCGGATCTGCTGGCCCTCAAGGGCGACTCCAGCGACAATATCCCCGGCGCGCCCGGCATCGGCGACAAGGGAGCGCGGGAGTTGATTGCGCGCTTCGGTTCCGTGGAGGCCGCGCTCGAGGGCGCCGCTTCGGTGGAGCGCAAGATGTACCGCGAGAGCTTGCTGAACAACCGTGAGCGGATTCTGATGAGCAAGCGGCTGGCTACCCTGGACCCGTCCGTGCCGGTGGCCTGGTCGCCGGAGCAGTTTCAGGTGGTGGCGCCGGATCGGGAGGCGTTGCGCGGGGTTTATCAAGAGCTCGAGTTCTTCAGCTTCCTGAAGGACCTGGACGCGGGGGAACAGCAGGAGTTCGACTGCCAGCCGTTGGAGACGCCGGAGGAGTTGGAGGCATGTCTAAGCGCGATGCCGGCCGCTGCGACGGTGGCAGTGACGGTGACGGGGGGCACGGACGGCGGGCTCTTGCAGGGGATGGTGGGTCTCTCCTGGAAACCTGGGGAAGGGCGGGGCATCGGGCTCGAGTGGATCGAGAAGTTGCGGCCCCTGCTGGAGGACCCGGCCCGGCCCAAGGTCGCCCACGACGTGAAGTCGGTGATGCAGGCGCTGGCGAGAGCCGGAGTAGAGGCGCAAGGATTCGGCGGGGACGTGATGCTGTACGCCTTCCTGCTGGATGCCGATCCGGCGGGATGCTCGCTCGAGCACCTGGCGCAGCGCAGGCTCAACCGGAAGCTGGGGAGCGCCTGCGAGGAACGCGCGGCGAGCGTGCTGGAGTTGGCGGCCGTGCTCTCGCGCGAGGTGGAGGAGCGGGGTTTCGGCGAGTTGTACCGCACGATGGATCTGCCGCTGCTGGCAGTGCTCACGCGCATGGAGCGAGCCGGCATCCGCGTCGACCCCGCCGCGCTGGCCGGCTTGTCCTCGCGCATGGAGACGGAAATCGGGAGACTCACCGGAGAGATCCACGCGCTGGCGGGGCGCCCGTTCAACATCAACTCTCCGCAACAATTGGCCAAGGTCCTGTTTGAAGAGTTGGGTCTGCCCTCGGCGGGGAAGAAGGCTTCGACCGCGGCCGACGTGCTGGAGGAACTGGCCGCGGTGCATCCGATTGCGGCCAAGGTGCTGGAGTACCGCTCGCTCGCCAAGCTGAAGGGCACCTACGTGGACACGCTGCCGGGGCTGATCGACCCCGCGTCGGGCCGCGTGCACACCAGCTTCAACCCCACGGGGGCGGCGACGGGCCGGCTATCGTCCTCGAACCCGAACTTGCAGAACATCCCCATCCGAACCGAACTGGGGCGGGAGATTCGCGCCGCCTTCCTTCCGAGGGAGGGCTGGAAACTGCTGGTGGCGGACTACTCGCAAATCGAGCTGCGGCTGCTGGCGCACATGTCGCGCGACCGGCTGCTGGTGGAGGCATTCCGCAACGGCGAGGACATCCACACGCGGACGGCGGCGGAAGTCTTCGGAGTTCCTCCCCTATTGGTGCCCCCCGAAATGCGCCGCAACGCCAAGGCCGTGAACTTCGGCATCGTCTACGGGCAGAGCGCGTTCGGCCTGGCGGCGCAGCTCGGCATTCCGCAGTCCGAGGCTCAGAAATACATTCAGGGTTACTTCGAACGGTACGCCGGCGTGAAGCGCTTCATCGACCGGCAGATCGCCGAGGTGCGCCGCAGCGGGGAGACCCGCACCCTGTTCGGGCGGCGCCGGCCCATTCCGGAAATCAACAGCGGCAACGCCAACCAGCGCGGGTTCGCCGAGCGTACCGCGGTGAATACGCCGCTGCAAGGTTCCGCGGCCGATCTGATCAAGCTGGCCATGATTTCGATCGACCGGGAATTGCGGGCGCGCGGCGCGCGCACCACGATGCTGCTGCAAGTCCACGACGAACTGGTGTTCGAGGCGCCGCCCGAAGAGGTCGAGGAAATCGGCCGGCTGGTGAAGCGCGAAATGGAGACCGCGCACCCGCTGGAGGTGCCGCTGATCGCCGATGTCGGGGTAGGGGACAACTGGCGGGACGCGAAGTGATATTTCTTCCGCCACGGGCTTGCCCTTTGGTGAAGGTTGGCTATAATAGTACAAATCCCGACCAGGAGACGCCCATGTCGAACTGTATCCACGCGTCGGCCGGACGCCGGAATGTCCCGCCAACCACGGTCCGCCCAATGCGGACCCGTTCGACTACGGCTAAGCTTAAGCGCTAGCTTCAAGTCCCTGTCCTGGCGTACTGGAAAGCACAACCGGAAGGAATGAAGGTATGAGTCTAAGCCAACTCGCACGATCGATCAACGAATCGCCCACACTGAAGCTGAACGAAACCGCCGCGCTGCTCAGAGAGAAGGGTGAGCCTGTCATCCATCTGGGGGGCGGCGAACCGAAGAGCAAGGCTCCCATGGACGCCATCCTGAGCTGCACGGCGTCACTGAACACCGGCGACGTCAAGTATTCGCCGGCCGACGGCATTCCGTCGTTGAAGAAGGCCATCATCCGGTATACCGAGGAGCACTACGACCGAAAGGTGTCTCCGGAGAACGTGATCGCATCGAGCGGCGCGAAGCAATCGATCATGGTGATGCTGCACGCGATTCTCGATCCCAAGGACGAGGTGGTGTTTCCGGCCCCGTACTGGGTGAGTTATCCCGAGATGGTGAAGTTGGCGGGCGGAGTTCCGGTGGTGGTGAAGCCCAAGGACGGCACGTTCGAGCCCACCATCGAGGACATCGCCGAAGTGGTGGGCTCTTACACCAAGGCGATCATTCTGAACAGCCCCAACAATCCCAGCGGCGTGGTCTACTCGAAGGAGTTGATCGCCCAAATCGTGGAGTTCTGCGAGAAGAAGAATCTCTACCTGATCATGGACGACACTTACAACCGTCTGATCTTCGACGGCCAGACGCCGAGCAACTGCTACGAATACGCCAAGGACCTGACGGAGAGCTCGAAGCTGGTGGTCATCAACTGCGTCTCGAAGATGTATGCCATGACCGGTTTCCGCCTTGGCTGGACGGTGGCCAACAAGGAACTGGTGCGCGCGATGACCAACATCCAGTCGCAGGAGACGTCCGGGCCGGCGACGCCTTCGCAGTGGGCCGCGGTGGGGGCGCTGAACGGAATCCAGTCGTCGATCGAGAGTTTGCGGATGACGCTCGAGAACAACCGCAACGTGATGGTGGCGCGGCTGTCGGCCATTCCGGGCGTGAAGGTAACCAAGCCGGGCGGGACCTTCTACTGTTTCCCGGATTTCAGCGCCTATAACAAGGAGTCCCAAAAGCTGGCGCAATTCCTGCTGGAAAAGGTGCGCGTGGTGACGGTGCCGGGCAAGGAATTCGGGTTCGAGGGGCACCTGCGGGTGAGTTACTGCGGAGCGCTGGGAGAGGTGAAGCAAGGCATCGAGAGGATTCAGTGGGCGCTCGATCCGAACTCCCCCAACGAGTTGTTCCTGGGTGGCCGGAAGCTGGTGAGGGATTGGGCATGAACATCTACTACGACATCGAATCGCCGGCCTGGAAAGAAGCCGGACAAGCGGCCAGCGACTTCGGCCTGGCGAACCACGGAATTCTGAATCCCCGGAAGGTGTACTGGAACCTGCCCACGCCGGCGCTCTATGAGGAAGCCATCTTTCGCGGCGAGGCGCGGATGGCCCATCTGGGGCCCCTGGTGGTGTTGACCGGAAAGCACACCGGCCGCTCCGCCGCCGACAAGTACATCGTGCGCGAGCAGAAGACCGAAGGGAAGGTCTGGTGGGGCGAGTACAACCGGCCCTACAATCCGGAGCACTTCACCGGGCTGCTGAATCGCATGCAGTCGTACTTGCAGGGCAGGGACGTGTTCGTCCAGGACCTGTACGCGGGGGCCGATCCGGAAAACAGCCTGCCCATCCGGATCATCACGGAGAAGGCCTGGCACAGCCTGTTCGTGCGGAACATGTTCATCAAGCCGCGCAATCAGGACGCGCTGAAGAAGCATGTGCCGGAGTTCACGATCATTGACATTCCGTCGTTCCGGGCAAACCCGCTGGTGGACCAGACCCGCTCGGAGACGTTCATCCTGGCGAACTTTTCCTCCCGCATGGCTCTGATTGGCGGTTCCGCTTACGGCGGGGAGATTAAAAAAACCATCTTCACCGTGCTGAACTTCCTGCTGCCGCTCGAGGGAGTGATGTCGATGCACTGCTCGGCCAATATCGGCAAGAACGGCGACTCGGCGCTGTTCTTCGGGCTATCGGGAACCGGGAAGACGACCCTGTCGGCCGATCCGAAGAGGCGGCTGATCGGCGATGACGAGCACGGCTGGAACGACAATGGCGTTTTCAACGTCGAGGACGGCTGCTACGCCAAGGTGATCCGGCTTTCGCCGACGGCGGAGCCTCAGATTCACGCTTGCACGAAGCGGTTCGGGACCATTATCGAAAACGTGGTCATGGATCCGCTCACCCGGCATCTGGACTTGAACGACGACCGGATCGCCGAGAACACGCGGGCGGTCTACCCGCTCAGCTACATCGACAACTCCGTGCCCGGAGAAGATGGGCGGGCACCCGAAGAACATCATCCTCCTGACCTGCGACGCTTCGGGCGTGATGCCGCCCATCGCGAAGCTGACCCCGGACCAGGCGCTGTATCACTTCATCTCGGGTTACACCAGCAAGCTGGCGGGCACCGAGATCGGTTTGGGTATCGAGCCGGAGATTACTTTCAGCACCTGCTTCGGCGCGCCGTTCATGGTGCATCACCCGAATACCTATGCGGAGATACTCAAGGCCAAGATCCTGAGATACGGTTCCGACTGCTGGTTGGTGAACACGGGCTGGACCGGCGGGCCGTTTGGCGTCGGCAAGCGCATCAGCATTCACCACACACGTATACTTTTGAACGACGCCTTGGAAGGCAAACTGAAGAAAGTGAAGTTCCGCAAGGACCCCATCTTCGGCTTCGAGGTTCCGGTCGAATGCGAGGGCGTCCCCAAGGACATCCTCGATCCGGCCAGTACGTGGGGAGACCGCGAAGAGTACGACAAGGAAGTACGACGCGCTGGCGGCCCGCTTCATCGAGAACTTCAAACTCTTCAGCGACGGCTGCCCGAAGGAAACCATCGAGGCCGGCCCGAAGCGGCGGAAACCGTAATCGCGCGGTTCGCTACAATGCATCTGGGCTCACCGCCCGGACCGGCATGCGACTTAAGTTGATCGGCTGCGAGGTGTTGTACCGCGAGGTGTGCGCGGCTGTCGCGCGCTCGGTCAACCAGATCGACATTGAGTTTCTTCCCAAGGGCCTGCATGACATGGGCAGCGGCCGCATGCGGGCCCGTATCCAGGAGGCCGTGGACGGCGCCGCGGGCGGTCCGTATGAGGCTGTTCTTCTGGGGTACGCGCTTTGCGGGAACGGCTTGGCTGGGCTGGAGGCTCGCTCGGTTCCCCTCATCATCCCGCGCGCGCACGATTGCATCACTTTGTTCCTGGGCAGCCGGGAGCGCTATCGGGAGTACTTCGACAAACACCCCGGCGTCTACTTCCAGACTTCGGGGTGGATCGAGCGGGGCCAGAATCCCGGCACGCAGTTGAGCTGGGCCTTCGACGAGTTGGTGGAACGCTACGGCGAGGAAGACGCCCGCTACATTTACCAGGAACTGACGAAGCACTACCGGCAGTTCACTTTCATTGAAATGGGAGTCGAGCCGGACCGCCGATTCGAGGAGCAGACCCGCCGGGAAGCGGTCGCGCGGGGCTGGGAATTCGAGAAGGTGCAAGGCGACATGAGTCTGATCCGGCCGCTGGTGGACGGCCCGTGGGACGACCGGCGATTCTTGGTGGCGCCGCCCGGCTCTCGCGTTGTCGTCACCCACAACGATGAGATTCTCGGCGCGAGGCAGGACTGAGGGAAGATGTCGGAGACAGTCCGGATCACGCTCCACCCGCTCGGAAGGACCTTCAAGGCTCCGGCAGGAGCCTCGCTGCAGGACCTTCTGTTCGCCTATGGGGTCGAGTTTCCTTGCGGCGGGTTGGGCCGGTGCAAGGGGTGCCGCGTCAGACTACTGGCGGGGGACGCGCCGGCGACTCCGGAAGACCGGCGGGTGTTCACCAGCGCCGAGATCGATGCGGGGTGGCGGCTGGCTTGCCACTTGCGGCCTCGGGAAGATATCGCGCTGGAGATCGCGCAGTGGGAGACCGCGGTGCTCGGGGACGAGAGGCGCTTCGCATTCCGGCCGCGAGAGGGCCTCGGAATTGCCGTCGATCTGGGGACGACTACGGTGGTGGCGCAAGGAGTGGATCTGGCGACCGGGCACGTGGTGGCTGTGCGGACGGCTCTCAATCCGCAGGCCGCGTTCGGAAGCGACGTCATGAGCCGCGTGGAGTGCGCCGTATCGGGGCGCGACGGAGGCCGGCTGACGGCGAGCATCCGCAGCCGCATTGGTGAGATGGTCACGGAGATCGCGGGCCGCGCGGCGCTGGTCGACGTGGTGGTGGTGGGCAACACGGTGATGCATCACCTGTTCTGCGGCCTGGACGTGGAGCCCCTCTCGCACGTTCCGTTTCAAAGCGGGACGGAGCACGGGGTGACGTTTCTCGGGAGGGGGGTTCGACTGGCTTCCCGAGGGCGCCCGTCTACGTTTCCTGCCCTGTCTCGGGGGCTTTGTCGGAAGCGACATTCTGGCGGGTGTCGTGGCGACGGGACTGCATGAGTCGGACGCGCCGGTGTGCCTCATCGACCTGGGGACCAACGGCGAAATCGTGGTGGGGAATCGCGAGCGGATGCTGTGCGCCTCGACGGCGGCCGGTCCGGCATTCGAAGGCGGGCGCATCTCGATGGGGATGCGGGCCGCGACCGGAGCGATCTCTCAAGTGAGGCTGGGGCCGGAAGGCCTGCGGTGCCACGTCCTCGGCGACGTCCCGCCCCGCGGCATCTGCGGCAGCGGGTTGGTGGACGCGGTGGCCGTGGCTCTGGAACTCGGCGTCATCGCGCCGAACGGGCGCCTGGCGAACGGCCCCTGGACCGTTCAGGCGCCGGTGGCCCTGACGCAAGAGGATGTGCGCCAGTTGCAGCTCGCCAAGGCCGCCGTCGCCGCGGGGGTCCGGGTGCTGCTCGGACGTCTCGGCTGGATGCCGGGGGACATTTCCCGCGTGCATCTGGCGGGCGCCTTCGGCAACTACGTCTCGCCGGGGACCGCCTGCCGCATTGGCCTGTTGCCGTTCGGCGAAGCGGTCATCTCTCCGGCGGGGAACACGGCCTTGCTCGGCGCCAAGCTGGCGTTGTTCGAAGATGCCGGCGACTTCGCGTTGCTGGGCGCGCGCATCGAGCACGTGCCGTGGCGCAGGACCCGGCGTTCCAGGAGGCGTTCGTCGAAGAGATGGCGTTCCCCGCTAGCGCAGGGTGAACTTCTTCATCTTGTAGCGCAGGGTGTCGCGGGTGATCTTGAGGAGGCGGGCGGCCTGGGTCTGGTTGCGGTTGGTCTTCTCGAGTGCGCGGATCAGCAGCGCCCGCTCGCTGTCTTCGAGCGACATGCCTTCGTCGGGAATCGCCGGTGCGGAGGGGGCGCTGGGGGCCTGTCTCTCGCCGAATTGGCTGATGGAGATCGGAAGGTTCGTAGCCGTGATGTGCGAACCCTCTTCGAGGATCATGGCGCGTTCGATAGCGTTGCGCAGCTCGCGGACGTTTCCCGGCCAGTCGTGCGCCAGCAGCAGGCGCTCGGCCTCGGGAGTGACGCCCTCGATGCGCCGCTTGAACTTGTTGTTGTAGTGGTCGATGAAGAACCCGGCCAGCGGCAGGATATCTTCGGGCCTCTCTCTCAGCTCGGGAATGGTAATGTGAATGACGTTCAGGCGGAAGTAGAGGTCCTGCCGGAAGGCGCCTTCCTTTACGGCTTCGCGGAGGTTCTTGTTGGTGGCCGCGATCACACGCAGGTCCAACTGGATGTCCTTCAGGCCCCCCAGGCGCCGGAAGCACTGCTCCTCGAGAACCCGCAGCAGTTTGGCTTGCAGCATTAGCGGGATCTCGCCGATCTCGTCGAGGAAGAGCGTCCCTTTGTCGGCCAGCTCGAAGATGCCCCGCTTCTGCGCCCGGGCATCGGTGAAGGCGCCCTTCTCGTAACCGAACAGCTCGCTTTCGAGCAGCGTCTCGGGGATGGCGGCGCAATTGATGGCGATGAACGGCTCGGCCTGCCGCAGACTCTGATGATGCAGGGTCTTGGCGATCAGGTCTTTGCCGGTTCCATTCTCGCCTTCCAGCAGAATCGTAGTGGCTTCGCTGGCGGCTACGCGGCGGACGAAATGCAGTAAGTCCCGCATGCTGGGGGACTCGGCGATCACCTCGCGCTTCTCGGCCACCGACTCATCGGTGACGTCCTTGATGGTCGCCACCGCCCCTACAAACTGCCCGTCTTCGTTGTAGATCTGACTGGTGCGGATGACGGCCAGCCGCTCCCTGCCGTTGTCCGTATGCAGTCGCAGCGTGGTGTTGGAGCCGGAAGGCGTGTCGGAGATTCCCGAGAGCAGCCCGCAGCCCGGATCGCATTCCGCGCAACGGAACACTTCACGGCATTCCCGTCCGACCATCTCTTCGGCCGGCATGCCGAGGAGTCTCTCGGCGGCCAGGTTGACGCCGGCAATGAGAAAGTTCTTGTCGCACAGCAGCAACGCCTCGGTGAGCTGATCGAAGACAGACTCCAACAAGCCGGCCCGGCACCAATTCGGTGAAATTTTCGACACTCGACCCCTCGAAGTCCTGCTTAACACCCGAGTATACCAGTTTCAGGTTGGGGTGTGTGAAATGACGCAGTCGAGGGGTGTGGACCGATCATGGCAGGGTGTTCGAGGAGGTGTGGGTCAGGTTGCTCAACGCCGGGCTCCGTTCTGGGGAATTCACCCCTTTGTTCTCAACAAATAGCACGTCCATAGGGGATGCCGGGTACTGCCGAGAGTGGTCGTTGGATTGCAGCTAGCAAAAAGCAATCGATTCGAAGGGGATGGCCCCGTCGAGCAATCGAGATGCTTAGGCATGGAAACGATTCAGGTCGCCATCGCGAATGCGTCCTATGCGACAGCCCTTCGAAATCTGTTGGCCCGTAACGAGGGCTGGCGGATCTTGAGCGTCGAGGCGCCCGATCCCCGGATGCAGGGGGTCATCGTGGTGGATAGCAAGTCGATA
The DNA here is from genome assembly GCA_963801345.1 of Bryobacteraceae bacterium. Lineage (GTDB taxonomy): Bacteria > Acidobacteriota > Terriglobia > Bryobacterales > Bryobacteraceae > CAWDER01. The sequence continues at coordinate 181,049 of CAWDER010000023.1, forward strand.
GACGGTCTGCCCAGCGTGATCGAGAATCCGCAGCGCGTCGTTCTGATCACGCCGAACGAGGCGCCGCACCTGGCCAAAGCCTGGGAAGCGGGAATCGTATCCGTGGTTTTTGAGGACGACCCTATTAATACCGCCATTCTGGCGATCATGGCCGCCCGGCTGCGGGTGAACAAGGCCGCTTCCCGCGACCAACTCAATGCGGGGCCGGGTCGCAGCGGCGGGGCACCGAAGTAGGGCTGGATCAACTTTTTCGTATGACTCCGGCTGGATTTCCTTGCCGGAGAGGGGGGGCTGGGGATTTGGCTGCAGCGGACCGTTTTGCCGGGCATTTGTTGAGGACGACTCTATGGGGCGCCATGCTCGCCGCGGCGGCGCTGGGGCAACCAGGGGTTCCCTGCTCGACCTGCCACGAAGATCAGAGCAAGAAGATACAGACCAGCACCCACGCCAAGGTGGATTGTGCTACCTGCCACCCGCGGCACGAGAACTTCCCACACGCGAGCGGGGTTCCGAAACCGGCCTGCGCGCAGTGCCATCCCCAGGTAGCGCGCGATGACGCCAGCGGCGTGCACGGGCAGGCCCGCAAATCGGGTGGAGCGGCTCCGGACTGCTCCATCTGTCATGGCAGTCCGCATCAGACGCTGCGACCTTCCTCGCAGGAGTTTCGACAGGCTGTCCCGACCACCTGCGGCATGTGCCACGACACGGTGGTCGCCGCGTTCCAACAGAGCGTACACGGGAAGGCGCTCGCGGCTGGTGTGCGGAACGCTCCTCTTTGCACCGACTGTCACGGCGAGCACAATATCATTGCCCCCAAGCAGGCCGGATCGCCGGTGAATCCCGGTCATATCCGCGCCACGTGCGCCCGCTGTCACGGCGATGTCCGCCTGTCGAGGAGATTCGGACTCCCCTCCGACGTCGTGGTAACTTTCGACGCTTCCTTCCACGGGCTGGCGGCACAGTCGGGCATCCAATCGGTGGCGAACTGCGCGAGTTGCCACGGGTACCATAACATCCTGCCTTCGTCCGATCCGAAGTCCACGATCAACCCGAAAAACCTCCCCGCCACCTGCGGGAAGTGCCACCCGGGCGCCGGAACGCGGTTTGCGCTGGGTCCCATCCACTGGCTGGAAGGCGGCAAGGAGCCGCCGGCGGTGGCTTGGGTACGCAATCTCTATCTTGGCCTCATCCCCTTCACCATCGGCCTGATGTTGCTGCACAATCTGGCCGACTATGTGCGTAAGGTTTATCGCCTGCGGATTCGCCCCGCCGCCCGGCCGGCGGCGCCGCCGATATCGCGCATCGCGAGCCGCGCCCCGACGATGGTTCCCGAGGTCCGCATGTACCCCCTGGAGCGCGTGCAACATGCTCTGCTGCTCACGTCCTTCTTCGTTTTGGTGTGGACCGGCTTCGCCCTCAAGTATCCGGATCAATGGTGGGCGCGTCCCCTGCTCACCTGGGAACACTGGTTCCCCGTGCGGGCGACGGTACACCGGATCGCGGGTGGAGTGATGATTGGGGTCTCGCTGCTGCACGTCATTGCGTTGATCTCGAGCCGCCGGCTGCGCCACCACTGGCGGGAAATGTGGCCGCGCTTGGGAGACGCGCGCGAGGGTCTGCTGAATCTGGCGTTCCTGCTGGGTCTGCGGGAGACGAAACCGCGGCTGTCCTCGCACGGCTATGTCGAGAAGGCCGAATACTGGGCAGTGGTTTGGGGCACGGGGGTGATGGCTCTCACCGGCCTGGCGCTGTGGGCGGTCAAGTACACCCTGGTCTGGTTGCCTAAGAGCTGGCTGGACGTCGCCACCGCGGTGCATTTCTATGAAGCGGTTCTGGCCACACTGTCCATCCTGGTGTGGCACTTTTACTTTGTGATTTTCGACCCCGAGGTTTACCCCATGGACACGGCCTGGCTATCGGGCGAGAGCGTGAGGGTGCGAGAGCCGCACGGCACGCCGGGGCGTCTTGAAGATCGCGAGTCCGGGAAATCATGACAGAACGTTCCGCGCTCCGTTCGGCATTGGGCGGCTGGCTGCTGCCCATCGTGCACCTGTCCAATAACTTTCTGAGCCTCCTCGGCGTGGTACTGGTGACGACGGCGACGGTCTTCTGGATCTTCCTCCTGCCAACCACACTGGGTTCGGAGGTGCACAACCCGTACATGGGCATCCTCGTGTTCATGCTCGTGCCGGCGGTGTTTTTCCTGGGGCTGGGTCTGATCCCGGTGGGGATCTTCTTCCGCTTCCGGAAGGAGCGCAAGAGGGGCTCGTATCCGGCCAACTTTCCGGCTTTGAATTTCCGCAACATGGAGTTCCGCCGACTGGTGCTGTTCGTGGTGGGCGCCACGCTGGTGAACATCGTGATCGCCGGGCAGCTCAGCTACAGTGCCGTGGGCTATATGGAGAGCGTGACCTTCTGCGGCAGGACCTGTCACACGGTGATGGAGCCCGAGTACGCTGCCTACCAGAACTCGCCGCACTCCCGGGTGGAATGCGTGAAGTGCCACATCGGGCCGGGGGCCTCCTGGTTTGTGCGGAGTAAGCTCTCCGGCATGGGCCAGGTGTTTGCGGTGACCTTCAACACCTACGAGCGCCCTATCGCCACTCCGGTTCGCAACCTGCGTCCGGCGCGCGAGACATGCGAGGCCTGCCACTGGCCGCAGAAGTTCGGCGAGGATCGTCTGCGAATCATCGAGAAATACGGAGACGACGAGCGGAACACGGTCACCCGGACGGTGCTGCTGATGCGGATCGGCGGCGGCAAGCGCGGGCCGGGAATCCACGGCACGCACCTCGGACCGGGCGTCGTGATCCGCTACAAGCCCGCCGATGAATCCCGGCAGACGATTCCTTGGGTCGAGTACACCGACGCCCAGGGCCGTGCGACCGCCTATACGGCCAAGGACGCAAAGCCCGAGGCAATCAAGAATCTCCCGGTGCGGGAGATGGACTGCATGGATTGCCACAACCGGCCCACGCACGTTTTCGCGCTGCCGGATCGGGCGGTGGACCAGGCCTTGTCGGTGGGCGACATTTCCGCCTCGCTCCCTTACATCAAGAAGAAGGCCGTGGAACTGCTCAAGACTCCCTACCCGAGCAATGAGGCTGCGGCTGCCGCCATTCCCGCGGCGCTGGCGAAGTATTACCGGGAGAGCTACGCCGAGGTCTACAGTGCGCGCCGGGCGGAGATCGAACGCTCGGCCGGCGCGGTTGTGGCGATCTACAACCGCAACGTATTCCCGGCCATGAAGCTGACCTGGGGCAATTATCCGAATAATGTGGGCCATACGGATTTCCCAGGCTGCTTCCGTTGTCACGACGACCAGCACTCCAGCCCGAAGGGGTCTTCGGTGACGCAAGACTGCAACAGTTGCCACCAGATGTTGGCGATGGATGAAGCTGCGCCCAAGATCCTCACCGACCTGGGTTTGGGCCCCGCGCCCGCCAAGCAATAGATTCCTGAAACTGATAGGCTGTGTGCGGAGGGAGGCTTGAGATGGCGTCTCTGAAGAAGATCCTTCTGCCGGTCGATTTCTCGGGACGGTGTCATGGAGCGGCCCGCTACGCGGAAGCGCTCGGCGCGCGGTACGGCGCTGAAGTCACGCTTCTGCACGTGCTCCCGCCGCCGCACTACGAGTTCAGCGCACTCGAGGTAGGCGGCTCCGTATTGAACGAGCTCTACGCCGCCCGTTCGAGGCAGGTCCGTCAGGACCTCGATGCCGTGCTGGCCGACGAACTCGCCACTTTGCGGGTGAAGCGGGTGCTGCTCGATGGAGATCCGGCCGGCGAGATTGTCGCGTACGCGCACGCCCAGCAGATGGATCTGATCCTGATGCCCACCCACGGCTACGGTCCGTTTCGCCGCTTCATCCTGGGGTCGGTGGCCGCCAAGGTGTTGCACGACGCCGACTGTCCGGTGTGGACCGGCATTCACCTGGAGGAAGCGCCACCGATCGACAAGATCGCTTTTCGCAACGTCCTGGTGGGCGTGGATCTGAGCGCGCATAGCGCGCCGGCGCTGCAGTGGGCGGCCTGGTTCGCGTCGTCCTGCGACGCGCGGCTCTGGCTCATTCATGCCACGCCTTCGATCGAGGGGCGGACCGGCGAGTACTTCGATCCCGAGTGGCGGGTCAGCCTTGCCGAGCAGGCCAGGCTGGAAATCGCCAAGCTGGCGGACGAGGCCGGCGCGAAGCCCGAGGTGCTGATCGAGGACGGGGACGCGCCGCGCGTGGTGTGTACGGCGGCCCAGCGTTTGGGAGCGGATGTGCTGGTGGTGGGAAGGGGCTCCGCGGCCGGCATGTTCGGCCGTCTGCGGACCAACGCCTACTCGATCATCCGCCAGTCGCCGTGCCCCGTCGGAAGGGGCTCCGCGGCCGGCGTGTTCGGCCGTCTTCGGACCAACGCCTACTCGATCATCCGCCAGTCGCCGTGCCCCGTCGTCAGCGTCTAACCAGGGACAGTACACGCAATTCCCATTTCCCGGCGCCAATAGAAATGGGGATTGCGTGTACTGTCCCTGGTTGCGAGTCAGCGTTTGACGGATGCGCCTCTGAGCAGGCCCAGACGGATGGCCTCGGCGGTCAGCTCGTCCTGAAAATCCGGATGGGCGATAGCGATGAGGGCCTCGGCGCGCTGGCGCAGGTTCTTCCCGTGCAGATACGCCACCCCGTACTCCGTGACCACGTAGTGAACGTCGGCTCGCGAAGTCACCACCCCGGCGCCGGGTTTCAGCTCGGGGGTGATGCGCGACACGGTCCCATCCTTCGCCGTGGAAAGCAGGGCGATGACCGGCACGCCCCCTTTTGAGCGCGCGGCGCCGCGGATGAAATCCACCTGGCCGCCGACGCCGCTGTAGGGGAGGTGCCCGACCGAGTCGGAACAGACCTGCCCGGTGAGATCCACCTCGACGGCCGAGTTGATGGCCACCATGCGGTCGTTCTGGGCGATGACAAACGGGTCGTTGGCGTAGGCCGTGGGGTGGAATTCGAAGATCGGGTTGTCGTGGATGAAGTCGAACAGCGGCTTGGTCCCGAGCACGAACCCCGAGATCACTTTGTGGGGGTGAAGGGTCTTCTTCTCGTTGTTGATGACGCCGCTCTTAATCAGGTCGATCACGCCGTCGGAGAACATCTCGGTGTGCACGCCCAGGTCCTTGTGGCCGGCGAGCATGAGCAGAACGGCGTCCGGAATGCCGCCGATGCCCGTTTGCAGCGTGGCCCCGTCGGGGATCAAGTTGGCCACGTGGCGCGCGATGGCCCGGTGCAAATCGGTCACTTCCTGCTTCTTGTACTCGGCAAGCGGATGCGACGCTTCCACGATAGCGTCGGCCTTGTTCACGTGGAGGAAGGAGTCCCCGAGGGTCCGCGGACACTGGTCGTTGACCTCCACGATCAGGTGCCGGGCGTGCTTGGCGGCCGTGAGCGTAACGTCGATGCCGGTGCCCAGGCTCATGTAGCCGTAGTGGTCCGGCGGGCAGCACTGAATCAGCGCCACGTCGATGGGCATGACGCCGCTGCTGAACAGCTCTTCGATCTCGTGAAGGAAGATGGGGATGTAATCGGCGCGCCCCGCCTGCACCGCCTCGCGGACGTTGGCCCCGATGAAGCAGGTGTTGTGGCGGAAGTGGCCTTCGTACTCGGGCTTGGTGTAGTCGGCGCTGCCCATCGTGGCCAGGTGCATCACTTCCACGTCCCACAGCTCGGGGGCGCGCCGGACCATGGCTTTGATCAGATCCTCGGGCTCCGCGCAGCCTTGGTGGACGTAGACCCGCTGGCCGGATTGCACCACGCTAAGGGCTTCGTCCGCCGGCTTCAGCCTGGCTCGGTATTCGTCCATCCAGCTCATGCTTGTGGCTCCTGTGCGGTCTCTCCCGCCTCGGGTGTCCAGTGAAATCCGAGTGCCTCGGCCAGGCTGCGGCGCACGCAGGCGCCGGCGTGGGTATACGCGCCGCGCCGCAACTCCGGGGAAGCGGCCAGCGCGGCCCGCACGCCGTCCGTCGCAATCTGCTGCAGGTACGGAAACAGCGCCCGCGCCAAAGCCATGCTGGCGCTCCGGCTCATGTCCGCGGTCATGTTGGGCACCGCGTAGTGGACCACCCCGTGGTAGAGATAGGGCGGGTCGGCCAGTGCCATCGGGCGGCTGGTTTCGACGCACCCGCCCTGGTCGATGGAGGCATCGATGATCACCGAACCCCGCTGCATGCTCTCCACCATCTGTCGCGTCACCAGATGAGGCGCTCTGCGTCCCGCCACCAGCACCGCACCGATCAGCACATCCGCGGAAGCTGCGGCCGCCGCAATCGACTCCTCGTCCGCCAAACCCGTCGTCGCCTGGGGCAGGTCCGCCGACACGCGGCTCAGCTTCTCCTCGTCGATGTCCAGCAGCGTGACCCGGGCCCCCGCGGCCGATGCCGCCCGCGCCGCGCTGGTCCCGAGGCTACCCGCCCCGAGAATCACGACGTGCGCCGGCTCCAATCCCGGGCTGCCACCCAGCCAGATTCCGCGTCCCCCCGAGGTCGATCGGAGAAGCTGCGCCGCCACCGAGATCGACATCTGGCCGGCGATCTCGCTGATCGCGGCCAGCACGGGCAGCCGGCCCTGGTCGGATTCGATGACCTCGTATCCGATCGCCGTAATCGAGCGCTCGATCAAGCGTTCCACCAGATTCCGGCTCTTTACCGCCAGGTGGTAGAAGGCCATCACCGTGGTTCCGTGCTGGAAGAGAGCGGCCTCCTCGGAAGTGGGAACGGCGACCTTCGGCAGCAACTGGCTGCGGTGGATCACTTCCTCCTGCGAGTAGGCGATGCGGGCTCCGGCGCCGATGTACTCGTCGTCGCGAAACATCGCCCGTTCGCCGGCGCCCTTCTCCACCCAGACCGGGTTGCCGCTTTCCACTAGTTTCCGCGCCACGGGAGGCGTGAGCGCCACCCGCCGCTCGGAGTCCTGCGTTTCGCGCAGCACACCGATGTTCATGGCTCTTATAGTAACGCCGGCTAGGACAGGCGAAACCGCCTGTCCTACCGCTGTCCCAGCATGCGCTGTAGATCGGGCTTTTGGTAGAGCCTGCCGTTTTGGATCACGGCTTCGATGCGTCTGGTATTGGCGATGTCCACCAGCGGATCGTCCGACAGCAGGACCAGGTCGGCCAGCTTCCCAGGAGCGATGGTGCCCAGCCGTGCCTCCATGCCGAGATACTCGGCGGGCCGCAGGGTCGCGGCCTGCAGCGCCTGGAGCGGCGTGAGGCCGGCTTTCACGAGCAGCTCCAACTCATCGTGCAAACTAGTGCCGGGGAAGACGTAGGGACTGGGAGTGTCGGTGCCCGCCAGGATCTTGACTCCGGCTTTCTGCATGGCGCCCACCAAGGTAAGCTCGCGGTCGAATTGCCGCCGGCGCGCGGGGGGATCGTCGGCGGCGCTCATTCCCATTCCACCGGCTTTCCAGAACTCGAGAATCACGGGAGGGAGTTGAGACAGCCGGTCGTCCTTCATATACCCGGCGTCGCCGAAGTACGCCGCGGACCGCAGCGCGGCCAAGGTGGGGGTCTGCCAGGTGCCGTTCTTTACGAATCTCGCGAAGAGCGCGGCGGCCTTCCGCGAATCGTAGGACTCGGCGGCAGCGCGCAGCGGCGCGCCGAAATTCGCTACGCTTCCGGCGAACTCCGATTCTCGCGAGGAGCAGGAGACGAAGACCCCGAGCAGGTGCTCGATACTCTTCTGTCCGGCATCCGAGGCTTCGGCGGCAGTGACGCTGTTGGGGACGTGGCCCGCGAACGGAAGACCGGCTTTCCTGGACTGATCGGCGATGGCGAAGTAGGCGTCGCGCGATAGACCGGAGTAGACCTTCACGAAGTCGGATCCTTCGCGCTTCATCTGGTCCACGGCCGCGCGGCCCCGTTGAGCATCGGCGCAGGCGATCGCGCCGGGCACGGAAGGAGGGTCTCCATCGAGCATGTTGCCGGACGTGACCACGCGAGGCCCCGCCACGCGGCCCGAGGCAATCTCCGCGCGCAGCTTCTGAACCGTCGGGAGCGAGTCCCACATGCCGCGGACCCCCGTGACGCCGTTGGCGATGAAGTTCGGCGCGTAGAAGGTCCAGGCCGCGCTGTCGATCGCCGCGCGATCCCAAGTGGCAAGCATGTGCACGTGCATGTCCCATAAGCCGGGAATCAGGAACTTGCCCTGCCCATCGACAGTCCGCGCGCCGCGCGGCGGCTGGAGGCGGCGGGATTCTGCGACCGCTGCGATGTGGTCCCCGGAAATGAGGACCGTCATGTCACGCTGGGCGCGGCCAGCCTCCGTGTCGATCACCGTGACATGCGTGATGGCGAGATCCTGTCCCTGCGCCAGAGCCGCGCACGTCAGGAGAGCAATAGCCGCTCCGAGGCGAATTCCGGGCACTGCTCGACAAGCAGGCATCATTTCTCGCGCTTGAATCTGACCTTGCCTCCGGGAAACTGGCCTTGCTTGGCCGAAACCTTCCCGGCGATTTCATCGCCGGCCACTTGCAGGTCGTAGGAGAGCACCCACGGCGTGGCGCCGGACATGGTGATGTCAAAGGTGAGCTTCTGCCCATCCAGCTTAACGTTCTGAAGGTCCCACTTTCCACGACTGAATGCGATTGTGCCCGTGAGCGTATTGCCGCTTTGCCGCAAGGTCAGGTTGTGGTCGTCGACTCCCCTCGCGGTTTCCAGCATCCCCGGCCAATTGCCAGAAAGATCGGCAGCCGGAAGGGCCAAGACCGAAAACAACAACAAGACAAGTATCTGTTTCATAGATTGGTAGAGACGCTCCGCGTCCCGGATTTGTTCCCCCCTGCATCGTCGAATTGGGAACAAGACCCCTGTGTTTGGCGTCTATCAGGCGTGCTGCCACGACTGACCGAGCGGAAGAGGGGGACAATCTATCTCCTGGCGTGTCACTTCTTCGACCGCTTCTTCGACAGGGAAGCACTGTCGCCTGGAGGAGAGCCGGAAACCAACGTCATCCAACTGATGGGCTTTCTGGCAGTGCCGACCGCATTCTTCATCCTCATGTGTCAGCCAATGGTAATGGTGCGTTGGGAACTGGTGGCCGGGCGCAATTTCTTCGTGTCCTTCTCGATGATTGTGATGGGATTCGTCATGGTCTTCGAATGGGATGCGCTCTTTCCCGACCGGCGCGACTACCAGATCCTGACGCCCCTGCCCATCCCGCTGAGGACGCTTTTCGTCGCCAAGATGGCGGCGCTGGCGTTCTTTCTCGGGCTCTTCCTGCTGGACATGAACTTCTTTGGGGTGCTGATGTGGCCGAGCCTGGACACCCGAGGGAATTCACTTTGGATCATGTTCATCCACCTGGTGGTGGTGGTGGCGGCGGGGCTCTGGGCGGCTCTGGCCGCGGCAGCGGTGCAGGGTGTGCTGGTCACGGTTCTGAGCGGGACGCTGTTCCGGCGCGTATCGGTGGTGATTCAGACCGTACTGATGGCCGTTCTCGTAATGCTGCTCATCGTGGCGCCGTGGATCGGCCCCCTTATTCGAGGCTTGGTATGGACCGACAGCCCGTTCCTTTACTACTACCCGGGCTTCTGGTTCGTGGGACTGTACGAGCGTCGACATCATCATCGATACGAGACCGTACGTCCGCCTTCCGTCGCCACGGACGACGCGCTCTGGGCGTGGTGTGGGCCGGGACGGCGGTCGCGCGAGGGTTTGTAATGCTTGGTAAACTGACCTGGTCGGCGATCCCGTTCGACCAGCCGATTCCACTTGCCGTCTCGATCGTCGTTATCATCGTCGCGGTCGCAGTTCTCGCCTGGGTGACGATCAAGGGCTACTGGCCCTATCTCTGGAACGAGTGGATCACATCCGTCGATCACAAGCGCATTGGCGTCGTGTGTTGCCTTCTCGCGCTCGTGATGCTGATCCGCGGCTTCGCGGACGCCATCATGATGCGCGCGCAGCAGGCGATCGCCTTCCATTCGCAGGGCTATCTTCCGCCGGAGCATTACAACCAGATCTTCTCGGCTCACGGCACGATCATGATCTTTTTCGTGGCGATGCCGTTCATGATCGGGCTCATGAACTTCGCGGTGCCGCTGCAACTTGGCGTCCGCGACGTCGCCTTTCCGACTTTCAACTCGGTGTCGTTCTGGCTCACCGCATCGGCCGTGCTGCTGGTCAATATCTCGCTGTTCGTCGGCGAGTTCGCGAAGACGGGATGGCTCGTCTACCCTCCGCTCTCCGAGTTGCGCTTCTCGCCGGAGTCGGCGTCGACTATTACCTGTGGGCATTTCAGATATCGGGCATAGGCACGCTCCTTACAGGCGTCAATTTCATCACGACGATCCTGAAGGTGCGCGCTCCGGGCATGACGTTGACGCGCATGCCGATCTTCTGCTGGACGGCGCTAGCCGCGAACCTGCTGATTGTCGCGGCCTTCCCGATCCTGACCGCGACGCTGGCGATGCTGCTGCTCGACCGGTACCTCGACTTCCACTTCTTCACGACCGACATGGGCGGCAACGCCATGATGTTCGTCAACCTCGTGTGGGCGTGGGGGCATCCGGAGGTCTACATCCTGATCCTGCCGGCTTTCGGCATTTTTTCCGAGGTCATCTCGACGTTTTCGTCGAAGCCGCTGTTCGGCTACCGCTCCATGATCGTCGCCACGATGGCGATCTGCGTCCTCTCCTTCCTCGTCTGGGTTCACCATTTCTTCACGATGGGGGCGAGCGCCGACGTCAACGGCTTCTTCGGCGTGATGACGATGATCATCGCGGTGCCGACAGGCGTGAAGGTCTTCAACTGGCTCTTCACGATGTGGGGTGGGCGGATCCGCTATCATCTCCCGATGATGTGGTCGGTCGCCTTCATCATCACCTTCGTGGTCGGCGGAATGACGGGCGTGCTGCTCGCGGTCCCGCCCGCGGATTTCGTCCTGCAGATGTCTCTGTTCCTCGTCGCGCACTTCCATAACGTCATCATCGGCGGCGTTTTGTTCGCGGGCTTCGCGGGTTACGCCTACTGGTTCCCGAAGGCGTTCGGCTTCAAGCTCGACGAACGGTGGGGGACCGCGGCCTTCTGGTTCTGGGTCATCGGTTTCTACGTGGCGTTCATGCCGCTACGTGCTCGGCCTAGAAGGCATGACGCGCCGGCTGCAGCATTACGACGTCGCGGAATGGCATCCCTGGCTGATCGTGGCGGCTTTCGGCGCCGTGCTGATCCTCTGCGGAATCGCTTGCCAGGTGATCGAACTCATTGTCTCCATCCGCAATCGCGATGCGCTGCGGGATCGGACGCGGGCGATCCTTGGGACGGGCGCACGCTCGAATGGATCACTGCCTCGCCGCCGCCTGCCTTCAATTTCGCGGTGATGCCGAACGTCACGAACGAAGAAGCCTATCGGGCATCAAGCAGCTGGCGATCGCGAACCGCAGGCTGACCGATCTGCCCGAATACAGGCCGATCGAACTGCCGCGGAACAGCCCCACGGGTATCGTGGTGGCCTTTTTCGCGACCGTCACCGAATTCGCGCTGATCTGGCAGATCTGGTGGATGGTCATCATCGGACTTGTCGGCGCCTTTGCGACCTTTGTCGCTTGCCTGGCGCGACCATTCCGAATATGAACTGCACGCGGAGGACTCGCGCGGATCGATGGCGAACGGCGCAGGGCCCGCATCGCGCTGGTCGAGGGGCGTGAGGAGGGCATCACACCCGTCAAATACACGGGGCCGCCGTCGCACCATGAGCGCGACCCTCACAAGGTGGGCGCGCGCGTCGAGCCGGACGGCGGCTTCACGGGGCCAGCGACGAAGCGCATCGTCACCGGATACGGCTTCTGGATCTTCCTCCTCTCCGACTTCATCATGTTTTCGGGGTTCTATGCGGCCTATGCCGTGCTCTCGCAGGCGACCGCCGGAGGGCCGGGGCCGACAACAGCTCTTCAACCTTACGACCGTCGGGTGGGAAACCGCGCTCCTGCTGCTGTCGAGTTTCGTCTGCGGCATGGCGGCGATCGCGACCAATGTGCGCAACATGCTGTGGACGCGGGTGGCTATTTTGTCACCGGCGTTCTGGGCCTCGGCTTCCTGGCGCTCGAACTGAACGAATTCGCGCATATGCTGGCGGAAGGCGCGGGTCCCGGCCGCAGCGCCTTCCTTTCGGCCTTCTTCGCGCTGGTCGGCCTGCACGGCCTGCACGCACGTGACGGTCGGCCTTCTGTGGCTCGGCACGATGATGGCGCAGTTCTGGGCGAAGGGCTTCCGCGACGACATTCTGCGGCGCGCCATGTGCTTCGCGCTCTTCTGGCACGCGCTCGACATCATCTGGGTCGGTATCTTCACCAACGTCTATCTTTTGGGAACGCTCCGATGAGCGAGAACGAATTCGGTCTTCGCGACGAGATCCTCGACAGCGCCCCTGGCGATCCCGATCCGCATGAGCGGAGCGTCAGGGCCGAAGTCATCAATTACCTGATCGGCCTCGGCCTCGCGGAGCGCTCCTTACGGTCGCGTCCTTCTGGGTGGCGAGCGGCACGAGCTGGATCTACGGCCCGGCGTCATCATGGCGCTGGCCGCGCTCGCCGTCGGCCAGATGGGCGTGCATCTGGCCTTCTTCCTGCACATCACGACGGGGCCGGACAACACGACAATGCGCTTGCGCTCGCGTTCGGCGTGATGATCGTCGGCATTGTCATCGCAGGCTCGATCTGGATCATGTACCACCTCAACGGCAATATGATGCCGCCGATGATGGACATGAACGCGCAGCCCTAGCCCCTTCCTGTCACGGCCCTTGATTGCCGGCGCGCCGTAAGCGGGCGTCATTCTCCACTCCGCGCGGCATGATCACGGCGGAGGCCGAGACGATCAACGCGGACCTTCTCGCCTTCATCGAGGCGTGAAGCGATTTCCGCCCGCTTTCGCCTCCAAAAGAGAAGACTCGCGGGGCGAAAGTGGCGGTCAGCTCTGCGAGCGGGACTGGCGCCTCAGTTCAGAGCGATGCGATACGTCGCTTCGGTCTTGGCGGCGATCTCGTCCAGCGTCACGCCCGGCGCGAGCTCGATGAGCGCCATGCCGCGCAGCCCGTGCTTGTCGATCGTGAAGACACCGAGGTCGGTGATCACGAGATCGACGACTTTCGCGCCCGTCAGCGGCAGGTTGCAATGATGCAGGAGCTTCGGGCCGTCCTTGGCCGAGTGCTCCATGACGACGACGATGCGCTTGACGCCCGCGACGAGATCCATCGCGCCGCCCATTCCCTTGACCATCTTGCCGGGAATCATCCAGTTCGCGAGGTCGCCATTCTCGGCGACCTGCATCGCGCCGAGGATCGCGACATCGATATGGCCGCCGCGGATCATCGCGAAGGAATCGGCGCTTGAGAAGAAGCTCGTCGTGGGGAGCTGGGTGACGGTCTGCTTGCCGGCGTTGATGAGGTCAGGATCTTCCTCGCCCTCGTAGGGAAAAGGCCCCATGCCCAGCATGCCGTTCTCGCTTTGGAGCTGCACGCTCATGCCTTCGGGGATATAGTTCGATACGAGCGTCGGGATGCCGATGCCGAGATTGACGTAGAAGCCGTCCTTCAGCTCCTTGGCGGCGCGGGCCGCCATCTGGTCGCGGGTCCAGGGCATTTGTCGTCTCCTCGGATGTCAGGCGGCTTCGCGCTTGCGCGTCGTGCGTTGCTCGATTCGCTTCTCGGCGCTCGGAGCGTGGACGATCCGCTGCACATAGATGCCGGGCGTCATGATGTGGTCCGGCGTCGATCTCGCCCGGCTGCACGAGACTGCTCCACTTCGGCGATCGTGAGCCTGGCGGCGGTCGCCATCATCGGATTGAAGTTGCGCGCCGTCTTCCGGTACACGAGGTTGCCTTCGGCATCGCCCTTCCAGGCGTGCACGAGAGCGATATCGGCGACGAGGCCGGTCTCCATGACGAAGGCTTCGCCGTTGAAATCGCGGATTTCCTTGCCTTCGGAGACGATCGTGCCGAGGCCGGTGCGGGTGAAGAAGGCCGGGATGCCGGCCCCGCCCGCGCGGATGCGCTCGGCGAGCGTGCCCTGCGGATTGAATTCGAGCTCGAGCTGGCCGGACAGATAGAGATTGGCGAAGGTCTTGTTCTCGCCGACATAGCTCGAGATCATCTTGCGGATCTGCCCCGTCTCGAGCAGGACGCCAAGGCCGATACCATCGACGCCCGCATTGTTGGAGATGACGGTGAGGTCCTTCGCGCCGGAGTTCTTGACCGCTTCGATCAGCGTCTCCGGGATTTCGCAGAGCCCAGAATCCGCCGACATGATGGTCATGCCGTCCTTGATCGAACCGGCGAGCGCCTCCTCGGCGTTGGCGTAGACTTTTTTCATCGGCGTCGAACTTCCCCTGTCAGAGGCGCGCGTCTAAGTACCGTCGCGGACCCGAGGCCGCAAGCCTCGGCGACACGCAAATCGGCCAGGAGCGCGGGGCTGGCAGCGGACGCGACGCGCGGCTAAGACATGCGGGCATGATCCTCGACTGGCTGCTCGCGAGCCTTCACCACCTTCGCGGTCTTTTCCTCGCCGGCATCCTCGCGGCGGAGCTTGCGCTGACGGCGAGCATCATCGACGACCGCACGGCGCTGAAACTGGCGCGGATCCGACGCCTGGTTCGGCCTCATGGCGACGGCGGCGCTGGCGGCCGGCCTTCTGCGCATTTTCCTCGCGGCGAAGGGCGCCGGCTATTATCTCGCCAACGTCTTCTTCTGGATCAAGATGGGGCTCTTCGTGACGGTCGCGGTGATTTCCGCCGCCCCGACCTATTCCTTCATCGTCTGGCGCCGCGCTGTCCGGGCTGATCAGAACTTCAGGCCGCCGAAGAAGGACGTCGCGCGCCTGCGCAAGATACTGTACGCGGAAGCCGGATTGTTCGCCCTCATTCCGCTCGCCGCCGCCGCGATGGCGCGCGGCTTTGGTTCGTATTGAAGGCCTCTCGATGAAGCCCGCCGTCGCTCCTCCGCTCTCAAGGTCCAGGCCGCGCTTGGGGCCCGCTTCGCGGTGCTGGAGTTCGACGCGAGCACCCGCACCTCCGAGGAGGCCGCGGCCGCCATCGGCTGCACGGTGGCGCAGATCGCGAAGTCGCTCGTTTTCCGCTCGGCGGCCGGCAAGCCGGTGCTGGTCATCGCCTCGGGCGTCAACCGGGTCGACGAGAAGAAGGTCGGCGCCTGATCGGCGACAAGGTTGCGCGCGCCGACCCGGGAGTTCGTGCGCGAGAGCACCGGCTTCGCCATCGGCGGGATCCCGCCCGTCGGCCACGCGATCGCGCCGGTCACGCTCATCGACGAGGCGCTGATGGCGCTCAGCGAGATCTGGGCGGCGGCCGGGACGCCGAACGCGGTCTTCCGCTTGACCCCGGCCGACCTTGTGGCGCTCACTCAGGAAAGGTCGCGCCGCTCGCGCGCGCCTGACATCACGTCTCACGGAGGCGACAATGGCCGAGGCAAAGGCGGGACGGATCCGGGTCGGCGTCGGCGGCTGGAACTAGCGCCGTGGCGCGGAGCGTTCTATCCCAAGGGCGTGGCGCAGGCGCGCGAACTCGAATACGCCGCCTCCCATCTCACCTCGATCGAGATCGACAGCACCTATTACGGCTCGAAGACGCCCGAAAGCTTTCGCAAATGGCGGGACGCCACGCCGGACGACTTCGTCTTCTCCGTCAAAGGGCCGCGCTTTGCGACCAACCGGCGCGTGCTGGCGGAGGCGGCGCCCTCGATCGAGCGGTTTTTCAAGAGTGGCGTGACGGAACTCAAGGGCAAGCTCCAGGGCCGGTCCCCTGGCAGTTCGCCACGACCAAGCGCTTCGAGCCGGACGATTTCTCCGCTTTCCTCGACCTTCTGCCGAAATCGGTCGACGGGCGTGCGATCCGCCACGCGGTGGAGGTGCGCCACGAGAGCTTCTGCGCGCCGGATTTCGTTACGCTCGCGCGCGAGCGCGGCGTCGGCGTCATCATCGCCGCCGACGGCAAATATCCGCAGATCGCCGACGTGACCGCGCCTTATGTTTACGCGCGCATCATGGGAACGACGGAGGACGAGAAGCTCGGCTATCCTCCCAAGGCGCTCGATCTCTGGGCCGGGGGCCGGGGGAACGAAAGCCTGGGCGCGCGGCGACGCAGCGCCGGGCCTCAAACGGGCCGCGCCCCCGGCGAAGCCGGAGGCGCGGGACGTGTTTCTGTATGTGATCAGCGGGTTCAAGGCCCGCAATCCGCTGGCCGCGATGGCGCTTATCCAGCGCCTCGGCTGACGCAGGGTCAGTCGCAGGCCCGGATACGCAGCGCGCAGAGCGCGTGCTTCGACAGGCTGGCAAGCGCCGAGAGGCCGCCGGCCAGAGCGGAGCTGACGCCCGGTCAGCCCATAGCTGTTGAGGGGCGCGAACCCGGGCGCAAAGGTTGTCGCGCGTGTAGGCGGGCGCGTACGATGAGCGCAAAGACTTCTTGTCAGTCATGGTTTTGATCAGGTTGGCCTTGTTTTGTGCAGGAGCGAACATTTCTTGTGCAACGCATATAGGAGCTGCGGACGTTTACGCAAGACACAAGCCTGTGACGGCGGTCACACTACAAAGCCAGACTGCTGAAATGGCGAAGCCGGGCCTTGACGGGCGACCAAAAGATTGCCCGGGAGGCGGAGGGGGCTTTACGGCCGCGTCTGCCCCTCGCCCCGCACGCGATATTTGAACGTGCAGAGCTGCTCGACGCCGACCGGCCCGCGTGCATGCATGCGCCCCGTGGCGATGCCGATTTCGGCGCCGAAGCCGAACTCGCCGCCGTCGGCGAACTGGGTCGAGGCGTTGTGCAGCACGATCGCCGAATTCGACTTCCTTGAGGAATTTCTCCGCCGCCGCCTTGTCCTCGGTGAGGATGCAGTCGGTGTGATGCGAGCCGTAAGTCTCGATATGGTCGATGGCCGCGTCGAGATCGTCCACGAGGCGCGCGGAGATGATCGCGTCGAGATATTCGGTGCGCCAGTCCTCCTCGGTCGCGGCCGTCACGCGCGGGTCCGTTTTGCGCGCGGCCGCATCGCCGCGCACCGCGCAGCCGGCGTCGAGGAGCGCCGCGATCAGCGGCTTCAGCATCGCCGGCGCGGCGTCGCGATGGACGAGCAGCGTCTCGGCCGCGCCGCAGACTCCAGTGCGCCGCATCTTGGCGTTGACCAGGATTTTTGTCGCCTTCTCCAGGTCGGCCGCGCGGTCGACAGATAGATGTGCACGATGCCTTCGAGATGGGCGAAAACCGGCACGCGCGCCTCGCGCTGAACGCGGTCGACGAGGCTCTTCGCCGCCGCGCGGCACAATGACGTCAATCGAGCCGTCGAGGCCCTCGAGCATCGCGCCGACCGCGGCGCGCGAGGCGAAGGGCGCGCGGGAGATGGCGGCCTCCGGCAGGCCCGCTTCCTTCAACCCCGCGACAAGGCAGGCGTGGATCGCCGCCGAGGAATGGAAACTGTCGGAGCCGCCGCGCAGGATCACCGCATTGCCGCTTTTGAGGCACAGCGCGCCGCGTCCGCCGTCACGTTCGGCCGGC